>NZ_JBQEOY010000006.1:0-320288 GCF_052045345.1 Serratia sp. 22264
GACGGCCCGACGCACCAGCCGGTCGAGCAAATCGCCAGCCTGCGCGTGACCCCGAACATGAGCACCTGGCGCCCGTGTGACCAGGTGGAATCGGCGGTTGCCTGGCAGTACGGCATCGAGCGCAACGACGGCCCGACCACGCTGATTTTCTCGCGCCAGAACCTGACCCAGCAGCCACGCACCGCCGAACAACTGGCGAACGTGTACCGCGGCGGCTACGTGCTGAAAGACTGCGCGGGTACGCCGGAAGTGATTTTGATTGCGACCGGTTCGGAAGTGGGCATCACGGTGGAAGCGGCAGACAAGCTGAGTGCCGCGGGCACCAAAGTGCGTGTGGTGTCGATGCCGTCGACCGACGCGTTCGACAAGCAGGATGCGGCCTACCGTGAATCGGTGCTGCCGTCTTCGGTTACGGCGCGCGTGGCGGTGGAAGCGGGTATCGCGGATTACTGGTACAAGTATGTGGGCCTGAACGGCGCCGTCGTGGGCATGACCACCTTTGGCGAGTCGGCTCCGGCAGACCAGCTGTTCAAAGAGTTCGGTTTCACCGTGGACAACGTGGTGGCCAAGGCGCAGGCGCTGCTGAAGTAAGTCACGGCAGGGGCGGCTTATTCCGCCCTGAACATGACGACGCCAGGCCCGGCAAATTTGCCGGGCTTTTTTATGCCATAATTCGGTGAATTTGCAGGTATTGCAGCAGCATAATGGTTTTGCCGTCTTTGATCCTGCCGTCGGCGATCATCGCCACCGCCTCGGTGAACGGCAGCTCCACTACTTCGATATCTTCGTCTTCGATACCACCGCCGGCAGCGCGGCGCTCATCGTCATGGTATTCGGCGATAAAGAAATGCACGATCTCGGTCACGCCGCCCGGCGACATGTAGGCCTCGAAAATCTTCTTCACGTCACCGACCTGAAAACCGGTTTCCTCCACCGCTTCACGGCGCGCGCACTGCTCCGGGGAATCGGCGTCCAGCAGGCCGGCGCAGGCTTCCAGCAGCATGCCGCTGTCGTTGCCGTTGACGTAGGTCGGCATGCGGAACTGATTGGTCAGCACCACCGTACCCTTGGCGCGGTTATACAGCAAAATGGTGGCGCCATTGCCGCGATCGTATACCTCGCGCATCTGCTGAACGGAACCGCCATCCTTGCGCTTCAAATCAAAGGTGTACTTGTGCAGCACATACCAGTTATTCGACAGCAGCTCTTTTTTCACATTCTCAATTTTCGCCGACATGAACCCTTCTTCTTTTCCGTTAGCTGGATCGCAAAAATGATACCGCGATTGAGTCCCCAAGCGACAACGGATTTGCAACAAAAAACCCCGCGGCTCCGGGAGAGCGGCGGGGCTATGGGTCTTGAAGGGTTTAAAACCCGTTGGGGACGTCGCGCATATCCGGCAACTTGTGGGCGATGCCCTTATGGCAATCGATACAGGTTTTGCCTTCGGTTACCGCCTTGTCATGCATCTTCGCCGCCACGGTTTTCTGCGCGGTGAAGTCCATATACTCGAAGTTATGGCAGTTGCGGCATTCCTGCGAATCGTTGGCCTTCATCCGCGCCCATTCGTTGCTGGCCATCGCCAATCGGTGCTGGTCAAACTTCTGCGGCGTATCGATCAGGCCGAACGCCTTGGCGTACAGTTCCTTGCTGGCCTTCAGTTTGCGCAGCATTTTCGGTGCCCACTCGTGCGGCACGTGGCAATCCGGGCAGGTGGCGCGCACGCCGCTGCGGTTGTTGTAATGCACCGTGCCCATGTATTCCTCATACACGTTTTCGCGCATTTCGTGGCAACCGATACAGAACTGCTCGGTATTCGCCGCTTCCATGCCGGTATTAAAACCGCCCCAGAAGATAATCCCGGCGCCAAAACCCAGCAACAACAACGTGCCCAAGGCCAGGCGGCTGGGCCTGCGCCACCAGCGCCACAGCCGCAGCAACGGGCCGGCTTTTTTTTCGGTCGGGGTGTGATCAGGTTCTGCCATAAGGCCTCCGTTTAGCGCCCAAAGCCCGGCATGGGCTGGAAATCATTGCCGACAATCGGCGCCGCATCGGTTTGCGGCACGTGGCACTGCAGGCAGAAATAACGGCGCGGCGCGACGTCGCTCAGCACCCGGCCATCACGATCCATAAAGTGCGTCGGGCTGATACGCGGCGCGCCTGTGGTGCGGTAATGCTCCACCCCGTGGCACTGCAGGCAGCGGTTGGTGTTTTTGCTGACCTGATAACCGTCCACGCTGTGCGGGATCATCGGCGGCTGATTGACATAGTTCAGCGCCATCCGTTCCTGCTGTTTAGGCGTGGAGATTGGCCCGACGGCGGTGGCGGAGACCTCCGGCGACTGGCTGAGATCGACATCGCCGGCGGCAAAGGCCAGGCCGGCAAACGCCAGCGACAACGCCGCCGCCCACAGGACAAGCGTCTTTTTCACGACAGGGCTTTTCATTTTTATTTGGCTCCCGGGTAATAAAATGGGGGTCGAACGCACCGAGGCGCACTCACACCTTCTCCAGCTTCACCGCGCATTTCTTGAAATCGACCTCTTTCGATAGCGGATCGGTGGCGTCCAGCGTCAGGGTGTTCACCAACTGCGCGGCATCAAAGAACGGCATATACACCAACCCACGCGGCGGACGATTGCGGCCACGGGTTTCGACCGTGCTGATCACCTCGCCACGGCGCGACAACACTTTGACTTTATCGCCACGGCGCAGATTACGGCTCTTGGCATCCAGAGGATGAATAAACAGCACCGCCTCCGGGAAGGCGCGATGCAGCTCCGGCACCCGCCGGGTCATCGAACCGGTATGCCAGTGTTCCAGCACCCGGCCGGTAGACAGCCAAAGGTCGTATTCACCGTCCGGGCTTTCCGCCGCAGGTTCAAACGGCAGCGCGAAGATCACCGCCTTGCCGTCCGGTTTGCCGTAGAAACGCACCGCTTCCCCCGCTTTGACATAAGGATCCGTACCTTCGCGGTAGCGCCACAGCGTCTCTTTGCCGTCGACCACCGGCCAACGCAGGCCGCGCGCCTGATGGTACATATCGAACGCCGCCAGATCGTGACCGTGGCCACGGCCAAAGCCGGCATATTCTTCGAATAACCCTTTTTGCAGATAGAAGCCAAAGGCGCGCGCTTCGTCGTTGAGCTGGTCCGCCGGGATTTCCGTCAGCGGGTATTTATTCACCTCGCCGTTGGCGAACAGGACGTCGTACAGCGTTTTGCCCCGGTATT
Source organism: Serratia sp. 22264 (assembly GCF_052045345.1). NCBI lineage: Bacteria > Pseudomonadati > Pseudomonadota > Gammaproteobacteria > Enterobacterales > Yersiniaceae > Serratia > Serratia sp. 22264. The sequence goes on from NZ_JBQEOY010000006.1 coordinate 3,233, forward strand.
GCGGGTTTTGTTCCAGCAGTTGCGCCGGCCACACCTCTTCCACCGTGAAACGCTTGGCGAACTCCACCAGTTGCCACAGATCGGATTTGGCCTCGCCCGGCGCTTTCACCTGCTGGCGCCAGAACTGGGTGCGGCGCTCCGCGTTGCCGTAAGCGCCCTCTTTCTCCACCCACATGGCGGTCGGCAGGATCAGGTCGGCGGCCAGGGCGCTGACGGTCGGATAAGGATCCGACACCACCACAAAGTTGCGCGGATCGCGCCAACCCGGCATCCGTTCCTCATTGATGTTCGGCCCGGCCTGCATGTTGTTGTTGCACATCACCCAGTAAGCGTTCAGCTTGCCGTCTTTCAGCGCACGGTCCTGCGCTACCGCATGCAGCCCGACCTTTGCCGGAAGGGTGCCGGCCGGCAACTGCCATTTCTGCTCGGCTGTCTGGCGGTGTTTTTCGTTGGTGACCACCATGTCGGCGGGCAGACGGTGGGCAAAGGTGCCTACCTCGCGCGCGGTGCCGCAAGCGGAAGGCTGGCCGGTCAACGAGAACGGCCCGCAGCCCGGTTTGGCGATCTTGCCGGTCAACAGGTGCAGGTTGTAGCACAGGTTATTGGCCCAAACGCCGCGCGTATGCTGGTTGAAGCCCATGGTCCAGTACGACACCACCTTGATGTTCGGATCGGCATACAGCTTCGCCAGCGCTTCCAGTTGGTCTTCCGGCACGCCGCTCATTTTGGCGACTTTTTCCAGCGTGTATTCCGCCACGAAAGCCTTGTACCCGTCGAAGCTCATAGGTTCGGAGGCATCCGAACCTGGGTTTTTCGCCGCTTTTTCCAGCGGGTGGGTCGCGCGCAGGCCGTAACCGATATCCGTCGCTCCCCGGCGGAAATTGACGTGCCGATTGAGGAAATCCTGATCTACCGCGTTGTTTTGAATGATGTAGTTGGCGATGTAGTTCATGATCGCCAGATCGGTCTGCGGCGTGAACACCATGCCGTTATCCGCCAGTTCGAAGCTGCGGTGCTCATACGTCGACAGCACCGACACGTTGACCTTCTCGTTGCTCAAACGGCGATCGGTAATGCGCGACCACAGGATCGGGTGCATTTCCGCCATGTTGGAGCCCCACAGCACGAAGGCGTCAGCCTGCTCGATATCGTCATAGCAGCCCATCGGCTCGTCCATGCCGAAGGTGCGCATGAAGCCCACCACCGCCGAAGCCATGCAATGGCGGGCGTTCGGATCCAGGTTATTGGTGCGCAACCCGGCTTTGAACAGTTTGGCGGCGGCATAGCCTTCCCACACCGTCCACTGGCCGGAGCCGAACATACCCACTGCGTCGGGCCCCTTCTCCTTCAAAGCCTGTTTGAATTTTTCGGCCATGATGTCGAAAGCCCGTTCCCAACTGACGGGGGTGAACTCGCCTTCTTTATGGTACTGGCCGGCTTTCATGCGCAGCAGCGGCTGGGTCAGACGATCTTTGCCGTACATGATTTTCGGCAGGAAATAGCCTTTGATGCAGCTCAACCCACGGTTGACCGCCGCATCCGGATCCCCCTGCGAGGCGACGATACGGCCATTTTGGGTACCGACCAGCACACCGCAGCCGGTGCCGCAGAAGCGACAGGGCGCCTTGTCCCATTTGATGGCATCCGCGCTGCCCGCCACCGCCTGCGCTACCGTTGGAATAGTCAGCCCGGCCGCCGCCGCAGCGGCCACCGCGGCGTTAGCCTTCATGAAGTCTCGACGACTGAGTTTCATGGCGTTACCTCACCTTGCAAGTCCTGCTGGTGATAAACCAGCGATACCGCCAGCACGCCGTCCAGATTGCGCACCGACTCAATTTTTTCCAGCAGCGCCTGGGAGCAAGCCGCCTGCATCACGACCACCAGCTTGCCCTGCGGACGATCCTGCACCGGGATTTCCGTGTCCGTGATCGCCAGCAGCGCCGTGACAAGCCGCGGAATGTTTTCCGGCCGGGCCTGTACCACCAGCCCGCTTACGTGCCATTCGTTATTCATTGTTTTCGCTCCGGATTAGGGTGACGGCATTCGCCGGGCAGCCGGCGACACAGGCGCCGCAGCCGTTGCAGGCCGCCGTATCCAGCATCGGCTGCGCCATCTCGCCCAGCCGCGGCCGAAAGCGGATCGCCTGCGGCTCGCAACTGTCCTGGCAACTGCGGCATTCAACGCCCCTGCGCGCCAGGCAATCGGCGCCAAACGCCGCATATTGCCGCCAAGGGGTTTCCGCCAGCGGGCGAAACAGCGACGCTTCGCAGGCCTGTACGCAACGCCCGCAAAACGTGCATTCCGCCCGCTGGAAATCAATCTCGGGAAAGCCGCCGCGGCCGCCGATCAGCACGCCGCTTTCACAGGCACGAATGCAGGCCTGGCAGCGGGTGCAACCGGCAATGAAAAGGGATTCTTGATGCGACCACGGGGGGCGGATCGCCGCCGAAGAGAGACGCCATTGTCCGCCGAGCAGCCTGCGCCGCGACAATACGGTCATGCTGTTTATCCTTGAGGTTGCAAACATGCCCACACGCCAGTTTGCGGGCAGCGGCTATAGCCTATGGATTTAAAACCCTGAAAAATACGGGGGTAAAATAAGAGGAGTCCGAGGGGTATATAATCACCCTAAAGGGGTAAATGCGGGGGTAGCTTGCGCCAGATCAATCTATTACTGTGCTTAAGGGCAGTTAGCCGCCCGCTTTTCGCTGATTCGTTATCTATTTAATTATACAACGCGCGTTTTTTCCGTTGCTTACATCTTGAGATAAAACCCGGCGAATTTTAGTTGCAAAACTTATAATTTTGCTTTCGAATGAAACCTGACGATGCGCATCGCCCGTGAGAAAAGGATCCGTGATTGCTTGTTAAACGTTCAGTGACCGGCAGCCTGGCCAAGGCGCTGTTTTGCATCGTTATTTTGTCCGTGATCTCCACCGGGCTGGCGTTGACTACCGTCGCCGGCAGCCTGCGTGACGCCGAAGCGATAAATATCGCCGGTTCGCTGCGCATGCAGAGTTATCGGTTGGCTTACGATCTCACCCGACAGGCTACGGGGCTGGATCAGCATCTGCAGCAATATCAACACTCCCTGCAGGCCCCGGCGCTGCAAAAGCTGGATCGTTTTTACGTGCCTGCCGACGTCCGTGAGAAATATCTGTCGCTGCAGCAAACCTGGCAGCGGCTGGCGCGGCAGATCCAGGCCGGGCAGTCGGCAGACTATCAGGCCAACGTCGCCGGTTACGTTAACCAGATTGACCATTTCGTTTTAGCGCTGCAACGCTATTCCGAACTCAAGCTGGCCATAGTGGCGACCATCAGCGTGGTGGGTTATATCGCCATTATCGGGCTGGTGCTGTTTTGCATTCGCTTTATGCGCCGCCAGGTCGTGGCGCCGCTGAAACATCTGGTGGATGCCAGCCAGCGCGTGCAACAGCGGGATTTTCACCACCCGCAGTTGGATATTGCGCTGCCGAACGAGTTGGGCGTGCTGTCGCTGGCCTTTGCCGCCATGTCGGACGATCTGGCCAAGCTGTATCAGTCTCTTGAGTTAAAGGTTCAGGAGAAAACCCAGCGTTTGCAACAGGCGAACGAGACGCTCGAAGTGCTCTACAACTGCTCACAGGCGCTGAGCGTGCGGCAAATTGGCCGGCAGGCCTTTGAGCAGGTCCTGCACATCGTGCGCCAGAGCGAGCAGTTGCTCTGCATCCGGCTGAACGTGGCGGACAGCCTCAGCGAATGGCAACTGACCAGCGGCACGCCGTCGCCAACGCAGGCCTGGCAGCGGCTTACCATCGTTCAGGACGGTAAACCTCTGGGGGAACTTTGCTGGCAGCACCAGGATCAACCGCCGCATCCGCATTTGATGCAAAGCGTGGCTAACATGCTGAGCCGCGGCGTTTATTTCAATCGCGCGCAGAAACAGCACATGCAGTTTTTGCTGATGGAAGAGCGTGCCACCATCGCCCGCGAGCTGCACGATTCATTGGCCCAGGCGCTGTCGTTTTTGCGCATTCAGTTGACGTTGCTGAAACGCACTCTGGCGGGCGGTTCACCGCAGGCGCAGGAGATCATTAACGATTTTGACCGCGCGCTGGCCGACGCCTACCGCCAGTTGCGCGAGTTGCTGACCACCTTCCGCCTGAACATTCAGGAGGCCGATTTGAACGCCGCGCTGCACCAATTGCTGGCACCATTAAAGGTTCTAACCGGCGCGCGGATTCAGTTACACTGTCGGCTTTCCTCCCAGGCGCTCGATGCCCAACAACAGGTGCATGCGCTGCAGATTGTGCGCGAAGCGGTGGTCAACGCCATCAAACATGCCGATGCACGGGAGATAGTGATCCGTTGCGAGGTCACCGCGAGCGGTGATAATGCCATCAGCATTGTTGACGACGGCTGCGGCATCGCCAGCCTGAGCGAGCCGGAAGGCCATTATGGGTTGAGCATCATGAGCGAACGCGCCGCGCGGCTGGGAGGCACGCTGCTCATCCAGCGAGGTGAACCCAAGGGCACGGAAGTCCGTTTGACATTTCCGCCATAAATCGGGGCCATTCCTCCCCTCGTGACCTTTTAGGCGGAGATGAGGGCTATTTCGGCGTTGATTGCCACTATTTTATAAGAGTCTGTCCCACTGTGAAGCGCGCTGCACAGCGTGTTTGAGTGGCTTTACTCGCTACAGGGAGCATATGTCATGGTGATGAAGAATTACCGAGTATTGATCGTCGACGACCATCCTCTGATGCGCCGCGGCATCAAACAGCTGCTGGGGCTGGACCCGTGGTTTACCGTGGTGGCCGAAGCCAGCGACGGCAACGAGGCCATTGCCCTCGCGTTGCAGCATACGCCGGACGTGATCCTGCTCGATCTGAATATGAAAGGGTTGTCCGGCCTGGACACGTTGAAAGCGCTGCGCAATGAGAGCATAGATGCGCGCATCATCGTACTGACGGTTTCAGATTCGCGCAGCGACGTCTATGCGCTGATCGACGCCGGCGCCGACGGTTATCTGCTGAAAGACAGTGAGCCGGAACAGCTGCTGGAACATATTCGCGCGGCGGCGGAAGGCCAGAACGTGATCAGCGATGCGGTGGCGGACTATCTGTCATCCCGCAGCGAACAACACGATCCCTTCGCCGAACTGACCGAACGCGAGCTGGACGTCTTGCAGGAAGTGGCGCGCGGTATGTCCAACAAACAGGTGGCGGCACAACTGCACATTTCCGAAGAAACGGTGAAAGTGCATATCCGCAACATGCTGCGCAAACTGGACGTCCGTTCACGCGTGGCGGCGACGGTGATGTATCTGGAACACAAAAGTCAATGATGCTTCCCCCGGCATGCCGGGGAAAGTTTACTCGATGGCGGCCAGCAGCGTCTGATGATGCTGGTGGATCCAGCTCTTGTTGAGTGGCCCCCAGTTTTCCAACCGGTAAAAACCGTCGTTATTGCGCACGCCTTGCTGCACAAACTGCAACTCCACCCCCAGGCCAGGCAAGGCTTTCAGCACGTCTTGCAGAGTACGACGCGGCCAGCCGGTCACTTCCATCAGACGCGGAACGTTCGGCCGCTCACTGTGACTGATCAGCCAACACAGATAAAGGCGTCGGGCAAATACCGGGTTAATTTCCATGCCAAGCTCCTGCTTTGCGGTGAGTCCTGATTATTTTCCGGGAACCTTGATCGGCCAGGCCCTTGATAGTCATAAAATTGTCTTAATGATGCTTTTCACTGTCGTCGGGACGTCATTGCCGGTTTCTACTACTACCGTTATTTACATTATCTCCTTTTTTTCTCCACGCTTTACTTCCCCTTCGCGAGTAAAGTGCAGTAACGCCGGAATCCTTCCCAGCCGCTGGTAAACGCAATCCAGATGCGTCTTAAAGATAGAACAAGTCATAACGAGGTTCGCGCTGCATGGCCAATTTTTTTATTGATCGCCCGATTTTCGCCTGGGTTTTGGCAATTATTCTTTGCCTGACCGGCGCTTTGGCGATCTTTTCCCTACCCGTCGAACAGTATCCGGACCTCGCGCCGCCGAACGTTCGCATTAGCGCCACTTACCCTGGCGCCTCAGCGCAAACGCTGGAAAATACCGTTACCCAGATTATCGAACAGAACATGACCGGCCTGGACAACATGATGTATATGTCGTCGCAGAGCACCAACACCGGGCGAGCCACGGTGACGCTGACCTTTGAGGCCGGCACCGATCCCAACGAGGCGATGCAGCAGGTGCAAAACCAGTTGCAGGCGGCGATTAAACGGCTGCCGCAGGCGGTGCAGACTCAGGGCGTAACGGTATCAAAATCCGGTGATACCACGCTGATGATGGTGGCATTCGTCTCGACCGACGGCAGCATGGACAAACAGGATATCGCCGATTATCTGGTGTCCAATCTGCAAGATCCGCTCAGCCGCATCAACGGCGTGGGCAGCATGGACGTTTACGGTTCGCAGTACGCCATGCGCATCTGGCTCGATCCCAACAAACTGACCAGTTACCAGCTCACGACTGAGGACGTGGTAACTGCCATCAAGTCCCAGAACGCCCAGGTGGCGGTCGGTCAACTCGGCGGCACGCCGTCCGTCGACAAGCAGGCGCTTAACGCCACCATTAACGCCCAGTCGCAACTGCAGACGCCGGAACAGTTCAAGCAAATCACCCTGCGGGTCAATCAGGACGGTTCGCTGGTGACGCTGGGCGATGTCTCCACCATCGAGCTGGGCGGCGAAAACTATGACTTCCTCAGCCGTTATAACGGCATGCAGGCCGCCGGCATGAACATCAAGCTGGCTTCCGGCGCCAACGAACTGCAGACCGACCAGTTGGTGAAGGACAAAATCGCCGAGCTGTCGCAGTATTTCCCGCACGGGCTGGAGGCGAAGGTCGCCTATGAAACCACCCCGTTCGTTAAAGCCTCCATCAAAGACGTGGTGAAAACCCTGCTGGAAGCCATTGTGCTGGTGTTCCTGGTGATGTACCTGTTCTTGCAGAACTTCCGCGCTACGCTGATCCCCACTATCGCCGTGCCGGTCGTATTGCTGGGCACCTTCGCCATTCTTTCCGCCTTCGGATTCAGCATCAATACCCTGACCATGTTCGCCATGGTGCTGGCGATCGGCCTGCTGGTGGATGACGCCATCGTGGTGGTGGAGAACGTCGAGCGGGTGATGAGCGAAGAAGGCCTGCCGCCGCGCGAGGCCACGCGTAAATCCATGGGGCAGATCCAGGGCGCGCTGGTCGGGATCGCCATGGTGCTGTCGGCGGTGTTTATCCCGATGGCGTTCTTCGGCGGCACCACCGGCGCGATTTATCGCCAGTTCTCGATCACCATAGTGTCCTCCATGGTGCTGTCGGTACTGGTGGCGATGATCCTGACCCCTGCCCTGTGCGCCACGCTGCTCAAGCCGCTCGCCAAGGGCCATCACCACGGCAAGCGCGGCTTCTTCGGCTGGTTCAACCGCATGTTCAATCGCAATGCCGATCGCTACGAGCGCGGCGTGGCGCGCGTGCTGCATTTCAGCTTGCGCTATATGGCGATTTATCTGCTGCTGCTCGCCGGCATGGCGCTGCTGTTCATCAAGCTACCGAGCTCGTTTCTGCCGCAGGAAGACCGCGGGGTATTCACCGTACAGGTGCAATTGCCGCCGGGTTCTACCCTGCAACAGACCGCCAAAGTGGTGGAAAAAGTCGAGCACTACTTCCTGACCAAAGAACAGCAGGATGTGCTGTCGGTGTTTTCCACCATCGGTGCCGGGCCGGGCGGCAACGGGCAGAACGTGGCGCGCATGTTTATCCGTTTGAAAGACTGGGATCTGCGCACTTCCGGCGCCAATACCTCTTTCGATATCATCGAACGCGCCACCCATGCGTTCAGCAAGATTAACGAGGCGCGGGTGATTGCCAGCAGCCCACCGGCGATTACCGGCCTGGGCAACTCCGCCGGCTTCGATATGGAGCTGGAAGACCACGCCGGGCTGGGCCACGCCAAGCTGATGGCGGCGCGCGACCAACTGCTGCAATTGGCGGGGGACAACCCGCTGCTGGCTCGCGTTCGCCATAACGGCCTGGACGACAGCCCGCAGTTGCAAATCAATATTGATCAACGCAAGGCGCAAGCGCTCGGCGTGGCTGTCGATGACATCAACAACACGCTGTCCACCGCCTGGGGCTCGACCTATGTCAACGACTTTGTCGATCGCGGCCGGGTGAAAAAGGTGTACGTGCAGGCCGCCGCGCCGTTCCGCATGCTGCCTGGCGATATCGACAAATGGTATGTGCGCAACAGCGCAGGCGGCATGGTGCCGTTCTCGGCCTTCTCGACCTCACATTGGGAATATGGCTCCCCGCGCCTGGAGCGTTACAACGGCAGCTCGGCGGTGGAGATCGTCGGCGAGGCGGCGGAAGGCGTCAGCACCGGCACCGCCATGGCCGAAATGGAGAAAATCGTCAGCCAACTGCCGACCGGCTTCGGCCTGGAATGGACCGCCATGTCCTATCAGGAACGGCTCTCCGGCTCACAAGCGCCTGCGCTGTACGCTCTCTCGTTGCTGATTGTGTTCCTGTGCCTGGCTGCGCTGTACGAGAGTTGGTCGATTCCGTTCTCGGTGATGCTGGTGGTGCCGCTCGGGGTGATTGGCGCCGTCGCCGCGACCTGGCTGCGCGGGCTGGAGAATGACGTTTACTTCCAGGTTGGGTTGCTGACCATCATCGGGTTGTCGGCGAAGAACGCCATTCTGATCGTCGAATTCGCCAACGAGCTGAATCACAAAGGGCAGGATTTGATGTCCGCCACGCTGGAGGCCTCACGCATGCGCCTGCGGCCGATTTTGATGACCTCGCTGGCCTTTATCTTCGGCGTATTGCCGATGACCATCAGCAGCGGTGCCGGCTCCGGCAGCCAGCATGCGGTCGGCACCGGGGTCATGGGCGGCATGATATCCGCCACCCTGCTGGCGATCTTCTTCGTGCCGTTGTTCTTTGTGCTGGTGCGGCGCCGCTTCCCGGGTAAACCCTTGCCGGCGGCAAACGCGGAAAACGCGGAATAGCAGGCATAAAAAAGCAGCATCGGCAAACCGATGCTGCTTTATCTTGAACGAGAATGTCGCTCCCAAGGTGTTTCAAATACCGACAAATAAACCAACCTTGTTCTCAGCTTCAGCGCAGTGTCAGTTGCCTAACATCTCATCGATGAAGTCTTTCCAGTTTCCTAACTCACGATCAACCATAATACTTTACAACCTCAATTATTAGACGAAGCGAATTCTACGCCTGTTTTTTGAGCAAGTGAAGCCTTTCGGGAACGATGCCGGCCACGGAAACCGGGGTTGGCGCACATTTTCGTATTAATCCTACCCAAGGGCATTTCGGCATATTCCCCGTTGCGATAAGCGTCATCGCCAACACGTGCAGAAAGCATAAAAGCCGGTGCTGCGCCGTAAAATACCGGCCGCTGCCGGCCAGCGGCCGGGTAAATCGCTCAAAAACGTTTAGAAATCTACGCGCAAGCCAAGGTTGTAGCGGCGTCCTTCAAGCTGCGGATATTCGCCCCCTCTTCCTGCGCGTAAACCTGAGGCGCGCCCATCAATGCCAAAGCAATGACCGTCGCGATGCTGGAGCGTTTTCCCATGGATTGTTGATAAATCATCACTGTTCCTAATCGAGCCTGTTTCCGGTTGGTGTTGTAGCTCACAGAGCGCCCAATGCGGCAAACGTAGAGCGCGGGCACGGCCTTGGCAGCCACTGCGCACGGCGCTGTACCCACTTCTGAATGTTGTATTTTTATTTACAGTTCTTAACAAAAGCCGGGCGAATATAGCGGATATCTGCCAGCAATAAAAACGAAATGAAAATCATTACATCTTATAAACAAGCAGAAAAAAGACGTAACAACCGGAACACAAAATCCTAAAACCAAAGAAAAATAATTTAATTTCAATAAGTAATATCAATACACATCAATGATTAATTAAATGATATTGATATTAATTATCAATATCATTAGCATCAATAAATCGTAAATTGATGTAAAGGAATGTCTATGTCCATGCCCCTGTTCGCCCCCACCAAAGGTTTCTCTCTCAGCGCCCTGACGTCTGCCCTGCTGCTGTTGTCTTGCTCAACGCTGGCAGCCGAACTGCCCGAAAGCCATTTCCAGACCAAACCGGTAGGATATGGCCTGTACGAACTGGCTTTTGACGGCGAAAACAACACCCTGTTTGCCGCCTCTACGCCTTCATTCGCCAAAGGGAAAAACACCGGTATCGTCTATCGGGTCAACCCGGCCACACTGGCCACCGACGCCAATATTCAGACCCAACGCCGCGCCTTCGCCACCGCGTTGGATGAACAACGGCATCTGCTGTATATCGGCAATACCGTGGACGGATCGGTGACGGTGATCGACACCCAGACAGGCAAAGAACTCGCCACCATTCAGCTCGATGAAAGCGTAAAAGAAGACCAGTTCACGCCAACGCGCGAGATGGTGCTCGACAAGAAAAACCAGCGTTTGTATGTCTCCGGCACCGCGAAAAAAGGCGTGTTGTGGGTTATCGATACCGCCAATCGGAAGAAAATCGCCACCCTGAGCAACATGGGCGAATACCCGACCGGCATGGCGCTGGACAGCGAACGTGGCCGTCTCTACTGCGTCAACGGCGGCGGCGAACTGATCACCCTGGACACCGCCAGCCACAAAATCCTGAAACGCGTGGTGGTTGAACCCGCCAAGAAACACTTCTTCCTCAACATCAGTCTGGACAGCAAAACCGGCCGCGCTTTCATCACCGATCCCGATCTGCCTAAGGTGCTGGTTGTCGATGTGAATAGCGGGAAAATCCTGCACCAGATTGACGTGATCAATTCCCTGGCGGTGTTGTTCAACCCTGCCCGCAGTGAGATCTACATCAGCCACCGTGAAGCCAAGCGCATCAGCATCGTTGACAGCAACAGCTACCAGGTGAAAAACAGCATCACTACCACCGCCTTGCCCAATAGCCTCGCGCTGTCCGCAGACGGCAATACGCTCTTCGCCAGCATCAAGCAGTCCAAGGAAGAGATGGAGAAGAAGCAGGACTATCTGATTAAGATCAACCTTGGCGGACTGTGAGACTTATCCATGGCTAATTTTATGATTCGCCTTTCCGGGGGAGCGCTGTTGTGCCTCCCGGTCATGGTTGCACAAGCGGCGGATACCGAGCAGACCGCCCGCACTCAGAAAGAAGATACCCTTGAGGTGGTCGCCTCGCCCTTTAGCGATGACGGCAGCACCGAGAACACCGGCTCCTATACCACCAAACAGATGACCACGGCGACCGGGTTGCCGCTGAGCATCAAGGATACGCCGCAGTCGGTCTCGGTGATAACTCGCCAGCAAATGGACGATCTCAACGCGACGTCGCTGAAGGAAATCCTGCGCTGGTCCACCGGGGTCAGCGAAAGCAATTACGATAGCGAACGCTCCTCGTTCAACTACCGTGGTTTCAGCGTTGATAACTACCAATACGATGGCGTCCCCACCTTCTTTGACTCCGGTTATTCCGGCGGAGAATCGGAGATTGACGCGATCACGCTGGATCACGTGGAGATTGTCAGGGGCGCTGCGGGTTTGCTGAACGGCGTCGGTAATCCGGGCGCCGCCATCAACCTGGTCAGAAAGAAAGCCTCCAGCCTTTCGCCTTTTGCCCGTGCCGAACTTTCCGCAGGTTCCTGGGACCGCTACCGGACCACGGTTGATGTCGGGACGCCGCTCAATGACGAAGGCACCGTCAGAGTACGTATCGCCGCGGCCGGCGAACGCGGCCGCTCCTTTATGGAACGGCATCAGGAGCGCAAAGGCACCGTCTACGGCACGCTGGAGGCCGATCTGAGCAGCAATACCCTGCTGCGTCTGGGGGCCGATTATCAGCAAAACAGGCCGAAAGCCTCCACCTGGGGCGGTGCGTTGCCGACAGGCTGGTTCAGCGACGGCAGTGAAATTAACTGGGATCGGCACTATAACGGCGCCTCTGACTGGTCGAGCTGGGATACCACCCTGAGCACCCAGTTTGCCACGCTGGAACATGAGTTCGATAACAGCTGGAAAGGCGTGGTCAACTATACCCACAGCCGCCAGGCTTTCGATGCCAAAATGGCGATGAGCCTCGGCGAGCTGATCGATCCGGCAACCTGGTCAGTGAAACCTTCAAACCCTTATGCCGGGCGCTATGAAGGCTATCGAGATCAACATGCGGTAGACATGAAATTGAACGGGGATTTCGCTCTGCTGGGCCGCAGCCACAAGTTTGTGGTGGGCAACTCCTCTGCCTGGCAGCACAGCTACAGCACCTATCGCAGCGCCACCTACTCGCAGCAGTTCAGCGGTAGCCTGCGGGATTGGAACGGCGGTCAGGGCGAGCCTGAATGGTCGGATAAAATGCCGCAAATGGATTACCGCACGCGGCAGCTCGGCATTTACGGCAGCGCCGACTTCTCGCTGACGGATCGGCTGGATCTGGTGCTCGGTGCCCGTTTCAACAGTTTTAAAAACACCACGACCAACATCGCGAACAAGGTCACTCCGTTCGTGGGAACCGTCTATAAGCTGACTGAACAGGTCTCTGCCTATGCCAGCTACACCGACATATTCAAGGACCAAAGCCTGCTCGACAGCAGCGGCCACTACCTGGCGCCGATTGAAGGGGTGAATAAAGAGGTGGGTATCAAGGCCGCGCTGCTGGATGACCGGCTCAACGTTTCGCTGTCGGCTTTCCGCATCACGCAGGATAAACTTGGGGTGCTGGACGAGAACACCCGCAATCTGGATTGGCTGCAACAGACCTATCATGAGAGCCAGGGCGCGACGAGCAAAGGGGTTGAGTTCGAACTGAGCGGTGAATTGGCGCAGGGCTGGAACGCCCAGCTCGGCATCACGCATTTCTCACTGAAAGATAAGGACAAGGTTAATCTCAACACCGAGCAGCCGCGCACCCGCATCAACCTGTTCACCACCTATCAGTTGACGGGCGCTCTGCGCGATCTGACGCTGGGCGGCGGCGCGCGCTGGCAGAGCGGCATTTACGCCAACGTCACCGGGGCCAACAACGGCGAGCTTGTGGAACGTAAGGCCGAGCAAGGGTCTTATGTGCTGATCGACGCGATGGCGCGATACAAACTGACGCCGCAGACTTCAGTGCAGCTTAACCTGAACAACGTTTTTGACGAGAAATACTACTCGCAGGTGAATTTCTACAGCACCCGTAACTATGGTGAGCCGCGTAACCTGATGCTGACGCTCAAGCACGAGTTCTGATCGCCCCGCAATAAAAACCGGCCCCGGATAACGGGGCCGACCACGTTCTGATGCCTATATTTCTTGTAGGATGAATTCTTCCGTAGTAGCGTGCCAAGGGGAGAAAACCCTCCACTTTTCTGAGGCCATAACATGTCCCCTACGCTGACTATCGAACAATTGAAACAGCTGGGCCGCTATCAGGAAGCGACCGAACTGGCACGGCAACAGTTGCTGCAAAAACCGGAAGAGGCCGCGCTGCATTACCAATTGGCCTGCCTGTATGACGTGCAGGGATTTGAACAGCAGGCGATCCCCTGCTACCTCTCCGCGCTGGCGCGCACTCTGCCGGCGGCGCAGCGGCAGGAGGCCTGGCTTGGTCTGGGCAGCACCTACCGCGCACTCGGGCTGTATCAGCAATCGCTGGCCGCCTTCGACAATGGGCTGGCCGAATTCCCGCAGGCCAAGGAGCTCACCCTGTTCCGCGCCATGACGTTGTACAACCTGGGGGAAACCAAACAGGCGGTGGCCGATCTGTTGCTGCTGTTGGCGGAAACCTCCTCGTATCGCGACATCAGCAGCTATCAGCGCGCTATCCGTCAATACGCCGCCGATCTGGACCGCATCGGCTAGGAGAGAAGCATGGAGATGGTGACCGACCCAAACCGCTACCGCATCGACTGGTCGCAATTGGCCGCGTTGTTGGCCGCCGCCGGGCTGGGCCAGCGTGATCCGCATCAGCTGCAGCGCGTTTATCAGCACAGCCAGTTTTGCTATTGGGGTTACCTCGACGGCGAACTGGTGGCCACCGCCCACGCCATCAGCGACATGACCTCGGTAGCTTACCTCGCCGACGTGGCTATCCATCCCCACTATCAGGGCCGCGGTCTGGGCAGGCTGCTGATGGATCGGGTCATGCAGGATTTGGCGCCGCTCGGTAAAGTGTTTATCTATTCGGTGCCCGACAAACTGGAATTCTATAAAAAGTACCACTTCCGCGAGCTGACTACCGGCATGGTCTATGCCGAAGGCCCGGCGTTGGATCGCCTGCAACAAAATGGCTATGTGCAGTAAAACAAGGGAAACCCAGAGTGATTATCGAGAACAAACTTTCTCCGCAAGATTGTGCGGGCATGGGCGATATCCGCGCGGAAATCGACATGCTGGACGAACACATCATTAAATTGATCGCCCAGCGCTTTGCCTACGTGAAGGCCGCCGCCAAATTCAAAACCAGCCCCGATGCGGTACGAGCCAAAGAGCGCTTCGAAGCCATGCTGCAACAACGAAGAGTCTGGGCCGATGAGCAGGGCTTAAGCCCGGAAGTGATAGAAAAAATGTATCGCGACCTGGTCAATTATTTTATTGGCGAAGAGATGAAACACTGGTCGCGTGAAAACGGCGAAATGTGAACACAAGGGGAAATAGAGGCAAATGTCCGACTCATCCTGGCTTATCGAAACCGAGCTGAAAAGCAAAACCGTCAGCCTGATCCCGCTGCGTAAAGAACATGCGGCGGCGCTGGTGGAGGCGGCCGCCGATGGGCGCCTCTGGGAACTTTGGTTTACTTCGGCGCCCAACGAAAGCACCGTCGATGATTATGTCGATTTCGCCCTGAGCGAACAGGTCGCCGGGCGGGCGCTGCCGTTTGTCGTAGTACATAACGACACGCAAAAGATTGTCGGCACCACCCGCATTTGCAATGCCGATGGGCACAACCGCCGCGTTGAAATTGGCTATACCTGGTACGCCAAAAGCCACCAGAGAACCGCCGTCAACACCGAGTGCAAACGCCTGCTGCTCGGCTATGCGTTCGAAACGCTGGCGGTGATTGCCGTTGAATTTCGCACCCACTGGCACAATCACGCATCGAGAACGGCTATCGCGCGTTTGGGCGCCAAGCAAGACGGCGTGCTGAGAAACCACCAGAAAAATGCGGATGGCAGCTATCGCGATACGGTGGTTTTCTCGATCATCGACCATGAATGGCCGATGGTTAAAAAAAGTCTGGAGTATAAATTACGCCAGACCAGAGAGTGATTGCCGCGGGTCAAAGTTATAAGGTGTTCGTCATCAAGATGCCGCTGCATTTCCCCACGCGGCCCCCCAAGCCGGATCCCAGGTAGCCGCAATCAGATCGCCGTACTGAATGCAGCCCGAATTTTTTCGCCCTTTCCCTGGTTTTCGGACCATTGGACGGTGGAACTCCCCGCCATTTTTCGGCATGCTGGGCGCTGGTTTTCATTTTACCGCCACGGCGGTTTACCACTGGCGCCATGCCGGTGTTGGGTTGCAGAGAAGGTTCTTATTCCATGACGTTGACCATGTACGGCATCAAAAATTGTGACACCATCAAAAAAGCGCGCCGCTGGCTGGAAGAGCAAGGCGTGGCTTATCAATTTCATGACTACCGCGCCGACGGGCTGGATGAACAGCAGTTGCGCGGGTTCGTCGAACGTCTGGGCTGGGAACCGCTGCTGAACACCCGCGGCACCACCTGGCGCAAGCTGGATGAAGCGCAGCGCAACGCCTGCGACAATGCCGATGCGGCCATCGCGCTGATGCTGGCGCAGCCGGCAATCATCAAACGCCCGCTGCTGGACGACGGCAAGGGGCATGCCCTGCTCGGCTTCAGCGCCGAAGGCTACCAGCAATTTATTTCTGAGGTTACAGCATGATTTGCCCGGTTATCGAACTGGCTCAACAGCTCATCAAACGCCCGTCCCTCAGCCCGCACGATGAAGGCTGCCAGGCGCTGATGATTGAACGTCTGGAAGCGATTGATTTTACCGTTGAGCCGATGCCCTTCGGCGACACCCTGAACTTCTGGGCCTGGCGCGGCGAAGGGCAAACGCTGGCGTTTGCCGGCCACACCGACGTAGTGCCCACCGGCGATGAAAAACGCTGGGACAACCCGCCGTTTGAACCCACCATTCGCGACGGCATGCTGTATGGCCGCGGCGCGGCGGACATGAAAGGTTCGCTGGCGGCGATGGTGGTGGCGGCGGAGCGCTTTGTGGCGGCCAACCCGCATCATGGGGGCCGCCTGGCGTTCCTGATCACCTCCGACGAAGAGGCCAGCGCCACTCACGGCACGGTGAAAGTGGTGGAAACGCTGATGGCGCGCAACGAGCGCCTGGATTATTGCCTGGTCGGCGAGCCGTCCAGCACCGAACGCGTCGGCGACGTGGTGAAGAACGGCCGCCGCGGTTCGATCACCGCTAACCTGCACATTCACGGCATTCAGGGCCACGTCGCCTATCCGCACCTGGCGGATAACCCGGTGCATCGCGCCATGCCTGCGCTCAATGAGCTGGTGGCGACCGAGTGGGATCGCGGCAACGAGTTCTTCCCGCCGACCAGCATGCAGATCGCCAACGTACAGGCCGGCACCGGCAGCAACAACGTGATCCCGGGCGAGATGTTCGTCCAGTTCAACTTCCGTTTCAGCACCGAGTCAACCGACGCGACGATAAAACAGCGCGTGGAAGAGCTGCTGGAGCGGCATCAACTGAACTACAGCATCGAATGGCGTTTGTCCGGCCAGCCGTTCCTGACCGCGCGCGGTGCTCTGGTGGACGCGGTAGTTAACGCCGTCGAACACTATTCTGAACTGACGCCGCAGTTGCTGACCACCGGCGGGACCTCGGACGGCCGCTTTATCGCCCAAATGGGGGCGCAGGTGGTTGAACTGGGGCCGGTCAACGCGACCATCCATAAGGTCAATGAATGCGTGCACGCAGCCGATTTGCAACTGCTGAGCCGCATGTATCAGCGCATCATGGAGCAGTTGGTCGCATGATCACGCCCACCATGCTGACCGGGCTCTCGACCGAACACCTGGCGCCGCTGAGCGGTCACCATCGCCTGCAACCCGCAGCGGTGACCGCGTTCCTCGCCATGCAGCAGGCGGCGTTGGCGGCCGGGTTCGATCTGCAACCCGCCAGCACATTTCGTGATTTCGATCGGCAACTGGCGATCTGGAATGGCAAATTCTGCGGCGAGCGCCCAGTATTAGATAAAGACAGTCGACCGATCGATATCGAGACGCTGTCCGCCGCCGAACGCTGCGAAGCGATCCTGCGCTGGTCCGCCCTGCCGGGTGCCAGCCGCCATCACTGGGGCAGCGATCTGGACGTGTACGACCCTTCGTTGTTGCCGGAAGGGCAAAAGCTGCAGCTGGAGCCGTGGGAATATGAGGAAGGCGGTTACTTTTATCCGCTCAATCAGTGGATGACGGAACATATGGCAGAATTTGGCTTTTACCGCCCGTTTACCGAAGACGGCGACGGCGTGGCGGTAGAACCCTGGCATCTGAGCTACCGGCCGCTGGCGCAGGAAGCCGAGCATCTGCTGACGCCTGCGCTGCTGCTGGCCGCTTGGCAAAATAAGGACGTTGCCGGTGCCGAATGGCTTGAACGCCATCTGCCCGCGATATTTTCACGTTTCATACGCAGTGAAGGAAAGGAGTAAACATGCAATGGTTAGCTGACTACTGGTGGATTATCCTGCTGATTTTAGCCGGGATGATCATCAGCGGGATCAAAGAGCTGCGTCGCGTCGACGTAAAACGTTACCTCGCCGATAAGCCGGAATTGCCGCCACACCGCGATAATAACGCCCAGTGGGACGACGAAGACGACAACTGGCCGAAGAAAAAACCTTAACCGCCTGTGTGCGCCGTCCCCCGAGGGCGGCGCTTCATTTTCTCCTCTTTCCCGCAGAAAAAAGAATCGACTTCTCAAAAAATTGCCTCTAGATTTAACCCTAATTGGTTAACGTGATGGTCATCACACTCCCAGCAGTTAAAACGGTCTGAATACAGACGGGGGTTAACCAAAGCACCACCCTCCACGGTAACGGCTACAGCATGGCATCAGCAGACTGATGTGACCCGATTTCAGATTCCCCTATTCTGAGGCTCGAGCTTATGGCTATTAATATTGCGCTAAACCACGTTACCGAATATCGCTACGACCGACGCATCAACCTGGGTCCCCAAGTCATACGCCTGCGCCCTGCCGCACACAGCCGTACCTCCATTCTGGCCTATTCGCTGAAAGTGACCCCGGAAAATCACTTTATCAACTGGCAGCAGGATCCTAACGGCAACTACCTGGCCAGGCTGGTGTTCCCGGAAAAAACCGACCACTTCCGCGTGGAAGTGGATATGCGGGTTGAAATGTCGGTGATTAACCCCTTCGATTTCTTCCTGGAGCCGCAGGCGGAACATATTCCGTTTTGCTATTCGGAAGAGCAGAAAATCGAACTGGCGCCCTATCTGCACTGCCAGCCGCTGACCCCCGAGCTGGAAAGCTACCTGAGCGGTATCCCCGATGAAGCCCAGCGCAGCGCGGAATTCCTGGTGGCGATCAACCAGCAGTTGCAGCAACACATCGGTTACACCATCCGCATGGAACCGGGCGTACAGACGCCGGAAGAGACGCTGACCCTGCGCAGCGGTTCGTGTCGCGACTCCGCCTGGCTGCTGGTACAGATCCTGCGCAACCTCGGGCTGGCCGCTCGCTTCGTGTCCGGTTATCTGATTCAGTTGACGCCGGACGTCAAATCGCTGGATGGCCCGTCGGGGCCGGAGGAAGACTTTACCGATCTGCACGCCTGGACCGAGGTTTACCTGCCCGGTGCCGGTTGGATTGGTCTGGATCCCACCTCCGGGTTGTTTGCCGGTGAAGGACACATCCCGCTGGCCTGCACGCCGGAACCTTCCAGCGCCGCCCCCATCAGCGGCGCGATTGATGAGTGCGAATGCGAATTTGAGCACCTGATGGCCGTCGCCCGCGTGGACGAAGTGCCGCGTGTGACCAAGCCCTACAGCGAGGAACAATGGCAGGCCATCGACGCGCTCGGTTATCGGATTGACAGCGATTTGCAGGCCAACGGCGTTCATCTGACGATGGGCGGCGAGCCGACGTTCGTCGCCGTCGACGATCCTGACGGCGATGAATGGAATACCGACGCTCTGGGGCCAACCAAGCGCCTGCGTGCCGCCGAGCTGTTCCAGCGTATGCGTGAGCGCTACGCCCCCGCCGGGCTGGTGCATTTTGGTCAGGGCAAATGGTACCCCGGCGAGCAACTGCCGCGCTGGTCGCTCAACTGCTTCTGGCGCCGGGACGGTGAGCCGCTGGCCGATCCGGCCATGTTTGCCGATGAACGCGAACCTTCTGCGGTCACCACCGGGCAGGCGGCGGATTTCCTGCAACGCGTCGCGCAGTATCTGGAGGTTTCCGGTCAGCATATCTTCCCGGCTTATGAAGACCCGCTCTACTACCTGTGGCGCGAACGGCGTCTGCCGGACAACGTCGATCCGTCGGATTCCCGGTTGGAAGATCCGCTGGAGCGAGCGCGGTTGCACAAGGTGTTTGAACAAGGTCTGGGGGCTATCATCGGCCACGTTCTGCCGCTGGCCAGAGAAGAGAACCAACCGTGGCAAAGCGGTTCCTGGTTCCTGCGCAGCGAGCACTGCTACCTGCTGCCGGGCGATTCGCCACTGGGTTACCGCCTGCCGCTGGATTCCCAACCCTGGGTGCATAAAAGCGACTATCCCTACATTCACAGCGCCGATCCGCATCAGTCTTTCCCGACGCTGCCGGCCTACCGCCAACGGCTGCAACCGCATTCATCCGCAGCCGACCATGCCCAGCCTCAGCCGGTAACCCAGCGCCCGGAGCAAAAACAGTCAGCGGACTGGATTACCCGCACCGCGCTGTGCGCCGAGCCGCGCAACGGCATTCTTTATCTGTTCATGCCGCCGACGCGCACGCTGGAAGACTACCTGCAGGTGGTGGAGGCCATTGAGGCCACCTCGCTCTCGCTGGGCATTCCGGTGGTGCTGGAAGGTTACGAACCGCCTTCTGACCCGCGTCTGACCTGTTTTCGCATCACCCCCGATCCCGGCGTCATCGAAGTCAACATTCAGCCGGCGGCCAGTTGGGGCGAACTGGTGGAGCAGACCACCTTCCTGTACGACGCCGCGCGCCAGTCGCGCCTGACCACCGAAAAGTTCATGATCGATGGCCGCCATACCGGCACCGGCGGCGGCAACCATATGGTGATGGGCGGCGCCACCCCGGCGGAAAGCCCGTTCCTGCGCCGCCCGGACGTGCTGCGCAGCCTGATCGGCTATTGGCATAACCACCCGTCGCTGTCCTATTTGTTCTCGGGCCTGTTTATCGGCCCGACCAGCCAGGCACCGCGCATTGACGAGGCGCGTAACGACTCGGTCTATGAAATGGAGATCGCCTTTAGCCGCTTCCCGGAACCGGGCGAGGAAGCGCAACCCTGGCTTATCGACCGCCTGCTGCGCAACCTGTTGATCGACTCCAGCGGCAATACCCACCGGGCGGAGTTCTGCATCGACAAACTCTATTCGCCGGATGGCCCCAGCGGCCGCCTTGGGCTACTGGAACTGCGCGCTTTTGAAATGCCGCCGCATGCCCGGATGTCGCTCACCCAACAGTTATTGCTGCGGGCGTTGCTGGCCCGTTTCTGGCAACAGCCTTATCAACCGGAGCGGCTGCGCCGTTGGGGCACCGAACTGCACGATCGCTTCATGTTGCCGCACTTTGTGCGTCAGGACTTTAACGACGTGCTCGCCGAACTGCGTGAATTTGGCTACCCGTTTGAAGCCACCTGGTTCGACGCACACTTTGCCTTCCGCTTCCCGCAGCATGGCGAATTTTCCGCCGACGGCGTCCAGGTGCAAATCGATCATGCACTGGAACCCTGGCATGTGATGGGCGAAGAAGGTGCAAGCGGCGGAACCGTGCGCTATGTTGACTCATCCGTCGAGCGTCTGCAGATCAGAGTCACCGGGTTTAATGACGACCGCCACCAGGTGACCGTCAACGGCCGCCCGGTGCCGCTGCAACCCACCGGCAACGTCGGCGAGGCGGTCGGCGCCGTTCGCTACCGGGCATGGCAACCCGCAGCCAGCCTGCATCCCACCATTGGCGTACACGCGCCGCTGACCGTGGAACTGGTGGACACCTGGATGCAACGTTCGCTGGGCGGCTGCCAGTACCACGTCGCCCATCCGGGCGGACGCAGCCACGATACCCACCCGATCAACGCCTATGAGGCGGAGGGCCGCAGGCTGGCGCGTTTCTTGCAAATGGGTCATACGCCAGGAAAGTTAACCATCGAACCCCAGACGCGCAATCCGAACTTCCCGTTCACGCTCGATTTGCGCTGGAAATAGGGGTTCGATACCGAGGAGGGCGCAAGTCGGTACCAGGAAGGTGCCGGCCTGCGCCGCAAGGGAGTTGCCGTCGCAAGGCCTCATGGAAAACGGGAATGCAATGCCTATGCCGCAATCACTATTTACCCGCTATCGCCACTCGCAAGCGCACTATGACGAGCTGTTTGCCGGCGAGGCGACCTTTCGCCCGCACTGGCAGCGTTTTGCCGCCGAGCTGGCCGCCTATCCGGACGAACAGCTGCAAAGCCGCCTCAACCACGTGGCGCGCCAGATTTTCGAAAACGGCGTCACTTATAACGTCTACGCCGATCCGCAAGGGGTTAAACGCCCCTGGGAACTGGACCTGCTGCCGCAAATTATCCCTCACGACGAATGGCAGCAGATAGAATCCGGCATTGTCCAGCGTGCGGAACTGATGAACCGTATTCTGGCCGACGTGTACGGCGAGCAGACCCTGCTGCGCGACGGCCTGCTGCCGCCTGCGCTGGTACATGGGCATGCCGGTTTTCTGCGCCCGGCGCACGGCATTCGCTGCCCGGGCAACGTTTACCTGCATCTGTACGCCGTCGATTTGGCCCGTTCCGCCGATGGCCGCTGGTGGGCGCTGGCCGATCGCGCCCAGGCCCCTTCCGGCGCCGG
The DNA here is from genome assembly GCF_052045345.1 of Serratia sp. 22264. NCBI lineage: Bacteria > Pseudomonadati > Pseudomonadota > Gammaproteobacteria > Enterobacterales > Yersiniaceae > Serratia > Serratia sp. 22264. Next base: position 25,364 of record NZ_JBQEOY010000006.1, read on the forward strand.
CTACGCGCTGGAAAACCGCACGGTGATTTCCCGCGCCTTCCCGGAACAGTTCCGGGACCTGAAAGTGCAGCGGCTGAATACCTTTTTCCGCACGCTGCAACAGAGCCTGCGCCACTGGGCGCCGTTCGCCGCCGGTGATGGCGAAGCCCCGCACATCGTGGTGTTGACCCCCGGCCCTTACAATGAAACCTATTTCGAGCATGCCTATCTGGCGCGGCATCTGGGATTCCCGCTGGTGGAAGGCCAGGATCTGATGGTGTCCCAGGGGCGCGTCTGGTTGAAAACCCTGGACGGCCTGCAGCGCGTGCATGTGATTTTACGGCGGCAGGATGATGACTTCTGCGATCCGCTGGAGGCGCGTCCCGACTCTTCGCTGGGCATTCCGGGGCTGATCCAGGCGGCGCGAGAGGGCCAGGTGCTGATCGCCAATGCGCTCGGTTCCAGCCTGATTGAAACCGGCGCGCTGTACGGCTTTCTGCCAAACCTCAGCCAACAGATCCTCGGGCAGCCGCTGCTGTTGCCTTCGGTCGCTTCCTGGTGGTGTGGGGAAAGCACCGCACGGGAAACGGTGCTGGAAAACCTGCCTAACCTGATTGTCAAAGGCGCTTTCCCGCAGTTGCGCATCAGGACCTGCATCGCCGGCGATCTGAGCGCCACCGAGCTGGCTCAGCTAAAGGAACGCATCCGCGCACGCCCTTACAACTATGTCGCCCAGGAGTTGATCGGCCTGTCGCAGGCGCCGGGTCTGTCCCCGCGCCCGCCCTACCAGTTGCAAAACCATGCCACCTGCCTGCGGGTATTCGCCGTCGCCACCCCGGACGGCTACCGGGTGATGCCCGGCGGCCTGACACGCATCTCCGGCCCCAACAGCCGCCAGATCGTGACCATGCAGCAGGGCGGCGGCAGCAAGGATACCTGGGTGCTGGCACCGCCTTCCGCACCGCCGCCACGGCCCGGCGTGCTGAGGCAAGAGTTGCCGCCGAGCGGCCACAGGCTGTCGACGCGGATGATTGAAAACTTGTTCTGGCTGGGCCGCTATACCGAACGCTGCGACAACATCGCTCGCCTGTTGCGTATCACCCTCACCCTGCGGCTCGACGAAGACGAAGGCAGCGAACAGCAGCATAAGGCCGTGATGCAGCTTTGCCTGCACTACGGTCTGTTGCCGAACGACGAAGCCTCTCCGCTTGAAGAACTGGCGCCGCAACAGTTGAACACCCTGCTGCTGGAAGCGCTGTTCAACCCGGAAATCTCTCAGGGGTTTGCCGGCACGTTGCAGCAACTGCTGCGTATCGGTTTTCAGTTGCGTGAGCGGCTTTCGCTGGACAACTGGCATATCCTCAACCGGCTGGCCAAGGATCTGGAACAGCGCCATCAGGCCCAGCGCTGGAACCTGGCGGAGGCGCTGGCGTTTCTCGATCAGGCGATCGGGCATATGATGGCGCTCTCCGGTTTTGCGCTGGACGGCATGACGCGTGACGTGGGCTGGCGTTTCCTCAGTATTGGCCGTCGGCTGGAACGCCTGCAACAGGTGACGCATATGCTGACGCTGGTGCTGGACGATGACGAAGTGCGCGACGCCGGGCTGGAATGGTGGCTGGAGTTGTGCGACAGCACCATCACCTACCGCTCCAGTTATCCGCAACGGCCGGAGCTGGTCACCGCCCTGCCGCTGTTGTTGACCAGCCAGGAGAATCCGCGCTCGGTGATGTTCCTGCTCAAGGGGCTGGTGGAGTACTTGAAAAAACTGACCGACCAGTTCGGGCCTTTTACCGATCAGACCATTTTCGATCTGCCGGAGAAAATTGCCGGCCTGGGTAACGCCGGGTTTGCCGGCGGCCTGCAACCCTTGTCAGAATCGGTGTCGCAGTTGCAACTGGCGCTGGACCGGCTGTCCGATCAGATTGGCCTGCGCTTCTTCAACCATGGCCCCCACTACAGCACGGGAAACGACGAATGAGCCAGAGCCAAACTCAAACTGCCGGCCAATCTCTCACGCCCGCCGACGGAAGCCGCTATAGCGTCAGTCACGTGACCGAATACCAATACAGCCTGCCGGTGCCGCATTCGCGCCAGTTGTTGCGGCTGTCGCCGCGCAATCTGGCCTGGCAACAGTGTCACGCTTCGCGGATCCAGGTCGATCCGCAGCCCGATGAATGGTTTGAACTGGACGATTTTTATGGCAACCACCTGGTGCAATTCGCTCTGCGAACCCCGCATACCCAACTGACCGTCCGGGTGGATTCGCAGGTGCTGGTCCTGCCGCACGCCGCGCAGTGGGTGGCGGAAAACAGCCTGTCCTGGGAGCGGGTACGCCAACAGTTGGCCAATGGGGGAACCGAAGTGCTGGATCCCATTCAATACCTGTTTCCTTCCACTTTTATTCCCATCGATAGCGCACTGAGCCACTACGCCCTGCCGAGCTTTACCCCGGAACGGCCTCTGCTGTCGGCGTTGCTGGATTTTACCGGGCGCATTTTCAACGACTTTACCTTTGATCCGACGGCCACCACCATCGCCACGCCGGTAGTAACCCTGTTGCGGGAGAAGAAAGGGGTTTGTCAGGACTTTGCTCACCTGCAAATTGCCTGCCTGCGTTCGCTGGGGTTGGCGGCACGCTATGTCAGCGGCTATATCCTCACGCAGCCGCCGCCGGGGGAGGAGCGAATGATTGGCGCCGATGCCTCTCACGCCTGGGTGTCGGTGTATTGTCCGCCCTATGGCTGGGTAGATATCGATCCGACCAACAATGTGTTGGCCGATACCCAGCACATTACCGTGGCCTGGGGCCGCGATTTCGGCGATGTCAGCCCGATGCACGGCATTATTTTTGGCGGGGGCGCTCACCAGTTGGACGTTCAGGTTACGGTGATGCCGCAATGACAGCGGGCGCAGCATAGCCGCGCCCGTCAGGGAGAATATTAACGAAAGGCGATCAAATCGCCGCGTTTGCCAAACAGCGCTTCATCCCAGTAGCGTTGAGGTACGTAGTAGTGCAACCGCTCGAGGGCATTATTCATCATGCCCTGATTGATGCCATGCCCGACGCCCTGCTCCACGTCCAGCGTGAAATCCACGCCGATGGCCTGCAACCGTTCCGCCGCCGCTTTGGCGTGCTGCACGGCGATCACCGCATCCTCTTCGCCATGGATCAAATGCACGACGCTTTCGCCGAAAGCTTGCTCCGGCAAGCTGGCAAAGCGCCCGCTGAAGGCCACCACGCGGCCGGCCAGTTTAGCTTCCGCTTTCAAGGCTTCCAGCGCCATGATCGACCCCTGAGAAAAACCGACCAACGCGGTCCCGGCGTAACCGACGCCGCTCTGCTGCTGCCAGTACCGCACGGTTTCGACGAACTGCGGCATGACCTGTGCAATGCGCTCGGCGCGATTCTCTTCGGTCACGCCCTGCACCGAGAACCATTGGCGACCCTTGCCGTTATTGAAAGCCTCGGGGCCGCCAATGCTGACGACCAGCGCCTGCGGGAAATCTTTGGCGAAGTAGCTGCCGATTTCGCCCATTGCCACCGGGTTATCGCCGACACCGTGAAACAGCAAGATCAGCTGTACCGCCGGTGTTGCCGGGCTTTGGACAACGAAATGCTCATGTTTCATGGTGACTCCTCGTCTTCATCAGATGTCGCCCGGAGGCTCCGGGCCGTTGGCGCCTACTATACGCCGTCGAGACATCAGGAAAATCGGGTTTTATTGAACAACATTGTCGATTTATTGCAATGACTGCGATTGTGCCCAGTTGCGCCAGCGCAGGCAGTGCTGCGCATCCAGCTGTTCGAGCGCCTGCGCCGCCTCGTGCCGCCAGTGGCGCAGCAAGGCTTTTTGGCCACTGAGACCAAACTGCGTCACGCAGTCTGCCGTCGTCCTTTGCTGTTGCAGATGCCCGCGCAGCGCGGGCAGCGGCAGGCCGCTCGCCAGCAGCAAGCGTTGCAGCGCGCCCAGGCTGGCCTCCAGCGGCCGATGGGCGAAGGAAAATCCGGCCAGTTCACGCCAGTCGTCCTCACTCAACTGCGTATCGCCGTCATCGCCGGTGATCTCCAGTTGCAGATCAACCCGTTGCTGCAACCAGCGCCAATCGCGCGCCAGGTGCTTATGCGCCGCATGCCGCAGCGCCTCACCCTGCTCGCTCAACGCCAGGATGGCCATGGCGGTATAACAACCGCTGCTGGCCTCCGTCTTGCTGCCGATGCGCACCAGCTCAAAACCGCAGGATTGCCAAAAACGCCACAGCGGTTCGGTGTAGCCAAAACTGACCGAAAGGAAGTCCAGCCCCTGCGCCCGTTGGCGCTGCTGCGCGATCAGGCTGCGGGCAATGCCCTGTTGGCGCAAGGCGGGCAGCACCGCAATGCGGGTAATGCGGCGCGAACGCAGCGTCGGCGCCCACCACTGGCCGCCATGCGCCGCCAGCGACTGAGCCACCAGGTTACCGCGCGGCCGCCGTCGGCCAGCCCAAACCTCATGCGCCAGCTCGGTACTCAGGCCCCCTTCATCCACCAGCCACAACGCGCCAACCACGTCTTCTTCCACCTGCGCCACGCCAAAGTGCATGCCGGGTGCATCCATCAGCCGCCGTAGATCGAGCGGCGTGGTGCGGTAATGGGCGCTGCTCAGCAGAGCGTAAAAGCGCGCCAATCGTTGGGGATCGGCGCACAGCGCGTTCTGTTCGACCAGGCTGAAACTGGCAGCCTGCGCGGTCGCCTGCCATTCCGGTTGTTCATTGAACAACAGAGCATTATCTATCACCCGTTCCAGCGCATCGCCCGCGGCCCAGCGCATGGGGTGCTGTAAAGCTAACGGCCGGAACGAAGGTAGCCCGGCACAAAACTTCAGCAAAAATCCCCGGCCGGTGCCTTCATAGCCCTGTACCGTGGTAGTCAGCAAGACACGGGGGAAATAACTGACCAACCGCTGCAACAGCGGACCTGGAATAGCCGCCGCTTCATCCACCAGCAGCCAGCCCACGTTGCTGACGTCATGCTCGCGGCAATGCGCCAGCAGCGCGTCCGGCGCCCAGAACTGCGCTCGCCCCTGCGCCCATTCGCCGGCGACGTCGGTGGCGGCACGGCTCGGCCCGGTCATCCAGCAGGTGAGCGGCGTATTCGCCACCAGCATGCCTGCCAGCGTTGACTTGCCGCGCCCCCGTGCCGCGGTCAGCACCCAAACGCCCGCCGAGGCATTCAGCAGTCGCTCCAGTAGCCTTTGCTGTTCTGCAGTGGGGTGGCCATCGGGTGCCTGCCAGGGCGGGCGCTCCGGCAATGCCGCCAACGCCAGCGCCTCACCCTGTCGCCAGAGCGTGACTTCGCTGTCCGCCGCCAGATGGCGTTGCAGATGACGGATAAAATACGGGGTGGTGATAGGCTGCGGACAATCGCTCCAGCGCAGGCTGTCGGCGTCCGGTTGTTGATGCCATTCACGCCAGGGCGGCGTCAGCAACAACAGCCAACTGCCGGCGCGCAGCGTGCCCGCCAGCGCCGCCAAGGCTTCAACATCCAGGCCCATTGTCGCGTCAAACACCGCATGCAGCCGCTCTTGGCCCAACAGGGTTCGCACCGCGCCGCTCGCCAGAGGTTGCAAGCCGGTTGGCGGGTTTTCTCCCACCCACGGCCAGTCGCCCGGCAGGCTTGCAGCCAGCTGTTGCGCTTGTTGGCGGCACCATTGCGGCTCACCGCTGAGCACCAGCAGGCGCCTGATGCCCTGCTGCCGCATGAGTTGTTGCATTGCCTGTAGCAAGGCTATGTTCTCACCTAAAAAAATGCCGGAGTCAGGCTCCGGCAGGGTATATCAACGGGATGCGAAGGTGTTGCAGGTGTTCGGATCGCCGCTGTCGAAGCCCTGTTTAAACCAGGTGTAACGCTGTTGCGAGGTGCCGTGGGTGAAGCTGTCCGGCACTACGCGCCCCTGGCCCTGCTGCTGTAAACGGTCGTCGCCGATCGCCTGCGCGGCGTTCAATGCCGCCTGCAAGTCACCCTCTTCCAGCATCTGCTGCTTCTCGGCATATTTGCCCCAAACGCCGGCAAAGCAGTCTGCTTGCAGTTCCATTTTTACCGACAGGCGGTTCACTTCAACCTGGCTGGCGCCCTGTTGCATCTGACGCACTTTAGGCTCAATGCCCAGCAGGTTCTGCACGTGGTGGCCGACTTCGTGCGCCACCACGTAGGCCTGCGCAAAGTCACCGCCGGCGCCCAGCTTGGTTTTCATATCCTGGTAGAACGACAGATCGATATACACCGTTTTATCGCCCGGGCAATAGAATGGCCCCATCGCAGACTGGCCGGTGCCGCAGTTGGTGCGCGTCACGCCGCGATACATCACCAGTTTGGGCGGTTGATAGGTTTTGCCCATACGCTGGAAAACTTCTTTCCAGTTATCTTCGGTAGAAGCCAGCACTACCGAGGTAAACTTGGCCAACTCATCGTCTTTTGGACTGATGCTGGCGCTCTGTTGCTGAGTTTGCGGGCTAACGTCACCGCCGTTCAACAGCGGTGAGAGATCGATGCCGTAATAGCCGGCCACCAGCACCACCACCAAAATGACGATGCCGCCTTTGCCGCCGATTGGCGCGCGAAAGCCCCCGCCGCCGCCCAGACCTGAAGACTCCCCGCGACGATCCTCAACATTGTCACTTTCCCGACGCCCTTGCCAACGCATAAGTAAACTCCAGATTAGGTTTTTAATAATCGTAGGAAACTAGCCCACTGATTGCCATTATAAATGGTTAACGAGGTGGGAAATGTAGAATTTTTCTGGAAATGCAGACGGAAGGGAAAATGAATAAATGACGGGGCGCTCCGGCAGGATAGCCCCGTATTGCGGGAGGACGCTTAGTCCAGTTTCACGCCAATGCGGCGCGCAACTTCTTCGTAGGCTTCAATCAGGCCACCCAGGCTCTGACGGAAACGGTCTTTGTCCATCTTGTCCAGGGTGTTTTTGTCCCACAGGCGGCTGCCGTCCGGCGAGAACTCATCGCCCAGCACCACTTCGCCGTTGAACAGACCGAACTCCAGCTTGAAGTCGACCAGGATCAGGCCCGCGTCGTCAAACAGCTTGCTCAGCACGTCGTTCGCTTTGTAGCTCAGCTCACGCATGCGCGCCAGATGCTCTTTGTTCACCCAGCCGAAAGTTTCGCAGTAGGATTCGTTGACCATCGGATCGTGCATCGCATCGTTTTTCAGGAACAGGTCGAACAGCGGCGGGTTCAGCACCAGGCCTTCTTCAATGCCCAAACGCTTCACCAGCGAACCGGCGGCGCGGTTGCGGATCACGCATTCGACCGGCACCATGTCCAGCTTTTTCACCAGCACTTCGTTGTCGGACAGCAGGCGTTCCATTTGCGTCGGAATGCCGGCTTCTTCCAGTTTGCTCATGATGAAATGGTTGAACTTGTTGTTCACCATGCCCTTGCGATCAAACTGCTCAATGCGCTGACCATCCAGTGCTGACGTATCGTTGCGGAACTCTAACACCAGCAGATCGGGGTTTTCGGTGGTGTAGACGGTTTTTGCCTTTCCGCGATACAACTCAGCTAGCTTTTGCATCTTACATACTCCAATAAAGAATTGTTTTAAAAACGCTTCAACACACAGGTGTGATATACCCAAAATAATTGGAGTTACAGCAAGGCGGCAAGGGCAGGAATCCCCGGGAGCTTACTCAAGTAAGTGACTGGGGTGAGTGCACGCAGCCAACACAGCTGTAGCTTCAAGAATGATGGGTATATTGTGCCAAACCTGGAACGCAAACGATACCGTGCCGATAAAACAAAAAGGGGCCCCAGCCCCTTTTTTAGTTATTTAACGCTGGTTTTACTGAACGCAGCCTGGAATGCCGCAACCAACCCGTCGTTTTGCGACTGGGTCAACGGCTTCCCTTTCGGATCGATAAATTGCAGGCTGGTACGGTTGTTCAAATCACCGACCTGCAGTTTGTAATCGCCTTCGGTCAGTTCAGGATCCTTGGCGCCCAACGCATCCCAGTCGCTACCGCTCAGGGATTTGTAGGTCACGGCGACGGTGCCCTGCGGACGGCTGCGGTCACCCACTTTCATCCCCAGTTTTTCCAACGCCGCAGGCAGGCGATCCCACACTACGGTATAAGGACCGCGCACGACCAACATCGGCAAGCCGGTGTCATCCGCGCCACTCTGCACGTCCAGCGCGCCGAAGCGGTTAGCGGTTTGGCTGCTCACCAGGTTGTCCTGCTTGTCCAGGCCTTCAACAATGGTGTTCATCATCATGCCGTTGTAGCGCTGCACTTCGGAAGGATCGGTAATCTGCTCGGTTTTACCCTGCTGCTGCAAACCGACGGTTTTCACCACCAGCGCCTGCTGGTAACCCTGCTGCTGCACGCTGATCTGGTAGCGGCCTTCGTACTGGTTGTCTTCATCCAGACGGTTCCATTTCACCCAGTCGGTAGTCAGGGTCTGACCGGCGTCCTGACGCGAGGCAATCGCGATATTTTTCGTCTGCAACATGCTGACGACGCGTGACCACAGGTTCTGGTTCTGCGGGCTGTTTTCCAGCAGCAGCGTACCGCTGTCGCCGGCATACTGCGCGCGTGAACCGCTCAGCAACGCCAACGGCTGCACAGGTGGGCGAATATCCAGTTGCTTGCCAACGCCGCCTTTCTGCGTGGTTGCCGGAACATCATAATTCCCGCTCTGCACCGGCAGGATCATACCGGCCGGCGCGTTCAACGGTTTGAGCTCCGACGCGTTGAGATAAGACTCATCGCCGCTGACCTGGCGTTTGTAACGCTGATCGGTGGTACAGGCGGCCAGCATCATAACCAGCGAAATACCCACGACTTTTGCTACCGTCGACTTTTGCAATGAATAAACCATCAAATTTCCCTTAGAGTTACAGCAAACCGGCGCTTTTTAACGCGCGCTCAACGATCGGACGAGCAGCGTCGGTCAACGGCGTCATAGGCAGACGCATCGTATCGGTTGCCATCAATCCCAATGCCTTACAGGCCCATTTCACCGGAATTGGGTTTGCTTCTACAAACAAATCCTGATGCAACGGCATCAAGCGCTGATTTAGGCGGCGTGCTTCAGCAAAGTTGCCCTGCGCTGCCAGCGTGCAAAGCTGCGCCATTTCACGCGCCGCCACGTTGGCCGTCACGGAAATCACCCCTTTGCCGCCCAGTTGCATGAAATCCAGACCGCTGGCGTCATCGCCGCTCAGCAAAATGAAATCTTCATCATCAACCAGCACTTGGATCTGACTTACACGACTTAAGTTCCCTGTTGCCTCTTTAACGGCAACAATATTCTTAATTTTTGCTAAACGCGCAATCACCGGCGGCAGCATGTCACAACCGGTGCGTGAAGGCACGTTATAGAGGATCTGCGGCAGCTCGGTGCTTTCGGCAATCGCCTTGAAGTGCTGGTACAGCCCTTCCTGGGTCGGCTTATTGTAGTAAGGCGTTACCGTCAGGCACCCTACTACGCCGGTGTTTTCGAAGCTTTTGGTCAGCGAAATGGCTTCGGCGGTGGCGTTGGAGCCCGTACCGGCGATCACCGGAATGCGGCCCGCGGCCAGTTCCAGCGTCTGCAATACCACCTCAACGTGCTCGTCATGGGCAAGCGTTGCGGACTCGCCGGTCGTCCCTACGGAAACAATGGCCGAGGTCCCACTGGCTACATGATAATCAATCAGTTTTTTTAGGCTCGCACGATCGACAGCACCTTTGTCGTCCATCGGCGTAACCAGTGCAACAATACTTCCCGTAAACATTGGCCGTCCCCTCCACAAACAAGTCACTCATGGTACTTTTGCTACCTATCCAAAAGCAAGCAAACAACAGCGTTGTAAGCGCTTGGCAGGCGGTTTTTTTTATGTTTACCATGGTAACCCCATTGAGCACGACAGGAAGATCCATTTTGCCTAAGCCAGATGAACACTATCTCGTGATTACCGCGCTCGGCGCCGACCGCCCCGGAATCGTCAATGCCATCACCCGCCACGTCAGCAGCTGCGGGTGCAATATCGAAGATAGCCGTCTGGCCATGCTGGGTGAGGAGTTCACTTTCATCATGCTGCTTTCCGGCAGTTGGAACGCGATTACCCTGATTGAATCCACTCTGCCGCAAAAAGGCGCGGAGATGGAGCTGCTGATTGTGATGAAACGCACCAATTCGCATGAAAGGCCGCCGATGCCGGCCACGGTGTGGGTGCAGGTTGAGGTGAAAGACTCGCCGCACATCATTGAACGCTTCACCGATCTGTTCGACTCCAGCCAGATGAACATTGCCGAGCTGGTGTCCAGAACCCAACCGGCGGAAGGTCACCTGCCGCCGCAGCTTTACATTCAGATCACCGCGCACAGCCCCGGCAACGCGGATGCATCAAATATTGAGCAAGCCTTCCATCACCTATGTACAGAATTGAACGCACAAGGCAGTATTAGCGTTGTTAACTATCCACAGCATGATGAGAAAGATGGAGAGTAGTGATGAGCCCATTGAAAGCCGGTGACACAGCGCCGAAATTTAGTTTGCCTGACCAGGACGGTGAGGAAATTAATTTGGCCGACTTCCAGGGACAGCGAGTGCTTGTTTATTTTTATCCGAAGGCGATGACGCCGGGTTGCACCGTTCAGGCCTGCGGTCTGCGGGATAACATGGATGACTTGAAAAAAGCGGGTGTCGAAGTGCTGGGCATCAGCACGGATAAACCAGAGAAGCTGTCGCGTTTTGCCGAGAAAGAGTTGTTAAATTTCACGCTGTTATCTGATGAGGATCATCAGGTGGCGCAGCAGTTCGGCGTTTGGGGTGAAAAAACCTTTATGGGGAAAACCTATGACGGCATTCACCGTATCAGCTTCCTGATTGATACCAAGGGTAAAGTCGAGAAAGTGTTTGATGATTTCAAAACCACCAATCATCACGACATCGTTCTGAGTTACCTGCAGCAATAATGCTCACGAAGCGCAGCGGCCTGCTGCGCTTCGTCATTTCCGCTTAATCTTGTTCCGTTTCCACCCGCAGTTCATCCGGCCAGGCGTGTATCACCGCCTTCACCAGCGTGGCTAATGGGATAGCAAAGAACACGCCCCAAAAGCCCCACAGTCCGCCAAAGATAATCACCGACAGAATAATCACCAGCGGATGCAGATTGACCGCTTCGGAGAACAAAATGGGCACCAACAGGTTGCCGTCCAGCGCCTGCACCACCAGATAGGCGACGATCAGCGTCCAGAAATCGGCGCCGACGCCCCATTGGAACATCGCCACCACCACCACAGGAATGGTCACCAACACCGCGCCGATATAAGGGATCAGCACCGAGAAACCGACCAGCACCGCCAGCAGCAGCGAATAGCGCATATCCAAAATAACGAATACCAGATAGGTCGCCACGCCGACGATCACCATCTCCAGCACCTTGCCGCGGATATAGTTGGTGATCTGCTGGTTCATCTCGATCCACACCTGGCCCGCCAACCCGCGATTGCGCGGCAGCACGCGGCGCACCGCGTTGAGCATTTGCTCTTTGTCCTTCAGCAGGAAGAACATCATCATCGGCACCAGAATCAGGTAAATGGCCAGCGTCAGCAGCCCGACCAGTGAAGCCAGCGAGAATTTCACCACCGACTCCCCCATGCCCGACAACCGTCCGCGCAGATTCTCCGCCATCATATCGATGATGCCGGCATCGACCAGCGCCGGATAACGCTTCGGCAGCGTCGCCGCAAAGTTATAGAATTGATTGAGCATCCCCGGCAGATCGGTCATCAGGTTGATGCCCTGCTGCCAGGCGGTCGGCGCCACCACAAACACCAGCAGCATCGCGATGCCGGCGAACATGATCATCACCAGGCTCGCCGACCAGTTGCGCGAACAGCCGATACGCTGCAGCCGCGCGGTCGGCCACTCCAGCAGATACGCCAGCACGATGGCCACCAGCAGCGGCGTCAAAATACCATGCAGAAAATAGAGAATGAGGAACCCGGCGACCAGAATCACCAGCAGGGCGATAGCCTGCGGATCGGTGAAGCGACGACGGTACCACTGTAATAACATCTCCAGCATCAGAGAGTGCTCCTAGAGGTTTGACTGGCAGGCATTGCGGTTCCTGGGGTTGGTCTTTTCATGAAATGAATGGGGTACAGGTTTGGGCACGCCAACACGCAAAGTACCCGACGAGCTCGCTGTGCTTCAACACCAAACGGATTGGATTTGCCGTTCCGGAGAACACCCAACTCACAACACGCTCCATAAGAATACCAGAGCCCAGGGCAAGCGTATCCTTAAACCGAGACGAATCGCAATCCGCACATCCCGGCAACGCGCAGGGCATTCCGTCGGCAGAAAATACTCTTTATTCTCATTTAGCCCCCGCGTCACGGCCATTAAACGAAAACGGGGCGTAAAAACGGCGGGTCATTCAATAACTCTTATTTATCTTAGCAGCACAATCTTAATTATTTTTTGGATGTATTGATTATTGAATAAATAAATCAGATAATTTAAACACCGACTCAGAGAGTCTGATCATCATCGCCCTATGTCATACAGTAAACATTCACTTGCCAATGAGAAAATCTCATATATTGTTACATATTATCGGCCATGATCATTATTCATCACTAAAACAATCACAGCCAAAAGTAAGCTACCAGGGAGTAGTAAACCCATGATTATTCGCCCAAACCAACACTGGTTTCTCCGCCTGTTTGACTGGCACGGTTCGGTGTTGTCAAAAATCACCTTCCGCCTGTTTTTAAATATCCTCATGTCTATTGTCGCCATCATCATTTATCAATGGTATGAACAACTTGGCATACATCTCACCATTGCCCCCTTCAGCCTGTTGGGGATCGCCATCGCTATTTTTCTGGGTTTTCGCAACAGCGCCAGCTACAGCCGCTTTGTTGAAGCGCGAATGTTATGGGGAACCCTGCTGATAGCGGAGCGCACATTATTGAGACAATTAAAAAACCTGCTTCCGGAAGATAAAAAAAATCATGAAGAAATAGCAAAATATCTTATTGCGTTTAGCTGGAGTTTGAAGCACCAATTAAGAAACACCGATCCCACGGCTGACTTATATCGCATTTTACCGCGAGAGGCTTTCTCGGAGATCATCGCCAGCCCAATGCCCACTAACAGAGTCTTGTTATTATTGGGCGATGAGATTGGCAAATTGCGTCTGGCGGGTAAATTAAGCGACGTCACCTATAAAATGCTCGATAATAAACTGGATGAACTCGCACATGTTCTCGGCGGTTGCGAAAGAATAGCCAACACGCCGGTGCCTTTCGCCTACACGCTGATCCTGCAACGCACCGTATATTTATTCTGTTCCTTGCTGCCGTTTGCGCTGGTTTCTGATTTGCATTACATGACGCCGTTCGTTTCCGTGTTTATTTCCTATACCTTTTTATCCTGGGACTCACTGGCCGAAGAACTGGAAGACCCCTTTGGTACCAGCGCCAATGATCTGCCATTGAATGCCATCTGCAATACCATCGAACGTAATCTGATGGAAATGAACAATCAAAAACCTCTGCCTGCCCTGCTCAAACCCGACCGTTATTTCAATCTGATCTGACGCCGCTCTTCGGCACGGTGTACACCGTGCCGAAGCCTGATGGGAATCAAATGTTCAGATAACTACCAACGTTCAACTGCCACGCAATCTTTATCCCTTGCGGCAACCCATAGTTCGCCCTGCGGCGTTGATTCCTTTTTCCAGAATGGCGCTTTGGTTTTCAAATAATCCATAATAAATTCTGCGGCAAGAAAGGCGTCGGCTCTATGAGCGCTACTGACGCCGACCAAAACGATGCCATCGCCTGCCCGCAACTCGCCAATGCGATGAAACACGACCACCCGCCCCAGTTGCCAACGGAAGCGGGCTTCATCAACAATCTGCGCCAACAACTTTTCGGTCATGCCGGGATAATGTTCCAACGTCAGGGCATTGACATCACAGCCCAGATTATTGTTTCTTACTTTGCCGACGAAAGTGACCACAGCGCCCTCGGTCTCTGAGGCTGATAGCCATTGATGTTCCCGTGCGATATCAAAACTCTCGGTATCGACGATGATTTTGTTTTGCATCTCAACCCCCGGTTACCGGCGGATAAAAGGCCACTTCATCACCGGCATTCAAGGGGTGATCGAAAGGCACCAGCGTTTGGTTTACCGCAGCCAAAAGTTTATCGCCCTCCAGCGCCAGTGCCCAACGGTCGCCTTTTAGCGACAGCGCCTGACGTAACGTCGCCACCGTGGCGTAGTCGGCAGGGAGTTGCAGATGGTTGCAACCGATCAGCTCACGTACCTGAGCAAAGAATAAAACGTCAATCATGATCCCCCCGTGTGGTCATGGTCTTTCTCCAGTAAAATTTACCCCCCGATAAACGACAGGTTTTGCGTGATGCCGGTATTCCCTTGATGCAGGAAATGCGTTTGCTTTTTCTGCAATAAACTGTGCGCAATACGCTCCTGCAACTCTTGCTGGCTGCTGTCGGCCTGCAACAGGTCACGCAAGCCAATGCCGCCGTCACCAAACAGGCACAGGTGCAACTTCCCCGTTGCGGAAACCCGCAGCCGGTTACAACTGGCGCAGAAGTTTTTTTCGTACGGCATTATCAGGCCGATTTCCCCCTGGTAATCCGGGTGGAAAAATACCTGAGCCGGGCCTGCGCTGCGCTCTTGTTCCCGGCGCTGCCACCCCATGGCGACCAGGCGTTCGCGGATCACCTCTCCCGAAATATGATGTTGGCGAAACAGGTCTCGCCCTTCCCCCGTTTCCATCAGTTCGATAAAACGCAGTTGAATCGGGCGATGCTTAATCCAGTCAAGAAACGTCTGCAGGCTATGATGATTGATCCCGCGCATCAAAACGGCATTGACCTTGACCTTGTCAAACCCCGCCGCAAAGGCGGCGTCAATGCCGTCCATGACCTGCCTGAACTTGTTCTGGCCGGTTATGGCGTGAAACTGGTTGGCGTCCAGGCTATCCACGCTGACGTTAATGGACGTCAGCCCAGCGGCCCGCCAACGCGCCACATCACGCGCCATGCGGTAACCATTGGTGGTCATGGCAATATTGCTGATTTCCGGGTTTTGTCTGACGGTTTCAATGATCTCGACAAAATCTCTGCGCAGTGAGGGTTCGCCACCGGTCAGACGGATCTTTTCCGTGCCGCAGGCGGCAAAAGCCCGCGTAACCCGCCGAATTTCATCCAACGTCAGAAAGCTTTTGTTGTTGCCCCCGGTGGGACGATACCCGTCAGGCAAACAGTAGCTGCAACGGAAGTTACACACATCCGTAATGGAGAGCCGCAAATAATAGAACTTACGTTCCCAGGGATCGGTAAATGTCGACATCTGCAATACCTTCCAAATGAGCGGTAACAAGAAATCATCAGGCACTTATGACTTAAGTGTCAGAGCGGAAAATAATGGCGTTGCTGTTGATTGCCCCGAGGCTGACCGAAAAGCAAAGCCAGGCTATCTGTTAACCCCATAGCCTGGCTGCTTGTTTTTTCAGTGAGACTTCATGCCGGCTGCGACCATCAGCAGTTTAAATACCGATGCCACTACGCCGAGGGCCAGCACGCTGGCGGCCCAAATGGCCATCATCCACATCAAGCGCCGCCAAAAGGCCGGGTGGCTGTCTGTTACAGGTTTCATGATATTCGTCTCCTGGCAACGTTATCGATCAATGGTAACCTTCGTCCGGTTTGATTTTTCCGCGGAACACGTAATAGCTCCAGCAGGTGTAAGCCAGGATGACCGGGATAATCAGCAACCCGCCGACCAGCATAAAGCCCTGGCTTTGAGGCGGTGATGCCGCCTGCCAGATGGAGATCGACGGTGGGATGATATTCGGCCAAATACTGATCCCCAGGCCACTGAAACCAAGGAACATCAAGCCCAGGGTCATCAGGAACGGACCATAGCTGGCCCGGCGGTTATACGCCGCCCGCACGATGCCCCAGGCAAAGGCCAGAACCAACAGCGGCACCGGCAGGAACAAGAAAATATTCGGCGCGGTGAACCAGCGCGCGGCAATATCTCGGTGCGCTAACGGCGTCCAGATGCTGATGATGGCAATGGCGGCCAGCAGCACCAGCGTCAAGGGGATCGCCAGCTCGGACATCTTGCGGTGCAAGGCCCCTTCCGTTTTCATAATCAGCCAGGTGCAGCCCAATAACGCATAGGCGACCACCAGGCCGAGGCCGCAGAACAGCGGGAACGGTGCCAGCCAGCTCAGTGCCGAACCGCTGTAGACGCGGCCGGTGACCTCGAAGCCATTCAATATTGCCCCGACGGCAACCCCCTGGCTGAAGGTCGCCAGGATCGAACCGACAATAAACGCCTTGTCCCAAAACGGACGATGCTCCGGCGTGGCCTTGAAGCGGAATTCAAACGCCACGCCGCGAAAGATCAGGCCAATCAGCATCGCGGTCAGCGGAATGGACAACGCATCGGTGATAACGGCATAGGCCAGCGGGAAAGCGCCATACAGCGCCGCGCCGCCCAACACCAGCCAGGTTTCGTTGCCGTCCCAGACCGGCGCCACGGTATTGACCATCATGTCGCGTTCGGTGGCGTCCTTATTGAACGGAAACAGGATACCAATCCCGAGATCGAAACCATCCATCACGATGTACATCAGGGTGGCGAATACAATGATGGTGAACCAAATAATTGAAAGATCGATGCCCATGTTAGTTTCTCCCTTCCGGCTTGTTCAAAGGATCCTGAACCGCAGACAGCGGACGAGCCGGCGTGCCGTCGACAACGGCGCCATGCGTATCGTCGCTCCCCGGGCCTTTCTTGATCAGACGCATCAGGTACATATAGCCAACGCCGAACACCGAGCAATACACCGCGATAAAGGCCAGCAGACTGAAGGTCATATGCATATCACCGTGCGCGGAAACGGCGTCGCGGGTCCGTTGCACCCCGTAGACCACCCAGGGTTGACGACCGATTTCAGTGGTGAACCACCCGGCCAACAACGCAATCAGGCCTGAAGGCCCCATTAACAACGCGAACCACAAAAAAGGACGCGACTGATACAAACGGCCTCTCCAACGCAGCCATGCGCTGACGACGCCAAGCAGAATCATCAGCATGCCCAAACCGGCCATCACGCGGAACGACCAAAAGATGATGGTGGAATTCGGGCGATCTTCCTTAGGGAAGCTTTTCAACGCAGGTACTTGCTTGTCGAGACTGTGCGTCAGGATCAGGCTGCCCAGATAAGGAATTTCCAGCTTGTAACGGGTTTTTTCCTGTTCCATATCCGGCACGCCGAACAGCACCAGCGGCGTGGCTTCACCCGGCTTGTTCTCCCAATGGCCTTCAATGGCGGCAATTTTCGCCGGTTGATACTCCAGGGTATTCAAGCCGTGAGCATCGCCGATAACCGCTTGAATCGGGGCGACAAACAGCGCCATCCAGAGCGCCATGGAGAACATTTTGCGCACCGCCGGCGAATCATTGCCCCGCAGCAGGTGCCAAGCAGCCGATGCCCCGACGAAGAAGGCGCTGGCCAGGAAAGCGGCGGTAGACATGTGCAATAAACGGTAAGGGAATGACGGGTTAAAGATAATTTTCAGCCAGTCGACCGGCACCACAATGCCGTTTTCGATCGCATAGCCTTGCGGCGTGTGCATCCAGCTGTTCGAAGCCAGGATCCAAAAGGTCGAGATGAGCGTCCCCAGCGCGACCATGCAGGTCGCAAAGAAATGCAGCCCGCGCCCTACCCGGTTCCAGCCAAACAGCATAACCCCGAGGAAACCGGCTTCCAGGAAGAAAGCGGTAAGCACTTCATAGGTCAATAACGGCCCGGTAATGCTGCCGGCGAACTGCGAAAAACCGCTCCAGTTGGTGCCAAACTGGTAAGCCATTACCAGACCTGACACCACCCCCATACCAAAATTGACCGCAAATATCTTCGACCAAAAATGATAAAGCTCACGGTAGGTGTCATTACGCGTTTTCAGCCACAAACCTTCCAGCACCGCCAGAAAACTCGCGAGCCCGATGGTAATAGCCGGAAAAATAATATGAAAGGAGACAGTAAAGGCAAACTGTATCCTCGCTAAATGGAAGGCATCTAATCCCAACATTGTTCACCCCTGTGTATCACCATTTTGATAAGTTTATAAACCATGAGTTATATTGCTATTCCAGGTCACTGCACGATATCCATTAAAAAGCTGGCCACCACTTTTACATGAGCCACGCAAAAAATGAGGAAAACCTCATACCGTAATTTTTTAATGCCGGTAATTATTTAACTTCCTGGCCGTACTTTTTAACCAAACAGGCCTGCGGGTGCCCCAAGGGTTGGATTATGGGCACGAACATGGTTAGAACCGGGCTAATTAATTAGCCTCGACGCGCCTCAGCGACGCAGATGATTTTATTTTAAATTTTAACGGCATGTCTTCCGAACTTACCGCCCTTTTTTCTCAGCTAATTTTCCCTTGGTTTTTCTCAGTTTCCCTCGCCTTGTGAATTAATTTTACCTGCCAATAACATTTCGTCAAATTGGTTAATTTTATTGCGCAATAGATACAATCTATCACGCACCTTGTTAAGTTTTGATATGCTATTTGGAAAGGTTGTTTCAACATTGACAATGCAAAGTAAAAAAGGTAGCTCTATATTTAATGCGTTTTACATCAGTTATTGTTGCTTTTTAAATATCATATTTAACCTTTACTGGATGGTAGACGACTTATGAGCACGTATTATGATGATTCACAGGCAGTTTTTAGCCCTGTTACGCGCAGTGCCATCTTCATTGTCGCGACAATAACAAACACGCCGGAACACCACGCCACCGTACGTAACTGGTGTGCCGACGTGGCGGCGGTAGTGCGCTCGGTAGCGAAAAGATCGCCGGATGGGCGGCTGTCATGCGTCTGCGGATTCGGTTCCACCGCCTGGAATACGCTTTTCGGCCTTCCGCGCCCGGCGCAATTGCATCCTTTTCGTGAAATAGGATCCGGCGGCCGTGTCGCCGTCGCTACGCCCGGTGACATTCTCTTACATATTCGTGCCGAAGAAATGGATCTGTGCTTTGAGCTGGCGACCCAGTTGCTGAATAAACTCGGCGATGCCGTCACCGTCGTGGATGAAGTTCAGGGTTTCCGTTATTTCGATCAACGCGCCATGATCGGCTTTGTCGACGGTACCGAAAACCCTGAGGGCCACGGAGCCATCGACTTCACCGTAGTGGGTGAGGAAGACCGTGCCTTTGCCGGCGGCAGTTACGCCTTGGTGCAGAAGTATCTGCATGATATGAAAGGTTGGAATGCACTGACCGTTGAACAGCAAGAGGGCATTATCGGCCGCCATAAACAATCCAACATTGAGCTGGATGCCGACGTAAAACCTTCCTCATCCCACAGCTCCCTCACCACGCTGGAAGATGAGAACGGCAACGAAGTAAAGATCCTGCGCGATAACATGCCGTTCGGCAGACCCGGTATGGGCGAGTTCGGCACCTACTTTATCGGCTATGCCCGCTCCCCGGCGCCGATCGAACAAATGCTTGAAAATATGATTATTGGCCTTCCACCGGGTAATTATGATCGTTTACTGGATTTCAGCCATGCCGTTACCGGCGGATTATTCTTTATTCCATCGCTGACATTATTAGAAGCCTTGTCGACGCGCAGTGTGCCGCCCAATAGTCATTGACGTCACGGCCGGCCCCCATTATTAAAATGTCATAAAAGAGTAACGCATCCAGCATTTTACTGAAAATGCTGAATGCATTTCATTTTGCAAACCGGCATTGTGAAAACGATGCCTTAACTCACCACCAATAAGGAGTCGGCATCAAATTCGTTAACGCCATTATTTAATCCGACAAGATTAAATAAATAACAGACATTTCCAAAACGCCTGTTTTATTGAAGTTAAATCGCTTTAACTTGATAGGAGTTAATTCACCATGCCTATTTTATGTGATATTTGTCATGCCCGCCCGGCATCGGGCCGTGTGACAGTAATGCAAAATGGTCAGAGGAAATCCATTGCAATCTGTGATTACGATTACCGGCAATTGACGCGCCACCAAAATATTCTCAATCCTTTCGACTCCCTGTTGGGTGGCGGCGGTGCCTTATCGCGTTTCTTTAATGAGTTAACGGAAGACGAAGCGGCGGAAGAAGCGTCCGGGTTTTCTGCGGAAGTCCCGCGCGAATCCGTCGATGCCACCGACGCCTTCAGCAAACAAACGCTTGAGCTGCTGCAACGCGCGGCAGAAAAAGCGTATGAACTGCACCGCAGTGAACTTGATACCGAGCACCTGCTGTATGTGTTGGCGGATACCGATGTCTGTTCCGCCCTGCTGACGGAACTCAAATTGTCGCCGCAGGACATCAAGGCCTACATTGACCAGCATGCTTACAAGGGGGCCGCCGAAACCGGCGCCACTCTGGAAGACATGACGGTCTCCCCACGGCTGAAAAAAGCCTTCATGTACGCTTTTCAGGTCTCCCGCGATTTGGGCCATTCCTACGTTGGCCCGGAGCATTTGCTGATCGGGCTCAGTGAAGTGCCGGACAGCATTGCCGGTACCCTGTTGAAAAAATACGGCGTCACCCCAGCCGCTCTGCGACAGAAAGTGGTGAAGCTTGTGGGGAAAGGTGCGGAAGACGGCCGCATCGACACCCCGACGGGCACGCCAACGCTGGATAAGTTTGGCCGCGATCTGACTGAAATGGCGCGCCAGGGCAAGCTGGATCCGGTGCTCGGCCGCGCGCAGGAGATTGAAAGTACCATTGAGGTGCTTGCCCGCCGCAAGAAAAACAACCCGGTGCTGATCGGCGAACCTGGCGTGGGCAAAACCGCCATAGTGGAAGGGCTGGCGCAGCGCATTGTCAAAGGTGACGTGCCTGAAGTGCTGCGGGGCAAACGCCTGGTCGAAGTGAATATCAACTCCATGGTGGCGGGCGCAAAATACCGCGGCGAATTTGAAGAACGCGCCAAACAGTTGATTGATGAGGTCAGCGAGAAAAATGCCGAACTGATTTTGTTTATCGACGAACTCCATACCATTGTCGGTGCCGGTCAGGGCGGCGGCGAAGGCGGCCTGGACATTGCCAACGTGCTGAAACCGGCGCTGGCGCGCGGTGAACTGAGCCTGATTGGCGCCACAACCCTCAATGAATACCAAAAGCATATCGAGAAAGATGCCGCGCTCGAACGCCGATTCCAGCCGGTTTTAGTACCGGAACCGACCGTCGACCAGACCATCGTCATTTTGCGTGGCCTGCGCGACAAGCTGGAAGCGCACCATCAGGTGACCTTTGTTGATGAAGCGTTCGTCGCTGCGGCCGAACTGTCCGATCGCTATATCACGTCACGCTTCTTGCCGGACAAGGCCATCGATCTGATTGACCAGGCGGCGGCCCGCGTCCGCATTTCCGCCACCTCCCGGCCGGCTGATATTCAGGAGTTGGAAGCGGAAATCGCCCACCTGAAACGCGAGCAAGACTCGGCGTCTTCCCGTAAAAAGTTTGACGACGTTAAAAGCTTCGAGACGCAAATTAGTGACAAACGTGCGCGTCTTGATGAGTTAACGGAAGCCTGGCAGCGCAAAACGGGGTCAGAGACGCTGGAAGTCACCCTGTCTTCCGTCGCTGAAGTGGTGTCGCGCCTGACCGGCATCCCGGTGACCGAGTTAACCCAGGAAGAGCGGAAAAAACTGCTCAATATGGAAGACAAACTGCGTGAACGCGTGGTCGGGCAAGATGACGCGGTCGAGGCCGTCAGCGACGCCGTACGCCTGTCGCGCGCCGGGCTGAGCCAGGCACACCGCCCTATCGCCACCTTCTTGTTCCTCGGCCCTACCGGCGTCGGCAAAACCGAGCTGGCCAAGGCCATCGCCGAAACGGTGTTCGGTGACGAACAGGCCATTATCCGTATCGACATGTCGGAATACATGGAGCGCCATGCCGTAGCCCGCCTGATCGGTGCCCCTCCGGGGTACGTGGGTTATGACGAGGGCGGCCAGTTGACCGAGCGTGTAAGACGCCGCCCTTACAGTGTAATTTTGCTCGACGAGATCGAGAAAGCGCACCCGGACGTCTACAACGTGCTGCTGCAGGTATTCGATGATGGCCGCCTGACGGACGGTAAAGGGCGCGTGGTCGATTTCAGCAACACCACCATCATTGCTACCAGCAACCTCGGTTCTGCGGTGATCATGAATAACGCCTCGCTGCCGGAGGCGGAACGCAAGTCAGACAAGGCGATTCACGATGAATTGATGCAAGTGCTCAAGGGACACTTCCGCCCTGAGTTCCTGAACCGCATCGATGAAGTCATCGTGTTCAACTCCCTGTCTCAGGAAAACATTCGTTTAATCGTGAATATCCAGCTTGAGCATTTAACGCGCACGGCGGCGGCTCAGAATATCACCCTCAATATTGCCGATTCGCTGGTGGAACACCTGGTGGACGTGGGCTATCAGCCTGACTTCGGCGCCCGTGAATTGAAACGCAGGATCCGCCAGGAAGTGGAAACCCGATTGGCGAAGGAAATTCTTGGCGACAACCTGAAGTCGGGCGACAGCGTCGAGATTGGCTATGATCAAACAACTGACAAGGTCGTGTTTAACAAACCTATCCCCACGAGCAAGGAGAATCCAGCCCCACCGGCAACACCAGAACCGCCTGTTACTCAGGCTGGGCCGCAAACGCCCGCGGAGCCGCAGGCATAAGTGAAAAAGCCGTCTTGCGGCGGCGAAATATTGGGCGTGAAGTTACCGGACGTCTTTTTCACGCCCGGTGACTCACCCGCAAAAGATTTATTGCCGCCTGAGCACCCGCTCCGTCTGGCCACCGGCGCAGACAGAGAAATGGCAAAGCGCACGTAGCCATTATCAGGCCGCAATAATAGTTGTCGGTTATCCCGCCTCTCGAGGGGAACACCGAATAGACCTGGTCTCAATAAGATATCGCCCACTCAGGGGCGGTAGGAGTTCATATGATGAAGAAGAAACGCGCCGTTCCCGGAATAAGGCCCTATGATGGGCCGGCAGGTGGCTGGGGTGCCTTGAAAGCGACGGCTATCGCCGTGAAAACGCAAATGGAAACCTTCGAAGCGCCGGCCACGCTGATGCGGACCAACCAACCGGATGGCTTCGACTGCCCCGGATGCGCCTGGCCTGACAAAGAGCACCACTCGACCTTCCAGTTCTGCGAAAACGGCGCCAAGGCGGTCACCTGGGAAGCCACCAGCAAGCGGGTAACGCCGGAGTTTTTGGCGGCCAACACCGTGACTTCCCTGCTGGAAAAAACGGATTTTGAGCTGGAGGGCTACGGCCGTCTGACGCACCCGCTGGTTTACGACAGCGCCAGCGATACGCTGCGCCCGGTCGAATGGGAGGATGCCTTCAAGCGCATCGGCGAAGTCTTGCGCGGCATGCAGTCGCCGGATCAGGTTGAGTTCTACACCTCTGGCCGCGCTTCCAATGAAGCCGCCTACCTGTTCCAACTGTTTGCCCGTGAATTCGGAACCAACAACTTCCCGGATTGCTCCAACATGTGTCACGAACCGACCAGCGTTGGCCTGCCGCAATCCATAGGTATCGGTAAAGGCACGGTGTCATTGGATGACTTCGACAATACCGAACTGGTGATTTCCATTGGCCATAACCCGGGCACCAATCACCCGCGCATGATGGGAACCCTGCACGAACTGGCGCGGCGCCAGATACCGATTATCGTCTTCAACCCGCTGCGTGAACGCGCGCTCGAGCGCTTTGCCGATCCGCAAAACGTTATCGAGATGGCGACCTACAGCTCCACCAATATCGCTTCAACCTACTATCAGGTTAAAGCCGGCGGCGACGCCGCCGCATTGAAAGGGATCGCCAAGGCGCT
This sequence comes from Serratia sp. 22264, assembly GCF_052045345.1. NCBI lineage: Bacteria > Pseudomonadati > Pseudomonadota > Gammaproteobacteria > Enterobacterales > Yersiniaceae > Serratia > Serratia sp. 22264. Next base: position 49,249 of record NZ_JBQEOY010000006.1, read on the forward strand.
GTTGGAATATGACGCCGCTCAGGGCGCGGGCAGCAACGTTATCGATCGTGATTTCATTGCCGAACACACCCAGGGTTTCGAACAATTCGCCACGGATTTGGCCGCCACCCCGTGGAAAGACATTGAAGCGGAGAGCGGTCTGACTCAGGAAAATCTGGAGCAGGTAGCGCTGGCCTATGCGAAATCCAAAGCCACGATCATTACTTACGGCATGGGCATTACCCAGCACAACAAAGGAACGGCAAACGTACGTTTGATTGCCGATCTGCTGTTAATGCGCGGCAACATCGGCAAGCCCGGTGCAGGGATTTGCCCGCTGCGCGGCCATTCCAACGTTCAGGGCAACCGCACCGTCGGCATCACTGAAAAGCCTTCGCCAGAGTTCCTGGCCAATCTGGAAAACGTGTTCGGCTTTGTCGCCCCGAAAGAGCACGGGCATGATGCGGTAAAAGGCATGCAATCCATGGTGGAAGGCACCTCCAAAGCGCTGATCTGCCTTGGCGGTAACTTCGCCGTGGCCTTGCCGGACCCGGATCTGTGCTTCCCGGCGATGAAATCGCTGGATTTAAGCGTCCATCTCGGCACCAAGCTGAACCGCTCACACCTGCTGGTAGCCAAGGAAACCTACATCCTGCCTTGCTTGGGGCGTACCGAACTGGATATGCAGGACAGCGGTCGCCAGTCGATCACGGTGGAGGATTCCATGTCGATGGTGCACGCCTCTTCCGGCAAACTGAAACCGGCATCCCCGTTCCTGCTTTCAGAGCCGGCGATCGTCGCCGGTATGGCCAAGGCAACCCTGCAAGACAGTAAGGTGCCCTGGATGGAACTGGTGGCCGATTACAGCATCATTCGCGATCTGATTGAAAAAACCATTCCCGGTTTCGATAAATACAATGAGCGTATCGCACAACCCGGTGGGTTCCGCATGCCGCTGCCGCCAACCGAGCGCATATGGCCGACGCCAACCGGCAAAGCCATGTTCTCGGTGTTCAGCGGCGTAGAAGAAGACGCCGAGGTTCAGGGCGACGACGTGCTGCGGCTAATCACCCTGCGCAGCCATGACCAGTACAACACCACTATTTACGCAATGGATGACCGTTATAGAGGCGTATTTGGCCGTCGCGATGTTCTGTTCATGCACGACATCGATCTCGAGAAGCGGGGCCTGGAACATGGTGATCTGGTGGATATCGAAACCGTGGTGGCCGGGCGCAAACTGCGGCTGGAAAATATCACGGTGATCTCCTACAACATCGCTCCAGGCTCCGTCGGGGCCTATTATCCTGAAGCGAACGTGCTGGTTCCGCTGGATTATATCGACAAGGAAAGCGGCACCCCGTCTTATAAATCGGTGCCGGTTCGCGTAACTCACGCCACGGCCAGCTAACGGCTTAATAGACCCGCCGTTAACGAGTCTGCATCGAAGGGGGGAAGTCACATTCCCCCCTTTTTATTTGAAGGCCTGCCCGGCGAGCAAACCGATGGCAATAAACAACATGGCAGCGCCGGAAATGCGGCTGACGATACGGGCGGCTTGCGGACGTGTCTGCAACAGGGACTGCGACCCCCATCCCACCAGCAGATAAACCAGCCCGCAACTCACCAGATGCAACAGGCCCAACGCGAGGATCTGCATCGGAATCGACCAGGCGGCATTGGCATCGGTGAACTGCGGCAACAGCGCCAAAAACAACAGAAAAACCTTGGGGTTCAGGCCGCTGATGCATATCCCTTTACCGGCCCAACGCAGCCAGGAGCCGGACGGCTGCCCTTCACCCGCGTTGGGCGCGGAGGGATAAAGCAGCATGTTAAAACCGATCCACAACAGATAAGCCGCGCCAATCAGGGTCAGCGCCGTGAGGGCCAGCGGATTGCCCGCCACCAGCGCACCCACGCCGGCCGCCACGATCGCTATCGCCATCAGATGCCCCAACAGCAAGCCCGCCACCGCAGGCACCACCACCCGTCCGCGTATGCCTGCCGATATGATGTACGCCCAGTCCAGCCCCGGCGTAATGACAAACAGCATGGATACCGCCCAGAAGGCGGCGAAAATAGCCGGCGTCATATGCGCGACGCCTTTTGCGGCCACCGAAGCGCGGTGCGTTGGCTTATCCGTTTTATCATTTCACTCTCCTCCACAGGACACGGCTTTCCGGCTCCAAAAGCCAGGAATGTCTAAAATTGTTCAATTATTGAAAAGAATATCCCCAAGTTGTTAGAATGTGGTTTCAATTATTTGCGTATAAATTGCAGATTGAGGGAAATTATTCCAAATGGATAAGATCGACCGCAAAATCCTTGCTGAACTCCAGTTCGATGGGCGTCTTTCCGTTACCGAATTGGCTGACCGGATCGGGCTCAGCGTTTCCCCCTGCCATCGCCGGGTACGCGCTCTGGAGCAATCTGGGGTGATCAGGGGCTACCGCGCACATCTCGATCCCGGCTGCCTTGGCTTTAACTTTTCTGCATTGGTGTTTGTCACTATGCGGGAAGGGGATCGCCAGGCCGTTGAAGCCTTCGAGAATGCCATGCTGGACATTCCCCAGGTCATCCAGGCGCAGCGGCTGTTCGGCGACCCCGACTATCTGCTGCACGTCATCGCCCGCGATCTGCCGGCTTTTCAGCGGCTTTACGACGAACGGCTTTCCGCCCTGCCCGGCGTACAGCGCCTTACCTCCACGCTGGTCATGAAAAGCGTGGTGCAAGACCGGCCTTTTCTGCCGTTGTAGATTCAAATCAACCCCAAGAGGAAACAGTCATGAGCAGCGGTTTCGAGGATTCAAAAGCCTTATACATCGGCATCTGCACGGTGGTAGGCGATGCGTTCCTGGCATTGGCCAATGAGGAGCGTGAAACGCAAAAAGCGGACGTGATTAATGAGCTAAAAACGGCGATTACCCGCGAAGGCCGGGATATCGGCCTGGATGAAGCGCGCGAATTGGCGATCGAGTGGCTGGAGCGATAACGGTGCCGAGGATAAAAACCGGAATTGGGCCGCGTTCTTTTTTACCCTCGGGAAACCGGCAATAAAACGGGAGCGTCTCCGCTCCCATATGCCGCTCAGGGCACAATCACAAAGTCCGGATTGGCAACGGCGAAAAGCGCATCGCGGTCCGGCGCCGGTGGGTAGATCCACTGCGTATTGATCTCCTGCTTAATCTTTTTGCCCTCCTGCCGGGTGAAGCGTACCTGGCGATCCCACCCTTCGGTGTAGAGCGCCCCCCAAGGGCCGAGATCAAGACAAGTGACATATTTCGGCTGGCTGTAAGGGTGTACCGGCAGCCCCGTCAGTTCTGCCGCCGCGTTATGGCCGGCAACGCGGCCGAGGCTCATGGCGTGCTGGCAGGACATCAGGTTGTAGTTGCCGCAATCGTCGGTCGCTGCTTTCACCGTATCCCCGGTCACAAAGACGCCCGCCGCCGCAGGTGCACGCAGGAACGCATCGCCGATCACCCTCCCGCTGCCGTCGCGTTCGCCGGGGATCTGCTCGGTGAGCGGACTCGCCCGCATGCCTGCAGCCAGTATCACCGTGTTGGTCGCGATGCGTTCGCCGTTCGACAACGTAACGCTGTCCGCATCCATCGCCGTGACGCGCACCCCGGCCCGCGACTCGACGCCGCATTCGGCCAACGCCTGCTGGATCACCGCGGCGGATTCGGCGCCCATTCCGGCTCCGACCTCTGACGCGGTATCAACAATCACCACGCGAATATCCGCTTGGCTGCCCAAAATGTCGCGTAGCCGCATTGGCATCTCGGCGGCACTTTCCAACCCGGTCAGCCCGCCGCCGACCACCACCACGCTATTGCGCGCCGAGGTTTCCGCTTTATCGGTCAACGCTTTTAAATGGCTATCCAGGCGCTGCGCGTTTTCCAGCGTATCCACGTTGAAACCGTATTCTGCAAACCCCGGCACCGCAGGAACGAACAACCGGCTGCCGGTCGCCAGTACCAAGCGGTCATAACCCAGGGAGATTTTTTGCCCGTCGGCCTGTCGAACCGTCAACGATTGACTCGCGGTATCAACCTGCTCCACCAGACCCGCCAGATGATGCACGCCGACGGCGGCAAGCTGGGAGGAAATGTCCGGGTTCATGTTTTCGAGCACCGCCTCATAGAGGCGCGGTCGTATGGTGACATTTGGCGTCGGCGATACCATCGTCACCTCAATCTCCCCGGTTTTGCCGGCAAGCGCGATGGCGCGCATGGCGGAAACGGCAGCCCAAAACCCGGCAAACCCCGAACCGGCGATCACTATTTTCTGCGTCATTGGTTTACTCCTTCAAAGATAGATAACCGGGCCTTCAGGCTGCCCGTGACGTTTTCCGGACGAACGGCGCCGCTCCGCCGCCCGTCAACAGGGCGCAGAAGGGCCCCCGCCTCTTCCGGAGAGGCGGGAAAAAGAGTCTTTTCAGGGAAGTACTGCGGCGACGTTAGGGCTTGGTGCGCGCCGGTTTGCCGCTGCGGGTGGTGCGCCCGGTCATGCGTTCATCGATCCAGATATTCACCTCGCTGAAGAAGCCTTGCGGTGCCTTGCGGCCAAAACGCGTGGCAACGGCGCCCAGAGTCTGCGCCGCCAGAGCGTCGCGCATGGCTTTTTCCGCCTGCAGCATCACCGCGTGGATCGCGCATTTGCCGGAAACCGCCCAGTCGGGCGGCGAATTGTCGAATACGGCGCAACGGCCACGCACTTCCTGGCAGTCGAACAAGGGTTTGTGCCCTTCAATGGCGTCGATGATTTCCAGGAAACTGATTTCATCCGCCGGGCGCGCCAACCGGTAGCCGCCGCGCACCCCTTCGCTGGCCGCAACTATCCCCGCCTTTTCGAGCTTGGGAAAAATTTTGGCGAGGAAGCTGGGGGAAACGCCCTGCAATTCCGCCAGCTCACGGCTGCTTAGGGCGCGCTGGTTATCGCCGACCAGCCAGAGCAAACAGTGGATACCATATTCAACGCTGGTTGTGATGTACGCCATTTTTGAGTCTTCAGTATGATGTGGCCTTCAATAACACAGACTATATGAGTCTCCGTTTGTTTTGTCAATAAAACGCGGACAAACTTAATCCTCGTTTTATCGTAAAGCCTGGATCAATCGAAAAGGGAGCGGCGGGAAGAACGAGATAAAAGCGGGGGTTCAGAAATGAAAAATAAAACTTTTTTGCCCGGTTATTCCCTGACGGAAGTTTCATTGTCGCCAGCGGCTGACTATGATGTGATCTGTTTAAACGGCGCCGCAGTGCGCCGTTTTGTGAGCCACCGCACTTTCGCGCTGATTGTTTTGGCGAGCCCGGCACGGAAGAAGAACTCTTATGTGATGCTGACGTCTTAGAGATGACTATTTAAGGGAAAGGCCTGACTATGACCACCCGGTTGACCAAAACAGCGATTGCAGTACTGTTGCTCGGCGCGATCAACGCCACGGCGATGGCGCCGGCCAAGGCGGAAACCCAGGATCAACTGCCGGACATGGGCACCTCTGCGGGCGGCACCCTGAGCATCGGCCAGGAGCTGGCGATGGGGGATTTCTATGTGCGCCAGTTACGCGCCAGCGCGCCCCTGATCAACGATCCGCTGCTAACTCAATACATCAACCAGTTGGGCAACCGGCTGGTGGCGAGCGCCTATTCGGTGCGTACGCCGTTCCATTTCTATCTGGTGCGCAACGACGAAATCAACGCCTTCGCCTTTTTTGGCGGCAACGTGGTGCTGCACTCCGCCCTGTTCCGTGAAACCGACAACGAAAGCCAACTGGCCTCGGTGCTGGCGCATGAAATCTCGCACGTTACCCAGCGCCATCTGGCGCGGGCGATGGAAGATCAGCAGCGCAATGCCCCGCTGACCTGGGTAGGCGCTCTCGGCTCGATCCTGCTGGCGATGGCCAACCCGACCATGGGCATGGCGGCGCTGAGCGGCACACTGGCCGGCACCCAGCAGGGCATGATCAGCTTTACCCAATCGAATGAGCAGGAAGCCGACCGTATCGGCATTCAGGTGCTGCAACGCGCCGGGTTCGATCCGGAAGCGATGCCCAACTTCTTGCAGAAACTGTCCGACCAATCGCGCTATGCTTCCAAGCCGCCGGAAATGCTGCTGACACACCCCTTGCCCGACAGCCGCCTGTCCGATGCGCGCAACCGCGCCAACCAAATGCCCAAGCACCTGGTGCAGTCCACACAGGATTACCTGATGGCCAAGGTGCGTTCGCTGGGCATGTACAGCACCGAAGGCTACAGCCTGAATGAAGAACTGCTCGACGCCTACAGCAAAGGCAACGTACGCGAACAGGTGGCCGCCAAATACGGCCGCGCCATCCTGTTCTATGAAGCGAAAAAATACGACGACGCCCGTAACATCCTGCTGCCGCTGCTGACGCAAGATCCGAAAAACGTCTGGCTGCTCGATCTGATGACCGACATCGATCTCGGTCAGAAACGCGCGCCGCAGGCCATTGCGCGGCTACAGGCCGCCAACGCAGCACAGAGCAACAACCCGGTGCTGCAGCTCAATCTGGCCAACGCCTACGTGGAAGGCAACCAGCCGGCGCAGGCGTCAAAAATACTTAACCGCTACACCTTCGCCCACCCCGACGATCCCAACGCCTGGGATCTGCTGGCCCAGGCCAGTGCCGCACAGGGGCTGCGCGATGAAGAGCTGTCCGCCCGCGCCGAAAGCCTGGCGCTAACCGGCCGCCTCGATCAGGCGATCGGCCTGCTCAGCAACGCCAGTTCGCTGCAAAAACTCGGCAGCCTGAAACAGGCGCGTTATGATGCGCGCATCGACCAGCTGCGCCAGTTGCAAGAACGTTTCCGCCAGTACCAGCGCGGCTGATTTTCATAAGGATGAATTAAATGAAAAACGTCACTATTTACCACAACCCGCGCTGTTCCAAGAGCCGCGAGACCCTGGCGCTGCTGGAACAGCATGGCGTAACGCCTGAAGTGGTGCTGTATCTGGAAACGCCGCCGTCGGCAGACGAGCTGAAGAAACTGCTGAAGGAATTGGGTTTCAGTTCCGCACGCGAGTTGATGCGTAAAAAAGAGGATCTGTACAAAGAACTGAAGCTGGCGGATGCAACCCTGAGCGAAGCGCAATTGCTGGCGGCAATGGTGGAGCATCCGAAGCTGATCGAACGCCCTATCGTGGTCAATGGCAGCAAAGCCCGTATCGGCCGGCCGCCGGAGCAGGTGCTGGAGATTCTTTAAATTCACGCTTGAGCGCGATATTTATCGCGCTCAATATTTTCTACAGCCCCAGAATTTCTTTGACGAATGGGATAGTCAGCTTGCGCTGAGCGGTGATAGAGGCGCGATCGAGCTGATCCAGCGTCGTAAACAACGTGCGCATTTCACGATCCAACCGTTTCAACAGGAAACGGCCTACGTCTTCCGGCAGTTCAAACCCACGCAGTTTACCGCGCAGTTGCAAAGCCTGCAGTTTCTCTTCATCCGACAGCGGTTGCAGCTTGTAGATTTGCCCCCAGTCGAGGCGCGAAGCCAGGTCAGGCAGATGGAGGTTCAATTGGCGCGGCGGGCGATCGCCGGTAATAAACAGGCGCGTGCGGCCGGTTTCCAGAATGCGGTTGTAGAGATTAAAGATCGCCATTTCCCACTCTTCGTCGCCTGCGATGCATTCGATATTGTCGATGCACACCAGAGCCAACTGCTCCATGCCATCCAGCACTTCAGGCACGAAATAGGCGCGCTTATCCAACGGGACATAGCCTACCGCTTCACCGCGCTGTGAAAGCTCCGCACAGGCCGCATGCAACAGGTGACTGCGCCCACCGCCCTCGCGAGACCAGAAATAGATATAACTGCCATGTTCCTGACGAACGGCGGACTGGATCGCGCTCAATAGGGATGGGTTCTCGCCCGGATAAAAACTGGCAAAAGTTTCATCATCGGGAAGATAAAGTGGCAGTGACAGCTGTGCCGGCGTATTCAGGGAAGCACCTCAACCAAAACTGGCAGGAAAACGCGGTAAGTCTATCACAAAAAGCGGGCTCTGTTGAACCGGTAGGATTTTATGCCGCAATAGTGAGCAACGGGCCCCACTGGCGACAAGCCAACGCATTGCCATTGCGGGTGAAATTTGTATTTTATCCAAGGATTATCCTAGTATAGAAAGGCGAAATGCAGTCACCATAAACAAGGTTTCTACAAGGACATAGACAATGAAAGTATGGAATAAAGTGCTTTTGGCCTCAATCATTGGGCTGTTGGTTGCCGGCTGTGATGATTCATCCAAAGTCGACGCCAATCTTGAGAAAGCCAAAGACAGCGCAGAGCAGATGAAAGACGCCGCACAGAAAAAAGCGGACGATCTGACCGATAAAGCGGAAGCTACCGCCAAGGACATCAAAAAAGAGGCGTCCACTCAGGCTGACCAGCTTAAAGACAAGGCTTCAGCCATTAAAGAGGACGCGTCCAAGCAGGCGGAAGCGATCACCAACGATGCCAAGGCCAAAGCCGACGCCATCAAGAATGACGCCACCCAGCAAAGCCAACAGTTGGTCGAGCAGGCTAAATCCATTAAAAACGATGCCATTAGTGGCGCCAAGGATCTGACCGAAGAAGCCAAAGCGAAAACCGAAGCCATTAAAAACAGCGCTGAGAACAAAGCGGAAGAATTAAAAAATGATGCCAACGCTGTAGGGACAGAAAACACCCCGCCGGCCAAGCAGCAGTAATAGAAATCGAGTCTCAAAAGCAAAGTAAGGAGCAGTAAATGGGTATTATTTCCTGGATTATCTTCGGCCTCATCGCCGGTATTTTAGCCAAGTGGATCATGCCAGGCAAAGACGGTGGCGGTTTTATTCTGACTATCGTGTTGGGTATTGTCGGTGCCGTGGTCGGTGGCTATATCAGCACCTTCTTTGGTTATGGCAAAGTTGACGGTTTCAATTTCGGCAGCTTCGTGGTGGCGGTGATCGGCGCTATCGTGGTGCTGTTCGTTTACCGTAAAATCCGCAGTTAACGGATGACGCATTAACGAAACGGGCAGCCCTTTGGCTGCCCGTTTTTATTTATTTCCGTTGTGCCGATTCATCCGCTGCGTCGATCACCTCTTCTTCCTTGCGGTACAGGCTGATGACCTTGAACAGCAGGCTGAGGCCGATACCGACGATAGTCGCCAGCGCCATGCCCTTCAACTCCGCCGCGCCGATATGCACCTTGGCGCCGCTAACGCCGATAATCAGGATCACCGAAGTCAGGATCAGGTTCTGCGCCTTGTTGTAATCCACTTTGGATTCAATCAGCACGCGAATGCCGGACGCCCCGATCACCCCATACAGCAGCAGTGAAACGCCGCCCATCACCGGTACGGGCACCGCCTGAATGGCCGCCGCCAGCTTGCCGACGCAGGAAAGCAGAATCGCCAGAATGGCCGCGCCGCCGATCACCCAGGTACTGTAAACCTTGGTGATGGCCATCACGCCGATATTCTCGCCGTAGGTGGTGTTCGGCGTTGAGCCGAAGAAACCGGAGATGACCGTCGAGATGCCGTTGGCAAACATCGAGCGATGCAGGCCCGGATCGCGGAGCAGGTCTTTCTTCACGATATTTGCGGTCACGACCAGGTGCCCAACATGTTCGGCGATCACCACCAGCGCCGCCGGCAAAATGGTGAAGATGGCGAACCATTCAAAACGCGGGGTGTAGAAGGTCGGCAGCGCAAACCAGTGCGCCTCGCGGATTGGCGTCAAATCCACCACGCCCATAAAGAACGACAGCCCATACCCCACCAGCACGCCAATCAGGATCGGGATTATCGCCAGAAAACCGCGGAACAGCACAGAACCCAGGATGGTCACGCCCAATGTCACCAGTGATATGGTCACGGTAGTGGTATCCGCATTGGTGCCGTCGGCCGGCAGCAGGCCCGCCATGTTGGCCGCCACGCCCGCCAGCTCCAGGCCGATAACGGCAACAATCGCCCCCATCGCCGCCGGCGGGAATATCACATCCAGCCAGCCGGTACCGGCTTTTTTGACGATCAGCGCCACCAGGCAAAACAGCACGCCGCACATGATGAAACCGCCCAGCGCCACCTCATAACCCAGCGGCAACAGCAGCAGTACCGGTGAGATAAACGCAAAGCTGGAACCGAGATAGGCCGGGATCTTGCCCTTGCAGATAAACAGATACAACAGCGTGCCGACGCCGTTGAACAGCAGCACCGTCGCCGGATTGATCTTGAACAGAATGGGCACCAGCACGGTAGCGCCAAACATGGCGAAAAGATGCTGGAAGCTGAGCGGAATGGTCTGCAATAGCGGCGGGCGTTCGCTGACGCCAATGGCGCGACGGGTCATGGGGGGCCTCTGAGTCGTTATCGGTTGTATAAGCTTCGTGATATATGCTCAATGAATTTCAAGTTACAGCCAGGCAGCAAGGGGAATAAGCCTCAGGAACTTATCCATGCCCGTAGCCAGCGACGCTGTCGCTTGAAAGACGAAGAGCATAAAAAAGCCGACTCATTAAAGTCGGCTAAATTTGTTACTTGGTACCAAATATCTTGTCGCCGGCATCACCCAGGCCCGGCACGATGTACCCTTTCTCGTTCAGACATTGGTCGATGGAGGCGGTGTACAATTCGACGTCCGGATGCGCTTTCTCCAGCGCGGCGATCCCTTCCGGCGCCGCAACCAGCACCAGCACCTTGATGCTGTTGCAGCCGGCTTTCTTCAGCAGATCGATAGTGGCGATCATCGAACCGCCGGTAGCCAGCATCGGGTCAACAACCAGCGCCAAACGCTCTTCGATATTGGACACCAGCTTCTGGAAATACGGCACCGGCTCCAGGGTTTCTTCGTCACGGTAAACGCCAACCACGCTGATACGCGCGCTCGGGACGTGCTCCAGCACCCCTTCCATCATGCCCAGACCTGCACGCAGGATCGGCACAACGGTAATTTTTTTCCCTTTAATCTGGTCTATTTCAACCGGCCCACACCAGCCTTCGATGGTGACTTTTTCCGTCTCCAGATCGGCGGTCGCTTCATAGGTCAGCAAACTACCCACTTCAGAAGCCAGCTCACGGAAGCGTTTGGTGCTGATGTCATGTTCACGCATCAGACCAAGCTTGTGTTTCACCAGCGGGTGTTTCACCTCAACGATCTTCATCATTTTTCTCCTATTAAGGTGGTTGACGGCCAAAAAAATCGCGGGATTATAACTCCTTTTACCGGCCGCGCCACCCACAATAGCCCGATCGGGATCAACTAAAGTTCGAATAACAGTATAGATGACGAAAAAACGGAGCTGGTTCACAAGCCACTCGCAAACGTTTGCCTGCGCTGTTAGAATTGCCGCGCCTTATTCCGGTATCAACGCCGGATGCACCGTATTCAAACCGCAAACCGTCGTGGGGATCGCGCAGTGACCGACAAAACCTCTCTCAGCTATAAAGACGCAGGTGTCGATATCGATGCTGGCAATGCATTGGTAGACCGCATCAAAGGTGTAGTTAAACAGACCCGCCGCCCGGAAGTGATGGGTGGTCTGGGCGGTTTTGGCGCCCTGTGTGCGTTGCCGCAGAAATACCGCGAGCCGATCCTGGTTTCCGGTACCGACGGCGTAGGCACCAAGCTGCGTCTGGCGATGGACCTGAAACGCCACGACACCATCGGCATCGATCTGGTCGCAATGTGTGTGAACGACCTGGTGGTACAGGGCGCTGAGCCGCTGTTCTTCCTGGATTACTTCGCCACCGGCAAACTGGACGTGGACACCGCGGCCAGCGTCATCACCGGCATCGCCGAAGGCTGCAAGCAGTCCGGCTGTGCGCTGGTGGGTGGTGAAACCGCCGAAATGCCGGGTATGTACCACGGCGAAGATTACGATGTGGCCGGCTTTTGCGTCGGCGTGGTCGAGAAATCCGAAATCATCGACGGCAGCAAAGTGCAGTCCGGTGACGCACTGATCGCGCTGGGCGCTTCCGGCCCGCACTCCAACGGCTACTCGCTGGTGCGCAAAATCCTGGAAGTCAGCAATACCGATCCAACCACCACCGACCTGGAAGGTAAACCGCTGGCTGACCACCTGCTGGAGCCGACCAAGATTTACGTAAAATCGGTACTGGAACTGATCGAGAAAATCGACGTGCACGCCATCGCTCACCTGACCGGCGGCGGCTTCTGGGAAAATATCCCGCGCGTGCTGCCGGAAGGCATGCAGGCGGTGATCGACGAATCAAGCTGGCAGTGGCCGGCGGTATTCAGCTGGCTGCAGCAGGCAGGTAACGTCAGCCGCCACGAAATGTACCGCACCTTTAACTGTGGCGTGGGCATGGTAATCGCACTGCCGGAAGAATCCGTTGAACAAGCCATCGCATTGTTGACCGCAGCCGGTGAAAAAGCGTGGAAGATCGGTAAACTGACCGCATCTTCCGACGAACAACAAGTGGTCATCAACTGATGAAAAAGATCGTGGTGTTGGTCTCCGGCCAGGGGAGCAATCTCCAGGCACTGATTGACGCCTGCCAGCAGGGCCGGATTGCCGCCGACATTGTGGCGGTGTTCAGCAACAAGGCGCAGGCTTATGGCCTGCAACGCGCAGAAGCGGCAGGCATTGCCGCCCATGCGCTGGATGCCAAGGCCTTTGCCGACCGCATGGCGTTTGACGCGGCGCTGGCAGACGCCATCGACCGGTATCAGCCGGATCTGGTGGTGCTGGCCGGCTATATGCGCATTCTCAGCCCGCAGTTCGTGCAGCGCTATGCAGGCCGCATGCTGAATATCCACCCTTCCCTGCTGCCGAAATACCCTGGGCTGCATACTCACCGCCAGGCCATCGACAACGGTGACAGCGAACACGGCACCTCGGTGCACTTCGTGACCGAACAGCTCGACGGCGGCCCGGTGATCCTGCAAGCCAAGGTACCGATTTTCCCCGGCGACGAGGAAAACGAGGTGGTTGAACGGGTGCAAACCCAGGAACACACCATTTACCCGCTGGTGGTGAACTGGTTTGCCGAAGGCCGGCTGGCGATGCGTGATAACGCCGCCTGGCTGGACGGCGAACGCCTGCCGGAACAAGGGCACGCAGCGGACTGATCGCTGTACTCTGAACACCGTCTAAACGGCGCCTTTCACGGCGTCGTTTTTTTTCGCCGCAATCAAGCCCCTGACGTTATACTTTGCACAATTTCACGACATAGAGGAACACACATGTCCAGCACTACCAGCGTCAGGCTACGTCCATTGGAACGGGATGATCTGGCGTTCGTCCATCAGATGGACAACAACGCCAGCGTGATGCGCTATTGGTTTGAAGAACCTTACGAAGCCTTTGTCGAGCTTTCCGATCTCTACGACAAACATATCCACGATCAGAGCGAACGGCGTTTTATCATCGCCCACGAAGGCGCCAAGGTCGGGCTGGTGGAACTGGTGGAGATCGACCACATCCACCGCCGCGCAGAATTCCAGATCATCATAGATCCGGCCCATCAGGGCAAAGGCTACGCCAGTACCGCCGCCAAACTGGCGATGGATTACGGCTTCTCGGTGCTGAACCTGTACAAGCTGTATCTGATCGTCGACAAAGAAAACCCGAAGGCGATCCACATCTACAGCAAGCTGGGCTTCGAAGTGGAAGGCGAACTGATTGACGAATTCTTCGTTAACGGCGAATACCGCACCGTGCTGCGCATGTGCATCTTCCAGCCGCAGTATCTGGCGAAGTTCAAAACGCCTGGCGATAAGCCGCTGGTTAAATAGGGAAATATAATGCCGGTCGCCGCTGATTAGGCAACCGGCATAATTATTTATACCCTTCGCCAATATTAACGATCAAATACCCGTTCGATTCATTCATAATAATGCAACTGCCTGACGCTCACTCACCTATTACTTTTAATATTAATTTATATTCAAAAAACCATTATTATATTCACACAATGAATGGTTTTTAATTTTACTTAATTTGTATATTCCGCTAATGTATTTATCAGCATGAAAATAACTATATTCACCAAACAAATAAATACCCGTAAATAAATAAAAAACCGTTATTCACAGGAAGGAACCTACATGTTCTCACGCGATATAGAGTTGTTTATTCGTGATTATGTTAATGACATCAAAGCGGGCTCCGCCGCTCTGTTTGCCGGCGCCGGTTTATCCATCCCTGCTGGTTTCGTCAGTTGGAAAGAGCTTATCAGCGATATCGCCTACGAGCTGGAACTGGATATTGAGAAAGAAAGCGATCTTATTTCACTGGCACAATTTCATCTCAATGAAAAAGGTAATCGGCATAAAATCAATCAGAAGATTGTCACCGAGTTTGCCGAACAGGCGCAGGAAACGGAAAATCATCGAGCGATCGCCCGATTACCCATTTCGTCGCTTTGGACCACCAACTACGACGATCTTTTCGAAAAAACCTATGCCCGTTATAACCGCGTATGCGATATCAAAACCACACCCATCGGCCTGACCAACAATATTCACAAACGTGATGTAGTTTTATACAAGATGCATGGTGATTACAGAACGCCTAACGAAGCCATTATCACCCGGCAGCAATATGAAGCCTATCCTCGCTCTCACGCGCCATTTATCAATATGCTGATGGCGGAACTCACCGCCAAGACCTTTCTGTTTATCGGATTCAGTTTCGAAGATCCCAACCTGCAATACGTCCTTAGCCGTCTCTATATGCAACATGGTGAGGGGAACAGAAACCATTATTGCGTCATGCGCAGGGTTCAACTCGGCGATAACGGCAGTGAGGATCAGGCCGCATGCGATTACAACAGCCGCAAGCAAACGCTGATGATCAACGATCTGCGCCGTTACGGCATCCAAACGCTGCTGGTAGATGATTATCAAGACATAACTCGCCTGCTGTTGGCCATCGAAACTCAGTTCAAGAAAAGCACCGTATTCATTTCAGGCAGCGCTGAAAGCTACGCACCTTATACGCGTGAAGAATCTATTCAATGCCTGCACCGCCTGGCGGGCCAGCTTATCCGCAAACAGTTCCGTATCGTTAACGGTTTTGGCTGGGGCATAGGGACGGCGGTGATCAATGGTGCGCTGGAAGCTATCTATGGAAGCCAGGGAAAAATAACCGAAAGCCAACTCATCCTGCGCCCCTTTCCACAGTTTGCCAGCGGCGGCACAGCGCTGCCTGAACTCTGGCATGAGTACCGT
The DNA here is from genome assembly GCF_052045345.1 of Serratia sp. 22264. Lineage (NCBI taxonomy): Bacteria > Pseudomonadati > Pseudomonadota > Gammaproteobacteria > Enterobacterales > Yersiniaceae > Serratia > Serratia sp. 22264. The sequence goes on from NZ_JBQEOY010000006.1 coordinate 64,412, forward strand.
CAGCGCATGATCTCACTCAGCGGCATTGCCGTCTTTTTATTCGGCAACAAAAAAGACGCTCAGGGTGCATTGACCGATGCCGATGGCCTGCTGAAAGAGTTCGCCATCGCCAACGAACAAGGTTGCATCTGCATTCCGGTCGGCTGCACCGGCTACGTATCCGCTGTTCTCTATCAAATCATCAAGGAGGAAATGACCGACACCTTTTATCACCGCAATCCCGCTGCCATGGCGCTGCTGGACCAGCTCAATGAGCCGGGAAAGTTGGCAGAGAAGAAAACGCGCCTGTTGGAACTCATCGATATCATTGCCAAGGAGAATCCCTCATGACCAGAAGATGCTTTTACAGTTTCCACTACCAGCCCGACAACTGGCGCGTTTCGCAAGTGCGCAGCATAGGCAGCCTGGAAGGTAACCCGCCAGCCAGGGATAACGACTGGGAGGAGGTCACAAAAGGCGGTGACGCCGCTATTGCCGACTGGATCCAAACTCAACTGACCAACCGTAGCTGCATTATTGTTCTAGCCGGTGAAGACACGGCAAATCGCAAATGGATCAATCACGAGATTTGCGAAGCCTGGAAAAAAGGTATGGGGGTGTTGGTGGTCTACATCCACAACCTGAAGGACAGCACCGGCAAGCAGGCAGCTAAAGGTAATAACCCGTTGGATTACATCAAGCTGGGCGAGAACAAGCTCTCTGCGATCGCTAAAGCCTACGATCCACCCTACTCAACAAGCACCAAAGTCTACGAGTACATCGAAGAAAACCTGGCCGATTGGGTGGAGGAGGCTATTCGCATCCGCAATGACTACTAACGACTGACGCCGTTATCAAAAAGGGGTCATATCAGCGATAGGCCCCTTACCCGTTATCGGCACATCTTATCTTTTCACTTCTTCTTACCCAGCAGGCGCATTAGCCACCCCCGCTGCGATTTCCTGACAGGCAGCATGTCTTTGATGGGCGTTGGTTCTAAAACAGGCTCGCTATCCGCTGTCGTAGCGCTACGCTCATGCAGACATCGCACCTGATACTCCACTTCCGTTTGGTACAAGTGAGGTTGCCATTCCTGCCAGAAATCATTGGCTTGTCCCAGAGAACTCAATTCGTCAATTGACCAGACTACGACGAAAATTGCCATCGCAACATAGGCAACGAAGAAGAATAAAAACCAAGAAGTATTGCTGGTGGTAGCCTCACTTTCACTCAAGGGAAGCACAGTGACATAAAAGCCGTAAGTGACCGCCAACGCACTAACAATCAGAAAGACTACAGACCCGATACGCTGGCGCCGCAGCCGGTTGGCATCCAGGGAAAAGACACCACTCTTGACTGAGGTAAGCGAAACACGTCGTAAAAAACAGTTCAGAGAGAGGCTATTCAACGGCAATGATGCACGGCCAAGATAGTCCATCAGTTGGTCCGCGGCCCACACAGGCAAACGAATCCCGATGCTTTCATAAAGCGCTTTGATTTGCAGCAGCACCATGCCGTCCTGCGGCTTATCCCGCAATGTTTGGATGTGTGACAACACAGAGAATCGTTTAACATTGCTGACGACATCAAATTGTCGGCTACGCCGGTTATCACGGCCTCTTAATCTACGTGAGAACCACCATTTCCCAAAGGGGATCGCGATTGACACTAATAAGGTTAAGGTTGGAATTATAATATCTCTAATATAACTTGAATCGATATCCATGATTATATTTTTCCTTATATAAAAATAAACATCCATTTACCTAATAAATACATGAAAAAACAATAAGCAAGTTAAAGCTTCAACTATCAACATATCAATAAAATTATCGACCAACCACAAAAATAGCACCCGACATTAGAGAAACCATTTCTATACCATCAATTAAATATGAAACAATGAAAAATATCAGCAAGGAAATTTTTATAGCCTGCGAAGCAATATCAAATCCCAGTTGGAGACCCAGTTCCCTGAAGCCAGTTGCATCAGAGATCCCCAATAACATATCGTTGATACAGTCCCCATTGCCCGAAATCCGACAGGATTCAAAACTTTTTTCATTTTTCGCCGACAATTGTGCCATTTCCCGGCGAACATTGATTTCACAACCGCTATTACCTTTGCAGTCGGCAAGCTTCTTCGCCATTTTTGCCGGTTCATCATGCATCAGGAAATTGTAAACCAGCACATTCTCAGCAGCGGAGGCTCCACTGCTGGCTCCCTTGGCAGAGTTAGTGATAGCTGCACTGGTTACCGCGCCAATAATACGCCCAGCAGACTGCACTTTAGCGTCCCGCGTTGCCGGCTCTGTAAAAATATCACCCAATGTGATTGCAGCCAGCTCCGCCGCCAGCGCCCCGGCCGCCGCGCCTTTAGCATTACCCTTGCCGATTTCTGCGGCCACGCCCGCCACCACCGCATGGCTGACAGATTTACCGACTACGCCCAATACTTCACCGTTATCGCCAATCAGCTTCGCCCCTTCGGCATTAATCTGGCTGCCGATATTGGCCAACAGGGCATTGGTCAGATTGTCCTTAAAGCTGCCGCCATTAATGGTGGTGTTCAAGCTGGAGCTGATGACCGATTGCCCCGCCACCCGCTGCGCCACCTTGCTCCAGTCGCCATTGCTCAGTTGCGGCAACTTGACGTTGTTCGGGTTAAGCGGTTTCTGTGTCGTTGTTCTGAATAAATTAAACGGCTCCGAAGAGCCGTCTCTGCAAAGTTGTTAGGTCCAGTCTAAGTATCCGTTTTCATGGATCCAGACTATCCCGCCAGGGCATTCTTCGAAAGTAAACCAGAGCCCGTGGATGAGATCTTCTTCAGTAGCTGGTAATGCCTCTCGAAATCGAGTTATCTGCTCATCGAAACTACCGTCTAAAAAGGAGTCATGTGCTGCGAGTTTGATTTTTCCATCTTCCAGAAGCATTCGCAAAAGCAGAAGAAAAAACTATTTCCTTTGATCAAAGGTGAAGTTTTTTTCAGAATACCCCTCTGGAGGAGTCACATACCATAATGCACTTAAAGAATGCCCCTCTAAGACATCCTTATATTCTATAAACTCTTCTTTTCCGATTCGCATATAATTCACCTAAATTTGATCTCAACAGGTTTCTTCACTTTCCCTTGCAGACTGTTAAATTGCTCATTTTTTATAATCTCAAGAGTCCAACGTGCCTTGGTTTCATCCTTACTTTTTGACACACCTCTAAGGTTTACTGTGCTTCCATTGCTCAACACAGCGTAATAGCGGCCTGGTGCTGTGGTAATTTCCTGAAGCGGAACTCCACCAGCCAACGATTGGGCATAGTCGATGATCTCCAGTCGCGGCGTCAGCTAGCCGAGGATAGCCATCACCCGATGCGATATGTCGGCGTTTATGTGGAATAAAAAATCAAGAAAAAACGGCTCCTCAGAGCCGTTTCCATACGTGGGCCACAACCTTCATAAACGGTATCAGGTGCCTATTTTATGATGCATAGCACGTTGCGGAAATAGGGGCTAATCCATGTCCTAACTTATTGCCTTGATAATATTCTGTACGATAGGTGTGACAGCTGCTGTCAATTTTTCATTGTCAATAGTGAAGATTAAAAGTTCAATATCGCTTTCCGCATCAAGTAGCATCTGTCGTAACCATTTTTCCTCTATCGCTACAATACTGTTACCTGCGTTATCTATTTCTGATTGAATTTCAGCCACAGGTAGTTTTCCTTCTAAAAAGGCCACACAGGAAAACCTAAGTTTTTTAATTACATCGGGATAAATCCACTCACTCATTTTTCACTCCTGCGAAGGATTGTGATTATTATGTTACCATTGTTTTCAGTAACCACACCAATGTCACCAGCCCGATAAATTGTCCTTTGAATACCATTAGATATGCTTGTTTCAGTAACACCTGTTTTAATTACATGCTCAACTATATTGGGAGAAACGGTTTTTCCAGGTCCAATGGTTCCTGCCGGGGAACCTAAGCTTGTTGGTTGCATTCGGTCAACAGCATGTTGAGAGTAAAGACGATCACCTATACGTGCGTATTGATGTCCACCAACTGTTTTTTTCGGATAATTTTGCCAAGAGTCCCACGGAAGTTTCGTCTCACTTTTTGGCATGCGATCTAAAGCAATTAATGTGTTTTTCTCGGCAGCTTTGGAAGTAGCTTTAAGCGTGTTACTAGTTATTTTTACACCCAGCTTACCTGCGCCGGCGGCTCCAGCAAACAGCCCTAGCCCAGCCATCGTCAGTTTACCAAACTCCAGACCTGCGCCAAAAGCGCCATCCACGCCGGCATGTTCGTACTTCGTCTTGAATGTTTCGACCCGCCCCAGGTATTCCTGTTTCACACTTTCGCCAATAATCGAGAAGCGTTCATCGTTCTTTATCAGAGCTATTAATGCATCCGCGGCCTCGCGTGGATTGCTGGCCACGGCGACCAAACCATCCACCGTATCGCTGATTTCAACCGGGATGCCGGAGACTACACCCGCCGCAAAGGCGCCATCCTGGGTATGGCTCGTTATTCCCCAGTTCGCCAACACCACCGCTTTATCGAGCGGCGATTTCGCGGCCGCCAAATCCTTCTCCATCAATTCTTGTTGTTTGTGGCTGAGATAGTTATATCGGAACACATTCTCACCACCGGTGGCACCACTGTAAGCACCATCAGACTTGCCGGTGAAGACTGCGCCAGCGGCTGCTCCCAGAACTCGCGCCATCTGCGCCTGCTGTTCCGATTTCTTCTGCCACTCATCCGGCTTGATGATATTATCGCCCAATATCACGCCAGCCAGCTCCGCCGCCAGCGCCCCTGCCGCCGCACCTTTACCGTCACCGCGTCCGATTTCCGCCGCCACACCCGCCACCACCGCATGGCTGACAGATTTACCGACTACACCCAATACCTCGCCGTTATCCCCAATCAGATTGGCGCCCTCGGCCTGAACCTGGCTGCCGATATTCGCCAGCAGCGCATTGGTCAGGTTGTCTTTGAAACTGCCGCCATTGATGGTGGTGTTCAAGCTGGAGCTGATGACCGATTGCCCGGCCACCCGCTGCGCCACCTTGCTCCAGTCGCCATTGCTCAGTTGCGGCAACTTGACGTTTTCGGGTTGAGCGGTTTGCCCGCCGCGTCCTATCGGCGTTTATATGGGGTACAACATCAAGAGAAAACGGCTCCGGTGAGCCATTTCTGTGTACAGGTCAAGTCCAATCTTCATAGCCGCTGTCATGAATCCAGACGATTCCACCTGGGCAATCCTCATGATAAAACCAAATGTCTTCATTTTTGGCTTTCCATTCCTCTTCCGTCTTGGGGAATGCAGCTTTGTAACGTGTTACCTGATCTTCAATGTTGCCTTCCAGGAATTGACCGTGTTTGCCTAATTTTATTTTCCCATCTTTCATAAGAAGCTGAATAATTTCTAAAAAGTAGGCTACTTTCTCCTCATAAGATAATGTTTCTCTATCAAAGTTATCAGCTCTCATAGCTGACCATACGGTTCCAATAGATGACCCCTCTAACTCCTCACTAAACAATTTGTATTTATCGTCGCTATACAACATGGAAACCCTCACCGAAACTTGATTTCTATTCTTTTCTTTACTTTACCTTGAAGCTCACTCAACTGTTCATTACCAAGGATATCAATTGTCCAACGTGCTTTGGTATCTACCTTACTGCTTGAAATTTTCCTAAGGGTTAGTTTCTCACCCGTTTTCTCGTTCAAGACAACGGTCCAAAGCTCGTCAGTTCTTACCTCTAACAATGGTTTTCCCCCCGTCAGTGACTGTGCGTAATCGAAGATTGCTTGTTTCGATAAATTCTCAGTGGCGAACACCTTCACATTACCTTGCTTGTTGCTCCCCCCCTCTTCTAGTACCTGCTCAAACTGTCTCCCAAACACATTTAACTTACTCTCCCCCTGCTTAGGATCAAATACCTTGACCAGTTGATCAGTATTAACCTTCTGAATATCTCGCAGATAATCCGCGGTCTTCGTTGACAAGTTTGTACCCGCAGCCGTTTCGCCTTTGATAAAATCGGCAACCGGTTGAGCATTGAAATTTTTTGTTTTATACAACTCGTCTGAAGTCTTCACCAACTGCTGCGTCAGCTTCTTAACGCTATCCTCGGTTTTTCCCAGGATCAGCGTGCTGCCGGTAGTGACGGCTCCCGTTCCAATTATCGCTTCCGGTGCCACAATGTCTGCCGCATAAATCCCAGCCTGATTCAGGCAAAGTGCGGGGTTGGTTTTGCAACCGGCAATAGCCAATCGTGCTGCCAGAACCAATTCTGGCGCAGCTCCCACCAGCGTCATCCCCCCAGCGGCAAGTACCAGACCGCCACCACCAACAGTTGCCACAATGGCTGCTGCTTCCCGGCGAGCCACAACACGTTTTGCCGCCGCTGCATCGCCTTTATCGGCAGCAAGGATATCTTTCTGATTATCCAATGCGTACTGCATCAACATATGTTCGGTCATGTTGTAGCGATAAACCGACTGTGCACTGTCCGCAGCACTGTAGGCGCCTTCCGGTGTATGCGTTGTCAACGCCCCGGTCAAAGCCCCGATTACTCGTGCCGTTTGCTCTTTTACTTCATTGCCGTTTAACGCTTCCTGCAGACGGTAGAGCTGGCGTTCCTTTTCATTGAGATTGGCCGGTTCAAACAGCGTGCTTTGCATAATCACCCCGGCCAACTCCGCCGCCAGCGCCCCAGCCGCCGCACCTTTACCGTCACCGCGTCCGATTTCCGCCGCCACGCCCGCCACCACCGCATGGCTGACAGATTTACCGACTACGCCCAATACCTCGCCGTTATCGCCAATCAGATTGGCGCCCTCGGCCTGAACCTGGCTGCCGATATTCGCCAGCAGCGCATTGGTCAGGTTGTCTTTGAAGCTGCCGCCATTGATGGTGGTGTTCAAGCTGGAGCTGATGACCGATTGCCCGGCCACCCGCTGCGCCACCTTGCTCCAATCGCCATTGCTCAGTTGCGGCAACTTGACGTTTTCGGGTTGAGCGGTTTGCCCGCCGCGTCCTATCGGCGTTTATATGGGGTACAACATCAAGAGAAAACGGCTCCGAAGAGCCGTTTCTGTGTGCGGATCAGGTCCAATCTTCATAGCCGTTGTCATGGATCCAGACGTTAGACAAAACACATAGATCCACACGGGCATCCTTTTATTCAGGCTTATCGATCAAGCCAAGCAATCGAAGATCGTTTAAAATTTCGTTTTTGTCATCTTCAGTTACATCCTTAAGCATTTCGGATAAATCATTTGCGGATAAAATTTTTAATATGATATCTGTGTGGAACTTTACTGTTTTATCACTACATCTACCAGCCATAAAGATGAGCGTTACTAGCTCGAGCATGAGGCATTCTATTGGTTCTTCAAACGAACCTTCTAATGACTCATACGCAAACGCCTGTTCAGATGTATCACAAACCGAATTACTACCACCACGTTTTAGTAGGTTAAGTATATTTCTGCAATAAGCGTAACTTGAATAGGCAAAGCTACTTCTTATTTCATCATAACTCATCACATTCATTATTATTTACCTCTTCCCGGAATCAAACGCACACCGTTATTGTCCAAAACTTCAATTTTCACTCCAGGGTACCTACTCTCGAATTGTTTAACAACGCCTAAACAGCTTTCGCACGCAGGCTTTTCGGTGAAAATAGTAACAGAGCCTTTTACGGAATAGTTTTTACCTAATCTATCGGCTAAGTTATCCAATATTTTATATTCGGAGTCTATATTTCTTGCTACATGTCTACCATCATCAGTGAGAACAGTCTCATATTTGAAATTTTCTTTTCCCATCCCAACAAAACCCTTACCTGCAACGTCTATGAGATTATGGCTTGCAAGTGTCTTTGGCATTCCAGATATATCAATACTGGCCACTGCAACGTTACCACTGCGTTTCGGGGCTGATGGTAGACCAGTCCTCAGTTCTGTAACCTGGTTTTTGAATGTAGCAGCCTGCTGAACAGTCTTCTCATTGACCAAATACCCTTTCCAGGTACTGGCTGGGCCTACCAATTTGGATGACAGGTATTGGTTGCCGACGTTTGCTTTACCCATACCGGCAAACGTACTGGCGATAGAAACCGCCATCACCGAGGCATTCACCCAGTCCGGCGACCAACCGGTCAACTTGCTGATTTGTTCTATCTGCTGGTTGCGAGCAAACAGCTGGCCGTCGGTTATCTGGTCGCCCAAATCATACGTGAATAACTTTTCGCTGTCATAGCCGGCAAACGCCGGATAGTTGCCGAAACGCTGTCGCTCCTTTTGCACCCAATAGTTGGCGATAACTCCATCTTCTTCCCTCGTGAAAGGGTACTTCTTCATCAGCGCTTCAAATTGCTGTCGCTCTTCGGAACTTAACGCCTCCTGATTGGTGCAGCTCACCTTACGACATGAAGCTGCCAGCAACCGAGCCTCTTTTTCTTTATCGCCCTTAGCAAGTTCCTTAATCGCTTTCAATTCATCTTGATGAAGCTGACGGTTAAAGCGCTCAACAATTTCAGCAGCATTAGCACCACTGTTGGCTCCGCCAGCTTTACCGGTCGCTAAAGCCCCCGCAAAAGCACCGGCCACGCGACTAATCTGTGCCTGCTGTTCCTGCCAGCCTTCATTCTTGACCAGATTGTCATTGATAATCACGCCAGCCAGCTCCGCCGCCAGCGCCCCTGCCGCCGCGCCTTTACCGTCACCGCGTCCGATTTCCGCCGCCACGCCCGCCACCACCGCATGGCTGACAGATTTACCGACTACGCCCAATACTTCGCCGTTATCCCCAATCAGCTTCGCCCCTTCAGCATTAATCTGGCTGCCGATATTCGCCAGCAGCGCATTGGTCAGGTTGTCTTTGAAGCTGCCGCCATTGATGGTGGTGTTCAAGCTGGAGCTGATGACCGATTGCCCGGCCACCCGCTGCGCCACCTTGCTCCAGTCGCCGTTGCTCAGCTGCGGCAGCTTGACGTTGTTCGGGTTGAGCGGTTTGCCCGCTGCGTCCTTGCTCCAACCCATCGCGCTGTCAAAACCGTTGAGCGCCCCGCCAATCGCCATGGCGGTCGCGGTCGCCTTGACGCTTTCGTTACTGCCCAGCACTTTCAGGGTTTTCGATAGGTTGCCCTGATTTTCCACCAATGCCACTGCCGCTTGAGAGGCAAGCGACGACATCCCGGCCGTCACCGCACCACTGGTCACTGCACCGCCACCAATGGCCCCGGCAACATTGCTGGCAGCTAGCGCCGTGAGCGAACTGCCCGCAGTCACTGCCGCCGCTGCAATGGCAATCACCGCCGCCACCGCCGGGTTCAAGTGTTGGCTCTTGTAGTCCCAACTGTCGTAGGCGTCCTTGACGATATTCCACTGCACGTCGTTGCGTTTGTTGAGGTCTTTTACCCAGGTGGTGCCCGACGTATTACCCAGCGCATCTATCGCGCTTTGCAGCGCCTGGCCGTTTTTCGCCTTCACGTCGGCGCTAACACCCTTTGCCGCATCAACGGTCAGCGTACCGCCAGTATGAATGCTCGGCAGCACCCACTTGTTGTCTTCATAGCCTTTATTGGATTGCTTGATGAAGAAACCTTTCGAGTTGCTGATCGTTTGCTCGAAGGAGGTATTTTTTACGGCACGGAAGTTGACCTGCCCATATGGGCTGGTTAATCGAGCATTCTGCCCGGCGGCGATTTTACTGGCTTCATAGGTGCTGTCGTCGCGGCTCATTAGGTTGATGTTGCCGGCGGCAGTAAACTCGGTGACCTTATTGGCTACATCATGGCGAGTCTGCTTAACTTCGGTTTTCTTGCCCCACCATTTGCGTTTCTTCTCGGTTTTCTCGTAGTGGCTGGACTCTTCCATCGCCTGAGCATAGAGATAACCGCCCTTGGCGGCGATATCCATATTGCCGGCTCGCATGGCTTCGGCCTGGTTATACGCGTTGACCTCAGCCCTCTGACGAGCCTCATCCGGCTCCTTGAGTTGCGCCTCTTGACGCGCAGCAGTCAGGCGATTTTGCGCTTCGTTTTTACCGTTGTTACCCTGATTGATACGCTGGGTAGCCAGAATGACGTCATTTTGGGCCGCTGCGAGGCTATTTTTCGCCGTAGCAAGCTCATTCTCGCGCTGTGTAACAAATTTTTTCCAACTCCCCACCTCCGCTGACCAACCGTTTCCATACTCGTGAGGTGGATTATTGCTAATAAATTCGTCGCGCCCGTTTTCTGCTTCTCTAACGGCGGCTTCTGCTTGCTGAACAGCAGATACGCGTTGAGCAACAGCAAGCTCAGCATTCTTTTTGTCCTGCTGTGCCTGGTTAATCTGCCGCTGCGCATTCTGAATCTGTTGTTCAGCTACCGCAATGCGCTGGCCCCAGTCAGTCACCGCGACCGGCGGCCTCCAGTTGGCACCCAATCCCTTAACCACCAGTTTGGTGGCCTGGAATAAAATGCTGCCACCGGAAATCACCGTCATCAGGCCACCGGCATTCAGTTCAGTACCCTGCTGGGTTCGTGTTTCGGTAAATTCCTTGTTGCCCTCGCGGTAGGTATGATTTTGCACCGCCTCGAAGCGCATGTCTCCGCCCGAGGTCAGGGTCATGTTACCGCCGGAGGTGAGTTTGGTGCCGTAGGTCAGTAACTGATTGTTGGCCGCAGCAGTAAAATTTTTCCCTGCGTTAAGGGTCGTGACCAGATGACGATCGTCTTTGTTATTATCGTTAACCGCATCGATGGCAGAGTAACCAGCCGCCGCCAACCACAGGTTTTGCCCGGCCAGCAACGTGATGTTGCCATTGGCAGAGAGAGTGCCACCCTGAGTCCCGAGATCACGCGCAGAGTTAATCAGCAGATTGCCCCCGGCGTGCACTTTGCTGCCTAACTCAGGAGTTCTGTTTGAGTGAAAAAGATAATTAACTCGTTCATTCAACCCACGATAATTGAGATCGGCGTTATGGCCAGCCAGTAACGTAATATCCTTGGCCGCTTTAATCTGAGCCCCCCGTAGAGCCAGGTAACCTCCAGTATTAAGCAGCACAGAACCACTAGCACTCATTTGCCCTACCGCCAACATCTGGTTAAACAGCGCCAGCTCTTTGGCCGGAGTGGGAGAAATAGCCGGTGAAAACGGTTTGTACCACAACCAGGAGAAGTCTCTGTCCAACGTAATGCTGCCATTCGCCGTCATAGCGATGTTACGGCTCTGTGGCGCCAAACGCGTATTGAGAAGTGTGATGGTGCTGCCTGCATTCAACGTCAGATCGCCGCTGGCTTCCAGCCCCCCCATCCAATGCGAACCGTCCGGTTGGAAATAATGCGGTCCCTGACTGGTGTGGAACTTGATCTCACCATTCTTCGTCAACAGAGTGACGTTTTTTCCTTTCACCTCGCTCTGCCAGGCATCGATATTATTCACCGCCGTCATGGACACATTATTTCCGGCGTTTAGTACACCTTGACCAAGATTAATTCTATCTTCGGCAATAAGAGTGATATCACCGCTTGCCCGGATAGCATCGGTATTGCCGATCGTATTGGCATGCAGCAGAATATTTTTCGCGACTAACGTGTCTGGACGAGTTGAAACCACAGCCTCACTGGTTTTCACGTCGTACGGCAACGGTGTATCTATATGAATTCCGCCGTTAAAATCCGCAGTCAGGTTATTACCAGCGGTAATTGACGATTTCTGATGCCCCTTATCTTTCCATGCCAGTAACTCCTGCTGCCTGGTATATGCAGCTTTTTCAGTAACGTTTAACAGATCCCAGTCACCTGGAGGAGCATCTTCATCACGGGCTATGCTACCGACACCAAAAGTAGAAGAACCTAATTGCCAATACAGATCTTTTTGGCCAAGTTGCAAACTCTTTACGGTAAAGTCTTTCCCCGTCAGTATCAGGTCTTTGGCTGCATTAATATTGGACTGATCGTTCCAGAGAGACGTCGCGTTTATATAAGCATTACTACCCGAGCTGATCACACCCGGCACCTGTGATTTAGTGATCACATAGTCATCCCGTCCGACATTAACCTTATCGTTTTTTGATAGATTGATTTCCCCAAACCAACTGCCAATACCAAAATCCTTCAATTCAGGTTCCAGTCGCACAACAGCATCCACCCCTTGCCGTGTGTCGTAGTAACTGCCAACGGATGATTTATTAAATGCCTTTGAATCCCCGGGGATATTTCTCCAGCCCGCGCTCATTTCATTCCGAACGTTATTCAGACTCTCAGTTCTAATAACCAAATCACCGCTGTTGGTCAGTATCTTCGCCGAGCGGTTCTCAACGCTAGTCGCCTTATTGCCCTGCGCATCCTTCTGGATCCATAAAGTGTTGTTGCTGTGCAACGCCGTGTTGTCTCCGTCACGCAGTTCAACATTGCGCACCTTGTCGGCAAACACCCGCATATCTCGGTGTGCAGTCACATTGCCGTTGTTGTTGAGCGTATCGGCAGCCAGCGTCACGTCGCGTTCGCCACGGACCTTAACGCCGGAGGCAATATGAACCTCTCTGGCACTGACGTTCAAATCCGTTTGTGCATGCGCTTGTCCCAGTTCAATACGTCCATTAACGGTAAGTGTGACATCCCGTTGCATGCTATTGATATTATTTAGGTTGACCCCGACCCCATCCTCATTGGCCACGAGACGGATCTTATTGGCATACATGCCGCCCAATGCTTTGGTGTCCACCGCGAGCACAGGTTTAGCGCCTTCGCCGGCGATAGGCTTGATGGTGCCGTCTTTGAAACTGACGCGGTTAGCCCCCAGGGTCAGCGACAGATTATTGGCGTTGATCTTGCCATTCAGTTCGGTAGCGCGGCTGATGATGTCGACGTAGTCGGCGCTGTTGCCGTCCAGCCCTTTGCCGCCGATGGTGACGCCACCCTTTTTCACCTCCAGCGCTTCCAGCGCGCCCTGCTTGTCGAACTGCGGTTTACCGGTAGTCAGGGTGACGCCGGGAGCGTTGATAAAACCACAACCGTCGCAGCTGATACCATTGGGGTTGGCGATCATCACGTTGGCCTTGTTGCCGAACACCTCGAGCTTGCCCTGCAGTTCGGAACGGCTGCCGCCGGTGACTTCGTTGATGATCAAATCGGCCGGTTTACCCTTGAGGTTAGGGTTGCCGTTGATAATATCGACACCTAGCTGCGTTTTTCCGCCCTGTGTCGCATTGTTCAGCACAGCACCCGGAGCCCCGACGTTGAAATCCTTATAGGTGTTATGAGAAATGCCCGCACCGTTCGGCGTGGCGATATTCACCACCGGTACGTTACCCGGTTTGATGACCACCTGAGTGTTGCCGTTAGCGGCGTTGATACCCGCGGCAAAGGCGGGGTGCAATGGCTGCAGCGCCGTCAGATAAATCAGCAGATAGCTGATACTCCGGGGTAACGGGTGGTTGAGCTTATCCATTATTCACTCCTTTGAAATGATGTTGGTTTTAGACATCTGCGGGCGTCTTACCCTGTGCTGACGTTATAACGTGAAGGCGGCTTGCCAGTAGGCCACCCAATGATCCGGTTGCAAGCTGCCAGGGTGCTTCAGGGGTTTACCGACGGTGAACGACTGATTGAACCATCGCCCATTCAGCAAAGCGCCCAGCGCCACGCCACTGACGTTTCCACCGTCGATTTGCCCGGCGCGCCCCTGCACCCAGCCGGTGTCCAACGCGCCAATCAGAGAGAGGTCCCCCAGCCCCGGTTGCGTCATCCATTGCCAGTTGAGCTCGTTACGCCAGTACCCACCGCGATTGCCGGTCAGGTATTGCTCTTTGAAGCCGCGAACCGAATACTGCCCGCCAACGGAGACGCGCTCGCTGGAGTACAGGTTATCCGGTGTAGTTTGCCCGTAGGCTGATGTCAGGTAGTACAAAGAGGGAGTCAGAGGATAGAAGTAACTGGCGCTGAGGCTAAGTTTGCGAAACTCGCTGCGCGGCGCACTGGTATGCTCCGGGTCATCCGTGGTGGCACCCAACATACGTAGGCCGTGGCTTACCGTCGGGTTCAGCGTCAGATAGCCGCGCCCGGCGACCGCGCTGTAATTCCCGCCGAGGCTAAATACGCTGAGCGTCGGGCTGCTGATAGCCAGACGTTCGCCCGCCAGTTGGTTCTCTGTACGCCTGCGCGTCAGCCCTATGTCGACAGAAAACTTGCGCGAACCGTCCCGCAACAGCGTGCGGTTGGCACCCAAACGCTGGGTTTGACTATTTCCCTTATAGCGGTAAGCGTCGCCATTGAACGGCACGTTCTGGAAAAAATCATTCCAGGCATATTGATAGCTGAATAGCCAGTAGCCGTAGGGCAAGGTCACGCCGCCGTTGAGGCTGCGGCTGCGATGGCTATGGCTGAAATCGCTGTTACGTGCCGCAGAAAATGACCACTGTTCGGCAAGGCGCAACGGATTATCCAACGTTATGCCGGCATTCATCTGCCCGGTGCCCGTACTTTTCTGGCCGCTGTTGTCTGCACCAAAAGAAAGTGCAACGGGCAAACGCGCGGAACTGCGCCGCAATACCACGTTTGAATAACCAGAATGCGTTCCAGGCTGGATATCGATGCTCACCTGCTTTGAGAGCAACCGATTGAGCTGTTCCATCCCCTGTTCAATATCCCGCAGGTTCAATACCTCACCGGCCCTGCCGGGGAACGCCATTCGTAACGCCAGCGTGTTTTCTCCATCAAGCGTAATGGATTCCACACGTCCTTCATTGGCGCTGACGATCAACGTACCGCCGGCAATATCCTGATCCTGCAGGAAGGCCTGCGAGGTGATATAGCCGCGTTGCAGATAGGCATTGGTGGTTTCTCGCACCAGGCGATTGATGTGGTTCAAAGTCAGGCAACGGCCCTGGTAGGGTTTTGCCAGTTTTTCTTTCACCGACCAGGAGAGGTGTTCCGCCCCCTGAAATACAATGCGTTGCACGTTGTGGCAGGTTCCCTCGCCCGCACTCTCCACAGGCAGCGGTAATGCAGGCAACGCGACATTGCTTTGCAGTGCTTCACGCTGCTGCTGCGCTTGTTCCAGCAACGTTTTTTGCTGTTGGGTAATGCTGTCGCGGTCGACCGGGCTGGCAATTTCCGCTGCCTGAACGCAATGAAAACGCCCGACACTGGCCATAAACACCAAAGCCCAGATGCATAGCTTCCATGCACACATTTAAAAACATCCATTTACGATAATTTACATAGATTAGCGAATTATAAACATTTATCCCTTCTCGTCCATACGAATGAGAATTGTTTTTATTCAAAGTGCAGAAAATAGCGAAAGTTCAGGGGATAACCGTGAAGGAGCGGCAGGACGAGCGGCGTAATGAACTAAAGGGCATTGAAGCTAACGAGCTCCAGTGGAACGGGGCGCAGCATTGAACTGCGCCCAACAATCCTTAACCGTAACGCCCGGTAATATAATCCTCGGTGCGGCGCTGACGCGGTGACGTAAAGATATCGTCGGTCGCGTTGTATTCCACAAGTTGCCCCTGGTGAATAAACGCCGTGTAATCGGACACCCGCGCCGCCTGCTGCATGTTGTGGGTAACCAGCACCACGCTGTACTGCTGTTTCAGCGCGGAGATCAGCTCTTCGATGGTCAGGGTGGAGATCGGATCTAGCGCCGAGGTCGGTTCATCGAGCAACAACACTTCCGGCTCAATGGCTATCGCCCGCGCAATCACCAACCTCTGCTGCTGGCCGCTGGAAAGGCGGAACGCATTCTCGCGCAACCGATCCTTGACCTCATGCCACAGCGCTGCGGCGCGCAGCGAACGCTCCACCGCCTCGTCCAGGATCCGCCGGTCGCGCACGCCCTGTAGCCGCAGGCCATAGACCACGTTTTCATAAATCGACTTCGGGAACGGGTTCGGGCGCTGGAACACCATACCGACCCGCCGCCGCAGCGCCGCCACGTCGATCTGCGTGCCGGAAATGCCCTGCCCGTTGAGTTGCAGCTCACCTTCGATCCGGCAGTTATCCACCAAATCGTTCATGCGGTTAAAGCAGCGTAGCAGCGTCGACTTACCGCAACCGGAAGGGCCGATCAGCGCCGTAACGCGGTGCTTGGGAATACGCAGCGAAATATTGTGCAGTACCTGTTTCTCGCCATAAAACAGGTTGAGGCCGTTCACCGCCAGCGCGGTATGTTCATCATCAAGATGCTGGACATCCAGCCGGGGCAAACTGCCTGGCGTCATCAAACCCATTACGCACTCCCCAGAAATAACGTCATTGTTACTGCGACCATGCTCTGTACCGCTCCCTCAACGAATGGCGGATGCCCATCGCCGCCAGATTCAACCCCACCACAATCGCCACCAGCAAAAACGCCGTGGCGAACACCAGCGGCCGGGCGGCTTCCACGCTCGGGCTCTGGAAGGCCATATCGTAAATCTGGAAGCTCAGATGCATAAACTTCCGCTCCAGATGCAGATACGGGAAAATATCGTCCACCGGCAGCACCGGCACGGATTTCACCACACCCACCAACATCAGCGGCGCCGTTTCCCCGGCGGCGCGCGCCACCGCCAGGATCAGGCCGGTCATCATCGCCGGCGCGGCCATCGGCAAAACGATACGCCACAGCGTTTCCGCACGGCTGGCACCTAATGCCAAGGATCCCTGGCGCAGCGTGGCGGGAATGCGCGACAGCCCCTCCTCGGTAGCGACGATCACCACCGGCAGCGTCAGCAACGCCAGCGTCAACGCCGCCCACAGCACGCCAGGCGTACCGAAGGTCGGGTTGGGCAGCGACTCCGGGTAAAACAGCTGATCGAGGGTACCGCCAATCATATAAACGAAGAACCCCAGGCCAAACACGCCGTAAACAATCGACGGCACGCCGGCCAGATTGACCACCGCAATGCGGATCAGCCGCGTAAGCAAATTATTGCCGGCATACTCGTGCAGGTAAACGGCGGCGATCACGCCAAACGGCATCACCACTATCGACATCAGGATCACCATCAGCACGGTGCCGAAAATCGCCGGGAACACGCCGCCTTCGGTATTGGCCTCACGCGGGCTGTCGCTGAGGAATTTCTTTACCTGCTCGGCCCAGTGCACCAGCTTCTGGGTGGTGTTCATTGCATTGGGATACCAGGCATCGCGCACCTGGCTGAGCGCAATGGTATGAACCTGCCCGTGCATGTCACGCAGCAGCAGCGCATCGCGCTGGCGATCGCGGTTCAGCCCTTCCAGCCGGTCAGACAACTGCCGATACCGGCGTTGCAACTCCAGCCTTTCAGCCCTGATGGAGGCCTGCGAACGAGCGTCGAGCTTGTCATCGCGCTGCAGGCTCTTTTCGCGCAGGCGCAGCGCATCGAACCTTTGGTTGATGCGCGCCATATCGCGAAATTGAATGTCGTGCGCCTGCCGCGAAAGCGCGGCGATCTGCGGCAAACGCTGCTGCAGCGCCTGGTTGATATTGCGCCCGGTCAAAGGCTGCCCGTCTTCCAGCATCCCCGCCAAATAGCCATAAGCGGTGCCGTTGCTGTTGCGCTCCAGCACCAGCAGATCACGCGGCGTACTCTGCCGCAGGATATCGCTGGCCAGCAACGTGCGGAAATCCTGCCCTTCGCTCTCGCGGTTGCCGACTTTGATCAGATAGCGTTCGAAGTTCTGCGCATTCCCCGGCGGCAACGCAACGCCGGACTCCTGCAACTGGCGGCGGGGAAGGCTTTGCTGCTGGTACAGCTCGCCGATCATCATCACCGGGCCGGCCGCGCTCTGATTCAACTCAAACTGGTAAACCGGGCTGGGCCAGAAATAGCGCATCCCCTGCCCGGCCAACAGCAACATGATACCGAGCAACGCCAGCAGGCTGACGGTCACCGAACCGGCGGTCAGCCAAATCCACGGCGAACCGCTTTTCACCCAGTGCTTCATGGCGCCTCCTGATTCAGGGTATAGCGTTTACGCAGACGCAGACGAACCGCCTCCGCCAGCGTATTGAACACGAAAGTGAAAATAAACAGCACCAGCGCGGTCAGGAACAGCACCCGGTAATGGCTGCTGCCGGCTACCGCCTCGGGCATTTCTATCGCGATATTGGCCGCCAGCGCACGCAGGCCCTGGAACAGGCTGCCGTCGATAATCGGCGTATTGCCGGTGGCCATCAACACAATCATGGTCTCGCCCACCGCCCGGCCAAACCCTATCATCAGCGCCGAGAAAATGCCGGCGCTGGCCGAAGGCAGCACCACCCGCATCACGGTTTGCCACTGGGTCGCCCCCAACGCCAGCGATCCCTGGCTGAGCGTGGCCGGCACGCTGAACAAGGCGTCTTCCGCCAGCGAGAAAATAATCGGCACCAGCGCAAATCCCATCGCTACGCCGACCACCAGCGCGTTGCGCTGGTCATAATCATCGCCCAGCCAGAAATGCAGCGGTTCCCCGAACAGTTTCACTTCCAGCCACGGCCCAACGCTGAACGTCAGCCAGACGACCAGCAGCATCAAAGGCAGCAGGATCAGCAGATCGAAACCTGGCGGTAACCGCCGCGGCGCAAATCGGTTCACCACTGCGCCACAGGCCAACACCGCTACCGCCAGCAGCACCGGCAGCGACAGCACCGCCAGCAAATAATGTTCAATCACCGGGGCCAGCCAGATGCCGGCCACCAGCCCGATAACCACCGTCGGCAACGCGCCCATCACCTCGATAGCCGGTTTGATCACCCGCCGCAGCCCGGGCGACATGAAATAAGCGGTGTAAATCGCCCCCGCCAGCGCCAGCGGGATCGCGAACAGCATCGCGTAACTCGCCGCCTTGAAGGTGCCAAAAATCACCGGCATCAGGCTGAATTTGGCCTGATAGCTGTCCTCGCCGGAGGTCGATTGCCACACGTAGGCCGGCTCAGGGTAATTCTCATACCACACCTTGTGCCACAGCGAACGCCAGGTCACGTCAGGGTAAGGGTTATCAATCGCGTAGTGCTGCCAGCCCTGCGCCGTTTCCAGCAGCAGGCCGTCGCCGCTCGGGGAGAACGCCATCTGCCGAACGCCACTGCTCAGCCTGCCGTTGAGCAACGGCTGCGGCTGAATGCTCGAGAACAGTGAGAAACCGCCATCGGGCCGCAGGGTAGCGAATACCCGGCGATAAGGCTCGGCCACCAGCAAATCTTGCGATTCGGCACTGTGTTCGAAATGCTGCACCGGCGTCAGTTGCCAGCGCTGGTTCTTTTCCACGTCGAACCATTCGCGCACGCTGCCGTCAGCCGCTTCGATCAACAGCGCACTGCCGCCGGGCAACGCCGTCAGCTGATAAGGCGAATGCTCCCCGAGGATGCGGGTTTCTTTCAGTTGCAGCTGCGTGCCGTTAATCTGGTAACGCGCCAGGCGGTTATCCGTCAAAAGGTACAACTGGCGCCCGTCCGGGGTCAGCACGATCTGCTGCGGCGCACGGTCCAGTGCGCTTGCGCTCAACTGCGGCGGGTGTTCGTTACCGAAACGGCCAAACACCAACCGGTTATCGTCGGTGACGCCGGCCAGCAAGTACTGGCCGCGCCGCGCCTCGGCCAGCGTCAGCAGCGTCAGCGGCCGGCCCCGTTGATCCAGCGCCTGTGGCCGTTGTCCGAGTGGAAACGCCCACTGCGGCACCGCCGATCCCGCCGCGGCAAAGTCCGCGCTGGCGACAATAAACCGGCCATCGGCCTGCGCCAAAGCAAACAGGTCGCGTTCGCCCGCAGCCTGGGCGAGCAACGTCGGTTTGGCCAGCACCGGTTGCTGCGCCAGCAGTTCGCCGGCCTTCGCGCCCTCTTGCGGCGTCAAACGGTAAAACTGGCCCACGCCCTGCGCATCAATGCGATAACCGATGCGTTGCTGCACATCCATGCCCAACGCCAGCGCCGGTGCAGAAGCTGCGATCGCCAGCGGCTGCGCCTTGCCCATCGCCGCCGGTTTGAACAGCGGCAGCACCGCAAACAGCAGGTAAACGAAGATCAGCATGAGCGTCATCAGCACCAGCAGCCCGCTGACGGTCACCGCCGCCTGCACGCTCCGGTCGATGCGCGCGCGCAGGCGATCCCGGGGATGTTGGTTTACCGTAGTCTGTGCCATGTCTCTCGCTGTCGCTGATGTAATCAGGCTTGCGCCATAGAATAACCGGGCATCTTATGTCAGTTTTGTGACGTTTGCATGACAAAGTTCCTCACCTATTAATTGGATTATTCAACTAATAAAACCCACTGTATGCCAAGTATATTTCTGAAATATGATGAAAATACCGGTCATATAGCAAATAACAAGGGTTAATATTCGAGATTTTATATCGGACAATATTGACCAGCGGCTTCAACGCCGCAAAAATATTTTTTATACCGCAAAATGCCCCGTGCCAACGCAATGGATATGTTGGACTTTCCTGTCAATCTCTCGCAATAATGATGAAGGACAATAGGCTGTGTCCCGGTGCCGCTGCGGACTCAAAAGCCCATCATCAAGGTTGAGGGTGCAGGACATAGCCGGGCTACGTTCAAGCCCGACAACGCAGAGTACGGGCTTTGGGGGGGCGTCCCGGGTCCTTTTCTAAAATTGAACTGGAGTGGCAATGGGTCAGGAAAAGCTCTACATCGAAAAAGAATTAAGCTGGTTATCCTTTAATGAACGCGTGTTGCAGGAAGCCGCAGATAAGAGCAATCCCCTGATTGAGCGCATGCGTTTTCTGGGCATTTACTCCAATAACCTCGACGAGTTCTATAAGGTCCGCTTTGCCGATCTCAAGCGGCGCATCCTGATCAGCGAAGAGCAAGGATCCGGCGGCGCTTCACGTCATTTGCTGAAGAAGATCCAGGCCAAGGTATTAAAAACCGATCAGGAATTCGACAGCCTGTATAACGATCTGCTGCTGGAAATGGCACGCAACCAGATCTTCTTGATCAACGAACGTCAGGTGTCGGAGAACCAGCAGTCCTGGCTGCGCCAATACTTCAAGCAGCATCTGCGCCAACACATCACCCCGATCCTGATCAACCACGACACCAATCTGGTGCAGTTCCTGAAAGACGATTACACCTATCTGGCGGTAGAGATTATCCGCGGTACGCGCATCGAATACGCGTTGCTGGAGATCCCGTCCGATAAGGTACCGCGCTTCGTCAACCTGCCGCCGGAAGCGCCGCGCCGCCGCAAACCGATGATCCTGCTGGACAACATTCTGCGTTACTGCCTGGACGATATCTTCAAGGGCTTCTTCGATTACGATGCGCTCAACGCCTATTCGATGAAAATGACGCGCGACGCCGAATATGACCTGGTGACCGAAATGGAATCCAGCCTGCTGGAGCTGATGTCCTCCAGCCTGAAACAACGCCTCACCGCCGAACCGGTGCGTTTCGTTTATCAGCGCGACATGCCGAACGAAATGGTGGAACTGCTGCGCGGCAAGCTCGGCATCTCCAACTATGATTCGGTGATCGCCGGCGGCCGCTACCATAACTTTAAAGATTTCATTGGCTTCCCGAACGTCGGTAAGGCCAACCTGGTCAATAAACCGCTGCCGCGCCTGCGCCACATCTGGTTCGATAAATTCCGCAACGGCTTTGACGCCATCCGCGAACAGGACGTGCTGCTCTACTACCCATACCATACCTTCGAGCACGTGCTGGAGCTGGTGCGCCAGGCGTCGTTCGACCCGAGCGTGCTGGCGATCAAAATCAATATTTACCGCGTGGCGAAAGACTCGCGCATTATCGAGTCGATGATCCACGCCGCGCACAACGGCAAAAAGGTCACGGTGGTGGTGGAACTGCAGGCGCGCTTTGATGAAGAGGCCAATATTCACTGGGCCAAACGCCTGACCGAAGCCGGCGTGCACGTGATCTTCTCTGCGCCAGGGCTGAAAATTCACGCCAAACTGTTCCTGATCTCGCGCCGTGAAGGCGACGATATTGTGCGCTATGCTCATATCGGTACCGGTAACTTTAACGAGAAAACCGCGCGTATTTACACCGACTATTCACTGCTGACCGCCGACTCGCGCATCACCAATGAAGTGCGTCGGGTGTTCAACTTTATCGAGAACCCGTACCGGCCGGTTACCTTCGACAATCTGATGGTGTCGCCGCAGAACTCGCGCCTGAAGCTGTACGAATTGATCGATCAGGAAATCGCCAACGCCCAGGCCGGGCACTCGGCCGGCATTATGCTGAAAATCAACAATCTGGTGGATAAAGGGCTGGTAGATCGGTTATATACCGCCTCCGGCGCCGGCGTAAAAATCCGCCTGTTGGTCCGGGGTATGTGTTCTTTGATTCCCAACCTGCCGGGGATCAGTGACAATATTCAGATAATCAGCATCGTCGACCGCTATCTGGAACACGATCGGGTTTACGTTTTCGACAACAAAGGTGACAAACTGGTCTATCTGTCCTCTGCCGACTGGATGACCCGTAACATAGATTACCGTATAGAAGTGGCGGTCTCGCTGTTGGATCCAACGCTGAAACAACGGGTTCTGGATATTCTGGAAATCCTGTTCAGCGACACGGTCAAGGCACGCTACCTCGATAAAGAACTGAGCAACCAGTACGTACCGCGCGGCAACCGCCGTAAAGTGCGCGCTCAGGTTGCCATTTATGAGTATTTAAAAGCTCTGGAACAACCAGGACAGTAGGCCAGCCACTATGCCGCTAAAAAGCACTGCAACGAACAAACCGCAGGAAATCGCTGCCATCGACCTTGGGTCGAACAGCTTCCACATGGTGATTGCCCGCGTCGTCAACGGCGCCTTACAGGTATTGGGCCGTTTAAAACAGCGGGTCCACCTCGCCGATGGATTGGACAGCAACAATGTGCTCAGTGAAGAGGCAATAGAACGCGGCCTTGCCTGCCTGGCGCTGTTCGCCGAACGGCTGCAAGGCTTTCCGGCGGATAACGTCACCATCGTCGGCACCCATACTTTGCGCCAGGCGATTAACGCGGAAGTGTTCCTCAAACGCGCGGCCAAGGTGATCCCCTATCCGATTGAAATCATCGCCGGGCAGGAAGAAGCGCGCCTGATCTTTATGGGCGTGGAACACACGCAGCCGGAAAAAGGCCGCAAGCTGGTGATCGACATCGGCGGCGGCTCCACCGAGTTGGTGATCGGCGAAGACTTTGAACCGCTGCTGGCGGAAAGCCGCCGCATGGGCTGCGTCAGCTTCGCCCAACAGTTTTTCCCGGGCGGTGAAATCAGCAAGAACAACTTCAAGCGCGCACGCCTGGCGGCGGCGCAGAAGCTCGAGACCCTGGCCTGGCAATACCGCATTCAGGGCTGGCAGTATGCGCTTGGCGCGTCCGGCACCATCAAGGCCGCACATGAAGTGCTGGTGGAGATGGGCGAAAAAGACGGCCTGATCACCCTGGAGCGGCTGGAGATGCTGGCGGAACAGGTGCTGCAGTTTAAAAACTTCAGCGCGCTGAGCCTGCCGGGATTGTCCGAAGACCGTCAGTCGGTGTTTGTGCCGGGTCTGGCGATCTTGTGCGGCGTGTTCGATGCGCTGGCGATCCGCGATCTGCGCCTTTCCGACGGCGCGCTGCGCGAAGGCGTGCTGTACGAAATGGAAGGCCGTTTCCGCCATCAGGATATCCGTAGCCGCACCGCCAAAAGCCTGGCCGATCACTACAATATTGACCGTGAACAGGCCAAGCGCGTGCTCGAAACCACCGAGCTGCTGTATGCACAGTGGACGGCGCAAAACCCCAAGCTGGCGAATCCGCAGTTGGAAGCGCTGTTGAAGTGGGCGGCGATGTTGCATGAAGTGGGGTTGAGCATCAACCACAGCGGCATGCATCGTCACTCGGCTTATATTCTGCAGAACACCAACCTGCCGGGTTTCCATCAGGAACAGCAATTGCTGCTGGCGGCGCTGGTGCGTTTCCACCGCAAGGGCATCAAGCTCGAAGAGCTGCCGCGCCTGAACCTGTTCAAGAAAAAGTATTATCTGCCGCTGATCCAGTTGCTGCGCCTGAGCACCCTGCTCAACAACCAGCGCCAGTCGACCACTACGCCGGAGACGTTGCGTCTTAGCACCGACGATAACCACTGGACGCTGCGCTTCCCGGCCGGCTATCTGGCGCTGAACAACCTGGTACAGCTGGATTTCGAACGTGAGCAAGCCTACTGGAACGACGTAGTGGGCTGGAAACTGATGATTGAAGAAGAAGGCTCGCAGGACGAGAAACGCTCTGCCTGAGTCCGTCGCCCCCACCCTGCGGTGGGGGCACGTTAAACGCCGAAGCGGCTGAATCCCTACCCTAAACGACGATGAAATGCCCGGCGGCTTACGCCGGAAATAAATGGACAACTTTTGTCATCCCCTCCTGGAATTCCGGTTACAATTCCCAACACCAGATAGCACAGGAAACCGGCATGCCGGGTGATATATGCGTAAAAAAACCACCGGACAGATGACAAAGATAGTGCTGTTGATCAGCTTTATCATTTTAGTCGGCCGCCTGCTGTATGCCGCCGTGGTTGCGGTTCCCCATCATCAGGAAAAAAAGCTCGCCCCCGTTCAGGGCACCACGGAGATCCGCCAAGAAAACCGGGACGGCTCCCCCTGAAACGGCAAGAAGCCATCAACACTCAGGGCAACCGAATAGTTAAGCAGCCTGCCGCCGGCCAACGCCTGTTGGGTATGCCAGGCCCCTTACTTATTCCTCAGCGCCTGCATCCATTTCATAAAAATGACGCCTGCATTCACTATGTTCTATCTTGGGTAGAGATTGTCTGTGAGGACTACTGAGTGCCAGTAAGGAATACCATGTCAGTCGCAACGCATAACGTTAAAAAAGTCGCTGAATATCGCCAGCGCATTCTTTCGCTGCTGTTAAACAATAAAGACCTGGTCGATGGCATTCTTGGTCGGCCGGGGGATGAAAATGCGCTCAGCAAAACCGAATTGCTGAACCAGACCGCCGAAATCACCGGCCTGCTGGACGATATGCACGCCGCTGACCTCGCGGACCTGCTGGAAGCCCTGCCGCAAGACGAACGCCTGGCGCTGTGGCGGTTGGTAGGCAACGGCAAGCGCGGCCAGACGCTGGTGGAAGTGGCCGAACCTGTGTGGGACAGCCTGATCGAAGAGATGAGCGATAAAGACCTGCTCAAGGCGATCAAAACGCTGGACGTCGATGAGCAGGCCTATCTGGCGCAATATCTGCCGCGTAACCTGATGGGCCGCCTGTTGACCTCGCTGGAGCCTGATCAGCGCGCGCAGGTACGCGAGATGATCCACT
This sequence comes from Serratia sp. 22264, assembly GCF_052045345.1. Classification (NCBI taxonomy): domain Bacteria; kingdom Pseudomonadati; phylum Pseudomonadota; class Gammaproteobacteria; order Enterobacterales; family Yersiniaceae; genus Serratia; species Serratia sp. 22264. The sequence goes on from NZ_JBQEOY010000006.1 coordinate 89,643, forward strand.
ACGGCAAGGACACCGTGGGCTGGATGATGGATTTTGAGCTGGTCACGGTGCGTCCGGACGTCACGCTCGGGGCGGTACACCGTTTCCTGCGTTTGCGTAAAACCATCCCGGCGGCTACCGACAAACTCTTTGTCACCGATCGCAAGAATACCCTGCTGGGCGAGTTGCCGCTGACCGCCGTGCTGCTGAACGACCCGGAAACCCCGGTGCAGGACGTGATGGACAGCGATCCCACCCGCTTCCTGCCGGAAGACAGAGCCGAGGCGGCGGCCAGCGCGTTCGAACGTTATGACCTGATCAGCGCCCCGGTGGTCGACGCCAAGGGCAAGCTGATGGGCCGCCTGACCATTGAAGAGATCGTTGACGTGGTCAACGAGGAAAGCGACACCACCCTGCGCCGCATGGGGGGCCTGAGCCCGGACGAGGACGTGTTTGCCCCGGTCATGAAAGCGGTAAAAACTCGCTGGGCATGGCTGGCTATCAATCTGTGCACCGCGTTTATCGCCTCGCGCGTCATCGGCATGTTTGAACACACCATTTCGCAGTTGGTGGCGCTGGCGGCGTTGATGCCGATCGTCGCCGGTATCGGCGGTAACACCGGCAACCAGACCATCACCATGATCGTCCGCGCGCTGGCGCTGCACCAGATCGAAGTCGGTAATATCTCCCGCCTGATGTTGAGAGAGCTGGGGGTGGCGATTATCAACGGCGTGGTTTGGGGCGGCATCATGGGAGTGGTCACCTGGCTGCTGTACGGGGACTGGGCGATGGGCGGCGTAATGACGCTGGCGATGATCCTCAACCTGTTGGTGGCGGCGCTGATGGGCGTGGTGATCCCGATGACCATGATCAAAATGGGGCGCGATCCGGCAGTGGGCTCCAGCGTCTTGATCACCGCGCTGACCGACACCGGCGGCTTCTTTATCTTCCTTGGCCTGGCGACGCTGTTCCTGCTTTGACCCTTTATCGCCGGCGCCTGCGCCGGCTTTTGCGTCCACTCACTAAAACAGCCTGATTCGGTAGGTTTTATTGCCGCGTTATACTAACATTTTCCAATAAATCGTCTCATTCCATCCACGTCATGACCTCGTTCAGTGACAGATGCCACGATAAGGTTATCTATGGATATTAGCGTACCCAATCACGTCACCCCGCGTAAAGGCACTTGGCTGACACAGACGCTGCTGGCGACGCTGGCGGTTTTTGTCCTGGCGCTGCTGAGCTTGTTGCTGTCCCGTGAATCCAGCCATTTTACCCCGCTGTGGTTCCCGACCGCCGCCATCATCGTGGCACTGTACCGGCTACCGACGAAGCTGTGGGGATTGCCGCTGTTGGCATTCTGGCTGGCCATCGTGGCAGCCAGTTTTACCCTTTTCGGCTACAGTTGGCTGCCGGCCAAGCTGGCGCTGCTCAACCTGCTGGAAGCCGTGGTCAGCACGCTGCTGCTGCGCCGCCTGCTGTCGGCGGACGATCCGCTGAACGGCCTGGTCAGTTGGCTTAAATTCGTGGTCTGCGCGGTGATTTTCACCCCCTTGTTCAGCGCCCTGCTGGCCGCCTGGTGGGCCCCTGACCCCGGACAACCGTTCTGGTACCCATTCAGCACCTGGTTTATTTCGGAAGCGGTTGGCGTGCTGTCGCTGACGCCGATCGGGCTGGCGTATCGCCGCCGCATGCTGGAGACGCTCAGTCTGTTCTCGTTGTTGCTGACGCTGATGGGGGCGCAGGCCTTCAGCTACCTGGCGCTGAGCTACCTGCCCTTCCCGTTCACCTTCGTTATTCTGCCGCTGCTGTGGGCGGCAATCGCGCTGCCGCGGCTGGAAGCCTTCATCATCTGTTTTTGCACCACGCTGATGGTCACCATGATGATCTCGTTCGGGCTGCTGCATGTCCATCTGACTCTAACCCCCCTTAGCAACATCGAGATTTACCTGCCCATTTTATTGATTTTGATCCCGGCGCATTCGATGGCGATGGTGATGCACGCGTTCCGCGAGGAAAAACGGCATATCGTCGAGAGCGAAACCCGCTTTCGCAACGCCTTGGAATATTCCGCCATCGGCATGGCGTTGGTGTCTCCGCAAGGGAAATGGCTGCAGGTCAACCAGGCGCTGTGCAAACTGCTTGGCTATACGCCAGAGGCGCTGCATCGGCTGACGTTCCAGGAAATCACCCACCCGGACGATCTGGATGCCGATCTGACCCAAGTGCGCGACCTGCTCGACGGCCATATCAGCAGCTACACCCTGGAGAAACGTTATATTCGCAGCGACGGCGAGCACGTCTGGGCGCTACTGGCGGTATCGCTGGTACGCGATCCCGAAGGACTGCCGCTGTATTTTATTTCTCAGGTGGAAGATATCAGCGAACTGAAACGCACCGCAGCGGAAAACCATCGGCTGGTGGAGCGCATCACGCTGGCCAATCAGGTAGGCGGCGTCGGCGTTTGGGAATGGATGATGCACAGCGAAGTCCTCACCTGGGACAAACGCATGTATGAGCTTTATGACCTTAGCCCGGACCAGACGCCGACGCTGTCGCTGTGGCGCACGCTGCTGCTGCCGGAGGACCGCGAGCGCACCGATCGCGAGATCGCCTCGTTGCTGGAACATCCGCGGCCGTTCATTCTGGAATTCCGGCTGCTCACCCGCCAGGGGAAAGTGCGCCACATTCGTGGCCAGGGCAACGTCATTCTGGACGAACAGGGCCTCCCCTTGCGCATGATCGGCACCAACATCGACATGACGGAGGTCAGAAACCTCGCCGGAGCGCTGCACGAAGAAAAAGAGCGCCTGCACATTACGCTAGACGCCATCGGCGAAGGCGTGATCTCCACCGACGATGAAATGCATATCACCTTTATGAACCCGGTGGCCGAACAGATGTGCGGCTGGCCGCTGGGCCTGGCGATCGGCATGCCTATCGCCGGCGTGGTGCGCCTGACCAACGGCAAAGACGGCGAGGAAGTGGAAAACCCGATCCAGTGCTGCCTGCAGGAAAACCGGGCGTTATCGACAGATTATGCCCTAGTGCTGCACAGCCGTGACGGGCACCATTTCGACATTCAGCAGTCGGTATCGCCGCTGAAAACGGTGGACGGCGAAGTGATGGGCGCAGTGATGGTATTGCAAGACGTCACCGCCTCCCGTGAACTGATGCGGAAACTGAGTTACAGCGCCTCGCACGACGCGCTGACCGGCTTGCCAAACCGCACCAGCTTTGAGAAGCGCCTGAAAGCCGCCATCGCTGGTGCCGGTGAAAAGCAGCAGCATGCGCTGGTCTTCCTCGATCTCGACCGCTTCAAGGCGGTCAATGACAGTGCCGGCCATGCCGCAGGCGACGCGCTGCTGAGGGATATCGCCCAGTTGATGAAACATCACCTGCGCAACAGCGATTGCCTGGCCCGGCTCGGCGGCGATGAATTTGGCTTGATCCTGTTCGACTGCCAACGGGAACAGGCCAAATCCCTGACGCAACAACTGGTTAGCCATATCAGCCAACACCCGTTTTTTTGGGAAGGGAAAATTTATCACGTCGGCGCCAGCGCAGGCATCACCCATATCGATGCTGCCAGCGGCAATAGCGGCGAACTGCTGGCGCAGGCGGATATCGCCTGTTATACCGCCAAACATCGCGGTCGCGGCCAGGTTTACCTCTACGAAGCGCGCCAGAAAACGATGCAGGAGCGCCAGCATCAAGTGCTGACGCGGCAGGAAGTGACAACCATCATCGCCGAGGGGCAGTTGGTGCTGAACGTCACGGCCGTGGCGCCGCCTAAAACGCCGCAGGCGGTCTGTTTTTATCAACTGAAATTGCAGGTCATGCCGCTGGACGACCGGTCGTTGACCCGCGACGAATTTATCGCCGCCGCACAGCTTTACGATCTGCTGCAGGAACTGGATCGTTGGATCATCGGGCAAATTTTGACGCAGCACGCTGCCGACATTAGCCGCAAGGGTCTGTCAGTGGCGCTGCCGCTGGCGACCGACAGCCTGCTCGATGCGCAATTCCAGCGCGATCTGCTGACAACTTTCGGCGCTTCCCCATTGCAGCCTGAAGCCCTGCTGTTGATGGTCGATGACGCTGCGCTACTCGAGCATGCGGCCATCTGCAAACCCTTTATCCACCAGTTGCAGCAGCTGGGTTGCAAGCTGATCGTCAACGGTTTTGGTCACGACCTCAATGCCTTCGACGAGTTGCACGGCCAGAAGATTGACTATATTCGCATCGACGAACGCTTTATCACCAACGTGCATTGCAATCAGATGGACGAGCTGATGGTGTCCATGCTCAACAGCGCGGCTCACCGGGTACAGGCCCAGACGCTGGCCGGCCCGGCGCACCAGCCGATCACGCTCAATACGCTGCAGGCCATCGGCGTCGATCTGGTCGACGGCGACACCGTGGCGCTGGAACTGCCGCTGTCGGAGCTGCTCAGCAGCGGTTATTTCGGCATCCGCTAACCCTGGCCTTTCCCCTGCCTTTCAGACTGCGGCCTTATCATCGGCCGCACGCCCCCTGCCGATCTTTTTTGCTTAGCCAAGCTTGAGTTAATGGTATAACTAATGGGTAAAGATTAATCGTTTGAATAACATGACATCGCCGGACGGCGATCAAAAACGCCAGTCAGGCCGTTTAGAGCACCGTCTTTGCGTACGATTGCCCAGGGATTATGGCTATGAAAAATGAGTGGTTCGCCGCCAGGGAGCTTACAGGCATTGCAGGATTACCCACCTCACCACAGGGAATCAATTTGAAAGCCCGGCGCGAAGGCTGGATCAGCCGCCGCCGAGAAGGCATACAGGGCAAAGCCGTGGAATACCATATCGACAGCCTGCCCATCGGCGCTCGCAGCTTGCTGATGCTGCAAGAAGAACCGGCTGCCTACCAGGTGGAACGCCAGCCGCCGCTGGCCGTGTGGATTGAGTATTACTACCACCTGACGCAAAGCGAACGCGAAAAGCTGCTGAGCTTTCTGATGCGCGAAGGCATCAGCAGCCTGCTGGCGCTTATCGCCACAAAAGAGTAACCCTACCCGGCAGCCTCTGTCAGCGGTGCCCAGCCGTCGTTATGCCACAAATGCAGCGTGGCGTAGGAACGCCACGGCCGCCAGCGTTCGGCATAGCGCTCAATCTGGCGCGGCGTCATGCCGGGGAAACGCTGTTTGATCAGATAATCCCCCGTTAAAAATACATCCGGCCATGACCAGGCTCGCATGGCGATGTAGCTCGCCGTCCAACTGCCGATACCCGGCAGCGCGGTCAGCACCTTGATCCCCTGCTCTATATCCAGCACGTTATCCAACTGCAATCGCCCTTCGGTGACCGCCTGTGCAATGGCGATCAGCGCCGCCGCGCGTTTGAGCTGCACCCCCAGCGGGCGCAAATCTTCGGGCTGCAATTGAGCCACCCGTTCAGCACTGGGAAACACATGGGTAATGCCGTCGTAAGGTTGTTCCAGCGCGGTGCCCCAGCGTTCGGCCATACGCCCGGCAAAGGTGGCCGCCATATTCACGCTGACCAGTTGCCCCAGCACCGCGCGGGTCGCCTGTTCGAAGCTGTTGACGCAGCCGGGTAGCCGCAAGCCCGGCGCATCGGCGGCTAATGCCCCTAACGCATTGGCGATAAGATCCGGGGCTGCGTCCAAATCGAAGAGCTGGCGGATACGCCGCAGCACCTCGGTGGTCACCCGGCTCAGCGAAGGCGCAATTTCTACCCGCACCCGGTTACGCGCCTCTTCCGGCAGCACGCTGACCCAACCACGGTATTCCACCCCGCCCAGGGTGACGGCGATCGACCGCAAATACTGTTTATCCTGCACTTTTTCCACACCGCTTACCGCACGCGTCTGTAAAAAACCCAGCATGCGCGGCCAGTCATACGGCGGGCGATAAGCCAGATGAAACACCAACCCACTGGCGACGGTGCGCTCATTGCGGCTACCGTTGCTGCGCAGCGCGGAGGGGATCAGCCGGTAGCGCGCCTTGAACAATTCATTAAACCGCCGCAGGCTGCCGAAACCGGCGGCAAACGCCACCTCGCTCAACGGCAAATCGGTATCCGCCAGCAGCCGCTTGGCCTGCAACAGCCTATGTGACTGGGCGTAATCAATCGGCGATGCGCCAAACTGATCGGCAAAGATGCGCCGCAGGTGGCGATCGGAAATCCCCAGCCGCGCCGCCAGTTGCTCGCAGCTGTGTTCGGACAAATAGCCCTGCTCAATCAGTTGCACCGCCACCTGCGCATAACGATTGCCTAGGTCGATCAGCGCCAATCCCGGCGCCAACTCCGGCCGGCACTTCAGACAGGGGCGAAACCCCGCCAGTTCCGCCGCCGCCGCACTGGGATAAAAAGTGCAGTTTTCGATTTTCGGCGTGCGGGCGCTGCACACCGGTCGGCAATAGATGCCGGTCGACGACACGCCGACGAAAAAGCGGCCGTCAAATTTTCGATCGCGCGCACTCAGTGCGTCATACAGGGCCTGTTGCTGGTTTTTCATGGCAACGCTCGGGGTCAGTTTTTTGTTCATTATGCGACTCGGCTGGCGCGCTGACGTGCGGGATTCGGACATTAAGACAGGAAGCCTAAGTTAAGCATAGCGCCGCCCGCCCCGCTAAATTTTTCGTCAGTTAAGCGCGCATACGTTGCCCAGGGGCCGGGACTCGGGTAAAGTCGCCCCCCTTCATTGGCATGGGGATTAGAGAAAAGACATGTTTATTGGATTTGACTACGGAACGGCCAACTGTTCCGTCGCAGTGATGCGAGATAACGGCCCCGAGCTGCTGGCGCTGGAAAACAACGAACCTTACCTGCCGTCGATGCTGTGCGCACCGACGCGCGAAGCGGTGAGCGAATGCCTGCACCGCCACTGGCAGGTGCCGACCGGCAGCGAAGAGAACCAACAGTTGCTGCGCAGGGCCATCAACTACAACCGCGAAGAGGACATTCCGGTCGGCAACGACAGCGTGCAGTTTGGCCTGCAGGCACTGGCGCAGTACGTTGAAGATCCGGAAGAAGTCTATTTTGTCCGCTCGCCGAAATCCTTCCTCGGCGCCAACGGCCTGAAGCCGCAGCAGATCGCGCTGTTCGAAGACCTGGTGTGCGCCATGATGTTCCACATCAAGCGCCAGGCGGAAAACGTGCTGCAAAGCAGCATCAGCCAGGCGGTCATTGGCCGCCCGATCAACTTCCAGGGCATCGGCGGTGAAGACGCCAACCGGCAGGCGCAGGGCATTTTGCAGCGCGCCGCCGAACGCGCCGGGTTTAAGGATATTGAATTCCAGTTCGAGCCGGTAGCGGCAGGTCTGGACTTCGAAGCCACGCTGAACGAAGAGAAGACCGTGCTGGTGGTGGACATCGGCGGCGGCACCACCGACTGTTCGGTGTTGTTGATGGGGCCGCAATGGCGCGATCGCGCCGATCGCCAGCAGAGCCTGCTGGGGCACAGCGGTTGCCGCGTCGGCGGTAACGATCTGGACATCATGCTGGCGTTCAAACAGTTGATGCCGCTGTTCGGCATGGGCGGCGAAACCGAAAAGGGCATCGCCCTGCCTGCGCTGCCTTACTGGAACGCGGTAGCCACCAACGACGTGCCGGCGCAGATCGATTTCTACAGCGCCGCCAACGGCCGTATGCTGCGGGATCTGATCCGCGACGCCGCCGATCCGGAAAAGGTCAAGCGCCTGCTGAAAGTACACCAACAACGGTTAAGCTACCGTTTGGTGCGCGCGGCGGAGGAGAGTAAAATCGCCCTGTCCGCACAGCAAACCACCCACGCACCGCTGGCGTTCGTCCAACCGGAACTGGCGGAAACCATCAGCCAGGATCAGTTGGCCGACGCTATCTCTCAGCCGCTGTTGCGCATTCAAGAACAGGTCAGTGCCGCGCTGGCCAGCAGCCAGACCGCGCCGGAGGTGATTTACCTCACCGGCGGCAGCGCACGCTCACCGCTGCTGCGCGCCGCGTTGCAACAACAGTTGCCTGGCATTCCTATCGTCGGCGGCAACGACTTCGGCTCGGTTACCGCCGGGCTGGCGCGCTGGGCGCAAACGCTGTTCCGTTAATTGCCCGTGGGTGCGGCCTGCCGCACCCCGGCCATTGGAGGCCAGTGATGTCTGAAATACTCACCCCTGAAAGCGCTCGGCTGCGGTTGCGCGCCTGGCGCGACGAAGACCTGCCGGCTTTTGCCGCCCTCAACGCCGATCCACAAGTCATGCGGTATTTCCCCTCGGTGATGACAGCCGAGCAAAGCGATGCGCAGGCCGACAACATCCGCCGGTTCATGCGCCTGCACGGCTGGGGCTTTTGGGCCGTGGAAGTGAAAGGCGGCGCGCCTTTTATCGGCTTTGTCGGGCTGGCGAGGCGGGCGGACGATCTGCCCTGTTCCCCCTGCGTGGAAATCGGCTGGCGGTTGGCGGCCTCCCATTGGGGCAACGGCTACGCCAGCGAAGCGGCCAGGGCGGTACTGGCTACCGCCTTTAATTCGCTGCAACTGGATGAAGTGGTGTCTTTTACTGCCGCCGTCAATCAGCCTTCGCGTCGGGTAATGGCGCGTATCGGCATGGCGTTCAACGGCGAAAGCTTCCTGCACCCGCGTTTGCCGCAGGGCCATCCGCTGCAAAACCATGTAGTGTATCGGCTGGGACAGCAACAATGGCGGGCACAGCAATGCTGATCGTTTTTTCCGGGCTGCCGGGCAGCGGTAAAACCACACTGGCGCGAGCGCTGGCGGCCAGGCTACCAGCCATTCATCTGCGCATAGACACTCTTGAACAGGCGATCCGCAACAGCGGCATGCTGGCGGGCGACATTGGGCCGGCCGGTTACTTTGCCGCTTATGGCGTGGCCGAAGACAACCTGCGTTTGGGCCACCGGGTGATTGCCGACTCGGTCAATCCGCTGCCGGTGACGCGGGCCGCCTGGCATGGCGTGGCGCAACGCGCCAGCACCGCTTGCTTTGATATTGAAGTCTACTGTTCCGACAGCGCCGAACACCGCCGCCGGGTGGAAACCCGCGACGGGGATATCGCCGGGCTGAAACTCCCCGGTTGGCAGAGCGTTATCGATCATGACTATACGCCTTGGGCCACGCCGGTGGCCCGCATCGATACCGCCGGCCAGCCGGTGGAAAGTTGCCTCGCCCGGCTGCTGGCGTTGTTAAGCGCCACGCCGCGCTAATACAGCGTATCCCGCAGCCGCTGCGGCAGTGCGCTGTCGTACTCGTCGCCGTCAAACTGCGTTTTACTCACTTCGGCCAGAATGTTGCCGGTGCTGGGCAGTGCCGAACGCTCAAGGTGGCTGGCTTCGTCCCACAGCCCTGAGCGCAATATCGCCCGGCTGCACTGGAAAAACACCGCTTCCACATGAATGCGCAGCACCGAGCGCGGCAGCATTTTGCGGTGGGCGAAGCGCTGCAGCACCTCTTGCGCCACAACAATCTCCGCACGGCCGTTAATCCGCAGCGTTTCGCCGATACCGGGGATCAGCAACAGCAGCGCCACCCGGTTGTCGTGCAAGATATTGCGCAGGCTGTCGATACGGTTGTTACCGCGCCGGTCCGGCAGCAGCAGGGTTTTCTCATCTTCGATATGAATGAAACCGGGCGGATCGCCGCGTGGGGAAACGTCCATCCCATCAGGCCCAACGGTGGACAACGCGGCAAAAGGTGCAGCTTCGATAAAGGGGCGGTAGACCGGATGAATGTAACTGACTTCTTTAAATATCGACGGCGCGGCGGGTTTGCCGTACAGCTGCTCCAGCGCGGCAAGATCGTTGATAATATCGCTTTGCATTACTGCTCCCTGAATGGATCACATTGACCCATTCAGGATAGAGCAAAATTACCGTCCAGTAATCCCTATTACCCGGCGCTGGCTTCGTTTAGCACCTTAATATCATCGGCATCCAGTTGCAGCCGGGTAGCGGCGATCAGCTCATCCAGCTGCTTTAACGACGTGGCGCTGACGATTGGCGCAGTGATGCCCGGCCGGGCGATCAACCAGGCCAGCGAGACTTGCGTCGGCGAAGTGCGGTGTTTTTCCGCCACCCGATCCAACGCGGCCAAAATGCGGAAACCGCGCGGGTTGAGATATTGCGCCACAATACGGTCCCCGCGTTGGCTCTTGCCCTCATCCTGCGCGCTGCGGTATTTGCCGGTCAGGAAGCCGCTGGCCAGCGAGAAGAAGTTGATCACCCCCAGGCCATGGCGTTGCGTCACCGCCGCCAGCTCTTTTTCGAACCCTTCGCGCGCGTACAGGTTGTATTCCGGTTGCAGGGTTTCGTAACGCGCCAGCCCTTCCTGCTCACTCACTTTCAGCGCCTCTTCCAGGCGATCGGCCTGATAGTTGGAAGCGCCTATCGCCCGCACCTTACCGGCCTTGATCAGCGCATCGAACGCGGCCAGGGTTTCCGCCAGCGGCGTGTCCCGGTCATCGTCGTGCGATTGATAGAGATCGATATAGTCGGCCTGCAGGCGGCGCAACGAATCTTCCACCGCCTGTCGGATGTAGCGCGGCGACAGCCCCTGTTTGCCTTCGCCCATCGGCTTGCCTACCTTGGTGGCGATAATCACCTGGTCGCGTTTACCGCTTTTTTTCAGCCACTCGCCAATCGTGGCCTCGGACTCCCCACCCTGATTACCCGGCGCCCAGCTCGAATAGACGTCGGCGGTATCGATGAAATTGAGCTGGTTTTCCACCAGCGCGTCCAACAGGCTGAATGACGTCTCGCGATCCGCCGTCCAGCCAAACACATTGCCGCCGAAGGTCAATGCCGGCACCTGAATGCCCGAACGGCCCAATTCTCTTTTGCTCATTGCATGCTCCATGGGATAAATAATTTGCAGGGTAATTATTAGCGCAGAATCAAGAAAGCGTTAAAACGCATTGGCTATAAGCCGGAATAACTCACTTATAAACATAGTCAATTTATATCCTATAGCTTTCAAATTGCAGCCAGGCGGCAAGCGCAGGACAAATCGGTCGGGAACCGATTTGAACAGCACTTGTGCTGCCCGAAGGGTGGGCCTCAGGGATGAGGCTCATTAGTCCCCATGAGCTTACTTAGGTAAGTGATTGGGGTGACAAATCTACCGGAAGCAGATTTGAACGCTGCTTGCAGCGGCCCCGTAAGGGGGAGGCCCATGGATGGGCCGAATAACTGCGTGCAGCCAACAACGCTGCGGTTTGAAAGATGACGGATATATTTAGATGATACTGACGCTTCCTCCATATTTCCTTCATTTTTATGCCGTCTTTACTGGCTAAACTAGTATTCTGTAAGGAGTGTAACTTTTGTGGCAATGAGTGCCCGCACCCCTGCCTTTTGGAGATGATTTTCGCCACCATGAATGCAAAAACCCAACGTCGTTCACTGCTGCCGCGCCTGCTGGTTGTGGTGATAGTGGTCATTGCCGCCGTTCTGATTTGGCGTCACTTCAATACTGCTGTTCCCGCATCAGATACGGCCTCTGCCGCACCTCACGCCGGTGGCGGCAAAGCCGCAGCGGGTGGCCGACGCGGCGCGCCGATGTCGCCGGTACAGGCGGCCACCGCCACCGAACAGACGGTACCGCGCTATCTCTCCGGGTTGGGCACCGCCATCGCCGCCAATACCGTTACCGTCACCAGCCGGGTCGACGGCCAACTGATGGCCGTCCACTTTACCGAAGGCCAACAGGTCAAAGCCGGCGATTTGTTGGTCGAAATCGACCCGCGTCCGTTTGAAGTGCAACTGACGCAGGCTCTGGGGCAATTGGCAAAAGATCAGGCGACGCTCGCCAACGCCCGGCGCGATCTGGCGCGCTACCAGCAACTGGCGAAAACCAACCTGGTTTCACGTCAGGATCTGGATACCCAGCTCTCGTTGGTGCAACAAACCGAAGGCGCGATCAAAGCCGATCAGGGCTCGGTCGACAGCGCCAAACTGCAAATCACCTACAGCCGCATCACCGCGCCGATTGACGGCCGCGTCGGCCTGAAACTGGTGGATGTCGGCAACTACATCACCAGCGGCAGCACCACCGGCATCGTGGTGATCACCCAGACCCACCCTATCGACGTGGTGTTCACCCTGCCGGAAGGCAATATCGGCGATTTGCTCAAGGCTCAAAAAGCCGGTCCGGTCAGCGTCGAAGCCTGGGACCGCACCAACCAGACTCAACTGGCGACCGGTTCGCTGCTGAGTCTGGACAACCAGATTGACACCACGACCGGCACCATCAAGCTGAAGGCGCGTTTCACCAATGAAGACGATGCGCTGTTCCCGAACCAGTTCGTCAACGCCCGGTTGAAGGTGGCTACCCTGCATAACGCGATTGTCATCCCGACCGCCGCGTTGCAGATGGGCAACGAAGGCAACTTCGTCTGGACCCTGAGCGAAGACAACAAGGTCAGCAAGCACCGCGTGACCACCGGCGTGCAGGACAGCCGACAAGTGGTCATCAGCGCCGGCCTGAACGCCGGTGACCGCGTAGTGACCGACGGCATCGATCGCCTGACCGAAGGCATGCAGGTTGAAGTGGTGACACCGCAGACCACCCCGGCTGCGGCCACGCCGGGCAGCAAGCCGCTCGCACAGAGGAAATCCTGATGCAGGCGATGCCACCTAACGCCGGTGGCCCCTCCCGCCTGTTTATTCTGCGCCCGGTCGCCACCACGCTGTTGATGGTGGCTATTTTGCTGGCGGGGATTATCGGCTACCGCTCCCTGCCGGTTTCCGCCCTGCCGGAGGTGGATTACCCGACCATTCAGGTGGTCACACTGTATCCCGGCGCCAGCCCGGACGTGGTCACCTCGGCCATTACCGCCCCGCTCGAGCGCCAGTTTGGCCAGATGTCCGGCCTGAAACAAATGGCGTCGCAAAGCTCCGGCGGCGCATCGGTGGTCACGCTGCAATTCCAGCTCGAGCTGCCGCTCGACGTCGCCGAGCAGGAAGTGCAGGCGGCGATCAACTCCGCTACCAACCTGCTGCCGAGCGATCTGCCCTACCCGCCGATTTACAGCAAGGTCAACCCTGCGGATCCGCCGATCATGACGCTGGCCGTCACCTCGACCGCCATGCCGATGACCCAGGTTGAAGACATGGTGGAAACCCGTGTCGCGCAAAAAATTTCCCAGGTGACCGGCGTAGGTCTGGTTACCCTCTCCGGCGGCCAGCGGCCGGCGGTGCGCGTGAAGCTCAACGCTGCGGCGGTGGCCGCCTACGGTCTGGACAGCGAAACCATCCGCACCGCCATCGGCAACGCTAACGTCAACTCCGCCAAAGGCAGCCTGGACGGGCCGACGCGCTCGGTGACGCTTTCCGCCAACGATCAGATGAAATCCGCCGACGACTACCGCCAGCTGATTGTCGCCTACCAAAACGGCGCGGCAATTCGGTTGCAGGATATCGCCACCATCGAGCAGGGGGCGGAAAATACCCGCCTGGCCGCCTGGGCCAACAAACAGCCGGCAATAGTGCTGAACATTCAACGCCAGCCGGGCGTGAACGTGATCACCACCGCCGACAGCATTCGCGAAATGCTGCCGCAGCTGATCAAAAGCCTGCCGAAGTCGGTGGACGTCAAGGTACTGACCGATCGCACCACCACCATTCGCGCTTCGGTCAACGACGTGCAGTTCGAATTGCTGCTGGCGGTCGCGCTGGTGGTGATGGTGATTTACGTGTTCCTGCGCAACGTGCCGGCCACCATTATCCCGAGCGTCGCGGTACCGCTGTCGCTGGTCGGCACCTTTGCCGCCATGTATTTTCTCGGTTTCTCGATCAATAACCTGACGTTGATGGCGCTGACCATCGCCACCGGTTTTGTGGTCGATGACGCCATCGTGGTGATCGAAAACATCTCGCGCTATATCGAAAAGGGCGAAAAACCGCTCGATGCGGCGCTGAAAGGCGCCGGCGAAATCGGCTTCACCATCATCTCGCTGACCTTCTCGCTGGTGGCGGTATTGATTCCGCTGCTGTTTATGGGGGACATCGTTGGCCGGCTGTTCCGCGAGTTCGCCGTAACGCTGGCAGTGGCGATCCTGATTTCCGCCGTGGTGTCGCTGACGCTGACGCCGATGATGTGCGCGCGCATGCTGAGCCACGAATCGCTGCGCAAGCAGAACCGGTTTTCCGCCGCCTCCGAGCGCTTCTTCGACCGGGTGATTGCGCAGTACGGCAAGTGGCTGAAAATCGTGTTGAACCACCCGTGGCTGACGCTCGGCGTGGCGCTGAGCACCCTGGCGCTGACGGTGCTGCTGTACCTGCTGATCCCGAAAGGCTTCTTCCCGCTGCAGGACAACGGCATTATTCAGGGCACGGTGGAAGCGCCGCAGACGGTGTCGTTCAGCAATATGGCCGAACGCCAACAGCAGGTCGCGGCGGAAATCCTCAAAGATCCGGCGGTGGAAAGCCTGACGTCGTTCGTCGGCGTCGACGGCAGCAACGCCACGCTCAACAGCGGCCGTTTGCAGATCAACCTTAAACCGCTGAGCGAGCGCAGTGAACGCATTCCGGCGATCATCGCCCGCCTGCAACAGCAGAGCGCACAGTTCCCCGGCGTGAAGCTGTATCTGCAGCCGGTACAGGATCTGACCATCGACACCCAGGTCAGCCGCACGCAATACCAGTTTACCTTGCAGGCGATGTCGTTGGACGATCTCAGCCTGTGGGTGCCGCAGCTGATGGCCGAACTCAAGCAGACGCCGCAGTTGGCGGACGTGAGCAGCAACTGGCAGGATCAAGGGCTGGTGGCTTACGTGAATGTCGATCGCGATTCGGCCTCGCGCCTTGGCATCAGCATGAGCGACGTGGACAACGCGCTGTACAACGCCTTCGGCCAGAGGCTGATCTCGACCATTTACACCCAGGCCAACCAATATCGCGTGGTGCTGGAGCACGATGTCAGCACCACGCCGGGGCTGGCGGCGCTGAACGATATCCGCCTGACCAGCAGCAACGGCACCACAGTGCCGCTGAGCACTCTCGCCAAAATCGAAGAGCGCTTCGGGCCGCTGTCGGTCAACCATCTCGATCAATTCCCGGCGGCGACCATCTCGTTTAACGTGGCGGGCAACCATTCGCTGGGCGAAGCGGTAGACGCCATCACCCTGGCGGAAAAAAACCTCAACATGCCGAAAGACATCACCACCCAGTTCCAGGGCGCGACGCTGGCGTTCCAGGCGGCGCTGGGCAGCACGCTGTGGCTGATCCTGGCGGCGGTGGTGGCGATGTATATCGTGCTGGGCGTGCTGTACGAGAGCTTTATTCACCCGGTGACCATTCTCTCCACCCTGCCGACCGCCGGGGTCGGCGCGCTGCTGGCGCTGATGATGGCCGGCAGCGAGCTGGACGTGATTGCCATTATCGGCATCATCTTGCTGATCGGTATCGTGAAGAAAAACGCCATCATGATGATCGACTTCGCGCTGGCCGCCGAACGTGAGCAGGGCATGACGCCGTACGACGCGATTTATCAGGCCTGCCTGCTGCGTTTCCGGCCGATCCTGATGACCACGCTGGCGGCATTACTTGGCGCGCTGCCGCTGATGCTCAGCACCGGCGCCGGCGCTGAGCTGCGTCACCCGCTCGGGGTTTGTATGGTCGGTGGGCTGGTGATGAGCCAGATCCTGACGCTGTTCACCACGCCGGTGATCTACCTGCTGTTTGACAAACTGGCGCGCAATACCCGTCGCCAGCCCGATGCGCAGGAGTTGCCGTGAAATTCTTCGCCCTGTTCATCTACCGGCCGGTCGCCACCACGCTGCTGACGCTGGCGATAGCCATCAGCGGTGTGATTGGCTTTAGCCTGTTGCCGGTCTCGCCGCTGCCGCAGGTCGATTACCCGGTGATTTCGATCAGCGCCTCACTGCCGGGCGCCGATCCGGAAACCATGGCCTCATCGGTGGCGACACCGCTGGAGCGTGCGTTGGGGCGGATTGCCGGGGTCAATGAGATGACCTCGATGAGTTCGCTGGGCAGCACGCGGGTGATCTTGCAGTTCGATCTCAATCGCGATATCAACGGCGCCGCCCGCGACGTGCAGGCGGCGATCAACGCCGCACAAAGCCTGCTGCCCACCGGCATGCCGAACCGCCCGAGTTACCGTAAGGTCAACCCGTCCGACGCGCCGATCATGATCCTGACGCTGACGTCGGAGACTTACAGCCAGGGCCAACTGTACGACTTTGCCTCCACAAAGCTGGCACAGAAAATCGCCCAGACCGAAGGCGTGGGCGACGTCTCGGTCGGCGGCAGCTCGCTGCCTGCGGTGCGGGTGGAGTTGAACCCGACCGCCCTGTTCAACCAGGGCGTATCGCTGGACGCCGTGCGCCAGGCCATCAGCGGCGCCAACGTACGCAGGCCGCAGGGATCGGTGGAAAACCCGCAGCAGCGCTGGCAGATCCAGGCCAATGACGAGCTGAAAACCGCCGACGCCTATCGGCCGTTGATTATCCACTACAACAACGGCTCGGCGGTGCGGCTGGGGGATGTGGCCGAGGTCAAAGACTCGGTACAGGACGTACGCAACGCCGGCATGACCAATGCCAAACCGGCGATTATTCTGGCGATCAGCCGTGCGCCGGACGCCAATATCATTGAAACCGTCGATCGCATTCGCGCCGAGTTGCCGACGTTGCAGGACAGTATCCCGGCGTCAATCCAGCTGAATATCGCCCAGGATCGTTCGCCGACCATTCGCGCCTCGCTGGCGGAAGTGGAGCAGTCGCTGGTGATCGCCATCGGCCTGGTGATCCTGGTGGTGTTCATCTTCCTGCGCTCCGGCCGCGCCACGCTGATCCCGGCGGTCGCGGTGCCGGTGTCGCTGATCGGCTCCTTCGCCGCCATGTACCTGTGCGGCTTCAGCCTGAATAACCTGTCGTTGATGGCGCTGACCATCGCCACCGGTTTTGTGGTCGATGACGCCATCGTGGTGCTGGAGAATATCTCGCGCCACGTCGAGGCCGGCATGAAACCGCTCAACGCCGCGCTGCAAGGGGTGCAGGAGGTCGGCTTTACCGTGCTGTCGATGAGCGTATCGCTGGTGGCGGTGTTTATCCCGTTGCTGCTGATGGACGGCCTGCCCGGGCGGCTGTTTCGCGAGTTCGCCGTCACCCTGTCGGTGTCGATCGGGCTGTCGCTGATCGTCTCGCTGACGCTGACGCCAATGATGTGCGCCTACCTGCTGCGCCACCAGCCGGCGCGCGCGCAGCGGCGCATTCGCGGCTTCGGCAAAATGTTGCTGGCCTTGCAACAGGGCTACGGCCGCTCGTTGAACTGGGTGCTCGGCCACTCGCGCTGGGTGCTGGCGATATTTTTCGCCACCATCGCGCTCAACGTCTGGCTGTATGTCAGCATCCCGAAAACCTTCTTCCCGGAACAAGACACTGGCCGCCTGATGGGCTTTATCCAGGCCGACCAGAGCATTTCCTTCCAGGCGATGCGCGTCAAACTGGAAGACTTCATGAAGATCGTGCGCGAAGACAAGGACGTGGAAAACGTCACCGGTTTTACCGGCGGTTCGCGCACCAACAGCGGGTCGATGTTTATCTCGCTGAAGCCGCTTTCGGTACGCAGCGATGACGCGCAGAAGGTGATCGCCCGGCTGCGCGCCCGGCTGGCGAAAGAGCCGGGGGCCAGCCTGTTCCTGATGGCGGTGCAGGACATCCGCGTCGGCGGCCGGCAATCCAACGCCAGCTACCAGTACACGCTGCTGGCAGACGATCTCGCCGCGCTGCGCGAATGGGAGCCGAAGATCCGTACCGCGCTGGCCGCGCTGCCGGAGCTGGCGGACGTCAACTCCGACCAACAGGACAAAGGCTCGGAGATGGATCTGATCTATGACCGTGAAACCATGGCACGGCTCGGCATTTCGGTCTCCGACGCCAACGCCCTGCTGAACAACGCCTTCGGCCAGCGGCAGATTTCCACCATCTATCAGCCGCTCAATCAGTACAAGGTGGTGATGGAAGTGGCGCCGCCCTATACCCAGGACGTCAGCTCGCTGGACAAGATGTTCGTGATAAACAAAGACGGCAAGGCGATCCCGCTGTCCTATTTCGCCCGCTGGCAGCCGGCCAATGCGCCGCTGTCGGTCAACCATCAGGGGCTGTCGGCGGCCTCGACCATCTCCTTTAATCTGCCGGACGGCGGCAGCTTGTCAGATGCCACCGCCGCGGTGGAACGCACCATAACGGCGCTCGGTGTGCCGTCCACGGTGCGCGGCGCCTTTGCCGGAACCGCGCAGGTATTCCAGGACACGCTGAAATCCCAGCTGTTCCTGATCGCCGCCGCGATCGCCACGGTGTATATCGTGCTCGGCGTACTCTACGAGAGCTATATTCATCCGCTGACGATTTTGTCGACCCTGCCTTCCGCCGGGGTAGGCGCGCTGCTGGCGCTGGAGCTGTTTGGCGCCCCCTTCAGCCTGATCGCGTTGATCGGCATTATGCTGTTGATCGGCATCGTGAAGAAGAACGCCATCATGATGGTCGACTTCGCCCTCGATGCGCAGCGCAACGGTGGCATCGGCGCACGAGAAGCCATTTTCCAGGCCTGTCTGCTGCGTTTTCGGCCAATCATGATGACCACGCTGGCGGCGCTGTTCGGCGCATTGCCGCTGGTGCTGACCAGCGGCGACGGCGCGGAGCTGCGCCAGCCGCTCGGCATCACCATCGCCGGCGGTCTGATCATGAGCCAGTTGCTGACGCTGTACACCACGCCGGTGGTGTATCTGTATTTTGACCGGCTGCAGATGAAGTTCCGGCGCGGCAAGAAATTGGATCCGCTGCCTCACTAATGATTAACCCGGTTGACTGATGATCATAAAACGCACCGCCTCAGTACAGTGGCAACTCTGGATCGTGGCGTTCGGCTTCTTTATGCAGACGCTGGACACCACCATCGTCAACACCGCCCTGCCGTCGATGGCCGTCAGCCTGGGGGAGAACCCGCTGCGCATGCAGTCGGTGATCGTCTCCTACGTGCTGACGGTGGCCGTGATGCTGCCCGCCAGCGGCTGGCTGGCGGACCGGGTTGGGGTGCAGCGGGTGTTCTTCAGCGCCATAGTGCTGTTCACCCTGGGCTCGATCCTGTGCGCCCGTTCGGAGACCCTGAATGAGCTGATCGCCTCGCGGGTGATCCAGGGCATCGGCGGCGCGATGATGGTGCCGGTCGGCCGCCTGACGGTGATGAAGATCGTGCCGCGCGAGCAATATATGGCGGCGATGACCTTCGTCACCCTGCCCGGCCAAATCGGCCCGCTGATGGGGCCGGCGCTGGGCGGTTTTTTGGTGCAGTACGCCAGCTGGCACTGGATTTTCCTGATCAATATCCCGGTCGGCATTGCCGGCGCCATCGCCACGCTGCTGCTGATGCCCAACTACCGCATGCAGACCCGGCGCTTCGACATCGGCGGTTTTATCATGCTGGCGATCGGGATGGCGACGCTGACGCTGGCGCTCGACGGCCACAAAGGCATGGGGCTGTCCATCGCCACTATCGCCGGGCTGGTGGCGATGGGCATTGCGGCGCTGGCAGGCTATTGGTGGCATGCGCGCGGTAACAGCCGGGCGCTGTTCTCCCTGCGGCTGTTCAGAACCCAGACCTACAAGGTGGGGCTGACCGCCAGCCTGCTGGGCCGTATCGGCAGCGGCATGCTGCCGTTTATGACCCCGCTGTTCATGCAGGTGGGCATGGGGTTTTCCCCGTTCCACGCCGGGCTGATGATGATCCCGATGATTATCGGCAGCATGGGGATGAAACGCATCGTGGTGCGGGTGGTTAACCGTTTCGGTTACCGTAACGTGCTGGTGGCCGCCACGCTGATGCTGGCGTTGATCAGCCTGAGCTTCCCGCTGGTGGCGATGATCGGCTGGATCTGGCTGCTGCCGGTAGTGTTGTTCTTCCAGGGCATGGTCAACTCGCTGCGCTTCTCGGCAATGAATACCCTGACGCTGAAAGATCTGCCGGACCGCCTGGCCAGCAGCGGCAACAGCCTGCTGTCGATGGTGATGCAGCTGTCCATGAGCCTCGGCGTCAGCATCGCCGGGATCCTGATTGGCAGCTTTGCCCATCACCAGGTGGTCACCGACAGCCCGGCGATACACAGCGCATTTATTTACAGCTACGGCTGTATGGCGCTAATCATCGCCCTGCCCGCGCTGGCCTTTGCCCGCGTGCCGCCGGATAGCGCGCCAAACCGTACGCTGACCAAAGAGCCGGGCACCGGCTCAACGAGGTTACAAAAATGAGAATAGGCATTACCGGGAAACTGTTCCTGGCCATCTTCGCCACCTGCATGCTGGTGTTGATCACCATGCATTGGGGGGTGCGCGTCAGCTTTGAACGCGGCTTCATCGACTACATCAAGCACAGCAACGAGCAGCGCACCAACATGCTGAGCGAAGCGCTGGAAGAGCAGTACAGCCAACACGGCAACTGGGCTTTCCTGCGCAATAACGATCAGGTGGTTTTCCAGATCATGCGCTCGTTCGAACAAAACAGCGACAGCAGCCATAATCTGCCACCCAAAGGCTGGCGTACTCAGTTTTGGGTGGTGGACAATCAATTCAACCGGCTGGTGGGGCATTCCGGCCCGGTGCCCAAAGAAGGCCCGCGCCACCCGATCCGCTACAACAACGAAATCGTCGGCTGGGTGATCACCACGCCGGTCGAGCGGCTGACCCGCAATACCGATATCAATTTCGATCAGCAGCAAAAACGCACCAGTTGGATGATAGTCGCACTCTCCACGCTGCTGGCGGCGGCGGTGACCTGGCTGATGTCGCGCGGGCTGTTGGCACCGGTCAAACGGCTGGTCGCCGGCACCCACCGGCTGGCGGCCGGTGATTTCAGCACCCGCGTGACCGTCGACAGCCAGGATGAGCTTGGCCGCTTGGCGCAGGATTTCAATCAGCTCGCCACCTCGCTGGAAAAGAACGAGCAGATGCGGCGCGCTTTTATGGCCGACGTGTCGCACGAGCTGCGCACCCCGCTGGCGGTACTGCGCGGCGAACTGGAGGCATTGCAGGACGGGGTGCGCCAGCCGACGCAGGCTTCACTCAGCTCGCTGCAGGCGGAAGTTACCACCCTGACCAAGCTGGTGGACGATCTGCATCAACTGTCGCTGTCCGATCTCGGCGCACTGGCCTACCGTAAATCGTCGGTCGACTGCGTACATTTGCTGCAAATTGCGGTCGCCACCTTCCGCGAACGTTTTCGCGCCAAAGGGCTTGAGATCGTCACCCTGCTGCCGGAACAGGCGCCGCTGTTCGGCGATCCCGATCGTCTCAATCAGTTGTTCAACAACCTGCTGGAGAACAGCCTGCGCTATACCGACGCCGGCGGTAAGCTGGAGCTTGGCGCAGAACAGTTGCCGGGCCGGCTGCGGCTTTACTGGCAGGACAGCGGGCCGGGCGTCACCGACGAACAGCTGGCGCGCATTTTCGAACGCTTCTACCGCACCGAAGGCTCGCGCAACCGCGCCAGCGGCGGTTCCGGCCTGGGGCTGTCGATCTGTCAAAACATCGTGGAAGCCCACAATGGCCGGATCTTTGCTGCGCACTCGCCTTTGGGCGGCGTGCGGATTACAGTAGAATTTGCCACCCCGATAATGAATAAGGCGCCATGATGGAATCCCAGAATCAGCCGTTGCAAATCATGATTGTTGAAGACGAACCCAAGCTGGGCCAACTGCTGGTGGACTATCTGCAGGCCGCGGGATACGCCACCCACTGGCTGACCAACGGCAGCGAGGTGGTGCCGGCGGTGCATGAACACTCCCCGGCGCTGATCCTGCTGGATTTAATGCTGCCGGGCAGCGACGGGTTGACGGTATGCCGCGAACTGCGCCGTTTTACCGATGTCCCTGTGGTGATGGTAACGGCGAAGATTGAGGAGATTGATCGCCTGCTGGGGCTGGAGATTGGCGCGGACGATTACATCTGCAAGCCTTACAGCCCGCGAGAAGTGGTGGCTCGGGTGAAAACCATTTTACGCCGCTGCTATCGGCCGCTGGAAAACCAGCAGGAAGAAACGCAGTTGCATATCGACGAACCGCGCTTTCAGGCCAGCTATCAAGGCCAGATGCTGGATCTCACCCCGGCGGAATTCCGCCTGTTGAAAACCCTGGCCAGCCAGCCGGGCAACGTCTTCTCGCGTGAGCAGTTGCTGAACAATCTGTATGACGACTACCGGGTAGTCACCGACCGAACCATCGACAGCCACATCAAAAACCTGCGGCGCAAGCTGGAGCTGATCGACGGTGAAAAGTCGTTTATTCGCTCGGTCTACGGCGTGGGCTATCGCTGGGAATCCGAACCTTGTCGGCTGATAAACGGGCTATAAGGAAGGTTAACTGGCCGCGCTCCGAAAAGGGTCGCGGTCAACAACCTCCTGCCGGTGTTCCTCAGCCGTCAGAAAATCATGGGGCATCTCTGTTTTGGCGATCATTGCCAGCAATAAATCCCAATTATCCGGGTTAACCTGGCTTTTGCCGTCTCTAAACTGCTTTGCGTTTCTTTCCATCCCTGACTCCTTTTGACGAATTCCTTTCCAAGAATATGCCTGTTGAGCGTCGATATCCAAATGCTTCGCTTGTTTTTTAATCGCATTGTTTTGCAATGCGGCAAACCTTAACGCGCAATAACGCGCAATGCCCTTCAGCGGAATACCGCGTTATCCAATGTGCGGCAAGCTACGCAATTTGGGCATCGGGATCGCCATTAGCTTCCCGTGCTTTGGCGCCCCTTGCTGATGAAATTCAACGCCAACGCAAAAAAATTGCGTCTTTTTTAAGCTATGCTGCGCAAAGGATGTTTATTAGCCGCTCAATTTCAAGCTATTGGCTACACTTACATCACTTATCGGAACCCACAGGAGAGGAACCATGGCAATCGGTCACTATGAGCTGAAAAAAGCAAAGAATGGGCAATACCACTTCAACCTGAAAGCCAGTAATGGCGAAATCATTTTGGGCAGTGAGATGTACGCCAGCAAAGCCTCGGCGGAGAATGGCATTGCCTCGGTGCAAACCAACTCCCCCCAGGAAGCGCAGTATGAATTGAAACACAGCACCAGCAATCAACCTTACTTTGTACTGAAAGCCAAGAACCATCAGGTGATCGGCGTCAGTGAAATGTACAGTTCTGAAACTGCCGCGAAAAACGGCATTCAGTCGGTGATCAAGAACGGCCCAAGCACCGACGTCCGCGATTTAAGCGCGTAACTTCGTCACCCGGCGCGCGATGATCGCCATCGCGCGCTTTTCTTATGACCGGGATCAATCCCCCTGTAATAAATCCGGTTAACTGCTGATTTTTTGCCGCTCTGCCGCTACAATCCCCCGCTTTTACTGCGCCATTTGGTGGTGCGTTATACCCACTGGCTTTCATGTTGCGGTCAACAACGCTGCAGTTTGAAAGACACGGGTATACTGACCTGAAATCAGACCGAGACTCATTATGTTTACACCGGAACTTCTCTCCCCGGCCGGAACGCTGAAAAACATGCGTTACGCCTTTGCCTATGGCGCCGATGCGGTTTATGCCGGCCAGCCGCGTTACAGCCTGCGGGTGCGTAACAACGAATTCAATCACGAGAATCTGGCGCAGGGGATCAACGAAGCCCACGCGCTGGGCAAGAAGTTCTATGTGGTGGTGAACATCGCGCCGCACAACGCCAAGCTGAAAACCTTCCTGCGCGATCTTAAACCGGTGATCGATATGGGCCCGGACGCGCTGATCATGTCCGATCCCGGCCTGATCATGATGGTGCGCGAAGCCTTCCCGCAGATGGACATTCATCTGTCGGTGCAGGCCAATGCGGTCAACTGGGCGACGGTGAAGTTCTGGCAGCAGATGGGGCTGACGCGCGTGATCCTGTCGCGTGAGCTGTCGCTGGAGGAGATCGCCGAGATCCGCAGCCAGGTCCCCGAGATGGAGCTGGAAATCTTCGTCCACGGCGCGCTGTGCATGGCCTACTCAGGCCGTTGCCTGCTGTCCGGTTACATCAACAAGCGCGATCCCAACCAAGGCACCTGCACCAACGCCTGCCGCTGGCAGTACAAGGCGGAAGAAGGCAAAGAGGATGACACCGGCAACATCGTGCACCTGCATGAGCCAATTCCGGTGCAGACCGTCGAACCGACGCTGGGCATCGGCGCGCCGACCGACAAGGTGTTCATGCTCTCCGAAGCGCAAAAGCCGGATGAATACATGAGCGCTTTTGAAGATGAACACGGCACCTACATCATGAACTCGAAAGATCTGCGCGCCATCCAGCACGTAGAGCGTCTGACTCAACTCGGCGTGCATTCGCTGAAAATTGAAGGCCGCACCAAGTCGTTTTACTACTGCGCGCGCACCGCACAGGTTTACCGTCGCGCCATTGACGATGCGGTCGCAGGCAAGCCGTTCGATCCCTCGCTGCTGACCACGCTGGAAGGTTTGGCGCACCGCGGTTACACCGAAGGGTTCTTGCGCCGCCACGTGCATGAGGCGCAGCAAAATTACGATTACGGCTCCTCGCTGTCCGAACGCCAGCAGTTCGTCGGCGAATTTACCGGCGTAAGGCGCGACGGCTGGGCGGAAGTGGACGTGAAAAACAAGTTTATGATCGGCGACGGCGTGGAGATGATGACCCCCGGCGGTAACGTGTTGTTTACCCTGGAGAGCATGCAAAATAAAAAAGGCGAAGCGATCGACGTGGCACCGGGCAACGGGCACATCGTTTATTTGCCGATCCCACAGGATATCGATCTCAATTACGCATTGCTGATCCGCAATTTACCGGACACCCAGAGTCCCGCCGCGTAAAAACACCCATCGCCACCCTTAGGTGGCGATTTTTAGCAAATATTAGAATTGGATCACATCAATTACCGCGCAGCTTGGTTACCATCAGCCTGCTTAAAACCAAGAATGAAAAATATTTGCATAGCAATACTAGGAACCACCTCCTTAGCCGGTCCAATCTCCCTTGGGCTGGCTTTTTCTTTGGTGCCGTCAAAATACCCGCAGATGAAACCCTAATATTTTTCGACAGTTAAAATTGTCGCGTTATCTATTTTAATAACACGCCAATCCGCATTTCCATATAAATACCCAATCACATCGATTAATTAAACCATTAACGATAACTCGCTGCTGATACCGCACCTATATCTTAAATTAAGCCAAATATGCAGAAATAATCATTGGCCCGCTGACGATAATCAGAATTAACTGAATATTCTGATGGTCTGCTCTCCGCTTGTAGTTTATCTTTTTCAGTCCAAAGCATTGGTCAGCCGGGAGAGAGGGAATGAGTCAACACACGTCAGCGCTTCTTATCATTAATGGCAAAGGCGCAGGCAACGAAGACGTTCGCCTTGCGGTGCAGAAGCTGCGGGATGAGGGCCAGACCCTGCACGTTCGCGTTACCTGGGAACAGGGTGACGCAGCGCGCTATGTGAAGGAAGCTTGCCAACTGGGGGTCGCCACGCTGATTGCCGGCGGCGGCGACGGCACCATCAACGAAGTGGCCGCCGCGCTGACGGCGCTGCCTGCGGGCAGCCGCCCGGCACTGGGCATACTGCCGCTGGGCACCGCCAATGACTTCGCCGTGGCCTGCAATATTCCGCTGATACCGGAACAGGCGCTGCTGTTGGCGACGAAAGGCCGTGCGGTGCCGATCGATCTGGCGAAGGTCAATGACGAACGCTACTTTATCAACATGGCGACCGGTGGTTTCGGCACCCGCATCACCACCGAAACGCCGGAAAAACTAAAGGCCGTACTGGGCGGCGTTTCTTACTTTATTCATGGCCTGCTGCGCATGGATACGCTGAAGGCCGACCGCTGCGAGATCCGCGGGCCGGATTTCCAGTGGTCCGGAGACGCGCTGGTGATTGGCATCGGCAACGGCAAGCAGGCCGGAGGCGGCCAGCAGCTGTGCCCGGACGCGTTAATCAACGACGGGCTGCTGCAACTGCGGCTGCTGATCGCAGACGAACTGCTGCCGGCGTTGGTGGCCAGCCTGGTTAACGGCGAGGAAAACAAAAACGTGGTTAGCGCCGCGCTGCCTTGGCTGGAAATCAATGCGCCGCACGAGATCACCTTTAACCTCGACGGCGAGCCGCTGAAGGGCACGCATTTCCGCATCGAAGTGCTGCCGAACGCCATTGAATGCCGCCTACCGCCCAACTGCGAGCTGCTGGGTTAAGGCCGCCCTTTCTCTGATCCCTGGGCGTAGCCAGCCTGCTGCGCCCCCGCCGGTTCCCCCCCTTCTCCCTTCCCTCTATTTACGCGATGAAATGTGATCTTCCCCGGCAAATCCTTTAAATCATACTTGTATGGTAGTTAGTTCATGGCGTATTTTCCCCCTATTAATGACCCGTGGGAACAGGATGTAGACGTTATGAAAATTGTTAACGCAGAGGTGTTTGTCACTTGCCCAGGCAGGAATTTCGTCACGCTGAAGATCACCACCGACGACGGCATTACCGGCATCGGCGACGCCACCCTCAATGGCCGCGAACTGCCGGTAGCCTCCTACCTGAAAGATCATGTCTGCCCGCAATTGATCGGCCGCGATGCCCACCAGATCGAAGACATCTGGCAATTCTTTTATAAGGGCGCCTACTGGCGGCGCGGCCCGGTCACCATGTCCGCCATCTCCGCCGTCGATATGGCGCTGTGGGACATTAAAGGCAAAGCCGCCAATATGCCGCTGTATCAGTTGCTGGGCGGCGCATCGCGCACCGGCGTGATGGTTTACTGCCACACCACCGGCCATTCCATCGACGAAGTGCTCGACGACTACGCCAAACATAAAGAGCTGGGCTTTAAAGCCATCCGCGCCCAGTGCGGCGTGCCGGGCATGAAAACCACTTACGGCATGGCCAAAGGCAAAGGGCTGGCCTACGAGCCGGCCACCAAAGGCAACTGGCCGGAAGAGCAGCTGTGGTCCACGGAGAAATACCTCGATTTCACCCCCAAGCTGTTCGAGGCAGTGCGCAACAGGTTCGGTTTTGACGAGCATCTGCTGCACGACATGCACCACAGGTTGACGCCGATCGAGGCCGCGCGCTTTGGCAAAAGCATTGAACAGTACCGGTTGTTCTGGATGGAAGATCCGACCCCGGCGGAGAACCAGGAATGTTTCCGTCTGATCCGCCAGCATACCGTTACGCCTATCGCCGTCGGCGAAGTCTTCAACAGCATCTGGGACTGCAAACAGCTGATTGAAGAACAACTTATCGACTATATCCGCACCACCCTCACCCACGCAGGCGGTATCACCGGCATGCGCCGCATCGCCGATTTCGCCTCGCTGTATCAGGTGCGTACCGGTTCGCATGGCCCTTCCGACCTGTCGCCTATCTGCATGGCGGCGGCGCTGCACTTTGATCTGTGGGTACCGAACTTTGGCGTGCAGGAATATATGGGTTACTCCGAACAAATGCTCGAGGTGTTCCCGCACAGCTGGACCTTCAACGACGGCTACATGCACCCGGGCAACAAACCGGGGTTGGGCATTGAGTTCGACGAAAAACTGGCCGCACGCTATCCGTACGAACCGGCCTATCTGCCGGTCGCGCGCCTGGAGGACGGCACCTTATGGAACTGGTAACGGGAGAACGCGCAATGCAAAGCGTGGTGATTGAACAACCTGGCCGGCTGGTTATCCAGCAGCGCCCACTGCCGCAGCCGGCGGCCGGCGAAGTGCGGGTAAAGGTGAAGTTTGCCGGCATCTGCGGCTCCGATGTGCACATTTATCATGGGCATAACCCGTTCGCCCGCTACCCGCGCGTGATCGGCCATGAGTTTTTCGGCGTGATCGACCAGGTGGGCAGCGACGTCGATCCGCAACGCATCGGCGAACGCGTTTCGGTGGATCCGGTGGTGAGCTGTGGCCATTGCTATCCTTGTTCCATCGGGCGCCCCAACGTCTGTACCGAGCTGCAGGTGATCGGCGTGCACCGCGACGGCGGCTTCAGCGATTATGCCTGCGCCCCGGCGCGCAACGCTTACCGCATTCCTGAAAGCATCAGCGATCGCCACGCCGCGATGGTCGAGCCTTTCACCATTGCCGCCAATATCACCGCCCACCTGCAGCCCAGGGCCGAGGATATCGCGCTAATCTACGGCGCCGGGCCGATGGGGCTGACGGTGATCCAGACGCTGAAAGGGGTCTACGGCGTGAAGCAGGTGATTGTTACCGATCGCATCGCCGAACGGCTGGTTATGGCGCAAGAAAACGGTGCCGACTGGACGTTCAATAACGCCGAGGCTTCGCTGCCGGCAGAACTGGAACGACGCGGCATCCGCCCGACGCTGATCGTCGACGCCGCCTGCCACCCGGCTATTTTGCAGGAAGCCATTAACCTTGCATCACCGGCGGCGCGCATCGGCATCATGGGTTTCTCCGGCGATGCCTGCACCGTCACCCAGCAAAGCATCACCAGCAAGGAGCTGTCGATTTTCTCCTCGCGCCTCAACAGCGCCCGCTTCCCGCAGGTTATCGACTGGATGGCCGGCGGAAAAATCGACCCGCAGCGGTTAATCACCCATTGCGTCGCCGCCAGTGAAGTGGAACAGGCGATGCTGATGTTCGAAAAAGATCAGCGCACCTGCTGCAAAGTGTTACTGCAATTCAGTTAGTTTTGTTAACACCGGGGCATAGGGCGGCCTGGCCGCCCTTGCAGAGAACAAAGCATCAAAACTAGAAATATATGGAGTGCTTTTATGTTTAAAAACCTGCGTTGGACCATAGTATTCCTGCTGTTCATGGTCTTTATGATCAACTACCTCGACCGCGTCGCGCTGTCGATTACCGTACCGATGATCGAAAAAGATCTGATGCTGAACGCCGAGCAGTTCGGCCTCATCTTCGGCAGCTTCTTCTTCGGCTACGCCATCTTCAACTTCATCGGCGGGCTGGCGGTCGACAGGTACGGCCCGACGCTGGTGCTCGGCATCGCCGTGGCCTTATGGTCAATCTTCTGCGGCATGACGGCGTTCGCCACCGGCTTCTATTCCATGCTGATCCTGCGCATCCTGTTCGGCATGGCCGAAGGGCCGATCAGCTCTTCCGCCAACAAAATGATCAACGGCTGGTTCCCGAAGAAACAGGCGGCCACCGCCATGGGCCTGCTCAGCGCCGGTTCGCCTTTGGGCGGTGCGGTAGCCGGGCCGATCGTCGGCTATCTGGCGCTGGCGTTCGGCTGGCGGATGGCGTTTATGATCATCTGCTCGATCGGCATCGTCTGGATGCTGGTGTGGTTCTTCGTGGTGGCGGATAACCCGGCCAAGAGCAAGCACGTCAGCGAAAACGAGCGGGCACTGATCAACAAACTGAAAGAGGAAAAAATCAGCGAAGAAGAAGAGCTGAGCGACGCCGCGCATGGGCTGGGCTACTACCTGAAGCAGCCGATCATCCTGGTCACCGCGTTCGCCTTCTTCTGCTACAACTACATCCTGTTCTTCTTCCTGAGCTGGTTCCCGGCGTATCTGGTGCAGGCGCACAACCTGAACATCAAGGAAATGAGCCTCACCACCATGATCCCGTGGATTGTCGGTTTTGTTGGGCTGGCGCTCGGCGGCTATATCTCCGACAAGATTTTCAATATCACCGGCAAGCTGCTGCTGTCACGCAAGATCGTCCTGGTGACCAGCCTGTTGGCGGCGGCCATTTGCGTCGCATTGGCGGGCACCGTCAGCAGCGTGGTGCCGGCGGTCATGCTGATGTCGGTCTCCATCTTCTTCCTGTATATCACCGGGGCCATTTATTGGGCGATCATTCAGGACGTGGTGCATAAATCCCGGGTCGGCGGCGCCAGCGGCTTCGTTCATATGATCGGCAGCGTGTCGGGGATCATTGGCCCGGTAGTGACCGGTTATATCGTGCAGAACACCGGCAAGTTCGACAGTGCCTTTATCCTGGCCGGCGGCGTGGCCGCACTCGGCGCCGTGTTGGTGTTGCTGGTGATCAAGGCACCGCGCAATGCCGCACAACCGCAGATCTCGAAACACTAACCCCTTCGGGGCGGCCAACGTCGCCCCGCTCTTTCAGGGATTTCAGCATGACACTTTCCAGCAACAGCGCGCTGCCGGCGGCAATTGCCCGGCCAGGTTACGCCCGTGAACGCATAAAACCCCGCATTGTCCACCTCGGCTTTGGCGCCTTTTTCCGCGCGCATCAGGCCGTGTATGCCGAGCAGTTGGCCAACGAGCACGCCGGCGACTGGGGCTACTGCGTGATCAGCATGCATAACGGCCAGCAAAAAATCGCCGATCTGCAGCAGCAGGATTTGCTGTATACGGTGGCCGAAATGGACGGCAACGGCTGGCGCGGCCGCACGATCGGCGTGATCAGGCAAGCGCTGCACTTGCAGATCGACGGGTTGGCAGCGGTACTCGGCGCCATGGCGCAGCCAGAGATTGCCATAGTTTCATTGACCGTCAGCGAGAAAGGCTACTGCTATCAACCTGCCAACGGCCAGTTGATGCTCGATCACCCGGATATTCAACACGACATCGCCAACCCGCTGCGGCCGCGGTCCGCGCCGGGGCTGATCCTGGCTGCGCTGCGCCTGCGCCGGGAACGCGGCCTGCCGGCATTTAGCGTGATGTCCTGCGACAACATGCCGGCCAACGGCCAGGTAACCCGCAACGTCGTCACTCAACTGGCGCAGCGGCAGGATGCCGGGTTGGCCGACTGGGTGCGGCAAAACGTCCGCTTTCCTTCCACCATGGTAGACCGCATTGTCCCGGCGGTGACGCCGGAAACCCAACGCCAGTTGCAGGCATTGCTGGGCGGCGTGAGCGATGCGGTCGGCGTGGCTTGCGAACCCTTTCGCCAATGGGTGATCGAAGACGACTTCCCGCAGGGGCGGCCAGAGTGGGAACGAGCGGGCGCCGAGCTGGTCGGCGACGTGCTGCCGTACGAGGAAATGAAGCTGCGGATGCTGAACGGCAGCCACTCGTTCCTTGCCTATCTCGGCTATCTGGCCGGTTATCCGCACGTCAGCGACTGCATGCAAGATGAGGATTTTGTCCGCGCAGCGCGCCATTTAATGTTGGCGGAACAAGCGCCGACGCTGCAGGTAAGCGGTGTCGATTTGGCTCATTACGCCGACTCGCTGTTGCAGCGCTACCGTAACAGCGCGTTGAAACACCGCACCGGGCAGATCGCCATGGACGGCACGCAAAAATTGCCGCAGCGCCTGCTGGATCCCATTCGCCACCATCTGGCGCACGGCAGCCGTTTTGACGCCCTGGCATTGGCCGTGGCCGGTTGGATGCGCTATGTCGGCGGCCTGGATGAGCAGGGCCAACCGATAGAAATCAGCGATCCCTTGCGTGAACGCATTGCCGATTTGGTGGCGGGCAGCGAGGAAGGTCCACAGCGCGTGCTTGCGTTGCTCCAGTTGGAAAGGGTATTTGGCCATGACCTTCCGGACAGCCCATGCTTCGTTAGCGCAGTAACCCAAGCCTATTTGACGCTGTTGGATAAGGGAGCAAAAGCCGCCGTCGCCGGATTAGCGGTTAGTTGATAGATCGATTGAAATTCATCAGGCTGCGGCGGGATTTATACGCCCGCAGCCCCAAGATAATCTGCTAGTATGGTGGCATTCACAGCAAGTCGGGTCACTGATTGTCGCCATGTCTGAATCCTACAGCCTCACCAACACCCTTCCGGTCAACCAGCAAATTTACCGTTTCCTGCGTAAAGACATTGTCGACTGCACCATTCCGCCCGGCACGCTGCTTTCCGAGAAAGAGATTTCCACCCGTTTTAGCGTTTCGCGCCAACCGGTGCGCGAGGCTTTCATCAAGCTGGCGGAGGCCGGGTTGGTGCAGATACTGCCGCAGCGCGGCACTTTCGTGATGAAGATTTCCGCCAAGCGGGTGGCCGACGGACGCTTTATCCGCCAGGCGGTGGAGTGCGCGATCGTCCGCCGCGTGGCGCAGCGGATCACACCGGAACAGCTGATGACGCTGGAGCACAATTTGCATCGCCAGGAACTGGCGGCGCAAAACCAACAGACGCGCGAGTTTTTGGCGTTGGACGATGAGTTCCACCAGTTGCTGACCCAGTTCGCCGACTGCCCGCTGGCCTGGGAAACCATCGAAACCATTAAGGCCACCATGGATCGGGTGCGTTTTCTCAGCCTGAGCGAAGTGTCGCCGCCGGAAAGCCTGATCCAGCAGCATTATCGGATCTTTGCCGCGCTCAAGGCGCAGGATGCGGACGCCGCCGAACGCGCCATTCATGAGCACCTGCAGGAGATGATCTACTCTATTACGCCGATCGCCCTGCAAAACACCGAGTGGTTCGATATCGAGTAATCAGCCAGTTACCGCGCCGGGGGCGATCGCCCTCGCGTATTTGCCCCTGCAAATGGAATTTCCTCTCAATCGCATCTATTGTTTCTCCTTGCCAAAGGAAATTCAGTAGTCTCGTTCTTACAGCTTTAATCACCGCTTTCTGCTATGCCGGTGACCCAATATCCCCTATGGCTTTCAAGTTGCAGCCAGGGCTTGAAAGACGACGGGGATGGCATTGCCGGTGTATAAGGGAGCTAAATCGGGAGTCAATCATGACTGATATCGCGCAGTTGTTAGGAAAGGAAGCGGAAGACCTGTTGCAACACCGCTGTACCACCATCCCTGCTGAGAATCTGTACCTGCCGGGCGCCGACTTTGTCGACCGGATAATGATCGATAACAACCGTCCCAATACCGTCCTTCGTTCCATGCAAACCCTGCTCAACCATGGCCGCCTGGCCGGCACCGGTTACCTGTCGATTCTGCCGGTCGATCAGGGCATTGAACACTCGGCCGGCGCTTCTTTCGCCGCCAACCCTTTGTATTTCGATCCGAAAAACATCGTCGAACTGGCAATCGAAGCCGGCTGTAACTGCGTCGCCTCCACCTACGGGGTGCTGGCGTCGGTATCACGCCGCTATGCCCACAAAATTCCGTTCCTGGTCAAACTGAACCATAACGAAACTCTGAGCTACCCGACCCAATACGACCAGACGCTGTACGCCAGCGTCGAGCAGGCTTTCAATATGGGGGCGGTCGCGGTCGGCGCAACCATTTACTTCGGCTCCGAGCAATCTCGCCGCCAGATCGAGGAGATCTCCGCCGCCTTCGAACGCGCGCACGAGTTGGGCATGGTCACCGTACTCTGGGCCTATCTGCGTAACCCGGCGTTCACCAAAGACGGCGTGGATTACCATTCCAGCGCCGATCTCACCGGCCAGGCCAACCATATTGCCGCCACCATCGGCGCCGATATCGTCAAGCAAAAAATGGCGGAAAACAACGGCGGCTACCGCGCAGTAAAATTCGGCTATACCGATGACCGCGTCTACAACAAGCTGACCACCGATCACCCGATAGATCTGGTGCGTTACCAGTTGGCCAACTGCTATATGGGCCGCGCGGGCTTGATCAACTCCGGCGGCGCCGCCGGTGAAAACGACCTGCAGGAATCGGTGCGCACCGCAGTCATCAACAAGCGTGCGGGCGGCATGGGCCTGATCCTGGGGCGCAAGGCGTTCAAGAAATCGATGAAAGAAGGCGTGGCGCTGATCAACGCCGTGCAGGACACCTACCTGGACAAAAACGTCACCATCGCCTGACCCCTTTTCCTACCCCCACAGCCCGGTACGCCGGGCTTTTTTGTGCCTGTCTTCCGCCAATACCTTCGTTTCACCCTTACCTTTCTTTCATTATTAACTTTCACAATAAAATATTTATCTTTCAAAATGTGATCTATTTAAAACAAATGAATCCGTAAAGTGATTAGTGTAAGGCCCATGGCGACAGAGCCACTTTTCGCTCCAGGCCATATCGTCCATCACAGGAGAGCAATAATGATTGAGCTAATCACCCACGGCGCCGAGTGGTTTATCGGCCTGTTTCAGAAAGGTGGTGAAGTGTTCGTCGGCATGGTGACCGGCATTTTACCTTTGTTAATCAGCCTGTTGGTCATTATGAATGCGCTGATCAAATTTGTAGGCCAGGAACGTATCGAACGATTGGCGCAGCGCTGTGCGGGCAACCCGGTATCGCGCTATCTGCTGCTGCCGCTGATCGGTACCTTTGTTTTCTGTAACCCGATGACCCTCAGTCTCGGGCGCTTTATGCCGGAGAAATACAAGCCCAGCTACTATGCGGCGGCATCCTACAGCTGCCACTCGATGAACGGCCTGTTTCCGCACATCAACCCCGGCGAGCTGTTCGTTTACCTCGGTATCGCCAGCGGCCTGACGACTCTCGGCCTGCCGCTTGGGCCACTGGCGGTAAGCTATTTCCTGGTCGGGTTGTTCACCAATTTCTTCCGTGGCTGGGTAACCGACCTCACCACCAGTCTGTTCGAACGCAAAATGGGCATCCGCCTGGATCGCCAGGTGCAACTTTAATCCGTGGAGTGCAGCATGAGTGCTTATATCCGTATTGAGAAAGGCGCCAGCGGCTGGGGTGGCCCGTTGGAGATTGCTGTCGAACCCGGCAAGAAAGTGGTGTACATCACCGCCGGCACCCGCCCTTCGATCGTCGATCGGCTCAGCGAGCTGACCGGCTGGCCGGCAGTCGACGGCTTTAAAGAGGGCGAACCGCCGGCGGAAGAGATTGGCGTGATGGTGATCGACTGCGGCGGCACCCTGCGCTGCGGGTTGTATCCGAAGCGCCGCATCCCGACGGTCAATATCCACGCCACCGGCCAGTCCGGCCCGCTGGCGCAGTTTATCCTCGAGGACATTTACGTCTCCGGCGTACGTGACAACAACATCAGCCTGGTAACGTCGGCAACCGATACGGCGCAAAAGGCCCCCGCCCCGCAGCCAAAAGGGCGGGATTACGACACCAGCAAAAAAATCACCGAACAGAGCGACGGCCTGCTGGCCAAGGTCGGTATGGGCATGGGCTCGGTGGTGGCGGTGTTCTTCCAGGCCGGGCGCGACACCATCGACACGGTGCTGAAAACCATCCTGCCGTTTATGGCGTTCGTCTCGGCGTTGATCGGCATCATCATGGCCTCGGGTCTGGGTGATTTTATCGCCCACGGCCTGACGCCGCTGGCCAGCAGCCCAATCGGCCTGGTGACGCTGGCGCTGATCTGTTCCTTCCCGCTGTTGTCGCCCTTCCTCGGCCCCGGCGCGGTGATCGCCCAGGTGATTGGCGTGCTGGTCGGGGTGCAGATCGGTCTCGGGCATATTCCGCCGCAGCTGGCGCTGCCCGCGCTGTTTGCGATTAACGCGCAGGCTGCCTGCGACTTTATTCCGGTCGGCCTGTCGCTGGCGGAAGCCAAACAGGACACCGTGCGGGTCGGCGTGCCGTCGGTACTGGTCGGGCGTTTCCTGACCGGAGCGCCAACGGTGCTGATCGCCTGGGCCGCTTCGGCCTTCATCTATCAATGACACTGTTTTGCAGGGAAAAGATCATGCACACCATTTTCCACACCACCATTACGCAGATTGGCGGCAGCGCCCGCGAGGCATTGCAGGATGACATGCTGATCACCTTCCGCGAAGGCGCGCCGGCGGACATTGAAGAGTTTTGCTTTATCCATCGGCACGGCGACACCGCCGGTGAACTGCAGGTCGGCGGCTGGATGGAGCTGGCGGAGCAGCGTTATCCGATCACCGCCGTCGGCAGCGTCGCTACGCAAAACCTGCGTGAGCTGGGTCATGTCACCGTACGCTTCGACGGCGTAACCCAGGCCGAGTTTCCGGGTTCGATCCACGTTTCCGGCGCCACGCCGGCCGATATCCCGTTAGGCAGCACGCTGAAATTTATTGCATAAGGAGTAGACCATGTCTGAAGTAGCGGTAGTGATTGGCGGCGGCCAAACCTTAGGTGCGTTTTTATCCCACGGCCTGGCGCAAGCGGGTTACCGGGTCGCGGTAGCCGATTTGAACGCCGACAATGCCCGGCAGGTGGCGCAACAGATTAACCATGAGTTCGGTGCGGGCCGCGCCCAGGCTTTCCAGGCCGACGCCACCGACGAGCAGAGCGTCATTGCGCTGGCGGCGGCGGTGGATCAGGCGTTCGGCCAAGCCAATCTGCTGGTTTACAGCGCCGGTATCGCCAAGGCGGCGCCGATCACCGATTTCCTGCTGGGGGATTTTGACCGCTCGTTGCAGGTCAATCTTGTCGGCTATTTTCTGTGCGCCCGCGAGTTTTCCCGCCTGATGATCCGCGACGGCGTGGCCGGGCGTATCATCCAGATCAACTCCAAATCCGGCAAGGTGGGCAGCAAGCACAACTCCGGTTACAGTGCGGCCAAGTTCGGCGGCGTGGGGCTGACCCAGTCGTTGGCGCTCGATCTGGCGGAATACGGCATTACCGTGCATTCACTGATGCTCGGCAACCTGCTGAAGTCGCCGATGTTCCAGTCGCTGCTGCCGCAATACGCGCAAAAGCTGGGGATCGAGCCGGATCAGGTCGAAAAATATTACACCGACAAGGTGCCGTTGAAACGCGGCTGCGACTATCAGGACGTGCTGAACACCCTGCTGTTTTACGCCAGCGACAAAGCGTCTTACTGCACCGGCCAGTCGATTAACATCACCGGCGGTCAGGTGATGTTCTGATGTGATCGCCTCCCCCTCCACCCGGAGGGGGATTAAGGAGGCATTATGACTCAAGCATTGGTTATCTTCGCCGTACTGGCCTGGCTGCTGCAAATCGGCCTGGGCGGGTGGCAAATCCGCCATTTCAACCGCGCCTTCGATCGCCTGTGCCGGCAGGGCACCGTCGGCGTCGGGCGCTCCGGCGGCCGTTTTCGACCCCGGGTCGTGCTGGCGCTGGCTTTCGACGCCGAGCGGCGAGTCTGCGGCAGCCTGATGATGCGCGGCCTGACCATCTTCGCCCGGCCGCAGCCGCTCACCCATTTGCACGGCCTGCATCAACAGGATTTGCGCCCGGATGTGATCTTCCCCGAGGATCGTGCATGCCGGACTGCACTATCGTTAGCGATTGCCCCTAAATCATGATATTTTCACATTAAAAGACATTACCTTTCATATTGAATTATTCGCTGAAGGGAAATGCTCACCTCTTGTGAACGGGAATCGCGATGAAACCAAAGCAGCGGCAGGCCGCTATCCTTGAATATCTGCAGCGGCATGGCAAAACGGCAGTGGACGCCCTGGCCGAGCATTTTTCCACTACCGGCACCACCATCCGCAAGGATCTCACCCTGCTGGAAGACGAAGGCGAGGTGATCCGCACTTACGGCGGCGTGGTGCTCAGCCGCGACGACGGCGACCAGCCGATCGACCGTAAAACCCATATCAACAGCGAAAAGAAACGCCAAATCGCTTACGCCGCCATCAAGCTGATTAACGACGGCGACTCGTTGATTTTCGATGCCGGCAGCACGGTGCTGCAAATGGTCCCACATCTGGCGCAGTTCAATAACATCACGGTGATGACCAACAGCCTGCATATCGTCAACGCGCTGGTGGAGCTGGACAACGACCAAACCATCCTGATGCCCGGCGGCACCTACCGCAAAAAATCGGCCTCGTTCCACGGCAGCCTGGCGGAGTCGGCGTTCCAGAAGTTCAGCTTCGACAAGTTGTTTATTGGCGCGGACGGGGTCGATCTCAACGCCGGCGTCACCACCTTTAACGAGGTGCATAACGTCAGCAAGGCGATGTGCGAGGCTGCCAGCCGCATTATCCTGCTGGTGGATTCGTCGAAATTCGGCCGCAAAAGCCCGAACGTGGTGTGCGACCTGAGCGCCGTGGATACGCTGATCACCGATAAAAACATCAATCCGGATTACCTCGCCGCGCTGCAAGCGAAAGGCATCAATATCATTCTGGTAGGAGATTCCGATGAGTAACGCTACTGCCCTGCTGGCTTTTGCCCGCGAAACGCTGGAAATTGAGCTGACCGAAGCGCAGCGCCTGCTGGCGCGCCTGGACGACAATTTCGTCTGCGCCTGCGAACTGCTGTTGAACTGCCGGGGCAAGGCGGTGATTTCCGGCATCGGCAAATCCGGCCATATCGGCAAAAAAATTGCCGCCTCGCTGGCCAGCACCGGCACGCCGTCGTTCTTCGTCCACCCTGCGGAAGCGCTGCACGGCGATCTCGGCATGATCGGCGCCGATGACGTGGTGGTGTTTATCTCCTATTCCGGCCGCGCCAAGGAGCTGGATTTGATCCTGCCGCTGCTGGCGGAGAACAACATCCCGGTGATCGCCATTACCGGTGGCAAAGAGTCGCCGCTAGCGCTGGCCGCAGCCTGCGTGCTGGACATCAGCGTCGAACGCGAGGCCTGCCCGATGGGGCTGGCCCCCACCTCCAGCGCGGTCAATACGCTGATGATGGGCGACGCACTGGCGATGGCATTGATGCGCCAACGCGGGTTCAACGCCGAAGACTTTGCCCGCTCCCATCCAGGCGGCAGCCTGGGGGCGCGCCTGTTGAACCGGGTACACCACCTGATGCGCACCGGCGATCGTCTGCCGCAGGTCAGTGAAAAAGCCAACGTGATGGAAGCGATGCTCGAACTGAGCCGCACCGGGCTGGGGTTGGTACCGGTGTGCGATGCGCAGCAAAAAGTGGTGGGGGTGTTTACCGACGGCGACCTGCGCCGCTGGCTGGTAAAAGGCCATAGCCTGCAGGATGCGTTGGGCCAGGCGATTACCCGCCCCGGCTACCGTTTGCCGGAACAGTGGCGCGCCGGAGAAGCGCTGGAGGCATTGCACGAACAGCACATCAGCGCTGCGCCGGTGGTCAATCTGGATGGCGTGCTGGTGGGCGCGATCAACCTGCACGACCTGCATCAGGCCGGCATCGGCTGAGTGCGTGGCCTCAGGGCGCAGGCAATGAACTGCGCCCCAGGTCGTTTTATTTCCAGTCGGGATTGCTCTCGAACTGTTTTTTCAGCAGCGCCTTCATGTCTTCGTCCGGCTTGCCCAGCCATTGGTACTTGGCGTATTTCTTTGGATGATCGATCGCTTCCGGTTTGTTGGCGACCTCTACCCGCACGCCCCAGGCCTGGGATTTGTCTTCTTTAAACGCCACGATCAAGAAGTTGTTGGCGCAATCGTGCGGCTTGCACAGATTACCCACCAGGTAGTTCTGCCCCTTCCAGCTCAGGCTTTGCGCCGGAGTGGAAGTACCCATCCCCTTGCGCGCCCAGCCCGGCAGACGAGCCTGCCCCTTCACCATGTTCTGCCAGCTGGTTTGATAACCCGGCTGCTGGATCACGTCCGAGGTGGTAACAATCTGCTGGGCAACGCTGCCCGCACTGAGGCTGAGTAACGCGCCGAAGATGGCGCAGCGAAGTGCGTTTTGTCCTGTCATGGCCTTCTCCCTTGGTTAAATCCGATCGTACCCGGCAAACGCCGGGCATGGATCCAGTCTGACCACAACAAGGGCAAAAAGTTGAATCACCACCACGCGTGAAAATGATGCACCGGCCCGATGCCGTGCCCCACCTCCAGGGTATCTGCTTGCTGCAATGCCTTTTGCAGATAGTCCTTGGCGGCGGCGACCGTGCCGGCCCAGTCTTCATGGCGCGGGCGCAGCGCAGCCAGCGCGGCGGAGAGCGTGCAGCCGGTGCCGTGCGTATGACGAGTCGCCACGCGCGGTGCAGTGAAGCGCAGTTCCTGCTCCGCGCTGAACAACCAGTCCGGGCTTTCGTTTTCGCTGAGATGGCCGCCCTTCATCAGCACCGCCTGGCACCCCATGGCCAGCAATGCCCGGCCCTGTTCGCGCATCTGATGCTCATTTTCCGCCGGGGCGCACGCCAACAAAGCCGCCGCCTCCGGCAGGTTCGGCGTGATGATCGACACCTGCGGCAGCAGTTCGCGGCGGATAGACTCTACCGCCTCCGGCGCCAGCAAGGGATCGCCGCTTTTCGCCAGCATCACCGTGTCCAGCACCACGAACGGCGGCCGGTAATGCCGCAGGCGTTCGGCCACCGCCTGCACGATATCGGCGTTGGCCAGCATGCCGATCTTGGCGCTGTCGATGCGCACGTCGCTGAATACCGAATCCAACTGGGCGGCGACGAACGCCGGATCGATGTTATATACCGACTGCACGCCACGGGTATTTTGCGCCACCAGCGCGGTGATCACGGAAGTGCCGTAAGCCCCCAAGGCAGAAAAGGCTTTCAGATCGGCCTGGATGCCGGCGCCGCCGCTCGGATCGGTGCCGGCGATGGTCAAAGCGTTAATCCGTTTCATTGCAGCTCCTCCGCACGCAGTTGATACAGGGCGTCGAGGAACGCCGGGGTAAAGCTGCCCGGCCCCGCAGCCCGGTGCGTGGCCCGCTCGCCGCAAAGCGACATCACCCGGCAAGCGGTCGCGACGTTGTCCAGCCGATCGCCCGGCAGGCTGCAAAATGCCGCCACCACCGCCGAAAGCGCGCAACCTGTGCCCACCACCCGCGTCATCAGCGCATCGCCACCGGCGACCGCCCAGTCGCGCCGGCCATCGGTGATGTAATCCACCACGCCGGTTACCGCCACCACCGCGCCGCTGAGCTGCGCCAGTTCCCGTGCCGCCGGCAAAGCCGCCAGCGAGTCGTCGGTGCTGTCTACGCCGCGCCCGGCGCTCTGCCGGCCGCTCAGCGCCATAATTTCAGACGCGTTGCCACGGATCGCCGCCGGCTTCTCGCCCAGCAAACGACGGGCAAAGGCGGTGCGGTACGCCAACCCGCCCACCGCCACCGGATCCAGCGTCCAGGGCGTTCCCGCCAAATTGGCGGCTTCTACCGCCGCCAGCATGGATTCGGCGCGCGAGGCATTGAGAGTACCGATATTGATTAACAGGGCACTCGCCATCTGGCTGAACTGCGCCGCTTCGGTCGGTTCCACCACCATCGCCGGGGAAGCGCCAAGCGCCAGCAATACGTTAGCCGTCAGCTCCTGCACCACTTCGTTGGTCAGGCAGTGAATCAGCGGGGGCTGTTGTTTGAATTGGGTCAGACAGGCCGCGGCGCGGGCGCCGGGTAAAGCATCAGGTCGAGCGAACATATTCCTCCCAACCGGCGTTCAAGAAGGCGGGTACCGGTTGGGGCACCGAGACTTCCCTACGCTGGCATAATCCAGATCAGGTAATACGGGTAAAATCTCAGCCCCTTGGGGCACCCCGAGTCAAGGAGGCCATTATTGGGGTTGCTGCCGGTGAGGTCAATCGCGCTATAGTGTCAAAAAATAAAAAGGAGCTGCCATGCAAATAAGACCCTACCGTGAAGCCGATCGTCCGTTCTTGCGCACCCTTTATCTGGCTGCGCGCAAGGCGGCGTTCACCTGGCGCGATACCGAAGATTACCGGCTGGAGGATTTCGACCGCTCGACGCTGGGCGAGGATATCTGGGTGGCGGAAGATCAGGGAAAACTGCTGGGATTCGTGTCGATTTATCGCCAAGATAACTTTATTCACAACCTGTATGTCGATCCTCACCTCCCGCCACGCGGCGTCGGCACGGCCCTGCTGCAAGCGGCGGAGCGAACCTTTACCGCCACCGGCTCGCTGAAATGCCTGGTGAAAAACGAGAAGGCGCTGGCGTTTTACCATAAGCATGGCTGGCAAAAGATAACCACCGGCAACGACGGCGGCGAAGAATACTACCTGCTGCATTCGCCTAAAAAATAGCCTTATCCGCTGTGAGTCAAACCTGAAAAGGCCTGACATCGTCAGGCCTCTGGAGCGTCTCAGACTACTGGCCGCAGGTTACCCTTGCAAAACGATATCCTGCATCGCAGGGATATAACCGTAATCATAGACCTCGCGTACAAAGGAACGGTCACCTTCCAGCACAATCCGTACCGTTGGCGCCTCAGTTCCGCCGATACGGTAATCCTCGCCGACGGTCGGCACGCTGTCGATAAACGACGTCACCAAACCATTCGGCATCACGCAGTGCGAATACGTCTGGAAAGGCTGTTCCGGCGGGTTACCCAGTACCAGACCTGAGGCGTTCATCGGCGTGTAAGGCCCGGTCAGACGATCGCTGACGAAACCGTACACCCCATCCGGCCCGGTCAGACCTTCGGCATAGGTGAATTTATGGCTGATGGTGAACAGGTAATACTTGCCGTCCTGGAACACATAGTGCGGACGTTCGGT
This sequence comes from Serratia sp. 22264, assembly GCF_052045345.1. Classification (NCBI taxonomy): domain Bacteria; kingdom Pseudomonadati; phylum Pseudomonadota; class Gammaproteobacteria; order Enterobacterales; family Yersiniaceae; genus Serratia; species Serratia sp. 22264. Next base: position 131,712 of record NZ_JBQEOY010000006.1, read on the forward strand.
CTGATCGTTGACACCCACCGCCGTGACCAGCGGCGGCAAAATCTCCCACTCTTCACCGCTGTGATCCTTTGCCACCGCCAGGCCGATGCAGCCCACCTGGAAACGTGCGCCGCCCACCTCTTCATGGCCCGGCGGCACCAGCCCCAACTCATCCGGGCCAACCACATGCGAACCGCGATCGCCGGCTACGTTGCCTTCGAACACCATATACAGCTTGCCATCCTGCGGATCGATAAACGGACTTGGGTCACGGAAGTTCCAGTAGGCATTCTGCGCTTCGGTCTGGTAATACACCCCATCGGCCTCGAACAGCGATTTCACCTCGTTGAAGTCCTGCAGTTGCACGCCGTCATCCGACGTCACAATGCGGCCGCGCACTTTGGCAATGGTGGCACCCGGCGTCACGCAGGTGTAATACAGGTCGATGTCGCCTTCGTTATTCAACAGGATCGGGGTACCGGCCCATTCACGCGTCGTCGGTGAAACCCCTTCCGCCATCACCCGGCCGCCGAAGATCCAGTCTTTGCCGGTACGGGAATACCAGTAACACATGCGTGCACGGCCGTGGCGATCTTCCCAGTCACGCTTGATGTCGTAATTGCCATTGCCATCAATATACTGCGGGTCATGCGGATGGCGATCGGCGGTCAACGTCAAAATCACTGACCAGCCGTTGACGGAGACCACGGTGCCATCCAGGGTGCGCAGCGGCATGGTGTCCCAGATGAACACGCTGTCGCTCATTACCGGAAAATCGGCGCTCACCAAAGGTTGCGTGGTGGTCGGATCCTTTTCGTTAACTTTCAGCGCCTCTGCTCGGGTCCAAATGGTCGGTTTGTAATTTACGTTTGTCATAATGATTTCCTCTTAGCAAGTAAGCTCCCCCATGCCGGGAACGACGGCGGCAGGAGCGGTGAGCGCGGCAAAATGTGACGCGCTGCGGCTGATGAGTGGCCGTGCCGCTATATTGCTAAATCGGTTTGGCTAATGCATGCGGTTAGGTTTGTGTGAGGCGCCAGACAAACCCTAAAGGTAAGAATGGCGAAATGAGTGGGATAAGAGAGGGGCACCGGGTTAGCCGCCCTGTGTCTAGGGCCTTTCAGCACTGCCCAGCGTCAATGCGACAATGCGAATGGATTTCATTTGCGTTAAAGACTATCCTCCGGTTTACCTCTTACAGGCTATTCAAGGAATGGACATGCAACATCAAACGGATACCCGTTTCCCGGACGCCGCTGCGGCAGACTACGATCGCCGTATTCTGACGCTGGTGCCCGGCTATCAGTTCGCCCAGTCGCTGCTGACCGCCACCCTGGCACAAGCGTTACCGCCGCAAGCCCGGCTGCTGCTGGCCGGTTGCGGCACCGGCAACGAACTGATTGCGCTGGCGGATATCGGCCCACAATGGCTTTTCAGCGCCGTGGAACCTTCCGCCGGTATGCTGGCGGCGGCACGTATCAAGGCGGAAGTGGCAGGCTGTGAACCGAGAGTCACCTTCCACCAACAACTGCTGGACCAGGTGCCGCAAGGGCTGCACGACGCCGCCGTTTGTTCGCTGGTGCTGCACTTTATTGCCGATGACGGCGCCAAGCAGGCCTTCCTGCAACAGTTGGCCGCGCGGTTGTCGCCAGGTGCGCCGCTGCTGCTGTTCGACTATCAGCCGGATGGCCTGCCGGTCAGCCACTATCAGCATTGGCTGCAAAGCGCCGGGCATTCCCTCGATGGCGCACGTGAGGTGATTGAACGCACCCGCAGCAACTGGCATCCGCTAGCGGCACAGCGCGCCCGATTGCTGCTGACGGAAAGCGGTTTTACCTCACCGCAGTTGCTGTGCGACGCGCTGGGTTTCCGGCTGTCATTGCTCTACCGCCGTGCCTGAGGCCGGCATGCCACGCAGCGTCAGCCACCAGAACAGCAAGGCGACCAGGCTGACGCCCGCCCCTAACCAACACACGCCGGGCCAACCCGCCACGGCGTAGACATGGGTGCTGGCAAAGGCACCCAGCCCGCTGCCCACGGCGTAAAACAGCATATAACAGCCCACCAACCGGCTGTGGGCCTGCGGGTGCGCGCTAAAAATCATGCTCTGGTTCAGCACGTGAATCGCCTGCCCGGCCAGATCGAGCAGCACAATGCCGACCACCAGCCACCCCAGACCGTACCCCAGCATGCCGAGCGGCAGCCAGGCCAGCACCAGCAACAGCAGGCAGACACCGCTCGCCACTTGCCCTAACCCGCGATCCGCCAGATGCCCGGCACGCACCGCCGCCAGCGCACCCACCGCCCCGACCAAACCGAAGGCGCCAATCACCGAATGTGAAAAATTGAACGGTGCCTGGCTGAGCGGCAGCACCAGCGCGCTCCAGAAGATACTGAACGCGCCAAACATCAGCAGTGCCAGCATGCCGCGAATTTGCAGCGTGCGATCGCGCAGCAATAAAGCCAGCATCGAGTGCAGCAAGGCCGGATAACTGAGCGACGGCGGCGGCGTGCGCGGCGTTGGCAACAGGCGCGACAACACCGGCAACAGGATCAACGTCACCGCAGCCGAGAAAAAATAGACCGCCCGCCAGCCGCCGATATCCGCCAGTGAGCCGGACAAGGTGCGCGCCAACAACAGGCCCAGCACCACCCCGCCTTGCGCCGCGCCCACTACCCGCCCGCGTTCATGTGGTGCCGCCAGCGTGGCGGCAAAGGCGACCAATCCCTGAGTCATGGCGGTGCCGAGCAGCCCCACCAACAGCATGCCTGCCAGCAATAGCACGCTGCTGTGCGCCCAACCCACCATGCACAGCGCGGCCATCAACAACAGTTGCTGTACCGCCAGCAGCCGGTGGCGATTAATCAGATCCCCCAGCGGCACCACCAGCAACAGAGCCAGCGCACAGCCAAGCTGGGTGGCGGTGATCACCATCCCCACCGACGCCAGGCTGATGTTGAAATCATGAGCGATCGCATCCAGCAGCGGTTGGGCGTAATACACGTTAGCCACGCTGAAAGCGCTGGCCCCGGCCAGCAGCAGCACTAGCGAAACGGGTAGCCGGCTGAGCGCACGGCTTTGCGGTGGACAGATCGGATCCAGCGTTTTGTCACTCATCGTTCACCCTTAAAGTGGTTTCATTATTAAACCCAATGAACTTTACGCGTAGAGGTTTTATAATGCAACCAGATGTCATGAAGGGAACTGAGCCATGAAACGTAAAAGCCTGGAAGATGCACAGTGTCCGGTGGCACGTACGCTGGATGTGATCGGCGATTGGTGGTCGCTGCTGATCGTGCGCGACGCCTTTGACGGCATACGCCGCTTCAGCGAGTTTCAAAAGGGGTTGGGAATGGCGAAGAACATTCTCTCCACCCGCCTGCGCACGCTGGTGGCGCACGGCATTTTGGAAATAGCGCCCGCTTCGGACGGCAGCGCCTATCAGGAATATATTCTCACCGACAAGGGCCGCGCCCTGTTTCCGGTGATCGTCGGCCTGCGCCAGTGGGGGGAAGATCATCTGTTTGCACCGGGCGAAGCGCACTCGCATCTGGTGGAAAGCGGCAGCGGCCAACCTATCCCGCGCATGACGCCGACCGGCCACGGCGGGCAGACTCTTACGCCGCTGAATACCCGAGTGGTGAAGGTGGAATGAGCATCAGCGTCGCCATGGCTCCCACTGTCGGGCAAACCTTACCGAGGAAGGTCATCGTTGAACCTTGTACGCCTGAAATCAGAGTATCGGCATGCATAAAAGACCAAAAGTGTCAGATATGACACTTTATGGTTTCCGGCAGAACAACGTGAAGCCGTGCTCAGGTACGTGGCAAGGAGAATAACCTTGCTTGGCGTGACCGAGCTTAAAACGACGTGAACGTGCCCCGGCCTTGCAACGCCCCCTGCGTAAGGTATAGTCCGCGTTTTACGGGGAAACCATGCTGACTCAACCATCCATTCGCCTTAACAAATACATTAGCGACAGTGGCATCTGTTCCCGTCGCCATGCCGATCGTCACATCAAGCTGGGCAACGTTTTTATCAACGACAGGCTGGCCGCCGTGGGCGCACAGGTATTTTCCGGGGACAGGGTGAGGGTTAACGATCGGCAGATCGCGCCGCGTGACGCGGATGATCTGGTGCTTATCGCGCTCAATAAGCCGGTTGGCGTCCTCACCAGCATGGGCAAGCACGAGCGGGATAACATCGGCGATTTCGTTAACCACAGCCAACGCACCTTCCCTATCGGCCGCCTGGATAAGGCCTCACAGGGGCTGATTTTTCTGACCAATCAGGGTGAACTGGTCAACAAGATCCTCCGCGCCGGCAATAATCACGAAAAAGAGTACCTGGTCACCGTAAACAAACCGCTGACCGATGCGTTTATTCAAGGTATGGGAGCGGGTGTGCCGATATTGGGTAAAGTGACCCATCCATGCCAGGTGGAGAAAGAAACCCCGCAGGTGTTTCGCATCACGCTGGTTCAGGGGCTTAACCGCCAGATTCGCCGCATGTGCAAATATTTCGGTTATGAGGTCACCAAGCTTGAGCGCGTACGCATCATGAACGTCGATCTCACCGGGCTGGCGCTGGGCGAGTGGCGGGATTTTACCGCTGATGAACGGCTCGAATTATTTAAGCTGATAGAGCACTCATCGTCCGAAGAGCCTTGCCTTGCGGCACAAGAGCGCCGAAGCTGAGATATCGCCAGGCAACACCCCGTTGCCCAGCGACATCTCGATACCACAAAGACCTAATGCCTCAGCACATCAGAATGACCATTTGATGTTGGCATTGACCGCATTAACCTGAGTATCGGAACCGTATTGCCCCTGATAACCGACGGCCAGCGTGGTGGATCGCGACAGCTTCACGCTCACCCCGACATCAGCCACCATCAGATTGTCATCAACCGCCTGCCCCTGGGTGACAAAAGCGTCACTGCCGGCAAATGCCATGCGCGATGAGGTATTTTTATCGCCGTAGGCATGCTGCCAACCCAGTGAGCCGTAAAGGCTGACGTTTTTCGGCAACTCTTTGATACCGCGCACGCCCAATGTCGAATAGAACGTATTCATCGTTTCATTGCGGACGCTCAGCGCGGCGGCGCCGCCCCTTTCCTGGAAGTTATCGGTGTGCAGACGGATGTAGCTCAGATTGATAAAGGGCTCGACGTTAGCGTCCGGCTGCCCGAAACGGTAGCCCGCTTCGGTGAACGCCAGCAGCGAGTCGGCGTCGTAGTCCGCCTTGAGCCGATCGGAGAAATTGCCGAAATCAACGTTGCGCTCATTCTCAAGCCGATGCCAGGTGTAACCCAGCGCACCGCGCAAGGAGAAGGCATCCTGCTGCCCTGCGGCATACAGACCCAGATGATAATTGTCGCTGTCGGACTTGGAACGGCGGCTATCAATATCGTAATCGCCGCGGCTATACCCAAAATATCCCCCAATGCGGACATTGTGGTCAGTGAGCTTGCGATCGGCACCGATCAGGAAACCGCTGGTGTTGCCATCCAGTTTCCCCACGTTGTCGTTACCGCTGTTTCTTGTCCAGGAGCCGAAGGTCTGCCCCCATACGCCGTTATTTTCGGCATTGGCCGGCTGAACCAGCGTCATCGCCAGCGGTGGAACGGGCAACGCATCATTATCAAACGCGCGCAGCATGCGCTGATTCAGGACGCTGAACACTTGGGTGCTGCCGGCAATCAGGTTTGACTGAATGGAGGGATAGACTTCACCAGACAGTTGATTGAATGCGTCGCGAGCTTCCGGCGCGTTCAACAACAGCAAGGAGTTGTATAAGGCCAGTGAAGGGCCGCTCTGCGCCAACGTCGAGAGGGCGCCGGCGGTATTCCACTGGTTGTCGGTTTGCGCCACCGTTTGGAAAATACCGGGCTTGCTGCCGCCCTCACCTGGGTTGCCGCCCTCGCCTGGATTGCCGCCCTCACCTGGGTTGCCACCCTCACCTGGGTTGCCACCCTCGCCTGGGTTACCGCCTTCACCTGGATTGCCGCCCTCGCCTGGGTTGCCGCCTTCACCTGGGTTGCCGCCTTCGCCTGGGTTGCCGCCTTCGCCTGGGTTACCGCCCTCGCCTGGGTTGCCGCCTTTTTGCGCAATCGTCAGATCCACGGCATTCGTACTCTGGTTGAGCGCCACGTCCAAAAATGCAGATTTTGAGATAGCCTCGGCAAACTTGCCGTCAATCCCGCCCTCCGAGGTTAAAATGCGGTAGCTTTGTCCTGTCTTATAACTGGTTTGCGGATCCAGCGCGGTAACCTGCACTTTGGCCTGCTCGCTGATGGTGGTTTTACCCGCGACGACCAGTTTGTCGCTGCTGCCGTCGCCGGCGATATCGACGTCGTAGAAAGATTCACCGAGGAAATTAAGATAGCGTTTCAGCGTAAGCGTGCCGATATTGCCGTCGCCGGGGGAAATATGGCCGCCGGACTGGATCTCGGTCTGGCCCAGGGTGCCGTTACCGCCCAAGGTACCGCCGGATTTGATCGACGCGGCGCTGCTGTAACCCAGGCCATTGCTGACGTCAGAACCGGCCGTGCCGTTGAGGATCAAGGTGCCGCCGTTCTCGGCGCTCAGCGTCTGCACATCGAAAGGACTGTCTTCTGGTTGCGTATTGATATCGCCGGCGATGATGATTTTGCCGCCCCGCGCGGTCACATTCGCCTGGAGCTGGGTCAGATCGCCGCTCAGGGTTGTGCGCCCGGCGGTATTGATAACCTCGCCTTCCCCCATCATCTTGTTGCGGAAGTCGTAGTTGTCGGAAGTATGGTTAAAGTAAACATAGCTGCCGAACAAGCCGCCCCGCAGGTTGATCGCCGTCTGAGCATCGACCGTGCCCGCGCCACCCGCCGCGCCGAGCGTGGGTTCGGTCAATCCGGTGCCGGTATCCATATTGCCGCGGCTGCCGATGATCAGCGCGCCTCTGTTCGAGCCGGAGCCGGTATCGCCCAACCGCAGTTCGTTTGCGCCGGCGGAAAACTCGCCGCCGTCAACGACCGACAGCACGCCATTGCCGTAATCCCCCACGTTGACATGGCTCCCGCTGGTAAAGCGCGAGCCATTGCCGGCGATGTAGAGTTCGGCGGTTTTACGCGCGCCTGAGACGCCCGCCACCTCGATGCTGCCGACGTTGACCGCACCGCCGTTCAGCACATCAAGATCACCGTAAAGCGTGAGCGCACGGCCGACATGCCACTGCGAATTCGCCCCCGTAACCGTGGCTTTCGGGCTTAGCTTATCGGTCTCGCCAGGCCCGGAACCGTTGCCGATGCGCGCATCGAACGTGGTGTTCAGCACCGCGCCGTCTTCAATCGACAGAGTGGATCGGGCCCCCAGATCGGTGCCGACGCTGAGAAAATTGCTGACGACTCTGGAACCGGCGCCCGTCGCGACAAGGTGGCTGTCGTAGCCGCGGTTGGAGCCGACGACGATCTCTTTCGCGCTGGCCAGCGCCCCTTCTTCAACCCGCAATGTGCCCAGCCCCAGATTAATATTGCCGTGCATGACGGATTGGTCATTGATGGCGTTCAATACCGCGTTCGGCCCTTTGACCGTGACCGAACTTTCATAAATTTGACCATTGGCGCGGGTGCCGATATTGATGTTATAGGCGTTGACTTCACCATTATCGATCAACAGGTTCCCGCCTTGATTACGGCCGACATAAACATTGCCCGCGTAACTCAAAGGTTCCGTAATACGGGAGTCGCCATCAAAAATAGCATCATCGGCGCGCGCCATATCGGCGGGCCCAATCAATATCAATGGCGCGGAAAAAAGTGCAAGGTAAACTTTGGAAAGCGGTTTTTTTACCGCTAAGTGGTGCGATGTTTGATCTTTCATGTTCTATCTCCGGCCCAATTATCTTGATGCCATCAAAGTTATTATTTATATGAAAAACTCAATGCATTAGAGGATGCGTGGTGCGTTATTCACGAACACAGCGGGCGAGCACAGAGGGATTGTCATCGAGACGCCGGCTTATTGCCCCCCAGCGCCAATGCCCCGATGCCAAAATTATTGGGACTGCGGATCAGTCCTGATTGCCAACTCCGGCTCGCGCCTGAGGCGAATTATTTATGCGTGACGACTGGAGTACAGGTCGGTGCGCTCAATGATGGCGCCGAACCTAAAATACCCGGCATCATCAGCGAGGAGCAGTCGAAAATGCGGCCTTTCTCGGTGGTGGCGCGGTAAGAAAGTTTTTGCCCGCCCAGGGCATCGGGTTGAGCGCCATTGACATTGGTCACGGTTATTTCATCGGATGAGCCCAGGCCCAGCATTTTAGCCGTTTCCGCCTGCAACAAGGGTATTGCCTGATCGGTTTTCAACGTTGAACAGCCGGCCACCAGTAAAGTAACGGCTAAAGCGATAAGTGGTTTTTTCATAAATTATCCTTTGTAACCAAACAGTTCAAAATACTGATTGGCTTTATGTTTTCTCTTATCCAAATCCTCGAATAATATATTTCCCTTTCCTAAACAAAAAAACCCTCCTAAAGTAGGGAGGGTTGATAATAACAAGTCATCGGAGCCAATCTGGTACGTTTACACGAAAGGAGATATCTTTGGAGCAGGATTATGCACTGGTTGTCGATGACCATCCGTTGGTGGCAAGCGGCATCGCCAATTACCTGAATACGCATTGTCGTTTTAAACATGCCTATGTGGTAACCAACGAAACTCATTGTTATCGCCACATTCTGGAAAATGGCGCGCCACGCTTAATGGTCATCGACTTTTGGTTGTCCGAGGGGACGGCGTTGAAGTTACTCAAAGAGCTAAAAAACCAGTATTCTAAGATTCGTTTTTTGGTGGTCAGCGGCGATGAGAACAATGAAATATGGCAAAAGGTGCGTGATGCCGGCGGGCACGGATTTGTATTTAAAAACGAACCACCTGAATTATTCGCCGAAGCCGTTTCCGCACTGATGGAAAATAAAAAATGGTTCCCTTTGGAGCATGAGGAGTGTGTAAATAACGCTCACGGCCACCTGCAAAAATTCAATTTAACCCCGCGGCAAATAGATGTATTAATCATGATGATGCGCGGCTTCCCCAATAAGCGAATAGCTGCGCAGCTGTCTATTTCCGAACCCACGGTGAAAGAGCACATCAGCAACATTCTCAAAAAAATAGGCGTAAACAGCCGGGTGGAAGCCATCACCCTGCTGCATGGCAGGCAGGATCATTTGCAATGAAATTACTTCAATCATTACAAAATGATGAGATCTCCCCACGCGCGCAGATCCGCCTGCTGGACAATACCTTCATGCGGTTGGTCTTCAGCTTTACCGCCGTGCCCTTTGTCGGTATTCCTTTCGCCATTTGGCTCTATTTGTTGGGGAAAGAACTCACGCCGATTATTGTCTGGATACTGATATATTTTCTCTGCGCATTGGCCATCAGATTATGGCATCGGCGTTATCGTCATGACACCCAGGAAAATAACGCCAGCGCAGTGATTAGCCGTTGGCTGCCGCGCATTAATAACGTTGCATTCGTGCATGGTTTGGGTATTTCATCCTTATATTTAATCGCCCCAGAAAAAAACAGTTTCGATTTTTTCCTGTTATTAAACATCAGTATCGCGGCCATCGTCGCCGCCAACGCAACCCATCTGACGCCGGTCATCAGCACCTTTACGCGCTTTTTCTTCGCCTCCTGGGGTGTGCTTAATCTTGGCATTATCTGGCGACTGGGCGATGTCATGCCGATCGTGCTGATGCTCAATTTGCTTTATGGGTTCGCCATTTACCGGCACGCATTAACCTCGCATGCCTTTTTTATTCAGCAAGCCCTGCTCGAAGAAAAAAGCTCGCGCCTTGCGGAACAATTTCGGCAGGCCAAAGAAGAGGCGGAGCAAGCCTTGCTGGATAAAAATCAATTCTTGACCACCGCCAGCCATGATTTGCGCCAGCCGGTGCACGCGATGGGTTTTCTGATCGAGGCGATCATCCATAAGAATCGCGACGCCACGCTGATCCCTCAGCTGTTGGATCTGCAACAAAGCGTGCGATCCGTGCACCTGATGTTTAATTCGTTGCTCGATCTCAGCAAGATTGAGTCCGGCAACGTCAGTACGGCGACTACCCATGTGGACATCGGAAAGCTACTGGATTCCGTGATTACGCTGTTCCGCGAAGAGGCCAACAGCCGGGCATTATCACTGCGCACATGGCGGCCCAAACGGCGGGTTTGCGTGATGGGCGATCAATTGCTCATCCGGCAATCGCTGATCAACCTGATACAAAATGCGCTGCGTTATACGCAAGAAGGCGGCGTATTGATCGCGATCCGCCCACGGGGCGAGGAATGCCTGATCGAAGTGTGGGACACCGGCGTCGGCATCGCCGATGAAGAGAAAGGTAAAATCTTTTCCCCCTATTATCGGCCCGAGCTGGCGTGGAAAATCGACAGCGCCGGCCATGGATTGGGGCTGGCGGTGGTGGCGCGCTGCGCCAAATTGATGAAGGTGAAATACGGCATGCGCTCCATCGAAGGCAAAGGATCGCGTTTCTGGATGCGTTTTGCCCTGTATGCCGGTGAAGAGCATCCGCCGGAAAGCGTTAACAGCTACGCCAACACCGGTGCCCCAACCCGCTATGAGTCATTAAGTGGCGCCTGCCTGGTGGTGGATGATGATCCGCTGGTGACCTCCGCCTGGGAGAGTTTGATGAGCACCTGGGGCATTACCGTGCGCTGTGCGGCTTCCGCAGAGGAGGCTTTTGCGATTATCGACGAAGGCTTCACGCCTTTCGCCGTGCTGTGCGACCAACGGCTCCGCTCCGGCGAGAGCGGCTTCGATATCTTGAAAGCGCTGTTTGAGCGCCTGCCGGATACCAGCGGCGCCATGGTCAGCGGGGAGTTCAACTCGCCGGTTCTGCAAGAGGCCGAGCAGGAAGGTTATCTGGTATTGAGAAAGCCGCTGGAGCCGGCGAAATTGCATGCTTTGTTGAGCCAGTGGGCGAGTAGTTAGCGAACACAGACTGGCCCCCGGCCCCACCGCCAAAACACCTTAAACGCCAAGCCCGCGCAGCAGGCCCTCGAGGTTGCGCTCCCCCTCTTTAGTCTGGGCGCCTGCCTTAAGCCCACCGCGAATCAGTTGCTCCGCTGCCGGGCGGGCAAACAAACCCGCCCAGGCTTCGTGCTCGCACTGAAAGCCCGCCCGCAGGTCCGGCGCGGGCATCGCCTGCTTGGCCGCTGCGATAACCCCGGCAGGCAATGCCGCGATGTTACGCGCTAGCCGATCGACGAACTCATCAAGCTCGGCGGCGGGTAATGCGCGATTAATCCAGCCGTAACGCTCTGCGGTTACCGCGTCGATAAGATCGGCGCCAAGGACCACTTCAAGCGCGCGGCCGCGCGTCATGCGGCTCGTCAGATATTGGGTCGCGCCGCCGCCGGGCGTAATGCCCATCAGGGCTTCGCACTGGGCAAGCCCCGCCCGCCCTTCCGCGGCAAAGGCCATGTCGGCTGCCGCCACGAATTCTGCGCCGCCGCCGCGCGCCAGCCCGGCCAGCTTAACGAGGGTGACCTGCGGTTGGCTGCGCATCAGTTCGCCAAAAGCCTGGAACGGATTAAGCCCTTCCGGTGCGTTGCGCGCCAGTTCATCGAAGGCGTGCGGCTCATCGATCAGGGTCATATCAACATGCGCAATGAAGAACTCGGGGTCCGCACTCTGGAAAACCAGCACGCGCGTATCCGGATCGTCGCGTACCGAGAGCAATAAACGACTCATTTCCGACATCAGTGCCACATCAAGCACGTTTACCGGCGGATTATCGATAGCGATCGTCAATACGCCGTGCGCGTGAGACAGCCTGAGCTTGCTGAAATCTGTATCTTTCATATCCATGTCCTTTTTGCCTGGGGATAGCGGTGCTGGATTTTCGTGCCGTTCGTCGAATGGTATACTTTGCATACCTGGCGTCAATTACGCACCTTAAGCATCCCAGGGATGCTGGAGAATACCTATGGACAAAACTGACCCGATCTACCGCGCAGACTGCCCGAGCCGCATCGTTCTCGACCAGATCGCCGACAAATGGTCAATGATGGTGCTGGAGGTGCTGCGTGAGCCGCAGCGTTTTAACGCCATCAAGCGCCGCCTGGATGGCGTCACCCAGCGCGTACTGACCCAGACGCTGCGCAAGCTGGAACGCAACGGCATGGTGAAACGCAAGGTGTTGGATGGGCGGGTGCTTGGCGTAGAGTATTCACTAACGCCGCTTGGCGAATCCTTGCAGGGGCCGTTCTCGATACTGTTCAACTGGACGCTGGGGAATATGGAGGCGATTCAGGACTGCCAGAGGAGGTATGATGAGCAGAACAACCAGATTGAAAATTGAGGCTGGCTATAACTATTGCGCGGATGTGCCAAGCGCCAGCGGCGCCATGGGCAGTGGCGAGTGCAACTCACCGATTCTGCAAGAGGCCGAGCAGGAGGAATACCTGATACTGGACAAGCTGCTGGAGCCAGCGAAGCTGCATCCGATATTAACGCAATGACCTAGAGGAGCGATGAGAAAAGTTTATAATATTATGGATTAAATATCACAAGACATACCAAAAACCATCTCCATATGAGTACTTGATCATTGAGGTGAAAATGATTCGTAAAGTTACAGTACATCAAAATAATTTCTTATTAATTTTCTCAGATGCAGTTCTGCTCTACGAGGCAGCGGCAGCGTGTGAAGATGCAGACCTGAACAATGTACTGGCAAAATCTTCTGTTTTATCGGTTAATTACGCACTCGAGGCAGCAGCCAATTCGTTCCTTCAATCTATCGAAATGTCAAAGGCTTTACAGGAGAAGATTGATAAATTTTCTACTGTAGATAAGTTCGACTTTGTCCTGCAATGGCATACAGGCCACTACCTAAATGCCGGAGACTCTGATGTTCAAGCAGTGAGAAACCTTATAAAGAATCGAAATGCAATGGTCCACCCAAAAGTCACAACAAAGCTGATTTCAGTTGAGAGTGATATTGGGCAAGATGGCATCATCAGGCATTCTGCGGTACAGCCTGAACATCGAAAGGGCCACGATTTAAAACCCAAATTATTGGGAAGTGACCCAGAACTTTACACCCATGAAGATGCCAAAGCAGCACTTCAAGTGATGACATCGTTTTTAAATGTATTTGTGCATTGGTGGGGTGTTGGATTTAAAGTCGCAGAAACTTTTTTATTCCAGAGGTGGGATGGCTCGATCAATGCAAGATCGGTGATGTTCAGAAAAAATCATATTATCTCTTTAATTAGAAATGATCACTTCCTGAATATTCAATTTATGGGGATACATGGCATGTTTAATGAAGAATAAATTCCCTAATAGAACATTGTGTTAGGGCAGAGTCAAGATATTACTAGATGCTCATATGCGACTTCAACAGTACTTATCTTTCATATACCCTAAACGCAACAAAGTATGATTTTTAAGGTAAATGTCATGCTACTACTAGATGAAGATTGAAATTGCTAACATGATAAGCTTAAAAAAGTAATTTTTGAGAATAATTATACAAAATGGCACGTAATCGGGACGATTTTAATCAGCGAACCAAGAACGATTTGGCACTATGAGCCCGCTATTTGTGTTCGTTATGTAAATGCTTAACTGTAGGATCCAGCGACGAAAGTGAAAATACAGCCACAATAATCGGCGTTGCTGCACATATCTGTGCTGCAGCTTCGAGCCTAAGTGCTCGTCGTTACGATATGAGTATAACATCTGAAAAACGGTCTCATATCAACAACGGTATATGGCTATGTGCATATTGCTACATTGTATGTCGTTTTATTAAAAAAGAGCTCCTAATACGGCACTTTGAAACTCGCCATTTCTAATCGATTTCTTTATATCATCCATTGCCATACTTATAGCTTCATACGGAATATCCAGCTCTATTAACGATAATAACTCCCGCTTAAATATATCAATTTGTTTTTTTCTCGCACTATTTAAAGCTCCGTGAGTCAGATTTAAAACCCTCAATGTTTCTCTCGCTTTAGTAGCATTTTCATTAGAAAGTTTTTCTTTTATTTTTATGGTTCCGGTTTGTAAAAAGTCAAAATAATCATTTGGATCATCCCTGTCTGGTTTAATAATTTCATTAGGTTCATAGTCCCCAGGGCCATTTTTACCCAAACGATCTTTATAGTGACCACATGTATCTCCAGAGGTGTAACCACAAGATGCAAATAAATTATCCCAATCAAAAGTCAAATGTTTATAGGGAGCATTTCCATCATTTTTCGCACCTTTATGATAAAAATGCTCAATATGTCCATTCCCTTTTTCAGCAATAGATTCACAATAGCAACAATATTTACCTTGCATTTCTTCCAAGGCTCTCCAAATGATAATCCTCTCTTTTTTTTTAGGACTTTGTTTAGTCCATTTATCGATTATAAAATTATATTTTGACAAACACATTGGCGCAGGCTGAGGTCTATTCAATTTTCTCATTTCATTTACCTCCCTCAGACTTCATCCATTTACTTTTCATTTCCACGATACGCATTTGACTTTGGCAATCAATTACAACAGGATGATTTTCTCCAAAGTGTTTTAAAATCCTTTCGAAATAAAAATCTCTTTCTGAATTATTTCCATTTAATAACGACTCTGAAAATTTCTCAACCCACCTTGCCTCTTGAAGATTTTCAGGTATGGAATTAATTCCCATTATTCTTGCCAAAACATCGGCACTTGTAACTCCTTTTGTTTGGAAGGATGGAGTACCAACAATAGGTTCACCATTGTCATCTAAATAAATTTTACGAATACATTTATTATCAACTGTCGATAATACTTGTGGGCTATGTGTTGTCACAATAAATTGAATATTTGGGAATGTTTCATGCAAACCTAACAATATTTCTTGCTGCCATTTAGGATGCAAATGCAATTCAACCTCATCAATTAATACAATACCTGGCCCACTTAGCGGATCTCTTGAATCTGGATTAAGAGTAACGAGTCTACGTGCTAGATCCCCAGCTAATGCAACCATCGTTTTTTGACCTTTTGAAAGTTGCGCGATATTTACTTTCATTCCAAAATTTTCAAGTAAAATCCTTGGTTTACCAGTACTCCGGTCAACTTTTAAATTTTTAACATCTGATACTAATTTCTCTATGGCAGAATTAACATATTTTAGATGCTTCTGATATTTTCCAGATGAAGAGTTACTTATAAGCCTATTAATTTCTTCTTTTTTTTCAGATAAAGTAACAAAAAGTCTGTCACCAGCAGAAGGTGACTCCTGACCATACACATCAATAATAACTTTTTCAAGGCCAACTATCTGCTCTCTTAGTTCTTTTATTTCTTTAGTTTCTTCACCTTCGGCCAAGTTTACTAGCTCAATATATACACTTGAAAAAGACTCAAATTTACCACTTCCCTCTAGAGCATCTTTTAATGCTTCATATCTGTTTACCGATGAGTCTAAAAATGCCACTTCCGATATCGTTTGCTTTAAGTCAAAAGCAGAGCGCTCAGCAGAGTAGAATGCTAGAAGTGGCAGCATAATAGACGTATTATGTGCAGTTTTTCTATACATTGAAGCAAACTGTTTTATGGTGGAAACTTCTGTAGGAGAACTTCCTGAAAAACCTGGAACAATACGACCTAAAGAGGCCACAAAAAAATTGTTCTCATCGAGTTCAAACGTGCTAGTGGTTTCTGCATAATCATTTGCATAAACATTGATATCAGCCATTGTGATAGGTTTTCCATTTACATCATCTTTTTCTAAATTATTATTAAACCAAGAAAAAACCTTTGAAATCCCATCCAATATGCTTGTCTTTCCGGTCCCATTGTCACCAATTATCACCGTCAGGTAACTATCAAAATCAATATTTATATTTTTAAATCTTCTAAAATTATAAATATTGAAACTCTTCAAATACATTCTTTTTTGAGGAAGTGAACGTTGCAACTCTTGAAAATATTTATCAGCTAACTCGATATCCTTTTGTTCAACATACTTCCCTTTAGTATAGTTCTCATACAGTTGGAATTGCGCTTCCAGTAGGCCTTTCTCTGCTTTACTGGTTAATGACTTTATCGCTTTACTATACTCTTTATGTGGCTTGCTCATTTCATCTCCCAGTTATTTTATTAATAGTTTCAGCTGAGTATTTATAAATAAGTGTCTGAATAAAAACAGGTTCAATATGATGTGAAAAAGCTAGCAATCCCTTTAGATGAGAAAAGCCGCCTTCACTTAATTTATTTAACTTATATTGATGAATTAGATGTTTAATATATCTTTTCCTTTCCCTTCCAAGAGATAATTCCCCATCATTATTTAATGTAACACCTGTAACATGTCGATTATGAGCTTTGGAAGAAAAAATAGTTTTCTTTTTATTAATCTTTAATGCCCCTTCGAAATGCGACAAAAGATACTTCTCTACCATATCTGGAATGTCAAATAGCACATTTTTTACACTTACAGAAAAAATCAAATCATCTGCATAACGCGTATAAGTTACATTGAGAAGAGAACATTCGCGCGAAATCATCTCATCAAATTTATGCATTATAAAATTAGACAAGAGTGGTGAACTCGGAGCCCCAATGCTCAAAATCAGCTTACCTCCTAAAGTCTTACTCGGCGACCAAAAAAGAAGATTTTCAAATGCTAATTTATCTTCATGATTAGGTAAGGGATAAAAATTCAGCCACTCTTTCCAAAAAACAGAACAATTAATAGAGTTAAAGAAATTTTCCAAATCAATCTTTAGTAAAAAATGATTTTTCTGATGAGCTTGCGCATTATTCTTAATACTTAATTTTTCGCGATACGCCATTGCGGCCTTGTGAACAGGAAGCTCATACAACTCCATGAATTTACGTTGAAAAATCTTAAGTTCTTTTGATGGCTGTGCAATAACTCGATGTCCAGATGTACGCTTTGGAATTGTATAAACTTTATATTTTTTTGGTGCGTTGACTAGAAATTTAACTATATCAGCCTCAGTTCTACCAAGACCCAAAGCCAGTTGCTTAATTATAGTCATACGTACCCCCATAGAAAAAGCCCAAAAATCATATTTTTGGGCCTAGTTTAGCTCTTTACTAGAGGAAGCGATAGTCTCGCAACCTAAACGAGGAACGAGATTAGGTTGCGAGACTATCGCAACCATAATGCCGTTCAATAACTTAGAGTCTGGCTAAACACCCGACTAGACGTAATTGTCCAACACTAAAGAGCTTCATACATATACCACAATCAGAGAACTATTCTCAACCCCCAGTAACGAAAAAAGCACCATATTCATTTGTGAACCTGCATCACTCATATGGCATTAAGCATAATGAACAAATACCCTTTGCATTCAGATGACTTATGTCTCGTGGGATAGATAGGATTACCGAATTTCATTTAAAATTTTGAGAAAAATTAGCAACGCCCATTTAAATAGAAAAAGATGCCGCTGACGCCATAGCCAACCTATATTACTGTAGTTGGCCGCCAAGCGAAGTAATGCTATAACTTAAGTCTCGAATCACCCAAGAATAATCTCAATAAACAATTTCACGACACAGCCATACCATACATTTCATAACTAATCTATCAGTGACAGAAATAAAGCTGTATGACAGTTTTCTGTACAGAACTCATCTGAGATAACTTGTAATTTAATCAAGACACCACAGTATATATCTTCAAACGGCTCGGACCAATTTGATGATTTTAAAATAACCCTCTGTATAACAGAGGGTTATTTCTATTTTCTTTCATTCTCTGCCAGACGCAGGTTTATTCCCACTCAATGGTAGCCGGTGGCTTGCCGCTGATGTCGTAAACTACGCGGGAAATGCCGTCCACTTCGTTGATGATGCGGTTGGAGACGCGGCCGAGGAAATCGTACGGCAGGTGCGCCCAATGCGCGGTCATAAAGTCGATGGTTTCCACTGCGCGCAGTGAAACAACCCAGTCGTATTTACGGCCGTCGCCCATCACGCCGACCGAACGCACCGGCAGGAATACGGTGAACGCCTGGCTGACCTTGTTGTACAGATCGGCTTTGTGCAGCTCTTCGATGAAGATGGCATCTGCACGGCGCAGCAGGTCGCAGTACTCTTTCTTCACTTCGCCCAGCACGCGCACGCCCAGACCTGGCCCCGGGAACGGGTGGCGGTACAGCATGTCGTACGGCAGGCCCAGCTCCAGGCCGATTTTGCGCACTTCGTCTTTGAACAGCTCTTTCAGCGGCTCGACCAGGCCCAGCTTCATCTCTTTCGGCAGGCCGCCCACGTTGTGGTGCGACTTGATCACGTGCGCTTTGCCGGTGGCGGAAGCGGCGGATTCGATCACGTCCGGGTAGATGGTGCCTTGCGCCAGCCATTTCACTTCGTCTTGCTTGCAGGCTTCTTCGTCGAACACTTCAACGAATACGCGGCCGATGATCTTGCGCTTGGCTTCCGGCTCGTCAACGCCGGCCAGTGCGTCCAAGAAGCGGTTTTCCGCCGCGACGTGCACGATGTTCAGGCCGAAGTGGTCGCCGAACATCTCCAGCACCTGGTCGGCTTCGTTCAAGCGCAGCAGGCCGTTGTCCACGAACACGCAGGTCAGGCGTTTGCCGATGGCGCGGTGCAGCAGCATGGCGGTAACGGAAGAATCCACGCCGCCGGAAAGGCCGAGGATCACGTGATCTTCACCCACTTGCTCGCGGATACGCTCAACCGCATCTTCGATGATGGTCGCAGGCGTCCACAGGGCTTCACACTGGCAGATGTCCAATACGAAACGCTCCAGCATGCGCTGGCCCTGGCGGGTGTGGGTCACTTCCGGGTGGAACTGCACGCCGTAGAAGCGTTTTTCTTCGTTGGCCATAATGGCGAACGGGCAGGTATCGGTGCTGGCGACGGTCACGAAGTCGGAAGGGATGGCGGTCACTTTGTCGCCGTGGCTCATCCACACGTCCAGCAGCGGTTTGCCGGCGGAGCTGAGGGCGTCTTCGATGCCGCGAACCAGCGCGCTGTCGGTGGTCACTTCCACCTGCGCATAGCCGAACTCACGCTCGTTGGAACCCTGCACATGGCCGCCCAGCTGCATCGCCATGGTCTGCATGCCGTAGCATACGCCCAGTACCGGCACACCGGCGGTGAACACGTATTCTGGCGCACGCGGGCTGTTATGTTCGGTGGTGCTCTCCGGGCCGCCGGAAAGGATGATGCCGCTTGGATTGAATTCGCGGATTTGCTCTTCGCTAACGTCCCAGGCCCACAGCTCGCAGTAAACGCCGATTTCGCGCACGCGGCGTGCTACCAGTTGAGTGTATTGCGAACCAAAATCCAGAATAAGGATGCGATGCTTATGGATATTATTTGTCATGTGAGGCGAATTCCAGCAACAGAGAAAAAGAGCGAAAAATAAGGTTTCGGGGCGAGGAGCCAAGCCCCCCGCCCCGGCCTCTCCCGCAGGAGAGGGTCAAGCATTAACCCATGCGGTAGTTCGGTGACTCTTTGGTGATGGTCACGTCATGCACGTGGCTTTCCTGAATGCCGGCGCCGCTGATGCGCACAAATTCAGCCTTGGTGCGCAGGTCGTCGATGGTGGCGCAGCCGGTCAGGCCCATGCAAGAGCGCAGACCGCCCATTTGCTGGTGCACGATCGCTTTCAGCATGCCTTTGTAAGCCACGCGGCCTTCGATACCTTCCGGCACCAGTTTGTCGGCGGCGTTATCGGTTTGGAAGTAACGGTCGGAAGAGCCTTTGGACATGGCGCCCAACGAGCCCATACCACGGTAGGATTTGAACGAACGGCCCTGATACAGCTCGATTTCGCCCGGCGATTCTTCGGTGCCCGCCAGCATGGAGCCGACCATTACGCAGGATGCGCCGGCCGCGATGGCTTTGGCAATGTCGCCGGAGAAGCGGATGCCGCCGTCGGCGATAACCGGGATACCGGTGCCTTCCAGCGCTTCAACCGCGTCGGCGATAGCGGTGATCTGCGGTACGCCCACGCCGGTCACGATGCGGGTGGTACAGATGGAGCCAGGGCCGATACCCACTTTCACCGCGCTCACGCCGGCGTCGGCCAGCGCTTTGGCGCCGGAGGCCGTAGCGACGTTGCCGCCAACGATCTGCAGATCCGGGTATTTGGCACGGGTTTCGCGAATGCGCTGCAATACGCCTTCGGAATGGCCGTGAGAGGAGTCGATCAGGAGTACGTCAACGCCTGCAGCGACCAGCGCGTCAACGCGCTCTTCGTTGCCGGCACCGGCGCCAACCGCAGCGCCAACGCGCAGGCGGCCATGCTCGTCCTTACAGGCGTTTGGCTTGCGCTCCGCCTTCTGGAAGTCTTTTACGGTGATCATGCCCAGCAGATGGAAGTTGTCGTCCACCACCAGCGCTTTCTCAACGCGTTTTTCGTGCATTCTTTGCAGCACGACTTCACGCGCTTCACCCTCTTTCACCGTGACCAGGCGCTCTTTCGGCGTCATCACGGCGGTAACAGGCTGGTTCAGATCGGTCACGAAGCGCACGTCACGGCCGGTGATGATACCGACCAGTTCGTTCTCTTCGGTCACTACCGGGTAGCCGGCAAAGCCGTTACGCGCGGTCAGTTCTTTCACTTCTTTCAGCGTGGTGGAGGGGGTTACGGCTTGCGGGTCGGTAACTACGCCGCTTTCATGTTTTTTCACGCGGCGGACTTCTTCAGCCTGACGCTCGATGGACATGTTTTTGTGAATGAAGCCCAGGCCGCCTTCCTGCGCCAGCGCAATGGCCAGGCCGGCTTCGGTTACGGTATCCATGGCTGCGGACAGCATAGGGATATTCAGGCGGATAGTTTTGGTCAATTGGGTGCCGAGCTCAGCGGTATTAGGCAGAACCGTAGAGTGAGCTGGAACCAGGAGAACGTCGTCAAACGTTAGTGCTTCTTTCGCGATACGTAGCATGGGCAATATCTCACCAGAGTGGGCTGTGAAAAAGATAAAATATTGCCGCGGCATTATACAGAGCGTAATCGGTTGCCTCCAGCACTTTCTCACAAAAACTCTTGATTACCTTTTTCAGCCCTGTAGTATCGACCAATTAAGTGGTTGTTTTGGAATTTGATCTAGGTCACATGTCGCTACCTGTTTCGCCGTCTATTTTTACCGTAAGCCGCCTGAATCAGACGGTTCGACAGCTGCTGGAAATGGAAATGGGCCAGATTTGGCTCTCCGCCGAGATTTCCAACTTCTCCCAACCGGCTTCCGGCCACTGGTATTTCACGCTGAAAGACGACCGCGCGCAGGTGCGCTGTGCGATGTTCCGCAACAGCAACCGCCGCACCACCTTCCGCCCGCAAAACGGCCAGCAAGTGTTGGTTCGCGCCAGCATCACGCTGTATGAACCGCGCGGCGACTATCAGCTGATTGCCGAAAGCATGCAACCCGCCGGCGACGGCCTGCTGCAACAGCAATTCGAGCAACTGAAACAGCGCCTGAGCGCCGAAGGCCTGTTCGATCAACAGTTCAAGCAACCGCTACCCAGCCCGGCCAAACGCGTCGGGGTGATCACCTCCGCCAGCGGCGCGGCGCTGCACGATGTGCTGCAAGTGCTGCAACGGCGCGATCCTTCGCTGCCCATCGTTATCTACCCGACCTCGGTGCAGGGCGCGGAAGCGCCATTGCAGATCGTGCGCGCCATCGAAACGGCCAACCGCCGCGACGAATGCGACGTGCTGATCGTCGGTCGTGGCGGCGGCTCGCTGGAAGACCTGTGGAGTTTTAACGACGAACGCGTAGCGCGGGCGATATTCGCCAGCCGCATTCCGATCGTCAGCGCCGTCGGCCATGAAACCGACGTCACCATTGCCGACTTTGTCGCCGATCTGCGTGCGCCAACCCCTTCCGCCGCCGCCGAACTGGTCAGCCGCAATCAGCTGGAGCTGCTGCGTCAGTTGCAATCCCAGCAGCAGCGGATGGAAATGGCGATGGATTACTATCTGGCCCAGCGTCAGCAGCAGTTCACCCGCATCAACCACCGCTTGCAACAGCAGCATCCGCACCTGCGCCTGGCGCGCCAGCAGACGCTGTTGTTCAAGCTGCAACGCCGGTTGGAAGACGGCATGCAAAACCAGCTGCGCCTGTCTTCACGCCGCAGCGATCGGGCGCAACAGCGTTTGGCGCAGGTACAGCCGCAGGCACGCATTCATCGCTACCAGCAACGCGTGCAGCAACAGGAATACCGTTTGCAGCAGGCGCTGGAGCGCCAACTCAACGCTTACCGCCAGCGTTTCGGCGTGGCCTGCAGCCAGCTCGAAGCGGTCAGCCCGTTGGCGACGCTGGCGCGCGGCTACAGCGTGACGCAAACCCCGCGCGGCGAATTGCTGAAAACCACCAAACAGGCGCAGGTCGGCGAACTGCTGAAAACCCGCCTGCAGGATGGCTGGGTGGAAAGCGAAGTGAAAACCATCACTGTGGCCAAGAAGCCGCGCAAAAAGCGCGCGGCTGACGCGGCCGAATAGCTGTTTCCGTTATTTCAGCGTAAAACTCTCGCCCGGCTCACCGTTGATCCACAATTCCCGCGTTTCTCCGGCAGGCAGGCTGACCGTCAGCGTCCGCCATGCCGGTTTGAACTGCCCCTCGGTGGTAACATTCAGCATGACGCGCCGATTATCGCTGTGCATCTCCCAGCGCAGCCACAGCGCGTTGCCCTGCTGCCAGCCATAACTTTCCCCGTCGTCTTCGAACAACAGCCCAGAAGCGCTGCCACAGCCTTTAAACGGGTACAGTTGCAACTCGCGCCGATCGTCGGCGGCAACGTCAACGTGCGCCAAGCGTGATGACAGCGGCAACGCCGCCCCGGCGCGCACCAACAGCGGCAAACGCTCCAGCGGCGCATCCAGCACCACCGTCTGGCCACCGCTGAACCACTGGCCGCTGTGGAAGCAGTACCAGCCTTCGCCGTTATCCGGCAGATAGACCGAACGCGCACGCTGCCCCTGCTCCACCACGCTGGCCACCAGCAAATCGCGGCCAATCATAAAATCATCGGTCTCGTTCAGCGTGCGTTCGTCATGCTCGTGATCGAGGAAGGTCGGGCGCAGCATCGGCTCGTCGTCGGCGCTGGCCTGCCACAGCAGGGTGTAGAAATAGGGCATCAGGCGATAGCGCAGGTTGATCGCCTCGCGGACGGCCGGCGTGGCGGCCGGATACATCCACGGCTCGTTAACCGTCGCGTCGTCATTCCAGGAGTGAATGGTGAAACGCGGGTGCATCACGCCGTTTTGCACCCAGCGCACCAGCAGTTCGGCGTCCGGTTTGTCGCCGGAAAAACCGCCGACGTCGTGCCCCAGGTTATACAACCCCGACAGGCTCATGCCCAAGCCCATGCGGATGTTGTAGCGCAGGGTTTGCCAGTTGGTGCGGTTGTCGCCGCTCCAGGTCTGCACGTGGCGCTGCATGCCGGCACAGCCGGAACGGGAGATCAGGTACGGCCGCAGGTCGGGCGCAAAGCGCTGCTGGGCTTCCATCGACGCGCGCATCATCAGCAACGGCATTACCGGGCGGATATGCTTGATGGCGATCGGCCGGCCAAAACCCTGGCAGCGCGCCTCCGCGTCCCACACTTCGTATTCGTTGTTGTCGTTCCAGGTTGAATCTATGCCCATCTCCAGCAGTTGCTGAGTAACGCCCTGCTGCCACCAGCGTACCGTCGCCGGATTGGTGAAATCGAGGTGCGAACCTTCGTCGTCCCAAAAACTGGAACGTTCCGGCTGGTCGCTTTCCGAATCGCGGATAAACAGCCCCTGCTCCGCCGCCTGTCGGTACTGCGGATGATCCTGCAACAGGCAGGGTTTGATGTTGGCCGCCAGCTTCAGCCCGGCGGCGTGGAACGCCTGGCTCAGTAGCTTCGGCTCTGGCACCTTGTCGTAATTCCAGTTGAACACGTAGCGCTTGTTGCCGATCGAGGTATAACCCGAAGACAGCTGGAACGAATCGCAGGGAATATCGTGCTGCTTGCACAAGGCAATGAACTGTTGCAACTGCTGCTGGGCGTCCGGCGCGTCGGTGTAATGCATGGTCGAACCGCTGTACCCGAGGCTCCATTTCGGCCCGAAGTGGGTCTTGCCGGTGAGGCGCACAAAGGCTTTGGTCACGTCCAGCACCTGCGGCCCCAGGAACAGGTAATAATCGAGATCCCCCGCCTCGGCCTGATAACGGCGGTAGGCCAGATGGTAGTTGTCGATCTCGTTGCCCAAATCCAGCCAACAGCTGCTCAGGTTGTCGTAAAACAGCCCGAAACTGGCCTCTGCACCGCGGGTGATGGTAAAGGGCACATGTTTGTACAGCGGATCGGTGCTGGCGGCGTTGTAGCCCATCGCATCCAGATTGCGCATTTCAAAGCGGCGGCCGCTGCGCTCCAGATCGCCGGCCTTCTCGCCCAGGCCATAATAGCGCTCGCCGGCAAAGCGGCGCTGGTAGTGCGCCACGCCGTCACCCTGCGGATTGAGCAGATAGGCGCTGGTTGGCCGGTCGGCCGCCAACGGCCGCCATTCACCGGCAGCGCTACGGTGCTCCCACTCCAGCCACAGCGGCTGATGTACGGTAACGCGCAGCGCGGCGCTGGTCACCACCAGCCGATCCTCATGCTGTTGCAGTTGATAACCCGGCAGGCTAAAACCGGCGACGCTCAGGCGATCGCGCCCTTCCCAGGGCACGTCGGCCTGCGGCGCAATGCTCCAGGTGCGGTCCAGCGCCAGCTCGCCGTTGCGTTTGATCAGCACGCGGAACAGGTTGTCTTCCAGCACGTACAGGCAGAACAGATGACGCTCGTCGACCAACAGCTCAATGCGATCGGCATATTCGCCTGCCAGCGTCCATTTTTTTAACGTTTTCATAGGTATCCAACTTAATTATTCAGTGTTTTTTTACCGCCGCGCTCGGCGATCAAGGCAATCAGGAACAGGGCGCCGATCAGATCGAAGAAGCCCATGGCGATAAACAGCGGATTGAAACCGACGGTGTCGGAAACCGCACCGATCAGCAGCGTAAACAGGAAGCTGGCGATCCAGGCACTGGAGCCGCGCATGCCGTTGACCGTCGCCATCTGGTTTTTATCGAACGACTCCACCACCAGCGCGCTGAGCATGCAGGAGATCACCTGGTGGCCGAAACCGCCGATCGAGATCAACGCGATCGCCACATAGGGATCTTTGGTGATCGCCACGAACGCCAGCGAAACCATCATGAAGGCGCCGGTGACCGAGCTGGCGACCACCGAGTTGACGCGGCTGCAGCCGAACCATTTGCGGTACAGGGTGGTGAGATAACCGCTGGCGACGCTGCCGATATCCGCCGCCAAAAACGGCAGCCAGGCAAACATGGCGATGTGCTTTAAATCCATGCCGCGTTCGGTGGCCAGGTACAGCGGCACCCAGAAGCTGAACACCGCCCAGGCCGGTTCGGCGAGAAAGGCCGGGATGGCGATGCCGTAGAACTTTTTGTTTTTACACAAGATTGCCAATGATTTTAAAAACGGCAGCCTCGGCAAGACCGGCTCGTTATCTTCGCGGATCAGATCCAGCTCTTTTTGGCTCAGGTTCGGGTGCTTTAACGGCTCGTGGTAGAACAGCCACCACAGCACCACCCAGATCAACCCCAGCGCGCCGGAGAACAAGAAGGCGCCCTGCCAGCCAAAAGAGATATGGGCGATGACGATGATCGGCGGAGCCAGCATGGCACCGATAGAAAAACCTACGCCCGCCCAGCCGGCGGCAATCGGCCGTTCCTTTTTCGGGAACCAGTCGGAGATCGCCTTGGCGTTGCCCGGTGTGGCCGCCGCTTCCGCCCCGCCCATAAAGAAGCGCAGAATAGCCAACTGCACCCAGGTGCCCGCTCCAGCATGCAGCATACACACCACAGCCCAGATGCTGGCGCAGATCAAAAAGCCCATCTTCAGGCCGATAACATCGATCAGCCAGCCGCAGATCGGCTGAAATACCGTATAGGCCAGTTGGAATGACGCCACCACCCAGGAATATTGTTCGGTGGTCATGTTCAGGCTGGTTTTCAGCTCCGGCGCCAGGATACCCAGCGAGTTACGGGTGATGTAGTTGACCGTAACGCCGAGCAGAAACAGCGCCAGCATCCACCAACGCAGCGATTTAAACTTGCGGCGGCCGCTGTGCGCGACCGTCTGATTAATTTCAACACTCATCTGTCTTCTCTCCACGGCGGCTGCCCGGTGAAACAGCTCGCTTTTTGGTAGGGCACGTTTTGGTATCGAAGGTATGGGTTGCTAAAATTTGCGATGACGATCACGAAAAATCACACTCAACGCTCACAACCACATGATTTATTTTCATTTTATTTATAATTCAGCCGATAAATTGGACTGATAAGTCTATAAAATTGGTGTACCAATGCAGACTAGCCAGCCGGGAGCGTGAGCGAAACGTGGTTTTTTGCAAAAGTTTTCATAGGCAGCCTAAAAGCTCGCCATAATGGCGTTCCAAGCCAGACAGTACGCTGAAAAAAAGCGGTGAAAATATTTTCACCGGCAAATTTGAAGGAGATCACAGAATGAACGGAAAGCTGAAAATACAGGAAATCGCCCGCCAAACAGGGCTGTCGATCAGCACCGTTTCACGCGTACTCGCGGGCAAGTCCAACACCAGCGCCGAGGCGCGCCACAAAGTATTGGCCTGCGCCCAACAGAACGGCATCTTGCAAGGCCTGTCCAACGGCCGGCTGATGCTGAACAACGTCATGGTGTTTGCCCCGCAGCGCGCCTTCGACGTGCGCACCGACATCTTTTATCACAAGGTGATCCAGGGGATCACCGCCGCGCTGGCGGAGCATGAGGTGCGCATCCGCTATTGCGGGCTCGAAGAGCAACACAGCGACGGCGCGCTGTTCCTGGAAAAAATGAGCGATCCACAGACCGAGGCGGCGCTGATTATCGGCATCGACGACGAGCACATTCACCAGTTGGCCGCCGATCTGCACAAGCCCTGCGTGCTGATCAACTGCACCGATCGCCAGATGCGGCTGGACAGCGTCTCCCCCGATCATCAATTGATCGGCGAGTTCTCCGCCAATTATCTGATCCAACAGGGCCACAGCCATATTCTGAACCTGCAATGCCTGCGCCGACACACCATGGAGCTGCGGCTGGCGGGTATCAGGCAGGCCTATGCGCAGCACAACATCGCCTTTGACGAAGGCCGCCATCTGGTTACCACCTCCGGCTTCGGCAGCGAAGAAGCCGAGCAGGCGTTGACCACCTTTATCAATCAGGTCGGCCAGCGTTCGCAACTACCGACGGCTATTCTCGCCGGGGGCGACTATATGGCGGTCGGTGCGGTCAAGGCATTGAACAAACTGGGGCTGAACGTACCGACGGATATCTCGGTCATGAGCACCGACGGTTTCAATCTGGCGGAAATTCATGATGTGCCGCTCACCTCGGTGCATGTGCCGCGAGACGAACTGGGGCATGAGGCGATCCAACTGTTGCAGCGCCGGATGCTGCGCGCCGATGCGCCGCCGTGCAACCTGCTGCTGCACGGAAAACTGGCGGTACGCGCCTCGGTCAAGCGCATCAGCCCGCACAAGACCAGCCCGGCGGTCAGTACCCACGATCATCGTCTTTACGATGTCTGAACTACACTTAGTGGTGGAATATTGACTTATTGAGGGTAATTTTGCCTAAGGAGAGCCACCATGCCGACCCTGACCGCACGTTCAGTCATCCCCCCTTATATGCTTCGCAGGATTATTGAACACGGCAGCGTACCGCAGCGCGACTGCGCATTGCACACCCTGAACCACGTCCAAAGCCTGCTCGGCAACAAGCCGCTGCGTGCGCCCGGCGCGCAAACCGCCAGCGGCGGCGAAGTCATCCGCGATATCTACGACGCTCAAAACGGCACTCAGCTTCCCGGCAAGCAAGTGCGCAACGAGGGCCAGGCCAGCAACCATGACGTGGCGGTGGACGAAGCCTATGACTATCTCGGCGTAACCTACGATTTCTTCTGGCAGGCGTTTGAGCGCAACTCGCTGGACAACAAAGGCCTGCCGCTGACCGGCAGCGTCCACTACGGCCACGAGTATCAGAATGCCTTCTGGAATGGCCAGCAGATGGTATTCGGCGACGGTGACGGCGAGATCTTCAACCGTTTTACCATCGCTATCGATGTCGTCGGCCATGAACTGGCGCACGGCGTAACCGAAAGCGAAGCCGGGCTGATTTACTTCCAACAGGCCGGCGCGCTGAATGAGTCTATGTCTGACGTCTTCGGTTCCTTGGTCAAGCAGTTCCACCTTAGGCAAACCGCCGATAAGGCCGACTGGTTGATAGGTGCGGGCCTGCTGGCCAAGGGCATCAACGGCAAGGGCCTGCGCTCGATGTCTGCGCCCGGCACCGCCTACGACGATCCGCTACTGGGTAAAGATCCGCAGCCGGCCGACATGAAGGATTACATTCAGACCAAAGAGGACAACGGCGGCGTGCACCTCAACTCAGGCATCCCCAACCGTGCCTTCTATCTGGCGGCCACCGCACTCGGCGGCTTCGCCTGGGAGAAAGCCGGCTACGTCTGGTATGACACGTTGTGCGACAAAGCGCTGCCGCAGGATGCCGACTTCGCCACCTTCGCCCGTACTACGGTAAAACATGCACAGCAACGTTTTGATCGCACCGTGGCGGACAAAGTGCAGCAAGCCTGGCATCAGGTGGGGGTGGAATAATGAAACCCTTGCCGTCGCTCAATCAGGACACGGTCATTGAGCTGGCGCGTGAAGGCGGCTTCGCCTTTATTCCCAAACTGGCAGGCCAGCGGCGCATTGCGCTGGCCGATATTACGCCGGAGCAACGCCAACGCCTGAGCCAGTTATTGAATCAAACGCTGCCCTACGCGCAGGAAGAGGGAAAACCGGGTTCCCCCGGCTGCGGCGACCAGCGCTACTTTCGCGTGCAAATCAGCTATTACAGCCAGAATCTGTGCAGCGAAATCGTCTTGCTGATCCCGGAAACCAGCGCGCCGCAGGCGCTGGTGGACTTGTGGAAAACCGGTCAGGTGGATAAGTGAACGCTTACAACGGCTGATAATCAAATAGCACGCGCTTTTTGGATACCAGCCCGTGGCCGTTCTGACACAGGTAATCCACCGCGCCGCAGGCCTTCAGCTCCTGCAACGGTTGCCCGCAGTCCGGGCAATGGGCCAATTGCCGATAATCGCGTTCGCAGGCGGCGCAATGGTAGTGACCATTCACCCACTCCATCGTTTGATCGCATTGCGGACAGTGCGCTTCCATACTTACTCCTGAACCTGAATTAGATGACGCCCCACGAGCGCAAGAAGTAGATCCCCAGCGCGGTGGTAAAAAACGAACCGACGGTGGTGATGGCAATAATATTCGCCGCCAGCGTGGCGTTGCCGCCCATGGCGCGCGTCATGACATAGCTGCCCGAGGCGGTCGGCGTGGCTGAGAACAGGAAGATAATCCCCAGCGCCGCACCGTGAAAGCCCCACAGCCAGCCGCCCAGCGTCATCAATACGGGCACCAGAAACAGCTTGGCCGAAGATGACAACGCGGCAACGTTGGACGAACGGAACATGGCGCGCAGATCCAGGCTTGCGCCGGTGCACAGCAACGCCAGCGGCAGCGACAACCCGGAGATATAACTGCCGGTCTGCCGGATCACCTGCGGGATTGCCAGGCCGGTTTGCGCGAACAGCAGCCCGCACACCAGGCCGATAATCAGCGGATTGGTGACAATACTGCGCAGCAGCGACAAACGGCTGATCTTCTTGCCATGCCCGCCCTGCAAGCTGCGCGTCAGGGTAATCACCGACAGCACGTTAAACAGGATCACCGTGACCGTCAGGTACAGCGAACCCAGCGCCACCCCTTCGTCGCCATACGCAGTCATGGCGTACGCCAGCCCGACAATGGCGGTATTGGCGCGGAACCCGCCCTGCACGAACACGCCCCGTTCACGCGGCTCCTTAACCAGCCAGACCGCCGCCACCTCCAGCAGCAGGAAAGTGGCGATGGTGCCGATCGCCCCGTAGAGGACCAACGGCAGGTTGCCCAGCAGTTGCGGATGACTGGTGGCGATGCTGAAGAACAGCAGGCAGGGCAGCGCCAGATTGAACACCAACCGGGTGGCGCCATCAATAAAACGATCGTCCATCAGCCGCCAGTGGCGCAACAATACGCCCAACAGCATCATTAACAAATTAGGTACGGTGACGCTGAACGCAAAACTCCAGGTTTCCCAAGACATGGTGTTCCTTCAACTGACGGCGACAATATGCAGATAATAGAACGACTTCGGGGCAATAAAAAAGAGCGCGGTATGGCTACCGCGCTCTTTTTGAAGATTACTTGCTTTTCTTCAGGTGGCTCATCAGGCGTTTACGTTTACGCATCTGGTTCGGCGTCAGCAAGTTGCGTTTGCCGGCGAACGGGTTGTCACCCTCTTTGAACTGGATGCGGATTGGCGTACCCATGACCTTCAGTGAACGACGGAAGTAGTTCATCAGATAGCGTTTGTAAGAGTCGGCCAGATCGCTCACCTGGTTGCCGTGGATCACCACGATCGGTGGGTTGTAACCCCCGGCGTGAGCATATTTCAGCTTCACGCGGCGGCCGCGCACCAACGGCGGCTGGTGGTCTTCGGCAGCCATCTGCATGATTTTGGTCAGCATGGAGGTGTTCACACGACGGGTCGCACACTCGTAGGCTTCCAGCACCGATACGAACAGATTGCCAACGCCGCTGCCATGCAGAGCTGAAATAAAGTGAATGCGGGCGAAATCGACAAAGCCCAGGCGCAGATCGAGCATCTCTTTCACGTGCTCGCGATCTTCTTCGCTCATGCCGTCCCACTTGTTGACCACAATCACCAGTGAGCGCCCACTATTGAGGATAAAGCCGAGCAGCGAGAGATCCTGATCGGAAATGCCTTCACGCGCGTCAACCACCAACAGCACTACGTTGGCGTCTTCAATCGCCTGCAGAGTTTTGATTACCGAGAATTT
Source organism: Serratia sp. 22264 (assembly GCF_052045345.1). Lineage (NCBI taxonomy): Bacteria > Pseudomonadati > Pseudomonadota > Gammaproteobacteria > Enterobacterales > Yersiniaceae > Serratia > Serratia sp. 22264. The sequence goes on from NZ_JBQEOY010000006.1 coordinate 162,721, forward strand.
TTCTACGGTTTCCGTCACCTTGCCGCGTTTGCGCACCCCGGCGGTATCGATCAGCACGTATTCGCGCTCGTCGCGTACCATCGGGATATAGATACTGTCGCGGGTTGTGCCCGGCATGTCGTACACCACCACACGCTCCTCGCCGAGGATACGGTTAGTCAGTGTGGACTTACCTACGTTAGGGCGGCCAACGATCGCCAGCTTGATCGGCAAATCTTGCGGGTTGAAGTCGTCTTCCGGCTCTTCATCCTCCGGGATTTCGTCTTCCTGCTCAGCCCAGTAAGCGGCGTTCGCCTCTTCTTCGGTCAGCTCGACTTCTTCGGGTTTTTCACCGACAAACGGCACCAGCACGTGCTCGATCAGTTGCGCTACGCCACGGCCGTGCGAAGCGGCAATCGCATGCACGTCACCCAGGCCCAGCGAGTAGAAATCGGCGGTGGCCATGTCCGGATCCATGCCGTCGGTTTTGTTGGCGACCAGGAAGGTGGCTTTCTGACGGTTGCGCAGATGCTGGGCAATGCCCTGATCGGCCGGCATCAGGCCGGCACGCGCGTCGACCATGAACAGCACGATGTCCGCTTCTTCAATCGCCAACAGCGACTGGCCGGCCATACGCGTTTCCACGCCGTCTTCGGTACCGTCGATGCCCCCGGTATCGACGATAATAAATTCATTACCCTCAACTTCGGCACGACCATACTTGCGGTCTCGCGTTAGCCCGGGGAAATCCGCCACCAGCGCATCGCGCGTATGTGTTAAACGGTTAAACAAGGTGGATTTACCCACATTCGGGCGCCCAACCAGCGCGACGACAGGTATCATTGTGAAGCCTCATTACTTAATAATCAATGCGTTACTGCACCATGGGTAGACACCAGAAGTGCAGCTTATAAAAATACGAAACGGCCCCTGAACACTCAGGAGCCGTTTGCAAACCGTGCGATGACCGGCAGCGTTAGCGGGTGAAAGCGTAAACTTTTCCGCCTCGGGCCTGAATAACCAGCTTATCGCCAGCCACCATCGGCGCAGACAGGAAGCCGGAGCTATCCACTTCCTGCTGGGCAACAAAACGGCCGTCCGTGGTGTTGATCCAGTGCAGGTAACCTTCGGAATCACCGGTCACCAGATAACCATTATACATCACCGGCGGGGTCAGGTTGCGGTGCAGCAGATCGCTTTGCGTCCACACTGTTACGCCACCTTCGGTGCTCAGCGCTACCACGCGATCGTTCTGATCGATCAGGTAGATGCGGCCCGCATCCACGATGAAGTCGTTCACGGAACCCAGTTCACGTTTCCACATGATCTGGCCGGAACGCAGATCCAACGCCGTCAGGTTGCCATTGTAACCTAATGCGTAGACAACGCCTTCAACAATCACCGGTGTCGTGTCCACATCGTTCAGGCGATCGATCTCGGTCGCGCCGCTCGGCTGGGAAATACGCTGTTGCCAGATCAACTGGCCCTGCTGCATCAGCACTGCGCTGACGCGGCCGTTATCACCGCCGACAATCGCCGCGCCGAAGGCAACGGCCGGAGCAGACTCACCGCGCAGTGACAGCGATGGCATGTCCAGGTTAACCGTCCACTTCACCGCACCATCCGATTCGTTCAGCGCCTGCAGCAAACCGTTGGAGGTATGAATCAGCACCATGCCGTCGCTGATGACCGGGCGAGAAATCGCTTCGCCGGCCACCTTGGTCTGCCACGCCACTTTACCGTCTGCGGTATTCAGCGCGTAAACCACCGCCTTTTCACTGCCGACGTAAACTTTATCGCCCGCGACCGCCAGGCCGCCCGACAGCAATGCCGGCAGGTTGCTGGAGAAGAAGCCGGTTTTCTCGGAAAGATCGACCTTCCACTTTTCGTCACCGCTGTCGGCGTCCAACGCTTTCACGATACCGTGACGGTCGGCAGCATACAGTGTGCTGTCCTGGAAAGCGGGACGCAGGTGAGAATAAAACTCACCGATACCGTCACCTACCGAGGTGCTCCACGCCTTGTTCGGCGTGAACTGATTTTCAACTTTTGGCAGCGGCGACATGGTAACCACGTCTTCTTCACTGTTAAACAGCGAGCAACCACTCAGCAAGGCGACGGAAACCAGTCCGACCAAGAGTGTTTTACGCAATTGCATGGGAATTCCCCTTAGCTGGACAAGTTATTCAATTTCATGCGCAGCAAAACCTGCAGCGCCTGAGAAGCGTTGGACTCAATGCCTTTGCTGTAAGCCTCACGCGCACCTTTGGTGTCGCCTTTGGCCAGCAACGCGTCACCGCGTGCATCTTGCGCCATCGCCGCCCAACCTTCGCCTTTCACGCCATCCAGCGTTTTCAGCGCTTCATCCAGCTTTTTCTCCTGCAACTGGACACGCGCCAGACGCAGGCTAACCATCGCCAACAGGTTATCGTCTTTGGTCTGGCCCTGAGCCAGCACCAGCTGTTGCTCTGCCTTGGCAAAATCATTCTGCTCGACAAAGTGTTTCGCCAACTCCAGCGAGGCCAGTACGCCATAGCTATTGCTGTTGGCCTTGGCAAACGCCTCCGCAGCGGACACGTCGTCCGGCTTACCGGCAGCCAGACGATCGCTGGCTTCCTGGTAGGATTGGGACGCAGCCATCATGTTGGAGTTTTGGTGGTTCTGCCAGAAACGCCAGCCGACCAGGGCACCAATTCCGAGCACCACCCCCACCGCCAGCGCTTTGCCGTTTTCGGCAAAGAACCGACGCACGGCGTCGACTTGTTCGTTTTCAGTGGTATAGACTTCCACGGTGTCCTTCTCCTTAACCTAACATCGTTGCCAGACGCACTGCGACTTCGCTTTGCGCCAGCGTTTCTTGTTCACCACTGCGCAGGTCCTTAACCACCACCTGCTGTGCCGCGACTTCGTTCTCACCGAGGATCAAAGCGACGCGCGCGCCCCATTTGTCCGCACGGGTGATCTGTTTCTTAAAGTTGCCGCCGCCGTAGTTGGTCATTAATTTCAGCTGTGGTGCTGCATCGCGCACGTTTTCTGCCAACTGCATCGCCGCGCTTTGGGCGCCTGCACCGGAGGAGATAACGTACACGTCAATGGTCGCCGGGGCTTTGAAATCCGGATTAACTTCCTGAACCAGCAATACCAGACGCTCCAGGCCCATCGCGAAACCGACCGCCGGCGTCGCACGCCCGCCCAGTTGCTCGACCAAGCCATCGTAACGGCCGCCTGCACACACCGTACCCTGAGCGCCCAGACTGGTGGTCACCCATTCGAATACCGTACGGTTGTAATAGTCCAGACCGCGCACCAGGCGTTCATTGATGGTATATGGGATACCTGCCTGAGACAAAAGTTCACACAGGCCGTCGAAGTGGGCTTTGGATTCTTCATCCAGATACTCGGACAGGCGCGGTGCGTCGTTCAGCAGGGCCTGAACTTCCGGATTTTTGGAGTCCAGTACGCGCAGCGGGTTGCTGTACATGCGGCGTTTGCAATCTTCGTCCAGCGTGTCTTTATGCTGTTCCAGGAACGCCACCAGAGCATCGCGGTAGTTGGCGCGCGCTTCCAGAGAACCGATTGAATTCAGCTCCAGATTCACGTGCTCGGAAATGCCCAGCGCTTTCCACCAGCGGGCGGTCAGCAGGATCAGTTCGGCGTCGATGTCCGGGCCTTGCAGGCCGAACACTTCCACACCCAATTGATTGAACTGGCGATAGCGGCCTTTTTGCGGACGCTCATAGCGGAACATCGGGCCGATGTACCACAGACGCTGTTCCTGATTGTACAGCAGACCATGTTCGATGCCGGCGCGAACGCAGCCAGCCGTCCCTTCCGGACGCAGCGTCAGGCTTTCGCCGTTGCGATCCTCGAAGGTATACATCTCTTTTTCCACGACGTCGGTCACTTCGCCGATCGCGCGTTTGAATAACGGGGTCTGCTCTACAATCGGCAACCGGATTTCGCTGTAACCGTAGCTGCCCAGCACCTGCTTCAGTGTGCCTTCAATACGCTGCCATAATGCCGTATCTTCCGGCAGGTAGTCGTTCATGCCGCGAATGGCTTGAATGTTCTTTGCCACGTGATTTCTCTGTCCGTTGTCTATAAAAATGAACCCGATTATAGGGACTTTGCCGCCCCGTATTCAACGCGGGTGCCGCTTTCTGCCTCCCGGGTTCATAAACAAGCGGGCTAATCAGCCCGCCATGTAGCGATAACGCTTATTTTTCCAGCAGATTGACCGAGATGCGATTGCTTTCATCCATCATCGACGCCTTGGCGCGAATCTTCGCCTCCAGTTGGTCAATCATCTGCTCGTTGTCAAAACGCTCTTTCTGACGCACGCCGTCTTCGTAAAAACCGCTCTTGTTATGGCCACCGGTCACGCCCAGCGTGGAAACCAGCGCTTCGCCCGGCCCGTTGACCACACAACCGATAATCGAGATGTCCATCGGCGTGATGATGTCTTCCAGGCGTTGTTCAAGCGCGTTCACCGTACCTATCACGTCAAACTCCTGACGCGAACAGGTCGGGCAGGCGATGAAGTTAATGCCGCGCGCGCGAATGCGCAGCGATTTCAGAATATCGAAACCGACTTTCACTTCTTCCACCGGATCGGCCGCCAGCGAAATACGCAGGGTATCGCCGATGCCTTCCGACAGCAGCAGCCCCAGGCCAATCGCCGATTTCACCGAACCGCTGCGCATGCCGCCGGCTTCGGTGATGCCCAAATGCAGCGGTTGATCGATACGTGCGGCCAACAGGCGATAAGATTGCACCGCCAGGAATACGTCGGAGGCTTTGACGCTGACCTTGAACTGATCGAAGTTGAGGCGATCGAGGATATCAACATGGCGCATCGCCGATTCAAGCAGCGCTTCCGGCGTAGGTTCGCCGTATTTTTCCTGAATGTCTTTTTCCAGCGAGCCGCCGTTCACCCCAATACGAATCGGGATGTTTTTATCGCGCGCGCAGTCCACGACGGAGCGGATACGCGACTCGTTGCCGATATTGCCCGGATTGATACGCAGGCAATCCACGCCGTATTCGGCAACCTGCAACGCAATGCGGTAATCGAAGTGGATATCGGCGACCAGCGGCACGTTAACCTGCTGCTTGATCAGCTTGAACGCCTCGGCGGCGTCCATGGTGGGAACTGAAACGCGGACGATATCTACGCCCACGCGCTCCAGCGCTTTGATCTGATTAACCGTTGCTTCAACATCGGTGGTACGGGTGTTGGTCATCGACTGCACGGCAATCGGCGCGCCATCACCAATAGGCACCTTGCCGACGTAAATTCGCGTTGATTTTCGACGGTTGATGGGCGCTTGGTTATGCATTACTTACTCTCCATTGTTGCTCTGGCTTCAGACAATGGCCGCGCAATTACTGCGCGGCAACGGTCAGACGAGCAACACGGTTTGATTTAACAAACCGGCTTAAATCCACCGGCTTACCTTGATATTGAATCTGTACTGCGGCCGGTGCGCCAATAGTCAGTTTATACGGCGCGGTGCCTGCCAGGTTCAGCTTGCCGCCGCTCTTTTGGGTGCCGCTGAACAACGTCTTGCCGCTGGCGTCGCTTACCTGCAACCAACAGTCGGAGGAGAAGTTCATCACCAGCGCGTTAGGATCTTCGGCCGGTGCAGCCAGGCCCGCTTCGCCGGTCGGCAGCGGGGCTTGCGCCGTCGGAGCCGCAGCCGTGGTCTCTGGGAGCGGAGCTTGGCTTGGCGAAACCACCGCAGGTTGCTGCGCGGTTTCACTGCCGGTTGCGGCCGGAGCCGGTGCTGCCTGTTGCGCAGGCGCAACGCCGGTATCTACCGGCGTTGAACCATTGTCAGCCAAAGGCGCGCTGTTGTCGGCATTGCTGTCGGTCAACGGCACGGATTGGCCTTCATTGTTTTGCGAAAGCTGGGCGGAAGATTGATCGGCCATGGTGGCGATCTCATCCTGCTGCGCCTTGTGGTTTTGCCACCACCAGGCGCCGGTCAGACCGACTACCACGAAAACAATCAGCCAGGTGAAGCTCATCAGCCAGCCATCGCGTTTTTTGCGACGCTTGCCTAACGAGAAGCTCTGCATGGGCGCGACTTTTGCCACCTTCAGCGGAGCCTGCTTGGCCAACATCGGCAGCAGCTCATCTTCCGGCAAACGCACCAGCTTGGCGTAGGAACGGATATAACCACGCACGAAGGTCGAAGCAAGGTCTGCGGAGAGATTGTCTTCTTCTATGTCGCGCACGGTAGACATTTTGAGGCACAGGCGTTCTGCAACGGCCTGTTGACTCAACCCGAGTTCTTCACGGGCTTGACGCAGACGTTGGCCTGTCGTCATGGATACGGTTTTATCTTGGGAGGCTTCAGTATTCATTAGCTAAGAACTGCTGGTACTGTTTGGATTGTGGAAAACTTCGCGCTAGCTGCTTGCCATAGCGTTGAACGCTATCCTGGCGGCCTGCTAACGCGGCGAAACGAATCTGTAACCATAAGCTGTCGGCACTGGCCGGCAGAACATGTTGATAACTATCCAATAAAAGTTGCGACTGAGCGCGCTTCCCTTCTCCAAATTGCTTTTCTGCCTCCACCAAAAGTGGAGTGCCTTTGTCCGGATCGACCTTCAGGGCGCGCGTTAACAAGGTGCGCGCTTCATCGTTCTGTCCGGCCTTGAGAAAACAGTAACCTGCGTTTTCCAGGCTGTCGGCAACCTGACCATAATCCGGTGCCAGTGCCGCGGCGCTAAACTGCTGTTGTGCCGGTACATACTGCCCTAAACTGCAGAGAAACGCACCGTAATTATTCAGCACGGTGCCATTGTTTGGCGCAAGTTTGAGCGCCTGCTGATAACGTTGTTCAGCCGCGCCATTTTCGCCAATCCGCTGCTCGTAAAGCGCCATGCCCAATTGAGTACGGTAATCCTGTGGGGCAGCGTCCGCCGCTTTTTCCAGATTCTGCCGCGCGGCGTTCAAATCGCCCTGCTTAAGATATTCCAGCCCCAGTTGCAAACGCGTCTGGCCCGCTTCAGGTTGCGCGTCTTTTTCCGGTGACGAACCGGAACAGCCGGCCAGTAAACCGGCCGCCAGCACCATGCCCCACAGATTCAGCTTCATGCCCGCATTCATTTCCTTATCTGATGTCATCTTGGTGTCTATTCACATAACAGACTGTTAGATAACAAAAAAAATCATGCTATAGGATTCAGACCGCACGCACGTTGATAGGTTCCCCGGCCATTTTCTTTTTCAGGGTACGCTTGGTACGGTCGATCACTTCACCTGCCAATTGCCCGCAGGCGGCATCGATATCATCACCACGGGTTTTACGAACAATAGTCGTAAAGCCGTATTCCATCAACACTTTGGAAAAACGATCCACGCGGCTGTTGGAGCTGCGGCCATACGGCGCCCCCGGGAACGGGTTCCATGGGATCAGGTTGATCTTGCATGGCGTGTCTTTCAGAACCTCCGCCAGCTGGTGCGCATCGTCGGTACTGTCGTTGATATGATCCAGCATCACGTACTCGACCGTAACCCGGCCCTGATTGGCGTTGGATTTCTCCAGGTAGCGGCGTACCGCAGCCAGGAAGGTCTCGATATTGTATTTGCGGTTGATCGGCACGATTTCATCGCGGATCTTGTCGTTCGGCGCGTGCAGCGAGATCGCCAGCGCAACGTCAATCATATCGCCCAATTTGTCCAGCGCCGGCACAACGCCGGAAGTAGACAGGGTAACGCGGCGTTTGGACAAGCCGAAGCCGAAGTCGTCCAGCATGATTTCCATCGCCGGCACGACGTTGTTCAGGTTGAGCAGCGGCTCCCCCATGCCCATCATCACCACGTTGGTGATCGGGCGTTCGCCGGTGACTTTCAGTGCGCCGATGATTTTCGCCGCGCGCCACACCTGGCCGATGATTTCCGACACGCGCAGGTTGCGGTTAAAGCCCTGCTGAGCGGTCGAACAGAATTTGCACTCCAGCGCACAACCCACCTGGGATGACACGCACAGGGTCGCGCGATCGCCGTCCGGAATGAACACGGTTTCGACCTGCTGATCGCCTACTGTGATCGCCCATTTAATGGTGCCGTCGGCTGAACGCTGTTCTTCTGCCACTTCCGGCGCGCGAATTTCGGCGACGCTCTGCAGTTTGTTGCGCAGCACCTTGTTGATATCGGTCATCTGCTCAAAATCATCGCAGCAATAGTGGTATATCCACTTCATGACCTGATCGGCACGGAAAGGTTTTTCGCCCATTTTGGCGAAGAACTCACGCATTTGCTGACGGTTCAAATCCAGCAGGTTAATTTTGGCCGCAGCCGGGGTTTCCGCGTTAACGGATTGAGTAGTCAGCGAATTATTTTCAGACACGATGTGCTCGGACGTGATGGGTTCTAACATGATGATCTCTGGCCTCGTTGTTACACGTTATGGCGCTAAAGAATGGAAAGTAAGTGTGCGTTTAAATCGCACTGAAAAACGCGCCCCTGACAAGACGACTCATCAGGGGCGCGGCATTGTACAAATTTTAGTAGCGGGTTGCCACGACTGAAAGGCATTCAGGGCATTTTTATTGTTTCAGCCGGTGAATGCTCATCGAGCCTCTGCAACCCACAACACAGAATACCTTATGAATTTCAAGTTGCAGCCAACATGCTGCGGCTTGAAAGACAGCCGGTATTAGCGTGGGCAGATTTCGCTTTCGTTGAAGAAGTAAGCGATTTCGCGCTGGGCAGATTCTACTGCGTCAGAACCGTGCACGGCGTTGGCTGTGAAGCTGTCCGCGTAGTCTGCACGCAGGGTGCCTGCCAGTGCGTTGTCCGGGTTGGTTGCGCCCATGATGTCACGGTTGCGCTGTACTGCGTTTTCAGCTTCCAGAACCTGAACCACGATTGGGCCTGAAGTCATGAACTCAACCAGACCGTCGAAGAATGGGCGGCCTTTGTGCTCAGCGTAGAAGCCTTCGGCTTGTTCGCGAGTCAGACGCAGCATTTTGGATGCGATGATTTTGAAACCGGCACGCTCGAAACGAGCGTAGATTGCGCCGATGTCGTTATTGGCTACAGCATTTGGTTTGATAATGGAAAAGGTACGTTCTACGGTCATGATGGCCTCTATATGGCTTCCAAAACTGACCGGTCTGCAATTAAACGCGTGCCGGCCTTCTTAAGTGGCGCAGATTATATGTGCGCCGTTAACGCTTGCCTACGGGAAAATCAACATTTCATTAAAAATTATTATCTTCATTCTTCACTGTGCGCCCTGCGGGCTGACGATGAAGAACCGGCTTAGTCGAGGCTAAAACCGCGTAGCGCCACCTGGCCACTCTCATCCAGCAGGCTGAGCTGGTAGCGGCCCGGCTGCGTCAGCGTCTGCAACAGCGACTCCCCTTCCCCCACCAACTGGCCGTTCAGGAACCACCAGCGCTGCCCGCTGCCTCCCTGGGCGCTAACCCGCAAATCAAGCGCATTTTTACCCGGCAGGCGACGCAGTATCGCACCGTCGCGTATGCCCAGCATCAGCAGCGGCGGCGCCTCTTGCTGTGGCAAAGGCGGGCACAGCGGATCGACGGCCGGCAAACGTTGGGCGCGGCGTTCCGCCGGCGGCAACCACGGCTCCAGCGGCGTTGGCCACAGCGCCAAACGATGCGCCACCGCCCCCGGGCAATCCGCCGCCACGCGCAGCCCGCGAGCGTTCAGCCACACCAGGGGTTGGCTGCCCAACGCGCTTTCCTGGCCCGGTGCAGACAACGTCGGCGGCAGGGTTCCGTCGAGGATCCAGCTCAGGCGCCGCTGGCGGCAGTTACTGTCCCCGGCGGCAAGCGGCTGCCCGCCAGGCCAGCAGATCTCCGCGCGGCTGACGCTCGCCGGGCGCGGATCGGTCGGGATCCCTTGCCCGCGTTGGCGCAAAGAGGTCAGCAGCAAATTATTGACCTGGTTCAGCAGCGGTACCGCCGTGGCGAAACCGAACTGCCCGGCCACCGGCGTGCCGTCCGGTCGCCCAACCCATATGCCCAGCGTGTAACGGGCGTTAACGCCAATCGCCCAGGCGTCGCGGTAGCCGTAACTGGTACCGGTTTTCCACGCCAGCGGCACGCTGGCAGGCAGCACGTCATCCGGTAACGGGCGCGCTTCTCCCGCCAATATGCGCCGCACAATCCAGGCTGCGCCCGGCGACAGCAACTGGCGATCGTAAAGCCCTTGCCGAGGCGTAAAACGCAGCGGTGCCACTTTGCCTTGCCGGGCCAATGCGCTGAACCCGGCGACCAACTGATCCAACCGCGCGCCGGCTCCGCCCAGAATCAACGCCAGGCTCGGTTCGGCGTGGGCCGGCAGCCGCAGCTCCACGCCTACGTTGCGTAAATTCGCGGCAAAACGTTTTGGACCGTAAGCCTCCAGCAACTGCACCGCCGGCAGATTGAGCGAGCGCGCCAGTGCCTCGCTGGCGCTGACCGGACCGTGAAAGCCGGTATCAAAATTGCCGGGCCGGTAATCGCCGAAGCGACGCGGCACATCCTGCAACAGCGATTCAGCGTGGATTAGCCCATCGTCCAGCGCCAGCCCATACAAAAAGGGTTTGAGCGTCGATCCCGGCGAACGCCATGCCGCCACCATATCAACATGACCAAAACGGCCGTTGTCATTAAAATCCAACGAACCCAGGTAGGCGCGCACCTTCATGTTGGTGTGATCGACCACCAGCACGCCAACCGAGGTTTTTTCCGGCAGTTGGCTCTTCCAGCCGCGCGCCAGTTCTTCAAGCCGTCGCTGTAACGTGGCGTCCAGCGTGGTCGTTACGACCTGGCTGCGGTTACCCTGCGTCATGCGCCGTGCCAGCAACGGCGCTAGCTGCGGCACCTGACGCGGTGCCAGCCACAAGGCTTCCTGACGAATTTCATTCACCTGCCGCGCCGGCCAAACGCGGTAATGCGCCAGCCGCTCCAGCACCTTGTCCCGTGCGGCCTGCGCCCGTTCCGGATAACGATCCGGCCGCAAACGGCTGGGAGCTTGCGGCAATACCGCCAGCAAGGCCGCTTCTCCACGCGTGAGTGCCGAAGGCGGTTTGCCCAGATAGGTCCAGCTTGCCGCGCCAATCCCCTGCAACGTGCCGCCATAGGGCGCCCGGTTAAGGTAGATTTCGAGGATTTGATCCTTAGATAAATGCCATTCCAGCTGTGCGGTACGCCACACCTGCCGTAATTTGCCGGCCAGCGTGCGCGGATGGGGATCGATAAGGCGCGCCACCTGCATCGACAGCGTGCTGCCGCCGGAAACAATCTGCCCATTGCGCAGGTCCTGCCAGGCGGCGCGAGCCAGCGACAACGGGTTGATACCGGGGTGCCGATAAAACCAGCGGTCCTCATAGGTCAGCAACGCTTGCAGATAATAGGGCGACACCTGCTGCAACGTCACCGGATAACGCCACACGCCGTCGCCGTCGGCATAGCGCCACAGCGGCGTGCCGTCTTCCGCCACCACCACTCGGGCCATCTCGGCATCTTTCAGCGGCAACGGCCACAGCCGGTCCGCCAGCCACAGCAAAACGGGCGGCAGTAAAATCACCAGCAGCCAAACTAACCCGCGGCGACGCAAATGGGCGAGGAAGAGAGTCATAAGGAAAACATCGCTCCCTTGCCCCGCCACCGGCTAAACCTCCGGGGCGGGACAGGGTAGGTCATCGGGCAATCTCAAGTCGCGGCGGCGTAGCGCCCAACGCACGCCAGGCGGGCACATACATCGACTCAACCTGCGGCGCCGGCACCAGATAGGCGCCCGGCGTCACCGCCCGCGCCAGATACAGCAGCGTGGTATGACGGTAGCCGTCGATATTCACCGCCGCCACGTAGCGATCGTCGCGGAACTCCTGGTGCTTGATATCGGCCTGCTGCATGTCCTGCAACAGTTCGGTCACGCTGCTGGCGCTTTCGCCCAGGCTGGCGCTGCTGTCCCCCAGATTCTGGTTTTCCAGCTCCAGACCGGCCGGCAGCAGATCGACGACCAGCGCGTCCGGCACCGCGTTATCGGCCCAGACATCCAGATGCACCAGAATCAGCTGTCCGCTTTTCAACTGGGTCAGATCCACAGGTTTGCCGTCCAATCCCAGGAATTCACGGCGAATGTTCAGCACGTTGCTCTGCGGCTGCGGCGCCTGTTCTGGGTAACCGACCAGATCGGCGCGGCTGTACAGCGTACCGCTGCCGGTATTGGTGAATTGCAGCCCCGCGACCAGCTGCTCGGCGGACAAGCTTTGCGTCAGTGCCTGGCTGCCGGACAGCGTCTTGCCCTGCGCCATTTGCGCCTGCCACGGCGTTTCGGCACTGCCGATCAGGTTACGCGCCGCCAGGAACAGGGCATTGCTCTCCTGCGTGGACAGATAACGCTCGCCGTTAAGCCGCTCGGACAGCGACAGCAAGCGCTGGTCGCGTACCGCCGGCAGCAGATTATTTTCGGTCAGCAGCGCCAGGATCATCGCATCGTCACGCAGCGGGCTGCCGTAATCTTCCAGCCAATAATCCTTGGCGTTGCGTTGTGTCGCCAACCCTTGTTCGATCGCCTGATTGGCGCGCGGCATATCCCCCATCAGCTTCAGCGCGACGCCAAGCTGCACCAGCGGCAAGCCTGAGCGAGCGTCGGCACGGCGTTCATACAGCTGCCGCAGTGCGCCAAGCGGTGCCTGCTGTTGACGCGCCAGCACCAACCCGGCATAGGCCTGCACCGCAAAGCGGGTGTGATCAGGGAACGGGGTATAGGCGACGTCGATCTGGCTGCGGTCCTGTAAATAGCGCTGCAGGCGGTTATTGGCCGCGGTCAATGCATCGGCCGGAACGCTGTAATTCTGCTCGCTGGCGCGGAACAGGAAGTCTGTGGCGTAGGCGGTCAACCAGAACTCTTCCTGGCTGTCGCGGTTCCACAGGCCAAAGCCGCCGTTAAAGCGCTGCATGCTGAGCAAGTGCTCAATGCCGGCATCGATGCTGCTGCGGCGGCTTTCATCACTCCCGGTTTTGATGCCCAATGCGCTCAGTTGCGCCCGGTTGGTATACAGCGACGGATAAAGTCCGCTGGTCGTTTGTTCCAGGCAACCGTACGGATAGGCGTAAAGTTCGCTGATATAACGCGCCAGATTAATCGGCGGCCTGCTGGTTAACAGCCATTGCCCCTCCAGGGTTGTCGGCACCAGGCCGGCGGCGGCATCGGCCGGCAGGCTCCAGCTTTCACCGGCGCGGATCACGCTGGCGAACTGGCGGGTTTGCGCCGGGTAAGCCGGCCGCACGCCAATCTTCCAGGTATGCTGATAATCTTTCAACGTTTCACCCGGCAGCGTCAGGCCGCTGACACTCAGCGCCACCTCACCCTGGCCAAAGCCCATCAACGCCTGCACCGGTATCTGCAGCGTAGTGCGTTCGCCGTTTGCCAGGCTGACCTGTTGTTCGCCCGCACCTTGCAGCGCCACCAATCCGCTGGCGGCCAATTTCACCGTCAGCGTCTGAGGCTGGCCGGACAGATTGCTGACGTCCAATGCCAACTGGGTGCTGTCGCCCCCGGCCAGGAAACGCGGCGTCGCCAGCTCTGCCACCACCGGTGCGGCGACCAGGGTTTTGGCCTCCGCCTTGCCGAAGTCTTCGTCGCTCCACGCTTGCGCCATCAGCCGCAGTTCGCCGTTGAAATCCGGAATGGCGATCTGGATCTCGCCCTCGCCCTTGGCGTCCAGCTTAACCGGCTGCGCCTGTTGGGCCACGATGGTCACCGTGGTAATAGGTTTTTTACCGCCGCGCGACAACGCATCTTCTTCGTCGCCGTCACCGCCGTAACGCAGGTTGGCCAGGCGCCCTTTCCCCTCAATCAACTGACCGTAGACATCGTACTGATCGGCGCTGTAGCGCTTGCGGCCAAAGAATGCCTGATACGGGTCCGGCGTCGCGTAGTCGGTTATATTGAGAATGCCGCTGTCCACGGCGGAAAGCAGTACGTTGATTTGCTGCGGCGGTTTGCCCTCGCTATGGGCCGCCTTGACCTTCACCGTCAGCGTCTGATTCGGCCGCATGCGCTGCGGCGCCTCCAGCGTTAACGCCAGCTTGCGCCCTTCATCCACCAGCGGCAGATGCAACAGACCCACCGCCCGCTTCGGCGTCGATTGCTGCTGTTTGTCACCAGGGCGGATCACCAGCGCGCTGAGATACAGATCGTGGCGCTTCCACTCCTGGTTAATCGGCACCTCGACATCGGCACCGCCGGCCGGCACCTCCAGCTCCAGCCACCACAACGGGCCATCGCTGGATTCCACCAGCAAATACCCCTTGCCGGCGGCCGGCGCTTCAATATGCAGTTTTACTTTTTCGCCCGGCTTATAGGCCGGCTTGTCCAGCTTCAGCTTCACCTGGTCCGGCCGCACCGCGCCGCTGCCGTTGGTGTTGTCTTGCCAGCTGTAGCCTGCCCAGAATCGCAAGCTGGTGATCAGGTTGCTCTGCGGATCCACCACTTCAATGCGATACGCGCCCCATTCCACCGGGAAACTCACCTTGGCGCTGCCGTTGGCGGCAATATCCAAAGTCTGTTCCGCCAGCGGCAGATCTTTCTTGTCATACAGCGACTGCCAGCCTTCCCCTTCCGACCATTGCCAGTAATAGTCGCGGCGCTCACGCACCAGCCGGGCCTTCAGCCCGCTGGCCGCCAGCTTCTCCCCGGCGGCATTGGCGTAAACGATATCAAAGCCGGCCTGGGTGTTTTCATCCACGACCGGTTGAGCCTGATAGCTGTCGCTGCGGTAGTCATAAATCTGTTGTTTGTTGAACAACGGCCGAATGCCGGGCAGCACATCGGCAGGCCAGATCGCCTGTTCGGCGCGGCGCGTTACCGGGCGGCCGCCGGACTCCAGCAGGCTGGCCTGCAGGATCGCTTTCAGCGGGGATTTCACCTCGGCCCAACTGCTGTCTACCGCCACCTGCGCCTTGCCCGCACTGTCCAGCGCCTGATCGAACTCGTCCATATTGCGCGACAGGCTTTCTTCCGTCACCGAGCCAAATTCATAACCCGGCAGGCTGCTGACCGCCTCACGCTGGGGCCGCAGGAACACCTGTCCTTGCAGGCGATTGCCGGAAGCCGGCGCACCGTACAGATAGCGGCCAGTGACGTCAAACACCAGTTGCGCGTCGGGTTGCAGCGGGTTTTTCTGTGCGGTGATGTCGAGCGCCATGCGCTCCGGCAGGAAATCCTCAACCTTGAAGCCGTAAAGCCGCGGCTGGTTGTCCCCCAGATTAAAGCGCAGCGACCAGTTGCCGGTCGGCCCGCCCTCGGGGATTTGATATTGGTATTGATACAAGCCGTCCTGCGGCTGCCAGACAAAGCTACGTGCCACCTGATCGTCCGGCTTGACGATATCCACCTTCACCGGTTGGGCCGGCAGCGGCTTGCCGTCGGCATCGCGCAGCAAAGCGTTGACGATCAGCGTTTCGCCCGGCCGGTACAGATCGCGCGGGCCAAAGGCGAAGAACTGTTTGCTGTAGCCTTCCGGCCCGGCGATATCAAACTCGGCCAGATCCAGCGCCGGCGTCGAGAGATCTATCATGCTGGTCTGGCCCTGTTGGGTAGCCAGCAACAAGCGCGCCTTGCTGTTTTTCGCCAGTTGAGCGTGCCCTTGCTTATCGGTCGTGCCCTGGGCCAGGGTTTGGCCTTTTTCATCCAGCAGGCGCAGCTCAACCGCGCTTAGCGCCGCACCGCCTTCCAACCCCTGGGTAAAGATATCCAGACGATCGTGGTAGCTGTGCAGCGAAACGCCAATATCGCTGAGAGTGAACAAGGTCGCCGGATTGGTGTAACCGTAATGACCGGCCTGCTGCATCACCGCCAAATAAACGCCGGGCTGCTGCAATGCCTCTATGCCGTTCAGTGGCAACAGCAGGCGTTCGCGGGTATTGCGTTGCGGGTTGAGATCGAAACGGCCGCTGTAGACCAGGTCGGCCATTTTCAACAGATCTTCCGACTCCCAGTTGGAAAGCGCGTTGCGATATTCCCAGTTGGCCAGGAACGCCGGTAAGGCATCGGCCTTCACCCGAAAGAAGTTAACGTCCACGTTGTCGACGTTCAGCGCCATCACCGGTAACCCCTGTGCCAACTTGGTCGGCAGCAGCGAGCCTTTGCCGGCAAAGCCGACGCTGGGTTTGATATCGCGGGTGGCGAGAGTTTGTTGCTGTTGTTGGCCCAGTTCGGCGCCGTTGACCGCTTTCAGGCCGCCTTCAACGGTCAGCACCAGCTTGCGGTTGGGTTGCAGATGACGCAGCCGCAGCTCCATCAGGTTATCCGACAGCTCCCAGGCACCGTCGATTTTACCGCTGACGCTGTCGACCAGGTGCACCCGCGCGGCGAAATCCTGATTCGGATCCAGCGGCAAAGAAAACGTCAGCACCATAGCGCTGGCGCCATCGAGTTGCAGTTCGGAAGCATCCAGCAACGCCAGCGGCTTGCCTGCGTCGCGTTTCGCCAGCCCCGCCAGTGCGGCGGCATCCGGCCGTTTCGCCTGGGTTGCGCTGCTCGTCGCCCCATCGGCTTGCGCCACGGCTGTTTTTTGACCGCCATCATCACAGGCGGCCAGCAGCAGCAAGCCCCCCGCCAATGCGATCCCCTGACAAAATTTCTTGCCTGACGCGAATGCCCCTGAACGGCATGGTTTCATCGTTTAACTCCCTGGCAGCCTTTGCGCAGCTCGTCGGCGCAATATCCGGATATGGATGAATAATAGCAGCGCTGTTCCCCAAGCCGTGAAACATTTCAATCTGTGTCGAGCGTAATGGCAAAGCGCTATGCAAAGAACTGTTACGCCGATCACACTGCGTAACGTCACTGGTTACCATTAGCACTATTTGTTTTTAAAACAAAAGGATAGATAGACAACTGAGCGCTACCGGCGGGCTGCGCGCCGCACGGTAGCAAAAGAAGGGTTACTGCGTTTTGTCAGTGGAAGGAATGATGTTACGCAACCAGCTGCCCCAGCGGCGCTGATAGAAAGGTTGAGTATGGGTGATCAGATAATGGCTGACCCCACGCTCTTTTTCCGACACCAGACAAAAATCCACCGGTTCGTCGTTGGGCGCCGTTTCGCTGGCCACGCTGCCGGCTTCGTTGATCAAGGCTTCGATATCGCCTTGATCGCCATCCACTTCCAGCCCCACCAGCAGGTTAGGCTTTTCATCCACCGCCTGATCATGCATCAGCGCCAGAAACGCACGGCGTACCGGTTTGCGCTGGCTGAACAGCGTGGTCAACGCATCCACCATCGCCGACGGATATTCTTCCGGCTGGCCCAGCAGGATCTGGGTATCCTTGTCGACATAGCGTTCCGCAGGCTTGGCTACGCCGCCGGTAGCCAGCAGCATCGCGACTTCCTCAGGGTAGAACTCTTTGCCGTACTCGGCTTTCGGATTAAGGAACAGATCCGCGCCTTCGGTAATCTCGAACAATACCCGCGCCGGCATGGCGATAAACGGCTGTTCATCTTCGACGGCTTTCTGCAACGCCTCCAGCGAGGAGAAGAACGGAATGATGCTGCCGCCGTCCTGTTTTTCCCAGTGCTGGATATTCACCGGAGTATCGGCATTCAGCGTAATGTCGCCGTCCTGCTGCACCTGATCGCTGTCGCCGAGAATCAATACCGTGGCATCGAGCAACTCGCGGAAAAACGCCGGGCGATGGGCCGGCTCCGTCACCGCCAGCTTCAGCAGACGTTCAAGCTCGTTCTCGCCCGGGGCGGCATCGTGATGATGGGAACTCATGGCAAACTCCAGCAATTAAATAACGGGGCCCAGCATGCTGGGCCCCGAGGATAAACCATATTCTACCGCCCGCCGCTGCGGGCTTTCAATTATTTGGCTTTGCTCAGCAGCAGATTGGCCAGAGTCCGCACGCCCAGACCGGTCGCGCCGGCAGACCACTGATCGACCGCGCCTTTGCGGTAGGTCGCGGAACAGTCGATGTGCAACCAGCCTTGCTGATAGTTTTTCACGAAATGCGACAGGAAGGCGGCCGCGGTGCTGGCGCCGGCGGTGTAAGCCGGGCCGGCCACGTTGTTCAGCTCGGCAAAATTGGACGGCAATTGGCTGCGGTGAAACTCGGCCAGCGGCAGGCGCCAGAAAGGTTCTTGCTCCGCCGCCGCGCTGGTCAACAGTTCCTGCGCCAGCGCATCGTCAAAGCTGAACAGCGCATGGTAATCGTTACCTACCGCCGTTTTCGCCGCGCCGGTCAGAGTGGCGCAGTCGATAATCAGCTCGGGGTTTTGCTCGGACGCGTCAATCAGGCCATCAGCCAGCACCAAACGCCCTTCCGCATCGGTATTCATCACCTCAACGGTTTTGCCGTTGCGATAGCGGATGATGTCGCCCAGTTTGAAGGCATTGCCGCTGACCATGTTGTCGGCACAGCACAGGAACAGCTTCACGCGCTGCTTCAGGCCGCGAGCGACAGCCAGCGCCAGTGCGCCGGTAATGGTGGCTGCACCACCCATGTCGGACTTCATCGAGTCCATAAAAGCACTTTGTTTCAGGCTGTAGCCGCCGGTGTCAAAAGTGATGCCTTTCCCCACCAGGCAAGCGAATACCGGTGCATCCGGGTTGCCGGTCGGGTTGAAATCCAACGCCAGCAGCACAGGGGAACGGTCGGAACCGCGGCCCACGGTGTGAAGGCCGGAGTAGTTTTGCTCGCGCAGATCTTCACCCTTGGTGATGCGGTAACTGACGGCATCGCAGCCGACATCACACAGCAGATCGACGGCGCGGGTGGCCAGTTGCTCCGGCCCCAGATCTTCTGCCGGCATATTGATGGTGTCGCGCACCCAGTCAACAATCTTCAGGCGCTGTTCCAGCTCTTTACGGTCGGCTTCCGGCAGTTCTGCCCACTCGACGCTGCGTTTGCCTTTCGGCCCACGGAACCCCTGCCAGAATGCCCAGCTGTTTTCCAGATCCCAGCCTTCACCGGCCAGCTTCACTTTTTTGATGCCCTGACCGTCGATTTTACGCGCGGCGCGCTGAACGCTGCCCAGCTTGTCGTTGCCGGTCAGGTGAATGGTCATCCCTTCCGCATTGGTGCTCAGCAACGCTTTCTCGCCCCAGCGAGCGTCCGCAGGTTGGTGCGACAGCGTTACCAGCATAATTTCAGTTGTCATAGCCTTCTCACTCCGGATTATTCTTTTATTAATCTTGTCGGATACAAAATAAACGGGCCGCCCAAGGCAGCCCGTTACGCTATTTACTCCGCTTCATCTAACCAGACCAGCAGAATCGCTTCCAGTATTTTTTCGTTGGAAGCCTGAGGATCGTCGTCGAACTCTTCGAGATCGCAAATCCACTGATGCATGTCGGTAAAGCGTACGGTTTTCGGATCGGTATCCGGGTATTGGTCGTACAGGGCTTCGCCGATTTCACGGCTGTCGGTCCACTTCAGTCCCATTATGATCTCCAGCTCTGCGCCGCGACTAGCAATTAATGCTCACGCGCATGGTTAACGGTATAACGCGGCATTTCTACCACCAGGTCTTCATCGGCGACCAGCGCCTGGCAGCTCAGGCGGCTTTCCGGCTCCAGACCCCAAGCCTTGTCCAGCATGTCGTCTTCCAGCTCGCTGCTCTCTTCAAGCGAATCAAAGCCTTCGCGCACGATGCAGTGGCAAGTGGTACAGGCGCAGGATTTCTCGCAGGCATGTTCGATTTCAATCCCGTTGCGCAGGGCAACGTTAAGGATCGATTCGCCTTGCTCGGCTTCCAGTACTGCCCCCTCCGGGCACAGATCTTGATGGGGCAGGAAAACAATTTTAGGCATGATTAAACCTCATCCACAGAATGGCCAGCCAGCGCGCGGCGAATGGAAGCATCCATACGGCGCGCGGCAAAATCTTGCGTTTGTGCATCTAATGTTTTAATTGCGGCTTCAATGGCGGCAGGATCGGTGCCCTGCGTCGCCTGTTGCAGGCCTTCCACCGCAGCGGCGATCGCCGTACTTTCAGCTTCGCTCAGCAAGGCGGCATCGCTGGCCAGGGCGCCCTGCAGGCTTTCCAGCACCCGCGATGCCTCTACCCGCTGTTCCGCCAGCATGCGCGCGCCGACGTCGCTGTGCGCATTGGCCATCGAGTCTTTGATCATGTCGGCGATCTCGCCATCGGACAGGCCATAAGACGGCTTCACCTGGATCGAAGCCTCAACGCCGGTGGATTTCTCCATCGCCGTGACGCTCAGCAGGCCGTCCGCGTCCACCTGGAAGGTGACGCGAATATGTGCGCCCCCGGCAGGCATTGGCGGTAAACCGCGCAACGAAAAACGCGCCAGCGAGCGGCAATCCTGCACCAGCTCACGTTCACCCTGCAACACGTGGATCATCATCGCGCTCTGGCCGTCTTTAAAGGTGGTGAATTCCTGCGCGCGCGCCACCGGAATGGTGGTGTTGCGCGGGATCACTTTCTCGACCAGACCACCCATGGTTTCCAGCCCGAGCGACAGCGGGATCACGTCCAGCAACAGCATGTCGCTGTCCGGCTTGTTACCCACCAGGATATCGGCCTGGATCGCCGCGCCGATGGCGACCACTTTGTCCGGATCGATAGACGTCAGCGGCGTGCGGCCAAAGAACGCCCCCACCTGCTCACGCACCAGCGGCACGCGAGTGGAGCCGCCTACCATCACCACTTCAAGCACCTCTTCCGCGCTGACGCCCGCGTCTTTTAGAGCACGGCGGCAAGCCATAAGGGTGCGTTTAACCAGCGGAGCAATCAGCGCATCGAACTGCGCGCGGGTCACTTCGCCTTGCCAGTTGGCCACGTCGATGCTGACGCTGTCGGCATCGCTCAACGCAATTTTGGCGGCGATAGCCGCATCCAACAACTGGCGCTGGACGCCGTGATCGCTGCGATCGGCCACGCCGGCCTGCTCGCGCAACCAGTCGGCCAGCAGGTGGTCAAAGTCATCACCGCCCAGCGCAGAATCCCCGCCGGTAGCCAGCACTTCAAACACCCCACGGCTCAGGCGCAGAATGGAAATATCGAAGGTTCCTCCGCCCAGATCATAAACCGCAATGGTGCCTTCCTGACCAGAATCCAGGCCATAGGCAATCGCCGCGGCGGTCGGTTCGTTCAGCAGGCGCAGCACGTGCAGGCCGGCCAGACGCGCAGCGTCTTTGGTGCCCTGGCGCTGTGCATCGTCAAAATAAGCGGGAACGGTGATCACGACACCGTCGAGCTCCCCTTCCAACGCCGTTTGCGCTCGAGCGGAAAGTGCCCTGAGGATGTCGGCGGAAACGCCTACCGGATTAACCAGACCGGCGGCGGTGACAATCATCGGCAGGCCGTTATCGCTGGGCTGGAATTGGTACGGCAGGTTCGGGTAACGCTGCTGAACGTCGGCCAGCGAGCGGCCCATCATGCGTTTGATCGAGCTGATGGTATTGGCCGGATCCTGCGCCGCTTGCTGGCGCGCTTCCCAACCTACGCGCAACCCGTCAGTCTGATAGTGCACCACCGAAGGCAATAAATCGCGCCCCTGCGCGTCGGCCAGGGTTTCCGCCTGCCCACTGCGTACCGTAGCGACCAGAGAATTGGTGGTGCCTAAATCAATACCGGCAGCCAGACGGCGCTGGTGCGGTGCGGCGCTGAGGCCAGGCTCGCTAATTTGTAATAAGGCCATATTGAAGCTTCCACAATCAGAATGTATTACTCAAAACCCAGCAGTTTTTCTTCGAGTTGTTCAACCTGTTGCTGGAGTTTGTCCAAAAAGCGCAGCTTACGCACGGTGTCGGCGGCTTCGGACCACTGCTGGCTATCCAACTGCTGTACCATCAGCGCGCTGCGCTGTTTGACCGTCTCGTTCACCCGCGCGCCAAAATCGGCCAGCAGGCTTTCTGCATCCGCTTTGCGTTCAATGGCATCGAGCTCTTCACGCAGTTCCAACTGTTCCATCAGGAACGCGGTATCGCGCACAGTGTGCTGCTCATTACCCAAATCAAAACCGTGCAAAGATAGCATATACTCCGCGCGTTTTAATGGGTGCTTCAGCGTTTGGTAGGCTTCATTAATGGTCGCCGCCTGCTGCAACGCCATCAGGCGTTCGCGTTCTGGCTGGAGGGCATTGCGATCGGGATGGAATTGGCGCTGCAAATCCTGATAGCGAGAGGCAAGCAGGCCGCCGTCCACGGAATAGCGAACTGGCAGCCCGAATAAAGTAAAATAATCCATAGCGTGCTCTGGGCGTTATCGGATGGAGTTCCCCCGCAGCACGCGGGGGAGCACGATGGGCTGTCAGACGTTGAAGCTTTCGCCGCAGCCGCACTCGCTCGAGACATTGGGGTTGTTGAACTTGAAGCCTTCGTTCAGGCCTTCCTTAACGAAATCAAGCTCGGTGCCGTCAAGGTAGACCAGGCTCTTGCCGTCGATGATCACCTTGACGCCTTTGTTTTCAAAAACGATGTCGTCATCGTTCATTTCGTCAACAAATTCCAGCACATAAGCCATCCCGGAGCAGCCGGAGGTTCTTACCCCCAGACGCAAACCCAGACCTTTGCCGCGGTTATTCATAAAAGCCTGAACACGCTGCGCAGCGCTGTCGCTCATGGTAATTGACATCACAACCTCACACTCAATATCCCCAACCTCTTGCAAAACCGGTGTTGGGGAGCAAACCGGTGTAGGGGGCGAATATCTTCGCCCCGATCAACGCAGGCGCAATATACAGCGCCCCTACACAAAAACTACTTGGCGCTGTGCTTGCTCTTGTAGTCGGCGATCGCTGCTTTGATGGCATCTTCAGCCAGAATAGAGCAGTGAATTTTAACCGGCGGCAATTCCAGTTCTTCGGCGATCTGAGTGTTTTTGATCGCTTCGGCCTGATCAAGAGACTTGCCTTTCATCCATTCGGTCACCAGCGAACTGGAGGCGATGGCAGAACCGCAGCCGTAAGTCTTGAAGCGGGCGTCTTCGATGATGCCTTCATTGTTGACTTTGATCTGCAGTTTCATCACGTCGCCACAGGCCGGTGCACCCACCATGCCGCTACCGACGGTAGGATCTTCGTTGTCAAACGAGCCCACGTTACGTGGGTTTTCATAATGATCGATTACTTTTTCGCTGTAAGCCATGACCTTGCTCCTGAATCCTGAGAATTAATGATGTGCCCATTCGATGCTGTTGATATCCACGCCCTGTTTGAACATGTCCCACAGCGGAGACAGGTCGCGCAGGCGGCCGATGGATTTACGCACCAGTTGAATGGTGTAATCGATCTCTTCTTCCGTGGTAAAACGCCCCAGAGAGAAACGGATCGAGCTATGCGCCAACTCGTCGGTCATCCCCAGCGCGCGCAGCACGTAGGAGGGTTCAAGGCTAGCGGAGGTACAGGCGGAACCTGAAGAGACGGCCAGGTCTTTCAGCGCCATGATCAGCGATTCGCCCTCAACGTAGTTGAAGCTGACGTTGAGAATGTTCGGAACGCCGTGTTCCAGATCGCCGTTCAGATACACTTCTTCCATATCTTTCACGCCGTTCCACAGACGATCGCGCAGCGTACGCAGGCGCGCCATTTCCGTCGCCATTTCTTCTTTGGCGATACGGTAGGCTTCGCCCATACCGGCGATCTGGTGCACTGGCAGGGTGCCGGAACGCATACCGCGCTCGTGACCGCCGCCGTGGACCTGGGCTTCGATGCGAATACGCGGTTTACGACGCACGTACAGCGCGCCAATGCCTTTCGGGCCATAGATTTTGTGGCCGGAGAACGACATCAGATCGACTTTCAGCTTGCTCAGATCGATAGGCAGTTTGCCCACGCTCTGGGTAGCGTCAACGTGGTAAATGATACCGCGCGCACGGCACATTTCGCCGATAGCTTCGATATCCTGCACCACGCCGATTTCATTGTTCACGTGCATGATCGATACCAGAATGGTGTCTTCACGCATGGCGGCTTCGAGATCCTGCAGACTGATAATTCCGTTGCTCTGCGGCGCCAGGTAGGTCACTTCAAACCCTTCACGCTCGAGCTGACGACAGGTGTCCAGCACGGCTTTGTGTTCGGTTTTGCTGGTGATGATGTGCTTGCCTTTCTTTTGATAGAAATTGGCCGCACCTTTAATCGCCAGGTTGTCGGATTCGGTCGCTCCGGAAGTGAACACGATTTCACGCGGGTCAGCGCCAACCAGTTCAGCAATTTGGTTACGGGCGATATCTACCGCTTCTTCCGCCTGCCACCCAAAGCGGTGGGAACGGGAAGCCGGGTTACCGAAAGTCCCGTCCAGGGTCAAAAACTGCATCATTTTCTCGGCAACGCGCGGGTCAACCGGCGTCGTTGCTGAGTAATCGAGATAAATCGGTAATTTCATTGCTCTTGTGCTCCGTACATCACTTCCAAAAACTAAAAAAATATCGCCAGCTGCTTATGCGCGCAGATTAACGTTGATAGTTTCTTGCGGACGACCGTTGGCCGTGCGACGGGTATCATTGTTCTGACGGTCCGCCACCACCAGCACTTCCTGGTTGTTCACCAGTTCTGCCAGCGTAATGTTGTTCAGGAACCCGCTGATGCGCTCGCTCAGATCGCGCCACAGGGTATGAGTCAGACAGCGATCGCCACCCTGACAGCCTTCTTTACCCTGGCAACGGGTTGCATCTACCGATTCATCGACGGCAGTGATGACAGCGCCAACGGCGATCTCACTTGCCTCTTTTCCCAGCAGATAACCACCGCCCGGCCCACGCACGCTGGCCACCAGGCCATTTTTACGCAGACGGGAGAATAATTGTTCCAGATAAGAGAGCGAAATCCCTTGGCGCTCAGAAATATCCGCCAGAGGAACGGGCCCTTCCTGGGAGTGCAATGCCACGTCAAGCATAGCGGTTACGGCATAACGGCCTTTGGATGTCAGTCTCATAGCTAAATGGTTACCTGTTGGTGAAACATGGCCGAAATTCTGACATTCCCGAGTAAATCAGTCAACTATTTAACCTACTAATTTACTCAAGTATTAGCACATTTTGGCCTTAGCCAGACCAAAAGCATATAAAATGCATGTTATAACCATTGGATAACTAATACTATTATTACCGGCCGTTACGCCACATCAAATTAATTACCTTGATGTTTATCCTGTTTCTCTATCGACGTCAGCATGCCACGCAAGATATTCAGCTCCTGAGCTTCCGGCCGCGCTCGGGTGAATAAACGGCGCAACCTGCTCATTACCTGCCCCGGATGTGCCGGGCGGATAAAGCCGCTGTGCTGCAGCGTTTGTTCCAGGTGCTGATAGAAACGTTCGAGATCGTCCACCAGAGGATAAGGCGTTTCTTCCAACTGCGGCACCCCCACTTGCTGGCGATCGAGATAAGCCACGCGCACTTCATAAGCCAGGATTTGCACCGCCATCGCCAGGTTCAACGAGCTGTAATCCGGGTTGGCGGGAATGGCGACGTGATAATGGCACTTTTGCAGTTCATCGTTGGTCAGGCCAACGCGTTCGCGACCGAACACCAGCGCAACCGGCGCGTGCTCGCCTTCGTGCACGGCGCGTACGCCGCATTCGCGCGGTTCCAGCATCGGCCACGGCAAAGTGCGCGAACGCGCGCTGGTACCGACCACCAGGCTACAGCCGGCGATAGCGTCATCAAGGGTGTCAACGATAGTGGCGTTGCCGATCACGTCGCTGGCGCCTGCGGCCAGGGCAATCGCCTGCGAATCGGGTTTTATCAGCGGGTTAACCAGATAAAGGTTGGTTAACCCCATGGTTTTCATGGCTCGTGCGGTCGAGCCCATGTTACCGGTATGGGAGGTTTCTACCAGAACAATGCGGATGTTGTGCAGCATACAAACTCTGAGCGTAGCGGAAAATCACAGCATCTTAACACAGCCGTAGGCATTTTGCCGAACAGCTGCTATACTTCGCGCCGTTTCCTGTTCTTTAACATCCTAGTTGGAAGATACCCATGCATCCGATGCTGACTATCGCCGTGCGCGCTGCGCGCAAGGCCGGTAACCTGATTGCCAAAAACTACGAAACCCCGGACGCTGTAGAAGCGAGCCAGAAAGGGACCAATGACTTTGTCACTAACGTCGATCGCGATGCAGAGCATCTGATCATCGACGTGATCCGCAAGTCTTATCCGCAACATACTATTGTTACCGAAGAACGCGGTGAGCTGGTCGGCGAAGATCAGGATGTACAATGGGTGATCGATCCACTGGATGGCACCTCAAACTTCATTAAACGTTTCCCACACTTCTCCGTTTCCATCGCCGTACGCATCAAAGGCCGTACAGAAGTGGCTGTGGTTTACGATCCAATGCGCAACGAACTCTTTACCGCTACCCGCGGCCAAGGCGCACAGCTCAACGGCTACCGCCTGCGCGGCACCAATGCCAAAGATCTGGATGGCACCATCCTGGCGACCGGCTTCCCGTTCAAGGTTAAACAGCACGCAACCCCTTACATCAACGTGGTTGGCAAACTGTTCACTCAGTGTGCAGACTTCCGTCGTACCGGCTCCGCCGCGCTGGACCTGGCCTATGTGGCCGCCGGCCGCGTTGACGGTTTCTTCGAGATTGGCCTGAAGCCGTGGGACTTTGCTGCCGGCGAACTGCTGGTGCGCGAGTCTGGCGGCCTGGTGACCGACTTTGTTGGTGGCCATAACCACTTCAGCTCCGGCAACGTGGTTGCAGGCAACCCGCGCGTAGTGAAAGCCATGCTTTCTACCATGCGTGAAGAACTGAGCGAAGCGCTGAAGCGTTAATATCGCGAAGTGAGTGAATGAATAAAGAAAAAGCGCTGCAATTTATTGCAGCGCTTTTTTTATGCCGGTCAGCGGGAGAAAGGCCGGATACCACCACCGAACTCCGGCTGAGCGCTGGCATACAGCAGCAATCCGGCGAACAGCAGAATCAAGCCACCGGCCAATGCCAGCGATCCCCAGGCAACGGCGCTCCAGGCGGCCGGTGCGCGCGAACGGCTGAGGCGCACCGCCAACCGGCGGCTGTAATGCACCAGCAAGGCCAACAATGAAATGGTCAGCGACGTGCCAAACGCCATCGCCAACGCCGAAACCACGCCCCAGGCGAATACGCCAATCACCTTGGAAAACAGCAGCACCAGTATCGCCCCCGAGCAGGGGCGCATGCCCATCGCCAGCACGATGGCAGTTTGCGTGCGCCAGTCACTGCCCGCCTGCAATTCGCTGTCGCTCGGCAAATGGCGATGCCCGCAACCACAATGCTCGCTGTGAACGTGATCCGCCGGCAAAGGTTGCAGGCTGTTGATTCGCAGCACCGGTGATGGGCGCAGCGCTTTCACCGCGTAATACAGGCGTTTCAGCGCCCGCCAGCTCAGCAGCACGCCAAGCAGCATGACCAAAATAAAACTGCCCTTCTCCAACCAGAAACTGCTCTGATGCAGTTGGCGGGAGGATAATTGCAGTACCACCAGCATCAGCGTCACCAACGCGATAGCCACCAGCCCTTGAACCAGCGAGGCGGCAAAGGTCAGTTTCAGGCTGCTTTTCAGCCGCGCCGGGTGGGTGGCCAGATAAGTGGCAATCACCACCTTGCCGTGACCGGGGCCAAGTGCATGCAGCACGCCATAGCTCAGGCTAAACAGCATCAACGCCAGCCCGGCCTGCTGGGGGGCGGCTTTTACCTGCTGCAACAGGCCGGCCAGTTGTTGATGCAGCCCCTTCTGCCACACCACGCTTTGCATCAGCAGTTGCGGCCAATAGTGCCACGCCACCTGCGCGGCCAACGCCAGCAACAGCGCAAACAGCAGCAGCGGCCACAGGCTGAAGGCCCAGTGCCGCTTACGCGCGGCGTTCTGGCTAAGGTTTATTGACATTGCAAAGTGACCCGCTGCGCGAACTGTTGCCCCAGCGCCATATCTTCGCTGGGTGCATCGTTCTTATCGAGGGACAATGCGTAAGCCTGCAAGGAGGAATCCGGCTTCGGCGTCATCAGGCTGAACTTGCACTGCGGCGCCATTTCCGGCGGCAGATGCAGCGCCGTTTGGTCTTTGTAAGTCATATCGACAAAATAGGTGGGATCGTAGGTGGAGATTTCAAACGGCTTGCCTGCCAGCGGCTGCGGCTCGGCCAGCGGCAGCACAAACTCCAGCACCGCCTGGTGCCCCTGGCGCGACAAATGGTATTCGGTCGGCAGATTCAGGTATTTCACCGGCTTGCCGTCGCGATACACGTCGGTGAAGTAGTGCTGACCTAGCACGTTGGCCATCACTTCCGCCGCCAGCTTTTTCCACACTTCCGAGTCGCTTTTCGCGTTCTGCGCATCGTACAGCAGATCCGCCGAGGTGATTTCATCCATTACCCAAACCATTTTCAAGCCGACCAGTTTTTGATCTTTCGCCACAAAGGTGGTGTTCATATCAATAAAACTGTGCGGGTGTGCGACGACGCCGGCGCTGAATAACGCGAAAAAACCGGCCACAATAAAACGTAACTTCATCATCAAACGATACTCATTATTGTTATAAAGTAACATCAACCAACCTTCAACCGCCGTTAATCGGCACAATAATTGTGACGAAAGTGGTAAGCCGAAATAAAACCGGGCGCCGCAGCCCCGCCGCCGCATAGCCTTTTGCTATGCTTATTCATAATTTAAACGTTACGCACCAGAAGGTGATATGAGCCTGGACACTGACCCTGTGCCTGAGCTCTCCGGTCAACAACGGCGCTGCCATCTGTTACTGATGCTGTATGCGCCAGTGCCCGCAGTACAACTGGAGACTATCAGCCAAATCAACGGCGTCGACCACCCTACTGCCCGGCAAGATATAGCCGAGGTTGCCAGTGAAATCCAGCGTTTCCACCATCTGGAGCTCGTCGGCAATTCCGACGAAGGCTACCGGCTCAAGGGAAGCGCGCTCAACCAACGCCTCTGCCTGCTCCACTGGTTGCGCAGAGCCCTGCGCTGCAGCCCGGAGTTTGTCGACCAGCATTTTGCCCCCTGGCTGCATCAGGCGTTGGCGGTAAACGCCGATCCGTCGCCGCAGTTGGAAAGTTACATCAGCAGTTGTGAACCGATGCTCAACCGGCCCCTCGATCAGCGCGATCGCCAATTTCTGCAGTATTATCTGTGTTACTGCGCCTGGGAAACCCAACGCCAGCGGCACCCGCTATTCACCGCCACCCAGCGCGCCTGGCTGCATCAGAAACCAGAGCATCAGGCGGCCAGCTTGCTTCATCAATCGCTGAATCAGCTTTTCGCCCTGCAACCCGAGACCAGCGAAATCGATTTTCTGGTGCTGATGTTCACCATGCTGAAAAACCACAGCTACTACAGCAACGACTCGGAGGAAGATCTGCGCTTAATGAGAGCGATTGAAAACATGGTCGAGCGCTTCCAGCAGATTTCCGGCATGACCTTCAGCAGTAAAGAGGATTTGATCAGCCAGCTATTCGCCCATCTGGCGCCTGCGGTCGAGCGCTGTCGTTTTGACATCGGCATTGACAATATGCTGCTCGAGGAAGTGTTACGCATGTACCCGCGCCTGATGCGCACCACCAAGGAAGCGCTGGCACCGCTCGAACAGGAATATGAAATTCGTTTTTCCAGCGAGGAAGCGGGGTTGGTGGCCATCAGTTTCGGCGCCTGGCTGATGCAGGGTAATGCGCTGCAGGAAAAACAGGTGTTGTTATTGACGCTGGACAACCCGCAGTTGGAAGAGGAAGTGGAATATCAGATCCGCGAATTAACGCTGTTGCCATTAAATATCAAGTATCTGCCGCTGCGCGATTACCTGCGCTCCGGCGCGCCGCAGGGTATCACGCTGGTGATCAGCCCTTATGCGGCGGTACACAGTGAACCGCAACCGCCGCTGATTTATACCGAATTGCCGTTAGAACGCCAGCAGCGCAAAGCCATCCGCGCGCTGCTGGAAACGACTTAACGGTTGCCGCTGACCGCAACGGCCGGCGGACGGATAAACAGCGCCGGCAACGCCACCGCCGCCATCACCCAGAATACCCCGCCCTGCAGATGTTCAAACAGGAAGCCGGCAATCACCGTCATAATCGCAATGCCGCCCCCCATCGCCAGCGCCGAGTAAATCGCCTGCAACCGGATCACCTCCGGCCCTTTGCGTGCAGCGATAAAACGCATCGCCGCCAGATGGCAAACGGTAAAGGTGCCGCAATGCAGGATCTGGATCACCAGCAGCCAACCCAGTTCGGTGCTGTAAGCCATCAGGCTCCAGCGCAGCACCCCGCAGCAGGCGGAAAGCAACAGCAGATTGCGCGCATTCCAGCGGCGGAACAGGACATTGCTGCTGGCGAAAATGATGACTTCCGCCACCACGCCCAGCGACCACAGATAACCAATCGTCGAAGCCGAGTAACCGGCTTCCTGCCAGTAGATAGAGCCAAAGCTGTAATAGCCGGCATGCGCACCCTGCAACAACGTGACGCACAACAG
The DNA here is from genome assembly GCF_052045345.1 of Serratia sp. 22264. NCBI lineage: Bacteria > Pseudomonadati > Pseudomonadota > Gammaproteobacteria > Enterobacterales > Yersiniaceae > Serratia > Serratia sp. 22264. The sequence goes on from NZ_JBQEOY010000006.1 coordinate 193,113, forward strand.
GAAACGCCAGACCGGCCCTTCCTTGAGCATTTCGCGCAGTGAGCGGTCTGGCCCGCTTTGGGTACGCGTCTCCCCCTGCGGCATCACGCTCGGTTTCAGCATCATGCCCAGCAGCATCGCCAGCACGCTGGCGATCAGGCTATAGAGAATGGCGTTATGGCCCCAAACCGACACCATTTGCCCAGTCAGCGCAGAACCGATCACGAACGCCAGCGAGCCCCACAGCCTGACTCGACCGTAGTCCATGGTGATTTGTTTTTGCCAGGTGGCGGCCAACGCGTCGGTCAGCGGTACCAACGGCGAGAAGAACAGGTTGAAGCCGGCAATCACCAGCATCAGCCAACCCCAGCCGTTGCCGAAACAAAAACCGACGGCGAAGGCCAACGTCAGCAACGCCAGCAGGCGAAGTGCCGTCACCAGATGGGAAGGATCTTTAACCTGGGGAGCAATCAGCAAACTGCCGAGGAAACGCGCCACCAAACCGGCACCGAGCAACAGACCTATGGTTTCAGGCGCTATGCCTTCGCCTTTCAGCCAAACGCCCCAAAACGGTAAGAAGATGCCATAAGAAAAGAAGTAGGTGAAATAACTGAGAGCAAGCCAACGCGTTGATTGCAGAACCATGATCCCTCCGGTGTGTAGGCGATACTTTGACAGAGCTCACACTCACGAGCAACATTCATCCACGATCAAGGGGATAGAGTGCCAAGCAGTTCACAGTTTGCCGGTAACAGGCATAAAAAAACCCGCCGAAGCGGGTTTTTAAAGAGAAAGCAGAATTATGCGTAGACCGGCAGGCGGGCGCAGATATCCAGCACTTTCTTCTTGGTGCGTTCGATGGTGGCTTCATCGTTGATGTTGTCCAGCACGTCGCAGATCCAACCGGCCAACTCAGTCACTTCAGCGGTTTTGAAGCCGCGACGGGTCACAGCCGGCGTACCGATACGAATGCCAGAGGTAACGAACGGGCTCTTAGGATCGTTTGGCACGCTGTTTTTGTTCACGGTGATGTTGGCGCGGCCCAGGGCGGCGTCAGCTTCTTTACCGGTCAGGTTTTTGTCAACCAGGTCCAGCAGGAACAGGTGGTTATGAGTACCGCCGGAAACCACTTTGTAGCCGCGCTCCAGGAACACCTTCACCATCGCTTTGGCGTTATCGGCAACTTGCTGCTGGTAAACCTTGAATTCAGGCTCCATCGCTTCTTTCAGCGCCACCGCTTTACCGGCGATCACGTGCATCAGCGGGCCGCCCTGGCCGCCAGGGAATACGGCGGAGTTCAGCTTCTTGTACAGATCTTCATCACCGCCCTTCGCCAGGATCAGGCCGCCACGCGGGCCCGCCAGGGTTTTGTGGGTGGTGGTGGTAACGATGTGCGCGTGCGGAACCGGGTTCGGATAAACGCCGGCGGCGATCAGGCCCGCAACGTGCGCCATATCAACGAACAGGTAAGCGCCGATGCTGTCGGCGATTTCACGCATTTTTGCCCAGTCAACCAGACCGGAGAAGGCCGAGAAGCCGCCGATGATCATTTTTGGTTTGTGGGTCTGCGCTTGCTTGGCCAGATCGTCGTAGTCGATTTCGCCTTTGTCGTTGATGCCGTAAGGCACCACGTTGTACAGCTTGCCGGACAGGTTGACCGGCGAACCGTGGGTCAGGTGGCCACCGTGCGCCAGGTTCATGCCCAGAATGGTGTCGCCCGGCTGCAGCAGCGCGGTGTAGACGGCGAAGTTAGCCTGGGAGCCGGAGTGCGGCTGAACGTTGGCATAATCTGCGCCAAACAGCTCTTTAGCACGATCGATGGCCAGTTGCTCAACGATATCCACATATTCGCAGCCGCCGTAATAACGCTTGCCCGGATAGCCTTCAGCGTATTTGTTGGTCAACTGGGAACCCTGAGCCTGCATTACGCGCGGGCTGGTGTAGTTCTCAGACGCAATCAGTTCAATGTGCTCTTCCTGACGCACGACTTCTTGCTCCATTGCACGCCACAGTTCGGCATCGTAATCAGCAATGTTCATTTCACGCTTTAACATCCGGCATCTCCTGACTTAAATCGGCTAACTAAAAAATCACCAAATAACTACCCGGTTGGGTTCTGGGCAACAGTGTAAACTGTTTTCCCCTACCGAGGATAGGTCTTGACAGAGGTTTTTACGCAAACGATTGGCATAAGGCGCTGCAAGGCTTTGATCCTATATATCACGCCATCCGGCAACGGACTTTTACTCATGCTGAGGATGCGGTTTTTTCATGTTCTGTGAGCGAGATCGACGCTTAACAACGCCGCAACAAAAATAAGGGTATTTACAGCCCCGGCTGAAATCGCTAGTATTTGCGCAAACATAAAGATGCATTTAATATGCAACTTTTTAAATATACCAATAATTGAAGCCAAAGGAGCGCAACCATGCTGGATAGCCAAACCATCGCCACCGTAAAATCCACAATCCCCTTGCTGGCCGTGACCGGGCCTAAACTGACCGCCCATTTCTACGATCGCATGTTCGAACACAATCCTGAGTTGAAAGATGTTTTCAACATGAATAACCAGCGCAACGGCGATCAACGCCAGGCGTTGTTCGATGCGATCTGCGCCTATGCCGCCAATATCGAAAATCTGGCGGCGTTGCTGCCGGCGGTAGAGCGTATTGCCCAAAAGCACGCCAGCCTGAATATCCAGCCGGAGCAGTATCAAATCGTCGGCGGCCACCTGCTGGCGACGCTGGACGAAATGTTCAGCCCAGGCCAGGAAGTACTGGATGCCTGGGGCAAGGCCTACGGCGTATTGGCGAACGTATTCATCCAGCGTGAAGGCCAGATTTATCAGGAAAGTGAAAACGCGAATGGCGGCTGGCGCGAACGGCGCGCTTTCCGCATTGTCAAAAAGCAGCCGCAAAGCGACGTGATTTGCAGCTTCGTGCTGGCGCCGGTGGACGGTGGCCGCGTGATTGACTTCAAGCCGGGGCAATATCTGGCGGTCTATATCAATCACGACAGCATGGAAAATCAGGAAATCCGCCAATACTCACTGACCACCGCGCCTAACGGCGAATACTACCGCATCGCGGTGAAGCGTGAAGATCAAGGTAAGGTTTCGAACTTCCTGCATCAGCAGGCCAAAGAGGGCGACGTGATTTACCTTGCTCCGCCGCACGGGGATTTCTTCCTTGACGTGCAGCCAACCACTCCGGTAGCCCTGATCTCCGCCGGCGTAGGCCAAACGCCCATGCTCGGTATGCTCAATGCCCTGCACGACAGCCAACATCAGGCGAACGTGCGCTGGTTGCACGCAGCGGAAAACGGCAGCGTTCACGCCTTCGCAGATGAAGTGGCTGATATCGCCGGCCGCATGCCAAACCTGAGCAGTCACGTCTGGTACCGCGAGCCGGGCACCGACGACGTGGAAGGCCGCGATTATCAGAGCCGCGGGTTGATGGACCTCAGCGCACTGCGCGAAACGCTCGACGATCCACAGATGCATTACTACTTCTGCGGTCCGGTGCCGTTTATGCAGCATGTCGGCAAACAACTGCTGGAAATGGGCGTGAGCGCCGAACGCATCCATTACGAATGCTTCGGCCCGCATAAAGTACTGTAATCAAAAGGGGCGCGGTCTATGAACAGCACCGCGCCCCACCGTTATTTCTCCGCCAGCTTACGCGCTTCCTGCACCTGCTGCGCCGTTACCGCCCCAGCCTGATTGCCCCAACTTCCGCGTAAGTAACTCATCAGATCGGCCGCCTGCCGGTCATTCAATGCCCAGCCGTAACCTGGCATGGCGATCGCGGTAGCCTGTTGAGTGATCGGCGTTTGCGCCCCTTCCAGCAAGACTCGCAGCGCCGTCAGCGGATTGTCCGCCGTCACCGTCGCGTTGCCTGCCAATGCCGGAATGGTGTTGTCGCTGCCCTCGCCTTTATTGCCGTGGCAGGTTGAACAGTACATTGCATAGGTGCGCTGCCCGGCCTGTTGACTGCCGGCCACCGGGGCAACGGCTTTCTCTGCCGGAGGTTTTTCCGCCGCCAGGCTGTGCAGATAAGTGGCAATGGCGTTCAGGTCGCCATCGGTAAGATACTGCGTACTGTGGGTGACCACCTCGCTCATCGGCCCGGCCACCGCAGCATGTCGGCTGCGGCCGGTTTTCAACAGTGCCGCCACCTCTTCCTGCGGCATACCGCGCAGGTTAGACGCGAACCAACCGTCCAGCTCGGCCCCGCTCAGGAAGGCCGGTTCCCTGCTGTCCAGCCCTTCTTCCTGCATTGCCCAGCCGCGCGGCGTATGGCAACTGCCGCAGTGGCCTGCGCCCTGCACCAGATAAGCACCGCGGTTCCACTCGGCGCTCTGCCCGCTGTCCGGCCGATATTGGGCATCGTCATGGAACAGCTGATTCCAAACCGCCAGCGGCCAACGCATCGACAACGGCCAACTGATATCGCTGGCGCGGTTGGCGGCGTTCTGCGCCGGCACTTCCTGCATCAGATAATCGTACAGCGCGCGCATATCCGCCGCATTCATCTTGGCGTAAGAGGTATAGGGCATCGCCGGATACAGGCGATGGCCATCTTTGGCGATGCCCTGGCGCATGGCGCGGTCAAACTCGTCAAAAGAATAGGCGCCGATGCCGTGCTGCTTATCCGGCGTGATATTGGTGGCGTAAATAGCGCCCAGCGGCGTCGGGAACTTCATGCCGCCGGCCAGCAAGGCACCGCCCGGCGCGGTATGGCAGGCGGTGCAGTCACCGGCCTTGGCCACGTATTCCCCGGCCGACATCGCCTGAGCCGAACCGCCCGCCGCCAGCAAGGTCAGCAGATACCATGAACGTAGACTCATGCTCCCTCCTTGACGGCCGCCTGGCCGAAGGCCAGTTCATTGACCGCGCGCCATGCCTGATCGATTGCCGAGTTGGCGTACGGGCTCCAGTCCGAATCCGAGTTGGCTATGACAATCTTGCCTATCGGCTTACGCGCCGTCTCAATGATTTTTTTCGCCTCCTCTTCATCATCAAACAGCCCATTGAGGAAGTAGGAATAGCCGTGCGACCAGCGGTTAACGGTGATCGCCTGAATATCGCGCTGATGGTCGAAACCGGCGGAACCCAGCATGCCCTGCAACTGTTCGCGGATCATCTGCTCATGCACCTCAAACGGTGTGCCCAGCAGCAAGGCGCGGCCTTTGCGCGACTGTTCGCGGGGGCTCAGCCCGCTGCCCGCCAGCGTCGGCACATACACCATATGCAGGCCAATCGGCTGATTCGGGTCGCGAGGATGTTCATAACCGCCCATGCTTACCGGATAATCCAGCTTCACGCGGCAATAAGGCGCGGTCGGCGAATACACTTCATGCACACCCAGCTTGATAAACGGCTGCCAGTTGCGGATCACCACTTTGCTGTACACCAGCGGTGATTTCACATTCTGCTTCAGCGCCTCTTGCTGCTCATGCGACATTTCCGGCACCAGATACGGGATCATCATGTTGTAACCGGCCATCACCACCTGCCCGGCGCGCACCTTGGTCATTTTCTCGCCGGTCATATAGGTCACTTCAACCTTGTCGCCGACGTTCGCCGCGTGCAAGCCGGTACTGTTCAGGCGCAGTTTTACAGGCGATTCCGGCCGATCGAGCCGGCTGTAGTCGAACTTCGCCAGCACGATGTCGTTCATATCCTTGCCGCCCGGCGCCACCGCCGGGATCAGATGACGCACCATCAGGCGCGCCAGCGTGGCGTTGCCATCCGGGAAGTGGAACACGTAAGGATCGTCGAGATCCGCCTGCGACTCCTCATCCAGCGGCGGCAAATTCATGCCGTTCAGGCCGGGCAGATCGCAGATGCGCGCATCGCTGCACGAAGTGGCGTCGATACCCACCGCCTGGAAATCGCTGGTGGTCTGCTGGAAATAACGGATAGCCATTTCGCTCAGACCGACCTTTTCACGCAGGAACTGGGTATAACTGTGCTTGTCGAGCCATTCGCTCTTTTGTTCCTGAGTCAGGTCCGGCAGATAATCCTTGTCCACCGTGTGCAGCGCGATCAGCGCCTGTCGGTCACTTTCCGGCAGCGGGAAATCGCCGATAAAGGCTTCGTAGGAGCGGCCATTAAGCCGATCACGCGGAATATCATCCGCCACCATACGCCCCGGATCGCCATTCACCACTTTGTCGACGCCGAAGTTTTTACGATCGAAATAGACGCCGCGGCTCAGGTTCAGATCCGGGTAGAAAGTTTTATCGAACGCCTTTTCCAGGTTGTCGATGCTGACGCCGAGTTTTTGCAGCAGCCCCATCGCCACCGGGCTGAAGTTCGAGCGTGGTGATTGCAGCGACTCACTGCCGCCATAGCCGAGAATAGTGCCGTTTTCGCTGCTGAATTCATTACGCTTGGCGTGGCCGCCAAAGTCATCGTGGTTGTCGATCAGCAAAATACGCTGCTGTGTGCCCTTCATCTGCTGCCAGAAGCAGGCGGCGGCCAGCCCGCTGATGCCCGCACCGACCACGATCAGGTCAAACTCTTCCGTAGCGGGTACGCTGCCGAAATCGAATGCCTTACCGTCGCGCCCCAGTTGGTGCGCGTGCTCGAACGAGCCCGGATGGTTACCGCGCAGCCCGGTCAGCGCTGGCGGATAATACAGGGTTTGATTGGCGGTTTGCGGGGACGCGCGCAGAATTTGCAGCGGCGTCAGCCCGGCGGCGATGGTGATCGCCACCCCGTTGAGAAAATCGCGTCGGGTGATTCCCATATTAGCTTCCTTTCAATTCTTATTATCAATCAGACCGGTCAACACCGGCCTGAAGGTGCGCTATTGTGCGGGTAAACACAGTAAAATCAATGTTTAAACATCACATGCCGGATCGCGGTGTAGTCCTCCAACCCGTACATCGACATATCTTTGCCGTAGCCCGACAGCTTCTGGCCGCCGTGCGGCATTTCGCTCACCAGCATGAAATGGGTATTCACCCAGGTGCAGCCGTATTGCAGGCGGGCGCTCAACCGATGCGCACGGCCCACGTCACGGGTCCACAACGACGATGCCAGCCCGTAGTTGGACTCATTGGCCCAGGCCAGCACCTGCGCCTCATCGTCAAACTCGGTGATAGTGACTACCGGGCCGAACACCTCCCGCTGCACGATTTCATCGTCCTGCCGCGTACCGGCCAGCAGCGTCGGCTGGAAATAGTAGCCGGGGCCGCTAACTCGCTCACCGCCGGTCACCACCTGCACATGCGGCAACGCCTTCGCCCGCTCGACAAATCCCGCCACCCGCTCCAGATGCTGGGCGGTGATTAGCGGGCCAAGCTCGCTGCTTTCGTCCTCCGGCGGCCCTATTTTCAGGCTGGCGACCGCCTCGCCCAGCCGCTTCACCAGTTCGGGGTAAATGCCTTTCTGGGCATAAATGCGGCAGGCGGCGGTGCAGTCCTGGCCGGCGTTGTAAAAACCAAAACTGCGGATGCCTTCTACCACCTGTTGCAGGTCGGCATCATCAAACACCAGCACCGGCGCCTTGCCCCCCAGCTCCATATGGGTGCGCTTAATGCCCGGCGCGGTATGCGCGATAATGTGTTCCCCGGTAGCAATCGAACCGGTGAGCGACACCATTCGTACCTTGTCATGGCCGGTCAGCCGATCGCCGACCCCGGCCCCCTGGCCGAACAGCACGTTAAGCACGCCCGGCGGGAACAGCCCGGCGGCCAGTTCGGCCAGCTTAAAGGTGGTCAGCGGGGTCTGTTCCGACGGTTTAATCACCACGCAATTGCCCGCCGCCAGCGCCGGGGCCAACTTCCACGCCGCCATCATCAGCGGGTAGTTCCAGGGTGCAATCGAGGCCACCACGCCCAGGGGATCGCGGCGGATCATCGAGGTATGCCCGGCCAGATACTCGCCGGCCGCCAGCCCACTCAGGCAGCGGCTGGCACCGGCGAAGAAGCGGAATACGTCGGCCACTGCCGGCAGTTCGTCGTTCAGCACGCAGTGATAAGGTTTGCCGCAGTTGAGCGATTCCAGCCGGGCAAAGGTTTCCGCGTGGCTATCGATCAGATTCGCCAGCTTCAGCAGGCAGTCGGCACGCTCTTTCGGCGTGGTCTGCCCCCATTCGGCAAAGGCGGCGTCGGCCGCCAGCACCGCCTGATCCACCTGCTCCAGGCTGGCTTGCGCTACCTGCAAGATCACCTCTCCGGTCGCCGGGTTATACACCGGCAGCGACGTCCCCTGGCCGGTAACCAGTTGACCGTTAATCAGCAGTTGGCTTTGCATAGGGTTATCCTTTTGTAAGATGTCTGGTTAGGAAATTATTTGCCGCTGCCGGCGACGCTTTCGCCGCCTTTAGTCAGGTAATAGGCGCCCAAAATCGGGATCATGGTCAGCAACATCACCGATAACGCCACCACGTTGGTGATCGGCACGTCGCGCGGTCGGCCGAGCTGGTTTAGCAACCACAGCGGCAACGTGCGCTCATGTCCGGCGGTGAAGGTGGTGACAATGATTTCGTCAAACGACAGCGCGAACGCCAGCATGCCGCCGGCCAGCAGCGCCGACCCCAGGTTGGGTAAAATCACGTAACGGAAGGTTTGCCAACCGTCGGCGCCCAAATCCATGGACGCCTCGATCAGGCTGTAAGAGGTGCGGCGGAAACGGGCAATCACGTTATTGAACACGATCACCACGCAGAAGGTGGCATGACCGATGACGATGGTCAGCACCCCCGGCTCGATATTCAGCGCCTTGAACGCCGCCAGCAGCGCCAGACCGGTGACGATGCCCGGCAGCGCGATCGGCAACAGCAGCAGCAGCGAAATGCTGTCCTTGCCGAAGAAATCACGCCGATACAGCGCCGCTGCCGCCAGGGTGCCCAGCACCAGCGCCACGGCGGTCGCCAGCGCGGCTATTTGCGCCGAAAGCAGCATCGCATCGAGGATATCCTGCCTGCCGGCGGCCACGCTGAACCAATGCAGCGTAAACCCCTTTGGCGGGAAGCTGAACGCAGCATCCTCGGTGTTGAAGGCATAGATGGCGATAATCGCCAGCGGGAAATGCAGGAAGATCAAACCGCCCCAGGCGGCCAACTTCAGCCCTAACGGCGCGCGTTCAGAGTGCATCGAAGGCCCCCAGACGTTTCACAATGGAAAGATAAATCGCGATCAGTACGATCGGCACCAGGGTAAAGGCCGCCGCCATCGGCATATTCCCGATCGCCCCCTGTTGGGCGTACACCATGCTGCCGATAAAGTAACCCGGCGGCCCCACCAACTGCGGCACGATGAAGTCCCCCAGCGTCAGCGAGAAAGTGAATATCGACCCGGCAGCAATGCCCGGCACCGCCAGCGGCAGGATCACGTAACGGAAAGTCTGCGCCGGGCGCGCGCCCAGATCCGCCGAGGCGTGCAACAGCGAAGGCGGCAAACGCTCCAGCGCAGCCTGGATCGGCAAAATCATGAACGGCAGCCAGATATACACGAACACCAGAAAACGCCCCAGCCCGGAGGTCGACAGAGTGTTGCCCCCTACGCCCGGCACGCTCAGGATTGCCGCCAGTACCGGTTCCAACCCGAGGTGTTGCAGGAACCACTGGGCTACGCCGTCTTTAGCCAACAGCAGCGTCCAGGCATAGGCCTTGACGATATAACTGGCCCACATCGGCATCATCACCGCAATGTAGAAGAACGCTTTGACGCGGCCGCTGGTGTAGCGCGCCATATAATAGGCAATCGGGAACGCCAGCACCGCGCTGGCCAGCGACACCAGCACCGCCATCGTCAGGGTGCGCAGGATGATGTCGTAGTTGGCCGGGTTGAACAGCGCCCGCAGGTTGTCGAAGGTCAGATCCGGCGTCACCGTCATGGTGAAGTCGTCGAAGGTGTAGAACCCTTGCCACAGCAGCGTCAACAGCGAACCGAGATACACCGCGCCAAACCACAGCAGCGGCGGCACCAACAGCAGCAACAGATACAGCGTCGGGCGGCGATAGAACCAGGTCGACAGAGCGCGCAGAGTACCGCGGCGCGGCGCGGGAAAGTCGATGCTCATATCCATCTCACCTCTCCTCCAGCAGCGGCACCATCGCCTCACGCGACCAGCAGGCGGTGACCGGCTGCCCGATCAAACGCTGCTGCCCGCCGGCATGCCACTGGGGATTTGCCTGGCTGACCAGCAGTTTTTCGCCGCTGCTCAGCGCGATTTCATAACGCGTTGCCGCGCCCTGATAATGGATCTCCTGCAACCTGCCCTGCACCTGGATTTCATCCGGTGCCGCACCGGCCTGATCCGCCAGGCGGATATGCTCCGGGCGAATCGAGAAGGTGGCGGTCTGGCCAAGCAACCGCTGCGCCAGTTCGCTGCGCACCACGTTGGAGGTGCCGACAAACTCGGCGACGAACGGTGTCCTCGGCCGCATATACAGCTCACGCGGCGCATCGACCTGCTCGATTCGGCCATTGTTGAACACCGCCACGCGATCGGACATCGACAGCGCTTCGCTCTGATCGTGGGTAACGAAAATAAAGGTGATGCCCAACTGGCGCTGCAACTTTTTCAGTTCGCCCTGCATCTGTTCACGCAGTTTGAGATCCAGCGCGCCGAGCGGTTCATCCAGCAACAGCACCCGTGGCCGGTTGACCAGGGCTCGGGCCAACGCAACGCGCTGCCGCTGGCCACCCGAAAGGTGCGCCGGTTTGCGTTCGGCCACAAACCCCAACGCCACGCTGTCCAGCGCCTCCTGCGCACGCGCCAGCCGTTCGCGTTTGGCGACGCCTTTGACCATCAACCCGTAAGCGACGTTTTCCAGCACCGACATGTGCGGGAACAGCGCGTAATCCTGGAACACGGTATTCACGTCACGCTGATAGGGCGGCAGGTTGGCGGCTTCTTGCCCGTGTATGCGGATCGAGCCGGCGCTCAGTTGCTCAAAACCGGCGATCAGCCGCAGGCAGGTGGTTTTCCCCGAGCCGGAAGGCCCGAGCATGGAGAAAAATTCTCCGTCCTGGATCTCGATAGACACCCGGTCTACGGCGCGAACATCGCCGAAGGTCCGCGAAACATCGATAAATTGCACGGCAATGGTCATGATGTACGCTCCACACTGATGCTGTTTGGGCGCAGCGAGCTGCGCCCCCGTTCGTTAGCGGCCACCCATGATGGCGATATAGTCCTGCGTCCAGCGGCTGTACGGCACGAACTTGCCGCCCTGCGCCTGCGGCGTTTTCCAGAAGGCGATCTTGTCGAACTGATTAAAACCGTTGGTTTCACAGCCCTTCTCGCCCAGCAGCGCGCTGGCCTTGCAGCCCGCCGGGGAGGCCGGCACTGAACCGAACCAGGCGGCCACGTCGCCCTGCACCTTCGGCTCCAGCGACCAGTTCATCCACTGATAGGCGCAATTCGGGTGTTTGGCGTCGGCATGCAGCATGGTGGTATCCGCCCAGCCGGTAACCCCTTCTTTAGGGAAGACCGTGGCGATCGGCTGGCCCTCGCCTTTCAGGGCGTTGGCCTGATACGGCCAGGCGCTGGAAGCGACCACGCCTTCATTTTTGAAATCGCTCATCTGTACCGAAGTATCGTGCCAATAGCGGTGGATCAACGCGTGTTGAGTACGCAACAGCTTCAACGCCGCCTGATACTGCTCTTCATTAAGCTGATACGGATCGCTGATGCCAAGTTGCGGCTGAGTGGCCTTCAGGAACAGCGCCGCATCGGCGATATAAATCGGCCCGTCGTAAGCTTGCACCCGGCCCTGATTGGTTTTGCCGTCCGGCAGGTTCTGTTGCTGGAACACCACGCCCCAGCTGTCCGGCGGTGTCGGGAAGGTTTTGGTGTTGTACATCAGCAGGTTTGGCCCCCACTGATACGGCGTGCCGTAAGTTTTGCCGTCCACGGTGTACCAGGCGCCGTTCAGCAGGCGCGGGTCGATGCTTTTCCAGTTGGGGATCAGCGCGGTATTGATCGGTTGTACCCGCTTGCCGAGGATCAATCGCAGTGAGGCGTCGCCGGACGCGGTGACCAGATCGTAACCGCCCTTGGCCATCAGGCTGACCATTTCGTCGGAGGTTGCGGCGGTTTTCACATTCACCGCGCAGCTGGTTTGTTTCTCAAACTGGGTGACCCAGTCATAGTTTTTGTCGGACTGGCCGCGCTCGATGTAACCGGGCCAGGCGATGATATCCAGCCGTCCTTCGCCTTTACCGAGCGCCTGCGGCAACTCGGCCGCCTGGGCCAAGCCGCAAAGCACGGTGATACAGAGTGCGGAGAGCGTGGTGGTGACTGCGGTAGTTTTTCCCATCGTAATTACCCCTGTGTTGCGTATCTGTGTGCGGCAGGGAACGGCTGCCGCGGTTTTTTGCTTTATGAAACCGCTAGAAGCTGGCTTTGAATTTCGCCATTACGTGTCTTACAACGCTGTAATCCTGCAGCGAATCGCTGGAAAGATCCTTACCGTAGCCGGAACGCTTCAGGCCGCCGTGTGGCATCTCGCTCGCCAGGGTGAAATGGGTGTTGATCCAGGTGCTGCCGTATTGCAGATGGGCTGCGATATGCAACGCCTTGTCGATATTCTGCGTCCATACCGATGAGGCCAGCCCGTATTCGGAATCGTTGGCCCAGTTGACCGCCTGCTCCAGATGGTCAAAGCGGGTTACGCTCACGACCGGGCCAAACACTTCGCGCTGAACGATCTCATCGCTTTGCAGGCAACCGGCCAGCAGCGTTGGCTGGTAGTAAAACCCCGGGCCGGAGTGCGCGGCGGCACCGGTGATCAATTCGATATGCGGCTGGCTAAGCGCCCGCTCGACAAAACTGGCGACGCGATCGCGCTGACGGCTGCTGATCAGCGGGCCTATTTCGTTGTCTTCATCGCGCTTGCGGGCAAAGCGCAGGCTGGCGACGGCCTCACCCAACGCGTCCACCAGCTTCGGGTAAATCCCCGCCTGCGCGTAGATACGACAGGCGGCGGTGCAATCCTGGCCGGCGTTGTAATAGCCGTAGGTGCGGATGCTGCTGACCACCTCGTCGAGATCGGCATCGTCACAGACAATCACCGGCGCTTTACCGCCCAGTTCCAGATGCGTGCGTTTGACGCTTTTCACCGCCGCCTGCAGAATTTTTTGCCCGGTCACGATGTCGCCGGTCACCGATACCAGCCGAACCTGCGGGTGGCCGACCAAATGGCTGCCGACGCCCTCCCCGCCGCCGTACAGAACGTTCAGCACCCCCGGCGGCAGGATCTCCTGCAATGCAGGCACCAGCGCCAAAATGCTCAACGGGGTATGTTCGGAAGGTTTGAATACCACGGTGTTGCCCGCTGCCAGCGCCGGGGCGATTTTCCATGCCGCCATCATCAGCGGATAATTCCACGGCGCAATCGAGGCCACCACGCCGATCGGATCGCGGCGGATCATTGAGGTGTGCCCTTCGATATATTCGCCGGCTAGCTGCCCCTGCTGGGTACGTACTGCGCCGGCAAAAAAGCGGAAAACGTCGATGGCTGCCGGGAGATCGTCACTGCGTGCCTGGTGCAGCGGCTTGCCGCAGTTAAGCGCTTCCAACCCTGCCAAATACTCGGCCTGCCGCTCGATGGCGTCGGCGATGCGTAACAAAATAGAAGCTCGGTAAGCCGGGGTGGTACGCGACCATTGACCAAAAGCCTGTTGTGCAGCCTTGACCGCGCTGCCGACCTGCGCCGATGAAGCCTCGGTAATCGAAACCAGCGTTTCGCCATTGGCGGGATTAACGATGCACTCTTGCTGGCCTTCGCCTTCGACCGACTCACCGTTAATAAATTGCTGACAGGTCAAGCCTGTAAGGAAATGCACATCTGTCATTGCCTGCTGCCCCTGAGTGACGAAAACGTTAACAAAATGTGAATAAGTTAGTTTTAATCAGACTATGCGAGCATCAGGCAGCCAACAAATTCTAAATACTGAAGGCCGCGTTCGATTAAATCGAATGCTTCAGGCCGGCGGCATGCATATTGCCATTCTCACGCGCGATGGTAAGAAACGGCGTGACCAGTTCCGGCCGCGCGCTGCCCCGCCGCCACGCCAGGCCGATATCCAGCGGCTCCAGCAGATCCGCCAGCTTGCGCGCCTCAATCATATTGCCTTCCAGCGACCAGGCGCGATACGCCATGTCCGGCTGGATGGAAACCCCCATCCCCGCCGCCACCAGGCTGCGCACCGCTTCGGTCGAGGCGGTTTTCATGGCGATCTCCGGCTTCAGCCCGGCGCGCGCCCAGATGCGCCGCGCATGCACGTCCATTTCGTCGGCGTTAAGCTGGATCAGCGGTTGCTTTGCCACGTCTGCCAGGCTGATGCTTTCGTGCTCCAGCAACGGATGCAGCGGTGGCAACCACAGGCGATACGGTGAATGCATCAGCACTTCGGTTTGCAGCGCATCGCGGTCTTCGATATTCGACAAGATCAGCACACCGATATCGATCTCCCCACTCACCAGCAGGTGCTCAATATAGGGACGTTCATCTTCTATCACCTGAATGGTGACGTTGGGATAGGCCGATTTAAACCGCTTCAGCAGTTCCACCAAAAAGTAGCCCGCCACCAGGCTGGTGACGCCAATGGTCAGTTTGCCGGTCAGGCTTTCGGTGCCGAGTTGCAGGCTGCGCTTGGCGTTATCCACCGTGGCGAGGATCAGGTAAGACTGGCGCAGGAACTGATGGCCCTGATGCGTCAGGTTCATGCCCTTGGCGTGGCGATCAAACAGCCGCACGCCAATGTCGGTTTCCAATTGCTGGATGGCCAGCGTCAGCGAAGACTGTGAAACGAACACCGCTTGGGCGGCGGCGGAGATCGAACCGGTTTCCGCCACGGCGATAAAGTGGCGGATTTGGCGCAGCGTCATCATCCCCATCACCTTTCAAGCCGTTGCGTTGTTGTCTGCATACGCTTACAACCACTTACGTGAGAAAGATCCTGGGGAGGCGCGCCCTTGCCGCCTGGCCGCAACTTGACATTCATGGGGGATCGCCTTAATCAAGACAGTTGAGTTGAGTGTAGATCCCGTGAGGAAAGCGATCGAAAAAACTATCAAAAACGCGATAGCCTTCGCTTTTTTAGAATGCTTATGGCGGAAATGACTGAGAGATAAAGCCTTGGGATGTTTTTAGTGGGGGTAAGAAGCCGAGCACCGGCCAGGCTCAAGCCGGCGGTGCTCGGTAGAGGATCGCATTAAATCGCTTCTTCGTCCTGTTCGCCGGTACGAATACGCACCACGCGCGCCACGTCGAAGACGAAGATTTTACCGTCGCCGATTTTACCGGTTTGCGCAGTCTGCATGATGGTTTCCACGCAGGTGTCGACGATATCGTCGGCCACGACAATCTCAATTTTCACCTTCGGCAGAAAATCGACCATGTACTCTGCGCCACGGTACAGCTCGGTGTGGCCTTTCTGGCGGCCAAAGCCTTTCACTTCGGTCACGGTCATACCGGTAATGCCGACTTCGGCCAAGGCCTCGCGGACGTCATCCAGTTTGAACGGCTTGATAATCGCGTCAATTTTTTTCATCTTCTTTCCTTAATTACCAATTTTTGCGGCCAAAGCCGGATGTGATTGGGTAGCGGCGGTCTTTGCCGAAATTGCGGGCGGTAATACGCGGCCCGACGGCGGCCTGACGCCGCTTGTATTCGTTGATATCCACCAGGCGGATAACCTTGCGCACGATCGCCTCGTCGAAGCCTTCGGCCACCAGATCGGCAACCGACTTATCGCGTTCGACGTAACCTTCCAGAATCGCATCCAGAATGTCGTACGGCGGCAGGCTGTCCTGATCGACCTGATCCGGCGCCAGCTCGGCGGACGGCGGACGATCGATAACGCGCTGCGGGATCACGTAGGAGACGGTATTGCGGTATTCGGACAGTTTGAACACCAGCGTTTTCGGCACGTCTTTCAGTACGTCAAAGCCACCGGCCATATCACCATACAGCGTGGCGTAGCCCACGGCCATCTCGCTTTTGTTACCGGTGGTCAGCACGATGCTGCGGCGCTTGTTGGACAGCGCCATCAGCACCACTCCGCGGCAGCGCGCCTGCAGGTTTTCTTCGGTGGTGTCGCGTTCGGTACCGGCGAACATCGGCGTCAACTGGCCCATAAAGGCGTCGAACATCGGTTCGATGGAGACGATATCGAACTCGACGCCGAGGATTTCAGCCTCTTCCTTGGCGTCGGCGATGCTGATATCCGCGGTGTAGCGGAACGGCATCATCAGCGCCTGCACCTTGTCTTTACCCAGGGCATCAACGGCAATCGCCAGCGTCAGCGCCGAGTCGATACCGCCGGACAGCCCCAACACCGCGCCCTTGAAGCCGTTTTTGGTCACGTAATCGCGCACCGCCAGCACCAGCGCTTCATAAACCTGCGCCAGCTGCGGCAACTCGGCGGCCGGTGCGGTCATTGGCACCACGTCCAGTTCGTTGAACCTCAACAGCGTCACCTGCTCGGCAAACGCCGCCAGGCGGTGGGTCATGTTGCCGGCCGCGTCGAACACCTTCGAGCAACCGTCAAAAATCAATTCATCCTGCCCGCCGATCTGGTTCAGATACACCAGCGGCAGATGGGTGCGCTGGCAATGGCCGGCCATCAGCGTCTTGCGAATATACGGCTTCTCGCGATTGTACGGCGAGGCGTTGATCGACAAAATCATTTCGGCGCCGGCGGCCTTGGCGGCATCGACCGGCTCCGGGAACCACAGGTCTTCGCAAATCAGCAGGCCCAGACGGTAGCCTTTCAGGTTCACCACGCAGGTTTCGTTGCCGGCGTGGAAGTAGCGTTTCTCATCGAAGACGCCGTAGTTCGGCAGCTGTTGCTTGAAATAGCGCGCCAACAGTTGCCCTTCAGAGAACAGCGACAACGCGTTATACAGCTTGTCGCCTTCGCGCCACGGGTGGCCGACCAGGATCGCCACATCGGTGGACGCCTGCTGCAGGCGATGAAGCTGCGCGTCGCAACGTTGGTAGAAATCGTCGCGATACAGCAGGTCTTCCGGCGGGTAACCGGACAGCGCCAGCTCGGTGAACATGACCAGATCGGCTCCCGCCTTCTGCTGCTCTTGCACGGTTTGCAACATGCGTTCGGTGTTGCCTTCAATGTCACCGACCAGCAAATTCAGCTGGGCCAATGCGATGGAAAGTGATCTGCTCATTGTTTAGGATCCTGCTTAATACGTTCCATGGTTCTCTACGCCCGGTCATGCCACGACAAAGAGAACGGAGTGTAAATCATTCCGCCACGTTTGTTGAGAACCTGCGCGCGCAGGCCATGGCGGAAAATATCATTCTTTAAAATCGTTGGCGTCCAGCTCGTGGCGCGACAGCAATTTATAAAACTCGGTACGGTTGCGGCCCGCCATGCGTGCGGCCTGGGTTACGTTACCCTTGGTGATCTGCAACAGCTTGCGCAGATAGTGCAATTCAAACTGATTGCGCGCCTCGACGAAGGTCGGCAACGCGGTATTTTCCCCTTCCAGCGCCTGCTCCACCAGCGCTTCGCTGATCACCGGTGCAGACGTCAGCGCCACGCACTGCTCGATCACGTTCACCAGTTGGCGCACGTTGCCCGGCCAGGTGGCGGTCATCAGGCGCTTCATGGCGTCGGAAGAGAAGCTGCGGACAAACGGCTTGTGACGCTTGGCGGATTCACGCAGCAGATGGTTGGCCAACAGTGGAATATCTTCAGCCCGCTCATTCAGCGCAGGGATCTTCAGGTTCACCACGTTCAGGCGGTAGTAGAGATCTTCGCGGAACTCGTTTTTCGCCATCGCCTTTTGCAGGTCACGGTGGGTGGCGGAAATAATGCGCACGTCGATGTCCAGATCGCGGTTGCTGCCCAGCGGGCGCACCTTGCGCTCCTGCAGCACGCGCAGCAGTTTGACCTGCAACGACAGCGGCATATCGCCGATCTCATCGAGGAACAGCGTGCCGCCCGCCGCCGCCTGGAACAGCCCTTCACGGCTGCTGACCGCACCGGTAAACGCCCCTTTGGCGTGACCGAACAGCTCAGACTCCAGCAGTTGTTCCGGCAAGGCGCCGCAGTTAATGGCGATAAACGCCTTTTTGCCGCGCGGGCTGGCACCGTGGATCGCCTGGGCCAACACTTCTTTACCGGTGCCGCTGTGGCCATTGATCAGCACGCTGACGTCGGACTGCGCCACCATTTTCGCCTGCTCCAGCAGGCGCAGCATAATCGGGCTGCGGGTGACGATATCTTCGCGCCAGCTGTCGTCACCGGCCGGCAGCGAAAGCGACAGCGCTTCATCTATGGCCTTATACAGCGCATCGCGATCCACCGGTTTAGTGAGGAAGCTGAACACGCCCTGCTGGGTGGCGGCTACCGCATCCGGGATCGAACCATGGGCGGTAAGGATGATGACCGGCATGCCAGGCTGGTGCTTTTGAATTTCGGCAAACAGCGCCATGCCGTCCATTTCGTCCATCCGCAGATCGCTGATCACCAGATCAATCTGTTCGCGCCCCAACAGGCGCAGCGCTTCCTGGCCGCTTTCGGCGGTGGTGACATGAAAACCTTCGCTGGTCAGGCGCATACCCAGCAGCTTGAGCAAGCTGGGATCGTCGTCAACCAATAACAGATTGGCCGGTTTGCGTGCTGTCATCGCGCGTGAGACTCCTTGTTAGCGGGGGGCGGCGCGTAGGTATCTTCCGGGTCCACCGGCAGGGCGGTGCCCTTTTCCGGTTCGGCTTCCGGCTCTGCGGCCTTGGCCGACGCGGCATTTTTATCTGCGGCGTCGGTTTTTTGCTGTGTCGCGCCGTTATCCGGGATTTCGCCCTGTAACTGCTTGCGCGAGGAGAGCTGACGTTCGATATCGGTCAGATTCTCCAGTTTGCGCGAAGTATCCTGTAACTGGGCCTGCAAGCGGATCTGGCCCTGGCGCAGCGCATCTATCTGGCTGTCCGAGCTTTCCTGCAGGTGCTGATAGCGCGCCTTTTCGTCGAACAAGGTGATCTGCAGAACCTGCTGCTGGCGCCACAGTTGCAGCAACGGGCGCAAGGAGCTTGGGAACGCCAGGCGGTAACTGTTCAGACGATCGACCATCTGGCGGCGTTCGCCCGACGTCGGCTCGGCGCTGCCCAACAGAATACTTTGCTTGAAAATACCGTCCCAGCTGTCGCCAGGCAGGGTTTTCGCCAGCGAGCGCGCCTGGGTCGATCCTACGCGATCGGCGCAATCCATCGCGCGCAGCCAGTAAAGTGAATTATTCAACGCGTCTTTGTCGTCGAGCTGCCACAGGGTATCGCAGGCTGCGATGCGGTAATCCACCACTTTGGTGTCCGGGATCGCTTCTTGCTGCTGCTGGCTCAGGCCGCTGCTGACCGCACGATCGACGCAGCCTGCCAGCAAAAACGGCACGCAAAGAACGCTGCCTAAAAAGGAAAGACGACGCTTGCCGAGTGGCGCGCTCTGCGTGGCACGCGGTGAACGTTCGGTCTGCAATAGACGAAGGCGTTTAGACCATGTGTACATTATTTATTCATTCTCGGCGGTTAATGGCAATTCAATGCGGAAGCAGACGTCTGCGCCGGCGACTTCGACCAGCTGCAATTCACCGCGCATCCGGCGGATACAATCCTGAGCGATGCTCAACCCCAGACCGCTTCCTTTTACCGCCCCTTTTCGCTGGTGGCTACCCTGGAAAAAAGGCTCAAAAATCATGGTTTGCTCGGCCTCGGGGATTGGCGTGCCGCTGTTGGCGACATCAATCTGCACCCGTTGCCCAACCTGACGGCTGCGAATCCAAATGTTACCGGATTCCTTGCCGTAGTGCACCGCATTGGAGTAGAGATTATCCAGCACGCGCATTAAAAGCGTAGGCTCTGCCCAGCAGATTTCCGCATCCAATGTGATCTCGGTACGGATCATTTTCGCCCTGGCCGGCAAACTGTGCGCGGCGACCACCAACTCGACCATATCGCGCAGCTCAACATTCTCATGCTCCGCCGGGCCATCGGCCAGTTTACGGTTGTAATCCAGCAACTGCTCTATCAGCAGTTGCAGGTGGCGGCTGCTGTTATCGAGAATAGTCACGACTTCTTTCTGATCGGAGGTCAGCGGGCCGGCCACTTCGTCTGCCAACAGTTCCGTCCCCTCGCGCATGCTGGCCAACGGCGTCTTCAATTCATGCGAGATATGGCGCAGGAACTCATGCCGCTGCGACTCCAGCCACGCCAGGCGCTCACTCAGCCAGATGATGCGTTGCGCTAACGAACGCAGCTCACGCGGGCCTTTAAACGACTCGGTGCTGCCCAGCGCTCGCCCCTCCCCCAGACGGTTGATCATGCGCTCCACCGCTTTCACCGGGCCGATAATCATGCGGGTGAAGAGCACCACCAGCAACACGCTGACCAGAAACAGCATCAACGCCTGCCAGCCGAAAAACTGGCCGCGTTCGGCAATCGCCTGCTGCAACTGCTGGCCGCGCGAGAACACTACGGCGCGCGTAGCTTGCACCATCTCGGCGTTGGAACGCGAGAAAGACTCCAGCAGCGTCGATGCCTGTTTGTCCGGCCCGCTGCTCTGGCATTTAATCGCAGCGAGCTGGGTCAGCAGGCTGCGCAACGTTTGATAATAGCGTTCATCCGGCAGGATCGGCGCATGGGCGTCCAGCATCTGCGAATACTGCTTACGTTGATTTTGGTACAGCCGCTCCAGGGTGGGATCGACCAGTACGCAATACTGACGGTAGCTGCGCTCCATCTCCAGCGCCACGCTGGTCATCGCCTCGCTGCGCCGCGCATCCACCAGCGTGGTGCGGTTGATATCCGCCGCCTGCGCGCTGAGATGATCCAGGCTTTGATAAGCCTGATAAGCCAGTACCAGCAGCGGCAGCAGCACCAGCAGAAATGCCATCAGGACCAGCTGACGCAGCGAGCGGGGGAATAAACGCCATCTTTTCAACGAAATCATCTCATTGTCTCTCATCTGCTTCGATGCTAACCGAGTCACCGGTGAGAAAAAAGCCCGGCGGGCGATTATCCTGCCAAGGCAGCCTATAACGGGGGATTAAACGCAAAAAAAAAGCACCGGCCATCAGGCTCGGTGCTGTCGTTAAAAGATAAAAATTCCGCTCGCCAAATAACAGTACAAACCAAGGCCAATGAAACCCGCGGCAAAGCATGAGTAAAAAGATTTTTTGGGTAGCCTTGGCATTTGAGGATATCGATGGCGATACAGGCCTGATGTAGGCGTAAGCGCTGCTTCGAGAATTGACGCTGGGGCAAAACTGCCCCATCGCAAGAAATTGTGGATGCCCTTGAATCTCGTCCCCAGGGTGATGTAGCACAAGGCTGGCATCGAACAGGACGAATAGCATCCATAAGTATCCGGGATTGATGAACACTCATCACAGTTGGATACAGGCGGTGCCTCACTCCACGTGTCGCCCGATGCTTGATAAAGCCGCTTACGCGTCTGTTATCGGTTTAGTTGGACGATAGGCACCATTTCTTTGGCATCATTCGGAGGCTTATGAGGCAAACTTCCGTCTAAATACGGGGCCGTCATAAAAAGTTGAATGAGCAACTGGGGAGAATAATGCACTTTACGTGCCAATTTTTCAAGATATTTATTAACACATTGAATATATTAATAAATAAATAAAAAAACAGTCTATAAGCTCAAATTAACCTGCCATGGGTCGATTAAAAAACCATCACCCTGTCGCCAAAAACCGACAACTTAAGCCAATTAATTTTTCACCATTATAAATCAATGAGTTAAGTGTCTCTTTTTAGAGACATGAAAAAGGTTCTCTGTCGCAAAATGCAGACAACGGCAAACCGGCACCGGCGCAATAAGTAAAAAGGGACGCAATCTCTTGCGCCCCTTTCGTTACCGCGTAGTAACCGCTTAGCCCAATTGCTTGCGGGCGTTGCGGAACATGCGCATCCACGGGCTGTCTTCGCCCCACTCTTCCGGATGCCATGAGTTGCTCACGGTACGGAATACACGTTCCGGGTGCGGCATCATCACCGTCGCACGGCCGTTGCTGCTGGTCACTGCGGTGATGCCGTTTGGCGAACCGTTAGGGTTAGCTGGATAGGTTTCCGTTACCTGACCGGCATTGTCCACAAAGCGCAATGCCACCAGACCACTGCTTTCCAACGCCGCCAGATGCGCTGCATCGCGCACTTCAACGTGCCCTTCACCGTGGGATACGGCGATCGGCATGCGTGAACCGGTCATGCCCTGCATGAACAGCGACGGGCTGGCCGCCACTTCCACCAGGCTGAAACGCGCTTCAAAACGATCCGACAGGTTGCGTACGAAACGTGGCCAGTGTTCGGCACCCGGGATCAGATCGCGCAGGTTAGACATCATCTGGCAACCGTTGCACACACCCAATGCCAGGGTTTGCGGACGGTGGAAGAAGGATTCGAATTCGTCACGAACGCGGTCGTTGAACAGAATCGATTTCGCCCAGCCTTCGCCGGCACCCAGTACGTCGCCGTATGAGAAACCGCCACAGGCAACCAACGTATGGAAGTCTTGCAGATCGCGACGCCCTTCCAGCAGATCGCTCATATGAACGTCTACCGCATCGAAGCCGGCGCGGTGGAAGGCTGCCGCCATCTCAACGTGGGAGTTGACGCCCTGCTCGCGCAGCACCGCCACTTTAGGGCGTGCGCCCTTGGCGATGTAAGGCGCGGCAATGTCTTCTTCCGGCGCAAAGGTCAGCTTGACGTTCAGGCCCGGGTCGCGGTCGTCCTGCTTGGCCTGGTGCTCCTGATCGGCGCATTCCGGGTTATCGCGCAGGCGTTGCATCTGCCAGGTGGTTTCCGCCCACCAGGTGCGCAAGGTCGCGCGGCTTTGGCTGTACAGCGCTTTGTCGCCCTGAGTAATGACAAAGCGATCGCCGGCCTGCACGCTGCCGATGTGATGCACATTGTCCGTCAGGCCGTGTTGAGCAAAGACCTGCTGTACCGCTTCAAGCCGGTCGGCCGTGACCTGAATCACCGCGCCCAGCTCTTCGTTGAACAACGCTGCCAGCGCATCGTCGCCCAGCCCTTTGATATCCACGTTCACGCCGCAGTGGCCGGCAAACGCCATTTCCGCCAGCGTGACCAGCAGACCACCGTCGGAACGGTCGTGGTATGCCAGCAGCGCACGATCGGCCACCAGTTGCTGCATAGCGTTGAAGAAGCCTGCCAGCTGTTCTACATTGCGCACATCGGCCGGCTTGTCGCCCAGTTGGCGGTAAACCTGCGCCAATGCGGTTGCGCCCAGTGCGTTGTGGCCGTTGCCCAAGTCGATCAGCAACAGCGCACTCTCGCCCTTATCGGTACGCAACTGCGGCGTCACTGTGTGGCGAACGTCTTCCACGCGGGCAAAGCCGGTGATCACCAGCGACAGCGGCGACGTCATTTCGCGCTGCTCTTCGCCTTCCTGCCAGCGGGTTTTCATCGACATAGAGTCTTTGCCTACCGGAATGGTGATACCCAGCGCCGGGCAAAGCTCTTCGCCTACCGCTTTCACCGCTGCATACAGGCCGGCGTCTTCACCCGGGTGACCGGCAGCCGCCATCCAGTTAGCGGAAAGCTTCACGCGCTTGAGCGAACCGATTTCGGTCGCGGCCAGGTTGGTCAGCGCTTCCCCTACCGCCAGGCGGCCGGAAGCGGCGAAGTCCAACAAGGCAACCGGCGCACGTTCGCCGATCGACATCGCTTCACCGTAGTAACTGTCCAGGCTGGCGGTGGTCACCGCGCAGTCGGCTACCGGGATCTGCCACGGGCCAACCATCTGGTCACGGGCTACCATGCCGGTTACGGTGCGGTCGCCGATAGTGATCAGGAAGGTTTTCTCTGCCACCGCCGGCAAATGCAGAACGCGTTTTACCGCATCCTCCAGGGTGATGTTCGCACGTTGGATCGGCTCGCCTTTGGCCTGCAGACTGGTCACGTCACGCGTCATTTTCGGCGTTTTGCCCAGCAGCACGTCCAGCGGCATGTCGATCGGTTGATTGTCGAAATGGTTGTCGTTCAGCGTCAAATGCAGTTCTTCGGTGGCTTCGCCGATCACCGCATAAGGTGCACGCTCACGGCGGCAAATTTCGTCAAACTGCGCCATCTGCGCCGGCGCAATCGCCATCACATAGCGTTCCTGCGATTCGTTGCACCACACTTCCAGCGGGCTCATGCCCGGCTCGTCGTTAAGGATGTCGCGCAGTTCGAAACGGCCACCGCGGCCACCGTCGCTGACCAGTTCCGGCATGGCGTTAGACAAGCCGCCGGCGCCTACGTCGTGGATAAACAGAATCGGATTTTGTTCGCCCAACTGCCAGCAGCGGTCGATCACTTCCTGGCAGCGGCGTTCCATTTCCGGGTTGTCGCGTTGTACCGAGGCGAAATCCAGATCGGCATCGGACTGACCGGATGCCATGGAAGAAGCCGCACCGCCGCCCAGGCCGATATTCATCGCCGGCCCGCCGAGCACCACCAGCTTGGCGCCCACGGTGATTTCGCCCTTCTGCACGTGATCGGCGCGGATGTTGCCGATACCGCCCGCCAGCATGATGGGCTTGTGGTAGCCGCGCAGTTCGACGCCGTTGTGGCTGTTGACCTGCTCTTCATAGGTACGGAAGTAGCCGACCAGCGCAGGACGACCGAATTCGTTGTTGAACGCCGCGCCGCCTAATGGGCCTTCGGTCATGATATCCAGTGCGGTCACGATGCGATCCGGTTTGCCGAAGTCCTGTTCCCACGGCTGTTCGAAACCGGGAATACGCAGGTTGGAAACCGAGAAGCCCACCAGACCCGCCTTGGGCTTGGCCCCGCGGCCGGTGGCGCCTTCGTCGCGGATCTCGCCGCCGGAACCGGTAGCGGCACCCGGCCATGGGGAGATCGCCGTCGGGTGGTTATGGGTTTCCACCTTCATCAGGATATGCGCGTCTTCCTGATGGTAGTCATACTGGCCGTTTTCCGGCGCAGCAAAGAAACGGCCAACCTGAGAGCCTTCCATGACCGCCGCGTTGTCTTTATAAGCAGAGAGTACGTAATCCGGCGTCTGCTCGAAGGTGTTTTTGATCATTTTGAACAGCGACTTAGGTTGCTGTTCGCCGTCGATGATCCAGTCGGCGTTGAAAATCTTGTGGCGGCAGTGCTCGGAGTTGGCCTGCGCGAACATATAGAGTTCGATATCCGTCGGGTTGCGCCCCAGACCGGTAAAGGCATTCAGCAGATAGTCGATTTCATCCTGCGCCAGCGCCAGCCCCAGCTTGAGGTTGGCCTGTTCCAGCGCGCTGCGGCCTTCGCCCAGCACGTCCACCGCCTGGTACGGCGCCGGCTGATGCTGAGCAAAAAGCTGTTCTGCCTGCTGCAGTTCGCCGAATACCGTTTCCATCATGCGATCGTGCAGCAACGCGGCAAGCTGTTGCCACTGCGCTTCGGTCAGCGTCGGCGCCTTGACGTAAAACGCCAGGCCGCGCTCCAGCCGCACCACTTGCTTCAAACCGCAGTTGTGGGCGATATCGCTGGCTTTGGAAGACCAGGGGGAAATGGTACCCGGACGTGGCGTCACCAACAGCAGGCGGCCTTCAGGGGCATGTTCGGCGAGAGAGGGGCCGTACTTGAGCAGGCGCGTGAGCTTGCCATGTTCTTCGGCACTCAGCGGTGCATTAACATCGGCAAAGTGGACGTATTCGGCGTAGATATCACTGACCGGAAGTTGAGCGTCCTGACAGCGGGACAGCAGTTTGGTAATACGAAAAGCCGACAAAGCGGGCGAACCACGCAGTATTTCCATAATCAAAGTTCTCTCGTCTTCGAAGCAACTGACTTCAGCACTTCTTTGGGCGCAACAGGGGAAAACGCGCGCCATTATAGAGAATCTACGCCGCCGACGAAACCGTTTGCGCAGCTATTATTGATAAAAGCTGTTCGCCCCCTCGAATTGTCATAACGTGTCAATAAAGTTGCACGCTGGCGTTTTGTTGCGCAAAATGCTCCCGCACTGGTGATTTAACCATAAGAAAAGACTGACCATCGGTCACCGGCGCACCCGTACCACCACTGGATAACTATTTGAAACGCCTAAAAATAAACTACATTCTCATCGGTGTTGTTACCTTGCTTCTGGCGCTCGCCCTGTGGCCCAATATTACCTGGCGCGGCGGCCAGGGTGGGCAGCTCGAAGAGATCAAATCCCGTGGCGAGCTGCGTATCAGTACGCTGAACACGCCGCTAACCTATTTCACCACCAAGCAGGGGCCGGGTGGGCTCGACTACGAGCTGGCGAAACGCTTCGCCAATTACCTGGGCGTGAAGCTGGTGGTGATCCCGCACAACAATATCAATGACCTGTTTGACGATCTGGACGATGACGACGCCGATCTGCTGGCCGCCGGCCTGATCTACAACCAGGATCGCCTCAGCCGCGCACGCACCGGCCCGGCCTATTATTCCGTTTCCCAGCAGTTGGTCTATCGTCTGGGCACCCCACGGCCAAAAACCTTTGCCGATATTAAAGGCAAGCTGGCGGTCGCTTCCGGTTCCGCGCACGTCAGCACGCTGAAACAGCTTAAGCAAAGTAAATTCCCGGACCTCAGTTGGGAAGCCTCCAGCGATCTGACTTCAAAAGAGCTGCTGGAGCAGGTGGCCGACGGCAAACTGGACTATACCCTGGGCGACTCTGTGACTATCGCCCTGCTTCAGCGCATCCACCCGCAACTGGCGGTTGCGTTCGACGTCACCGATGAAGAGCCGGTCACCTGGTATCTTAAACGCGGCAACGACGATAGCCTGTATGCGGCGATGCTGGATTTCTATAGCCAGATGGTGGACGACGGCACGCTGGCGCGGCTGGAAGAGAAGTATCTCGGCCACGTCGGCAGTTTCGATTACGTCGATACCAGAACCTTCCTGTCGGCCATCGACTCGGTGCTGCCGACCTTCCGCTCGCTGTTTGAAAAATACGCCAATGAGATCGACTGGAAATTGCTGGCGGCCATCGCCTATCAGGAATCGCACTGGAACCCGCAGGCAACCTCGCCCACCGGCGTGCGCGGCCTGATGATGCTGACGCGGGCCACCGCCGACGGCCTGGGGGTCAACGATCGTCTGGATCCCGAGGAAAGCATTCAGGGCGGCGCACTTTACCTGCAGAGGTTAATGGCCAAGGTGCCCGACAGCGTGCCGGAAGACGAACGCATCTGGTTCTCGCTGGCGGCGTACAACATGGGCTGGGGCCATATGCTCGACGCCCGCAAGCTGACCAAAATGCAAAAAGGCAACCCGGACAGTTGGGTGGACGTCAAACAGCGCCTGCCGATGCTCAGCCAAAAACGTTATTACCCGCAGCTGACCTACGGCTATGCGCGCGGACGCGAAGCTTATAACTACGTGGAAAACATTCGCCGCTATCAGGTCAGCCTGGTCGGCTATCTGCAAGAAAAAGAGAGGAAGGCGGCGCAGGAAGCGGCCGAACAGGAAGCGCTGGGGAAAGGCTATCCGGTCGTTATGCCGGAACTGGCGCTTAACCACTAATTACTCCGGCTTATCCGCCGCACGTTGCGCCAGCTTCAGCGCTTTTTTCTGCTCGCGGCGCAGGCGGAAAAAGTTGCTCAGCGTCGCGGCGCATTCGTCCGCCAGCACGCCTGAAGCGATCTCCACCTGATGGTTCATGCCGGGATGGCGCAAAATATCCACCAGCGACCCTGCCGCACCGGTTTTCACATCGGCCGCGCCGTACACCAGCCGACGAATGCGGCTGTGAACCATTGCGCCGGCGCACATCACGCACGGCTCCAGGGTGACATACAACGTGGCATTCAACAGGCGATAGTTCTGTAACACCGCTCCGCCCTGCCGCAGCGCCATGATCTCCGCATGCGCGGTGGGATCGTGGCGGCCAATCGGCCGGTTCCAGCCTTCGCCAATCACCTGATTGTCCAGCACCAGCAGCGCACCCACCGGCACCTCGCCCTCTTCCTGAGCACGCTGGGCAAGCAGCAACGCCTGACGCATCCAGTATTCATCGTTATATTCAGTCATCGCATAATTCCTCGTGCGCTTTTGCGGCGGGCATTATACACAGTAGGTGCGCTGCATGCTGCGCCCGCGTTAACCGGGGTGAATATATTCGCCCCTGCCGGCCGGGTGCGAAGCCGAGCGCTGCGGCTTGAAATGCAACGGGTATATACTGAACGAATAGCGATGTTATCAGGGATAAGAAACATGAAATTCAGCAAGAAGAACGCCGCCGTGGTACGCAAAGCCCTGAACGGCTGGGTCGGCGAAGGCGCGCTGACGGTGCAACAGCAAGAGCTGTTGTTGCAGCATGTGGAAGTACAGCCTTTCGACTGGCGGCGGCTGGCGCGTTATGCGTTTCTCGCCGCACTGGCCTCGCTGGTCATTGCCATCACCAGCCTGTTCGCCGACAGCGATCTGTTGGACTGGCTGAGCGGCTTGTTCCGCTTCGATGCCCCGGTTCGCATGGCGATGGCCGGCATACTGGCCGCGCTGGCCTACACCTGGGCCTTGCGCCGTCGTCGCCGTCATCCGGAAAAACGCTACGGTAATGAGGCCGCGCTGTTCATTGCCGTGCTCTTCACCGCCTGCGCACTGTGGCAAATGGGCGTCTGGCTGGACAACGGCAGTGGCCGGGTTTCATTGCTGTTGATGTTCGCCGCTCTGCTTTACGGCGTGATTGGCTGGTTCAGCCGCTCCGGGTTGGTCTGGTGGTTTGCCCTGCTGTCGCTCGGCAACGCCTTCGGTGCCGAAACCGGTTACCTGTCCGGCTGGGGCGCTTACTGGCTGGGCATGAGCTTCCCGATTCGCTTTATCGCCTTCGGCGCAGCCCTGATCGCCGCAGCATTGCTGCTGCAACCGCTGCTTGCACGGCGTGGGCTGGAGCGGGTTTCGCTGGCGATGGGGCTGCTGTATTTGTTTATCGCCCTGTGGCTGCTGTCGATCTTCGGCAATTACGGCGATCTTGACAGCTGGTATAGCGTGCGCCAGATCGAACTGTTCCACTGGAGCCTGCTGTTCGGCATCGCCGCCGCAGTGGTCATCTGGCTGGGGCTGAAACGCGATGACGCCATGCTGCGCGGATTCGGTCTGACCTTCCTGTGCATCAACCTTTATACCCGCTTCTTCGAGTTTTTCTGGGACAGCATGCCCAAGGCGATTTTCTTTGTGGTGCTCGGTCTGAGCCTGTGGGCGCTGGGGCACTATGCGGAGAAAATATGGCAGTTGGGACGCAAGCCGCACGATCTGACCGATGATTAAGGCGTTATGGCTGCCGTTTTTCACGCTGCAATTGGAAAACCCGAGGGGATCTAAACGGCAAAGGGCGGAAATCCGCCCTTTGCTTACTCCAACTGCTGCAACTCACCCAGCTTGCTGACCCGCCAACGGTGCTCGCAGAAATACAGTAGCGGATTATCCTGCTTGCTGTCACTGTACCCGCTGTACAACCTGAGCGGCGCGCCGAGACGCTGCTCCAGTTGCATCACTTTCTGGACGCCAAGACAGCGCATAGTCAACACCCAGCCGCCGTAACTGCGCACAATGCGGCTGCCGACCAGGCGCACCCGCGACAGGAAAGCGGAGTCCCGATAAACCTGCTCCACCAGCCGTTCCGGAGAACCGGTGATCAGCCACACCTGCGCATCGTGCACATCGAGGTACTGACGCAGACGCATTTGCACTACCGGAAACGCGGTCACCTTATTGCGGAAATAGCTGACGAACTGCTGTTCCAGCGCCTTTAACCTGGCCTCCGAACGGCCAAAGGTGATCGACCACAGCAAGACGCTCATCGGCCAGCGCGCAGCGCGCCCCATCATCAACATCGCCAGCCCGACCACCGGCAACAGCGGCACCACCAACAGCAGATTAAGCGGCAGGTGACGCAGCAAGAAACGCAAGAAACTGCCGAACATGTCTTCCTGATGCAGCGTACCGTCCAGATCAAAGAACACCACGCGGCGGCCTTCCACGGCCTCCTGGTTCTGTTTCTCGCTCAAACGTTACTCCTCAGGATCGTTGAATCCCATTATCCAGGTGAAAATAAATCCAGCCACAATCGTAATCACCATACCGGCCAGATACAACATCACCTTACCCGAGACAATGGTCAGTGCCAAAGGCAAACCTGAAATACCGAAGGTAATCACCGTCGCCACTTTCCAGTAGCTGATCAGCGCGCCCCCCACCGCGCCGCCGAAGCAGGCGGCAATAAAAGGCTTGCCCAGCGGCAAAGTCACACCGAAAATCAGCGGTTCGCCAATGCCGAGAATACCGACCGGCAGCGCCCCTTTGATCACCTTTTTCAGGCGCGCGTTGCGGGTTTTCATTAATACCGCCAATGCAGCCCCCACTTGCCCCACTCCCGCCATCGCCAGGATCGGCAGCAGCGGGTTGGAGCCGTGCGCCTGCACCAGCTCGACATGTATCGGCACCAATCCCTGATGCAGACCGGACAGCACCAGCGGCAGGAACAACCCGGACAGTATCGCGCCCACCAGCAACCCGCCCTTGTCGATCGCCAGATTGGCGCCGTGAGCGATGGCGTCCGATATATAGCCGCCGAGCGGTTGCAAAATCATAATCGCCAGCGACGCGGTCACCAACGTGGTCAACAGCGGATTAAGGATAAGCTCGATAGACTCCGGCAGCAGGTTGCGCAGACGTTTTTCCACCCAACACATCAGCGCCACCACCAGCAGCACCGCAATCACCCCGCCGCGCCCCGGCTGCAGCGCCTCGCCGAACAGCGTAATCTGCGCCAGCGCCGGGCTGGAGAGAATGCCGGCCATTACGCCGCCCATCGCCTGCGAACCGCCAAACACCCGGGCGGCGTTGACCCCCACCAAAATGTTCATGATGGCGAATACCGCGCTGCCGAAAATCGCCAGCAGCCCGAGCACGTTGGGGTAGTTGACCGCCAGCTCGCCGGCGATGTCGGGCCGCTTCAGCAAGTTGATGATGCCGGTAATCAGGCCCGAAGCGATGAACGCCGGTATCAGCGGGATAAAGACATCGGCCAGTTTTTTCAGTGCGCCGCTCATCGGGGCTGCGTATTTCTGCTTGGCCTGCGCCTTGGTACGAGCGATATCATCACCGCCCGCCAACGCGGCGGGAGCACCGTTGAGCAGCGAACGCATGGCGTCCACCACCTTGGCGGCGGCGCCCGGACCGACAATAAACTGATGCTGATCGCCCTGTTTGATATAGCCCTTAACGCCCGGCAACTGCTTGAGCGCCGGTAAATCCAGGCGCAGTTCGTCGCGGACCTCGACGCGAACCCGCGTCATGCAGTTCTCCAACCTGAGGATATTCCCCTCGCCGCCAACCCCCGCCAGTATCTGTGTTGCCAGTGCCGTTGTTTTGTCCATCGCCCGCCCCAAGTGTGGTTTAACGCGTCAATGCCGCACGCAAATAGCCGTCGTGCTGCTGCAAGCGACGCTGCGCTTCTTCAGCGCCAATACCGGCCAGAATCATCAGAATCGCCGGTTTGACTTCAAAACCGGTCTGCGTCAGCGCCGCCTCAGCCTGGCTGCGTTCGGCGCCGGTGGCTTCCACGACGATGCGGCAGGCGCGATCCACCAGTTTTACGTTAGTGGCTTTCACGTCCACCATCAGGTTCTGATATACCTTGCCCAGTTTGACCATCGCGCCGGTCGACAGCATGTTCAACACCAGTTTTTGCGCTGTGCCGGATTTCATGCGCGTCGAGCCGGTCAACGCCTCCGGCCCCACTACCGGTGAAATCGCCACCTGCGCTTCGTGGGCAATGGGTGAATCCGGATTACAGGAAATCGCCGCCGTCGGGCATCCCAACCGACGCGCGTAGCGCAAGGCGCCGATCACATAAGGCGTACGCCCGGATGCCGCCAGCCCCACCACCATGTCGGTGGCCGTCAGCGTCAGCGCTTGCAAATCGGCCTCTCCCAGGGCTGCATCATCTTCTGCGCCTTCTACCGCCTTCAGCAGCGCGCCCGGCCCGCCGGCTATCAGCCCAACGACCCTGCCATGCGGCACGCCGAAGGTGGGCGGGCATTCGGAGGCGTCAAGCACGCCAAGACGGCCGCTGGTACCCGCCCCCAGATAAATCAACCGGCCGCCGGCCTTCAACGCCGCCGCCGCCAGATCCACCGCCTCCGCGATGGCCGGGAGCTCTTTTTCAATCGCTTCCGGCACCTTGCGGTCTTCCCGGTTAAAGCAGCTCACCATCTCCAGCGTCGACATTTCATCCAGCCCCATGGTGGCTGGGTTACGGGTTTCAGATACCAATGCGCCTAGGTTCATTTGTTTACCTTTGAATTTTTAATTCCAAACATAAAAACATTATTTGAATATTTTATTCATTAAAGCGAGCACTATTTGCTATTTTAAAGACGAGCTCACAAAAAATTTTCACTGCGCGTTTTCGCCGCCGGCGTGGCAGAATACCCGCTGGTTTCCAGGGAAATACGGGTTGCGCCCCATAGTTGCACGCGAGCACCGCTGGCGGTCATGTGAGCGCGCAACCAGGCACGAGTCGTGAGGTTTGGTGGGCCAAATAAGCGGCTCGTAACACCGATGCGCGTTCAAATGGCCCCAGCCCTTCGGGTCGCGCCCCAAAAGCCCGCACTCTGTGTTGTCGGGTTTAAACATAGGTCCGCTATGCTTTGCACCCTCCGCCTTGATTACGGACTTTTGGGTCTGCGACGGTGCCACGATCAATTATGGGACACAACCTTATGAGTACCCTTCTTCGCATTCGTCAGATGTATCCAACGCTGGCTCAAAACGACCGCAAACTGGCGGATTTCCTGCTGCATAATGCTCAGCAGGCGCGCCATCTCAGCTCGCAAAAGCTGGCCCAGTTGGCGGGAGTCAGTCAGTCGAGCGTGGTGAAATTTGCTCAGAAGATGGGCTACAAAGGCTTTCCTGCATTGAAGCTGGCGCTGAGCGAAACCCTGGCCCAGCCGCAGGCCGAGCCGGCGGTCACCGTGCATAACCGGATCCTCAGCAGCGATGCGCTGAAAACGGTCGGCGAAAAGCTGTTGGTGGAAAAGCAGTCCGCGTTGCGCGCCACGCTGGATATCAATAGCGAAGAGCGTCTGCATCAGGCGCTGGATATGCTGCGTCAGGCGCGAAGGATCATTTTGGTGGGGATCGGCGCTTCCGGGTTGGTCGCCAAGGATTTCTCCTACAAGCTGCTGAAAATTGGCGTGATGGCGATAGCAGAGCCGGATATGCACGTCCAACTGGCGGCAGTACAGGCACTGGACAAGCGGGATTTGCTGCTGGCGATCTCATTCAGCGGGGAACGGCGGGAAATCAACCTGGCGGCGGAGGAAGCCCGCCTGGCCGGGGCCAAGGTGCTGGCGCTGACCAGTTTCTCGCCGAACGGGCTGCAGCAACGCGCCGATCACTGCCTGTATACCATCGCAGAGGAACCCAATACCCGCAGCGCCGCTATTTCTTCCAGCACCGCCCAGTTCGCCCTCACCGACCTGCTGTTCATGGCCTTGATTCAGCACGATCTCGATCATGCCCGCGACCGTATCAAACACAGCGAACAGTTAGTGAAAAAACTGGTTTAGACGTTATAATCCGCGCTGCGCAAAATACCCCTATTAATGATGAGAGATAAACCATGGCCCTGCTAATCACACGCAAATGCATCAACTGCGATATGTGCGAGCCGGAATGCCCGAATCAGGCCATTTCGATGGGGGAGGATATCTACCAGATCGACACCGATCGCTGCACCGAGTGCGTTGGCCATTACGATATCCCAACCTGCCAGCAGGTATGCCCGATCGATAACACCATTATCGTTAACCCGCAGCACAGTGAAAGCAACGAACAGCTGTGGGACAAGTTTGTGATGCTGCATCACGCCGATCGGCTGTAACCGCTACCTTCCGATCGACAAGGGCGCCAACAGGCGCCCTTTTGTTTTACGGCCGATACCGCCTTACCCTTCGATAATGACCGTTGCACAGGCGTAACGGCGTTCATCCGCCAGCGAGACGTGGATGGCGGTAACGCCCATCTCCTGCGCCAACTCCGCAGCGCGAGCGTGCAGACGAATGTTCGGCTTGCCGAGACCGTCATTGAAAACTTCAAACTGATTAAATGCCAGCCCGTTGCGGATGCCGGTACCGAAAGCCTTGGCGGCCGCTTCTTTCACCGCAAAGCGCTTGGCGAGAAAGCGGACCGGTTGCTGATGCTGCTGATACACCTCCCACTCGGCTGCGCTCAGCACGCGGCGTGCCAGGCGATCGCCGCTGCGCTCCACCACGGCTTCAATGCGCGCCATCTCAACGATGTCGGTACCCAGCCCCAGTACGGCCATTAGCGACGCGCTTCCCGCATCAGCAATTTCATGTCGGCAACCGCTGCCGGCAATCCACTCATTACTGCCTGGCCGATAATGGCGTGCCCGATATTCAGTTCATACATCTCTGGCAACGCAGCTATCGGTTGAACATTATGGTAAGTCAGGCCATGACCGGCATTGACCTTCAGGCCCTTGCCGGCGGCATAGGTAGCCGCGACCGCAATACGATGCAGCTCGGCCTTCACCGCCAGCTCGCCTGTGGCTTCGGCATAGGCGCCGGTATGGATTTCAATATAGGGTGCGCCAACCGCCACCGCCGCATCAATCTGGCGATGATCCGGGTCGATAAACAACGACACCAAAATGCCGGCCTGTGTCAAACGCTCAACCGCCACGGCCATTTTGTCCTGTTGCCCGGCAACGTCCAGCCCACCCTCGGTGGTGACCTCTTCACGTTTTTCCGGCACCAGGCAACAAAACTGCGGTTTCACTTCAATGGCGATATCCAACATTTCGTCGGTCACGGCCATTTCAAGATTCATGCGCGTCTGGATGGTTTGACGCAGGATACGCACGTCGCGATCGGTGATGTGGCGGCGGTCTTCACGCAGGTGCACGGTAATCCCGTCAGCCCCCGCCTGTTCGGCGATAAATGCCGCCTGAACCGGATCCGGATATTGGGTTCCGCGCGCGTTACGTAACGTGGCGATGTGATCGATATTAACGCCCAGCAGCAAATCAGCCATGACAACCCTCTAAAAACGATTTTCAGTGCCAGCAGTTTACACGCGGGCGCAGGGCCGCAAAAGGGGAAAAGGTCAGGCGTCGTCGACCGGCGTATCCGGCTGCTTGCGGACGAACTGACGAAACAGTTCGCGGCTCTTCAGCGGTTTGCCGCCCAGGTAGGGTTTCAGCGCCATGCGGGTAAAGCGTTTGGCGGCACGCAAGGTTTGCGCATCGGGGAACTGACGCTCTGCCAGCGCACGCAGCTCGCGGCCGGTAAAGCTGTAATGGTCCACCACCAGGCTGGCGATAAAGCCTTTTTCCTCGCGGTAACGGTAGGTCATGCCATCGTCCACTGGCTGGCCGCTGCCGGCGCAGTGCAGGAAATCAAGGCCATAGCCCAGGTGATTCAGCAGTGCGAGCTCAAACTGACGAAGCGCCTGCTCCGGGGAAATATCTTCCGCCGCCAGCGCCTGCAGACATTGCAGATAGTCGAAGAATAATACCGAGTAGTTGGCTTCCTGCTCCAGCACCCGCGACAACAGTTCGTTCACGTACAGGCCGCTGTACAGCATCATGCCGCTGAGAGGTAAACCGAGAGAAACCGCTTCGGCGTTACGCAGCGTTTTCACTTCGCCACGGCCGCCCCAGCGCACTAGCAGGGGAGTAAAGGGTTGCAGACAACCCTTTAGATTGGAGCGGCGGCTGCGCGCGCCTTTTGCCAGCAAGCGCACCCGCCCATGACCTTCCGTGAACATGTCCAGCATCAGGCTGGTTTCACTGTACGGTCGCCCATGCAGGACGAAAGCGCGCTCCCAGCCGTCCATTGGAGAAGTTACTTCAGGTCGTCGGTATAGCCCAGGCTACGCAGCGCACGTTCGTCGTCCGCCCAGCCCGATTTCACTTTCACCCACAGTTCCAGATGCACTTTGGTTTCAAACATCTGTTCCATGTCGTGGCGAGCTTCGATACCGATCGTTTTGATCTTCGAGCCTTTGTTGCCGATGACCATTTTCTTCTGGCCTTCGCGCTCGACCAGAATCAACCCGTGCACGTTGTAACCACCGCGCTCGTTCGGCACAAACTGTTCGATCTCGACCGTAACCGAGTAAGGCAGCTCTTCACCCAGGAAACGCATCAGCTTTTCACGGATGATTTCCGACGCCATAAAGCGCTGGGAGCGGTCGGTGATGTAATCGTCCGGGAAGTGGTGTTCCGCTTCCGGCAGCAACTTGCGCGCGATAGCGGCGATAGTGTCCACATTCATGCCTTTTTCGGCAGAAATTGGCACCACGTCGAGGAAATTCATCTGCTGGCTCAAGAACGCAATGTGCGGCAACAGCTTGGATTTGTCGGTAACGTTGTCGACCTTGTTGATCGCCAGCAGGACCGGGCATTTCAGACTGCGCAGCTTGTTGACCACCATTTCATCGTCGGCAGTCCAGTTAGTGCCTTCTACTACGAAGATCACCAGCTCTACGTCGCCGATTGAGCTGCTGGCCGCGCGGTTCATCAAACGGTTGATGGCGCGTTTTTCTTCGATATGCAGACCCGGGGTGTCGACGTAGATAGCCTGATAGGCGCCATCGGTGTCGATACCCATAATGCGGTGACGGGTCGTCTGCGGTTTACGCGAGGTGATGGAGACCTTTTGCCCCAGCAGTTGGTTGAGCAACGTGGATTTGCCCACGTTGGGACGACCGACTATCGCAATAAAACCACAGTATTGTTTTTCTTCGCTCATTCAAGCTCCAGCTTTTTCAACGCTTGTTCCGCTGCTGCCTGTTCGGCTTTACGGCGGCTTGAGCCGGTACCCACTACAGGTTCGCTCAAACCACTCACCTGGCAGTGGATAGTAAACTCCTGATCGTGCGCCTCACCGCGAACCTGCACCACCAGATAAGAAGGCAACGGCAGATGACGACCTTGTAAAAACTCCTGCAAGCGGGTTTTCGGGTCTTTCTGCTTATCACCGGGGCTGATCTCGTCCAACCGGCTACGATACCAGTCCAAAATCAGTCGTTCGACGTTTTGGATATCGCTATCCAGGAACACGCCGCCAATTAATGCCTCCACCGTATCCGCCAGGATTGATTCGCGGCGGAATCCACCACTTTTCAACTCACCCGGCCCGAGGCGCAGACATTCACCCAGGTCGAACTCGCGCGCCATCTCTGCCAGCGTATTGCCGCGCACCAGCGTGGCACGCATGCGGCTCATATCGCCCTCGTCTACGCGAGGAAAACGATGGTAGAGCGCATTGGCGATGACAAAACTAAGAATAGAGTCACCCAGAAACTCAAGACGTTCATTGTGTTTACTGCTGGCGCTACGGTGAGTCAACGCTTGCAGTAAGAGCTCCTGCTGTTGAAAAGTGTAGCCCAGCTTCCGCTGCAGCCTGTTTATTACGATGGGGTTCATGAGTTACCAATAGATCAAGAATGCGTCAAAAACTTGCAGCATACGGAACAGGCCTGCTTCGCCGAAAGCCAATCCAAAGCTGTTTCGTTTGCAGTGGCTCCCAACAGGGAGCCAACTTTTTATCGCTCGAGGAGGTATTCTACAACGAGTGGAAATATAATGCTGCGTTTATAAACGCGTGATTAATGAATTCCACCAATACGGCTAAACCTTACGCCGGTTGGCCATTCACCTTCCTGCTTTTCAAAACTCATCCAGATAGCCGTGGCTTTACCCACCAGGTTTTTCTCCGGTACGAAGCCCCAATAACGGCTGTCGGCGCTGTTGTCGCGGTTATCACCCATCATGAAGTAATGCCCCGCCGGCACAACCCATTCCGCCAGTTGCTTACCCGGCTGCTGGTAGTAAGCGCCCACCTGATCCTGCGTGCCCGGCACGGTCAGAATATGGTGAGAGACAGTGCCCAGCGTTTCCTGGCGCTCGCGCAGGCGAATACCGCCCTGCGGCACGTTATCGCTCAATGGGATCTGGTAGAAACCGTTGCTGGCTTCGCCCATGCCGCTGCGGCTGAACATCTGTACAAAATCGCTTGGTTGCGCATCGTTGTATGTCACCGCCAGTGCGGTCTCGCAAGACTGGCCGTTATTACAGGATGGCTGAACGGTCACGCGTTTATTAACCGGATCGTAAGTCACCCGGTCACCCGGCAGACCGACAACGCGCTTGATATAATCCAACTTCGGATCCAGCGGATATTTAAATACCGCAATATCGCCGCGCTTCGGATGACCGGTTTCAATTAGCGTGGTCTGGGTAATTGGATCTTTAATGCCGTAGGCATATTTCTCCACCAGAATAAAATCGCCAATCAACAACGTCGGCATCATTGAACCTGATGGGATCTGGAAAGGTTCGTAAATAAACGAACGCACCACAAACACCAGCAGCAATACCGGGAAAACCGACGCGCCGGTTTCGATCCAACCTGGCTGCTTCGCCACTTTCGCCAGCGTTTTATCGTCTACTGCGCCCGTAGCCTGTGCATTCACCGCCGCAATCTTCTGCCGGCGGGCCGGCGCCCATTTGAAGCGCTCAAAAGCCCATATGATCCCGGTAACCAATGTAGCTATGGCCAGGATCAAGGCAAACATATTCGCCATGCAAACTCCCTAATTACGCGACCTTATCGCAGTTACTTGCTGTCTTTGCCCACGTGCAGAATGGCCAGGAACGCTTCTTGCGGCAACTCAACGTTACCGACCTGCTTCATGCGTTTCTTACCGTCCTTCTGTTTCTGCAACAGCTTCTTCTTACGGCTGACGTCACCGCCATAGCATTTAGCCAGAACGTTTTTACGCAACTGCTTCACCGTGGAACGCGCGATGATATGGGTGCCGATCGCGGCCTGAATAGCGATATCGAATTGCTGACGCGGAATAAGCTCTTTCATCTTCTCCACCAGTTCACGACCACGGTACTGCGAGTTGTCGCGGTGGGTGATCAACGCCAGCGCATCCACGCGCTCGTTGTTGATCAGCACGTCGACACGCACCATGTCGGACGTCTGGAAGCGTTTGAAGTTGTAATCCAACGACGCGTAACCGCGAGAGGTGGATTTCAAACGGTCGAAGAAGTCGAGCACCACTTCCGCCATCGGGATTTCGTAGGTCAGCGCGACCTGGTTGCCGTGGTAGACCATGTTGGTCTGTACACCGCGTTTTTCGATACACAGCGTGATTACGTTGCCCAGGAATTCCTGCGGCATCAGCATGTGACACTCGGCGATCGGCTCGCGCAGCTCCATGATATTGTTCAGCGGCGGCAGCTTGGACGGGCTGTCGACGTAAATGGTTTCTTTGCCGGTGGTTTCAACTTCATAAACTACCGTTGGGGCGGTGGTAATCAGCTCCAGATCGTATTCACGCTCCAGACGCTCCTGGATGATCTCCATGTGCAGCAGGCCGAGGAAACCACAGCGGAAGCCGAAGCCCAGCGCGGTGGAGCTCTCTGGCTCATAGAACAGGGAAGCGTCGTTCAGGCTCAGTTTGCCCAACGCGTCGCGGAAGGCTTCATAATCGTCCGAGCTGATCGGGAACAGGCCTGCGTAAACCTGCGGCTTCACTTTTTTGAAACCTGGCAGCGCTTTGTCTGCCGGTTGACGAGCCAACGTCAGGGTATCGCCCACCGGCGCGCCCAAGATGTCTTTAATGGCGCAAACCAGCCAGCCTACTTCACCGCAGTTCAGCACGTCGCGATCGACACGTTTCGGGGTAAAGATCCCGAGACGATCGGCGTTATAAGTCTGGCCGGTGCTCATCACCTTGATCTTGTCGCCCTTGCGCATCGTGCCGTTCTTGACTCGCACCAGGGAAACTACGCCCAGATAGTTGTCGAACCAGGAGTCGATGATCAAGGCCTGCAACGGCGCCTCAGGATCGCCTTCCGGCGGTGGGATGTCGCGCACCAGGCGTTCGAGAACTTCCGGCACGCCGACGCCGGTTTTGGCCGAGCAGCGCACCGCATCGGTGGCGTCGATGCCAACGATGTCTTCAATTTCCTGCGCGGCGCGATCGGGATCGGCGGCCGGCAGGTCAATTTTGTTCAGTACCGGCACCACTTCCAGATCCATATCCAGCGCGGTGTAACAGTTGGCCAGCGTCTGAGCTTCTACGCCCTGCCCGGCATCCACCACCAGCAGTGCGCCTTCGCAGGCAGCCAGTGAACGAGAAACTTCGTAGGAGAAGTCAACGTGCCCTGGGGTGTCGATAAAGTTGAGTTGATAGGTTTGACCGTCTGTCGCCTTGTAGTCCAGCGTTACGCTCTGCGCTTTGATGGTAATGCCACGTTCGCGCTCAAGATCCATAGAATCAAGCACCTGCGCAGCCATTTCGCGTTCGCTCAAGCCACCGCAAATTTGGATAATACGGTCGGACAGCGTCGACTTACCGTGGTCAATATGGGCAATAATGGAGAAATTTCGTATATGCTTCATTATAAAAGTTTTTCTGCCTTGGTATTTCTGAATTACTCGCCTATAGAAACCCGTATGGACCTAAAGCGACAGTGAATGGGT
The DNA here is from genome assembly GCF_052045345.1 of Serratia sp. 22264. Classification (NCBI taxonomy): domain Bacteria; kingdom Pseudomonadati; phylum Pseudomonadota; class Gammaproteobacteria; order Enterobacterales; family Yersiniaceae; genus Serratia; species Serratia sp. 22264. The sequence continues at coordinate 233,605 of NZ_JBQEOY010000006.1, forward strand.
TCGGCCGTCTTCCGCCTGAATCGCTGCATTCTACATGCCACAACACTGAAAACCTAGCGATCGGTGCAGTGAAGGCATTCTATTATGCGCACTTTAGTGTTACACGGCGCTCCAGGTTGTGAAAGAAGATGTTAACAAAAGCCGACGAATGAAAAACCACTGCCAGCACCACCGAATCAACGGAAATCATGTGCCGCGCATACCTTCATCTTCGGCGCTAATACATAACCGCCGATAACGCAATAAACCCCTTCCTAAATCTTGAATAAATAATATTGGGATCAACATCTTAGAATTGCATTCCGCCCCTCCGGCTTTCGGAAAATACCCATATACGCTCTTCGGAGCCTCCTATAGAAATGGGACAGAACTCCGCGACAAAATATTATTCAGGGCACTACATCGGCATGCCCACCGGAGTTCACCAGCATATCTCTGTACGTTGATTGGAAGGTGCGTAATGATCGATAAAGGGCAAATGCTGAGCCGGCACGATTTTTCCAAGGTCAATTGGGGCATTCTGGCAGCGGCAGCGCTGCTGTTAACTGTCGGTGCGGTGCTGCTGTTGCTGCCGCTGCTGAGCAACATGGATGAAAATGCGGTACTGACCTTGCTGCAAACCGGCGCAGCCACTATTTTACTCGGCAGCAGTCTGTTGGCGCTGCGCCACTGTCTGCGGCCAACGCTGACTTATCGTCTGTATGAGCACGGCGTTCGGGTGATTAATGACCATAACCACAAAGAACGGTTTATCCCCTTTGAAAAAATTGGCGATATTTATCGTTTTCGCGGTGGGCGCTTGTTTGGCGGGCTGTGCAACGTGATGGCATTTCGTACTTCTGCCGAACACCCTTGGTGCACAGTGTTCAGCAATCTGTCCCATTCCTGGCGGCTGGCCGATGTCATTATCAGCCAACAAATCCAACTGCGTGGACCACAGGCGCTGAATGCGCTTTATCAGGGGGAAGTGCTATCGTTTAGCTATCTGAGCTGCAGTGCCCTCTGGCTGAACCATTTACTGCCAGGCAAGCGCAAGAAGCAAACGCCCCAAACGCTGCGGCTGAGCGCTACGGCGCTGATCACGCCGCAGGGGAGTATTCCGATTGAGCAGATCCGCACGCTGGAGAATAACACGCAGCGCGGCATCATCCGCCTGCTGGATAATCAGGGCAAAGCGCTGTTTACGGTCGGGTATTTTTCGCTGCTAAGCGCCGATCTGTTTATGGCGCTGCTGGAGCATATGATCTACAACCGCATCCCCGCCTATCATAATACGGCGATGACGCGGCAGCAGTTTTAGCGCAGGGGTTCAGTGTCCGTCTGCAGGCGCATGGCCCCAGGCGGCAAACCGATTTGCAGAACTATGGGTTGGTAATTCGCCTGCTCGCCGAGGCGGTGCGCCAGGCTACGCGCCAACATAAAGGCCGCGCCGCCGCCAAGCAGCGCGCCGAGCGCCGCGGAGGCATCGGTGCCCATCCAATATTGCAGCAGGCTCCCGCCTAACATCATACCCAGCAACGGCGTCAGATAGACCAGCATAGCCGAACGCAGCAAGCTACCTTCGGCGATACCCACTTCAACCCGCTGCCCCGGCTCAAGCGGCTGCTCGATGCGCACCTGCAACTGATGTTCGGTTTCCGGTACCAGTTCGTTCAACGCGCGCGCGCCACAGCCCGAACGGGCATTGCAACTGCCGCAGCCGGCTTTAGGTTCGCAGCGCAGCAACGCTACGCCTTGTTGCCACGAAACCACCGTGGCCCACTCTTTCATCATTGTGGTGACACCTTGAAGGAAATACTGTCAGCGATACGCTTGGCCGTCGCCGGCGGCAGTTCGCCAACGATGGTGATCTCGTTGCCGTTACGCACTTCAGTCTGAATAGTACGCCGCCCTTGGCGATAATACTGTTGACCGGCACCGCTGCCCGCCGGGCTGACGTTGACCGAGAAACTGAACAGACCATCGCTGTATAGCCGCGTCTCGACGGGTTCGGTCACGTTCGGCAATTTACGGCGATTACGCGCCACTTCATCCACGCCGGCCGGCAACCAGCCAGTGCTCCAGCCCAGTTTGACGTTGTCTACCGCAGGAAGCGACAGCAAAGGCGGCAGATTAGCCTTGATCAGCCCCTGCATCACGCCTTGCACTTCCGGCCCCACCACAAACGAAATCACCCGATATTGCTCCAGCGTTTCGCCATCACGATCGAGTAAATCCACCCGCAGCGGCAGCTTGGTATCCACATCCATCCAGACGATATAGCTGTAGCGCGAACCATCACGCGCAACCACACGGATCACCTCGCAGGGGCGATCGGAGATTCGGGTGCTGCCGACAGAGATGAAATCGTAATATTTCGCCAGGCGGTCAAAATCGGCGTAGACGATAGCCGGCAACGCATCGACGATATGATCGCCAGACAGCGTAAAGGGCTCCAGACCTGGCTCAAAATAGCTAATGCCCTCACCGCGCTGCAATACTTCGCGGCGCGGCCCATCCATATGCAAAAGTTGACCCAGTGGCTGCTTGTCGATTACCGCATGGCGGTAACGCAGCGACTCAATCCCCTGCTTGCTGATGCTGATATAGGCGAGTTCGTAATTGAGTGAACGGCTGGCACTGCTCATCTGTTGTAACAACGCCCCGGACGCAGTGGGCTGCGCCGGGGCGATGCTTGAGTAGAGCAGGCTGCCCGTCAATAGACAGACGGAGAACCAAAGTTGCTTCATTACTGCTGTTGCATTCCTAAAGACTGGGTTCCGGGAACCTGAACGGCAGCCTGTTGTGGGTTGCTTTGCTCAAGCTGCAGCTGATCGGAATGCAAACGACGTTGCAATTCATAATCCTGCAGCATGGCGTTAATACGTTTGCGCTGTTCCTGCACCTGCTGCTGTTGCCCGCTGCCGGTGGAGAAACTGTCTGCCGGTACGCCGAGGCTAACCGGTGACGCCTGTCCCATGATCGGCAGGGTGTTAAACGCCGGCGATTCAGCTGCGCCAGGCTGCGCTGCCGGTTGATTGTATTGCTGTACGCCTACAATCACCGCCAGCGAAACACAGGCGGCCATGCCAATCTGAGTGATCTGGCTGGCCCAGGGGCGCACTTTGTCCCAGAACGGCATTTTCTGCCAGGTGTGCGGTTGCGGCTGAGACTCCGGCACTGCGGAAGGAACCAGACGAGCAGGTTCTTTCTCAAGTGCAGCAGCAACACGATCTGCGATATCGAGATGCATTACTTGTCCGATATCACCCCGTAGTGTGTCGCGTATCAGGTGATAGCTCTGCCAGGTTTGTTGAAGCGCTCTGTCATTTGACAATGAGCTCAGCAGCTCAGTGTCGAGCGATTCTCCATCCATCAGAGCGGAAAGCTTTTCTTTCTGCATGCCTAAGTACCCTTCCTGTGTCCGCCATTGCTAACGTTGAATCAGCGGTTGAACTTTATTATCGATAGCCTCCCTGGCGCGGAAAATACGCGAGCGTACGGTTCCTACCGGGCAATCCATGATGGCAGCTATCTCTTCGTAGCTTAGACCATCCAGCTCCCGGAGGGTAATCGCCATGCGAAGATCCTCGGGGAGAGACTCAATGGTACGGAAAACTATCTGTCTCAGCTCTTCTGACAACATTAAGTTCTCAGGGTTCGAAATTTCTTTCAGTGCTCCCGCACTTTCGTAATTTTCAGCGTCGTTGGCATCCACATCGCTGGACGGCGGACGACGCCCCTGAGCAACCAGATAATTCTTTGCCGTGTTCACGGCAATTCGATACAACCAGGTATAGAAAGCGCTATCCCCACGGAACGATTCCAGTGCGCGATAGGCTTTAATGAACGACTCCTGCACCACATCGGGCACATCGCCCTGCGGTACATATCGGGAAACCAGGCTCGCAACCTTATGCTGGTAACGCACTACCAGTAAGTTAAACGATTTCTGATCGCCTTTTTGGACCCGCTCAACCAGAACTTGATCCGTTAACTGCTCGCTCATCCGAGGTAAATTCTCCCCAAATCCGTCTCCACGCGTAAAATTGTACTGCCAGCCATACATTCTTTTCCTGAGCAAGCACTCGCTTGGAGTTCATACGGAACACGAAGTTCCGTATCGCCATTGTTTTTTCTGTTGATGTCATCCAATCCGTGGCTTTTGCCCGGACAATTAGGCTAACATGAATTTCACTCTTCTTCTGCACACATCATACGTTATGCAACCATCATCTGAACATGTTAGCGATGTCTTGATCGTCGGCAGCGGTGCTGCGGGTTTGTCACTGGCGCTGCGCCTCGCGCAGCATTGCAAGGTTACCGTACTCAGCAAGGGGCCGCTCAACGAAGGCGCCACATTTTATGCCCAAGGCGGGATCGCCGCGGTTTTCGATGAGACGGACAGCATTGCCTCACACGTTGATGACACTTTGATTGCCGGAGCCGGCCTGTGCGACAAGGACGCCGTTGAGTTTATCGCCGGCAATGCGCGCCACTGCGTGCAATGGCTTATCGATCAGGGCGTCTTGTTCGACACCGAAGTCAATGCTCAGGGCGAGGAACATTATCACCTGACGCGCGAGGGGGGACACAGCCACCGCCGTATCCTGCATGCCGCCGATGCTACAGGTAAAGAAGTAGAGACCACCCTGGTAGGGAAAGCAAGCGCCCACCCTAATATTTGCGTGATGGAGCGCCGCAACGCGGTCGATCTGATCACCTCGAACAAAATCGGCCTGCCGGGCACCCGCCGCGTGGTCGGCGCCTATGTCTGGAACCGCGAGCTCGAGCAGGTGGAAACCTACCGCGCCAAAACGGTAGTGCTGGCCACTGGCGGGGCAGCCAAGGTGTATCAGTACACCACCAATCCGGACATCTCGTCCGGGGACGGCATCGCTATGGCCTGGCGCGCCGGCTGTCGGGTCGCCAACCTCGAATTTAACCAGTTCCACCCGACCTGTCTGTTCCACCCGCAGGCGCGCAATTTCCTGCTGACCGAAGCGCTGCGCGGCGAAGGCGCCTATCTGAAACGGCCGGACGGCAGCCGCTTTATGCCCGATTTTGACCCGCGGGGCGAACTGGCCCCGCGCGACATTGTAGCGCGCGCCATCGACCACGAAATGAAGCGCCTGGGCGCGGACTGCATGTATCTGGATATCAGCCATAAACCGGCTGAATTCATTACCCAGCACTTCCCGATGATCCATGAGAAACTGCTGACGCTGGGCTTCGATCTGACAAAACAACCGATCCCTATCGTACCCGCCGCGCATTACACCTGCGGCGGCGTCATGGTCGATCAGCACGGCCGTACCGATCTGGACGGGCTTTACGCCATTGGCGAAGTCAGTTACACCGGCCTGCACGGCGCCAACCGCATGGCGTCCAACTCGCTGCTGGAATGCCTGGTCTACGGCTGGTCGGCGGCGGAGGACATCAAACTGCGCCTGCCGTTTATCAAGCTGGCGAAACAGTTGCCGCAATGGGATGAAAGCCGTGTAGACGATGCGGACGAGCGGGTGGTGATTCAGCACAACTGGCATGAGCTGCGGCTATTCATGTGGGACTATGTCGGGATCGTGCGCACCACTAAACGGCTGGAGCGCGCGCTGCGCCGCATCAATACGCTGCAAGCTGAAATCGATGAGTACTACGCCAACTTCCGTATTTCCAACAATCTGCTGGAGTTGCGTAACCTGGTGCAGGTAGCGGAACTGATCGTTCGCAGCGCCATGGAACGCAAAGAAAGCCGCGGGCTGCACTATACGCTGGACTATCCGGATATGTTGCCGGAAGCGCTGCCGACCATCCTGCAGCCGTGATTGAAACCGCCAGGACGCCGACGCCTTGGCGGTTTCAGTAAAAAAGATAAAAATCGGTAATCAGGCGGCGGAAATCATCGGTGTAACTGCCGTCGGCCTGTTTAATCGCCAGGCTTTGCTCCGTTTTTTCTTCGACCGGCTGACGCGTCAGCACCAACAACACCCGGTGCAGCGGCGTATCGGCACGGTCGCTGACGTTCAATCGCTGTGCAGTATGCCAGCCACTCCGGTGCGCATTACTTTCAAATGCCTCACCAATATCATGCGGCAGCACCACGCAAAAAGCGCCCCGCTCGGCGATCAGCCGCTCAGCGCTTGCCAGCAAGGCATCGTGAGTCAGGGTTTCGGTATAGCGCGCATTGTGGCGCGCCTGATCGCGGCAGGCGACCGCCGGCTCGAAATACGGCGGGTTGCTGACGATCAGGTCATACTCACCCGCATGATGCCGGGCAAAATGGTGAATATCCTGCGCATGCACCCGAATGCGCTGCGGCCACGGGGATGCCAGCACGTTGTCACGCGCTTGTTCGGCGGCGGCTTCGTCCAACTCCACCGCATCGATCAGTACGTTATCGGCCGATCTTTGCGCCAGCATCAGCGCAATAAGCCCGCTGCCGCTGCCGATATCCAGCACCCGCCGCGCCTGCGCCAGCGGTGCCCAGGCGCCGAGCAGCACGCCGTCGGTGCCCACTTTCATTGCGCAATGATCGTGAGCGACAAAAAATTGTTTGAAGGTAAAACCGCCGCGACGCGGGGTAAAATTTGCTTTCGATTGATTGCTCACAATAACCACCTGGATACAAAACTGGCGTAGCATAAGGCAATCTGATTTGTGGGAAAAGAGCTGCTTTCCGCTTAAATAGGTGAAGAACGCGGCCAACCCGTCTATAATCGGCGCCCCAAGTAGAGGTAGACCATGACAGCAACCAATTTTTCCGAACTCGATCTCGATGAACGCCTGATAAAAGCCCTGAGCGATAAAGGCTACGAACGCCCGACCGCCATTCAAGCCGAGGCTATCCCACCTGCGATGGATGGGCGCGACGTATTGGGTTCGGCGCCAACCGGCACCGGCAAGACCGCCGCATTTTTGCTGCCGGTATTGCAGCATCTGCTGGACTTTCCACGCAAGAAGTCCGGCCCACCGCGCGTACTGATCCTCACCCCGACGCGCGAACTGGCGATGCAGGTAGCCGACCAGGCACGTGAACTGGCTGCCCATACTTCGCTGGATATCGCCACCATCACCGGCGGCGTCGCCTATATGAACCACGCGGAAGTCTTCAGCGAAAACCAGGACGTGGTGGTCGCCACCACCGGTCGTCTGCTGCAATACATCAAAGAAGAAAACTTCGACTGCCGCGCGGTAGAAACGCTGATCCTCGATGAAGCCGACCGCATGCTGGACATGGGCTTCGCGCAGGATATCGAAACCATTTCCGCCGAAACCCGCTGGCGCAACCAGACCCTGCTGTTCTCCGCGACGCTGGAAGGCGATGCCATCCGCGAATTCGCCGAGCGCATTCTGAAAGAGCCGGTGGAAATTGAAGCTGACCCTTCACGCCGCGAACGCAAAAAGATCCTGCAGTGGTACTACCGTGCCGACGACGTGCAGCACAAAACCGCCATTCTGGTGCATTTGCTGCAACAGCCGGACGTGCTGAAGTCCGTGATCTTCGTCCGTAAACGCGAGCGCGTGCACGAGCTGGCGGCCTGGCTGCGCGAGGCTGGCATCAACACCTGCTATCTCGAAGGCGAAATGGTGCAGGCCAAGCGCAACGAAGCGGTAAAACGCATGATGGACGGCCGCGTCAACGTGCTGGTCGCCACCGACGTCGCTGCCCGTGGTCTGGATATCCTGGATATCACCCACGTGTTCAACTTCGACATGCCGCGTACTGCGGACACCTATCTGCACCGCATCGGCCGCACCGGCCGTGCCGGGCGCAAAGGTACCGCGATTTCTCTGGTTGAGGCGCACGATCATCTGCTGTTGGGCAAAGTCGGCCGTTACCTGAACGAACCGCTGAAAGCGCGGGTGATCGACGAGCTGCGTCCGTCAACCAAAGTGCCAAGCGAAAAGAGCAACGGCAAACCTTCGAAGAAGGTGCTGGCCAAACGTGCGGAAGACAAAGAAAAGAACAAAGAAAAAGCCAAGGTGAAAGTACGTCATCGCGATGCGAAAAACGTGGGCAAACGTCGCCAGCCAAAGGCCAAGCCTGAGAGCAACGGCGCTAAATAATGCTGCCGCGGTGAATAAAAAACGCCTTCACTCACCTGAAGGCGTTTTTTTATGTCCCCATTACGGCGATGCGTAATGCGTCGCCTGGTGATGGGATTTTAACCAGACATCCAGTTGCCGATAACGATCGCGCATCTCTTCGCTCTGCAGGTGTGCAGGCGTCAGTGAGAAATAGAACTGGAAGGTCTGGCCTTGCCGGTTACGGGCTTTGCCGTCCGCTCCCGCCTGCAGCAACATCAACGCCAACTGCGGCGCATTGATTTTCGCCGCCGCGTGCAAGGGCGCATCCCCCAATCTATCGCTCAACGTGGTATCCGCCCCGGCTGCCAGCAGCAACCGTAATTGCTCCTCACGCCCCGCAAGTACCGCAGCGGACAGCGGCGTCGCCCCGTTCACCGCATTGCGCAGGTTAACCGGTACGCCATGCGCCAGCAGCAGCCGCAAATACTGCGGATCCCGCACCGTTGCGGCGGTATGCAGCACGCTGTTCCCCTCCAGCCCCGGCACGGCGACATCAGCCCCCAGCTCCAGCAGCGAACTTAGGCTTTGCGGTTGCTGCGAGAGAATCGCCCATTGAAGCAGCGTGACCTGGCGATCGCCCTGCTCACTCAAACGCGGCCGTGTTGCCTGTTCGGCAATGCCCTGCGTATCACCGCGCATCACCGCCTGCGCCAGCGCCTGATTGCCGCGCCCGGCGAACGGGGAAATAGACTGATTCATCTGTTGTTCCTTAGCCATAATCAGCAAGCCGGCGACCACTATCAGCGCCAGCACGACGATAATCAACGTCTGCCTAATCCGACGCCTTTCAGGCATTGGCCTTCATCTCCCACGGCTTTTGCTCCGCCATCGAACTGATGACCTTATCAATGCCGTGTGCGGTCAAGCTGCGATCCACATGTTTACTCGGTCGCCAGTCGTCAATGCCGCTCAGGGTATCGTTATTGGCCAGGGTAATTTTATGCCCGATGGCATCCGGGATCAGCGAAGTGGATTCCTGCGTCCCGGTCAGCATGTCGTATTGTTCGCTGTAGCGGCGAATACCGCCGGCTTGCGCATCCTGCTTAGCCGCCGTCGGATCGATGCCCATACGGTTTAATGTATAGTCGGAGACGCCCGCCGCGTTGAAAGTGACCGCCACAGTACCGGTCGCCAGCGCCGCCGTTGCCGCCAGCCCGCCGCCGAGAGAATGACCGGCAATCACCAGCGCATCTCCAAACGCCGCCTTGGCGCCTTTAGCTACCGCGACAGCCTGATTGTACTGCACATCATCGTAACCGGTCGCCTGCCGCACATTGCTCAGCCAATCGCGCATGTCATTGGTGCCGGCAAAGGCCAGGACATACTGTTGGTTGTCGCTATAAATACCGGCCTGAAAACCCGACGCCGCATCATGCAGGCTGGCGGGATCAATACCCGCGCCGAGCAGCGCGCTGTCGCTCAGGCGGTTGAATCCTTCCACACCCTGGCCGTTCAGGCTGTAAACGTCTTTAGCCAGTAACGCGAGCGTATAATCTCCCTGTTGTGGCTGCTGGCCGCGCGTTACCCCTTGGGGCGTAGCGGCCGGCGCGGCAGCCGACATATCGCTCACCAGCGCGTTCAGCAGGTTCCGGGTATTCAGGTTATTCGGTGAAAGCGTGGTCGCAGCGGCCCCGGCCACCGGTGATTCGACGGGCTCCGATGAACTCTCCGGTTGCAGTGCCGCACGCGCTACAGGGGATTGAATGGTCGCAGGGTTAACCGCAGAGGTAAAACTCAAAGACATACTCATGCCGACTCCTTGTCGATAGGCTTATCAATGCCGCACCCAATACGGGTGCCAAAGTAGCTATCGGCAGGTCGGAGCAGTTCTGTAATGCAGACGATTATCTTTGCGAGGAATGTGATCCGGGTTCAGTTTACTGGCCGGCAAGCAATAAAAAAGGGAGCCGAAGCTCCCTCAGTGACTGCGCCGGTAATTACAGGCTGGCAGTAAAGGTACGTGCGATCACGTCACGTTGCTGTTCTGGCGTCAGCGAGTTGAAGCGCACCGCATAGCCGGACACGCGAATGGTCAGCTGCGGGTATTTTTCCGGGTGCTTGACCGCATCTTCCAGTGTCTCGCGGCGCAGTACGTTCACGTTCAGGTGTTGGCCACCCTCTACGCGCACGGTTGGCTGCATTTCCAGCGGCACTTCACGGTACTCGATCTGGCCCAGATCGTTGACCGGCACAACCTGATCTTCGACATAGTTGGCTTTAGCGCAAACGCAGCGGGCTTCTGACGTTTCATCATCCAACAGCCAGAAAGAGTTCACCAGCGCCTGGTCGTTCGCTTTAGTGATTTGAATACCAGTAATCATTTTGTTGCCTCCGTACAAGGACGAAAAATTCTCTTTCGTGAGAAAATTCAATGTTGGTTTCGGCCATTTGGTAAAACCATTGTTGTCTTATTGTTCTGTATACCAGCCTGGTCGGAGCAATTCTTTGATTAAAATCAATTCTTATGGGTTACCCATACATAGTGAAGGGGCAAGTTTCTGTTTTATGTCAATTTTCCCCATACCGTCGAAAACAATTATTTTTGTAAATTTTAAAAAATCCTTGTACCAAGATAGGTAGTCCAACGGCAAAAGCGGGTTTCACTGTGTGAAGGTAAACGGTAAGCTAGGGCTAGTGAATTGTTAACGAAAACAAAGGAGAGCGTTTATGTCCACCCCTCTCACCTGGCATGACGTCATCGGCAAGGAAAAAGAGCAACCCTATTTTCATGAAACGCTTGCCTTTGTTGCCGCTGAACGTCAGGCCGGTAAGACCATTTATCCACCACAGAAAGACGTGTTCAACGCCTTCCGCTACACCGAACTGGCAGACGTGAAAGTGGTGATCCTCGGCCAGGATCCTTATCACGGCCCAAATCAAGCCCACGGTCTGTCTTTCTCGGTGCTGCCCGGCGTGCCGGCACCCCCTTCGCTGGTGAATATGTATAAAGAATTGGCGACGGATATCCCGGGGTTTGAACGGCCAAGCCACGGCTGCCTGCAAAGCTGGGCGGAACAGGGCGTACTGCTGCTGAACACGGTATTGACCGTTGAACGTGGCCAGGCGCATTCCCACGCCAAACTGGGTTGGGAAACCTTTACGGATAGAGTGATCGCCGCGCTGAACGACAACCGCGAAGGCGTGGTGTTTCTGCTGTGGGGCTCGCATGCCCAGAAGAAAGGCAACATTATCGACAGGAAGCGCCACCACGTGCTGAAAGCGCCGCACCCTTCGCCGCTCTCGGCCCACCGCGGCTTCCTCGGCTGCCGCCATTTCTCGCAGGCCAACCAACTGCTGGAACAGCAGGGGCTGAAACCTATCGATTGGCTGCCGCAACTGCCGCAGGCATAACTCAGACAAAGTCCAGACGCAAAAAAGGCACCCGCAGGTGCCTTTTCCTTACTTAATTCCGCTTAAGCCTTGGCTTTGGAAACCGCAACCATCGCCGGGCGCAGCAGGCGGCCATTCAGCGTATAGCCTTTCTGCATCACCATCATTACGTGGTTCGGCTGGTGATCGGCAGACTCCATCAGGCTCATCGCCTGGTGCACGTCCGGGTTGAACGGCACGTTGATGTCGCCGACGATTTCGATACCGTACTTGCTCACTGCGTCTTGCAAGGATTTCAGCGTCAGTTCGATGCCTTCGATCATTGCCGTCAGTTCCGGATTGCTTTTATCCGCCAGATCCAGCGCGCGCTCCAGGTTATCAATCACCGGCAGCAAGTCGCCCGCGAATTTCTCCAGCGCAAATTTGTGCGCTTTCTCGATATCCAGCTCGGTACGGCGGCGAACGTTTTCCATTTCCGCTTTGGCGCGTAGCAGGCTGTCGCGTTCATGCTGCTGGGATTCAGCCAGCTGAGTTTCCAGCTCGGCAATGCGCGCATCCCGCAGATCGACGCCCTCAGCCACTTCCGGCAAAACTTCCTGCTGGTCCATTTCTTCCGAGACTTGCTCGTTTGGCGTCTTCTGTTCTTTACTACTCATGAATATCTCCGCGTTTTAGCATTAATCTCGCAACTTGGCTTATTATGGGGATCAAAACCGGGGTTTCAAGTCAACCGGTCACAATGTGGGGCATAAACTCGTCCCGGTGAGGAAAATCACAGCAATGAATAAGAAATTCGCCTGTATTGGCATTGTGGGTCACCCGCGCCACCCTTCAGCGCTGGCAACGCATGAGATGTTGTTTCACTGGTTGGTCGCCCGAGGCTACTCGGTGATGCTTGAACGGCAGATAGCCCAGGATTTGGGCCTGAAAGACGTCGTGACCGGCAGCCTGGCAGACATTGGCCAGAAAGCCGACCTGGCCGTGGTGGTCGGCGGCGACGGCAATATGCTCGGCGCAGCGCGCGTGTTGGCGCGTTACGATATTAAAGTGATCGGCGTAAACCGCGGCAATCTCGGTTTTTTGACCGATCTCGACCCCGACAACGCCCTGCAGCAATTGGCCGACGTGCTGGAAGGCGAATACATCGATGAACAGCGCTTCCTGCTGGAAACCATCGTGCACAAAGAGAACCAGCAGTGCCGCATCAGCACCGCCATCAACGAAGTGGTGTTGCACCCCGGCAAAGTGGCGCACATGATCGAGTTCGAAGTGTACATCGACGATCGTTTCGCCTTCTCGCAACGTTCCGATGGGCTGATTATCGCCACGCCGACCGGGTCGACCGCCTACTCGCTCTCCGCCGGCGGGCCGATCCTGACGCCTTCGCTGGAGGCCATTGCGCTGGTGCCGATGTTCCCGCACACCCTTTCCGCCCGCCCGCTGGTGATCAACGGCAACAGCACCATTCGGCTGAAGTTTTCGCAGATCGGCAGCGATCTGGAAATCAGCTGCGACAGCCAGATCGCGCTGCCTATCCAGGAAGGCGAAGAGGTATTGATACGCCGCAGTGATTTCCATTTGAATCTTATTCATCCAAAGGACTACAGCTATTTCAATACGTTAAGCACAAAGCTCGGCTGGTCAAAAAAATTGTTCTAAAAACGTCGCCAGCTACTTTACTGTATATAAAACCAGTTTATACTGTATGAAACTACAGTTATGTGTTTATACACAGGAAGGTTCCCATGCTGGCGCAATTGACCATCAGCAATTTTGCTATCGTTCGTGAGTTGGAGATTGATTTTCAACCGGGTATGACGGCGATTACCGGTGAAACCGGCGCCGGCAAATCCATCGCCATCGACGCGCTGGGCCTGTGCCTCGGCAACCGCGCCGACGGCAATGTGGTGCGCCTGGGGGCCGCCCGTGCCGATATCTGCGCGCGCTTCTCTCTGGCGGATACCCCTTCCGCCCGCCAATGGCTTGAGCAGAACCAGCTGGACGACAGCAATGAGTGCTTGCTGCGCCGGGTGATCAACGCAGACGGCCGCTCGCGCGGCTTTATCAATGGCACCGCCGTGCCGCTTTCGCAACTGCGCGAACTTGGCCAATGCCTGATTCAAATCCACGGCCAGCATGCTCATCAGCTGTTGCTCAAACCCGAGCATCAAAAGCAACTGCTGGACGCCTATGCGGACGAACCCGCTCTGCTGGCGCAAATGCAACAAGCTTACCAGCGCTGGCACCAAAGCTGCCGCGAACTGGCTCATCACCAACAACAGTCCCTTGAGCGCGACGCACGCAAACAGCTGCTGCAATATCAGTTGAAAGAGCTGAATGAGTTCGCCCCGCAGGCCGGTGAATTTGAACAAACAGACGCGGAATACAAGCGCCTGGCCAACAGCGGCCAGTTGCTGACCCTTAGCCAGCAAACGCTGCAATTGCTGGCCGATGACGAAGAACACAACATGCTCAGCCAGCTCTACACCGCCAAACATCTGCTGGTGGAGCTGGTCGGCATGGATGAAAAACTCGGCGAACTGCTGAACATGCTGGAAGAAGCCTCAATCCAGATCAGCGAGGCCAGCGATGAATTGCGCCACTATGCCGATCGCATGGATCTCGATCCCAACCGCCTGCATGAACTGGAACAGCGCCTGTCGCGGCAAATCAACCTGGCGCGCAAACATCACGTAGCGCCAGAAGAACTGCCGCAGCTACACCAGCAGTTGCTCGATGAGCAACAATTGCTGTCGCAACAGGAAAGCGACCACGAGCACCTTAACGAAGCGGTCGCCCTGCACCATCAGCAGGCGCTGGTTCTGGCGGAACAATTGCACCAGAAACGCCAGCATTACGCCGCCGAACTGACCACGCTGATTACCGACAGCATGCAGGCGCTCTCTATGCCACACGGCAAATTCAACATCGATGTGCGCTTCGAGCCCCAATATTTGAGCGCCGAAGGGGCAAGCCGCACCGAGTTCTGCGTGTCCACCAACCCGGGGCAACCGCTGCAGGCGCTGGCTAAAGTGGCGTCCGGCGGCGAATTGTCTCGCATCGCGCTGGCAATTCAGGTCATCACTGCCCGCAAGATGGAAACCCCGGCGCTGATTTTCGACGAAGTGGACGTGGGTATCAGTGGCCCGACCGCCGCCATCGTGGGCCGCCTGCTTCGCCAGCTCGGGGAGTCTACACAAGTAATGTGCGTCACCCACCTGCCGCAGGTCGCGGGGTGCGGGCATCAGCATCTGTTTGTCAGCAAGCAGACCGACGGCACGGAAACCGAGACGCAGATGTCGCCGTTGGATAAACGTGCCCGTTTGCAGGAGCTGGCGCGCCTTCTTGGCGGCAGCGAAGTCACCCGCAACACATTGGCAAACGCGAAAGAACTGCTGGCCGCATAAAAAAGCTCAACTTTTTCACTTTTCCGAGGTCTGACTTTGGCGCTGTTTACCCGGCAGATTTCAAGGTGCGGTAAGGCGACAACCACCCCATCCCTCAGCCGCTTAGTCAGCTAAGTGACTGAGGTGCGAGAGTGAAGCAATCGCAGCAGCAACTTGAAAGATGAAGGGTACACCCAATAGATTTCAAGCTGTAGCAAGGCGGCAACCGAGAGAATCCCCAGGAGCTTAGTCAACTAAGTGACTGGGGTGAGCGAGGGAAGGCAACGCTGCTACAACTTGAAAGATGAAGGGTATAAAGGTTTCCAACTGCTGCAAGGTCTATTATCATCGGCATCCTATGCCCTAAAGGAATGTGATTACTATGCGCTGTAAAACGCTGGCTGCTGCCGCTGTGGTTCTTGTGATGCTGACTGCAGGCTGTTCTACTTTTGAGAAGGTGGTTTACCGGCCTGACATCAACCAAGGGAACTACCTGACGTCGACCGACGTGGCCAAAATCCAAAAAGGTATGACCCAGCAACAGGTCGCTTATACATTGGGTACCCCAATGTTACAGGATCCGTTCGGTACTCAGACGTGGTTCTATGTATTCCGCCAGCAACCTGGCCATGAAGATATCACCCAGCAAACCCTGACGCTGACCTTTGATAGCGCGGGCGTGTTGACCGATATTCAGAACAAACCGGCGCTGACCAAGTAATCAGCGCAGGAGCTATCGTCCGGCCCGTGAGGGGCGATTCAGGTTCTTCATGACAGTAACAGGCTGCAACTCGGAAGATAAAATTCTGATAAAAAATAAGGCGCATTCAGCGCCTTATTTTTTTGCTTTCTCTGCCCGTTGCCGACGCAGTTCTTTAGGGTCTGCAATCAGGGGGCGATAAATTTCTACCCGGTCGCCATCGTTTAGCGCATCACCCAGCTTGGCCGGGCGGCTGTAGATGCCCACTTTATTGCTTTGCAAGTCAATGTCACCACGCAGTTCCAGCAAGCCGGAGGCCATGATGGCCTGCTCAACGCTGCTGCCTTCCGCCAGCGTAACCTTGCGCAGATACTGACGCTCCGGCAAGGCGTAAACCACCTCCACCCGAATATCAGACACTGTAAACCTCTTTCGCCCGCTGGGTGAAGGCCTGCACCATGTTACCGGCCAGCTCTTTGAACACCTTGCCGAACGCCAGCTCAATCAGTTTGTTGGTAAATTCAAAATCCAGGTGCAGCTCAACCTTACAGGCTTCCGGGCTCAGCGGCGTAAACTGCCAGCCCCCCATCAGCTTGCGGAACGGGCCATCAACCAGTTGCATATTGATGCTCTGGTTATCCTGCAGCGTATTGCGCGTAGTGAAGGTTTTGCTGATACCGGCTTTGGCAACGTCAACCGCGGCGGTCATTTGATTGTTGGACGCGTCAATCACCCGGCTGCCGGTGCAACCTGGCAGAAAATCGGGGTAAGAGTGAACATCGTTAACCAACTGATACATCTGCTCGGCGCTGAATGGCACTAACGCAGACCGACTGATCTGGGGCATATCATTTCCTGTGAGACACAAAACATACAGATAATACCATTTATCTATCGCCAAACAAAAAATCTGCTATGCAACGCGAGGGCCAAAAATGCGAAAAATTGCGCAGGTGCTGAGCGGTAAAGGATTTCTTTCGTCGAATCATCCAGTATAATGAACAAACTATGACAAAGAAAAAAGCACACAAACCCGGTTCCGCCACCATTGCGCAGAACAAGCGAGCGCGTTTCGAATACTTCATTGAAGAAGAGTTCGAGGCGGGCCTGTCTTTGCAAGGGTGGGAAGTAAAATCGCTGCGTGCCGGCAAAGCCAACATTAGCGACAGCTACGTGACCTTCCGCGATGGTGAAGCCTATCTGTTTGGGGCCACCGTCTCACCGCTCAACGTAGCCTCGTCGCATGTGGTATGCGATCCGACACGTACCCGTAAATTGCTGCTGAAAAAACGTGAGCTGGACTCACTGCTCGGCCGCGTAAACCGCGACGGCTACACCGTGGTTGCCTTGTCCATGTATTGGAAAAATGCCTGGGCCAAGATCAAGATCGGCGTAGCCAAAGGCAAGAAAGAACACGATAAACGCGATGACATCAAAGATCGTGAATGGCAGACGGCGAAATCCCGTATCATGAAGCATGCCAACCGATAAGCCTCTGGCTTAACGGGTTAAACTTCTGGTATACTGAACAAAGTTACTTGGGGCTGATTCTGGATTCGACGGGATTGTGAGGCCTTAGGAGCATGCCGAGGGGCGGTTGGCCTCGTAAAAAGCCGCAAAAAAAATAATTGCAAACGACTCGCAATTCGAATCTGCTGCTTTAGCAGCTTAATCAGCCTAAGAAACTGAAGATTCCCTCTCTCCCTAGCCTCCGCTCTTAGGACGGGGATCAAGAGAGGTCAAACCCAAAAGAGATCGCGTGGATGTCCTGCCTGGGGCTGAAGCGTTAAACCCAATCAGGCTAGTTTGTTAGTGGCGTGTCCATCCGCAGCTGACCGGCGAATGTAATGATTGGACTAAGCATGTAGTGCCGACGGTGTAGTAATTTCGGACGGGGGTTCAAATCCCCCCAGCTCCACCAAATGATGATCCGGGTATTACCAGATAAGTCCGGAGAAGTACGGAAAGCCCGCATCCCACCTAGGTTTGCGGGCTTTTTTGTGTCTGTAGCAGTCCGAGAACATCCAGCTAAATCCGGGATTTATTGGTATACGTTTAGGTATACGTTAAAATGTATGCCATAAACGTATACCAATTATGGAAGAATCCTTATATGGCGCGGACTACACGCCCCCTCACACATACCGAAGTACAAAAAGCCAAAGCCCTCGAGAAAGACCTCACTCTGCATGACGGCGATGGCCTGTTCCTGTTAGTCAAAACTACCGGCAAGAAATTATGGCGATTCCGCTACCTCCGCCCCGGCACTAGTTCACGGACTATGGTTAGCCTCGGTGCCTACCCTGCCCTGTCACTTGCCGATGCTCGGCAAATACGTGCCGAAAAGCTCGCGATACTGGCGAGAGGCATTGACCCACAGGCTAAAGAGGCAGAAGAAGCGGAACAGAAGCAGGTAGCCCAAGAAAGTATTTTCCTGAACGTGGCAAAGCAATGGTTCGCATTGAAACAGGTCAGCGTCAGCGCTAAGCATGCTGAAGACATCTGGCGTTCTCTGGAGAAGGACATACTGCCATCTATCGAGAATGTTCCAGTTCAGGACATCAAAGCGCGTTTGCTGATCCAAGTGCTGGAACCTATCAAGGCTCGTGGCGCATTAGAGACCGTTCGCCGATTAGTGCAACGCATCAACGAAATCATGATCTACGCCGTCAATACTGGATTGATTGATGCTAACCCGGCCTCTGGTATTGGTAACGCATTCGAACGGCCTAAGAAGCAGCATATGCCAACTATACGGCCAGAAGAACTGCCTAAGCTGATGCGTACTATCTCAATGAGCAATCTATCAATCCCAACCCGTTGCTTACTTGAGTGGCAGCTACTTACGCTTATACGTCCTGCTGAAGCCTCAGCAACCGCATGGGCTGAGATCGATATTGAGAAACGTGAGTGGTGTATCCCGGCAGAACGTATGAAAGCTAAACGCGATCACACTGTTCCACTGTCAGACCAAGCACTAGAGATATTAGAAATCATGTATCCTATCAGTGGCAGGCGTGAGCATGTGTTTCCAAGTCGTAATGATCCACATAAGCCAATGAACAGCCAGACTGCAAATGCTGCATTGAAACGTATTGGGTACGGAGGAAAGCTTGTTGCTCATGGATTACGTTCAATCGCCAGCACTGCTATGAATGAGGCTGGTTTTAATACTGATGTGATAGAGGCCGCATTATCGCATAGCGATAAAAATGAAGTGAGGAAAGCTTATAATCGCTCAACTTATCTAGAACAACGAAAAAAACTAATGGCATGGTGGGGTGAGGTAGTAATATCCTAATCAATTGACTAAATTTAATTAATTACTTCTGAGGTAACAAATGCCGGATAACTTCGTCACAACAAAAATTAGACCTATTAGAAAACTATTTATTATTAACCCCAATGACTTTGAAACTTTCTTTGAAATCACTACAGTTTTAATGTGTGAGATAGATGGGATAAATAACTTAATTCTTCAAGACCATAAAGAAACATATAACACCACAACATCTGAATTCATAAACACATTCGATCCTGATGTAATAATTAACTTCTCAGATGCCGATGATGAATTTTTATCCGAATTTTTCAATACAGAAACGTTCAACTCTAGTCAGAAAGGTTTTAACTTACATAAATTCGGCTCGCCATTATTCACATTCACAGGCAAACCCTATCTGTTAAGCAAAGACCCATTATTAATGCCAAAAAATGTTTTTGCAAACTCTGAAATTAACAGCTCGGCAAAATCCCTTTTTCACTCATTGAATTATGGTTTTATTGGTAAAAAAGACTATGTACAACTTAAGCGTTCCCCATCAATATTCCAAGATGTACAAATAAATTGCATTAACAATATAACAAAATCCGAGATTGATTTATTCAACTTAGATACTAAATTTAACAACTTATCAAATAGGATAGGAGGGGCTTATAGTTCTGGTGGCAGCATTTATGCGATAAATTATAATAAGAATAGATATTTTGATGATGGTGAGCACTTCTTTATATCAAGCCATGCTAATTTAGATTTTATATTATACTTTTGGAACACCCGCTGTACTTATAGTATGTCTAAACTGGCATGGATCCCTTTAGAGTTGCTTACGGAATTTAATCACCTAATCAATAAAGATTCTATAATCGTATACCATTCAGAAATTGAGAAGTTAAAAATTGAAAAAGAACATCCTAAAAGCACTTACATTCTAGCATCTAAATATTTTTTCCATGGTGGAAAAGAGAGGTGGATACATTTCGAGCACGACCATTATGTTAGTTTAAACAATGATAGTGCAATGATTACCCACCCGAATGAAAAAACATTTTCCGATATAGGGTTTGGTGGTGGATATTCATTTGAAATAAGAGGGTTGCCAGAGTTTATTCATCCTAAAAACCACCACCTAGGAATTCTATATAATGATAGACCTCAAGATAGGGATATGTTCCCCGAGTATTTCACTAGGTTGTCACATAAAGGAGTTTCAAAATACTTTTCTCATTTCTCACCTTATGATACATCTGGTATCACTCAGTCATTCAAGTTACCAACATTTAAAAAACTTTTGGTTAAACAATTCAAAAGCCATGGTTTTGATATAAAAGAAACACCTAAAACATTCATACTGGAACAACTCATAAAATTAATTAAAGGAGTGAGTGAATCCCATCTTATTTGCGATGAGAAAATATTCAATCTTATTATAGAGCTAACCCCTCACACCAGAACTGAGAATCTCATTAGGAAAGTACTCCCGGAAATTCATGAAACATCACACAAGGACGATATAATAGCGCACATTGGACGCCTAAAGGAACATGGGGAAATAATCACCCCATCAACAACATTAACCATGGAAGACATTGTTAGCAAATTAAAAATAAAAGTATCAAGTGATGTAGCGTACCAGGAAAAACTACAATTATTATATGATAATAAAATAATACTTCGCGGAAAGTATTTTAAATGCGAACATTGTTCCACCAACATTTGGTTGCCTTTAGAAAATTTAGAGAGATTGAATTTTTGCATTGAATGTGGCAACGCGGTAAATATACCTATTTTCGCTAACGGCCGAGTTCAGGGTGACTATTACAAATTAAATCAACTTGTATCTCGCGCAGTTGATCAAGGTCAGCTATCAACCCTATTGTTACTAAGTTATTTAAAAAAACAACAATATAGGAATTTCGAACATATATCAAATTATGAAATATTTAAAGATAAAGCTCTTATTTCAGACATAGATTTATGTGTAAAAATAGGTCGTAAAATAGGTATTTGTGAGTGTAAGTCACATAGCGCCTTCAGCGAAAGTCAATTAACGGAAATAATTGAAATATCCAAAGCAATAAAATGCGATTTTATAATACTATCCTGTCTCCTAGAAAAAAACGATGGGAGAATAAAAGAAACAGTAAAGAGAGTAAAAGAAACCAACATAAAAATACCAGTATTTATATTAACTAAGAAAGAGCTTTTTTCTGAATCACATCAAGTAATTTATAAATATTTTGAAGTAGAATCCAGGAGTAATGAATTCCCCCATGGACCAATAGTTATAGGAGGATAGATAATCAGACAAGACAGCACGCGCGCAATACTCCCTCGCCTACGCGCTCTGACTTTATCATGCACATTTCATGCATGGCACAGAGGCCCTGTAAGCCCTTGTGGCGCGGGGTTATGGCTGTTTTTAGGGGCTGGGAATTCATGCAAAATCATGCACCCTATGCATGCACGCTCGATTTAAGGCGGGCTAGCCAGAAAAAAGCTGTTTTCGGGCTTGGGGGAACGGTAAACGCCCCGCAGCAAAATCAACAATGCAACGGGGCCTGTTCAATCAGTGGAGTGTTTGATTTCGACTATAACGGCGATAACGGTTTAATGTCCTTTTTTCCGGTGGTGGTAAATCATCGCCGGTCACCGTTTCCGCTTGTATGGGCTGACATAAAATCTTATCGACGCTCTCCACCGTTTTAAAGGTGCAGGAACACACGATGTTTTGGCATTGATAATAGGCCTCTTTCGTTTGTTCGGTCACATAACGGCTGGTACGGGTATAAGACGAATGGGTGCACAGCGGACAACGCATCATGATGTGGCCCCTTTCTGCTGCAATCGCTGGCGTTTTTCCTTCAGTTCCAAGGCAACCTGCATGCGTCTGGCAGGGCTGCGTTTCAGCTCTGGCAATACGCCGGTTTCTGCCGGTATCGTCAGACCAATATCTTTGAGTACCGGGTGGTCGATATTTTGCTGTGCTATGGCAAGGTGAATACGACCCTGTAGCGTTCCCAGTAGCTGTTGTTCAATCATTTTCATCGGGTTGTTCCCATAGACGCCGTAAGCCTGCTGCCAGCGCGCAAACCTTGATGACATCGAGACTGGTAAGCGCTGTGCTCAATGCATCTATAGCCTGGCACATAACATGGTTTGCAAAGGCCGTGAGTTCAGCTTCATGCGAGGTCACCATTTTCGGGGCCGACTCACCGCAACTGAGGTGAAGCTGCATTTTGTCCAGTTCCATCTCTTCAATCAGGCCGTCGAACTCTTTGGTCAGCTCCCGCTTGGAAATGCCAACATTACCCCGGCGAACCCACGCAAATATCTGTATCACGCGTACCTCTCTTATATGGAGGCCCGGGGACACAAGTACCCATTGAATCTGACCGCGTTCGGGCGCGCCGTGCCGCAAACCCTGCGTGAGTATGAAATCGCTCTGTTGAAACGCAAGACCAATCAGGGGATGCAGACCAACCTAATATTAAGTGAAGACTGTGAAGCCGACTGGCTCCCCAAGTGTGAAATGCGCTAAGCGAATGGCGTCACGATCGTTTCTGCCGATCAATAGGCTTTTATTGAGCTGTCGAACCCATTAGACGCTGTTGTGTGGGGCCACTTATAGTCGAGCGGTACAAACCGCATACACCCAACACAGGGGAACCCCGTAGCGGTGACTACTCAGGCCTGCATTGCAGGCCTTTTCTCTGCCTGAAATCTCTCCCTGCAGCTCACGCACTGTGAAAACAATCACCGACTCAGGCCGGTGTTTTGCATTTTGTGACTGACTGTTCACCGTAAGTGACCAGTCTTGGCAAACTCATCACCAACTAATCACTGGTTAATTGATTGTTTTTAAACAACTAAACCAAAAAGTGAACAGTGTGATCAGTTTTTCTATAAATCTTTTTTATGACTGAATGCCCTATCTGACAAAGTTAGCTTTTTAAACGTATCTTATGCACCATATGATTCTCATGACAAACACATTATAATTAGCTATAACAATATAAAATTGAAAATCGCGCTTGGAATTCTAAAATGGATATTAACAATAGAGAGCTTGCTACAATAATATGGTTTTCAATAATATTTACTTTCTTAATGACTAAGAAAGAGATAAGGTCATTTTTTCCTCAATTTTTTCAAATATTGATGAACAAGCAAGTAATCATTGTCTTTAGCGCATCGATTATTTGGACAACTATTTTCATAGTGGCTATGAGAGAAGTCGGGCTATGGAGTTCAGATAACCTAAAAACGACTTTGGTTTGGGTGATTACTTTTGCATTTGCCACTCTTTTTGACATGAAAAAAATAGAGAAAGACAATAATTATTTTAAAGAACAGATAAAGAGCACGTTAAAGATTACCGCTATTTTAACATTCATATTGGAGTTGCAAAGTTTCTCTTTAATTGCAGAGCTAATTCTTACCCCTATAATTTTCATGATATCAGCTATGATAGTGGTTGGGAAAACAAATGAAAAGAATAAAAGTGCCACCACTTTCTTGAAATATATATTGTCATTTATAGTTATAATTTACTTCATGCACTCTCTATACGTGTCATTGACGTCATTTTCAGAAACATTTACAAAGAAAAATCTAACTGAATTCCTTACTCCAATAATCCTCTCGTTAACATACTTACCTTTTGTTTACCTTTTACATATATATCAAAGATATGAAAGGGAGTTTATTGGGCTAAAGTTCAGAATAGATAATGAAAGTTTATATAAAAAAGCAAAATTAATGTCACTTTTAAATTTTAGAAGTGATATAGATGGTTTACATCGCTGGGTAAGGGAAACTAACAATTTAAAAAACATTGAAGAGCTAAGGGCGAAAGTAGACGAAATAAAAAAAAGAAAACATATGGAGGCACATCCATCTTCACACTCAGAGCTGGCCGAATGGCCACCTAATTCATCAAGACTTTTCCTGCAAGAAATAAATTTAACTACTAATGATTATCATCCTACTGATGATGAATGGTGGGCCTCAAGCTCAATGTTAGAGATTGGTGATGATGCATGTATTGCAGATAATATTTCATACTACATATATGGCAATGAGAGTTCAGTCACAAAACTCAAACTGCGAGCACACATTAATAATTTACCTATTTCAGAGGAATCAGCCACTTTCATTAGAATCGCTATTTTAATGCTTACTAGAAAAGCGCTCAAAAATAGTGAAGTTGAAATTCCTGAATTTAAAGAGATTACGGGAAAGAAAATAATAAAAGATGGAGAGTATACCATCACCTTAGAAAAAGAGGATTTCATTGGCGCTATAAATGGGTATACCTTCAATTTAATTCTTGAAGTATGCAGCACCTAACTCACTGAAAAAACAACCACCGTTGTAAAGAATGGCAATCAATGTACATATAGAAGGCCTTGAATATGCTTCATGTAAGATCTATAAAAAATAAAAATCCACATGAAGTCTATTTTCCTCTAAAGCAGTCATCCGAACTTCAGTTAGAGTCAATGATAAACTAGTAACGAATAAAAAATAAATTTTTTCTAGCTCATGCTCAACCAGGAAACCCTATTCATGCTGATTAGAAGTCAGATTTCTAACAAATCACTTTCCTGCATTGGCATACGTTTAGGTATACCCCACAGGTCTTAACTATTTTTATCAATAAATACAAAAAACTAAACATGTTATTCAGACGCCCCCAACGGAACTGAATTCGCATCTTTAGTCACTTCGTTTATAAATTTAGTTAGCATATTTGATCACTGCAAATACATCAAAACTTCTGCTCGTAAAGTCAGAGCAAGTATTGTTAAAATTAATACCTAGACAACACTTGGAAAACTAACTCATGGATATAACAGCAAAAGAAGACCGCTACGAGCGTTGGGTAAAAGTTTCAATTGGTTTAGCCAGATTTGATCCATTTCTTGTAAGCCTAGTGCTGCATATCGGCCAGATGGATACTAATCTTTGGGAATTTGATGCCACTTTAGTCGAAAAATATAAGTCTGATGGCGATGTTAATGAGGATTATGACGCAATCGTTGATCATCTAACCAATTCATATTTATGGGTTTTAGGAGCCTATGAAATCGTTCGCACTCTTACAGAGCGCATTAGGGACCAGCAAAGCGATGACCCACCAGAAGTATTGCAGCGATTTAAGGCAGCTAGAGCCAGATTTGCTCGCTTGCGAATACCATTGGCAAAATTAGAGCCAGCTAAGGATTACAAGAAAACTGATTTTCATATTGCATATCCCGGATTTGATTATGATATAGGGATTGCTTGGAAAGTTAGTGAAGGTGTGGTGATTTCTCGGCAAGAGCTGTCAGATATTTTTCTTGAGGCGCTCGAATTCACCCGTTCACGCAAGCTCCAACGAACATTTTCTCAGTGATATCGTTAATTTGATAGCCTTGTAAATTGCTTCAAATTTGTGACATACTGCTGTGACATTGATTCCCGCTACATTGCTCAAAGAATCAGGCAGTTAGTACTTGGTGTCGCTCTCAGCCAGCTCCACCAAATAGGTCACCGGTGATACCAGATAGATCCGGCGATAATAGCGAAAAAGCCCGCAACTGAGTTGCGGGCTTTTTTGTGTCTGTCGTAGTCCGAGAGTATCCCGTTCAACCTGGGATTTATGGATCTACGTTGCGGAACCTTGTGCGCCATAGGCCTTCCACCTCGTAGCTTCCCACTCCAGTGTCTTTCTTCGCGAGAGACCTAATCCCTTTACAAACAGTCAGTTTGATAAAAATCCAGGCATAAAGAGTGTCGCTCATGTATGAGGTTTACAGGAGCGATATTCATTTAAACGGCTTTTCTTTCAATTAAAAAATCAATCAACGTCTTCACTCTTTTGGTCTTGCCCGCATTTTTCGGGTAATAGAGATAAACGGCTGGGTAGGTTTTCCAGTAATTCTCCATCACGGGAATAAATTTCTCTTTGTCGGGCTGCAAGCTGTGAATGGGCTCGAACAACCTTCCTATGCCCAGTCCGTTCCGTATTCCATCGGCCATAACCTCAATATCGTTGCTGATTAACTGGCCCGGCATCTCAACGGTTAGCTGCTCGCCTTTGTGATCCAGAATCAGCGGAAGGATACGGTTATTGGTGATGAATCGATAGCCGATAAGGTTGTGCTGATGGAGCTCTGCCGGCGTAGTGGGCGTACCGAACGCCTCCAGATAGGCCGATGACGCATACAGCCCTTCCCTAAACGGCTTCATCAACTGGCGAGCCACCACTCCGCCTTCAAGAATATCGCCAAAGCGTATCCCCAGATCAAAGCGCTCATCAATAATATTGACGGTGCCGTCGTAAACCGAAACTTCAAGTTTAATGCCGGGATATTGCCGGCAAAAGGCCGCCATAGCCGGTTTAAGTATGAGCAGATAAGCAAAGCGGGAGAGCGTAATCCTGACCAGGCCGGAGGGTTCCTGGTTCTGGTCGCGGATGTTTTCCAACGACGTTTCAAGCGAGTCCACTGCCGCTACGGTTTGCTCCAACAGCTGTTGCCCAGCTTCCGTCAGTTCAATGCGCCTTGTCGTACGGACAAAAAGAGGGTGACCTATGTGTTGCTCAAGCAGCTTAAGCGCCTTACTGACGGAGGGAGGCGTAATCTCGAGCTTCCTGGCCGCAGCCGAAATATTGCCTTCCCGGGCAATGCTCTGAAAGATGCGTATCTGGTTGTAAATCACGTTATTCATCACGTCATCCTGAAGCAAATGGCCCACTGATTATTAACTACAGGCTAAATATCCTTAAGTCAATAAGGGCCTAATCTTATCAAAATCGCGAGCTTATACTTTTTTCAGTTCCCCCTTCATCGTTAAGTTCAGGAGACTGAAATGCGCATTTTGTGTTTGGATATTCCCGCTTCCGGCGCCACGCTGGAAAAATACGCTCCACATCTGACTTCAGAAGTGTTGCATACCTGGGGTTTATATAAATCCGGCAGCATCCGGGATATTTATTTTCGACAGGATCGGCCCGGCGTAGCGATTTTTCTTGAATGTGATTCGGTGGAAAAAGCCCGGATGGTGATGGCCGATTTTCCGCTGGCAAAAGCCGGTCTGCTTACCTTCGAATGTATCCCCTTGGGATCATTTGCCAATTGGGAACACCTGTTTGCCGGAGAGTTCAAAAATCAGTCAGAGGAAGCGATGAAATGAAATCAGATCGCAAACCCGTGCTGTGCGTCGTCACCAGCCATCCGATAAAAGGCGTTTCCGGTGTGCCTACCGGTTTTTTCATGGCTGAGCTCACTCATCCCTTGAAAGTGCTGGAAGATGCGGGGATCCCAACGGTGATTGCCAGCATTCGTGGGGGCCAACCGCCGATTGACGGTTTCGATCTCAGCGATCCCGTTAACGCCTGGTTCTGGAACGAGACCGATTTCCAGCATCGCCTCGCCACCACACCGCCTTTATCTGAGCTGAACGGGGCCGATTATTCCGCGGTCTTTTTTGCCGGCGGGCACGGCACAATGTGGGACTACCGCGATAACCCGGATGCGCAGCGCATTATCAGAGAGGTATACGAAAACGGCGGGATAGTGTCGGCAGTCTGCCATGGCCCGGCCGCGCTGGTTGACGCGAAACTCAGCAACGGTGAATACCTGGTGAAAGGAAAGAACCTGGCGGCCTTCACCAATAAAGAAGAAGACGAAGTTCAGGGAACGGCGGTGGTCCCCTATTTGTTGGAAACCGCCCTGCGGGAGCACGGCGCGCTTCATCATGAAGCACCCAACTGGTCTGAGAACGTGGTGACGGATGGTCGCCTGATCACCGGTCAGAACCCTGCCTCAGCGCACGGCGTTGGCGTGGCATTGGTGGGCGCGTTGCACCAGTCAATCTAGAGAGTGCAGTGTTGGAATCAGTGTGTTCGGCTGGGCGTCGCAATGTCCTCACGACGGGACTCCGCGTTCTGGCAGGCATCGCCATTTCAAGCATTCTCCCTTGTTCTGCGGCTGTTCCCCTATGTCAACACACTGAGCGGAAATCAAAAGCGATGAAAATCATTTGCCTTGAAGAACATACTCTGGACAAAGCGCTGGTTATGGCATCCATGCCGGCTGCACTTGCGCAGGCGCCGTTTCTGAGCGACTGGGGCAAAACGATTACTGACGGCAATCTTCCCGACCGAAGCCGCCCCCAAATTGAAAAAAACGACCTGATCAACGTTAAGGGCGCAGACATAGGTCGTGGGCGTCTGGACGATATGGACGAGGCCGGTATCACCATGCAGGTGCTTTCGGTTGGCGGATTTCCGCACCTGATATCGGCTGCTGAGGGGGTGGATTTGAACCGCGCGGCTAACGACCGCCTCGCTAACGCGGTTAACGCTCATCCAGACCGCTTTGCCGCATTCGCCACGCTTCCATGGGCTCAGCCCGATGCGGCAGAAAAAGAACTTGAGCGAGCGGTTAAAGAGTTGGGTTTTAAAGGCGCTCTGCTCAACGGCAGGCCATCGATCCACTTTCTCGACCATCCGGATTACGACGGACTGCTGGCCCGCTTTAACGCTCTTGGCGTCCCGCTCTATCTCCACCCGGGGCTTCCCGTTCGCAGCGTACAACAAGCTTATTACAGCGGCTTCAGTGATGAAGTTACCGCCAGGCTATCGATGTTTGGTTGGGGTTGGCATCACGAAGCGGGCATCCATCTGCTGCGGTTAATCCTGTCCGGAGCCTTTGATAAATATCCGAACCTGCAGGTCATCAGCGGCCACTGGGGAGAGATGCTGCCATTCTGGTTACAGCGTCTGGACGATAGCCTCCCTCAGGCCGCTACGGGATTACGACGCACCATTACGCAGACCTTTCGCGAGCAGGTGTATGTGACGCCATCAGGAATGCTGACGCTGCCGCATTTTCAGTTTATCTATGCGCTGTTGGGAGCCGAGCGGATCCTTTTTTCTGTTGATTATCCCTACCAGACGCTGGATGGCGTGAAGGCATTTATCCAGAGTTTGCCTGTTCCTGAAGAGGCGAAAGAAGCGATAGCCTTCCGCAATGCGGAGCGGTTATTCGGATTAACGTCTTGATGAAAAAGGCTTTGCGGAAGCCTTGAGTCAATCAGGGTGATTATTAGTTTTTGACTAAAAGTGATTGAACTATTAATCCCCTAAAAAACAAAATACGGTCATTCTATACTGGTGACCTGGTAAACAATTAACTTCTAATCTATTGAAAATGAAAAATATCCTGATTATTTCCGGACATCCGAATCTTAACGAGTCAATGGGTAACGCGACTATTCTGGATGAAATAACCTTGGCATTGCCAGATGTTGAAATTCGCCGCCTGGACTGGCTCTATCCGGACAACAAAATCAATGTAAAAGCCGAGCAGGAAAGCCTGCTGAAGGCAGATGTGATCGTCTGGCAATTTCCATTCTCCTGGTATTCACTTCCGGGCGTAATGAAATTATGGCTGGATGAAGTTTTTGTCCACGGGTTCGCGCATGGTTCAACCGCAAAACTGGGCGGTAAAAAACTTATTCTTTCGTTTACCACCGGCGCACCGCAAGCACTCTATTCATCGGAAGGATTTTTTGGCCATAGCCTTGAAAATTACCTTGCCCAGTTTGAAACCACCGCCAGACTTTGCAATCTGGATTTGCAAATGCCGGTGTATACCTGTGGCATCAGTTATGCCGACAGGGATGAAAATAAAATAGCGCAACAGAAAATCATGGCCAAAGAGCATGCCTCACGACTGATCGCGTTGTTGAGATCCTTATCCCCAGAATTGAAACTGGCTGTATAAAATAAAGGTATCCCGTGAAAAATATCATAACCATGACACTGTGCCTGCTGGTCGGTAGTCCCGCATTTGCGACCGGTTCATCCCCTCTGGATAAAGTCGTTATGAATATTTTCGAGCTGGGCATCAAAGCGGGGAAAAGCCGGCAGTATGATGAAGTCGCCAGAAGTACCATTTCCTCTTCCGTTGAGTCTGAAAGTGGCACCCTGGCAATGTACTCGCTCAAACGCAAGGATGATCTCAATCAGGCGTACATGATTGAAATCTACGCCGGAAAGGAGGCCTATAAAAAACACTTAGATTCAGAGCAGTACCAGGCATTTATTAAGCGTGCTCCTGAAATCACAGATAAAAAAAGCAAAATAGATGTCACTCCGCAATTTCTTGGCGACAAGCGAATAGTACAAAACGAGAGAACGATAAATAACCTGGTTATTGTCGATGTAAAACCCGAGCACCAACAGGCCTTCAAAAATATCGTCATCGCGGAAATGTCTGACTCCCTGAAGCTTGAAAGTGGCGTGCTGGCTATGTATGCCGCAACCGATGCGAAAAATGAAAATCGCTGGTACTTCTATGAAATTTACGCCAGCGAAGCTGATTATCAACGGCACAGGCAGACGCCGCACTTCCGGGGATATATAGAGCAAACCTCAGAAATGACAACCGGGAAGGAATCAATCCCTGTCGTGCCCGTGTTTCTCAGAAATAAAGGTACCCTGCAGTTTGATGATTAACGCCGGAACGCCAGTCGATTAGATGAGGTTTGCAATGAAAGAGGTGATTGCCGCTGCAGTGATGTCGCTTGTGCTTGCAGATTTCGCGGATGCAGAAGAAAAAAGAGGTGAAGCCATGTTAAAAATTAATCCATCGGGCCTTTCAGTTGCCGATATCCAATCCGTTTCTCCGGCACTGGCCCGCTTCGGTAGCGAAGCCATTACGGACGACCTCTGGAAACGTGATGAGCTTTCGCAACGTGACCGCAGCATCGTTACCCTGGCTATTCTGATTGCCAGGAACCAGCCCACCGAGCTAAAGCATTATGTCGGGGTTGCGCTCGACAGTGGCGTCACGCCGGCCGAAGTATCGGAGATTATCACGCACCTTGCGTTCTATTCCGGGTGGCCAAGCGCGATGTCGGCTATCGCGGCAACTAAAGGTGTTTTTCAGAAATATGGCGTCACGGCAGAACAGTTAGCCGAAGCCTCTCCTGCACTTCTGCCGCTTAATCAGGATGCTGAACGGCAGCGTTCAGAAACGGTGGAAAAAAATGTCGCGCCAATTTCCCCCGGGCTGGTCAAATTCACCACCTCCCCTCTCTTTCTCGATCTTTGGCAGAGACCGGCGCTTAAGCCCCGGGACAGGAGTCTGGTGACGGTAAGCGCGCTGATAGCATCGGGGCAGAGCGCGCAAATCGGTTACCACCTTAACCGGGCCATGGATAATGGATTGACCGCCGAGGAAGCGGGTGAAATCGTCACCCATTGCGCTTTCTATGCCGGCTGGCCAAATGCCTTTTCGGCAGCCCCCGTGGTCGGTGAAGTGCTACGCACCCGATAAGGATAGAGCGCCCTGGATTAGCGGTGCAAAAAGAGCCCGATGAATGGTGCCAGAAACTGTCCTCACGGCGTTATAGGATGTCTTCGCAAGCAGAAGAGGCATCCACATCGCACTCATCTCCTCCTGTCTTTTAGAAGGATTTGCACCCTATCTCGACCAGAACCGCTCAAACCTTGGTGAAACAAATGAAACGTATTCAGTACGACAGTTATGGTGGCCCGGAGTTGATGCGGGTCGATGAGTTTGAATTACCCGCCCCCGGTAACGATGAAGTGGCCGTGCGAGTCAGGTTCGCGGCAATCAACCCCATCGACTGGAAGCTGCGCAGCGGACTGATGAAGATCGTCACCGGCAGAAACTTTCCCCGCGCAATGGGAATGGATTTTTCCGGTATCGTCACCTCCATTGGCCCAGGTGTCTCGCGCTTTAGGGTCGGCGACGCCGTCTTCGGCCTCGCTCGCTTCAAGGAAAGCGGTGCGCTTGGCCAGTCAGTGATAACGAAAGAAAACTTCCTGACCAGGAAGCCCGTGAGTATCTCCTTCGAGGATGCTGCCTGTCTGGGTACGCCGGGCGTGACCGCATGGAACGGACTGATCGACAAGGCCAAGCTGCAAGCGGGTCAGCACGTCTTCATTAATGGCTGTGCCGGAGCGGTGGGTGAAGCATCCGTGCAGATCGCACGGCTTTTCGGTGCAGTTGTTTCCGGAAGTTGCAGCTCCCGAGACATGGAGCGCGCTAAATCTCTTGGCGTAGAGACGGTCTACGACTATCGCGCAACGGATTTGTCGTCAATAACCACGCGCTTCGATGTGGTATACGACACGGCTGCGACAATGACCCTATCCGCCGGCGTGGCTATGCTACGCCGCGGGGGCGTGTTTCTTGATCTCAACCCCGGCCTGGGCAAGTTCATTCGGGCCGTCTTCGATCGCCGGTTGAAGCCTGTCATTGGTTCGCCGCGAGCCGACATCCTGGAAAAGCTTGCCAGTGCCGCTAAAGAGGGCAAGCTCCAAATAGCGATTGGCGAAACCGTTGCTCTGGAGGGGGCGATTAAACTGATCACCGAGCTTGAAAAGGGCCGCAAGCTCGGCGGTAAAGGCATTGTGGCGATGGAGTAGGCATGGCCAGAAGTCATCGATTGTTCGACCTGATGCAAGTGCTCCGCCGGCACCGTAGAACGGTGTCGGGCCAGGCACTTGCGCATGAGTTGGGCGTGTCCCTGCGAACCATCCGCCGCGACGTTGCCACACTGCAAGGCATGGGAGCCGACATCGACGGAGAGGCAGGCGTCGGCTACATCCTGCGGCCAGGATCTCTCCTGCCCCCAATGTCTTTTACCGAAGAAGAGATCCTGGCGCTCGTGACCGGTGCCAAGTGGGTCAGCCGTCAGACCGACGCCAGGTTAGCCCTTGCGGTGACAAACGCGCTGGCCAAAATCAATGCAGTCCTTCCACCCGACATGCGTTCAGCCCTCGACGATGACACTATCTATGTAGGTCATTCGCTGAAAGGCTCGACACATCTTGATCTGAGCGAAGTCCGTCGAGCGCTGCGCGAACAGCGTAAGCTGCGCATCAAGCTGTCTCTCGAACACGCACCGGAAGATGAGCAGGTAATATGGCCGATCATGCTCGGCTTTATCGAAGCCAAGCGGTTTATCGCAGCCTGGTGCGAACTGGATGAACAGTTCCGGGTGATCGGCATGGACGATATCACGAGCGCGGAAGTTCTTGCCGAACGCTACCTTCGGAGCCGCCGGCTGCTCGTCAAGGAATGGCGCGCTCTCGAGATGCGGCCGTGCAACGGTCAGGGCGAGATTTGCTGATTTTAGGCATATGCCATAAATGTCGTTCGGTCACCCATGCCCCTATGCTTAACTCCGCATCGCCTCACAACCACGTTTAATCATCTGTTTTAAAATAAAATAGAAATAACTGCCGTTATATCCTTAGCCGTCTCACGCAATAACCCCATATTACCCTTGCCAAGTGTAAGGTTGCCCGCCAGTTTATTGGTTACAGTGACGCGCTGATTTATAAGCATCGGAGATGCCCGCAGCGTGTCGTCTTAGCAGTACACCGAAGTAAGGACAATGCCATGGTGGTTTACAGCTTTTTCGTGAGAGGGGATCAAATTTTTGCTCTCAATACCTCATCACCTGATTTCGAGACCAGGCAGAAACATTTTTTGGACAAAGGGTACGCAAAGCAGTTTGCAGAACTGGAAGCCCTGTCCCCAGAGGCCGCCGTTATCAGATTTAAAGACATCAAAGGTGAGGAGCGCAAAACAGAACATGCTTTTTCCACAAGCGCTGTATTTACCTCGCTGATGGATGTTTTGTTGAAGAAGGGCTGAGTGTTCACGACAAAAATAGGCGACCGATGCAACTATCAGAGCCGAGAAGAATACTGAAAAAGCCGCAATTTACATGGTGGTTTTTTAGCGTTTCAGCACGCCAGAGTCTCAATACGCTTGATTCTCATCTCCCCCATAAAGTGGCCAACATGCATTCCAGAACGCAGGAAACATAAAAAAATACCTTGAAAACCAACATTCAATACATAAACAAAGAAATTAATTAACAATAAAACAATCAGTAATTCATATATAACACGTCACAATTCAAAGCCAATCAGTCACAAACCTGTCATTATTGATATAAAAAACCAAATTAAAATAAAAATCAAAATTTAAATCTGAATATTCACACTTTTTAGGTATATAATTCCAATAACAGGATAAAGCTGATATATTTCATGAAATAAACTTCACGCCCCCTAAGGCCGGACTTATGAATCATATTAAAAAATATGCCACCTTTATCTTTGCAGCCATTTTAATTTATACCGAAACTGCTCAGGCGAGTATATTTATGCAGGTTACAAAAAGAACGGGAACCTGGTATTCTGGAACATTCGATTATGAACTAATTGATTGGTTCACCAACGATAACACCCCCAACCCGTGCTACAAAAAGCCGAAATGTAAAATAGCAATATCAAGTAACCACAATCCAACCCTTATCGACCTTTACAGTGATGGTTCCTGGACTGGGAATAAAAACCCCTGGGTATCAGACTCAGAAACAATCGGTATTTTAGGTCAGAATTTCAAACAGTTTGTAGGAATACCTCGATCAGGAAAAATTCAATACAATAATATACTTGGTGGTAGTGGTTGCGTAGGTGTTTTTTATTCAATGAATACTCTTTGGGAACCAAGCGCATTCAGGTTGCCAGGTTCTATATGCGCTATTCCACCGGATGAAACAAACGCCTGTGAAATAAAAACACCTCAATTAACGCTGGATCACGGTGTTTTAGCCCCAGAGCAGTTGAATAACCATAGTGTCACCGACTCGTTATTGCTCTCCTGCCATCAAACGACAAATATCCAGCTCTATATCACTGAAAACGCGGGTGGAATCATGCTTCGTAGCGACGGTAGTTTATTTTCAAACCTCAAACTCAATGGCCAACCGGCAAACAAAGGTATTGTCCTACAGGTCGGGCCAACCGGCACCACAGTACAGGTCAGTTCCGTATTGAGAGCAGTAGGAAACGTTGAGCCAGGCATTTTTCAGGGTAGCGCAGTGGCACTGTTGGCACTCCCCTGAACGTGCGTATTGTATGCCGGCCTGCCGGGTTTCTGGCTCGAAAGCGTCATGACGCTGTTTCAAGGCCCGTGGCCTACCCCTTGCTTAATAAAATCGATAAAAGCGCGCAGCGGCGAGGGGATAAACCGCCGGTCGGAATAATAAAGAAACGGGCCGGAAAACTGCGGCCACCAGGGTTCGAGCACCGGCTCCAGGCTCCCCTTGGCCAGGTAAGGTTTCAACCAATCCTCAAACAGATAGACAATCCCCACGCCGGCCACCGCCGCCGCGATGGCCAGGTCCGTGGCGCCACCGGCCTGCACCGTCAGCGGCCCCTCAGGGTGAAGTGAGACATTCTCCCCGTCCTTTGCAAACTCCCAGGGGTAACTTTTGCCGCTGGGGAAACGACCCTTGATACAAGCGTGCGTAAACAGATCATGCGGATGTGCAGGCCGCCCACGCCGATCAAGGTAATCCGCAGATGCGCCTGCGGCAAAGCGCTGTACCCGGGGGCCAATAGGCACGGCAATCATGTCTTTTTCCAGCCGCTCTTCATAGCGGATACCGGCATCGCAGCCGGCGGCCAGCACATCGACAAAGCTTTCTTCCGTCTGTACTTCAACCTTGATATCCGGGTAGGCGGCGAGAAAGGCAGGAATCAACGCCGGCAGCACCAGACGCGCCGCACTGACCGGGACATTTAGCTTAAGCATTCCGGCGGGTTTATCGCGAAAACCATTCACCACATCGAGCGCGCCCTGCACCTCGGCGAGCGCGGGTCCCAGCCTTTCCAGCAAGCCGTAACCGGCGGCGGTTGGCGTTACGCTGCGCGTCGTACGGTTAAACAGCCGGACGCCAAGCTGTTTTTCCAGGCGCCGGATGGCGTCGCTGACCCCGGACGCGCTCCGGCCCAACGTTCGCGCACCTTCACGAAATCCCCCCGAGCGCGCGACGGCGAGAAAAGCATGCAGGTCTTCTAGATCGGTTTTCATTGTTCGTTTCCCCGTACACCCCGTCCACTGCCTCACTACTTATCACAGGGGTGAGCTGCGCCTATTATAAATAAATGCGGCAGCCCCGCTGGCTATCCCAACAGGAGACAGGTTATGTCCATTAACGACAAGCATCACACATTTCCCCTTGGCGATCGAAACGTCAAGCGGCTAGGCTACGGCGCCATGCAGTTGGCCGGCCCCGGCGTGTTCGGGCCACCGAAGGATCCTGATGCCGCCCTGGCGGTACTGCGGGAAGCGGTTGCGCTGGGGGTTAACCATATCGACACCAGCGACTTTTATGGCCCGCATATCACTAACCAATTGATTCGTAAAGCACTGGCGCCCTATCCGGACGATCTGACCCTTGTCACCAAAATCGGCGCGCGCCGGGGTGCGGACGCCTCATGGCTACCGGCCTTTTCCGCTGCAGAACTGACCAGTGCGGTGCATGACAACTTGCGTAATCTGGGCCTTGAAAGGCTGGACGTGGTCAATCTCAGGATCATGCTTGATACTCATGGCCCGGCGGAAGGCTCGATAGAAGAACCCCTGACGATCCTCGCAGAGCTTCAACGCCAGGGGTGGGTGAAACATATAGGCCTGAGTAATGTGACACCGACCCAGGTGGTGCAGGCGCGCAAGATTTGCAGCATTGTTTGCGTGCAAAACCACTACAACCTGATAAACCGCGGCGACGATGCGCTGATTGACCATCTGGCCCAGGAAGGCATCGCTTATGTGCCGTTTTTCCCGCTCGGCGGTTTTACGCCGCTCCA
The DNA here is from genome assembly GCF_052045345.1 of Serratia sp. 22264. Taxonomy (NCBI): domain Bacteria; kingdom Pseudomonadati; phylum Pseudomonadota; class Gammaproteobacteria; order Enterobacterales; family Yersiniaceae; genus Serratia; species Serratia sp. 22264. The sequence goes on from NZ_JBQEOY010000006.1 coordinate 270,069, forward strand.
ATCCTCGGCGTTATCAGATATCGCTGTGCGTCTTGGGGCCACGCCTCTGCAAACCGCGCTGGCGTGGCTGTATCATCGTTCGCCCAATATTCTGTTGATACCGGGCACCTCCTCCATCGGTCATTTGCGCGAAAACCTCGCGGTGCCTGATTTGCCGTGGACGGAGGATATCGCTAAAGCGCTGGACGCTCTCGTCTGACACGCGGCGCCAGTTATACCGCAAAAAACAAAACCCTGCCGAAGCAGGGTTTTAGTGTTCGTCTTTCCGAACCGTCGACAGTTACCTTTTATCGGTCTTTCCCGATCGTCATTGGGTTCAAGAGCATAGCCAAATCACCACGGCAGACAGGCACGACTCCCCTGCGGACAGAATATGCTCTCGAACACGTGGATTAAAACCTGTAGCCACCGCCCAGCAAGACCTGGCTTGAAATGTCTTTATCCACCATTGGGCTATCGGTGATTTCACTGCTCAACCGTACCGCGCGCAATAATGCGGTGGCATACCAATGGTCACTAAACTGATAGTTGGCGCTCAGTTCTACATAAGGGCTCCAGCTCTCTCCAGCCGAGTATGCCGAGAAATGGCTGCGCTTTGCCTCGGCCTGGCTTATGCCATAGTAGTAATCATTTTGGTTGCCGTTGTTGTAAACCGCACCCGCACCGGGCGCAATCCGCAACTTGCCCGCCTTGATCGGGTATAGGAAAGCCACATCGCCCACGACTCCATTGCTGTTATCGAGGGTATCTCCGGCCAGTGACGCACGAATAACCCCCCATCTCTCTTTATGGGTGACAGCCATCCCGGCCATTAATGTGCCGTCACGCTTATCCAGGCTTTTCATTTGGCTGTTGTGACTGTCGTCCGGATCAAAACCCAGCGGAGAATAGTAAGTAATAACCGAGATCTGATCCTTTGGCGTATTCAGTAAATAATAACCGGCAGCCAACGAATGAATATAAAAGTTCCCTTGCTCATAATTTACCGTAGGAAGCCCCTGTGTTTTGGCATCGGTATCAACATAACCATAATCGTTTAGCATAGCGGCTGCGCCTAAAGACCAGCTTGCAGCGGATGAAACCGAAGGGTAAACAAGAGAAGCGAAAATCAAAAAAACATTAATATGAGATACTTTCCTCAGAAAAAAGGAAAGCAGAGAAACTGAAAACGGCTTCATTATTATCATCCATAGTGGGGGCATCAAACGCCCTGCATACTACTCCCGACAGTAATCGCCTCATAGCCGCTCATCTGTCCAAAAATGTACACCTGCCAATAGATTGATTTATATAAACATTCACTCCACCTTACCAATACCCCCTCTACGAGGCCTTAGTAATAAGGCAGCTCAATTGCATCGCAGCAAGGTATAATATAGTATGCGGAAAAACTGAATCTAGGGTTCACCGTAATAAGCTCTCGCCTTTGGACTATCAAATTATGGCAGCAGAAATCACCTTAACTCCCCTGAAAAAAAATGCCCCGGTCTTATTCACGCAAGATGATAAACCCACAGAACATATCTTGGCACTTCAGCACGCGTTAACGCCATTTGGAAAGAAATGCTCGTTTCCTGCTGGAAAGAAAATCCGTTTGTTTCACAACGGAATACGTCATTGGTTTTTGCTCCAGTCAGGTGAAATGTCTGCATGTCATGACAGCGATGGGTTAAAAATAGCCAATTTTAGAGAGCCCTCACTCGCCGGCATAGCAGAAACCTTCTACCCTAAAGAACTGCTCTTCTTCCTGGCTGAATCACCGGTTGAACTTCTGATGTATCAGGAAAGCGACGTGCTGGAAACCCTGGCACGAGAAAACCTTTGGCAGAGCCTGGTCTATATACAAGCTTATATTATCCAAACTCTGAGCATTCGCGATAAATTGCTTTCGGGCAACGATACCTATGAGATAGTTTGTAATCACCTACGCATGCTAATGAATGAGAAAGATGCTTTTCGGCTATCCACCACCGTTCCACGCTATATCCAGCAAAGAACGCAACTCTCACGCAGCGGCATCATGAAAATATTATCTGACCTGCGTAAGGGGGGTTACATTACTATCGAAAAAGGGATTTTATACGCGGTTAATCGGTTGCCGAAGCGTTATTAAATTACCGTTCATGGCCCCCCCTCCAAACGATGTACTCGCCTTATTTGACGTTGCCGGCCTGGCTGCGGCGGCCTTTACAGCGCCCGCGTATACACCCGTGAAGCCTCGCCCCAGGGGTGATAGCCCAATCCGTTAAAAGCAAAGCCCTGTTTTTCGTAGTAGCCCTCAAGATCGGTGCACAGATGCAGTTGCGGGAAGCCAAATTTGCGAGCCTCTTCCGCCACATGATTAATCAGCAACGCACCGTAACCCCGCCCACGGTGCGCTTCTTCCACATACAGCGCACACAACCAGGGGTACAACTCGCCGCGGCTGATAAAATCATTGGTAATCAACCCTGCACAACCCAGGATATCGTGGTTATCCATCAGCAAATACCACTGCGGCAGCGGATTGGCTGCGCCAATGCAGCGGGTAATGGCATCTTCATACATCATCAGGGTGTCTGGTGAAGCCCAGTGTTGCTGGAAATAGCGAATCGCTTGTTGCGCAAACTCAGGTGATTGACGCACCGAAATCATGTTCATATCCGTTCCTGTGATTATTTTCCCTGCTTAAACCGGCTTAAAATTATGCGGTAAGCGAAAGGGATTGGCACGGCGTTTATGATAGAAATCAGCCGGATGTGCGGATAACATGGCGACACTGCCCAAAGATTCGGCAGTGTTTTTCCCAAACAGGAGCCGTTATGACGCAAAATATTTATGACAATCAGGCCTTCTTCGACGGTTATGCCCAGCTCAGTCGTTCGGTAAACGGGCTGGACGGCGCGCCGGAATGGCCGGCTATCCGCAGCATATTGCCGGATTTGCACGGCAAGAAGGTGGTCGATCTCGGCTGCGGCTACGGTTGGTTCTGCCGCAGCGCACGCGAGCAGGGCGCCGCGAGCGTACTTGGCATGGACCTCTCCGAGAAAATGCTGAACAAAGCGCGGGAGATGACGCACGACGCCGGCATTGAATACCGCCGGCAGGATCTGGAGCAGCTTCAACTGCCGCCGGCATCCTGCGATCTGGCCTACAGTTCATTGACTCTGCACTATATCGAAGATCTGGCCCGGCTGTTCGCCACGGTTTATCAGGCGCTGGCAGCGGGTGGGCAGTTTATCTTCACCGCAGAGCACCCGATTTATACTGCGCCGCAGCATCAGGGCTGGCTGGTCGATCAACACGGGCAAAAATCCTGGCCGGTCAACGGCTATCAGCAGGAAGGGCAGCGAACCTCCAACTGGCTGGCGGAAGGCGTCATCAAACAACACCGTATGCTCGGCAGCTATATCAACCTGCTGGTGCAACAGGGATTCGTCATCACCTATTTGAATGAATGGGGCCCTTCGGCGCAGCAAATCACGGAGAACCCGGCGCTCGATGAAGAAAAAGAACGCCCGATGATCTTTATCCTGGCCGCCCATAAACCCGCCTGATTATTCCCTTTCGCAGTACATCCTTAACACATCCACGCTTGGGGAGGCCGCCTCCCCCCAACGTTTTATATTCCGCCCCTGGCGACGCCTTCTTGCGTAAAGCCCGCCAACAGCCGACTATACTTAAGCTTTACCCCCTTTGAACCGGAGAGAAAACAATGGCATTTACTGTCGGCGATTTTGTACAGCGCACTACCGGCGGCCCAAAGATGATCGTGGTGGCCATTGATGGTGACACGCTGGTCTGCAGTTGGAACGAACTGGGCACCGAGCAGCGTGCGGAAGTCCAGGCCAGCGATGTGGCGCTCTATCATGAAGACGGCGATTTCGGCGTATGCTGAACGATCGGGGCGCTGCTGCGCCCCGCTAAACTTTCAGGCGCGAATGTCCTGATAGCCCGGCGTGGTGTCGAATTCGTGTTTGGCGAACGGGCACAACGGAATGATTTTACGGTTTTCCGCACGCATTTTCGCCACCACCAGCGCCACCAGCTTTTTACCCACACCCTGACCTTTCAATACCTCATCTACCCAGGTGTGATCGATGATGGTTAATTTATCCCCGCTCGGCACAAAAGATATCTCGGCGATGGTTTTCCCCTGCCGATCGTTTATATAGAAACGTTTCTCATCTTCCAGAATGTTAAGTTCCACAGCCTTTCTCCTGATATTTAAATGCGTAATGGCTTGCCACCGCTAGAAATAACCTAAGGTTAGTCTATTATTTAAACAGCAACACAACATAATTCCGCAGTGGCTGAGGAGTTCAAAATGGGTGACGGCTCAAAAGACGGTGTTATTCTGCTATCCCGCATATTGTTGATGGTCCTGTTTATCATTTTTGGCTGGATGAAGCTGACCAGCTTTGGCGCAACGGTGAGCTCAATGGAGGGTTACGGTACCCCGATGCCGTATTTGGCGGCGATTATCGCCGTGGTGGTTGAGTTTGTTTTCGGCATTGCGCTTATTCTCGGCATATTTACCCGCCCTATTGCGGTTATTTTCGCCGTCTATGTGCTTGGCACCGCTTTTATCGGCCATCCATTCTGGAAAATGACCGGGATGGAAATGATGGGCAATGAAATCAACTTCTTCAAAAACATCAGTATTATCGGCGGGTTGCTGCTGTTGGCGGTCACCGGTGCCGGGCGTTATTCGCTGGACTATAAATTCTTTAATAAATAGCCCCATTCAGCCGGCAGTCATGCTGCCGGCTGCTCTTCCTTTATTTACCCCCTAGCGACTACGCTTGGCATGACGCTCGAAGTTGTCGGCCTTGGCCTGCGCCGATTTACGCAACGTGACGTAGCAAGCACCGTCTCCCCCGTCGCGCGGCAGCGCCCGACAAAATGCCTGTACCTGCTCAAACTGCGCCAGCCATTTGGCGAGGTAGCTGCGCACAATATTGGGGTGGCTCTCGTCCTCACGCCCCCGGCCATGGACAATCAACAACGAACGCAGATTGTGCTTTTCCGCCAGCAGAATAAAGCGGAACAGCTCTTGCCGGCAGGTCTCGACCGGCTTCCTCAGCAGGTTGAGGTTGGCCTGCGGCGGGTAACGGCCATTGCGCAACTTATCCAGCACGCCCTGTTGAATGCCCTCGCCTTTGTATTCCAGCGGCAGCCCGCAGGGGATCACCTCAAGAAAACCGGTGCTGAGGAAATTCTCCTGCCGCAGCGCCTGCACTTCGCGGCGCGCACTTTTATCCACCGTTTCCCGTGGTTTGAGGTACAGCGTCTGGCACCCGCGAGATAACGGGATGACATCGGCCATCGCCTGCGCAAAAACATCTTTTTCCTGGTTGCTCATCTCACTGCCACTCCTGGACGGGAAGCCTTTTGGCGCGGATGAAGCTGATTGTAAGACGTCGTGTCCCGGTTGCAAGCCGGAATTGTCAGCGGAGTTTGTCCGCAATCGTCGTCAACGAGTGAGGTTCTGTGCAGTTTTCGTTATACTGCAAACCATTATTGAGTGCCGCAAAGGAAGAGACCATGAGAATGCGCGAGCTGGAAATCCAGTTTCAAAATGCGATGAGCGAGTTGCAGGCCAGCTTCGAAAAGCAGCACCGTGAATGGCAGCAAAGCTATCAGGCTCTGCAACAGTTATTGGAAGAGTCCAAACAACGCGAAGCGGCGCTACATATGCAAAATGCGCAGTTGGTGCGCAAACTGAGCACCGCCAACTCGGTGCCGGAACAGCACGCGCTGGTGAAGCAAATCAAAATGCTGGGCGCACATCTGGATGCGTTGGCCAAAGACGCCGCCACCTTCAACCATCACCTGCACAATCAACAGCGGGCAGCCGACAATTTCAGCGGCGAACAGCGTTGACCCCGGGCGCTGTAGCACAGCGCCTCCTGCCAAATACTGGCGCTCTGAGAGTGTAATAAATCATAAATGACCTGGATCATCATCGCAGCCCTGATCGTTGTATTTATTATTGGTTACCGCATTCTGACTTCAGACACCCGCAAAGCTATCGACTCGCTGGCCCACCTGCTGAAAGTTAAACCGATGCTGATTGAATCGATGATTCAGGAAATGGGCAGCCGCAACAGCCAGACCTTTATCCGCATGCTGAACAACGGTTACACCGAAGAGATGCACCAGGCGGCTTATCTGCTGTTTATCTATCTGACCTTTATCAAGCAGGCGAGCGACGAGCAAATCGCCCTGTGGCGTGAAACGCTGCTGCGCGCCGGGCTGTCGCCGGAGCTGCATGCCGAGCACACCGAGGCCGCGCTGTTTTACTTTGCCGATCTGGATATTGACGCCTTCGAACTGGCGCAGTTTCGCCGCGCCTACAATGAGCGCTTTAACCGCGAGGCGATCGCCAACGGGTGAGATACTCCCCCGCTGGCGGGGGATAGATTACAGGAACATGCTGTAGAGATAGCGCGAGAGCGCCTCACGCGAGCTAAAGCCGTGCGGAATGCCATAACGCGCACTCGGGGCATCGCCGCTTAAATCCAGGGGAAATTCAAGGTACTGCTCGCTGGTGCGAATCGGCGAGGTCGGCGTGGCGAAATGCACGCTTTTCTCTTTCAGCGCAGGGTGGATCACCAGCGCCGTTCTGCCCATACGCGCTTCGCGATTCACATACACGTAGTGCTCACCCTTGCGGTAACCATAGGCTTGATCGGTGATATAATCACGTTCAAAGCCGGTATTCTCCAACACTCTAGCCACTTCATCCGGCCGTAAATACATCGATTTCTCCTCTCGTTCTGGACCGCTGAGCGACCTTACCGTAATCATGAGATGAAACAATAAATTTCTCGGTATGGATGTGGGTTTAGGAATAATCCTTAACTAGGTATTTGCTCGGTTCTGCAACAACAATCGCAGCGTCAGTAATGCCCCCAGGAATACCATCAAGGCTGCCGCCAGGTAGATCGACGGCACGCCCATCCGGCTCATCAGCAAACCGGCCAGCGGCCCGGTGATCCCCAGCGCCAAATCGAGAAACGCCGAGTAAGTGCCAAGCGCGGTGCCCTGATTCTGCTGCGGCACCTGCTTCACCGCCTCCACCCCCAGCGCCGGAAATACCAGCGAGAAACCGGCACCGGCCAGCAACGCCCCGGCCTGTACCATCAGCGGATCATTGGCCAGCCAAATGAGCAACAGCCCCGCAATTTCAATCAGGAATGACGCCAGCGTAACCTTCAAACCACCGTGACGGTTAATGGTGTGGCTGAAGATCAGCCGGATTCCGACAAAGGCGCAGCTGAACAGCGTCAGCGAGAACGCCGCCCCGCTCCAGCCCTTATCAGCATAGTAGAGGGTAATAAAAGTGGCGATCACGCCAAAGCCCACGGTGCCCAGCGCCAACCCCAGACCGTAGGTCCAGATGCGGCCAAACACCGCGCTGAAGGCAAGGCGCTTGCCGGCGGAGATCGTCACGTTCGGTTTACCGCCCGCCAGCCACAGCGAAACCGCCACCGCCAACACGATCAGCGCCGCCACCCCGGCCAGTCCCCAAAGCTGATTGAGATAAACGCCGAGCGGCGCGCCGGCCGCCATAGCGCCGTAGGTGGCCACCCCATTCCACGAAATCACCCGGGCGGTGTGCATCGGCCCCACCCGACCTATGCCCCACAGCGTGGAACCGGTGCTGGCAAAGCTTTCGCCGACGCCGAGAAACACCCGGCCGACGCACAGCAGGATCAGGCTCAGCAGCGGCAGGTCGTCGCACCAAAAGGCGACGGCGTAAAACACCCCGCTCACGCCGCAACAGGCCAGCCCGAACAACACCACCTTTTTCGGCCCGAGTTGATCGGCATAGCGCCCGGCATGCGGCCGGCTGAACAGCGTTGCGAAGTACTGCGCGCTGATGATTAACCCGGCCAGCACCGAGTTATACCCGAGGTGGTTATGCACAAACCCCGGCAATACCGCCAGCGGCAAACCGATGGTCAGGTAGCAGACGAAGGTAAACATCACCACGGACAAGATCCGCCGGTTAAGCTGGAAGGTGTTTTCTTTGGCGCTGACTGCGGTCATCGAGGGGGGCTCGCATCAAAACGGGGTAAGCAACAGCGTTCAGCATACCCCGGCGCGATCCGATCATAAATATGAGAGTTATAACGAATTATTATTTAACTAACCTTTTGCTGCCTGCGCCATTCGCTCGGACTGACGCCCTGGATACGCAGAAACTCACGGTTAAAATTCGATTTGGTGGTAAACCCGGCCCTTTGCATGACATCCGTCACCGGATCGTCGCCGTCCAGCAGCCACTGCGCTGCCTGGCGAATACGCAGTTGGTTCACATACTGCGACACATTCATCCCCGTATGCCGGTTGATGGCCTGGGAAACGCGCCGCGCCGGTAAGCCTGCCTTGCGCGCCAGCCGGGCCAGATTCAGCTCAGGCTCCAGATAAAGATCATCCTGCCGCAACCGGTGTTGCACCAGACCGAACCACTCCGCCAGCCGCTCTTCGTCTTCCGCGACGCTGTCAGGCGGCTCAGGCACTCTCTCTGCGGGGGTTTCCGAAGGCCGACTGCGGGACAGCACCAGACAAATGCTCAACGCCACCAGCAGGTTGTCGAAGGTCGCCAACATCGCGGCATGTCGTCCCTCGAAATAAGCGAAATCGAGCACAATCACCCCTTCTGCCGCCGCTATCGCCACCAGCAACATCCCCAACCCGCGCCACAGCCGATAGCTGAGCCAGCTTTCCGCCAGCGGCACCTGTTGCAACGCATTTTCGCCGCGTCGCAGCGCGTACAACAGGGCAGCGCCGTAGCCGAGATCGGTGGCGACGATCAATATATCCAGCCAGAACGGAGCCAAGAGGCTTGCCAGCAGCGTCAGGCATAACGGCGTCAGGTGCCACAGCTCACGCCACCTCAGCCTGCCCTGAGTGCTGACAAGAAATGCCAGATAGGTCAGCGGCGGTATCGCCACCGCACCGAAGGGTTGCAGCCCGTTGAACTGCGTCAGTCCATAGCCGTAACGCAGCCCCACCAGCAGGCTCTGCCAGGCGCATAACAGCAGCAACAGCTGAAACACCCAGCGCCGCGCCTGCGGCCGGCCAAGGCGGTACAGCAGCCCCAGACACAGCAGGCCAAACAGAAAAGTGACAGGAATAAGCGGCATCGGCGACATCTTGTTGTCTTTATTCGGGATCTGCAGTGTAGGACCTTAAACCTGTCAAAACAATTATTTAACGACCCGGATCGCGATCGAGGTCGCCGGATTAAGCGGCAAATGCCAGCCTTCTGCGGATTGACATACATCTTGAGGAGTAAAAATGAAAAGAGCGCTGTTTCTGTGGTTGCTGCTGTGTGGAATGGCTAACGCCGCCGCTTACCGGGTCGCCACACACGATGAGGTATTTCAGGCCGGTACACGCCAGTTGGCGAGCCGTATTTATTACCCGACCTCAGCCGCCGGCGCACCACAGTGGGTCGGGGAAAACCCGGTGTTTACGGGCATCGAAAGCCAGCCGGATGCACCGGTGGCAAAGGGCCGTTTCCCGTTGATCGTGATCAGCCACGGCAGCGGCGGCAATAATGCGAGCCAGGCGTGGCTGGCGGCAGCGCTGGTTCAGCAGGGTGCCGTGGTGGTAGCGGCCAATCATCCAGGCAGTACCACCGGCAACTCAATTCCTGCGCTTTCCGCCCAACTGTGGCTACAGACCGGCGATATTTCCGCATTGATTGACGCCATGACCGACGATCCCCGCTGGCGCCAGTCAATCAATCGTCAGGCGATCGGCGTTATCGGCCACTCCAAGGGCGGCTACAGCGCCATTGCCGCCCTCGGCGGCAGGATCAGGTTGGCCGATTTTATCACCGGTTGTCGACAACGCCCTCAGTCACCTGACTGCCAGTTCTATACTCAGGCAAAGGTCGAACTGGCCCAACTCCCCGCCGGGCAGTTTGACGCCGACTACCGGGACCCGCGCATCCGCTTTGCCGTCGCCCTCGATCCCGGAATGGCACCCTACCTGTTGCCGACCAGTCTGCATCGGCTCGGCGCACCGCTGCTGATCGTCGAGCCGCAACGCTATTTGCCAGGCAACCGGCAACAAAGCCTTGGCGGCGCGGCGCTGGCCACGTACGCCGGGCGGCAACCGATCCGCGCGCTCAAGCTGACCGGCGGCAATCATTTTGATTTTCTGCCGCTTTGCCGGCCCAACGGGAGGCAAATTCTGGAGGAAGAAGGCGATGGTGAAATGCTGTGCGCCGCTTCCGGCGAACAGCGCGAAGCGGTACACCGGCAAACGTTGGCGGCTATCCTGGCGTTTATCCGCCCGTGGCTACCCGCTCACGCAGGAAATCAATAAACGCCCGCACCTTTTCCGGTACGTGGCGAGTATTTGGGTACAACGCATAGATGCTCTGAGCGGGAAACTGGTGGTCCGCCAACAGCGCGCACAGCTTGCCTTCGGCGATGGCCGGCCGTACCAGCCATTCGGGCAATAGCGCTACCCCGGCGCCATGCAGGGCAAACGCCAGCAGCGCGGCGGCGCTGTCGCCCATCAGCGTGGCGGCGTCTTCAACCTTGAACAGCACCGCCTGCCGCTGCGGGGTGATCACCGGCCAGCTCAGCGGTGAACTGAGGCGGCTGTGGGCGATCCACTGCGCCTGCGCCAGTTGCGTCAACGTGCCGACCGGGTGGCGGGCCAGATAATCCGGCGCCGCGACCGGCAAAATGGCAAAGCTGTCGATTAGCGCGGCACGGTGGCTGGAGTCCGCCAGTTGCCCCAGCCGAATAGCCACGTCGAACCGTTCCGAAATCAAATCGGCATGGTAAGAGGAAGAAACGTGCTGAATGCGCAAACGCGGATGCAACCGTGAAAATGCCGCCAGCGCCGGTACCACCACCTGAGCGCCGTATTCCGGTGTGGTGGTGATGCGCAATACGCCGCTCAATCCGTGGTGATCGCGGCGTACATCGTCAAGCACGTTTTCCGCATCCTGCAACAGCCGCAAACACCGCTGATAAAATCGCTCGCCGGCATCGGTCAGCGCCAGCCGCCGGGTGCTGCGCACCAGCAGCGACACGCCCAGTTCGCTCTCCAACTGTTTGACATTGAAACTCACCACCGCCTTGGTTTGCCCGAGCGTCACCGCCGCAGCGGTAAAACTCCCGGCGTCCACCACCGCCACGAAAATAGCCAACCGTTGCAGATTAAGCATGCTGCTGCCCTTTATTGTCAAAATATTTTTGACAGTGTAATCGCCCTCAGCCGATTTATCCGCACTTTCGTCACCGCTACACTGCCAGCCTTCAACCGGAGGCTCCATGCCCTATCGCATCAAAGTCGCAATCGTCTATCTGCTCGGATTTTTCGTCGATCTGATCAACATGTTTATCGCCAACGTCGCCTATCCGTCCATCGGCCATGCGCTGCATGCCTCGGTCGGCGAACTGGCCTGGGTCAGCAACGGCTATATCCTCGGCCTGACGCTGGTGATCCCGCTCAGCGCCTGGCTGGCGCAGCGCATTGGCGGGCGGCGGGTATTTTTGCTGTCGCTGACGCTGTTCATGCTGGCGACCGCAGCGGCGGGCTATGCCGGTTCAATCGGCGAGTTGGTTGGCTGGCGGGTTATACAGGGCATGGGCGGTGGGCTGCTGATCCCCATCGGCCAGACGCTGACTTATCAGCTGTATCGCAGCCATGAACGCGCCGGGCTTTCCGCCGCCATTATGCTGGTCGGCCTGCTGGCTCCCGCGCTGTCACCGGCGCTGGGCGGGCTGATTGTCGATAGGCTCGACTGGCGCTGGGTATTTTTTGCCAACCTGCCGCTGGCGGCCCTGGCGCTGCTGCTGGCCGCACTTTGGCTGCGCGCCCAGGCCCCAGATCCGCAGCGCAAACCGCTCGACGTCCAGGGGCTGCTCAGCGCCTGCGCCGCCCTGACGCTGATCCTGCTTGGCCTGACTCGATTGGGTGAGGCCGACAACCTGTTGCAGGGCTTGCTGTTACTGGCCGGCGGCGCGCTGGTGCTGGCTCATTACCTGCGGCGCAGCCTGCGCATCGCCCAGCCGCTGTTGAACCTGCGGCTGGTACAGGATCCGCTGCTGCGTACCTCGATGATGATTTATCAGTGCATTCCCGGCCTGTTCATCGGCGTTAGCCTGGTCGCTATGCTGTATTTGCAAAATCAGCTGGGCATGCGCGCCGCGCAGGTCGGCGGCCTGATGCTGCCCTGGTCGCTGGCCTCATTCCTTGCCATCACGCTGACCGGCAGGAAATTCAACCGCTTTGGCCCACGGCCGCTATTTATTGCCGGCTGCCTGTTGCAGGGACTGGGTATTCTGGCGCTGTCGCAGATTGCCCACGCCGGGGATCATGGATGGCAAATTAGCGCCTTTGCCCTGATGGGCTTTGGCGGCAGCCTGTGCAGCAGCACCGCACAAAGCAGCGCGTTCCTGCATATCGCCGATGAACAGTTGGCGGACGCCAGCGCGCTGTGGAATATCAATCGCCAACTCAGTTTTTGCCTGGGCGTCGCGCTGCTCAGCCTGTTGCTCAATCTGCTGCTTGAACATTTTCCGCCAATTGTCGCTTATCGAAGCTGTTTTTACCTTGCCGCCGCCAGCACGCTGATCCCGCTGCTGCTGTGTCTGCGCATCGCTAATCGCGCCATCGTGCGCCGTCTCAACGCTCAACAGGAAACCTCATGAACCGATATTTTACCGAAGTGATCGACGCTCACGCCGCTATTGAAAACTGGCTGGAAAAAGGAGCGGGTGACGAGCAAGCGCTGCTGGCGCGTTTTGATCCGGCCTTCAGCATGATTGCGCTAAACGGCGGCAGGTTGGACTTCACCGCATTGTGCGCGTTTTTCCGCGCGCATCGCGCTGCCAAACCGGGCCTGGAAATCGCAATAGAAGAAATGACGTTGGTGGCCGAATGGCCGACGGGGGCGGTAGTCAGTTATCGCGAAAGGCAAACGCTGCCCGGACAGGCAACCACGCTGCGTAACTCAACGGTCGTATTTGAACAGACCCAAAGCGGCCTGGGCTGGCGGCATCTGCATGAGACCCCCCTCGCACAATAATCACAGGAAACCGTCGGCCAGAAACAGTTCCCAGGCGACGATCAGCCCGCACAGGGTGACGGCGCTGAAAATCACTTCAAACAGATAGCGATTGATCATCATGAGATAGCCCTCAAAGAAAACACCCGGCGGACCGGGTGTCTGAATACTGTCTGGATCATGCGGCGCCTTCAGGCCCCGCATTTTTCACTCAATTAAGCGGCTGGAGTAGCGGCTTTTTTGGCAGCTTTGTGGTGTTTTTTAGCGGCCTGAGCTTTCTGTACTGGCGCTTTGTGGTGTTTTTTAGCGGCCTGGGCTTTCTGCACTGGCGCTTTGTGGTGTTTTTTAGCAGCCTGGGCTTTCTGAGCTGGCGCTTGCTTGGTGGCTTTGTGGTGCTTTTTGGCAGCCTGGGCTTTCTGAACAGCGGCTTTTTTGTGGTGCTTTTTAGCGGCCTGAGCTTTCTGAGCTGGGGCTTTTTTGTGATGCTTCGCTTTCTTGTGATGCGTTGCTTTAGCTGGTGCTTTCTCAGCAGCAGCGGCCGGCGCAGCGGTAGTAGTGGTGGTGGTTGCAGCCGGAGTGGTAGTTGCTGGAGCAGCAGCTGCAGTATCAGCAGCGAAAGCAACAGAAGACAGACCCATGGTAGCAGCAACGATCAGGGCTAATACTTTTTTCATCTTTAAATCCTCAGAGTGTTTTTTCGGTAAGCCCTGTTGGGCCGTTGAAACAGATACTAGAGGAATCGATGGGCCGCTTCCGTGAGTGATTGGTTTCGCCGCGTAACCAAATGTACAAGGCTTGTGAACAACGTACACAGGTATATGCTGAGCGTAGGTACGCTCCTCTTCTCTATAGACAGAACCTGCCATGAAAACGACATCGATGAACATTACGCCGGCAAAATTTGCCGGTCTGGGTGCCGGCACGCTGGTGCTGCTGGCAGTGATCTCTTTGTTTGCTCGTCACTGGGCGGAGTTCGTCCAATACTGTATCAATGCCCAGATCTACCTGCATCGCTATCTGGTGCTGTATCTGTTGCAGCAACGCAATCACCAGTACAGCGGCGGTGTGATGCTGGCGCTGGGCAGCTTTATTTACGGTTTCCTGCATTCCGTCGGCCCCGGCCACGGTAAATTCGTGATTACCACCTATTTGGCAACCCACCGTCGACAGTTGAACGCCAGCCGCCTGATCACTCTGTTCGGCAGCCTGCTGCAGGGCGTTGTGGCAATCCTGTTCGTATTGGTGTTGGCGGTATCGCTGAACCTGTCAATGGGTGACCTCAGCCTGAGCCGCTACTGGCTGGAGAAAGGCAGCGCCCTGTTTATCGCCGCTTTTGGACTGGTGGTGATCCTGCGCGCCATCGGCCTGCAACGGCGTAAGTCGCTGATAATCAAAAGCCTAAAACCGGCAACGACGGCAGAGCGCCAAGGCCATACCGACGATTGCGCCTGCGGCCACCGGCACCTGCCCGGGGCTGCGGAAATAACCGGAGACTGGCGTAATGCGCTGTGGCTTGTCCTCTCGATAGGCATCCGTCCGTGCAGCGGCGCAATCCTGATCCTGGTATTTGCCAATGCTGTCGGCATGTTCACCTGGGGAGTGATTTCCGCCATGAGCATGGCGCTCGGGACCGCGTTGTCGATCATGATCCTCGCAACCCTCGTTCATTACGCACGGGAAAAGTTTATTGCCGCCAACGGCAACCTCACGGGCAAACGACTGGCGCAGGCATCGCAGTTGGCAATGATTGTCGGCGGCGTTCTGCTGGTGTTGTTTGCTCTGCTGCTATTCAGCTCCGTCATCCCGATCAGCGCCAACGGCGACTTTATTGCCGCCGGTTGTTGATAGCGGTTATCACGCGGCCAACGCTCACGAAAACAAAGCATAACCGCGGTTTTTTCCGTGATCGCCAACACAGTTTGAAACATGGTCTACACTTAATAGACATGTGTCGAAACGGAGAGTCGAATGTTTAGGAAATCTGAAAAAGTAGAACGCGACATCGATCAGGACGTCACCCTTCTGGCAGACACGCTGGATGAGGTGCTACGCGAATCCGGTGACAAGACCAAAGAAGAGCTGAAAGAGCTGCACAGCAAGGCAAAAGGCGTATTACGCGATGCCCGTGCCCGCTTCAATGGTTCCAACAGTCTGACACAACACGCACGCGACGCCGTCGATCAAGCCGACAGCTATGTACGTGACAAACCTTGGCAGGGCGTAGGGATCGGGGCCGCTGTTGGCATCGTCCTCGGCGTTCTGCTGGCCCGGCGTTAACACCCCTTGCAGTCATAAAGATAAAACAGATGTGCGTCTGGCCCACGGGAAACCGTGGGCCGTTTAATTTCCGCCGTTGAATAACCTGGCCAGTCTGGCCACCGCCCGTTCCGCATCCGTCCGTTGCGTGAAGTTGGCAAAGCCCATTAACAGGCCCTCTCCTGAAGGGTGAGTTATCTGCCAATCCGACAACGCCTGCAGCGAGAGCCCGTCCTCCCAGCCACGCTGCGCCAGAGGCTTATCCTGCCCCGACGCCGCCGTCAGGCGAGCCAACAACTGAATGCCGCCCGCCTGCGATGCCACCGCAAGATGCTCGCTCAACTGTTGCTCGATCGCCTGCGCCAACCATTCACGCCGCTGACGGTAGATAGGCCGCATTCGCTTCAAATGGCGGTAAAAATGCCCCTGATTGATAAAGTTCGCCACGCCGGCTTGCATCAACGGCGGGCAACCGCAACCCCGCAGCCGGCTGCTGTGGCCAAAGGCCTCCACCAGTTCGGGAGGCACCACCAAATAAGCCATCCGCAACGCAGGAAACAGGGTTTTGCTGAAGGTGCCGGCGTACAGCACCCGTCCCTGGCGATCGAGGCTTTTCAGCGGCGGCAACGGCCGGCCGTGATAGCGGACCTCACTGTCATAGTCATCTTCAAGGATCCACGCCGCGCGCTGCTGCGCCCATTCCAACAGCGCCACACGCCTGGCCAGGCTGAGCGACACGCCCAGCGGGCTTTGATGCGTCGGCGTCAACACCGCCATGCGTGCGCCTGGCGCGGCGCTAATACCGGCGGCGATATCCATCCCCTGATCGTCGACCGGCACCGCCACTGGCCGCATGCCGGCTGCGCGAAACAGCGGCAGCGTCACCGGATACCCCGGATCCTCCAGCCACACGTCATCACCCGGCGTTAACAAGGTGCCGATAACCCGATCCAGCAGCGCCTGATAACCGGCGCACACGAAGACCTGCTCCGGCTGGCAGCTGATGCCCCGAGAAAGATGCAGATAATTGACGATGGCCGCACGCAGTTCCGGCAAGCCATTGGTGGGTGGATGCGCCAGCGAAGCCGTAGTACCGGTGCGCAGCTCGCGGGCGACGATCCGCTGCCACAGCGCACGCGGAAAGGCGTCCAGCGCCGGTAGCCCCAGTTGAAACGGCGGCATCATTCCGTTCGGATGCAGCGAGTTCGGCGCCACCGCCGGCAAGGGTTCCGCCACCGGCGCGGCGCGTACCGGCAAGTTAGGCAACTGCGGTGAAACATAGGTGCCCGCCTGCCCCCGGCTCTGCAAAAAACCTTCGGCAATCAACTGAGCATAGGCGCTTTCCACGGTGGCGCGCGCTACGCCCAGATCGCTCGCCAATCCACGCACCGAAGGCAACCGGCTGCCCGCCGTCAGCGCCCCCTGCGCAATGGCGTCTTTAATCCGCAGATAAATCTGCCGGTACAGCGGCTCGGCAAGCTGGTTATCCAGCCGCAGGGAGGAAAGAAATTGGCGCATCATGGCCCGGTTAAATAATCATTTTATGGCCCTATAGCATAGTCCATGTCGCCGCTAAAGTAGCCCCCATGATTTTGCTATCCGCTAAACGAGGTTGACCATGATTAAGCAACGATTGAAATACGCCGAACTCTCTGCCGCCCCTTACAAAGGCCTGGTAAGCGCGCTGATGGCGCTGGAGAAAGGCGCACTGGACAAGGCGACTATCGAGCTGATGTTTATGCGCGTCTCCCAAATCAACGGCTGTGCCTTCTGCCTGGAGATGCACGGCAAGGCACTACGCGAAAGCGGCATCAGTAACGACAAACTGGACCAACTGGCGGGCTGGCGCGTCAGCAATGCATTCAGCGCGCGCGAACGCGCGGCGCTGGAGTGGGCGGAGTCCGTGACCCTGATCGCCGCCACCGGCGCACCGGATAGCGCATTTGAAGCGTTGCAGGCGCACTTCAGCGACGCAGAAATTGCCGATCTGACCTTCGCCATCAGCATCATGAACGCCTTTAACCGCCTGGCCGTCAGCATGCGTCAGTAACCAGACTGCACGTCCCCTCTCCTTGCGAGAGGGTTCTCTCCTACCGAAAGCCCCTCGAAATAAATTTCACGCCCCCAGATCCAGCCCCACTGCGGCCTTAGCGAAAAAAACCATCAAAACACCATATATAGCGTGGTTGATAAATAAAATATCAACATATAGTATTCAACTTATCCGGTGTCGGTATGATTTGTCGCTGGGTAACGCCGTCAGAAACGCCGTTCAATGCTCCGTTATCTGACCTGTCCGCCTTTCCTTCACCTTAAAAGGTAAATGCGAATCATGAGCATTATTATTTACAGTAAACCGGACTGTGTCCAGTGCAACGCCACCTATCGCGCCTTTGATCGACAAGGCATTGACTATCAGGTGATCGACCTCACTCAGGATCAACAGGCGCTTAACCATGTTAAATCTTTGGGTTATCAGCAGGTTCCGGTGATTATCGCCGGTGACGATCACTGGTCAGGTTTCCGCCCCGACAAGATTGGCGCCCTGGCCCACGCCCTCACGTCCTGAGGCCCGCCATGCACCCGTTGGTTTATTTCTCCAGCAGTTCGGAGAACACCCACAGGTTCGTTGAAAAACTGGGCTTGCCGGCGATGCGCATTCCCATCGCCGGCGCCCGCAGCAAATTGCTGATGGAAGAACCCTATATCCTGATTGTGCCCAGCTATGGCGGCGGCAGCGCCGTGGGGGCCGTGCCGATCCAGGTGATCCGTTTTCTCAACGATCCGCAGAATCGCTCATACCTGCGCGGCGTTATCGCCGCCGGGAATACCAACTTCGGCGCAGCGTACGGCATTGCCGGCGACATCATCGCCAAGAAATGTCAGGTGCCTTTTCTTTACCGCTTTGAGCTGCTCGGCACCACGCAAGACGTTGCAAACGTTCGACAGGGAGTAACCGCATTTTGGCAACGACAGAACTGACCAGGCCCGCCTCCGGCGCGCTGGATTACCATTCGCTCAACGCGATGCTCAATCTTTATGATGCCGAAGGCCGTATCCAGTTCGATAAGGATCGGCTGGCGGCGCGGCACTATTTCCTGCAGCACGTGAATCAGAACACCGTGTTCTTTCACAATCTGGAAGAGAAGCTGCGCTATCTGGTGGAGGAAGGCTATTACGAGCAGGCGGTGCTGGCGCAGTACGACTTCAGCTTTATCAAACAGCTGTTTCAGCAGGCCTACGCCAAAAAATTCCGCTTCGAGACCTTCCTCGGCGCCTTCAAATACTACACCAGCTATACGCTGAAAACCTTCGACGGCAAACGTTATCTGGAACGTTACGAAGACCGCGTATGCATGGTGGCGTTGACGCTGGCAGCGGGGGATACCCGGCTTGCGCAGGATCTGGTGGAAGAGATGATTTCCGGCCGTTTCCAGCCGGCGACGCCAACCTTCCTCAACTGCGGCAAACAGCAGCGTGGCGAGCTGGTTTCCTGCTTCCTGTTGCGCATCGAAGACAATATGGAGTCGATCGGTCGGGCGGTGAATTCCGCGCTGCAATTGTCGAAACGCGGCGGCGGCGTGGCGTTTCTGCTGACCAACATTCGCGAAGTGGGCGCCCCCATCAAGCGCATTGAAAACCAGTCTTCCGGCGTCATCCCGATCATGAAAATGCTCGAGGACGCCTTTTCCTACGCCAACCAGTTGGGTGCGCGTCAGGGAGCCGGCGCGGTGTATCTCAATGCGCACCACCCCGACATCCTGCGTTTCCTCGATACCAAGCGCGAAAACGCCGACGAGAAAATCCGCATCAAGACGCTGTCGCTGGGGGTAGTGATCCCGGATATCACCTTCGAGCTGGCCAAAAATAACGAAGAAATGTACCTGTTCTCGCCTTACGACGTTGAGCAGGTGTACGGCCTGCCGTTTTCGGAAATCAGCGTCAGCGAGAAATACCGCGAGATGGTGGATGACAAGCGCATCCGCAAATCGCGCATCAATGCACGCGAGTTCTTCCAGGTGCTGGCGGAGATTCAGTTTGAATCCGGCTACCCGTACATGATGTTTGAAGATACCGTCAATCGCGAGAACCCGATCGCCGGACGCATCAACATGAGCAACCTGTGCTCGGAGATTTTGCAGGTTAATCGCGCCAGCACTTATCACGATGATCTGAGCTACGATCGGGTGGGCAAGGACATCTCCTGCAACCTCGGTTCGCTGAACATCGCTAAAACCATGGATGCACCGGACTTCGGCAAAGCGGTCGACACCGCCATTCGCGCGCTGACCGCCGTGGCCGACATGAGCGATATTCGCTCGGTGCCGTCGATCGCCGAAGGCAACCGCAGCTCGCACGCCATTGGCCTGGGCCAGATGAACCTGCACGGCTATCTGGCGCGTGAGCGTATCTTCTACGGCTCGGAAGAAGGCATCGACTTCACCAATATCTATTTCTATACCGTGGCTTACCACGCCATCCGCGCCTCAAACCGGTTGGCGATCGAGCGCGGCAGCGCGTTCGAAGGCTTCGAGCATTCCACCTACGCTTCCGGCGACTACTTCACCAAATATACCGAACGGGAATGGCTGCCGCGGACCGAACGGGTTTGCACGCTGTTCGCCGATGCCAATATCGCCATCCCAGGCCGTGAAGAGTGGCTGGCGCTGCGCCAGTCGGTGATGATGCACGGGTTGTATAACCAAAATCTGCAGGCGGTGCCGCCGACCGGATCTATTTCCTACATCAACAATTCGACCTCCAGCATTCACCCGATCGTGTCGCGCATCGAGATCCGCAAAGAGGGAAAAATTGGCCGCGTGTACTATCCGGCACCCTATATGACCAACGACAACCTGGAGTATTACCAGGATGCCTATGACATTGGCCCGGAAAAGATTATCGACACCTATGCCGCCGCCGGCCAGCACGTCGATCAGGGGCTGTCGCTGACGCTGTTCTTCCGCGATACCGCCACCACCCGCGATATCAACCGGGCGCAGATTTACGCCTGGCGTCAAGGCATCAAAACCATTTATTACATCCGCCTGCGCCAGATGGCGCTGGAAGGCACCGAGGTACAGGGCTGCGTGTCCTGCGCGCTGTGAGGCAACTTATGACTATCGTTAAACCGGCGCCGCTGGTGCGCGCCATCAACTGGAATAGCATCGAAGACGACAAGGATCTGGAGGTCTGGAACCGTCTGACCTCCAACTTCTGGCTGCCGGAGAAGGTGCCGCTGTCTAACGACATCCCTTCCTGGGCCACGCTGACGCCGAAAGAACAGCAACTGACCATCCGCGTGTTCACCGGGCTGACGCTGCTGGACACTATTCAGAATACCGTCGGCGCGCCGGCACTGATCGCCGATGCTTTGACGCCGCACGAAGAGGCGGTCTATTCGAACATCGGCTTTATGGAGGCGGTGCACGCCCGCTCTTACAGTTCGATTTTCTCCACCCTGTGCCAAACGCCGGACGTGGACGATGCTTACCGCTGGAGCGAGGAGAACCGCGCGCTGCAAAAAAAAGCCCACATCATTCTGGCCCACTACCGCAGCGACGATCCGCTGCTGAAGAAGGTCGCCAGCGTGTTTCTGGAATCCTTCCTGTTCTATTCGGGCTTTTATCTGCCGATGTACTGGTCGAGCCGCGCCAAACTGACCAACACCGCCGATTTGATCCGCCTGATCATTCGCGACGAAGCGGTGCACGGTTATTACATCGGCTATAAATTCCAGAAAGGGCTGGAGAAAGTTGACGCCACGCGCCGCCAGCAGGTGAAAAATTTCGCCTTCGATTTGCTGCAGGATCTGTACGACAACGAGGTGCGCTATACCGAGGAGCTGTATGACGGCGTGGGCTGGACGGAAGACGTGAAAACCTTCCTGCACTACAATGCCAACAAGGCGCTGATGAACCTGGGCTATGAAGCGCTGTTTCCACCGGCAATGGCGGAGGTCAATCCGGCCATTCTCTCGGCGCTGTCGCCTAACGCCGATGAGAACCACGATTTCTTCTCCGGCTCCGGTTCGTCTTACGTGATTGGCAAAGCGGTCAATACCGAGGATGAAGACTGGGATTTCTGAGGGGCACGCAGCGGCGAGTCACTTCGCCCCTGTGCAACTCACCTGTGAGCGGGCGCTGCATACAGCGCCCCTACTCTTCATCATGGCGAAACACCTCTGCGCGCAGCCGGAGGCGTTGCCAGATGGCGCGTTTCTCCTCGTCGTTGGCGGTTGGCCAGGCGGCGATTTCATCCAGCGTGCGCCAACACCCCCGACACCACTGCTTATCGGCATCGATCCGACAAAGGGCGATGCAGGGCGAGCGAACGCCGTCGTCCCCTGAGTTATTGTTACCCGCCATAAAACGCCCCCTAAATTTGCCCGCCACAGGATACCCGATCCGGCAACGGGAAATCGCGAACTTTGCGCAGGATCAGATGATGCCGCCGTTGGCGCGCAGGGTTTGACCGTTGACCCAACTGCCGTCGGCACCGGCCAGGAAGGATACCGCTGCGGCGATATCCTGCGGTTGGCCCAGGCGTTCCAGCGGCGCCATCTGCGCCAGACGCTCGATCAGATCCGGAGTTTTGCCATCCAGGAACAAGCTGGTGGCGGTCGGCCCAGGCGCAATCGCATTGACGGTAATGTTGCGGCCGCGCAGCTCTTTCGCCAATACGCTGGTCAGCGCTTCGACGGCGGCTTTGCTGGCGGCATACATGCCGTAACCCGGCTGCAATAACCCCACCACGCTGGATGAAAAGTTAATGATGCGCCCATTGTCACGCAAACGCTTTGCCGCTTCGCGCAGTGTGTTGAAGGTGCCTTTCAGGTTGATGTCGATCAGGCGATCGGCGTCGGCGTCGCTCATTTCCGCCACAGGTGCCAGAGCAATCACTCCGGCGTTATTCACCAGGATATCGACGCCGCCGAAAGCCTGTTCGGCGCGGTCAAACAGTTGGGCGACGGCAGCCGCATCGCTGACGTCGGCTTTGGCGCTCAGCGCGCGGCCGCCGTTTTGTTCAATTTTACGCACCAGCTCATCCGCCAATGCCTGGTTGCCCGAATAGTTGACGATTACGGTAAAGCCGTCGGCGGCAAGGCGCTCGGCAATGGCGGCGCCAATGCCGCGAGAGGCCCCGGTCACAATGGCGATTTGCGGGTTGCTGTTGTTCATCTTCTCAGTCCTCTTCGAGTAAGCGTCGGCAGGCTTGCCGGCGTGGAGTGATCATGCACCTTTCGCATCAGCGAATAATTACCTAAAATTCGTTATCACTATCCGAAATAAACGAACAATGACGATGGACAGAATTGATGCCATGCGCCTGTTCACCCGCGTGGTGGAACAGCGCAGTTTTACTCAAGCCGCACAGGATATGAACCTGCCGCGGTCGACGGTGACCGATGCCATCAAACAACTGGAGGCGCGGTTGCAGGTGCGACTGTTGCAGCGCACCACGCGCCATGTCAGCCCGACGCTGGATGGCGAAGCCTACTATCAGCGTTGCCTGATCATTCTGGCGGATATCGAAGATGCCGAGATGGCGTTTGCCGGTGCCAAGCCGCGTGGGCTATTGCGCATCGACGTACATGGCACGCTGGCGCGGCACTTTCTGCTGCCTGGCCTGCCCGATTTTCTGGCGCAGTACCCGGATATCGAATTTTACATGAGCGAAGGCGACAGACTGGTGGATCCGGTACGGGAAGGCATCGACTGCGTGGTGCGCGTCGGCAAGCTGAAAGACAGCGATATGGCGGCGCGCCGCTTGGGGGAGCTGGAAGAAATCACCTGTGCCGCGCCGGAATACCTGCGGCGCTTCGGTACGCCGTTGAGCATTGATCAACTTCAGGGGCACCGCATGGTCGGTTTCCGCTCCTCGGCTACCGGCGTGGTGATGCCGCTGGAGTTTAACGTCAACGGCCTGCCGCAACAGGTGACATTGCCCAGTACGGTGTCGGTCAGCGCGGCGGAAAGCCTGGTCGCGGCGGCGCGCATGGGGCTGGGCATTATTCAGGTACCGCGTTATCACCTGCTTGACGATTTGACCAACGGCAGCCTGCTGCCGCTGCTGCCGCAATGCCCGTCCACACCGATGCCGGTTTCGCTGCTGTACCCGCGCAACCGCCAACTGTCGCCACGGGTGAGGGTCTTTATCGACTGGTTCAGCAAGGTTTTTGCCGCACACAATCAATAACAAGCCGCCTGTTCGGCGGCCTGAGGGCTACAAAGCGCCGTAATCCAACGGCACCCAGTTGTAGCCTTCCCCCTCTTTGTTCAGGTAACCCAGCCCAGGGAACGACAGATGCGCGGCTCCGACCAGCTCACTTTGTCGGGCGCTGTCGCCAAACACCCGCAGTCGTTGCGCGACCGCCGCTTTGGCGTCACTGTCGAAACTGATCGCCACCTGCGGATGGGCAAACTGTACTGCGGCCACGTGGATCAAATCGCCCATCAACAACAGTTTTTTACCCTGGCTGGTCACCTGATAAACGCTGTGACCTGGCGTATGGCCGTGGGCGGCAAACGCGGCAATGCCCGGCGACAGCTCGCCGTCGTTGCTGAAGGGTTTGAAATGCCCGACGGCTTGATAGGGCTTGATCGCCGCCATCGCGTTTTCAAAAGTGGCCTTCTCTTGCGCCTTCGCCTGCTTCAGGTGGCTTTCGCTCAGCCAAAAATCGGCATCCTGCTGTGAGGCGCGCACTAAGGCATTAGGGAAACGCGCTCGGCCATTTTCCGTCAGCCCGCCCAAATGATCCGGATGCATATGGGTCAGATAAATTTCATCTATCTGTTCCGGCTGGTAGCCTGCCGCCCGAAGATGAGTCACCAGTTGATTCAGACCGTCGCCCAGCAGCTTACCGGCTCCGGCGTCGATCATGACCAGCTTGCTGCCGGTGTTGATCAGATAGGCATTGACCGAGGTAACCACCGGCAGGCTCTGATGATGTTCAGCCAGGCCTTCGGCAATTTGTTGCGGCGTGCTGTTGAGCAGCAGTTTATCCACCGGCAGACGGATCACGCCGTCAGACAAAACAGTGACCTCATAACTGCCCAGCATGATGCGGTAAAAACCCGGTGAAGGCGTTTTTACCTGCGGTGCGGCGGCCGTAGCCTGCAGCGCCATAACCGCCAATGCCGCACCTAACAGGTAGCGTTTCCAGAACATGATGACTCCTTGTTGTGATTAGACAGCGGTAAGTATTACCCCAAAACCGCCGACGCGCCTGTACAATAAATAAATTTAAATTATATCACTTTTAAAATTATATTTAATTTGAATACTTTTGTCTGATAAACCACACAACCTCGATCAATATTTAATAAAACGCGAATCCATTATTTTCTTTACTCACCCAAACAACGAGTAAGGAATTATTATGAAATATCAATTTGAAAATCTGGTATTTGAAGGCGGCGGCGTAAAAGGTATCGCTTATGGTGGCGTTTTGGATCTGCTGGAAGCCAAAGGCATTACGCCGCAGATCAAAAAAACCTCCGGGGCTTCGGCCGGTGCAATCGCCGCACTGCTGGTGGGCCTGGGCTGCAGCGCAGCTGAAGTCACAAAAATTCTGTCCGACATGGATTTCAAGAAATTCCTCGATTATAACGGCGGTATTTTTGGCTCTATCTACGATGCGCATCGCCTGTTTAATCAATATGGTATTGCTCCTGGCGATTATTTTTATTCTTGGTCGCGTAATATTATCAAGCGATATACCGGAAATGCGGATATTACTTTTGAGAAATTTGAAGCATTGAAAGAAACAAAAGGATTTAAATCCCTCTACTTTATCGGTGCCAATTTAAACAGCGGGCTGCGCGAGGTGTATTCCCACCAAACAACGCCGCGCATGAAGGTGGCCGATGGATTGCGGATCTCCATGTCATTCCCCTTTGCCTTTGTCGCTAAAAACAATCAGCTGGGCGATCTGTGTATCGATGGCGGCACAATCGATAACTATCCGGTACGGATGTTCGATTACGATTTCACCGCATCGCCGCCCTATATCGATGTCACCACGCAACAGATCAATACCCGAACCCTGGGTATTCGTCTGGATTCCGCCAACGAAATCGCACAGGCGGCAGGCCAATCGGTCAATAAAACCGCCATCAATAATCTGTGCGATTTCACCCTGGCGGTGGTCAACACCCTGCTGGATATTCAGACCAAGGTGCATCTGGACAGCGACGACTGGAAGCGAACCGTTTACGTAGACACCCTTGAGGTCGGCACGCTGGATTTCGCCATCAGCGAAGCCAAAAAACGCGCGCTGATTGAATCCGGCCGCCAGGGTGTGGAACGCTATTTCGCCTGGTATGACGCGGCCGTCAAACAGGCGGCATAGCCGGTAATCCCCCGCCCGCTCGGCCTTGGCCGCTGAGCGGGCAAAAAAAATCCCCGCGGGGGCGGGGAAAGGCAAAGAAATGCTAAGGTCTTATTAGTTGTTATGAGAAAAATTTCGCCAGTACCAGCAGGGAGAGCGAGACGTTAATCGCACCGCCGATACGGGTGGCAATCTGGGCGAACGGCATCAGCGACATGCGGTTGCCGGCGGTAAGAATAGCGACATCACCGGTGCCGCCCTGCCCGCTCTGGCAGCAGGAGACAATCGCCACATCAATGGGATGCATGCCAATTTTCTTGCCGACGAAGAAGCCGGTCGCCACCAGCGCGCAGACGGTACTGACAATCACCACCAGGTTCTGAAGAGTGAAGGCGTTCACCAACTCCTGCCACGGGGTAATTGCCACGCCAACGGCAAACAGGATCGGGTAGGTCACTGCGGTGCGGAAGAACTTATATACCACCTGCGAACCTTCCTGAATGCGTGGCGACACGCCATGCGCCAGCTTCACCGCCACTGCGGCAAACAGCATGCCGACCGGTGCGGGCAGGCCAATCATGCGGTGCAGCAACATCCCCACCATGTACAGCAAAATAGCCAACAACGCGCCGCAGGCAAGAGTGCTGACGTCTACCTTGCCGCTGATTTTATCCACGGCGGACATACCGCTGTCATCTTGTTTGCTTGGCATCAGGCTGCCTTCACCAGTCAGGTGCGGATAGCGTTTGCCGAGTTGGTTGAGCAAGCCGGCAAGGATAATGGCGGTCAGGCTACCGAGCATGACGATCGGCAGAATGCGGCCCAGCGCCACGCCCTGCTCCATATGCAAGATCGCCGCGTACCCCATCGACAGCGGTATCGCGCCTTCGCCGACGCCGCCGGCCATGATCGGCAGGATCAGGAAGAAGAAGATCTGGAAGGGTTCAAGCCCAAGCGCCATGCCGACCGCCATCCCCACCAGCATGCCGACAATCTCACCGCACAACATGGGTGCGAAGATCCGCAGGAAACCCTGAATCAACACCTGGCGGTTCATGCTCATAATGCTGCCGACGATAATGCAGCAGATATAGAGATAAAGAATATTGGTCGACTTATAGAATTTGGTGGTCGATTCCACCACCACGTCCGGCAGCAGACCGTAATGCACCAATGCGGAAGGAATAAAGGTGGCGCAGATCGCCGCCGCTCCCATTTTGCCGATCAGCGGCAGGCGTTTACCAAACTCGCCGCAGGCAAAGCCAAAGAAAGCCAGCGTGGCGACCATCACCACGATATCGCTCGGTAATTTCCCCTCCAGGCAATCCAGTAAAATAAGTACGCCGGCCAGAATAAAGAACGGTAATGGAATAATCCCTACTTTGTAATTGTCCAGTATGTGCCACCATTTTTCTCTCAGCGGTATTTCAGCCGTTTTGTCTTTGGCGACGAGGTAAGAATCATCTGTTGTGCTCATAATCTGGCCTCTTATTAGTTTGTTCAGCCATCATAGAGAAATGCACGGTTTAACTGCTGTGATTTTGTTCAAAATAAAAAAGGGTTTTTAATGGTGGTTATGGTTTCTATGGCGTTAATTGTAGTTATGTAAAATCAGTCATGGTTTTAATGGTGTTAATGTTATTTTTATTTAAAATTTATCCGTTTTATCGCAGCCATTGAATAACTATGCCCGGCAAGCATAATCCCGTGTCTGCGATCACAACTTGATCGGGCGCAATATTACATTGGCCGCGACTCATGATAGGGTAAGCGCTCAGGAACTCTCACGGTGCCCCCGTCCATGCGCGTAAAACTCTCATTTCAAATCAAGCTGTTCCTGTGCCTGGTCGCCTTCTCCTGTCTGCTGCTGACGTTGATTGGCGCTTACACCTACTATCAGTTGGATGCCCAGTTGCACCGTGATCTTGGCGCGCGGGCGCAGGTGCAGGCGCGGGAGATAGCGCTGATCCCCTCCCTGGTCAGCGCCGTGGAAAAAAACGACCCTGAGCAAGTCGCCGCGCTGATGAAGAAAATACGCGCCAGCAGCGATGCCAGTTATATTGTCATCGGCGACAATCACGCCCGGCATCTTTACCATTCCGAATACGCCGATCGCTTCGGCACCCCGATGGTCGGTGGCGATAATAAAGAAGTGTTGGAAGGGAAAAGCATTATTTCGTTCCGCAAAGGCGGTATCGGTATTTCATTGCGCAGCAAAGCGCCGATACTGGATGAAAATAATCACGTCATCGGCATTGTTTCGGTTGGCTACCTGAAGTCACATATCGATAATTTGAATGCCAGAACCCTGACGCAGATCGTCGGTTCCATTGTGCTATTGTTAATCGCCCTGTTTATTTTTTCCTGGCTGTTATCGAAAAATTTAAAACGCCAAATGTTCTGGCTTGAGCCCAAAGATATTGCGTTGCTGGTGCGCCAGCAAAAGGCCCTGCTGGAAGCGATCTACGAAGGCGTAATTGCCGTCGATCCCCAACTGCGCATCATTACCATCAACCACGCGGCGCGTGAACTGCTGGATCTGCGGCAACCCGCCAGCACCTTGATGGGCCGTGAAATCGGCGAGGTGATCCAGTCGCAGCCGGACTTCTTCGGCGCGTCGCAACTGGGGCACGACACGCACGATGAGGTTTGCCGCTTCAACCACGTGCGGGTGATCGCCAGCCGGGTACGTATTATGCAGGAGGAAGTGCTGCAAGGCTGGGTGATCAGTTTCCGCGACAAAAATGACATCAATACCCTGAGCAGCCAGCTAAGCCAGGTAAAGCGCTACGCCGACAACCTGCGCATCATGCGCCATGAACAGCTGAACTGGACCGCCACCCTCGCCGGGCTACTGCATATGCAGCGTTACGACGAGGCAATCCGTTATGTGGAGGCGCAGTCGGAAGGCGCGCAAGAGATCCTCGACTTTATCTCGCAGCGCTTTAGCTCGGCCGCGCTGTGTGGCCTGCTGTTGGGCAAATACTCCAGCGCAAAGGAAAAAGGCGTCGAGCTGCGCTTTGATCCCGCCTGCCAGTTGCGGCAGATCCCGGCAGCGCTGAATGAAACCGAACTGATGTCGATCATCGGTAATTTGCTGGATAATGCGGTAGAGGCTACGCTGCATTGCGACGCGCCACACGAAGCGGTAGAACTCTATATCAGCGACAGCAGCAATGAGCTGGTGATTGAAGTGGCCGATCGCGGTACCGGCATTGCTGCGGAGGTGCGCGATACGCTGTTTGAACAGGGCGTCACCACCAAAGACGACAAAGGCGACCACGGCATCGGCCTGCATCTGGTCGCCAGCCACGTGGCGCAGGCACACGGCAGCATAGAAGTGTCGGACAACGATCCGCACGGCGCCATATTTTCCTTGTTTATCCCCTATGAATTTCAGGCCGCAGGCAACAACGCCGAGGTTTGAAAGACGACGGATAGAGACCTAAAAACCTTATAACAGTCTTGAGCACCCGATTATGCAACACGAAGCACTGGATGTTTTGATCGTGGAAGATGAGCCACAGCTGGCAACGCTGCACGCAGAGTTCATCGAGCAGAACTTTGCTCTGCGGGTGGTGGCTTATGCCGCCACGCTGGCCGAAGCCAGGGCCAAAGTCAACTCGCATCAGCCGCGGCTGATCCTGCTGGATAACTTTCTGCCGGACGGCCAGGGCATTGAGCTGATGGAAGAGCCGGCGGTGAAAAACCCCGGGTGTTCGGTGATCTTCATTACCGCCGCCAGCGATATGCATACCTGCAGCCAGGCGATCCGCAACGGCGCCTTCGATTACATCATCAAACCTGTGTCCTACAAGCGGTTGCGTAACTCGCTGGAGCGTTTTATGCAGTTTGTGCAGACCCAGCGCAGCTTTAAGGTGATAGACCAGAGCAGCGTCGACGCGCTGTATAATCTGCAATCCAAACAGTTTTCCAGCGAACCGAGCGCTAAAGGCATCGAAGCCAATACGCTGGAGCTGGTGCAGGCGCTGTTTATCAACCGGCCGGAGATCGCGCACGCGGTGGAAGACGTCGTCGAGCAGGTCGGCATCAGCAAAACCACCGCCAGACGTTACCTGGAATACTGCGTCGCCAACCAATTCGTGCGCGTGGAGATGATGTACGGCAATATCGGCCATCCACGCCGCCTGTATCGCAAAGCTTAAGCTGCAATATGGCTGTCATATAAGGGGGATACACTGCTTGCGACGATATCCCCCTCGATATCGGCACCTGTCGTTGAATACTGATGAAATACTGATGACTTTTACCCGGCCTCTGGTCGGGTTTTTTATTGCCATAATCGGCGTGCGGGCAATGGAATAACACCCCCAACACAAATATATTATTTCCGATAAAAATCAACCCGCCAGAGATAAATATCAACTCCAATAATTACCGTAATTATGGAGGACGGGCCAAAATACCATAACCAATCGATAACTTGATGTAAACCCTGAATATCCCATTTAGCGAACATTGAGGGTTGTCTCAGAATGTCACTGTGTTAGGGTATAGGCGACTATTATTTTCTATTGGGAAATTTTTTATCGTTTGATAATTCATCAGAGGAAAAAGCAAATTGCATGGCAATTAAACTCGAAGTAAAGAACCTGTATAAGATATTTGGCGAACATCCGGAGCGAGCATTCAAACTGATTGAGAAAGGTCTGACAAAAGACCAACTGCTTGAAAAAACCGGATTATCACTTGGCGTGAAAGACGCCTCTCTGGCCATTGAAGAAGGCGAGATATTTGTCATCATGGGGCTTTCCGGTTCGGGAAAATCTACCCTGGTACGCCTTCTCAATCGTCTGATAGAACCCACTCGCGGCGAGGTGCTGATTGACGGAGAGGATATCGCCAAAATATCCGACAGCGCGCTGCGCACCGTGCGCCGAAATAAAATCAGCATGGTGTTCCAGTCATTTGCTCTAATGCCGCATATGAACGTATTGAATAATACCGCCTTCGGCATGGAATTAGCAGGAATACCGCCACAGGAGCGCCAGGAAAAAGCCCTGGAAGCCCTGCGACAGGTCGGCCTGGAGAATTATGCGCACTCTTATCCCGATGAGCTTTCCGGTGGGATGCGTCAGCGCGTGGGATTAGCCCGCGCCATGGCGAATAATCCGGACATATTATTGATGGATGAAGCCTTCTCGGCGCTAGACCCCTTAATCCGCACCGAAATGCAAGATGAGTTGGTCAAATTACAGGCCCGGCATCAGCGTACCATCGTGTTTATTTCCCACGATTTGGATGAAGCGATGCGTATTGGCGATCGCATTGCGATTATGCAAGGCGGCGAGGTGATTCAGGTCGGCACGCCGGAGGAAATATTAAATAATCCGGCCAACGATTATGTCCGCACCTTCTTCCGCGGCGTGGATATCAGCCACGTGTTCAGCGCGAAGGATATCGCCAAACGCCGCCCGGTGGCCCTGATTCGTAAAACCCCCGGTTTTGGTCCGCGCTCGGCGTTGCAGCTGCTGCGCGATGAAGACCGCGATTATGGTTATGTTGTTGAACGCGGAAAGAAATTTATCGGCGTGGTGTCGGTAGATTCACTCAAACAGGCGCTGGCCGCCAACCAGACGCTGGATGACGCCCTGCTGGATGCGCCAGCCCCGGTACCGGCGGATATGCCGCTGAGCGAACTGATTTCATTGGTCGCCCAGGCCCCCTGCGCGGTGCCGGTGGTCTGCGAAGAAAATAACTATATCGGAATTATTTCCAAGGCCATGCTGCTGCAGGCCTTAGATAAAGAGGGCCCAGCGAATGAGTGATACAACACAGGATCCATGGGCCACCGCGCCTGCAGACCCCAGCGCCGCACCGGCGACGGATGCCGCCGCTTCTGCGGTGCCTGCCGATGGCGCCGGCGATGCCTGGTCCAGCGCACCGCCACCGGCAACACACGACGCGGCAAACCAGGCCGCTCAGGGGGCTGACTGGCTCAACAGCGCACCGGCCCAACCGGAGCATTTCAACCTGCTCGACCCATTCCACAAGGCCTGGGTGCCGTTCGACTCCTGGGTGACTCAAGGCATCGATTGGCTGGTGCTGCACTTTCGCCCGCTGTTTCAGGGGATTCGCGTGCCGGTCGACTTTATCCTCGGCGGCTTTCAGCAGTTACTGCTCGGCATGCCGGCACCGATCGCCATTCTGGTGTTCTCACTGATCGCCTGGCAGATCTCCAGTTTCAGCATGGGTGCCGCGACCCTGGTATCGCTGATTGCGATAGGGGCGATCGGCGCCTGGTCGCAGGCCATGGTAACGCTGGCGCTGGTGCTGACCGCCCTGTTCTTTTGCATTGTCATCGGATTGCCTCTTGGCATCTGGCTGGCGCGCAGCAAACATGCCGCCAAGATCATACGCCCCTTGCTCGACGCCATGCAGACCACGCCGGCGTTCGTCTATCTGGTGCCGATCGTCATGCTGTTCGGTATCGGCAACGTGCCGGGGGTAGTGGTAACCATAATCTTCGCGCTACCGCCGATCGTGCGTCTGACCATTCTCGGCATCAAACAGGTGCCGGAAGATCTGATAGAGGCGGCCGAATCCTTCGGCTCCAGCCCGCGCCAGCTTTTGTTCAAAGTGCAGTTGCCACTGGCGATGCCGACCATTATGGCAGGCGTTAACCAAACCCTGATGCTGGCGCTATCGATGGTGGTTATCGCCTCGATGATCGCCGTCGGAGGTCTGGGCCAAATGGTGCTGCGCGGCATCGGCCGGCTGGACATGGGGCTGGCCGCCGTGGGCGGTGTCGGCATCGTGATCCTGGCGATAATTCTCGATCGTCTCACCCAGTCGCTGGGGCGCGATCGCCGCAGCAAAGGCATGGGCCGTTGGTACGCTCACGGCCCGATCGGGCTGCTTACTCGCCCGTTCATTAAAAAGGCCTGAGGATATTTTCCCGCTGCGGCGTTCGGCCTCGGCGGGTTATAGCACCACAACATCAAAAACAGAGGAAAAACTATGCGCACCACAGGAATCTGGGCGGTTGCCCTTACGACACTGATTGGCTCGCAGGCGGTTTTCGCCGCTGACTTACCGGGAAAAGGCGTAACGGTACAGCCGCTACAGAGCACCATTTCTGAAGAAACCTTCCAGACGCAGTTGGTCAGCAAGGCGCTGGAAAAGCTCGGTTATGACGTCAAAGACACCCGCGAAGTGGATTATAACGTCGCCTACACCTCCATCGCCTCCGGCGACGCCACCTTCCTCGCGGTGAACTGGGACCCGCTGCACGCCGATCAGTACAAGGCCGCAGGCGGAGACGCCAAATTCTACCGCGAAGGGGTGTACGTCAACGGTGCGGCACAGGGTTACCTGATCGACAAGAAAACCGCCGATAAATACCACATCACCAACGTAGAGCAATTGAAAGATCCCAAGATCGCCAAGTTGTTTGACACCAACGGCGACGGCAAGGCGGATCTGACCGGCTGTACGCCGGGTTGGGGTTGCGAGGCGGTGATTAACCACCATATCGAGGCCTATGGCCTGAGCAAAACCGTCGAGCACAACCAGGGCAACTACGCGGCGATGATCGCCGATACCATTACCCGCTACAAAGAAGGCAAACCGATACTCTACTACACCTGGACACCGTACTGGGTAAGCGACGTGTTGGTGCCGGGGCGCGACGTGGTCTGGCTGCAGGTGCCGTTCTCTTCCCTGCCGGGCGAGCAGAAAAATGTGGATACCAAGCTGCCGAACGGTGCCAACTATGGTTTCCCGGTGAACACCATGCGTATCGCCGCCAACAAAAAGTGGGCCGAAGCCAACCCGGCGGCCGCCAAATTGTTCGCCATTATGAAGCTGCCGATTGCCGACGTGAATGCGCAGAATCTGCGTATGCATGAAGGCCAGGCGTCCGACGCCGATATCCAAAACCATGTTAACGGCTGGATCAAGGCGCACCAGGCAACCTTCGACGGTTGGGTGAAAACCGCCGCGGAAGCCGCGAAGAAATAACCCCCTGAGGGCGCAGGTCACTGCGCCCCCTATTGCGTCAGTTCAATCCCGCTGAATTGCAAAAAGCGTTCGGCAGTCCTCGATAGCTGCTGCGGCCATACGCAATACACCTGCCGCCGTGGACCATCTTCAATCGGGATAGACACCAGCGCGCTCAGACGCTGCGCCGTCGAGATCGGCACAATGCCCGCCGCCAACCCCCGCTGCACCAGATTCTCCAGCCATTCGATATGATCGATTTCAAAACTGATATGCCGCTTG
Source organism: Serratia sp. 22264 (assembly GCF_052045345.1). Lineage (NCBI taxonomy): Bacteria > Pseudomonadati > Pseudomonadota > Gammaproteobacteria > Enterobacterales > Yersiniaceae > Serratia > Serratia sp. 22264. The sequence continues at coordinate 303,932 of NZ_JBQEOY010000006.1, forward strand.
ATGCCCGCAGCCTGAAACGCGCGGTCGGTCTGGCGCCGGGCGCCGGTACCGCTGTAAAAATCCACCAGCGGCACTTCCGACAGGGTTTGCAGATTGACCCGCTGGCGGCTGGCTAAGGGGTGCTGCGCCGCCACCAGCGCCACCAGGGGCTCATCGGTCAACTGACGATGGGATACCGGCAGCATATCGATATCTCCCGGCCAGATCCCGACAAACGCCACGTCGGTCTTCTGTTGGCGGACATCCTCAAGCAGTTCCTCACTCATGCCCACATACAACCTGATGTTAACCGCCGGATAGTGGCGATGAAACTTGCTCAGTTTTTCGGTCAGATCAATCGCGTTTATGGTGGAGATGGTCCCGATGGTCAAGGTACCGGAAATCGTCCCGTTGGCCGCCACCACCTCTTCCACCAGCGATTGTTTGGCCGCCAACAGCCGCTGCGCAGGCAGAATAAACGCCTGCCCGGCGCTGGTCAGCCTTACCCGTCGCGAGGTACGTTCAAACAATGTACAGCCCAGTTCTTCCTCCAGTTTGGCAATTTGATGGCTGAGAGCCGACTGCACCGTGTGGCAGCGTTGCGCCGCACGGGTAAAACTCTGCTCTTCGGCTACCGCCAGTGCAAAGCGGATCTGTTTCAAGTTCATGGCATCTATCGCAAAAGGAGATTAATCAAATGAAAATTATACATTGGTTTCATGTGCTGTCCTGCCCGATACTTCGCATCACTTCTTCTTGTGACTAAGCCCTCATGAACCAACAAAATCCCCATCCGGGCCTCAGCCCGGCGCTGATTGTCCTGATCGCCATCGCCACCGGCCTGGCCGTCGCCAGTAATTATTATGCGCAGCCGTTGCTGGAAACCATTGCCAAGCACTTTGAGCTGTCGGTCAATCAGGCCGGTTTTATCGTCACCGCCGCGCAATCGGGTTACGCCGTTGGCTTGCTGCTGCTGGTCCCGCTCGGCGACATGTTTGAACGGCGCGGATTAATCGTCTTCATGACGCTGCTGGCAGCAGGCGGCATGTTGATCACCGCCAGTTCAACCACCTTGCCGATGATGATCCTCGGTACCGCGCTTACCGGATTGTTCTCGGTGGTGGCGCAAATTCTGGTCCCGCTGGCCGCAACCCTGTCGCATCCGGAAAAGCGCGGCAAAACCGTCGGCATCATCATGAGCGGCCTGCTGCTCGGCATCTTGCTGGCGCGCACCGTAGCCGGGGCGCTGGCGTCGATCGGCGGCTGGCGTACCATTTACTGGGTAGCCAGCGGGCTGATGATCCTGATGGCACTGATCCTGTGGCGCGCACTGCCGCGTTACAAACTGCATTCCGGCCTGAATTACCCTCAGTTGCTGAAATCAATCTTCACCCTGTTTTACGGCACGCCGCTGCTGCGTACCCGCGCCGCGATTGGCGCGCTGTCATTCGCCAATTTCAGCGTGCTGTGGACTTCGATGGCCTTCCTGCTGGCGGCGCCGCCTTTTGGTTATTCCGAAGGGGTAATAGGCCTGTTCGGCCTGGTGGGCGCCGCCGGTGCGCTGGCCGCCTCCCGCGCCGGGCATCTGGCGGACAAGGGTAAAGCCGGTTTAACCACGACTCTGGGCCTGGTGCTGCTGCTGCTGTCGTGGATACCCATCGCTTTCGCTACGCAATCGCTGTGGGCGCTGATCGTCGGCATTCTGATCCTCGATCTTGCGGTACAGGCCGTGCACGTCACCAATCAGAGCGTGATGTACCGCATTATGCCGGAAGCGCGTAACCGCCTGACCGCCGGCTATATGACCAGCTATTTTATCGGCGGTGCGCTCGGTTCTCTGTTATCCGCCTCGGCCTATCAGCACGCAGGGTGGTCTGGTGTCGCCGCCACGGGAGGCGTTTTATGCGTGCTGAATCTGCTGATCTGGTGGCGCGGCAAGCGTCACGACCCGCAGGGACCGGCAGCAATCTGATTAGCACGCGAATAATCATATTGGAAATTTATTAGCGCCGCAGGGTATAAACGTTACTCACTCTCTGGTAATGTTCTGGGCATGAACTATTGATGTCCTATATACCCTGCGATCAGAATACAAAATGCCAAGCCAAACTGCAGAAAACGACAATGCCCTCAGCGGCAGAACGCCTTTCATCAACGGCATCGTCGACAGTTTGCCGATCGTCATCGGTTCTATGCCAGTGGCCTTTGCTTTTGGTCTGAGCGCCGTCAAGCCGGGATCCTCCCCGCCCGAGAACCTTTTCTTTTCTTGCTTAATCTCTGTGGCCGCCAACCAGTCTGCGATTACCGCCTCCGTAGGCTCGCATCAACCGATCAGGTCGTGGCAAGTGCTGGCCGGTTTTATCGCGCTGGATCTAGGCTTTATCGCAGCAAAAGCATCATTTTTCCCATACAAATCAGTACGGCAATCCTTGGTATAACATTAAAATTACTTATGGTTTTCAGCCGAAGTAACCTGTAATTTCGTGCGCCACATCACACGGAAGCTTTTTTCGGGCATAGGTCGTTTACAAAAAGCTGACAAATGACACGAATAGCTAAATTATTCACTCTGCTGAACATTTACATTATTAATCACTATCGTTACTATCTCGAACGAAATTAATGAGGCCCTAAATTATGGAAAGCTCGTTTACTCCCATTGAACAAATGCTTAATTTTCGCGCAAAACGTCAGAAGGATTTTCCTTATCAGGAAATTCTGCTGACCCGGCTGTGTATGCACATGCAAGGTAAACTGCTGGAAAATCGCAATAAAATGCTCAAGGCACAAGGGATTAACGAAACATTGTTTATGGCGCTGATTACCCTGGATGCTCAGGAAAATCACAGCATTCAGCCTTCTGAGCTAAGCTCTGCACTGGGTTCTTCGCGCACCAATGCTACGCGCATTGCCGATGAGCTGGAAAAACGCGGCTGGATTGAGCGTCGTGAAAGCGACCATGACCGCCGCTGCCTGCATCTGCATATGACGCCGCAGGGCGAAGAGTTTCTCAGTCAACTGCTGCCACCGCAGCACAAATGTCTGCATTTCCTGTGGTCCACGCTGGACAATGATGAACAGCAACAGCTTGAAAAGCTGACGCGCAAACTATTGGCACGTCTGGATCAAATGGAAATCACAGAACAGTTATCCTAATTCACAATTTCTGTTCAGGTACTTACTTATGCGATCCCCATTTAACTGGAGATTCACCCCGCTGTTCGCGGTATTACTGCTGGCCGGGTGTGCATCTACCGATAATATTGCCCCGCAATCCACGCTGATGGACTCGCAGAGCCTGCAGCTGTCGCAACCTAAGGTCAGCTCGCTGAACGTCAGCCCGCAGTGGTGGCGTGCGCTTAACGATCCACAGCTCGATGCCCTGATGACCCGAACGCTGCAAAGCTCGCCGACGCTGCGCCAGGCCGCGGCCCGCGTGCGTGAAGCGCAGAGCGTCATGGGCCAAGCCAATGCCGCCAACGGCCCGAACCTGGACCTGAACGCCAGCACCAATCGCCAGAAAGTCCCGCAAAACGTCAATATGGGGCTGGGGTATCCGCATAAACCCATCTACGAAAGCTCCAACTCGCTGGGGCTGAATCTGGCCTATGAATTTGACTGGTGGGGCAAGTACCGCAACCAGGTCAACGCCGCCAAGGCCCAGGTCGATGCGGCCCGTGCCGAGCAGGAACAGGCTGCGTTGACGTTGACCAGCTCGGTGGCTTCCTCCTATTACCTGCTGCAGAGCAATTTCGCGCAGGAAAAACTGCTGCAACAGGAAGTGGACAACAACCAAAGCCTGACGGAACTACGCCAGCGGCAGTATAAAGCCGGCATCACCGGCATTGATATTCCGCAACAAACCCAGGCGCAGGCCGACAGCGCCAAGCAACAGATCCTCCAGTTGCAATCGCAGATTGAACAGCTGAAACACCAGTTGGCGGCCCTCGCCGGCCAAGGCCCGAGCGCCATGCAAAATCTGCATCCGGTAGCGCTGCCCGCCAATACGCTGATGGCGCCAAAAGGCGAACTGACCGCCGATCTGCTGGGCAAACGCCCGGACATCGCCGCCCAGCGTCAACTGGTGGAATCCTACAACCAGCGCGTCAGCGCCGCGCGTAAAGAATTTTACCCCAGCCTGACCATTTCGGCCTTTGCCGGTCTGACCACCACCAATACCCCCGGCACCAGCCCGAATCTGTTTGAAGCGGCCAGCCAGGCCTGGAACGTGATGCCTGCGATTTCGCTGCCGATCTTCCACGCCGGTGCGCTGCGCAGCAAGCTGGGTGAGGAGTCCGCTCTGTATGACGAAGCGGTGGAATCCTATAACCAAACCATCCTGAATGCCGTGCAGGAAACCGCCGATGCCATCACCGTCCAGCAAAGTACTGCGCAACAGCAGCTGCAGGCGGCATCCGCGTCCCAATCGATGCAGCAGGTGTACCGAGTCGCAAACGCACGATACCAGGCAGGGATTATCGGGCGCGACGAACTGTTGACCAGCCAGACGCAGCTCTTGCAGCAGCAACAGGCGGAACTGACAGCCAGCAGCAATTTGTTGCAGGCGAAGATAGGACTGATCCGCGCATTGGGCGGTGGCTATCAAGCCCCGGCCGTAGCGGATTCAAAAGCATAATAAAATAGAGAGCTTGGAGAACACCATGAGCGCAAGCGCGGAGACTCAAAACCCGCAGCAGCCGAGCGGCAAAAAGAAGCAGCGCAAGTTTTGGCTGCTGTTGCTGACGGTTATTTTCATTGTTATTGGGGTGGCTTATTTAGTGTATTGGTTCCTGGTGCTGCGTCATCATCAGGAAACCGATGATGCCTATGTATCCGGCAACCAGGTGCAGATCATGGCGCAGGTGAACGGCAGCGTAAACAGCGTCAATTTCGATAACACCGACTATGTCAGACAAGGTGATGTCCTGTTGACGCTCGATCCGACCGATGCCGAACAGGCGTTGGAGCGCGCCAAGACCAGCCTGGCCAACAGCGTGCGCCAGACCCATCAGCTGATCATCAACAGCAAGCAGTATCAGGCCAATATTGCCCTGCGCAAATCTGACCTGAGCAAGGCGGAGAACGATCTCAAACGCCGCGTGGTGTTGGGCAGCGTCGACGCCATCGGGCGCGAAGAACTGCAACATGCGCGTGATGCCGTCGACAGCGCCAAAGCGGCGTTGGAAGTGGCGGTACAGCAATACAACGCCAATCAGGCGATGGTGCTGGATACTCCGCTGGAGAAACAGCCGGCAATTCAGCAGTCCGCCGCGCAGATGCGCGACGCCTGGCTGGCGTTGCAACGGACTAAAATCATCAGCCCGATCACCGGTTATGTTTCCCGTCGCAGCGTACAGGTGGGCGCGCAAATCGCCGCCGGTTCCCCGCTGATGGCGGTGGTTCCTGCCGAGCACATCTGGGTTGACGCCAACTTCAAAGAAACCCAGATCGCCAATATGCGCATCGGCCAGTCGGCAACCGTAGTCAGTGACATTTACGGCGACGACGTGGTGTACACCGGCAAAGTCGTCGGCATCGACATGGGCACCGGCAGCGCGTTCTCGCTGTTGCCTGCACAGAACGCCACCGGTAACTGGATCAAAGTGGTTCAGCGTCTGCCGGTGCGTATTGAGCTGGATGCCAAACAGATTGCCGACCATCCGCTGCGCATTGGTCTGTCGACGCAGGTGAAAGTGGACACCACCAATCTGGACGGCCGCGTGCTGTCTGACGTAGTGCGTGACAAGCCGCTGTACCAGACCAACGCGCTGGCGTTGAATCTGGCGCCGGTTGATCAGATGATCGCCGACGTGATCCATGCGAATGCCGGCTAAGCGCGCAGGAGGCTACCTTGGCACAGAAACCGCTTGAAGGCGCACAGTTAGCCTGGATGACGGTCGCGCTCGCCATGGCGACCTTCATGCAGGTACTGGACTCGACCATCGCCAACGTGGCGATCCCGACCATCGCCGGTAACCTCGGGTCCTCCAACTCGCAGGGAACCTGGGTGATCACCTCGTTTGGGGTGGCTAACGCCATCTCCATTCCGATCACCGGCTGGTTGGCCAAGCGCATCGGTGAAGTGCGCCTGTTCCTCTGGTCCACCGCGCTGTTCGCCCTCGCCTCCTGGCTGTGCGGCATTTCCAACAGCCTGGGCATGCTGATCTTCTTCCGCGTGATCCAGGGGTTGGTGGCGGGACCGTTGATCCCGCTGTCGCAAAGCCTGTTGCTGAATAATTATCCCCCCGCCAAGCGATCGATGGCCCTGGCGCTCTGGTCGATGACGGTGATCGTGGCGCCGATCTTCGGGCCGATCCTCGGCGGGTATATCAGCGATAACTATCACTGGGGCTGGATCTTCTTCATCAACATTCCGATTGGTCTGTTCGTGATCCTGGTGGCGATGGCGACGCTGAAAGGCAGAGAAACCAAAACCGAGATCAAACCGATCGACACCGTCGGTCTGGTGTTGCTGATTGTCGGGATCGGTTCGTTGCAGGTGATGCTCGATCAGGGTAAAGAGCTGGACTGGTTCAACTCGACGGAGATTATCGTACTGACGGTAGTCGCCGTGGTGGCGTTGCTGTTCCTGGTGGTGTGGGAGCTGACGGATGACCACCCGGTGGTGGATTTGTCGCTGTTCAAATCGCGCAACTTTACCATCGGCTGTTTGTGCATCAGTCTGGCCTACATGCTGTACTTCGGCTCTATCGTGCTGTTGCCGCAGCTGTTGCAGGAGGTCTATGGCTATACCGCCACCTGGGCCGGCCTGGCTTCGGCACCTATCGGGCTGTTACCTGTGTTGCTGTCACCGATTATCGGTAAGTTCGGCAATCGGCTGGATATGCGGCGGCTGGTGACCTTCAGCTTCATTATGTATGCCGTGTGCTTCTATTGGCGCGCCTATACATTTGAACCGGGAATGGATTTTGGCGCTTCGGCCTGGCCGCAGTTTGTCCAGGGCTTCGCCATCGCCTGCTTCTTTATGCCATTGATCACCATTACGCTGTCCGGCCTGCCGCCGGAGCGCATGGCGGCGGCATCGAGTCTGTCGAACTTTACCCGTACGCTGGCGGGTTCAATCGGCACCTCGATTACCACCACGCTGTGGACCCAGCGCGAGTCGCAGCACCACTCGCAACTGGCGGAGTTTGTAAACCCTTACAACCCGCAGTCGCAGGAGATGTACCGACAGCTGGAACAGGTTGGCATGAGCAAACAGCAGGCCTCGGCCTACATTGCCAACGAGATCACCGCGCAGGGGCTGATTATCTCTGCCAACGAGATCTTCTGGCTGGCGGCGGGGGTGTTCCTGATCCTGCTGGCGTTGGTCTGGGTGGCGAAACCGCCATTCAGTTCCGGCGGCGGGGGCGGCGGCGCTCACTGAATCTCACCCAACAAAACGGGCGCCCTTCTGAGGCGCCCGTTCTTTATAATTCCCGATGATACCCAGCGAATGGCAAGTTGTCGCCCATAGCACAGCGGCTTCAAAGGTTCCGGGTTTCTAACCGTTACGCCTGATTCTGACGCCACCAATCGGCCAGCAAAATGCCGGTCGCGACCGATACGTTCAGGCTTTCCACCTTGCCGGTACCGCCGATAGACACGCTCATATCCCCCTGCTGCCACGCGCTGTCGCTCAGACCGTCACGTTCCTGGCCCAGCACCAGCACCATTTTGGACGGCAGCTTGGCCTGCGCCAACGGAGTGCCTTTGTGGCTTGAGGTGGTGACGATGGTGTAACCCGCTTTGCGGAAGGTATCCAGCACCGACAGGAAGTCATCGGCGTTAATCGCTTTGATGTGTTCCGCGCCGCCTTCAGCAGTACGCACCGCCGCACCGGACTCCAGCACCGCCGGATCCTGCAACAGCACGCCGTTCACGCCAAAGTGGGCGCAAGAACGGACGATGGCGCCCAGGTTGTGCGGGTTGCCCACTTCTTCCAGCGCCAGCACGCAATCTTTCGCCGGGGCTTCTTTCAGATAGGTTTGCGCATCCAGACCCTGACGCTTTTTGATCAGGAAACACACGCCGCCGTGGTGTTCGGTGCCGGACGCTTTCGCCAGCTCTTCTTCATCCACCACGTGGTAGGCTTTGCGGTTAGCCGCCATCCAGCGCAGCGCTTCACGGAAACGCGGCGTAACGGACTGCACGAACCAGGCGCGGACAATGGCGTCCGGACGGCTGGCGAACAGCGCCTGACAGGCATTCTCACCGTAGACCCGGGTCTCTTCCGCACGCTGACGGCGCAACTGCTCTGGATCGATAAAGCTTTTGCCACTGATGCCACCGTGATCGAACGCCGGCTCTTCTTCCGGGGCTCGTGACACGGTTTTCCACGGCGAATCATAACCGCCACGGTCTTCAGTACGCGCCGGACGGCTAGGACGATCGCTTTCACTGCGGCGAGAATCGGAGCCACGGCGATCATTATTGCCACGCGGCTTGTCCTGACCGGTACGGCCCGAGCGCGCACCGTCAGCCGGACGGCCTTTGCCGGCCGGACGTTTATTCTTGTTACGGTCGTCGCTGCTGCTGTCGTCGTCACTGCGGACGTACATCACTTTAACTTTACCGTTTTTGCCACTAAATGAATCGTTCATTGTCTTCTCCACCAACGCGCAGGGCGCGAAGATTACCTGATGTTGGGGTGCTAAGCCACCTACTTGCGCCAAAAGCTAACAACTATCGTATCCATTGAACAAACCTCTTTGTTCAATGCCCCGTTTTTACCGATAATAACCAGCATTAAAGAAACAACTCCGCAACCTGACTGCGGCGTGGAATGCTTTCCCAGTCTCCGAGGTAAACATGAATACAGTCTGTGCAGCTTGCAATGCCACCAATCGCGTACCTGAAGAACGTGTGACGGACGGCGCGAAATGTGGCCGCTGCGGCCACCCGCTATTTGACGGCGAAGTGATCAACGCCACCGCAGCCACGCTGGACCAATTGCTGCAGGATGACCTGCCGGTAGTGGTCGATTTCTGGGCACCGTGGTGCGGCCCCTGCGTCAACTTTGCGCCCGTCTTCGAGGACGTTGCCGAAGAACGCGCCGGCAAAGTACGCTTCGTGAAGGTGAACACCGAAGCCGAACCGGAACTGAGCGCCCGCTTCCGTATCCGCAGCATTCCGACCATCATGCTGTTCCGTGAAGGCAAAATGGTCGACATGCTCAACGGCGCGATGCCGAAAACGCCGTTCGATAACTGGCTTAATGAGCTAGTTTAACGCAGAAAGTATAGGCGGTGTTGCCCATTGTGGACGACACCGCCGCCATTCGAACTGGCCCGCGCGCTCCCGCCGGGCTTTTTTCTGCGTTACAATAGCGGTTTTTCCCCAGGATATTTATGACTGACAACGCCGTACTCCGCCTGCGCCAATTTCGTCTGGAACGCTCTACCCGCCCTTTTCTGGCGCGCGGTAATCGCATACCGCGTTGTCAGGGCTGCCTGCTGCCCCATAAAAACTGCCTGTGCGACACCATCCAGCCGCAGCCGGCCGCCAGCCGTTTCTGTTTGATCATGTTTGGCGCGGAGCCGTTGAAACCCAGCAATACCGGCCGCCTGATAGCCGATATCCTGCCGGATACCCAAGCGTTCCTCTGGTCGCGTACCGAGATCGACCCCGAGTTGCTGAAGGCGATTAACGATCCGCAACGCCAGCCTTACGTAGTTTTCCCCGCCTCCTACGCCGCGCCTGAGCGGCCGGTGTTCAGCGAACTGCCTGTCGGTGGCAAACCGCCGCTGTTTATCATGCTCGACGGCACCTGGACCGAGGCGAGCAAGATGTTCCGCAAGAGCCCGTATCTGAACGCATTCCCGGTATTCTCACTCAATGTGACCGCCGCTTCCAATTACCAGTTGCGTGAAGCCAGCCGCACCGAGCAGCACTGCACGGCAGAAGTGGCGGCGGCGCTGTTGCAGCAGGCCGGCGATGCCGCCGCATCTGAAGGTTTGAACCAGCATTTTCGTTATTTCCGTCAACAGTATCTGGCCGGGAAACCTACGCGCCCGGAGGCACCGGTCACAGCAAAGCTGCCGCAAAACGCCTAGAATCAGGGGTAACGTTGCCAAAAGGAGCCGTGCATGAGCCAGCGAGGGTTAGAAGCGCTTTTACGTCCTAAATCGATTGCCGTTCTCGGCGCTTCACAACAGCCCGGCCGCGCCGGTAACCTGATGATGAGCAACCTGCTGGCCGGTGGCTTCAGCGGGCCGGTAATGCCGGTCACTCCTCGCTATAAGGCCGTGTGCGGCGTGATGGCCTACCCTGACGTCGCCAGCCTGCCGCTTACACCCGATTTGGCGATACTCTGCACCCACGCGCAACGCAATCTGGCATTGATTGAAGCCTTGGGTAAACGCGGCTGTAAAACCGCGATTGTGCTCTCATCCCCACCGGAACAGTTCGCCGAGTTGAAAGCCTGCGCACAACGTTATTCGATGCGCCTGCTTGGGCCAAATAGCCTGGGCCTGCTGGCGCCATGGCAAGGTCTCAACGCCAGCTTCTCTCCGGTGCCGATCCTCAAGGGCAAATTGGCGTTCATTTCTCAGTCCGCCGCCGTCGCCAATACCATTCTCGACTGGGCGCAGCAGCGCGAGGTCGGGTTTTCCTATTTTATCGCGCTGGGTGACAGCCTGGATATTGACGTCGACGACCTGCTGGATTTTCTGGCTCGCGACAGTAAAACCAGCGCCATCTTGCTGTACCTGGAAAACATCAGCGACGCACGCCGCTTTTTGTCTGCCTCGCGCAGCGCTTCGCGCAACAAGCCGATACTGGTGATCAAAAGCGGTCGCAGCCAACAGGCCCAACTGCTGCTCAACAGCCAGCAAGGTCTGGACGCAGCTTATGATGCCGCCATCCAGCGTGCGGGTTTGCTGCGCGTCCAGGACACCCACGAACTGTTCTCCGCGGTGGAAACCCTGAGCCACATGCATCCGCTGCGCGGTGAGCGGCTGATGATCGTCAGCAACGGCGCTGCACCGGCAGCGATGGCGTTAGACGAACTGCTAGGCCGCAACGGCAAGCTGGCGCAGTTGGGGGAAGAGAGCCTGACGCAGCTCGGCGCGGCATTGCCGGAGTTTATTCGCGCCGGTAACCCGATCGATCTGCGCGATGACTCCACGCCGCAACGTTATCTGACGGCAGTCAAGGCGCTGCTCGACAGCCACGACTACGATGCCCTGTTGTTGATCCACGCCCCAAGTGCGGCGGCACCGGGCACCGCCACCGCCGAACGCATTATCGATGCGATTCGCCAGCACCCGCGCGGTAAACGCATCACGCTGCTCACCAACTGGTGCGGCGAATACTCGTCGCAAGAAGCCCGACGATTGTTTACCGAGGCCGGTATTCCGACCTACCGCACCCCGGAAGGTGCGGTGACCGCCTTTATGCATATGGTGGAATATCGCCGCAACCAGAAGCAGCTGAAAGAGACGCCGGCGCTCCCGGTCGGCCTGACGGCCAACACCGCCGATGCCCACCGGTTGATCCATCAGGCGTTGGCTGAAGGGGCGACACAGCTCGATACCCACGAAGTGCAATCCATTTTGCAGGCCTATGATCTGGCCACCTTACCCACCTGGATTGCCGAAGACAGCACCGAAGCGGTACACATCGCCGAGCAAATCGGTTATCCGGTGGCGCTGAAACTGCGCTCGCCGGATATTCCTCACAAGTCAGAAGTGCAGGGCGTTATGCTCTACCTGCGCACCGCCACCGAGGTCCAGCGTGCGGCGGACGCTATTCTCGATCGCGTAAAACGTACCTATCCGCAGGCCCGCATTCACGGCCTGCTGGTGCAAAGCATGGCCAACCGTGCAGGAGCGCAGGAACTGCGTATTGCAGTAGAGCAGGACGCTATTTTTGGTCCGCTGATCATGCTGGGCGAAGGGGGTATCGAATGGCGGCAGGAAAATCAGGTCGCCGTAGCCTTGCCGCCGCTGAATATGGCGCTGGCACGTTATTTGGTGCTGCAGGCGGTTAAGGGTGGGAAGATCCGTGGGCGCAGCGCACTGCGGCCGCTGGATATTCCCGGGCTGAGCCGTCTGCTGGTACAGGTATCCAACCTGATCCTCGACTGCCCTGAAATCACCCGGCTGGACATCCATCCGGTGCTGGCCTCTGGCAGCGAATTCACGCTGCTGGACGTTTCCATGCAAATTGCGCCTTTCGAGGGTGATCCGCAGGCGCGGCTGGCGATCCGCCCTTATCCCCATGAACTGGAAGAAGTTATCCGCTTGAAAGACGGTTCGCAGTGCCTGTTCCGGCCAATTCTGCCGGAGGACGAGCCGGCGCTGAAGCACTTTATCGATCGAGTGACCAAGGAAGATCTCTACTACCGCTATTTCAGTGAGATCAACGAGTTTACCCACGACGATTTGGCTAACATGACGCAAATCGACTACGATCGGGAGATGGCTTTTGTCGCCGTGCGCGACGAACAAATTATCGGCGTAACGCGTGCGCTTTCCGATCCGGACAATACCGACGCGGAATTCGCCGTGCTGGTTCGCTCTGATCTGAAAGGGTTAGGTCTCGGCCGCCAATTGCTGGAAAAAATGATCGCCTATGCCCGCGCCCACGGTCTGACCCGCCTGACCGGCATTACCATGCCGAACAACCGCGGCATGATTGCGTTGGCACAACGGCTGGGCTTTGGTATTGATGTGCAGCTTGAAGACGGGATCGTCAATTTGACCCTGCCGTTGCAGGCTGACAAAGCGCAGTGACCAGTGTCGCAATGTGCTACGAATCCATCACTTAACGCCAAAACATACGCACAATCGGGACAACTAGTGGTATTATCGCCCGATTATTCGATTTATTGTTTTTACGTATTTGGCGTTCCGGCCATCTAATCATGAGAGAAGAAGCGCACTGTGATGTTGTCAAAATTTAAACGTAGCAAACATCAACAACACCTTGCACAACTGCCAAAACTCCCCCAGACGGTAGCTGACGTACGTACCCTGTACGCACCGTCTGATTACCGTACTACGCTGCTGGAATTGATCGCTAATGCCACCCGACGCATCTATCTGGTCGCTCTGTATCTGGAGCATGACGACGCCGGGCGTGACATTCTCAATGCGCTTTATCAGGCAAAGCAACGGCGTCCGGAGCTGGAGATTTGCATCTTGGTTGACTGGCATCGAGCCCAGCGTGGGCGCATTGGCGCTGCGGCCGCCAATACCAATGCCGACTGGTACTGCTCAATGGCAGACCAGCATCCGGGGCTGCAAGTTCCGATATACGGCGTGCCGGTAAATACCCGTGAAGCCTTGGGAGTGCTGCACCTGAAGGGCTTTGTTATCGACGATACCGTTATTTACAGCGGTGCCAGTATCAATGACGTTTACCTGCATCAGCATGAGAAATACCGTTACGATCGTTATCAGTTGATCACTAATGGCGCGTTGGCCAATACCCTGATCGATTACATCAAACAGCACCTGCTGGCCGCTGGCGCGGTACAGCGCCTGGATCGCGACGATCGGCCGAAAAGCCCGGAGATCAAAAACGAAACGCGTTCATTCCGCTTCAGCCTGCGACGGGCCGGTTATCAGTTCCGCAACGCGGCGGGTAACGATGAACTGGCGGTAACGCCGCTGGTTGGGCTCGGCAAACAGAGCGTCCTGAATAAAACCATTCATCACCTGATGTCCTGCGCCGATCAAAAGCTGACGCTGTGTACCCCCTATTTCAACCTGCCGGCGCTGCTGGTGCGCAATATCATCTATCTGCTGCGCGAGGGCAAACAGGTTGAAATCATCGTCGGCGACAAAACGGCCAACGACTTTTACATTCCGGAAGATCAGCCGTTCAAGATTATCGGTGCACTGCCCTACCTCTACGAAATTAACCTACGACGCTTTCTCAGTCGCCTGCAGCGTTATATCGATACCGGCCAGTTGATCGTGCGCCTGTGGAAAGACGGCGATAATAGCTATCACCTGAAAGGCATGTGGGTAGATGACGAGTGGCAGTTGATCACTGGCAACAACCTCAATCCGCGTGCCTGGCGGCTGGATCTGGAGAACGCCATCCTGATCCACGATCCGAAACAGGAGATGCGCGAGCAACGCCACAAAGAGCTGGAGTGTATCCGCACCCATACCACCGTGGTGGGCAACTACCTTGAATTACAGACTATTCAGCAGTATCCGGTCAAAGTGCGCAAACTGATCCGCCGTCTGCGCCGTATCCGTATTGACCGCTTGATTAGCCGTATACTGTAATCCCGCTATAATTCAGCTATCACAGACCCTGGCCAAGGCTGGGGTTTTTTGTCTGTCATGACAACAGGATGTTTTCATTATGCGCCCATTCTGCCTCTTGCTTATCCTGCCCTTTTTGCTGTTCACCAGCGGTTGCACTCATCTGGCGAACGACAGTTGGACAGGTAAAGATAAGGCGCAGCATTTTGTCGCCTCTGCGGCCTTTGCCGCCGCCGGCGCCGCTTATGGCGATCACCAAAACTGGAATGAGGCCAGAAGCCGCAGCTTCGGCCTGATGTTCTCGATGGGGCTCGGTGCAGCCAAAGAGCTGTATGACAGCCGCGAAGGCGGCACCGGCTGGAGCTGGAAAGATTTTGCCTGGGATGTGGCAGGTGCAGCGACCGGCTATAGTCTGTATCACGCCACTCGATGATTCACAGTTGGACCTCTTTCCCCTTGCGATGCAACTTGAGCGAAACGATCAGTGCCAGCAGGCACATGCCGGAAACATACCAGAAGAAGGCGTTCTCCACACCGAACGATTTCAGCGACAAGGCAACATACTCCGCAGAGCCGCCAAACATTGCGTTTGCTACCGCATAAGACAGCCCTACGCCCAGCGCGCGCACTTCCGGCGGGAACATTTCCGCTTTCAACAGCCCGCTGATCGACGTGTAAAAACTGATGATAAACAACGCCAGAACTATCAATCCGAATGCCGCATAAGGGTTGGTCACGCTTTTCAGCGTCATCAGAATAGGTACCGTCATCAGTGTGGCAAACGAAGCGAAGACCAGCATTGAACTACGGCGGCCAATCTTGTCCGAGAACGCACCGACCAGCGGTTGCAATAGCATGTAAATAAACAACGCGGCGGTCATGATGCCGCTGGCCAACCTGGCGTCCATGCCTGAGGTATTCACCAGGTATTTTTGCATATAGGTGGTGAAGGTATAGAAACTTAATGAACCGCCGGCGGTGAAGCCCAGCACCATCAGAAACGCCTTACGGTTTTTCCACAGACCTTTCAACGAACCAGCGTCTTTATGACTCCTGGTTTTCGCATCGGACGTTTCATTCAGTGAACGTCGCAGGTACAGCGCAACCACCGCCAACGCTGCGCCCAGCGCAAATGGAATGCGCCAACCCCAAGCTTTCAGCTCTTCTGTAGAAAGGATTTGCTGCAACGCTACCAGCACCAAGAGCGCCAGTAACTGGCCGCCAATCAGCGTCACATATTGGAAGGAAGCATAGAACCCGCGCTTTCCCTTGATCGCCACCTCACTCATGTAGGTAGCGCTGGTGCCATATTCTCCCCCCACGGAAAGCCCCTGGAACAACCGAGCCACCAACAGCAACACCGGCGCCCAACTGCCGATCGAATCGTAGGTTGGCAAACAGGCGATCACCAGCGATCCGGCGCACATCATGCAGACTGAAATCAACATCGAATTTTTACGGCCATGTTTATCCGCGATATAACCGAACAGCCAACCGCCAATCGGGCGCATAAAAAAGCCCGCAGCAAAGACGCCGGCGGTCTGCAGCAACTGGGTTGTACTGTTACCGGCGGGGAAGAACGAGGCGGCGAAATAGATCGAACAGAAAGAGTAAACGTAAAAATCGAACCACTCCACCAGGTTTCCCGATGAAGCCCCAACGATAGCGAAAATACGCTGTTTTTTATCCTGAACCGCCAGTTCGGCAGTATCCCCATCCCCAATGGCCGAGGTTGTTTCTGTCATTTTGTCTTCTCCGAGCCAGATAAGCAGTGAAGTCGGCGTCCCGCCGTTTAATTATTACTTTGTTGTTATGTTTAAGTTAACAATTAAACCAGACCGCGGGCGAAGGATATGTGATGAAACAAGGGGCAAAACGCGGTTTTTGTGATGAATATTAAATAGTGAAATGAAAATAAGAAGAGATTACAGTCTGTTTTCTGCAAAGCAAAAAGCCCCATGCTTTCGCATGAGGCTTTCGACTTAATTTGATGCCTGGCAGTGTCCTACAATATTCGTCTCATCCTGAGACTCCCCCCTTCGGGGCCGCCGCAAGCGGCGTTGAAGCCCGTTCCCGACGGGCTTTTCGCATGCCCATGCTCGTGTAGAACACCCAAAAATAGATAAAACAAAAAGCCCTACGCTTTCGCATAG
>NZ_JBQEOY010000007.1:0-270613 GCF_052045345.1 Serratia sp. 22264
TATAATACGCTTTCCTCTTTCAGAGTCAACCCTAATTTTCAGGATTTTTTCTCTTCGAACCCCGGAGACTCTGTGAAGTTGTTCACATGTTCCGTGTCGATGGAGGCGCATTATAGGGATCCGAGTTTTTTGCACAACCCCTTTTTTGATCTTTCCTTACCGTTTGCACACTTTTCAGCCCTTTCGGGTGGATCTTGCGCGATCGGGGCCATTTTCCACAGGATCCGTCACTTCCATTGGTTGTAATTCCACCGCCAACGTCTAGTATTGCCGGTAAATATGATCCCGATCTGAGGCTATTCCTATGTCCGATGCAGTACGTTCTTATCTTCATTACTCTCCTCAACTGGGTCAGCGCGTGATGATCGACCCTTCCAGCGTAGTGATCGGTAATGTTGAACTGGCCGATGACGTCAGTATCTGGCCGTTGGTTGCCATCCGCGGTGATGTGAACGCGGTAAAGATCGGTGCGCGCAGTAATATTCAGGATGGCAGCGTGCTGCATGTTACCCATAAGTCCGATCATAATCCCGAAGGTTACCCATTGTTGATTGGTGAAGACGTAACCGTAGGCCATAAAGCGATGTTGCACGGCTGCACGATCGGCAATCGAGTACTGGTAGGGATGGGATCGATCCTGCTGGATGGAGCAGTAATAGAAGATGATGTGATGATTGGTGCCGGCAGCCTGGTAGCTCCGGGCAAACGTCTGGCAAGTGGTTACCTTTATATGGGTAGCCCAGCGCGCCAAATCCGTCCGCTTAACACCGCTGAATTAGAAGGGCTGCTTTACTCTTCAAATAACTACGTACGCTGGAAAGACGAATATTTGTCGGAAGACATCTGAAAGTCCCGTTCCCTTATATAGGGAACGGGAAACAGGCTATGCCGCCAATTCGCTGCGCAGTTGGCGCAGCACCGGTTCGATTTCCGGCATAACGCCATGCCATAACAGAAACGAATGGGCGGCCTGCCCCACCAGCATCCCTAAACCGTCGGCATACTCTTTCGCGCCCTGTTGTAGTGCCCAAGCCAAAAACGGCGTTAATCCCTGTTGATAAAACATGTCATAACAGCGGGTACGCTCGTTAACCGTCCCAACCGGCAATGCCGGGATTTCCCCACTGATGCCAGACGCCGTGGCGTTAATCACTAAATCAAACTGCCATTCAGCGAGTTTATCCATTGGCAATGCGGATATTTTGCCCAGATGCTGGAAGACCTGCGCCAGCAGCTGCGCCCGACTGAAAGTACGGTTGACGATCACTACCTCACAGCCAAAGGATAATAGCGGCAGGATCACGCCGCGCGCCGCGCCACCAGCTCCCACCAGCAAGATGCGATCCTTCGGCTGGATCAACTTCTGGCGTTCAAGATCGGTCAGTAAGCCGATCCCGTCGGTGTTATCACCCAACAGTCGGCCTTCCGGCAATACCTTCAGCGTATTTACCGCACCTGCCAGCGAAGCACGCTCGCTCAGCTCCGTAGCAACCTTATAGGCGTGCTCTTTAAAGGGGACCGTGACGTTAGCCCCTAGCCCCCCCGCCTGGATAAAGGCCTGCAGAGTGGTTTCAAAACCGTCAAGCGGCGCCAACACCCTGCCGTAAGGATGTTCTAGCCCGGTCTGGGCGGCAAATAACGCATGAATACGCGGCGATTTACTGTGGCCGATAGGGTTGCCGAATACCGCAAACTTCTCCATGCATATCACCTCTAGCCCTGACGGATCAACTCACCGGTCAGGACATCTCTGATTTCGGAAGGATTAAGACGGCCACCAACAGTGCCGGCTAACACCGGAAACGCGGAGCCAAACTGTTGCATAACCTCATCGGCGCTGCGGCAAGGCTCTTGTCCGCTGAGATTAGCGCTGGTCGACACCAACGGTTTGCCAAACTGCCGGCACAGTTGTTGCACCAATGGATGATCGCTGACGCGCACCGCCAATGAATTGAAACGCCCGGTCAGCAGCCGCGGCGTTTCAGGCCGTGCGGGAATAACCCAGGTCACCGGACCTGGCCAAGTGGCAAACATCGCAGCGCGCTGCTGTTCGCTAAGGGCGCCATCGTCGATATAGGATGTTAGCTGCGAATAATCGGCCGCAATCAGGATCAGCCCTTTTTCCCAGGGGCGCTGTTTCAATGCCAATAAGGCATTGACCGCCTGCCCACTATCAGGATCGCACCCCAGGCCAAATACCGCCTCGGTAGGGTAAGCAATGACCTGCTGGTTACGCAATGCGTCAATTATTGGCGTTAAGATAGAAGTGAATTCAGAGCTCATGATGTCATTATTCTGTGGTGACTACGGATTTTCCGCAAAGTTTGCTGGCACAGCACAGGGTTGGCCCTTTTGCCGTGCGTTTTTCCATCAACAGCGGGTAGTGGCAGTATTCGCACTCTCCGGCGACAGGTTTAAAATTGAGAACAAACTGGCATTCAGGGTAGCGATCGCAGGAATGGAAAACCTTGCCGTAGCGTGATTTACGCTGCAACAGTTTCCCCTGCCCGCACTGCGGACAGCTGATACTGGTTTCATCCGGCTTATCGATCACTTCAGTGTGATCGCACTCCGGGTAGTTACCGCAGCCGACAAACATGCCATAACGACCTTGGCGTAGCACCAGCGTTGCCTGGCATTTCGGGCATTCCTGCCCTTCCAATACCTTGACAATATGGCCATCGGTCTGCGCTTTAAGCGGCCGGATATATTGGCATTCAGGATAACGGGAACAGCCGAGAAAGGGGCCGTGGCGACCACTGCGGATCACCAACTCGGCCCCGCATTCCGGACAGGGTTCATTTTGCCTGGCGGCAAAAATCGCTGTTTTTGTCATAACATCTTCTATGCGTGTTACCGGCTCAGTGCAGATAACCTTCGTTTACTTCAAACAACAGTTCTTCCATTTGCTGATAGGCGCTTTCATATCCTGGGATATTAAACAACACCATCAGCACCACCCATTTCAGATCTTCGAGATCGAATTCCGTGTTATCTAAAGCCATAACACGATCGATAACCATTTCACGGGTTTCGAGGTTCAATACTTGAATCTGCTCAAGGAACAGGAGGAAACCACGGCAACTGGCATCCAAACGCACGCCTTCTTCTTCGGTGTAGATCCGCATTGCCAGCGGATCGGCATCCATAAAATATGGCGCGTTTTCGCCTTCCTGCAGGTCAGCGAGTTTTTCAAGCCAATTCAACGCGTTGTAGATATCATCCCGATGAAACCCCGCCTGAGCGAGATCATCGGTCAGTTGATCCTGATCGACGCGCATCTCTGGTTCATTGTGGATATAAGTTTCAAACAAGTACATGAGTACGTCGAACATGGCCTGCCCTCCTTATTCGGACATAGCCGCCGGGTACAGCTGCGATCCACCCTGCTAACTCCAGATCGAGTAACTTGATTACCACCTCTGGCACAGGTTGGCCGGCACGTTCAGCGACGACGTCAACAGGTGTCACCTCATCTCCTACGTTAGCCAACACATCAGCAAATGGCAATTCAACTTCGGCTTCAGACGCACAAATAGTTGTATTTTCGTTCAACGATAGCCAATGCAGGCCGCTTCCCAGCTGTTCGGCTATCTCTTTCGGCCCCGTGACCAGATAAGCCCCCTGTTGGATCAACCAGTGCGTTCCTTCGCTCATCGGATTCCCCAAAGCGCCAGGCAGCGCAAAGACCTCACGCCCTTGTTCCAGCGCATAACGGGCCGTTATCAACGTCCCGCTACGTAGGGAGGCTTCAATCACCACTACACCCAAGCTTAAACCGCTGATAATGCGGTTTCGGCGCGGAAAGTGATCGGCCATTGGCAGGTCGGTAACCAGATATTCAGAGATTACCGCCCCGCCGTGCTCGACAATTTGTTCGGCCAAACGGCGATGCCGGCGCGGATAGATATTAGCCAGACCGCTGCCCAGCACGGCCACCGTCTTTCCTTCAGCCGCCAGCGCCGCGCGATGACAGATGCCATCGATGCCAATGGCCAACCCGCTGGTGATGGTAAAACCGCAGTGCACCAGCCCGGTGGAAAAATAACTGCCCCAGTGCTCACCGTAATGACTGAACTGACGGCTGCCGACCATGGCGATTTGCGGTTGTAGCAAGACCTCTGGGTTACCCTTCACCAGCAGTATCAGCGGGGCATCGTCGACAGGAAGCAATTGTTCGGGGTAACCGGCCTCACCATAGGTCAACAGCACGTTATCGGGCTGCTCGAGCCAGGTGAGCGTGGCGGCCAGATAACGTGAGTCCACCTGGCGAAACTGCGCCTGCTGCCGCTCATTTAGCCCCAATGACCGTAACAAACGATAAGGATCGCCCCCGACCGCGACCATTTGTCTTATCATCTGGCTAGCCTGTGCGGCCCCCACCCCTGTAACCCCATGCATCCGTAAGCCAATTTCCTCTGCCTGCATCGTCTGTTCCCTCGCAGAAAACGGCGTTATTACCAATTCGAGCAATTGGTGCACAATGCTGTCAATCAGGCCGGGAAATGTCTAGAATAGAAGCTAAACCTCGTTTATCACTCGGAAACAGATCTCAAGATATATGTCAGTATTGCAGGTATTACATTACCCAGACGAGCGGCTACGCAAAGTTGCGGCCCCGGTAAAAGAAGTCAATGCAACTATCCAGCGCATCGTGGATGATATGTTTGAAACCATGTACGCAGAGGAAGGTATTGGCCTGGCTGCGACACAGGTGGATATCCATCAGCGGATTATCGTCATTGACGTTTCTGAGAACCGCGATGAGCGCCTCGTGCTGATCAACCCGGAACTGCTGGAAAAAAGCGGTGAAACCGGGATTGAGGAAGGCTGCCTTTCCATTCCTGAGCAGCGTGCATTAGTTCCGCGCGCCGCCAACGTGAAAATCAGAGCGCTGGACCGTGACGGTAAACCTTTTGAGCTCGAAGCTGATGACCTGTTGGCCATCTGTATTCAGCACGAAATGGACCACCTGATGGGCAAGCTGTTCGTCGATTATTTGTCGCCGCTGAAGCGCCAGCGTATCCGTCAGAAACTGGAAAAAATGGCCAAGCTGAACGCACGCGCCTAACCGATCAGGAAATCAACGTGTCTGACACTTTACGGATTATTTTCGCCGGTACTCCAGACTTCGCAGCGCGTCACCTTGACGCGCTGTTGTCATCTGGGCACCAGATTGTCGGGGTATTTACCCAACCTGATCGTCCCGCAGGCCGCGGTAACAAACTGACGCCCAGCCCGGTTAAGGTACTGGCAGAACAGCACCAACTGCCGGTATTTCAACCCAAATCATTGCGCCCGGAAGAGAACCAGCATCTGGTTGCCGATCTCAACGCCGACGTAATGGTGGTAGTGGCGTATGGCCTAATCTTGCCTAAAGCGGTGCTGGATATGCCGCGCCTCGGTTGCATCAACGTGCACGGTTCGCTGTTGCCGCGTTGGCGTGGCGCAGCCCCCATTCAACGTTCACTCTGGGCTGGCGACAACGAAACCGGCGTCACCATCATGCAGATGGACGTGGGCCTGGACACCGGCGATATGATGCACAAGATCGCATGTCCGATCGAAGCCGATGACACCAGCGCCACCCTGTACGACAAGCTGGCAAAACTCGGCCCGCAAGGCATGCTGACCACGCTGCTGCAAATGGCCGAAGGTACGGCACAACGTGAAGTGCAAGATGAAGCGCTGGTGACCTACGCCGAGAAGCTGAGCAAAGAAGAAGCACGCCTGGACTGGAGCCTGTCCGCCGTTCAGCTTGAACGTTGCATCCGCGCCTTTAACCCATGGCCGGTCAGCTATTTCACCATAGACGATCAGCCGGTGAAAGTGTGGCAGGCAACGGTGTTGGCAGACACGCCTGGCGCAGAACCCGGCACCATCATTCATGCCGACAAGCACGGTATTCAGATAGCTACCGCGGACGGTATTCTTAACCTGACGCAACTGCAACCGGCGGGCAAAAAACCGATGTCGGCGCAGGATCTGCTGAATTCACGCCGCGAATGGTTTACACCGGGTAACCGGTTATAAACTGCCCCACTGCCCGGCAGATAATAGCCGGGCTGTTTCTTTCTTAACGCCGATCGTTATCAGCTTTAGCCTATGAAAAACAACTACAATCTCCGAAGCCACGCAGCCAAAGCCATCGGTCAGGTGCTGGATCAAGGTCAGTCACTCAGCACTGTCCTGCCGTCACTGCAAAAAACCATTTCTGACAAGGACCGCGCACTCTTGCAGGAACTGTGCTTCGGCACTCTGCGCGTGCTGCCGCAGCTCGAATGGTGCATTCAGCAACTAATGGCAAAGCCGATGACCGGCAAGCAGCGCACGCTGCACTATTTGCTGATGGTCGGGCTGTACCAGCTGCTGTATACCCGTATCCCTGCTCACGCGGTACTGGCAGAAACCGTGGAAGGCGCGGTGGCGTTGAAACGACCACAGCTTAAAGGTCTGATCAATGGCGTATTGCGCCAGTTCCAACGCCAGCAAGAGGAATTACTGCAACGCGCCGCCAATAACGACAGCCGCTATCTGCACCCAAGTTGGCTTTTAAAACGCATTCAGCAAGCTTATCCCGCTCAGTGGGAACAAATTATTGATGCCAATAACCAGAAGCCGCCGATGTGGCTGCGCGTCAACCGCCTTCATCACACCCGCGAAGACTATTTGCGGTTGATGGAACAGGCTGGTATTGCCGCCGAGCCGCATGCAGAATACCCTGATGCGCTGCGTCTGCTGGTACCCTGCGCCGTTACCGATCTGCCTGGCTTTGCCGATGGCTGGGTCACTGTGCAAGACGCCTCCGCGCAGGGCTGTGTTGATCTGCTGGATCCACAGAACGGGGAACAGATCCTCGATCTGTGCGCAGCTCCGGGTGGTAAAACCACCCACATCCTGGAGGCTGCCCCCAAAGCCCACGTGATGGCGGTCGATATCGATGAGCAACGCCTGGGCCGGGTCAAAGAAAATCTGCAGCGCCTGCGTTTACATGCCGAAGTGAAATTGGGTGATGGCCGCACTCCGCAACAATGGTGTGGCGACAAGCAATTCGATCGCATTTTGCTGGATGCCCCCTGCTCTGCCACCGGCGTGATCCGCCGCCATCCAGATATCAAATGGCTACGCCGCGACAGTGACATCGCTGAGCTGGCCAAACTCCAGGCAGAGATTATTGACGCCATTTGGCCACACCTTAAAAGCGGTGGTGTGATGGTGTATGCCACCTGTTCTATCCTGCCAACGGAGAATGCTGAGCAGATTACCGCCTTCCTCCAGCGTCATCCCGATGCCCGGTTGGTTGAAACGGGTGACGAACAGCAACCTGGTAGACAGAATCTTCCGCATCCAGAAGATGGGGATGGCTTCTTTTACGCTAAGCTGATTAAAATGTAGCTGTTCAGTGCTCAGGGCGCGCCTGTTGTGCCCTATCAGATAATATTCAGCGGTTTCAGTGTGAAGCAGAGAACCAAATGAAAATAATTATTCTTGGTGCAGGTCAGGTTGGCGGAACACTGGCAGAAAACCTGGTGGGTGAAAATAACGATATCACCGTCGTGGATACCGATTCCGGTCGCCTGCGTCAGTTACAGGATAAATTTGACCTGCGGGTCGTTCAGGGATACGGCTCCCATCCGCGAGTGTTACGAGAAGCAGGTGCGGAAGACGCCGACATGCTGGTCGCCGTTACCAATTCTGACGAGACCAACATGATTGCCTGTCAGATTGCCTATTCGCTGTTTAATACGCCTAACCGTATCGCACGTATCCGCGCGCCGGAATATATCCGCGAATCGGAGAAACTTTTTCAGCCGGAAGCCGTACCTATTGATCACCTGATTTCACCGGAACAACTGGTTATCGATTACATCTATAAATTGATTGAGTACCCAGGCGCACTGCAGGTTGTCAATTTTGCCGAAGGGAAGGTCAGCATTGCTGCGGTAAAAGCCTACTACGGCGGCCCGCTGGTAGGTAACGCGTTGTCCGCAATGCGCGAGCATATGCCGCACATTGATACCCGCGTCGCCGCGATCTTCCGCCAGGATCGGCCTATTCGTCCTCAGGGATCCACCATAATCGAAGCAGGAGATGAAGTATTTTTCGTTGCCGCATCGCAGCACATCCGTGCGGTAATGAGTGAATTGCAGCGGCTCGAGAAACCTTATAAACGTATAATGATCGTCGGCGGCGGCAATGTAGGTGCAGGCCTGGCACAGCGGTTGGAAAAATCTTATAACGTGAAACTGATTGAACGTAATCAGCAGCGTGCCACAGAGTTGGCCGAGCAGTTGCATGACACCATCGTGTTTTATGGTGATGCCTCGGATCAGGAACTGTTAGCTGAAGAACACGTTGATCAGGTAGACGTCTTTATTGCCATAACCAATGATGACGAGGCCAACATAATGTCCGCTATGCTAGCCAAACGCATGGGTGCTAAAAAAGTAATGGTGCTGATTCAGCGTCGCGCCTACGTCGATCTGGTGCAAGGCAGCGTAATCGATATTGCTATATCCCCACAGCAAGCGACGATTTCTGCATTGTTGGGCCACGTGCGCAAAGCGGATATCGTAAGCGTTTCATCGCTGCGTCGCGGCGTGGCTGAAGCTATAGAAGCGATTGCCCACGGTGATGAAAGCACTTCAAAAGTGGTTGGCCGTATCGTTGAAGATATTAAATTGCCGCCAGGTACCACCATTGGCGCCATTGTACGGGGTGACGACGTTATTATTGCCAATGGTCGCAGCAAGATTGAGCAAGGGGATCATGTCATTATGTTTATTACCGACAAAAAGTTCGTTCCCGACGTTGAACGTTTGTTCCAGCCAAGCCCATTCTTCCTTTAGAACAAATTTATTAACCGATAGTCTATAATCAGGTTGATATTCGCTGCCGTGGGAAGAGATAAAACACTTTTCTCTCCTTATTGTGGCAAAGGGAAATTGCTTTGTTAAACTTGTGTTGTTAATTTCTTTGAGGGGTGTGCTATGAGTATGTTAAAAGAATTCCGCGAATTCGCTATGCGTGGCAATGTGGTTGATCTGGCAGTGGGTGTGATTATCGGTGCTGCTTTCGGTAAAATCGTTTCGTCCTTCGTTGCAGATATCATCATGCCCCCGCTGGGTTTACTGATCGGCGGCGTCGACTTCAAACAATTCCACCTGGTATTACGTGAAGCCCAAGGTGCTGTTCCCGCTGTGGTAATGAACTATGGTTCATTTATCCAGTCCGTTTTTGACTTCGTTATCGTTGCCTTCGCTATTTTCCTGGCCATTAAATTAATGAACAAAGTGCGCCGCAAGCAGGCGGAAGAGCCGGCAGCACCTCCGGCACCGACTGCGGAAGAAAAACTGCTGACTGAAATCCGTGATTTGCTGAGCCAACAACAGCAGCCAAAACTGTAATTACGCTTTCCAGCGCCAATAAAAAGCCATCATATTCAGATGGCTTTTTTAATGTCTTAAAACCAGAAGGCCAGTGGTAAATTATCGTTTGATAGTTTGCCACTGGCCTCCCAGTTACCGCCTTTTGCGTGTTTATCTTTACGCCGATAGCTGCCCTTTCCTTTGGTATTTTTCTCTATCCGTTGGCGGAATAATGGATCGTGCAACAATGCCTCAATAGCGTTGTCCTGTATCTGACCTTTGGTATGACGGTATTTAGTCACAGTAATGCTCCTGTTGAAACTAGGGTTATAAAACGTGCCGATAGTACTGCCGCGCGTATAAAAATTAAAGGCCCGCGAGCTCTTTTATGTGCCTTTTTTTACCTTTTCATCACTGGCACCCTGCTCCAGCGCTTCCAAAATTGAACAATAGCTACTGGTATGAGCGCTACCACAGCAAGCATCGCTCAGCCGCTTTAACGATGCACGCATCCGCATCAACTCAGTAAGCTTGTTCTCTACTTCGCTGAGCCTCGCGTCAACGATCGATTTAGACTCCTGGCAAGTATGATGTTCAGGATCAACGCGGATCGACAGCAGTTCGGCGATGGTTTCCAATGTAAAGCCGAGCTGCTTGGCATAACGGATAAACCGTAACCGCTGCAGATCCTGATCGCTGTACAGCCGATAACCGCCCTCGGTACGAACGTTATGATCCATCATTCCCTGCTTTTCGTAATAGCGCACAGTATCGGGCGTTACGTCAGCAAGCTTTGCCAGTTGACCGATCTTAAACATCACTCTGCTCCAGTGCGAATTTCTCGTTCAATGTCCGCTCATATTCACCGTGTAAAAAATCAGTGCTCATTCCTGCCTGCCGCAAGCGATATTCCAGCAAGGCCATACGTCTGCTGAGGCTGACATAGTCTGGATGCTCGCTGTTAATATTCTGCAGTAAACGGGCTACAGTGAGTGCTTCTTTACGATCTTCAAGTTCCACAGGCAAATAGCCGGCATTTTTTAGCAAGCGAAACCCTGAACGCAGTTCAGCAGGCACAGCGCTGTCATCATCCAACTTAAGCGGCTGTCCTTGGCCCGGTAAATTGTCCAGTTCACCTTTAGCTTGCGCCTCACTAATATGACGCTCCGCCCATTCATCGAGTAACCACATAACATGATCTCTCAGTTGACCTGACTAATAGCGTTAGCATAGCGGATAGAGGCGGGGATCTTAAGTCTTGCGGGGGAAGAGAGCACATTCGGCTAGCTCTGGACGTAAAAAAACCGGGCAAGCCCGGTTTTTTTACGCGTCTACAGATTACTCTGCAGTTGCCACTTCTGCTTGAGACTCAGCACGATCAACCAGCTCGATGTATGCCATCGGCGCGTTGTCGCCTGCGCGGAAGCCACACTTCAGAATGCGAGTGTAACCACCGGCACGGCTCGCGAAACGCGGGCCCAGCTCGTTAAACAGTTTTGCCACGATCTCGTTATCACGAGTACGGGCGAATGCCAGACGACGATTAGCTACGCTGTCGGTCTTGGCAAGAGTAATCAGCGGCTCAACAACGCGACGCAGCTCTTTCGCTTTTGGCAAGGTCGTCTTGATGATCTCATGACGAACCAAAGAGCCGGCCATGTTACGGAACATAGCCTGGCGGTGGCTGCTGTTACGGTTCAGTTGACGACCACTCTTACGATGGCGCATGACCTTATCCTTCTCAGTAAAACCTTAACCTGTGATCCGGTTACTCGTCAGCAATGCTTGCCGGTGGCCAGTTTTCCAGGCGCATGCCCAGAGACAGACCACGTGAGGCCAGCACGTCTTTAATCTCAGTAAGAGATTTTTTACCCAGGTTCGGCGTTTTCAGCAACTCAACCTCGGTACGCTGTACCAGATCACCGATGTAGTGGATAGCTTCTGCCTTAAGGCAGTTAGCAGAGCGGACAGTCAATTCCAGATCGTCAACAGGGCGCAGCAGGATCGGATCGAATTCTGGTTTCTCTTCTTTAACTTCTGGTTGACGAACATCACGTAAGTCAACAAAAGCTTCAAGTTGTTCAGCCAGGATGGTTGCCGCACGGCGGATCGCCTCTTCAGGATCGATCGTGCCATTGGTTTCCATTTCGATAACCAGCTTGTCCAGGTCAGTACGCTGTTCTACACGCGCTGCTTCAACATTGTAGGCAATACGCTCTACAGGGCTATAGCAGGCGTCAACCAACAGACGACCGATCGGGCGCTCATCTTCTTCCGAATGAATTCGGGCAGAAGCCGGCACGTAACCACGACCGCGCTGAACTTTGATACGCATGCTGATAGCAGCGTTCTCATCGGTCAGGTGGCAGATCACATGCTGAGGCTTGACGATTTCGACATCACCATCATGGGTAATGTCGGCAGCGGTCACAGGGCCAATGCCAGATTTATTCAGGGTAAGAATAACTTCGTCTTTGCCTTGAACTCTCACCGCCAGCCCTTTCAGGTTGAGCAGGATCTCCAGGATATCTTCCTGTACGCCTTCTTTGGTGCTGTACTCATGCAGTACACCATCAATCTCAACCTCGGTCACCGCGCAACCCGGCATAGATGAAAGCAGAATACGGCGCAGTGCGTTGCCAAGAGTATGGCCAAAGCCACGCTCTAAAGGCTCAAGGGTCACCTTGGCGTGCGTCGAACTGACTTGCTCGATATCTACCAGGCGCGGTTTTAGAAACTCTGTCACAGAACCCTGCATTGTGTCCTCTCTTTGGTACTAAGCTTTACTTGGAGTAAAGCTCGACGATCAGGTGTTCGTTAATGTCCGCAGACAGATCGGTACGTTCAGGCATACGCTTGAACACGCCTTCCATCTTAGCAGCATCAACTTCCAGCCAAGTCGGCTTTTCACGCTGCTCAGCCAGCTCCAGAGAAGCTTTAACACGAGATTGCTTTTTAGCCTTCTCGCGGATGCTGACTACGTCATTCGGAGATACCTGATAAGAAGCGATGTTAACAACGCGACCGTTTACCATAATTGCTTTGTGGCTAACCAACTGACGTGACTCTGCACGAGTAGCGCCGAAGCCCATACGGTAAACAACGTTGTCCAAACGACCTTCCAGCAGTTGCAACAGGTTTGCACCGGTGTTGCCCTTCAGGCGTGCTGCTTCTTTATAATAGTTACGGAATTGACGCTCCAGAACACCGTACATACGGCGAACTTTTTGCTTTTCACGTAACTGTACACCGTAGTCAGACAGACGCGGTTTACGCGCACCGTGTTGACCAGGCGGTTGCTCAATTTTACACTTGGTATCGATCGCGCGAACGCCAGACTTCAGGAACAGGTCTGTGCCCTCACGGCGGCTAAGCTTGAGCTTAGGACCCAAATATCTTGCCATTTTCTTTCTCCAACTAACCTAAAAGCAGCGTTATACGCGGCGCTTTTTCGGCGGACGACAACCGTTGTGAGGGATAGGAGTCACATCAGTAATATTAGTGATGCGGAAACCAGCGGCGTTCAGAGCACGAATAGTTGATTCGCGACCCGGACCCGGTCCCTTAACCATAACTTCCAGGTTCTTGATACCGTATTCTTTTACTGCGTCAGCACAACGTTCTGCTGCAACCTGAGCTGCAAACGGAGTTGACTTACGAGAACCACGGAAACCAGAACCACCGGCAGTTGCCCAACCCAATGCATTACCCTGACGATCGGTAATAGTAACAATGGTGTTGTTGAAAGAAGCATGGACATGAGCCACGCCGTCAGAGACTTGTTTTCTTACACGCTTACGTGTACGAACAGGTGCCTTTGCCATTATTCAATCACCCTGATTATTTCTTGATCGGTTTACGCGGACCCTTACGGGTACGTGCGTTGGTCTTCGTACGCTGACCGCGAACTGGCAGACCACGACGATGACGCAAACCACGGTAAGTACCAAGATCCATCAGACGCTTGATGCTCAGGGTAACTTCACGACGCAAATCACCTTCTACAGTGAATTTGGCGACTGCTTCACGCAGCTGTTCAATTTGCTCTTCAGACAGCTCACTGATCTTAACATTTTCAGCAATACCCGTAGACGCACAGATAGACTGTGAGCGGGTTTTACCGATTCCGAAGATCGACGTTAAGGCGATTACGGTATGTTTATGATCAGGAATGTTAATGCCTGCTATACGGGCCACTATGCACTCCTACTATTTTATACGGCAACACCATTCTGAAAAGCCCGTTTTCAGGATACTCAAATAATGTTGCAGCTACATACAAAAGATTGGCTGGCTAATCTAGCCAGCTCAACCCAACTTTGCAAGAAAAATATGCGAGATAATCAGCCTTGACGCTGTTTATGCTTCGGCTCGGCGCTGCAAATCACACGAACGACACCGTTACGCTTAACGATTTTGCAGTTACGACATAATTTCTTGACGGAAGCACGAACTTTCATTTTTACTCTCCGTAACTTCTCAAACGCGCCTGATTAGCGGTTATAGCCTTTCAGGTTTGCTTTCTTCAATGCAGACTCGTACTGACTTGACATCATCAGAGTTTGCACTTGAGCCATAAAGTCCATGATGACGACAACCACGATCAGTAGCGAGGTACCACCAAAGTAGAATGGTACTTTCATTGCATCACGCATGAACTCCGGGATCAGGCAGATGAAAGTAATGTACATCGCGCCCACCAGGGTTAAACGCGTCATTACTTTATCGATGTACTTCGCCGTTTGCTCTCCCGGACGAATTCCTGGTACGAAGGCACCGGACTTCTTCAGGTTATCTGCTGTTTCACGCGGGTTGAAAACCAACGCCGTGTAAAAGAAACAGAAGAAGATGATTGCAGACGCATAGAGTAACACATAAAGCGGTTGCCCTGGCTGCAAATACAGCGAAATCGTTGTCAGCCAGTTCCAACCGGTACCGCCCCCAAACCATGATGCAATCGTGGCAGGGAACAGAATAATGCTGGAAGCGAAGATTGCCGGGATAACCCCTGCCATGTTCACTTTCAACGGTAAGTGTGTGCTCTGTGCTGCATAAACACGACGACCTTGTTGACGCTTCGCATAGTTAACGACGATACGACGTTGACCACGTTCAATGAAAACAACGAAGAAGGTTACTGCAAACACTAATACTGCAACCAACAGCAACAGGAGGAAGTGCAGGTCGCCTTGCCGAGCTTGCTCAATGGTATGGGCCACTGCCGGCGGAAGTCCCGCTACAATACCTGCGAAGATAATGATCGAAATACCGTTACCGATACCGCGCTCAGTAATCTGTTCGCCCAGCCACATCAGGAACATTGTCCCAGTGACCAAACTAACTACAGCAGTAAAGTAGAACGCAAAGCCTGGATTTAACACCAGACCCTGCATACCAGGCATATTCGGTAAACCGGTAGCAATACCGATAGACTGGAATATGGCCAACACCAGCGTACCGTAACGGGTGTACTGGCTAATCTTGCGACGGCCAGCCTCCCCTTCTTTCTTGATTTCTGCCAACGCTGGATGAACCACCGTTAACAGCTGGATAATGATCGAGGCCGAAATATACGGCATGATCCCCAGAGCAAAGATAGAAGCACGGCTGAGGGCACCACCAGAGAACATGTTAAACATTTCAATGATGGTGCCTCTCTGCTGCTCGAGCAATTTGGCAAGCACAGTGGCATCGATACCAGGAATCGGAATAAAAGAGCCGATACGGAAGACAATCAGCGCGCCGATGACAAACAAAAGTCTGCGCTTCAGCTCGCCGAGCCCGCCTTTAGCACTTTGAAAATCTAATCCTGGTTGCTTAGCCATCTGCTACTTATTCCTCAATTTTACCGCCAGCAGCTTCGATAGCAGCACGAGCGCCTTTGGTGACACGCAGACCACGCAGGGTAACCGGACGAGCGACTTCGCCAGAAAGCATAACTTTCACGAACTCGATCTGGATACCAACAACGTTAGCGGCTTTCAGCGCGTTCAGGTCGATTACGTCGCCTTCAACAAGAGCCAGCTCAGACAGACGAACTTCTGCCGTGATCATAGCTTTGCGAGAGGTGAAGCCGAATTTCGGCAAACGACGATATAAAGGCATCTGACCACCTTCAAAACCACGACGTACGCCACCACCAGAACGAGAGTTCTGACCTTTGTGACCACGACCAGCGGTTTTACCCAGGCCAGAACCAATACCACGACCTACACGCTTCGGCGCATGCTTGGCACCTTCAGCCGGAGACAGAGTATTTAAACGCATCTGTTACTCCTCAACTTTAACCATGTAGGAAACCAAGTTGATCATACCGCGTACAGCAGGAGTATCCTCGCGCTCTACGGTGTGACCAATACGACGCAGACCTAAACCGAGCAGAGTTGCCTTGTGCTTTGGCAAACGGCCGATGCTGCTTTTTGTTTGAGTTACTTTAATAGTCTTTGCCATGGTTATTTCCCTAGAATTTCTTCGACGGACTTACCACGCTTGGCAGCGACCATTTCTGGGGATTTCATATCTTCCAAAGCAGCGATAGTTGCACGAACCACGTTGATCGGGTTAGTAGAACCATATGCTTTAGCCAATACGTTATGAACCCCTGCAACTTCCAGGACGGCGCGCATTGCACCACCGGCGATAATACCGGTACCTTCGGAAGCTGGTTGCATGAATACACGGGAACCCGTATGAGCACCTTTAACAGGGTGCTGCAGAGTGCCGCTATTCAAAGCAACATTAATCATAGCGCGACGGGCTTTTTCCATCGCTTTCTGGATCGCTGCCGGAACTTCGCGTGCTTTGCCGTAGCCAAAACCAACGCGACCGTTACCATCACCAACTACTGTCAGTGCGGTAAAGCTGAAAATACGGCCACCTTTTACGGTTTTAGATACGCGGTTTACCGCGATCAGCTTTTCCTGCAGTTCGCCAGCTTGTTTTTCGATGTGAGCCATCTTAAACCTCTTCCTTAGAACTGAAGGCCAGCTTCACGGGCAGCATCTGCCAGTGCCTGGACTCGACCATGA
Source organism: Serratia sp. 22264 (assembly GCF_052045345.1). NCBI lineage: Bacteria > Pseudomonadati > Pseudomonadota > Gammaproteobacteria > Enterobacterales > Yersiniaceae > Serratia > Serratia sp. 22264. The sequence continues at coordinate 16,397 of NZ_JBQEOY010000007.1, forward strand.
TATTGGAAACCGGAACGGTCAAAGGATACTTTAGAGATCCCTTTTTCCAACGCGCGCTCAGCCAGAGTTTTACCTACGGCCGCTGCTGCGTCTTTGTTACCGGAATACTTCAATTGCTCTGTGATAGCTTTTTCTAAAGTAGAAGCAGCTACCAGTACTTCAGAACCATTTGGAGCAATTACCTGTGCGTAAATGTGACGCGGGGTACGATGTACCACCAGGCGGGTTGCACCCAGTTCTTTGATCTTACGGCGTGCGCGGGTCGCACGACGGATACGAGCAGATTTCTTATCCATAGTGTTACCTTACTTCTTCTTAGCCTCTTTGGTACGCACGACTTCGTCGGCGTAACGGACACCCTTGCCTTTATAAGGCTCAGGACGGCGGTAGGCACGCAGATCTGCAGCAACCTGGCCAATAACTTGTTTATCAGCGCCTTTCAGCACGATTTCAGTTTGGCTTGGGCATTCAGCAGTAATACCTGCTGGCAGCTGGTGATCGACCGGGTGAGAGAAGCCTAAGGCTAAATTCACCACGTTGCCTTTAACAGCAGCACGATAACCAACACCTACCAGTTGAAGCTTCTTGGTGAAGCCTTCGGTAACACCAACGACCATTGCGTTCAGCAGAGCGCGCGTTGTACCCGCTTGGGCCCAAGCGTTAGCAAAACCTTCGCGCGGGGCGAAAGTCAGTGCATCACCTTCTTGCTTCACTTCAACGGCGTTGTGGACAGTACGAGTCAGCTCGCCGTTCTTACCCTTAATCGAAATAACCTGACCGTTGAGTTTTACCTCTACGCCGGCAGGAATGACGACGGGTGCTTTTGCAACACGAGACATTCTTTCCTCCCGAATTAAGCTACGTAGCAGATAATCTCGCCACCAAGACCAGCTTGGCGAGCTGCACGATCGGTCATAACACCTTTAGAGGTAGAAATAACAGCAATACCCAAACCAGCCATAACTTTTGGCAGTGCATCTTTTTTCTTATAGATGCGCAGACCTGGACGGCTGATTCGTTGAATGCTTTCTACCACTGCCTTGCCCTGGAAGTACTTCAGTACCAGTTCCAGAACAGGCTTGGTGTCGCCTTCAATTTTGAAATCTTCAATAAAACCTTCTTCCTTCAGCAGGTTGGCAATTGCCACTTTCAGCTTGGAGGAAGGCATGGTGACCGCAACTTTGTTCGCGGCTTGACCGTTACGGATACGGGTCAGCATATCCGCGATCGGATCTTGCATGCTCATCTGTCTTTACTCCCGTGATTCAATTGGTAATTACCAGCTAGCCTTTTTCAAGCCTGGTACTTCACCGCGCATGGCGGCTTCACGTAACTTGATACGGCTCAACCCGAATTTGCCCACATAACCATGTGGACGGCCAGTTTGGCGGCAGCGTTTACGCTGACGAGACGGGCTGGAATCACGCGGCAGAGTTTGCAGCTTGAGAACAGCATCCCAACGATCTTCGTCGGAAGAGTTCACACTAGAAATGATAGCTTTCAATTCCTCGCGTTTAGCGCGGTACTTGTCAGCCAGTTTCACGCGAACGACTTCGCGTGCTTTCATTGATTGCTTAGCCATCAGTAACCCTGCCTTACTTACGGAACGGGAAGTTAAAAGCAGCCAACAGCGCGCGGCCTTCATCATCAGATTTCGCAGTAGTGGTAATGGTAATATCCAAACCACGAACGCGGTCGACTTTGTCATAGTCGATTTCTGGGAAGATGATTTGCTCACGCACACCCATGCTGTAGTTACCACGGCCATCGAATGACTTAGCGGACAAGCCACGGAAGTCACGGATACGTGGAACAGCAATGGAAATCAGTCGCTCAAAGAACTCCCACATGCGTTCGCCACGCAGAGTTACTTTACAGCCGATCGGATAGCCCTGGCGGATTTTGAAGCCTGCAACAGATTTGCGTGCTTTGGTGATGAACGGCTTTTGACCGGAGATTGCTGCCAAATCAGCTGCTGCATTATCCAGCAGTTTCTTGTCAGCGATCGCTTCACCAACACCCATATTCAGGGTGATCTTCTCGACCCGAGGGACTTGCATGACAGAGTTGTAATCAAACTGAGACATCAGTTGTTTGACTACCTCGTCTTTGTAGTAATCATGCAGTTTCGCCATCGTATTACTCCAAATTACTTGATAGTTTCGCTGTTAGACTTGAAGAAACGGACTTTTTTCCCGTCTTCGAATCTAAAGCCTACACGGTCAGCCTTACCGGTAGCCGCGTTGAAGAGAGCAATGTTAGAAACCTGAATTGCAGCTTCTTTTTCAACAATGCCACCTGGTTGGTTCAGGGCCGGAACCGGCTTCTGATGTTTCTTGACCAGGTTGATACCTTCAACAATGACCTTACCAGCAGACAGGACATTTTTTACTTTACCGCGTTTACCTTTGTCTTTCCCGGTAAGCACGATAATTTCGTCATCACGACGGATTTTCGCTGCCATGTTTCGCTCCTTAGAGTACTTCTGGTGCCAGAGAGATAATTTTCATGAACTTCTCATTACGCAGTTCACGAGTTACCGGCCCAAAAATACGCGTACCGATAGGTTGCTCGCTGTTATTGTTTAAAATAACGCATGCATTACCATCGAAGCGAATGACAGAACCGTCCGGGCGACGTACACCCTTCTTGGTGCGCACCACTACCGCCTTCAGCACATCGCCTTTCTTCACCTTACCGCGAGGAATTGCTTCCTTGATGGTAATTTTGATGACATCGCCGATGCCTGCGTAGCGACGGTGCGAGCCACCTAGAACCTTGATACACATTACGCGACGTGCACCGGAGTTGTCGGCCACGGTCAGCATAGTCTGTTCTTGGATCATGTTAGTGCTCCGCTAATGTCAACTACAACTTTAGGACCTATTACTAGATCGTTGAAAAGCCCCATAACCGAGGGCGCAGCATTATAACACCGCTTCCAGAGTATGGGTAGAAAAAATAAACGGCTCATTTTCTGAGCCGTTTATTAAGTTAGAGGCTGCTACTCTATTACAGAATCGCTTTCTCTACAACGCGAACCAACGTCCAAGACTTAGTCTTAGACAGTGGACGGCATTCGCGGATTTCTACCACGTCACCAATACCACATTCGTTGTTCTCGTCATGTACGTGCAGCTTGGTCGTACGCTTGATGAATTTCCCGTAGATCGGGTGCTTCACCGTGCGCTCGATAGCAACAACCAGGGATTTCTCCATTTTGTCACTAATAACACGACCCTGCAGAGTACGGTTAATATCAGTCATTTACACACCCGCCTTTTCAGTCAGTAAAGTCTTAACGCGTGCGACGTTACGACGCACTTGTTTCAACAGGTGAGTTTGTTGCAGCTGGCCACTTGCCGCCTGCATGCGCAAGTTAAATTGCTCACGCAGCAGGTTGAGCAGCTCAGTGTTCAGCTCTTCAACGCTTTTTTCACGCAGCTCTTGTGCTTTCATTACATCACCGTCTTAGTTACAAAGGTGGTTTTGATCGGCAATTTAGCTGCAGCCAGCTTGAATGCCTCACGGGCGACCTCTTCTGGTACACCGTCCATTTCGTACAGGACTTTACCAGGTTGGATCAGGGCAACCCAATATTCCACGTTACCCTTACCTTTACCCATACGCACTTCGAGCGGCTTCTCGGTAATTGGTTTGTCCGGGAATACACGGATCCAGATTTTACCTTGACGCTTAACTGCACGAGTCATTGCACGACGAGCTGCTTCGATTTGACGAGCAGTCAGACGGCCACGGCCAACAGCTTTCAGACCGAAAGTGCCGAAGCTAACATCCGTACCCTGCGCCAGACCACGGTTGCGGCCTTTGTGCATCTTACGGAATTTTGTACGCTTTGGTTGTAACATCAGCGACTCTCCTTACTTGCGGCCTTTACGCTGCTGCTTTTTAGGTTGAGCAGCCGGTTCCGGTTGTTCAACTGCAGCCATACCACCCAGGATCTCACCTTTGAAGATCCATACCTTAACGCCGATTACACCATAAGTGGTGTGCGCTTCAGATGTGTTGTAATCGATATCCGCACGCAGTGTGTGCAACGGAACACGACCTTCACGGTACCATTCGGTACGCGCGATTTCAGCACCGCCAAGGCGGCCGCTTACTTCAACTTTGATACCTTTAGCGCCAAGACGCATTGCGTTCTGTACAGCACGCTTCATAGCACGACGGAACATAACGCGACGTTCCAGCTGGGAAGTGATGCTGTCAGCAACCAATTTAGCGTCAAGTTCCGGTTTACGGACTTCGGCGATGTTAATCTGCGCAGGAACGCCAGCGATATCCGCTACGACCTTACGCAGTTTTTCGACATCTTCACCTTTCTTGCCGATAACGATGCCTGGACGAGCAGTGTGAATAGTCACACGGATGCTCTTCGCAGGACGTTCGATAACGATGCGAGAAACGGAAGCTTTCGCCAGTTCCTTAATCAGGAATTGACGAACTTTAAAGTCGCTGTCCAGGTTGTCAGCGAATTCTTTGGTATTCGCATACCAAGTAGAGTTCCAAGGTTTGACAATACCCAGGCGAATACCATTAGGATGTACTTTCTGACCCATTGCTAGTCTCCAGAGTCTCAGCGATCGGACACAACCACAGTAATGTGGCTGGTGCGCTTCAGGATGCGATCTGCACGACCTTTTGCACGCGGCATAATGCGCTTCATGCTTGGGCCTTCGTCTACGAAGATTTTCGTGACTTTCAGATCATCGATGTCAGCGCCATCGTTGTGTTCTGCGTTAGCAATGGCAGACTCCAGCACTTTCTTAACCAGACCGGCAGCTTTCTTGTCGGTGTAGGTCAGAGTTTCCAGAGCTTGCGACACTTTCTTACCGCGGATCAGGTCTGCAACAAGGCGAACCTTCTGAGCAGAAGAACGAGCGTGGCGATGTTTAGCGATAGTTTCCATCTCTTCCTCCTACCTTAGCGCTTTTTAGCTTTTTTATCAGCCGCATGGCCGCGATAAGTGCGAGTCGGCGCGAATTCACCCAGTTTGTGACCGACCATTTCGTCGGAAACAAACACTGGTACGTGCTGACGACCATTATGGACAGCGATGGTCAAACCGATCATGTTAGGAAAGATCGTTGAACGACGGGACCAAGTGCGCAAAGGCTTCTTGTCACCGCTTTCCACCGCTTTCTCTACCTTCTTCAGCAAGTGCAGGTCAATAAAAGGACCTTTCTTGAGAGAACGTGGCATGGCTTATCCTCTAATTATTTTTTGCTACGGCGACGTACGATGAACTTATCAGTACGCTTGTTGCTGCGGGTTTTCTTACCTTTGGTCTGAACGCCCCATGGAGTTACTGGGTGTTTACCAAAGTTTTTACCCTCACCACCACCGTGCGGGTGATCTACCGGGTTCATCGCCGTACCGCGGACGGTAGGACGAACACCACGCCAACGTGCAGCACCTGCTTTACCCAGAACGCGAAGCATATGTTCAGCGTTACCGACTTCACCCAAGGTGGCGCGGCAATCAACTGGAACTTTACGCATTTCGCCTGAGCGCAGACGCAGAGTTACGTAGGAACCGTCACGAGCAACGATTTGAACGTAGGCACCAGCAGAACGAGCCAGCTGGCCGCCTTTACCTGGTTTCATTTCTACGTTGTGGACCGTTGAACCAACCGGGATGTTGCGCATTGGCAGGGTGTTACCCGCTTTGATTGCAGCATCAACGCCAGATTGAATCTGGTCACCAGCTTTCAGGCCTTTCGGCGCCAGGATGTAACGGCGTTCGCCGTCTTTGTACAGAACCAGCGCGATGTTCGCGGAACGGTTCGGATCGTACTCCAGACGCTCAACCACAGCAGGAATACCATCTTTGTTGCGTTTGAAGTCAACCAGACGATAATGTTGCTTGTGGCCACCACCGATATGACGGGTGGTGATACGGCCATTGTTGTTACGACCACCGCTTTTGCTCAGTTTCTCAAGCAGCGGGGCATAAGGTTTACCCTTGTGCAGCTCAGGGTTAACCACTTTAACAACGTGGCGACGACCCGGAGATGTAGGTTTACATTTAACAATTGCCATTGTTCTTACTCCTCCGACTTACTCTGCGCCGCCGATGAAGTCCAGGTTCTGGCCTTCTTTCAGGGTGACGTAAGCTTTTTTCCAGTCGCTACGACGACCAACACGCTGACCGTGACGTTTCACTTTCCCTTTAACTACCAGGGTGTTCACGTCTTCGACTTCGACTTCAAACAGTTTCTGCACTGCAGCTTTGATTTCTGCTTTGGTCGCGTCTTTGGCAACTTTGAGTACGATGGTGTTGCTTTTTTCCATCGCAGCGGATGCTTTTTCAGATACGTGCGGTGCACGCAGCACTTTCAGCAAACGTTCTTCACGGATCATGCCAGCATCTCCTCAACTTGCTTCACAGCATCAGCAGTCATAACCACTTTGTCGAAGGCGATCAGGCTAACCGGGTCGATACCTGCTACATCGCGCACGTCAACCTTGTACAGGTTACGAGCAGCCAGGAACAGATTCTCATCCAGTTCACCGGTCACGATCAGCACATCTTCCAGAGCCATATCTTTCAGTTTCTGTGCCAGCAGCTTAGTTTTAGGCGCTTCTACAGAGAACTTCTCGACAACGATCAGACGATCTTGACGTACCAGCTCGGACAGGATGCTTTTCAGCGCGCCGCGGTACATCTTTTTGTTTACTTTCTGACTGTGGTCCTGCGGTTTAGCAGCAAAGGTCACGCCGCCTGAACGCCAGATCGGGCTCTTTACAGAACCTGAACGCGCACGGCCGGTACCTTTCTGGCGCCACGGTTTTTTACCGGAACCAGTCACTTCAGCACGGGTCTTCTGAGCACGGGTACCTTGACGGGCACCTGCTGCATAAGCAACAACAACCTGGTGTACCAGCGCTTCGTTGAAATCACGACCGAAGGTAGTTTCGGAAACAGTCAGCGCGCTTTGCGCGTCTTTCAATACTAATTCCATTGCTATCCCCTTACGCCTTCACAGCTGGTTTAACGATCAGGTTGCCACCGGTTGCGCCCGGTACAGCACCCTTAACCAGCAGCAGGTTGCGCTCAGCGTCAACACGTACTACGTCCAGGCTTTGAACGGTTACACGCTCGTCACCCAGGTGGCCAGCCATTTTCTTGCCTTTGAACACTTTGCCCGGAGTCTGGTTCTGACCGATAGAACCCGGAACGCGGTGAGACAAGGAGTTACCGTGGGTAGCGTCTTGGGTACGGAAGTTCCAGCGCTTTACAGTGCCGGCAAAACCTTTACCTTTAGAAGTACCGGTAACATCGACTTTTTTAACGTCAGCGAAGATTTCTACGCTGATGTTTTGACCTGCAGTGAACTCTTCACCTTCTGCAAGGCGGAATTCCCACAGACCACGGCCAGCTTCAACGCCAGCTTTAGCGAAATGACCCGCTTCCGGTTTGGTCACACGGTTAGCTTTTTTGCTACCAGTGGTGACTTGAACGGCACGGTATCCGTCGTTAGCCAGGTCTTTAACCTGAGTCACGCGGTTCGCTTCAATTTCAATCACGGTTACTGGGATAGAAACGCCATCTTCAGTGAAGATACGAGTCATACCCACTTTTTTACCGACTAAACCAATCATTGTTTCAACCTCTCAATCGCTCAATGACCTGATTAACCCAGGCTGATCTGCACGTCTACACCGGCAGCCAGATCCAGACGCATCAGAGCATCAACGGTTTTCTCGGTTGGCTCAACGATGTCAACCAGACGCTTGTGAGTGCGAATCTCGTACTGATCACGCGCGTCTTTGTTAACGTGCGGAGAGATCAGAACGGTAAAGCGCTCTTTGCGAGTTGGCAGCGGGATCGGACCACGGACTTGCGCACCAGTGCGCTTGGCAGTCTCGACGATTTCCGCGGTTGATTGATCGATAAGACGATGATCAAACGCTTTCAGGCGGATACGGATTCTTTGGTTCTGCATGAGACCAGAGCTCCAATTATTTATAAACGTAAATAATTACTCCTCACACCCATTTCGATTGATGGGGGAGTGTAATCGTCAACATATAACCCCCATATCGGGAGTATTGTTCGATGAGCAGAAAGTCCTGCCTATCGACTGATTCGCTAAAATCAGGCTTACCAAGATTAGGTAAGCCCGCGCATTATACGCAAAACAGAACGGGAAGCAAGCCGTAGATGGAAATATGCTCAGGATATCGACATTTTTTACCGATTTGCGAAGCCGCTTGCAAAAAACGGAGCCTGGAGAGGGGAATTAATTAGGTGGGGTAGGAAAGATGTTGCCACTACTCCCCTACAGTGCCTGTAAAATAGCCACCGACGGGGAGTGGGAATTATAAGGAGACTAGTCTTTGCGTTCGAGTACCTGGGCTTGTGCGTAATTTTGAATGCCCAGACGCGCAATCAAATCCAGCTCAGTTTCCAGCCAGTCGATATGCCCTTCTTCATCTGCCAGGATCTCTATCATCAAATCGCGGCTGACGTAGTCATGGATCGAGTCGGCATAGGCGATGGCTTCACGCAGATTCTTGGCGCCATCCAACTCCAGGGCCAGGTCTGAGCGCAGCATTTCTTCGATATCTTCGCCAATGTTCAGTTTGCCAAGATCTTGTAAATTCGGCAGACCTTCAAGGAATAAAATGCGCTCGATATAGCGATCGGCATGCTTCATTTCATCGATCGACTCGTGATATTCCTTGTCATTCAGGCGCATTAAGCCCCAGTTTTTGAACATTCGGGCGTGTAGGAAATATTGATTGATGGCAACCAGCTCGTTGCCGAGCAGTTTGTTGAGGTGAGCAATGATCTTTTTATCGCCTTTCATAGGTAACTCCTCCTGGCCAGTTCTGAAAGTGTAGAAGCTGGAAGCCAAGAGTCAAAAAAATAACCTTACCTTTAGTTAGGCAACTTCGTGCATAAGAATAATGGTTCCGCGTTCCTCCACCATAATCTGCCTTGCCTGTCGAATGCACTTCCCGCAATCGGTACCAATCGGCACTAATTCACGCAATTGCTTCATGGTATGAGGGTTGTGCTGACGCACGGCTTTACGGATTGCTTTGTCAGTCACGGCATTACATAGGCATACATACATAGAGAGACTCACTTCTTAACCAATTCCATAATTCTAAATAGGAATGCTTTTTATTTCAATTAAGATTTGAGCGAATTGCATAAAAAAAGGGCACCGAAGTGCCCTCTTTTTGTGTCGAAAAATTATCAGCGATTAAGCGATAACTTTAGCAACAACACCAGCGCCAACAGTACGGCCGCCTTCACGGATTGCGAAACGCAGGCCGTCGTCCATCGCGATTGGGTGGATCAGGGTAACAACCATGTTCACGTTGTCACCTGGCATTACCATCTCTACGCCTTCTGGCAGTTCGATGGTACCGGTCACGTCAGTTGTACGGAAGTAGAACTGTGGACGGTAGCCTTTGAAGAATGGAGTATGACGACCACCTTCTTCTTTGCTCAGGATGTACACTTCTGAGTCAAATTTGGTGTGTGGCTTGATTGAACCTGGTTTAGCCAGGACCTGACCACGTTCGATATCTTCGCGCTTGATACCACGCAGCAGAACACCCACGTTCTCACCAGCACGGCCTTCGTCCAGCAGTTTGCGGAACATTTCAACGCCGGTACAGGTAGACTTAACGGTGTCTTTGATACCCACGATTTCAACTTCTTCGCCAACTTTAACGATACCGCGCTCAACACGACCGGTAACAACGGTACCACGACCGGAGATAGAGAAGACGTCTTCGATTGGCAGCAGGAACGGCTTGTCGATAGCACGCTCTGGTTCTGGGATGTAAGAATCCAGGTAACCGGCCAGCTCGATGATTTTAGCTTCCCACTCTGGTTCGCCTTCCAGTGCTTTCAGCGCTGAACCACGAACAACCGGCAGGTCATCACCAGGGAAGTCGTAAGCAGACAGAAGTTCACGAACTTCCATTTCTACCAGTTCCAGCAGCTCTTCATCATCAACCATGTCGCATTTGTTCATGAATACGATGATGAAAGGAACGCCAACCTGACGACCCAGCAGGATGTGCTCACGGGTCTGAGGCATTGGGCCGTCAGTCGCAGCAACAACCAGGATTGCGCCGTCCATCTGAGCAGCACCGGTGATCATGTTTTTAACGTAGTCGGCGTGCCCTGGGCAGTCAACGTGCGCGTAGTGACGGCTTGGGGTGTCATATTCAACGTGAGAAGTGTTGATGGTGATACCACGAGCTTTTTCTTCTGGCGCGTTATCGATCTGGTCGAAAGCACGTGCAGAACCGCCGTAGGTTTTAGCCAGAACGGTGGTGATTGCTGCAGTCAGGGTAGTTTTACCGTGGTCAACGTGGCCGATAGTACCAACGTTAACGTGCGGTTTGGAACGTTCAAATTTTTCTTTAGACACGGCTATATTCCTTACTCTTATGCTCTCCCCTCATGGAGAGAGCACTGATCAATGTGTTAAACCCGAAAGCTTATTTACCACGGGCTTCGATAACGGCCTGAGCGACGTTGTTCGGCGCATCATCGTACTTCAAGAACTCCATGGAGTAAGAAGCACGGCCTTTGGTCAGAGAACGCAGTTGAGTTGCGTATCCGAACATCTCGGACAACGGAACTTCAGCGTGAATCTGAACGCCAGTAGCGTTGGATTCCTGACCTTTCAGTTGACCACGGCGACGGCTAAGGTCACCGATAACGTCACCGGTGTTCTCTTCCGGCGTTTCAACTTCAACCTTCATAATCGGCTCAAGCAAAACAGGTTTCGCTTTCTTAAAGCCATCTTTAAAGGCGATAGACGCAGCCAGTTTAAACGCCAATTCGGAGGAGTCAACATCGTGGAAAGAACCGAAATGCAGACGCACACCGAGGTCAACAACCGGGTAACCGGCCAGTGGACCAGACTTAAGCTGCTCCTGGAGGCCTTTATCAATGGCAGGGATGTATTCCGTTGGGATCACACCACCTTTAATGTCATTGATGAACTCGTAGCCTTTCGGATTTGAGCCCGGCTCCAGTGGGTACATGTCGATAACAACATGACCATACTGACCACGACCACCAGACTGCTTGGCGTGTTTACCTTCGATGTCGGTAACTTTCGCGCGAATGGCTTCACGGTAAGCAACTTGTGGTTTACCCACGTTCGCTTCAACGTTAAATTCACGACGCATACGGTCAACCAGGATGTCCAGGTGAAGTTCACCCATACCTGCGATGATAGTCTGACCTGATTCTTCGTCAGTCCACACGCGGAATGATGGATCTTCCTTCGCCAGACGGCCCAGAGCCAGACCCATTTTTTCCTGGTCAGCTTTGGTTTTTGGTTCAACTGCAACGGAGATTACCGGCTCAGGGAACTCCATACGCTCCAGAATGATCACGTGGTTTGGATCACACAGAGTGTCACCGGTAGTCACGTCTTTCAGACCGATCGCTGCAGCGATGTCGCCTGCACGAACTTCTTTGATCTCTTCACGCTTGTTAGCGTGCATCTGAACGATACGGCCCAGACGCTCACGTGCAGCCTTCACTGAGTTCAACACGGTGTCACCGGAGTTAACGATACCGGAGTACACGCGGAAGAATGTCAGGTTACCCACGAATGGGTCGGTAGCAATTTTGAACGCCAGTGCAGCAAATGGCTCATCATCATTAGCATGACGCTCAGCCGGCGTATCTTTACCGTCGTCGAGGATACCGTTGATTGCAGGTACGTCAGTTGGTGCCGGCAGGTATTCGATAACCGCATCCAGCATTGCCTGCACGCCTTTGTTTTTAAAGGCAGAACCACAGGTAACCAGAATAATCTCGTTGTTCAGCACGCGCTGACGCAGAGCTTTCTTGATTTCTTCCTCGGTCAGCTCTTCGCCGCCCAGGTATTTTTCCATCAGCTCGTCTGAAGCTTCAGCTGCAGATTCAACCAGGTTCTGGTGCCATTCTTCGGCCAGCGCTTGCATGTCCGCAGGGATCTCTTCGTATTCGAAGGTCACGCCCTGGTCAGCATCGTTCCAGTTGACTGCTTTCATTTTCACCAGGTCAACGATACCGGTGAATTTCTCTTCTGCGCCGATGGCCAGTTGCAATGGAACTGGATTCGCGCCCAGACGGGATTTGATCTGACCAACAACTTTCAGGAAGTTAGCACCCATGCGGTCCATTTTGTTAACGAACGCGATGCGTGGAACTTTATATTTGTTAGCCTGACGCCATACAGTTTCAGACTGTGGCTGAACACCACCAACAGCACAGTAAACCATTACAGCGCCATCAAGAACACGCATGGAACGTTCTACTTCGATGGTGAAGTCAACGTGTCCTGGGGTGTCGATGATGTTTACACGGTGCGGCTCAAACTGCTTGGCCATACCAGACCAGAAAGCGGTAGTCGCTGCAGAAGTGATGGTAATACCACGCTCCTGCTCCTGCTCCATCCAGTCCATGGTGGCAGCGCCGTCATGAACTTCACCGATTTTGTGGTTTACACCGGTGTAGAACAGAATACGTTCGGTAGTGGTCGTCTTACCGGCGTCGATGTGAGCGCTGATACCGATGTTACGATAGCGCTCAATGGGTGTTGTACGAGCCATTTGATTCCTCTATTGCCTTAGGCGTTCAAGTTCGGTTAACCCAAGCGGGTTGGCTTCTTGAAGCGCCCGCTTGGTTAGCATAACTACTGCGTGGCAATTACCAGCGGTAGTGGGCGAACGCCTTGTTGGCTTCTGCCATACGGTGAACGTCTTCACGTTTCTTAACAGCAGAACCTTTGTTCTCAACTGCATCAGAAAGTTCGTTCGCCAAGCGCAGAGCCATGGATTTATCACCGCGTTTACGAGCAGCATCAACGATCCAACGCATTGCCAGAGCATTACGACGGACCGGGCGGACTTCAACTGGTACCTGATAAGTAGAACCACCAACGCGGCGCGACTTAACTTCTACAGTCGGGCGAACGTTGTCGAGAGCTACTTCGAAAGCTTCCAGGTGATTTTTACCAGAACGCTGAGCCAGGGTCTCCAGCGCGGTATACACGATAGCTTCTGCAGTAGATTTTTTACCGTCTACCATCAGGATATTTACAAATTTGGCCAACAGCTCGGATCCGAACTTAGGATCTGGCAGGATTTTACGTTGGCCTATTACGCGACGACGTGGCATGGAAATACTCCGTTGTTAATTCAGGATTGTCCAAAACTCTACGAGTTTATTTTGACATTAAAGTGAAAATGTTTGGCCTTACTTAACGGAGAACCATTAAGCCTTTGGCTTCTTCACGCCGTACTTGGAACGAGCTTGCTTACGGTCTTTAACACCGGAGCAGTCAAGTGCACCACGGACGGTGTGGTAACGCACACCTGGCAAGTCTTTAACACGACCGCCACGGATCAGGATCACGGAGTGTTCCTGCAGGTTGTGACCTTCACCACCGATGTAGGAAGTCACTTCGAAACCGTTAGTCAAACGCACACGGCATACTTTACGCAGCGCGGAGTTTGGTTTTTTCGGGGTGGTGGTATATACGCGGGTACATACGCCACGTTTCTGCGGGCAAGCTTCCAGCGCTGGAACGTTGCTTTTAGCAGCCTTCACAGAGCGTGGTTTGCGAACCAGCTGATTAATTGTTGCCATTAAAAAAGCTCCTGGTTTTGCTTCGTTTGTTGCTTCGTAAACATGTGATAAATCCCCTCGTATGCACTACTGGCAAAGTACGAGGCCGCAGAATTTTATGGCTGAGCGGTAGAGGTGTCAAGAAATATACAACATCACTCTCATCACCAAGCCATTTGGCTTCGATGTTTTTCGGTTAATTCAACGAAGTGATTATAGCCGATGACAGTGATTTTGTGTGAAAAATGACCAGTCAGGCCTCTGGCTTCCAGGTCGTCCTGCAGCGCATAAAGTGATATGGGGGCATTAAGCAATAATTCAAGGTGCGCGCTGCCAGCCAACCCGGCCAGTACGCCATCCTGTATCAGCAGCAGGTCGTCGCCTTGTGTGGTCAAGCGCAACAATGCTGGCAAATCGCATTGAGTGGGAGAGTGGCTAAGGGTATACAGCATCCGAATGTCCTAAAAAGTCATCACCGCGTCATAACCGGCCAACTGTTGACGCAGCACATCCGGTGCCAGCACCTCGGCCTCCAGCACCCAGTCGGTCACCTGACTCAGACCGCGCTCCTGCAAAGATGCCTGGCACAGATAACACTGCTCGACGTCATACAGCGGCAGCACGCCAAAGGTGGCGATATAGTTACGCGCCAGAATTTTTTCCGGCTGCTGCCCCGGCAATAGCTGCAATACGCCATCACCGATAAAAAACACGCCCAGATCTTCGCTCAGCGCCGAAGTCGCCAACAGCGCATCCAGCCCTTCCCTGCCGCCGGTGCCGCCGTGCGGGCCTTGGGTAAAAACAAAAGCGACTCGTTTCATAAATTCTCTCAGAACTGCACCAGACGGTCACAACTTAGCGCCGCCTCAGCCAACGAACCCAACCCGCTAAGGGTAAAGCCAGGTTGCAGATTAGCCGTTTCCAGCCCCTGCTGTGCAGCTTCCTGTTCATCGGTCACGCCGCGCCGCAACGCAGCGGCCACACAAACGTTGAGCGCAATACCGTGCTGCTGCGCCAGCTGCGCCCAGCCGCGCACCAGATCGAACTCATCGCTGGCAGGGGATGTCAGTTGGTTGGCATTCAGCACCCCTTCACGGTAGAAAAACACGCTGGAGAGCCGATGCCCTTTCGCCAGCAGAGCTTGTGCGAACTGATAGGCGCTGCTGGCCTGCTGGGTGCCATACGCCGGGCCGGTGACCAAAAGACAGTAATCCAGCATCAGCGCTCGGTTCCCAGCAGGTCACCGCTTTTGAACTGGCGGATATACAGATACACGGTGTGCTTGGAAATATTCAGGCGATCCGCCACCTGATTAATCGCATCTTTGATATCAAAAATGCCTTTTTCGTAAAGATTCAGCACCACCTGGCGATTTTTGGCATTGTTGGAGACATTGCGATCGGCATTGACCTCCTCGATGGTGAACTCCAGCGTCTGCGCCACCAGATCGTCCACGGAAGAGGCAAAGTTGACTGAGGGAGCCACTTCCTGGGTTTCCGGCGGCATGAAAGTCTGCATTACCTGGGAGAACGGCACATCGAGGTTCATGTTGATGCACAACAGGCCGATCACCCGCTGCTCGCGATTACGGATGGCGATAGTGACCGACTTCATCAGCACGCCGCTCTTGGCGCGTGTGAAATAGGCCTTCGACACACTGCTGTCATCGCCGGCCATATCATGCAGCATCCGCAGCGCCAGGTCGGTGATCGGCGAACCTATCTGCCGCCCGGTATGCTCGCCGTTGGCAATACGCACCGCCGAGCATTTCAAATCTTCCAGCGCGTGCAGCACGATCTCGCAGTGACCGCCGATCAGCATAGCTAGCCCATCGACCACGGCTTCATAAGACTTCAGGATTTCATGATCCGTCTGGCTAAACGGACGTTCATTCAGCAAATCAAGTTCGCTGACTTCGCTGGATAAAAGCGAATTTGACATCGAAAATACCACCCTCAAAGATCGCCTGTGCCAGGGGGCGCAGCTAAAACGGCTCGTGCAGGCTCCCTCTTCCACAGGCGGCATACCCTTGAGGATCCACAGGGCAGGCAGGCTGGTATCAGCATGAAACAGCACGACGGGCGTCCGCAAGCCAACACGCGGCCGGGAACAGTTTTAGGTACACGCCCTAAGGGGCAGGCGCATGACTCATAAGTCCGGATTATTAGTCTAGCAAAACTGCCAGAGTAAAGTCCTTGCGTTTGCGCGTGGTATTGACGTTAAGCCCGATGCCCGGCAGGCGTCAAGCAATCAGTGGGAGGGAAAGTAAAAGTTACGCCTCATCCGGCATTAATCAGAGACGCTGAAATGAACACCGCCGCGAAGAAGATTCGCGGCGGTGATGGCAATCAGACAGGCTTATTGCGCTTTGGCATCCGCCGCTGCGTCAGCCGGTTTTTCAGCCTTGGCGTCTGCTTTCGGCGCAGCTTTCACATCCAGCAGCTCAACGTCGAATACCAGAGTGGAGTTAGCCGGAATGCCCGGAACGCCGGTTTTACCGTAGGCCAGTGCCGGTGGAATTACCAGCTTGATTTTGCCGCCTTTCTTGAGGTGTTTCAGGCCTTCAGTCCAGCCTGGGATCACGCCGTCCAGACGGAATGACAGCGGCTCACCACGGGTATAGGAATTGTCAAACTCGGTGCCGTCGGTCAGGGTGCCTTTGTAGTTCACTACCACGGTGTCGCTGTCTTTAGGCGCTTCACCCGCACCCGGTTTCTCTACCTTGTACAGCAGGCCAGATTCGGTTTTCTTCACGCCTTTTTCTTTGGCGAAGGTCTCACGGTACTTGGCGCCTTTCGTTTCGTTGTCTTTAGCGTCTTGTTCCATCTTCGCCTGAGCAGAAGCCTTCACGCGCGCTTCAAAGCTCTGCAGAGTTTTTTCGATGTCCGCATCGTTCAACTTGCTCTTGTTGGCAAAAGCATCCTGAACGCCTGAGATCAACTGATCTTTGTCCAGTTTGATACCCAACTTTTCTTGCTCTTTCAGCGAGTTGTCCATGTAACGGCCCAGGGATGCGCCCAGTGCGTAAGCCGCTTGCTCGTCATCGTTCTTGAACTTGCCGGTGCTTGGTGCCGCTGCAGCGTCCGCTGGTTTAGCGGCTTCGGCCGGTTTAGCCGCATCAGCAGCCATAACCTGAGTCGCATTCAGAGCAAAAGCCATGGTGGTTGCCAGAAGCGTGACTTTAAACAAAGATTTCATCCATTTCTCCAGTGTCTGAAGCTGTGCCCCAAACAGTCATTAAGTAAGATAACCGGGCTACTATAGCTGCCTGAAAGAAAACAAAACAGTCACACAGGTAACCAATCGAGTCAAAGTGTGACTCCAGGTTTAAGGAGAAGTTTCCTTTAATGTGCTACCCGCATGATAAATCAGATTATTCTTCCACCCGATACGATAACGGTAACAAAAACAGCCGCGATAAGCGCTCTATTTTTCAGCACTTTATACAGGGCGCGGCCGCCTGCGGTTATTCCTCGCTCTGCGGGGGGCGAAATAGCGCAGCGCAAAGCCGGCGGCAGCTGTTAACATAGTGCCAGATTCAGGATTAAACCGCGTCAGAGGTAGCATCATGCACAACGCCGATACCCAAAGCCTGTTACTGCGGCTTGAAGAATTGGAAAGCCGTCAGGCCTTCCAGGAAGTCACCATTGAAGAGCTCAACCAAACCGTGGTGCAGCACCAGCTTGAAATGCTGAAATTGCAGGAACACCTGCGCGTGCTGACCGATAAACTGCGCTCGACCCAAACGTCGATGATTGCCTCGCAGTCGGAAGAGACGCCACCGCCGCATTATTGATAACCCATAAAAAAGGGCAGCCCCAGGGCTGCCCTTTCTTGCTGTTGCTGCGCCGCGATTAGTGGCAGCCGCAACCGCCGTTACCGCAACCGCCTTTCTTAGCCTGATCATGGTCATGGTCATGCGCATGGTCATGATCGTGATCGTGGCCATGACCGCCGCAGCAACCGTCACCGTGCTCGTGGTGGTGATCGTGCTCGCCGTGTACGTGACCGTGCGCCAGTTCTTCAGCGGTAGCTTCGCGGATCGCGACAACTTCCACGTTGAAGTTCAGGTTCTGACCCGCCAGCATGTGGTTACCGTCAACCACTACGTGATCGCCGTCCACTTCGGTGATTTCGACCGGAACCGGGCCCTGATCGGTGTCAGCCAGGAAACGCATGCCAACTTCCAACTCGTCAACGCCCATAAAGACGTCTTTCGGCACGCGCTGCACCAGGTTTTCGTCGTAGTTGCCGTACGCATCGTTGGCGCCGACATTAACGTCAAAACGATCGCCTGCTTCGTGGCCTTCGAGTGCTTTTTCCAGACCTGCAATCAGAGAACCATGCCCGTGCAGATAGTCCAGCGGCGCGCTCACCGGAGACTCATCAACCAAAACACCGTCTTCTGTACGTACTTGGTAAGCCAGGCTGACCACCAAGTCTTTTGCTACTTTCATGATATCTCCTACCGTTGGACACTTGGACGCAGCCCATCATCGGGTGCCGCGCCTTTACCGGACAGATTGTATCGGAAATCTGCCCCGCTGTACCCTTCAGCATAAAAAAACGCGCCCGATAACGCTACTCCGGATGGAAAATACCGATGACCTGCTCCTGCGGCCGGACGTGCTTTTCCACCTGTTGTTCGGTCTGCCGCTGGTGATGGCCGCACTTGACGCACTCCACCACTTCGACCTGGTCTTCGCGCCAAACTGCCAGCGTATCCATAGCCTTACAGCTCGGGCAGACCGCCCCGGCGATAAATCTTTTACGTGTTGCGGACATCTTCTGTGCTCCAAATTATTCGTATTCATCCCAGCCGTCGAACTGGCGACTCTCTTTTTGCATTTCGCGATGGAAAAGTTCTTCAAGCTCGCGCCGCGCCTCTTTCACGCGGGAAATCTGCGCCACATCGCCATGATGCGGCGGCATCAGTTCACGCAGCATGCGCATGTCCAGCCGGCGAAAGTGCTGCTGTGCGCGATAGGCCTGATGAGGATGCATACCCAATTCCATCAGCGCCTTGCGTCCCAGTTCCAGTGCGCTGGAGAAGGTTTCGCGGCTGAACTGCTTGACCCCGGCCTGCAGCAGTTCGTGCGCCTCCACGCGGCCGCGTGCACGCGCCAGGATGCTCAACTCCGGGAAGTGCTGTTGGCACAAACGCACGATTTCCATGGTGTCTTCCGGCTCATTGCAGGTGATTACAATCGACTTGGCCTTCGCCGCGCCGGCCGCACGCAGCAGCTCGAGTTCGGTGGCATCGCCGTAATACACTTTGTAGCCGTAGCGACGCAGCACGCCGACCGCGCTGACATCGCGCTCCAATACGGTAATACGCATCTTGTTGGCCATCAACAGGCGGCCGATCACCTGGCCGAACCGGCCGAAACCGACAATGATCACCTGCGGATCGTCGTCCTCCACATACGGCGTTTCTTCGTCTTCATCCCGGGCGTTGTAACGGCGGGCCAGGATGCGATCGATAATCTGCATCAGCAGGGGCGTGGTCATCATCGACAAGGTCACCACCACCAACAGCAAGGCGAGTTGGTCAGACTGCAACACCTTCTGCGCCCCCGCGGCGGAAAACAGCACGAAGGCAAACTCTCCGCCCTGGCTGAGCACGCCGGCGAACTGCAAACGCACCGAACTGCGCAGGCCAAAGATGCGCGACAGCGAGTACAGCACCCCTGACTTGATCGCCACCAACAGCACCACACCCAGCAGCACTTCGACCAGATGGGTATAGAGCACGCCGATATTCAGCGCCATCCCCACCGAGATAAAAAACAGCCCCAGCAGCAGCCCTTTGAACGGCTCGATGGCAATCTCCAGCTCATGGCGATATTCGCTCTCCGCCAACAGCACACCGGCGATAAAGGTGCCAAGCGCCATCGACAGGCCGAGCGTATCCATAAACAACGCCGCCCCCAAGACCACCAACAGTGCGGCGGCGGTGAAAATTTCGCGCACCCCGGAAGAGGCGATATAGCGGAACAACGGCCGCAGCAGGAAACGCCCGCCGATCAGCATGCCGCCGAACGCCGCGACCTTGATCGCGATTTCCGCCCAGTCGTCGCTGGTGCCACCGGCGCCGGCCAGGATAGGGATCAGCGCCAGCGCCGGGATCACCGCCATATCCTGGAACAGCAGCACCGAGAACCCTAACTGGCCGCCTTCATTGCGGTTCATGCCCTTCTCGCGCATCAGCTGCAACGCCATCGCCGTCGATGACATCGCCAGCCCGATCCCGCCGATAACGGCGGCCTGCCAGGCGAAATGGGTCAGATAAAGCAGTGCCCCCAACACCGCGGCGGTGATCAATACCTGCCCGGCACCCACGCCGAATATCGAACGCCGCAGTTCCCAAAGTTTGGTCGGGTTCAGTTCCAGCCCGATGATGAACATCAAGAACACCACGCCCAACTCGGAAAAGTGCAGGATCTCATCCACATCGCGGATAAAGCCCAATCCCCAGGGGCCGATGGCAATGCCGGCGATCAAATAGCCCAGCACCGCACCAATCCCCAGACGGCGGGCGATGGGCACCGTGACCACGGCGGCGAACAAGAACAGTAAAATTGCGGTCAGTAACGTCGAGCCTTCCATGATCACCTTCCTCCATGCGGCAACGGGTTACGCAGCCAGTCGCCATAGGCCGTAGCGTGGCTTTCCAGCACTTCCGGCTTCTGCCGACGCGCCCAATACACCAGCATCGGCGTCAGCCAGTGCATATGGCACATGGCGGCGGTCAGTTCGAACGGGCGCAGGATATCTTCCATCGGATAACGGTTATAACCGCCGGTGCGGTAGGCGCCTTCAGGTTCTCCGGTGGTGATCACCGAACGCCAGTATTTGCCTGCCAACGCATTGCCGCCCATACCGCTGGCAAAACCGCGCGACAGCACGCGATCCAACCATTCTTTCAGCAATGCCGGGCAACTGTAGGTATAGAGTGGATGTTGAAAAACAATGACCTGATGTTCACGCAGCAGTTGTTGTTCGTGGTGAATATCAATAAAAAAGTCAGGATAGTGCGCGTATAAATCGTGCACGGTGACATGTTCCAACTGCTGCGCCGGTCGAAGCAAAACCCGATTCGCGACCGAGTCATGGGATTCCGGATGGGCATACAGCAGCAAGACCTTGGGCGGCTGCGACATCATTCCCCTCCAAAGCGTCGTCAGGATAGCGGTTTTCCGTTACCATGCTTCGCAAAGACTAATAATAGGACAGTCTGTGTCCTGTTAACTTAGAATCCTCTCAATTTAACATACTCTGAACATACGGCGCTTTATGATTGTATTCTCCTCGCTACAAATCCGACGCGGCACCCGCGTCCTGTTGGACAACGCCACGGCGACGGTTAATCCAGGTCAGAAAGTCGGCCTGGTGGGTAAAAACGGCTGCGGCAAATCCACGCTGCTGGCGTTGCTGAAAGGCGAAATCGCCGCGGACGGTGGTACTCACACCTTCCCCACTAACTGGGCGCTGGCCTGGGTCAACCAGGAAACGCCGGCGCTGGACGTGCCGGCCATTGAGTATGTTATCGACGGCGACCGCGAATTCCGCCAGCTTGAAGCCGAATTGCAATTGGCGAACGAGAAAAACGACGGCCACGCCATCGCCACGCTGCACGGCAAACTGGACGCCATCGACGCCTGGACCATCCGCTCCCGCGCCGCCAGCCTGCTGCACGGTCTCGGCTTCTCCAACGAACAGCTGCAAAGCCCGGTGCGCGCTTTCTCGGGCGGCTGGCGCATGCGTTTGAACCTGGCGCAGGCGCTGGTCTGCCGTTCCGATCTGCTGCTGCTCGACGAACCGACCAACCACCTGGATCTGGACGCGGTGATTTGGCTGGAACGCTGGCTGAAGGGCTATCCGGGCACGCTGGTGCTGATTTCCCATGACCGCGACTTCCTGGATCCGATCGTCGATAAAATCCTGCATATCGAACAAGAGACCATCAACGAATATACCGGCAACTACTCCTCGTTCGAGCGTCAACGCTCGACCAAACTGGCGCAGCAACAGTCTCTGTATCAGCACCAGCAGGAGAAAGTAGCGCACCTGCAAAGCTATATCGATCGCTTCCGTGCGCAGGCCACCAAAGCCAAACAGGCGCAGAGCCGCATTAAAATGCTCGAACGCATGGAGCTTATCGCCCCGGCCCACGTCGATAACCCGTTCAGCTTCAGCTTCCGCCAGCCGGAAAGCTTGCCGAACCCGTTGCTGCGCATGGAGAAGGTCAGCGCCGGCTACGGCGAAAAAGTGATCCTGAAATCGATCAAGCTCAACCTGGTGCCCGGTTCGCGCATTGGCCTGCTGGGCCGTAATGGCGCCGGTAAATCTACCTTGATCAAAATGCTGGCCGGCTCGCTGGAACCGCTGAGCGGTGAGATTGGCCTGGCGAAGGGCATCAAACTGGGCTACTTCGCCCAGCATCAGTTGGAGTTCTTGCGCGCCGACGAATCGCCGTTGCAACACCTGAGCCGCATCGCTCCCCGGGTGCTGGAACAGCAACTGCGCGACTACCTGGGCGGTTTCGGCTTCCAGGGCGACAAGGTCACCGAGGCCACCGAGCGTTTCTCCGGCGGCGAAAAGGCGCGGCTGGTGCTGGCGCTGATCGTCTGGCAGCGGCCTAACCTGCTGCTGCTCGACGAACCGACCAACCACCTGGATCTGGACATGCGCCAGGCGTTGACCGAAGCGCTGATCGATTTCGAAGGCGCACTGGTGGTGGTCTCGCACGACCGCCATCTGCTGCGCTCCACCACCGACGACCTCTATCTGGTGCACGATGGCCAGGTCGAAGTTTTCGAAGGCGATCTGGACGACTACCAGCAATGGCTGAGCGACCTGCAACGGCAGGAAAACCAGCAGGATGCGCCGGAGAAAGAAAACAACGGCAACAGCGCACAGGCGCGTAAAGATCAGAAACGTCGCGAAGCCGAATTCCGCACCCAGACTCAGCCGCTGCGCAAGCAAATCGCCAAGCTGGAGCAGCAGATGGAAAAACTGGGCACCGAACTGGCGGCGGTAGAAGAGAAACTGGCGGACTCTGCGCTGTATGACATCAGCCGCAAGGCCGATCTGACCGAGTGCCTGCAAAAACAAAGCCAGACCAAATCCGCTCTGGAAGAGACGGAAATGACCTGGCTGGATGCGCAGGAGCAGTTGGAACGGCTGACAAACGAGTTTGAATTGTAGGAGCGCAGCGCGCTGCGCCCACGGCTTCACGCCTTGTAAAAAGGTTTATCCCCTAAAATGGTCGCACGGTGCATGATGCGCCGCTGCGGCAGGTAATCCGCGTTGGCGTAATGCTGCGTCACGCGGTTATCCCAGATCGCGATGTCATCCTCCTGCCAGCGCCAGCGCACCTGGAATTCCGGCTTGGTGATGTGGGCGAACAGGAAGTTCAGCAATGCCTCGCTCTCCTTCGGCGCCAGATCCACAATCCGCGTAGTGAAACCTTCGTTGACGAACAGCGCCTGCCGCCCGCTTACCGGATGGGTGCGCACCACCGGATGCAGCAGCGGCGGGTTTTTCTGCTTCGCCACCTGCCAGCGCTGGTGCTCCTCTTCGCTCGACAAATGCTTATGCTCCGGGAATGACTTGGTGAAGTCATGCTCCGCTTTCAACCCGGCCAGCAGTTGCCGGAAGGGTTCAGACAACGCTTCATAGGCCGCGATGCCGCTGGCCCACAAGGTATCGCCACCGAAAGACGGCAACGTCTTCGCCGCCAGTATCGCCCCCTGCGGCGGGTTTTCGATAAAGGTGACGTCGGTATGCCAGTTGTCGTTGTCCGGCGGGTTATCGTCATGAGTATCCAGCACGATGATCTCTTCCACGTCGGTGGCGTGCGGGTAAACCGGATGGATGTGCAGATCGCCGAAGCGACCGGCCAAATCACGCTGCTGCAGCGGTGTGATCGGCTGATTGCGGAAGAACAGCACCTGGTGCTTGAGCAATGCATGGTAAAGCTGCTCAAACTGGCCGTCGCCCAACGGCCGCGCCAGTACGACGTTTTCCACCAACGCGCCGATGTAGGGCCCCAGCGGGGTAATCTTCAGACGTTCGTTCATTGCTGTACTCCATGCCACGGGGTCAATCGGCGCTGCAAGGCGCGCAGCCCCAGCTCCAGCCCAAATGCAATAATCGCAATCACGCCGATCCCGGCCAACACCACGTCGGTGGCCAGAAACTCACCGGCGGATTGCACCATAAATCCCAGACCACGCGTAGCGGCGATCAGTTCGGCAGCCACCAGCGTCGACCAACCGACGCCCAGCCCAATGCGGATGCCGGTCAAAATCTCCGGCAGCGCGCTCGGCAACACCACAAAACGCAGCACCTGCCAGCGGTTGGCGCCTAAAGCACGAGCGGCGCGCACCCGTACCTGTGCCACGCTGCGTACGCCGGCGACGGCAGACAGCGCAACCGGGGCGAAGATCGCCAGGTAAATAAGCAGAATTTTCGAGGTTTCGCCGATGCCGAACCAAATCACCATCAGCGGCAGATAGGCCAGCGGCGGCACCGGGCGGTAAATCTCAATCAGCGGGTCGAGAATGCCGCGCACCGTGTCGTTTAGCCCCATGGCGATACCCACCGGAACGCCGATAATCACCGCCGCCAGCAGCGCCACCAGAATGCGTCCCAGGCTGGCCGCCAGGTGTTGCCACAGCGTAGCGTCCATAAAGCCCTGTGGGCTGGCGATGACCAGCAACTGGTGCAACACCTGCTGCGGCGCCGGTAGAAATAGCGGGCTGATCAGGTTCAGTGCGGTCACGCCCCACCAGACAGCCAATGCCACCAGCAAGGTTGTACCGCTCAACAAGAGGTTGCGCGGTATGCGAAAACGACGCGGCGCCGCAACCTGCGATTGGGCAACGCCTTTGAGGGCGGAATGCAGGCTCATAGCAATGCCTCGCGCTGTTGGAACACTTTGCCCAGCACATATTCGCGCTGCGCGATAAATTCAGGATCGGATTTGATCGACCGACATGCCTCGCCGTTGGCGTAGCGCTGGCCGAAGTTCAGCGAAAGACGCTCCACCACCTGCCCCGGCCCCGGCGACAGCAGCAACAGTTCGCTGGCGAGGAAAACCGCCTCTTCAATATCGTGGGTGATCAGCAATACCTGCTTGCCGGTATCACGCCAAATGGTCAGCAGCAGTTCCTGCATCTGCTCGCGGGTGAAAGCATCCAGCGCACCAAACGGCTCGTCCAGCAGCAGCAAGCGCGGATCCGCGGCCAGCGCGCGGGCAATGCCCACCCGCTGGCGCATGCCGCCGGAAAGTTGCCAGATAAAGTGCTGTTCGTAACCCGCCAACCCCACGCGTTGCAACATCTGCTGCGCCACCTCGCGGCGCTGCTGTTTGCCGATACCCGCCAACTGCAGGCCAAACTCGACGTTATCCACCACGTTGCGCCACGGAAGTAAACCCTCATGCTGGAACACCACGCCCCGCTCGGCTCCTGGGCCGTTAACGGACGTTCCATCCAGCGTGATGCTGCCAGCTGAAGGCTCGATAAACCCGGCGATCAAATTCAGCAGCGTGGTTTTGCCGCAGCCCGACGGGCCGAGCACCACCACCAGTTGCCCGGCGGCAATCTGGAACGAGACGTCGCGCAGCGCAGCGCGCCCCTGGTAGTCTGCTGAAAGATGGTTAACGTTTAGCATGCGGCTCCCCTACGACTGCGGCGCAGCCTGCACCTGTTTCACAAAGCGGTCGGTCACATAGGCGCTGTAATCGCTGTCGACCTGCGGGATTTTGCCCTGCTGTTTGAGGAACTCGGCGGTATCGCGAATCGCCTTGTCCACCGGCTGACCAAGTTGGGTAATCTGCTCAGCCACCGGCAGATAGGTGTTGCCCTTCACCAGCACCGGCACCTGATCCTCGGGCACGCCACTCAGACGGGACAGCGTACCGAGATTGCTTTTGTCCTTCAGCCACTGCTCCGGCTGTGCCAGATAGGCTTTCTGGGCATTCAACGCGCTGGCGGCAAAGGCGGTCACCACCTCCGGGTGTTTTTCGGCGAAGTCCTTGCGCACCACCCAGACGTCGAGCGTCGGCGCCCCCCACTCCCCAACCTGTGCGGAATCGGTCAGTACCTTGCCCTGTTTGGCCAGCTCGTTGACCACCGGCGCCCAGACGTAGGCGCCGTCGATGTCACCGCGCTGCCAGGCGGCGGCAATGGCCGGCGGCTGCAGATTGAGGATCTTGACCTGTTCAGGCTTGATGCCCCAATGCTTGAGAGAAGCCAGCAGGCTGTAGTGGGTGGTAGAGATAAACGGCACCGCAATGCGTTTACCGATCAGATCCTGCGGGCCCTTAATGTCCTTTTTCACCACCAGCGCTTCGGAACTGCCGAGCTGCGAGGCGATCAGGAACACTTCGATAGGGAGTTTCTGGCTGGCGGCTACCGCCAGAGGGCTGGAGCCGATATTGCCGATCTGCACGTCGCCGGAAGCCAGTGCGCGCAACACGCTGGAGCCGCTGTCGAATTTGCGCCAGTCAACGGTGGCACCGGACTGTTTGGCAAAGCTGTTTTCCGCCTGCGCCACTTTGGCCGGTTCCGCCGAGGTTTGATACGCCACGGTAACGTCGACCGCCTGCGCACTGGCCGCGCCGAGCGATAACACCAGCAACGTTACGCCGCGTAATGAAAAGAGTTTGCTCGCCATGATCCGCTCCGTTGATAAAAGTCTGTTCAGTTGCTGACAGTTTTATCCGAGCGGCGACAAGCGATAAAAGAATAAAAAAAACCTCGTTATTACCTTGAGGAATATGCCATGACATTCAAAACGATAACTCACCCCGTAAAAACGTCCGTGCATAGCCGCCGAGCAGCGTGCGATCGCCTTTCCATTCGCAAAACAGCTCACCGCCGCGGGCGGAAATCTGCCGGGCATGCAGCTTATGGCGCCCCAGGCGTGCAGCCCAATAAGGGGCCAGCGTGCAGTGCGCGGAGCCGGTCACCGGGTCTTCGCCGCCGTCGAGGGTAAAATAACGCGAGACAAAATCTACCTTTTCACCCGGGGCACTGACGATGACCGCGCGGCCGGCCAGTGCGATTAACGCCGGAATGTCCGGCTGCAACGCCCGCACCTGGGCTTCATTTTCCAGCAGCACCAACAACGCGGTGGCCTGCCACACATCCTGCGGTTTCACGCCGAGCAGCGCTGCCAGCCCGGCCGGCTCTGCCACCTTTTGCGGTAATCGTGAAGGGAAATCCAGGATCAACCGTTCACCGTCGGCGGCATCACGCTTAACGTACAGCTCACCGCCGGCCGAGCGAAACCGGATATCCTGCAGCGCCGGATTCACCGCGCTGAACATCACATGCGCCGCCGCCAGCGTGCCGTGGCCGCAGAGATCCACCTCACGCTGCGGGGTGAACCAGCGAATAGCCGACATGTCGCCATCGTCCCAGACAAAGCTGGTTTCCGGCAGGCACAACTCATTGGCAATGGCCTGCATCTCGGCAGTCGACAAGGGTTGCTTCAGCAGGCATACGCCCGCCGGATTGCCGCGTAAGCCTTCGCCGGTAAACGCCACTACGTGGAAGTAATTTTCCGTCATCCGCAATTCCTTAATGCCAGATAAGTAACACACAGGCCGCGGTTAACAGCCCCATGGAAAGGTTAAAGAGGATCCAGGCCTTTTTGCTGCGCAGCAAGCGGCCAATCACCGTACCAAACCCCAGCCAAATCACCCCGGCTACGACATTCACCACGAAAATACCCAGCGAAATAGCCATAATAGAAGCGTTATATTTATCGCCCGCCAGACTGAAGCTCGCCACCGCACCCAATGCCATCAGCCAGGCCTTGGGGTTGAGGAACTGCAACAGCCAGCCCTGATACAACCGTATAGGCTGCGGCGGCGCCACGTCGGTTTCCAGCTTTTCATAGGCGGCGGTAGCGACTTTCCACGCCAACCATAACAGGTACAGGCTACCGAGGACTTTCAGGATCAGGTGCAGCGCAGGGTAAACCAAAATCAGGCTACCGACGCCGAATGCCACCAGCAGCAAAATGCTTTGCATGCCGAGCATAATGCCCATCATCAGCAGCAGTGAGCGCATAAAGCCAAAATTGGCGCCAGAGGTGGTCAGTAACATATTGTTGGGACCAGGCGTGATCGCAGCAACCCACAGGAAGCCTAACAGCGAAAGAAATAAACTCGGTTCCATGAAGCGGGTGCTCCTCACCCGGGGCGTTTTTTGCAGTATTATTGTTAACTCATGGTATTGAAGCTAACAGTGGGCTATTGATCAGACAATAGCCGCCAATAAGATTTTTACTCAGGTTATGCATGAATCCTTTCGCCCTTTGACAGGCGCCAGTAACCCACATTTGCAAACGCTGCTGCCACGGCTGGTGCGCCGCCGCGTGCGGTTGAAACCGCACTGGCAGCGGCTGGAATTGCCCGACGGCGATTTTGTCGATCTCGCCTGGAGCGAAGATCCGGCGCAGGCCGCCGGCAAGCCGCGCGTGGTGCTGTTCCATGGGCTGGAAGGCAACTTCTACAGCCCCTATGCCCATGGCCTGCTCAACGCCTGGCGTGAAAAAGGCTGGCTCGGGGTGGTTATGCATTTTCGCGGTTGCAGCGGCGTACCGAACCGCAAACAGCGCATCTATCACTCCGGCGAAACGGAGGATGCACGCTTTTTTCTGCGGTGGCTTCGCGCCACTCACGGCGAAGTGCCGACGGCGGCGGTTGGCGTCTCGCTCGGCGGCAACATGCTGGCCTGCTACCTGGCGCAGCAAGGGGCAGACAGCCTGTTGCAGGCGGCGGTGATCGTGTCCGCACCGCTGATGCTGGAGCCTTGTTCGTTGCGAATGGATCAAGGGTTCTCGCGCGTTTATCAGCACTATCTGCTCGGGCAGTTGAAACAAAACGCCACCCGCAAGCTGCTGCACTACCCCGACACCCTGCCGCTCAAGCTGCCGCAACTCCTGGCGCTGCGCCGTATCCGCGACTTTGACGATGTCATAACCTCACGCGTCCACGGCTTTAGCGACGCCACCGATTACTACCGCCGTTGCAGCGCGCTGCCGCTGTTACCCGCAATTCAGACGCCGCTGCTGATCATCCATGCCAAAGACGATCCCTTCATGACCGACGAAGTGATCCCCGACATCGCCGGCCTGCCGCGCAACATTGAATATCAGCTGACCGAGTTTGGCGGCCACGTCGGCTTTGTCGGCGGCAGTTTGAACAAACCCCACATGTGGCTGGAATACCGCATTCCATCCTGGCTTTCCCCTTATCTGGAACCCGCACCGTGATTATCCCCTGGAAAGAACTGGAAACCGAGACCCTGAACAGCCTGATCGAATCCTTTGTGCTGCGCGAAGGCACCGACTACGGCGAACACGAACGTTCGCTGGAGCAGAAAGTGGAAGACGTTCGCCGCCAATTGAAAAACGGCGAGGTCCTGCTGGTATGGTCAGAACTGCATGAAACCGTCAACATCATGCCGCGCGGGCAGTTCCGTGCCGGGCAGGAAGAAAATTAGTGGCTGCCGGTTCTATGACTGACGGAAAAAATCAGGTAACAATGAACCATTGCAAACCCGCGCGCGGAATTTTGCCCTTGGCGAAAAGGGCGTCAAACAGACCAATAACCCTACTCTGACGCCGGCGCATTTAACACGGAGTGACAACCACCATGTCCGCCAAACATCCCGTTATCGCAGTGACCGGCTCCAGCGGCGCCGGCACCACCACCACCAGCGTGGCGTTCCGCAAGATATTCCAGCAGTTGAACATCCGCGCGGCGGAGCTGGAAGGCGACAGCTTCCACCGCTATACCCGGCCGGAAATGGACGCGGCGATCCGCAAAGCGCGCGATCTGGGTCGTCATATCAGCTATTTCGGGCCTGAGGCCAACGACTTCGGTCTGCTGCAACAGAGCTTTATCGAGTACGGCAAGAACGGCACCGGACGGTCACGCAAGTACCTTCATACCTACGACGAAGCGGTGCCCTATAACCAGGTCCCCGGCACCTTTACGCCTTGGGAAGCGCTGCCGGCGCCGACCGACGTGCTGTTCTATGAAGGGTTGCATGGCGGCGTGGTTACCGAACATACCGACGTGGCCAAACATGTCGATCTGCTGGTCGGCGTGGTACCGATCGTTAACCTGGAGTGGATCCAAAAACTGATCCGCGATACCGGCGAGCGCGGGCATTCACGTGAAGCGGTGATGGATTCGGTGGTGCGTTCGATGGAGGACTATATCAACTACATCACGCCGCAGTTCTCGCGCACCCACATCAACTTCCAGCGCGTGCCGACGGTGGATACCTCCAACCCGTTCGCCGCCAAAGCCATCCCTTCACTGGATGAAAGCTTCGTGGTGATTCACTTCCGCGGGCTGGATCAGATCGATTTCCCTTATCTGCTGGCGATGCTGCAAGGCTCTTTTATCTCGCACATCAATACGCTGGTGGTGCCGGGCGGCAAAATGGGGCTGGCGATGGAGCTGATCATGGCGCCGCTGGTGCAGCAACTGCTGGAAGGCAAAAAAATCGGGTAATGGCTCGGAGCGCGGCAATTGGCCGCGCCCCTTTATTCTTACGCGTTACGCTACGTCGCGGATTTCAAAGCTGTGAGTCACGCTGGCAGCCTTGTTCAGCATCAACGACACCGAGCAGTATTTCTCGGCGGAGAGGTTCACCGCACGTTCAACGATATTGTCGGTCAGATCTTTGCCGGTCACGATAAAATGCAGGTTGATATGGGTAAAGACGCGCGGCACTTCTTCACGCCGTTCGGAGGTCAATTTCACCTCGCAATCACGCACGTCATTACGCCCTTTTTTCAGGATCGACACCACGTCGATAGCGCTGCATCCCCCCACCGACATCAGCACCATTTCCATCGGGCTGGGGGCTTTATCGCCGGCGTTGCCGTCCATCAACACCTGATGGCCAGACGCGGATTCCCCCAGAAACGTCAACCCTTCCACCCACTTAACTCTTGCCTGCATATTGGTCACTCCGATTAATTCCTTAAAATCAGAGTACGCTTTCGCATAGAAACTGGCAACGGAACCTGATGCTAGTCATGTGCGAGCAAGACAACACGAGACACCTGCCTCACTCTGTGCTACAAACAGAGCCGCAATAAATCTTTCCGGGACACTGATTTCAGGGAAACTCCCAGAGAAAGGCTCCTTTACCGGTATGTTAATAGAATGTAGCTTGCAGCTCTCCCGGCAAGTTAATATGCTAGAGCGACAGCGTATATTTATGACACGCCTCAAAACCTGCTGCCAGCCACCCTTAAAACAACGGCGACAGCACGTTTTACAGGGAACTCTGACCCCTGTGACACAAGGCAGCGATAACAACAGAGGATAACAGCGAATGGTTCTCGGCAAACCGCAAACAGACCCTACACTCGAATGGTTCCTGTCTCATTGCCATATCCACAAATATCCATCCAAAAGTACGCTGATTCACCAAGGTGAAAAAGCCGAAACGCTTTACTACATCGTAAAAGGCTCCGTCGCGGTGCTGATTAAAGATGAAGAGGGTAAAGAGATGATCCTGTCCTACCTTAACCAGGGGGATTTCATCGGCGAGCTTGGATTGTTTGAAGAAGGCCAGGAGCGTAGCGCCTGGGTCAGGGCGAAAACCGCCTGTGAAGTGGCTGAGATTTCTTACAAGAAATTCCGCCAACTGATTCAGGTCAACCCGGACATCCTGATGCGCCTGTCAGCGCAGATGGCAAGCCGCCTGCAAGTGACCTCAGAGAAAGTGGGTAACCTCG
Organism: Serratia sp. 22264; assembly: GCF_052045345.1. Taxonomy (NCBI): domain Bacteria; kingdom Pseudomonadati; phylum Pseudomonadota; class Gammaproteobacteria; order Enterobacterales; family Yersiniaceae; genus Serratia; species Serratia sp. 22264. Next base: position 47,810 of record NZ_JBQEOY010000007.1, read on the forward strand.
CCTTCCTGGACGTTACCGGTCGTATCGCGCAAACGCTGCTGAACCTGGCGAAACAGCCCGATGCCATGACCCACCCAGACGGCATGCAGATCAAAATCACCCGCCAGGAAATTGGTCAGATCGTCGGTTGTTCACGTGAAACCGTCGGCCGCATTCTGAAAATGCTGGAGGATCAAAACCTGATCTCCGCCCACGGCAAAACCATTGTCGTTTACGGCACACGTTAATCACTGAAAAAACGGCGCGATGATTCGCGCCGTTTTTTTATGCTCCGACCGATCATGTGGCGTCGACTGATTTACCACCCGGAAGTCAATTACGCACTGCGGCAAACGCTGGTGCTGTGTCTGCCGGTACTCTTTGGCCTGCTGATCGGCCACCTGCAACTCGGCCTGCTGTTCTCCCTGGTTCCCGCCTGCTGTAACATCGCCGGGCTGGACACGCCCCACAAACGTTTTTTCAAACGCCTGATCGTCGGCGGCTCACTGTTTGCACTCAGCAGCCTGTTGCTGCAGCAGGCGTTGCTGTGGCAATTGCCGCTGCCGGCGTTGATGCTCGGCCTGGCTCTGCTGCTCGGCGTCAGCGGCGAGATCAGCCCGTTACATGCCCGCCTGCTCCCCGCCGCGTTGATCGCCGCCATCTTTTCTCTCAGCATGGCCGGCACGGTGCCGCTGTGGTACGCCCCCTTACTGTATGTGGTGGGTACCGCCTGGTACGGCCTGTTCACCTGGTTCTGGTTCAAGCTGTGGAAAGAACAGCCGATGCGCGAATCGTTGAGCCAGCTTTATCTGGAACTGGCGGACTACTTCGAAGCCAAGTATTCCCTGTTAACCCAACATACCGATCCGCAAACCGCGTTACCGCCACTGCTGGTGCGCCAGCAAAAAGTGATGGACCTGATCAGCCTGCTGTATCAACAGCTCAACTTTTTGCCGCACGCCAATAATCTCGAGCAAAAACGCCTGCAGCGAACCTTTCAGGTCGCGCTGGATTTACAAGAACACATTACCGTCAGCCTGCACCTGCCGGAAGAAGTGCAAAAACTGGTGGAGCAGAGCCAGGCCGAGGCGATTATCCGCCGCAATGCGCAGGTGATTGCCGGCCGGCTGCGCACGGTGGCGCACGATATTCTCTATCATCAATACTCTCAGCGCTTCAGTATGGTCAACGAGCTGGCGGCACTGGAAAAAGTGGCCGCACAGCACCCCGACAATCCGGTGGGCCAGTTCTGTTACTACCACTTCAGCCGTATCGCTCGCCTGCTGCGCACCCAGCATCCGTTATACCGTCGCGACCTGATGGCCAATCAAAGCCGCCTGCCGTTCTGGCCGGCGCTGTTCAGCTACCTGTCGTTCAAATCCAACGCCCTGCGCAATGCGGCACGGTTAGGAGTGATGTTGGCGGCAGGCAGCAGCCTGGGGATGGTTTTCAATCTGCCAAAACCTTATTGGATCCTGCTGACCGTCATGCTGGTGAGCCAGAACGGCTACAATGCCACCCGAGTTCGCATCCAGCACCGTGCGCTCGGCACGTTGGCCGGGCTGGTGATCGCCGCCGGGTTGCTGCAGTTGCAAATGCCCGAGGGCGCGACCCTGAGCGTGATGCTGGTCATTACGCTGGCGGCCTATCTGGTTTCGCGTAAAAACTACGGGCTGGCGGTGATTGGCTTTACGGTGACGGCGGTCTATACCCTGCAACTGTTGGCGCTGAACGGCACACATTTCCTGATCCCTCGCCTTATAGACACCCTGATCGGCTGCGTATTGGTGTTCGGCGGCACCATATGGCTGTGGCCACAGTGGCAAAGCGGCCTGCTGCGCAAGAACGCCCATCAGGCGCTGGAGAAAGATCAACAGGCACTGCGCCTGCTGCTGGAAGAGCAGGAACCCGATCCCAGCGCGTTGGCCTATGCGCGCATGCAGGTGAACCAGGCGCACAACGCGCTGTTCACCTCATTGAATCAGGCAATGCAGGAGCCGGGGTTTGAATCCAGCTATCTGGCGGATATGCGCCTGTGGGTAACGCACAGTCAGTTTATTGTCGAACACCTGAATGCGATGACCATTCTGGCGCGCGAACACTATATGCTGACGCCCAAGCTGGCGCAGGAGTATCTGCAAACCTGCGAGATAGCGCTGCAAAGCTGCCAGCAGCGGCTGGAGTATGACGGGCCAAGCAGCGGCAACAGCATCATGCAGCCACCGGATTTGCACCCGGAAATGCCGGTTACCGAAATGGAGCGCCACCTGCGCCGCATTCTGTCCCACCTGAGCGTCATGCACACCATTTCGTCGCTGGCCTGGCGCCAGCGCCCGCATCACGGCATCTGGCTGAAACGTAAACTGCGCGATCAATAAGGGCGCCCTGCGGCGCCCCTTGTCATCCCGAGATAAGATTAAGCGTTAATCACGTCCTGCACCGCCAGCTCAAACAACGCCATGCCATCGTCGATGTCTTTCAGCTCCACAACCAGAGAAGGCGCAAAGCGGATCACATTAGGGCCGGCGTTGAGGATCATCAGCCCACGCGCGGCGGCGGCGGTGAGGAAATCGCGCGCCTTACCCTGATACTGTGGAGTCAGTTCTGCGCCAATCAGCAGGCCCATACCGCGAATGTCGCTGAAAATACCGTATTTCTCGCCGATATTCCGCAAAGCCTGCACGTACAGATGATGACGTTGTTCGATGCCATTCAGCACTTCCGGGGTATTGATCACGTCCAGCGCCGCTTCCGCCACCGCACAGGCCAGCGGATTACCGCCGTAAGTGGTGCCATGCGTACCCACCTGCATCACCGAGGCAATCTCTTCGGTGGTCAACATGGCGCTGACCGGGAAACCGCCGCCCAGCGCTTTGGCGGTGGTGAGAATATCCGGCGTCACGCCATAATGCATATAGGCGAACAGCTTGCCGCTGCGGCCCATACCGCTTTGCACTTCATCGAACACCAGCAGTGCTTGGTGCTTATCGCACAATTCACGCACGCCTTTGAGGAATTCGGCGTCCACCGGGGTGATCCCACCTTCGCCCTGGATAGGCTCCATCACCACCGCACAGGTGTGATCGTCCATCACCGCTTTTACCGCTGCCAGATCGTTGAACGGCACGTGCACGATATCCGCCGGTTTTGGGCCAAAACCATCAGAATATTTGGCCTGCCCGCCCACCGAAACGGTGAACAGCGTACGGCCGTGAAAGGCGTTATAAAACGCGATGATTTTGGTTTTATACGGACTGTGGCGGCTAATGGCGTAGTGACGCGCCAGCTTGAAGGCCGCTTCATTGGCTTCCGCGCCTGAGTTGGCGAAAAACACCCGATCGGCGAAGGTGGCATCAATCAGTTTGCCGGCCAGCCGCAGCGCCGGTTCGTTGGTGAAGACGTTGCTGGTATGCCACAAGGTTTCACCCTGCTGCTTCAGCGCTTCAACCAAGGCTGGATGGCAGTGCCCTAACGCCGTGACCGCAATGCCGCCGGAGAAATCGATGTACTCTTTCCCCTGCTGGTCCCATACGCGGCTGCCTTTGCCCTTCACCGGGACAAACTGGGCAGGTGCATAAACAGGCAAGATAACCTGATCAAAAGTGCTGCGGCTTACTGGGTATTTTTCGGTCATTATGGGGTCCGCCCTAAAAGTGATTCGGTATTTTCACTGCCATCAAGTGAAAATATAATCACAAAATATGCATAAAAAACCAATAAAGGGCAAACGCAAATCGTCTTCGTCGGCAAAAAAAAACTAACTGATTAACTTTTAAGGAAATTATCCAGCAGTTGGTGACCCTGCTCGCTGAGGATGCTCTCCGGATGGAACTGCACCCCTTCCAGCGCCAACTGACGGTGGCGGATACCCATGATTTCATCACGAACGCCGTCGCGCTCGCTCCAGGCGGTGACTTCAAAGCAGGCCGGCAGCGTGGCGGCTTCCAGCACCAACGAGTGGTAGCGGGTAACGGTCAACGGGTTGTTCAGCCCGCGAAATACGCCGCTGTCGAGATGACGGATCGCTGAGGTTTTACCGTGCATCACCTCACGGGCGCGCACCACCTTTGCACCAAACGCCTGGCCCAGCGCCTGATGCCCCAGGCAAACGCCGAGGATCGGCAATTTACCGGCAAAATGACGGATCGCGGCCAGCGAGATGCCGGCTTCGTTCGGGGTACAGGGGCCAGGGGAGATCACCAAATGCTGCGGCGCCAGCCGTTCGATATCGGCCAGTTGCAGCTCGTCGTTGCGCTTTACCAGCACCTCGGCGCCTAATTCGCAGAAGTACTGGTAAAGGTTATAGGTAAAAGAGTCGTAGTTATCGATCAACAGCAGCATAGTGTTTCCAACGGACATCATCGTAGGGGGCAAATATCTCGCCCCGATTTACACGGGCGCAGTATACAACGCCCCTGCAATACTGCCGCTATCGATAATTTCCGCTTACTTTTTCCGGCCGCCCATGATCGAGCCCAGCACGCCGCGCAGGATCTGACGGCCGAGATCGCGCGCCATGCTCTTGGCGGCGGTCTGGACGATACCGTCGCGCTTGCCGCCGCGTGGGCCGGTGGATCCGAACAGAATTTCGTTCAAGCCGCCCATCAGGCCACCGCCCGCCTGCTGCTGCGCCTGCGGTTGTTGCGCCGGCTGGCCCGGCTGCGGGCTGCCGACGGTGGCGAACCCTTCCGACGACAGCTTCTCATAAGCCGATTCACGATCGACCATATCCTCGTAGCGGCCATACAGCGGTGACTTATTAATTGCGCTGTTTAGCCCTTCAGCCCCCAGCATGCCCATTTTGGACTCCGGCGCGATCACCATCGCACGCTCCACCACGTTAGGCCGCCCTTTCTCGTCGAGGAATGACACCAGCGCCTCGCCCACGCCCAGTTCGGTGATCGCCGTTTCCGCGTCGAAAGCCGGGTTGGCGCGTAAGGTTTGCGCTGCGGCTTTCACCGCCTTCTGATCGCGAGGAGTAAAGGCGCGCAGGGCATGTTGCACGCGGTTGCCCAACTGGCCAAGCACGCTGTCCGGGATATCCAACGGATTTTGGGTGACAAAATAGATGCCGACGCCTTTGGAGCGGATCAGGCGCACCACCTGCTCGATTTTGGTCAGCAGCGCCGCCGGCGCGTCATTGAACAGCAGGTGCGCTTCGTCGAAGAAGAACACCAGCTTCGGCTGTTCCGGGTCGCCCACTTCCGGCAGATGTTCGAACAATTCGGCCAGCAACCACAGCAGGAACACCGAATACAGCTTCGGCTGATTGATCAGCTTGTCCGCCGCCAACAGGTTAATGATGCCGTGACCGTTGGCGTCGGTTTTCATCAGGTCGTTGATGTCCAGCATCGGCTCGCCGAAGAACTGATTGGCGCCCTGCTCCTCCAGCGTCAGCAGCCCGCGCTGGATAGCGCCGACCGAGGCGGAAGAGATATTGCCGTACTGGGTCTGGAATTGTTTGGCGTTGTCGCCCACGTATTGCACCATGGCACGCAGGTCTTTCATGTCCAGCAACAACAGCGCATTGTCGTCGGCGATTTTGAATACCAGTTGCAGCACGCCGCTTTGCACATCGTTCAGATCCAGCAAGCGCCCCAACAGCAGCGGCCCCAGATCGGAAACGGTAGCGCGGATCGGGTGACCCTTCTCGCCGTAGATGTCCCAGGGAACGATGGTGCAGGCCTGCGGCTGCCAGTCGCTAACCCCGATCGCCGACAGACGCGCTTGCAGCTTTTCGGAGGGCACGCCTTCCGCGCCAATCCCCGACAGATCGCCCTTCACGTCCGACAAGAACACCGGGACACCGATGCGCGAAAACTGCTCGGCCATTCTTTGCAGCGTCACGGTTTTACCGGTCCCGGTCGCGCCGGTAATCAGGCCATGGCGGTTCGCCAAAGCGGGCAGGATCGCCAGATCCTGCACCGGTTTCCCGTCTTTCATCGCTTTGGCGATAATCCGTGCTTCACTCATTTTCTTTTCCTTTGACGCTGGCCCGGCGCGAAAAGCGCCTGTTGATGTCAATAAAGCTATAAGCGCGGCGTAACCCCGTCAAGGACAAACAAAAAGGGCGTCATCAAGACGCCCGTAAAGCCAATAATTTCAGAATCGCCCTAACCCCGCAGCCCCAGCTCTTCCTTCAGCGCTTTCAGGTAGCGGCGGCTGACCGGCACCGGTTCTCCTGCCGGCATGATCATCTCCGCCGCGCCGCTGTCCTCGAAGCGAATTTCGCGTACCTGCTCCAGGTTGACCAAATACTGGCGGTGGCAGCGTACTAACGGCGTGCGAAGCTCCAGCGTCCGCAACGTCAGTTCGGTGAAACACTCCATGCCGTCATTACGCACCACGAACACCCCGCTCAACCGCGAACGGACAGCCACCACCTCGTCAAAACGCAACAGGTAAATGCGGCTGTGGCCGGTGCAGGGGATGTATTTCAGATAGCCGGCGCTCTCATCCAATGCGCCGATATTCTGCTGCCCACGGTGCTGCTGCAGGCGCTGCAGCGTTTTGCTCAACCGCTTCGGCTCCGCCGGTTTCAGCAGATAATCAAACGCGTGTTCTTCAAAGGCCTGCACCGCGTACTCGTCGTAGGCGGTCAGGAACACGATATGCGGCATGCGGTTGGGATCGAGCATACCCACCATCTCCAACCCGGTGATGCGCGGCATCTGAATATCCAGGAACACCACGTCCGGCTGCAGGCGGTGGATCCCGCTGATGGCTTCTATCGCGTTGGCGCATTCGCCGACGATGCAGATACCCTCTTCCGCCTCCAGTAAATGCCGCAGGTTATCGCGTGCGGAAGGTTCGTCATCGACAATCAGTACGTTTAACATCAGGCAGCCCTCGCCAGCGGCACGTTGAGCGTAATGCGGGTAAATGTTTGCGGTTCGCAGGCCACCTGCACACCATAGCCCTCGCCGTAGCGTACGCGAATGCGCTTATCCACCAGGTTCATCCCCAGCCCGCTGTTGTTCGGCTGCGGCTGGAACAAGCCGGCGTTATCGGTCACTTGCAGCAGCAGGCACTCGCCCTCAAGCCGTGCGCCGATATCAATCCGCCCCACGCCCAACAGTTGCGAAGTACCGTGCTTGATGGCGTTCTCGACGATCGGTTGCAGTGAAAAGGCCGGCAATCGCACCGCCAACAGTTCTGCCGGCAGCGAAACCGCGATCTCCAGCCGATCGGCAAAACGCGCCTGCTCAATTTGCAGGTAGGCGTTCACATGTTCCAGCTCGTCAGCCAGGCTGACCTCGTCATCCGAACGTTTCAGGTTTTTGCGGAAAAAGGTGGAAAGGTACTGCACCAGCTCACAGGCCCGGTCGCCATCACGGCGGATCACCGCCACCAGCGTATTCAGGGCGTTAAACAGGAAGTGCGGGTTAACCTGCGCATGCAGCAGTTTGATTTCGGACTGCGCCAGCAGCTGTTTATGGCGCTCATACTGCCCGGCCATAATCTGCGCGGACAACAGGCTGGCGATACCCTCGCCCAGCGTGCGATTGATGGTGCTGAACAACCGGCTTTTCGGTTCGTACAGCTTGATGGTGCCGATCACCCTCTGATTCTCGCCGCGCAGCGGGATCACCAGCGTCGAACCCAGCTTGCAGTTGGGGTTGATCGAGCAGCAGTAGGAAAGCTCGTTACCGTCGGCGTACACCACTTCGTTGTTGTCGATAGCGCGGTGCGAATGCCCCGATGAGATCGGCGTACCCGGCAGATGGTGATCATCGCCAATGCCGATAAACGCCAGCAGCTTCTCGCGATCGGTTATCGCCACCGCGCCGATGCCCAACTCCTGATAGATCACCCGCGCTACCTTCATGCTGTTTTCCTGATCGAACCCCTGCCGCAAGATGCCCTCGGTACGTTCGGCGATCTTCAGCGCCTTGGCGGAAAACGCGCTGGTGTATTTCTCGAACATCGCCCGCCGGTCCAGCAGGATTTGCATGAACATCGCCGCCCCCAGGGTGTTGGCGATCAACATCGGCAAGGCAATGTGTTCGACCAGCCGCAGCGCCTCGTCGAACGGCCGTGCAATCGCCAGGATGATCGCCATCTGCAGCACTTCGGTGACCAACGCTACGCCGGCGACAAACAAGGGATTAAACAGCAAGTCGATACGCCTGCGGCGCATGGCGATGCTGTGCACCAACCCGCCTACCAGCCCTTCCGCCACCGTGGATACGGCGCAGGCGATGTCGGTCATGCCGCCCAGCGTGTAACGGTGCAGGCCACCGGTCAGCCCCACCAGAAAACCGACCGAAGGCCCGCCCAGCAGGCCCCCCAGCACGGCGCCGATGGCGCGGGTATTGGCTATCGAACCTTCGACATGCAAGCCGAAATAGGTGCCCATGATGCAGAACACCGAGAAGATGAGGTAGCACAACAGCTTATGCGGCAACCGGATGGTCACCTGCATCAGAGGAATGAACAGCGGAGTTTTGCTCAACAAATAAGCAATGACAAGATAAACGCACATCTGCTGCAACAACAGCAGAACCTGGTTAAATTCAAACATGGCAGCCGCTCATTCCGAGAGAAAACAAAGGCACAACGCCGGGTTTCCGGTCTGATTATAAGCGGGCTATTAAAACATGCGGCGGGGAAGAAAACAGTGATGCAGGCAAAGCTTCGGAACGAAGGAACGGCCGACCCCGGCGGGATCGGCACAGAAAATTTATGGCAGCACTTTGGCTGACAGAATGACGATAGGCTTGCTCGGGACATTCTGGTACGGGCCAACATTGCCGGTCGGCGCCTGGGAAATTTTATCCACCACGTCCATGCCTTTCACCACTTTGCCGAACACTGCGTAACCGAAGTCGCGCTGACCGTGATCCAGGAAGGCGTTATCCGCCACGTTCAGGAAGAACTGGCTGGTGGCGCTGTCTTTATCGGCGGTACGCGCCATGGAGATGGTGCCGCGCAGGTTGCGCAGACCGTTATCGGCTTCGTTCTTGATTGGCGCGTTAGTGGATTTTTGCTGCATATCCGCAGTAAAACCGCCGCCCTGAACCATAAAGCCCGGGATCACGCGGTGGAAAATGGTGTTGTTGTAATAGCCGCTGTTCACGTAGTCGACGAAGTTCTTGGCGGAAACCGGAGCCTTCTGACTGTCGAGCGCCAATTCGATATTCCCTGCCGAGGTGGTCAGCATGACATGAGTTTCACCGGCGGCAAACGCTGCGGGTGTCATTGCTGTCAGGGAACACAGCGCAACGAAGGTCACTAAAGTACGTTTGAACATTAACGGGTCCTTTCTCTGAGAGACAAACAACGGAAAAGCGCTTTGATTCTAAAGAGCTGTACCTGCGAGTGCCAGCCATTTACCTATATTTACGCAATTGAGGGGGCATATCTTGGCCAGCCGCAGTTTTTACTGCCGAAAGTATGATCGCCGATACCCTTTTTGCCAACTGCATCACGCATTTTTTGCCCTTTTCACACCTTCGTCGCTTTTTGCGACGCAACTCCCGGTTTAGTTCTCGATTCCCGTTACTCTACATAAATGAGAGCGCTCTCATTTTTGAGAGACCGAGATTAACGCATGCCCGCCGGCACCGCTGTCGCGCGATAACAGGAGAAATAACGTGAGTGAATTGATGACTGAAATCAGCCCCGATTTTGAAAGCACCATCATGGAACTGCTGGTGTTCTCCGGTGGCGCCCGCAGCAGTGCCCTGATGGCGCTGCAACAGGCGCGTGCCGGGGACTTTGCCGCGTCAGCCAAACACATGGCCGAATCGAAACAGTCGGTGAAAAAGGCGCACCTTATCCAGACTCAATTGATCGGCCTGGATGAAGGCTGCGGCAAACTGGCCATCAACCTGATTACCGTTCATGCGCAGGACCACCTGATGAACGCCATGGTGATCCAGGATCTGGCAGACGACATGATTGAACTTTACCGCCGTCAGGCCCTGTTGGAGACTCGCGCATGAATTCGTTGAAAATCGCCGTTATCGGCGGCGGCAGCAGCTACACGCCAGAGTTGGTCGATGGACTAATCCAGCGCATCGAAGAACTGCCGGTGACCGAATTGGCGCTGGTGGACGTTGAACCGGGCCGCGAAAAGGTAGAGATCATCGCCGCGCTGACCCGGCGCATGCTGGCGCGCAATGGGCTGGAGCAGGTGAAAGTCAGCGTGCATTTCGAGCTGGATGACGCCATTCGCGGTGCCCACTTCGTCCTGACCCAGTTCCGCGTCGGCCAGTTGCCGGCACGCGCCGCCGACGAGCGTCTCGGCCTGAAATACGATTTGATCGGCCAGGAAACTACCGGCGTGGGCGGCTTCGCCAAAGCGCTGCGCACCATCCCGGTCATGCTGGATATTGCGCGCAGAGTGGAAAAGCTGGCGCCGGACGCCTGGATCATTAACTTCACCAACCCGGCCGGCATCGTCACCGAAGCGGTTTCCCGCTACACCAAAGCGAAAATTATCGGCTTGTGCAACGTGCCGATCAGCATGCACCACATGATCGCCACTATGTTAAAAAGCGCCTATGAAGACGTGCAGTTGCAGTTCGCCGGGTTGAACCACATGGTGTGGGTGCATCAGGTGCTGCAAAACGGCCATGACGTGACCGACAAGGTGATCGACATGCTGTGCGACGGCGCGGCTCTGACCATGAACAACATCAAGGAAGAGCCGTGGCAGCCAGACTTCCTGCGCGCCGTAGGCGCCATCCCCTGCCCGTATCATCGTTATTTCTACCAGACCAAAGAGATGCTGGCCGAAGAAGTGGCCGCGGCGGCCGAGCGCGGCACCCGCGCCGAGCAGGTGATGAAGGTGGAGAAAGAACTGTTTGAGCTGTATGCCGATCCTCAGCTCGACAGCAAGCCTGAACAACTGAGTTTTCGCGGTGGATCATACTATTCGGAAGTGGCGCTGGAGCTAATTCGTGCGATCCATAATAATCTCGGTACGCAATTAGTCGTCAATACCGCAAACCGGGGCGCCATTCGCGGCTTACCGGACGATGCCGTGATAGAAACCAACTGCATCGTCGATGCGCAGGGCGCGCACCCGCTGACCTTCGGCACGCTGCCGGATTCCATGCACGCGCTGACCCAGCAGGTGAAGGCCTACGAGCGCCTGACCATCGAAGCCGCCGTGCATGGCGATCGCCGCAGCGGGCTGCTGGCGCTGGTCACCAATCCGCTGGTGGCCAATGCCAACGTGGCGCAGCCGCTGCTGGAAGAGGTGCTGGCGGTGAATGCGCCTTATCTGCCGCAGTTTAAATAACCGCCTGGCGGGACGTGGTTGCTGATACATTGCTATACCTACTATGCAGGGGTTCGGTTCGCCGAACCCGGTTTTAGCCGTAATCAGGAGTCGGATGATGGTGACACTGGAAGATGTCGCAGCATTGGCGGGCGTGTCTCGCGCCACCGTGTCACGCGTAGTGAATGGCGATACCAACGTTAAAGCCCCGACCCGCGAGAAGGTCGAACGGGCGGTAGCTCAGCTCGGTTATACCCCCAACCCCGCCGCCCGCGCGCTGGCCTCCAGCCACAGCAATACGCTGGGCCTGGTCACCACCTCGTATCGCGGCGGTTTCTTCGGCGCGCTGATGGATTTTGTGCAAACCGAAGCCGAATCCCAGGGTAAACAGCTGCTGGTGACCCAAGGCCGCAGCAGCGCGGAAAACGAATGGCGGGCAATCCAGCGGCTGTTCAACCTGCGCTGTGACGGGGTGATCCTGCACGTGCGTTTCCTCAGCGACGACCAACTGCGCCAACTGGCGGCGGAGCAACGCAGCTTTGTGCTGCTCGATCGCCTGGTGCCCGGTCTGGAAGACCGCTGCGTCACCTTTGATCACCCGCTCGCCAGCCGTATGGCAACGCAACAGTTGATCGAGGCCGGTCACCGGCGTATCGCCTGCATCAGCGGCCCAAGCGAGCGGATTTCCAGCCGGCTGCGGCTGCAGGGTTTCGAACAGGCGATGCAGGCCGCGCATATCAAACCGCTGGCCTGCGTGGAAGGGGTTTACGACCTGGAAAGCGGCTACCGCTGCGCCGACCGGCTGCTGCAACTGGAAACCCTGCCCACCGCCATTTACTGCTGTAACGAAGAAATGGCCATCGGCGCTCTGCTGGCGCTCAACGAGCACCGCTTGCGAGTACCGCAAGATATCTCGCTGATCTGTTACGACAGCGGCGAGCGTGCGCCCTTCGTGCGACCGGCTCTGACCAGCGTACATTTCCCTATTACCGAGATGGCACAATACGCCACGCGGCTGCTGATTGATCCGGCCACCCCGCGCATCAGCTTCGCGCCGACGATCGTCAGCCGAGACTCGATCGTGACGATGAGCAAATAGATCACAAAAAAATTTCACAACCTTTCATTGATTGCATCAAAAAATCGACAGCCATCACAAAAACTCCCGTTGTCTGTGCTAGGATCCGCTCCCTGGTGGCCTGATCGGGACTTTTCCGTTTTTACCAGGAAAAGCCAGCGGCCTTAATCCAGCGTTATACCCTATGAATTTCAAATTGCAGCTGGACGCCCGGTTGCGGTTTGAAAGGCGACGGGAATAATCCTAACAGACATAATCAGGCCTTTATAATGAATGACAGCAACCGTCTACGGCTTACCTGGATCAGCTATTTTTCTTACGCGCTGACCGGCGCTTTAGTTATCGTCACAGGGATGGTGATGGGGAACATTGCAGAGTACTTTAATCTGCCGGTTTCCAGCATGAGCAACACCTTCACTTTCCTTAACGCCGGCATCTTGATTTCGATCTTCCTCAACGCCTGGTTGATGGAAATCATTCCGTTGAAGCGTCAACTGATGTTTGGCTTTATCCTGATGGTGCTGGCTGTCGCCGGGCTGATGGTGACCAAGAGCCTGACGATGTTCTCCCTGTGCATGTTTATCCTTGGCGTGGTCAGCGGTATCACCATGTCGATAGGCACCTTCCTGATCACCCATATGTACGCCGGCCGCCAGCGCGGTTCGCGCCTGCTGTTCACTGACTCTTTCTTCAGCATGGCCGGGATGATCTTCCCGATTGTCGCCGCGATGCTGCTGGCGCGTCAGATCGGCTGGTACTGGGTGTATGCCTGCATCGGTCTGCTGTACGTAGGGATCTTTGTGCTGACCCTGTTCTCCGAGTTCCCGGTGCTGGGCAACAAAGACGCCAATGCCGGCCAGCCGGTAGCGAAAGAGAAATGGGGTATCGGCGTGCTGTTCCTGTCGATCGCCGCTCTGTGCTATATCCTCGGTCAACTGGGCTTTATCCAATGGGTGCCGGAATACGCCACCAAGTCCTTCGGGATGGACCTTGGCCAGGCCGGTAAGCTGGTGAGCGATTTCTGGACTTCGTACATGGTTGGCATGTGGGTGTTCAGCTTTATCCTGCGCTTCTTTGACTTGCAGCGTATCGTCACCGTGCTGGCCGCTCTGGCGACCGGCGCGATGTACCTGTTCGTCAGCACCGACAATCCGGAACACCTGGGCTACTACATTATGGCTTTGGGCTTCGTATCCAGCGCGATCTACACCACGCTTATCACCCTCGGCTCGCTGCAAACCAAGGTGTCCTCGCCGAAACTGGTTAACTTCATCCTGACCTGCGGCACCATCGGCACCATGCTGACCTTCGTGGTCACCGGCCCGATCGTGGCTAAAGGCGGTGCACACGCTGCGCTGACCACCGCCAACGGCCTGTACCTGGCGGTGTTCGTCATGTGTCTGCTGCTCGGTTTCGTTACCAAGCACCGCAGCCACGGTCACGTGACGCACTAATCTGCCGTCAGTGACATCAAAAAAGGCGCCTCAGGCGCCTTTTTTTATGGAAATGCCCACGCCTTAGCGCCGGAAATCCACCTTCTCATCCTTCGCCAGATACAGCGTGGTTTCCGCCGGCCGGGTCTCGGCAATCACCGCCCCCTGCCGGATCGAATAGCGCACCGGAGTCTGACGGCGCACCGCGTCAAAGCCGCTTTCCGCCGGCAGGATCACCAGGTTGGCGCTGTTGCCCGCCGCCAGGCCATAATCGGTCAGGTGCAGGGTGCGCGCGCTGTGGCTGGTGATCAGTTTCAGCCCGTCGTCAATCTGGCCGTATCCCATCAGTTGGCAGACGTGCAGCCCCATGTGCAGGACTTGCAGCATATTGGCGGTCCCCAGCGGATACCAGGGATCGAAGACATCGTCGTGGCCAAAGCAGACGTTAATCTCCGCTTCCAGCATTTCTTTCACCCGCGTGATGCCGCGCCGTTTCGGGTAACTGTCGAAGCGCCCCTGCAGGTGAATATTGACCAGCGGGTTAGCGACAAAGTTGATGCCGGACATTTTCAACAGGCGGAACAGCCGCGAAGTGTAAGCGCCGTTATAGGAGTGCATCGCGGTGGTATGGCTGGCGGTCACCTTGGCGCCCATATTCAGCTTCAGCGCCAGCGCCGCCACGGTTTCGACAAAGCGCGACTGCTCATCGTCAATCTCATCGCAGTGTACGTCCACCAGCCGATCGTATTTTTGCGCCAGCGCAAAAGCTTTGTGCAGCGACTCTACGCCGTATTCGCGCGTGAACTCGAAGTGCGGAATGGCCCCCACCACGTCAGCCCCCAGCCGCAGCGCCTCTTCCAGCAATGCCTCGCCGTTGGGATAGGACATAATGCCTTCCTGCGGGAAAGCGACGATTTGCAGCGTCACCCAGGGCGCGACCTCCTGCTTCACCTCCAGCATGGCGCGCAGCGCGGTCAGGGTCGGATCTGAGACGTCGACATGGGTACGCACGTACTGCACGCCGTTGGCGATCTGCCATTTCAGCGTCTGCCAGGCGCGTTGTTTGACGTCCTCATGGGTCAGCAATGCCTTGCGCTCCGCCCAGCGCTCAATGCCTTCAAACAGGGTACCGGACTGGTTCCAGGCCGGCTGTCCGGCGGTCTGGGTGGTGTCCAAATGGATATGCGGCTCGACAAACGCCGGCAGTGCCAGCCCACCTTGCGCATCAAGCACGTCGCTGCGCCATTCCTGCCCCTCAGGTTGCGGCACCAGATGGGCAATGCGCCCCTGCTCAATGGCCAGTTGCCACAACCCTTCATGCCCGCTCAAACGCAGGTTGTCGATAAACTTCAATGGACTCTGGGCCACCCTTCACCTCTGCTGTTACGGCTCGTTTTATTCATCATACTGGCAGAGGATCCGGCTGACAAAGCCGCAAAAAGTTTATTACTCCCTCCGCTACTCCCGAAGGGGTAAGGTTCGCAGCAACTGGCTCGTTTCAGCTAAAGATGAATAAAAACCGCAACTTATCAAATATCGAGAAAAATCATTCATATACCACATTCGAGGTATATGAAGGTGCACTTGATTTGCATCAATAAATTGCCCGTGGGGAGGCATAAGGTAAGCCTAGGAAATCAGAATTTTGAGGCAATAATGAGCAGAGTCAAACTTGCTGTCATCGGGAATGGCATGGTCGGCCACCGGTTTATCGAAGATCTGCTGGAAAAAGCGGACAAAGACCAGTTTGAGATCACCGTGTTTTGTGAAGAACCGCGCATCGCCTATGACCGTGTGCACCTGTCTTCTTATTTCGCCCACCATACTGCCGAAGAACTTTCGCTGGTACGCGAAGGCTTTTACGAAAAACAGGGGGTGAAGGTATTGGTTGGCGAGCGCGCCATTACCATCAACCGCAGTGAGAAGGTCATTCACTCCAATACCGGCCGCACCCTTTACTACGACAAGCTGATCATGGCCACCGGCTCCTACCCGTGGATCCCGCCGATTAAAGGCTCGGAAAGCCAGGATTGCTTCGTCTACCGCACCATTGAAGATCTGAACGCCATCGAAGCCTGCGCACGCCGCAGCAAACGCGGTGCGGTGGTTGGCGGCGGCCTGCTGGGGCTGGAAGCCGCCGGTGCGCTGAAAAGCCTGGGCGTCGAAACCCACGTCATTGAATTCGCCCCAATGCTGATGGCCGAACAGCTCGATCCTATGGGCGGCGATCAGTTGCGCCGCAAGATCGAACGCATGGGCGTCAAAGTGCATACCGGTAAAAATACGAAAGAGATCGTCAACGGCGGGGAACAGGCGCGCAAAACCATGCAGTTCGCCGACGGCACCGAGCTGGAAGTGGACTTTATCGTGTTTTCGACCGGTATCCGCGCTCAGGACAAGCTGGCTCACCAGTGTGGTCTGGCGACCGCCCGCCGTGGCGGTATCGTAATTAACGACAGTTGCCAAACCTCCGATCCGGACGTTTACGCCATCGGCGAGTGCGCCTCCTGGCATGAGCGAACCTTCGGTCTGGTGGCGCCGGGCTATAAAATGGCGCAGGTCACGGCCGATCATCTGCTGGGCCGTGAAAATGCCTTCCAGGGTGCCGACATGAGCGCCAAGCTGAAGCTGCTGGGCGTAGACGTTGGCGGCATTGGCGATGCCCACGGTCGCACTGAAGGCGCACGCAGCTACGTTTATCTGGATGAAAGCAAAGAAGTCTATAAGCGCATCATCGTCAGCGCCGACAATAAAACCCTGCTCGGCGCCGTGTTGGTGGGCGATACCAGCGACTACGGCAACCTGTTGCAACTGACGCTGAACGCCATTGAACTGCCGGAAAATCCGGACGGCTTGATCCTGCCGGCGCACGCGGGCAGCAAACCGGCCATCGGCGTAGATTCCCTGCCGGACACCGCACAAATCTGCTCTTGCTTCGACGTCACCAAGGGCGACATCGTCAAGGCGGTCGGCATGGGCTGCCACACCGTCGCGGCGATAAAATCGGAAACCAAGGCCGGTACCGGCTGCGGCGGCTGTATTCCGCTGATCACCCAGGTGCTGAACGCCGAGCTGAGCAAACAGGGCATCGAGGTTAACCACCATCTGTGCGAACACTTTGCCTATTCGCGCCAGGAGCTGTACCACCTGATCCGCGTTGAAGGCATCAAGTCCTTCGACGCACTGCTGGCCAAATACGGCAAAGGTTACGGTTGTGAAGTCTGTAAACCGACCGTCGGCTCGCTGCTGGCTTCCTGCTGGAATGAATTCGTGCTCAAACCGCAGCACACGCCGCTGCAGGACACCAACGACAACTTCCTCGGCAATATCCAGAAAGACGGCACTTATTCGGTGATCCCACGCTCCGCCGGCGGTGAAATTACGCCGGACGGGCTGATGGCGGTCGGCCAGATTGCCAAGGAATACAATCTGTATACCAAGATGACCGGTTCTCAGCGCATCGGCATGTTCGGTGCGCAGAAGGACGACCTGCCGGCTATCTGGAGCAAGCTGATTGCCGCCGGTTTTGAAACCGGCCATGCCTACGCCAAGGCGTTGCGCATGTCGAAAACCTGTGTCGGCAGCACCTGGTGTCGCTTTGGCGTGGGTGACAGCGTCGGGTTTGGCGTCAAACTGGAACACCGCTACAAAGGCATCCGCACGCCACACAAAATGAAGTTCGGGGTTTCCGGCTGTACCCGCGAATGCGCTGAAGCGCAGGGCAAGGACGTCGGCATCATCGCCACCGAGAACGGCTGGAACCTGTACGTATGCGGTAACGGCGGCATGAAACCTCGCCACGCCGACCTGCTGGCGGCGGATCTCGACAGCGCTACGCTGGAACGCTATCTGGACCGTTTCATGATGTTCTACATCCGCACCGCCGATAAGCTGCAACGCACCTCGGTGTGGCTGGAGAGCCTTGAAGGCGGCATCGATTATCTGCGCAAGGTGATCATTGACGACAAACTGGGCATCAACGATCAGTTGGAAACCGAAATCGCCCGCCTGCGCGATGCAGTTATCTGCGAGTGGAAAGAAGCCGTCGAAGATCCGCAGGCCCAGGTCCGTTTCGCCCACTTTATCAACAGCAGCCTGCGCGATCCTAACGTACAGATCGTCGCCGAGCGCGAACAACATCGGCCGGCGCGCCCGGATGAACGCATTCCCGTCACCCTGCTGGACGCAGAGGAGAGCAACGTATGAGCCAGTGGATCACCCTTTGCCCCGTCACTGATATCCTGCCCGGCACCGGCGTGTGCGCCCTGATCGGCGAACAGCAGGTGGCGGTATTCCGCCCCCATGCCGATGAGCAGGTCTTCGCTATCAGCAATATCGATCCCTTCGCCCAGGCCAGCGTGCTGTCACGTGGCCTGATCGCCGAACATCAGGGGGAACTGTGGGTCGCCAGCCCGCTGAAAAAACAGCATTTCCGCCTGCACGACGGCTACTGCCTGGAAGACGGCAGCCGCTCAGTTGCGCATTTCACCAGCCGCGTAGTCGATGGCATGGTGCAGGTCGCGGCCTGACATTTTCATTTTAACCTCAGGGGAAGCAGCATGTTCACCGATACCATCAACAAATGCGCCGCCAACGCGGCGCGCATCGTCAGGCTGTCGAAAGACAGCCCGCTGGGCTTTTGGATCAGCTCGGCGATGGCCGGGGCCTACGTCGGCCTCGGCATCATTTTGATCTTCACCCTTGGCAATCTGGTCGATCCGTCCCTTCGGCCATTAGTGATGGGCGCCACCTTCGGCATCGCGCTGACGCTGGTGATCATCGCCGGTTCCGAGCTGTTTACCGGCCATACAATGTTCCTGACGCTGGGCGTCAAAGCCGGTACCATCCGCCAGAGCCAGATGTGGGCAGTCCTGCCGCAAACCTGGTTGGGCAACTTGCTGGGGTCGGTGCTGGTGGCGCTGATGTATTACTACGGCGGCGGCAGCCTGCTGCCGGTGGACACCAGCCTGATTCATACTGCCGCGCTGGCGAAAACCACCGCCCCCGCCGAGGTGCTGTTCTTCAAAGGCGTACTGTGCAACTGGCTGGTTTGCCTGGCGATTTGGATGGCGATTCGCGTCGAGGGCGCCGCCAAGTTCATCGCCATCTGGTGGTGCCTGCTGGCCTTTATCGCCTCCGGCTACGAACACTCCGTCGCCAACATGACGCTGTTCGCCCTGTCCTGGTTCGGTCATCACAGCGAAGCCTACACGCTGAGCGGGATCGGCCATAACCTGTTGTGGGTGACGCTGGGCAATATCCTGTCCGGCTCGGTCCTGATGGGCCTGGGTTACTGGTACGCCACCCCGCGTGCCGAACGTCCGCAGGCCGAGAAAACCGCAGCGCGCCAGGCTGCATAATATTCCGGGGCGCACTGCGCCCCCGTTGCCAATTGCTCGAGGTTTGCCGATGGATTACCTGCCGATTTTCTGCCAACTGCAACACAAAGCCTGCCTGCTGGTCGGCGGCGGCGAGGTCGCCGAACGCAAGGCGCGCCTGCTGCTGGACGCCGGCGCGTTGCTGACCGTCAACGCCTGCGCATTCAGCCCCCAGTTCCACGAGTGGGCGGCCCTTGACCGGGTTACGTTGGTGGAAGGGGAATTCAGCGCGGCATTGCTGGCGGAAAAATGGCTGGTCATCGCCGCAACCGATCGGCTCGAGGTCAACGCGCTGGTCTATCAGTGCGCCAACCAGCAACGGGTATTCTGCAACGTTGTCGACGATCCCAAACGCGCCAGTTTTATCATGCCGTCGATTATCGATCGCTCGCCGATCATGGTCGCGGTGTCCTCCGGCGGCAAGGCGCCGGTGCTGGCGCGGCTGCTGCGTGAAAAGCTGGAAGCCGTATTGCCGCAGCATCTTGGCAAGCTGGCGCAACTGGGTGGATCATTGCGCCAACGGGTGAAACGGCACTTTACCGGTGCAGGTGCCCGCCGTCGTTTTTGGGAGAAGTTGTTTGCCCATGACCGGCTGGCGCAGTCGCTGGCCAATGATGACCAGGCGCTGGCGCAACGGCAGATCGAACAGTTGTTCGACTGCCCTGCGGAGGAGTCCGGCGAAGTGGTGCTGGTGGGCGCAGGGCCGGGGGACGCCGGTTTGCTGACGCTCAAGGGTTTGCAACAGATCCAGCAGGCCGACGTGGTGGTTTACGATCGGCTGGTGTCCGACGAGATCATGACGCTGGTGCGCCGCGATGCCGAGCGTATCTTCGTCGGCAAACGCGCGGGCCATCATTGCGTACCGCAGGAGCAGATCAACCGCATCCTGCTGGAGCAAGCGCAACAGGGTAAACGCGTTGTGCGGCTGAAAGGCGGTGACCCGTTTATTTTCGGCCGCGGCGGCGAAGAGCTGGAAACGCTGGCCGATGCCAATATCCCGTTCTCGGTGGTACCGGGCATTACCGCCGCTTCCGGTTGTTCTGCCTACAGCGGCATTCCCCTCACCCATCGCGATCATGCGCAGAGCGTGCGGCTGGTGACCGGCCACGCCAAGAGCGGCGGCGGGTTGGACTGGGCGACGCTGGCCGCCGGGCAGCAAACGCTGGTGTTTTACATGGGCCTGACGCAGGCCGCGGACATCCAGCGCCAGCTGATTGCCCACGGCATGCCCGCGAGCACGCCGGTGGCGCTGGTAGAAAACGGCACTTCATGCCGTCAGCGGGTGATCGAAGGCGAGCTGAACCAACTGGGGGCGCTGGCCCAACAGGCTGCCAGCCCGAGCCTGATTATCGTCGGCAGCGTGGTGAGCCTGCGCAGCAAGCTGAACTGGTTCGCCAGCCAGGAAACGCCGCAAAAGCTGGCTCAAATGGCCTGATACCGACGTAAAAAAAGCGGCTCATGGCCGCTTTTCTCTCTGCGTAAAGCATTACGGCTGCGATACGAAGCCTACTGCCTGATAAACCTTCGCCAGCGTTTCCTGAGCGCGCGCGCGCGCCTTGGCCGCACCGTCGCGCATGACCTGCTGCAGCAAGGCCTCGTCATTGCGGAAGTTGTGATAACGCTCCTGCAACTCACCCAACATACCGGATACCGCGTCGGCAACCGCGCCTTTCAGGTGGCCGTACATCTGGCCTTCAAATTCGGCTTCCAGCTGAGCGATGCTTTTGCCGGTCACACCCGAGAGAATATCCAGCAGGTTGGACACACCCGGCTTGTTCGCCACGTCGTAACGAATCACCGGCGGCTCTTCGGAGTCGGTCATCGCGCGCTTGATTTTCTTGGCCACCGCTTTCGGATCTTCCAACAGGCCGATCACGTTATTACGGTTATCGTCCGACTTGGACATCTTCTTGGTCGGATCCTGCAACGACATCACGCGCGCGCCAGACTTGGGAATGAACGGCTCAGGCACCTTGAACACATCGCCATACAGCGCGTTGAAACGCTGGCCGATGTCACGGCTCAATTCCAGATGCTGCTTCTGGTCTTCGCCGACCGGCACCTGGTTGGTCTGATACAGCAGAATGTCCGCCGCCATCAGCACCGGGTAGCTGAACAGACCGGCATTGATGTTTTCCGCATAGCGCGCGGATTTGTCTTTGAACTGGGTCATGCGGCTCAGCTCGCCGAAATAGGTGTAGCAGTTCAGCACCCAGCTCAGTTGAGTGTGTTCCGGCACGTGCGACTGCACAAAGATGGTGCTCTTTTGCGGATCGATGCCGCAGGCCAGATACAGCGCCAGCGTATCCAGCGTAGCCTTGCGCAGTTTTTCCGCGTCCTGACGTACGGTGATGGCGTGCAGATCGACGATGCAGTAGATGCAGTCGTAATCGTCCTGCAGCTTAACCCACTGACGCAGCGCACCCATGTAGTTGCCAATGCTCAGTTCACCGGACGGCTGCGCGCCGCTAAATACGATGGGCTTACTCATGTTTAAATTTCCTGATTCTCTAAAGATGACAGCCCAAGAGAGGGCAACAAATCGGCAAAGCGCTCCAACACGCGGTCGGGATGGCTCAGGGCAATAGCCTCGCCGTAGTTATAACCGTAGGTCAGCGCAGCGCTTGGGCAACCCGCCCCCTGTGCCGCCTGAATATCGTTGCGCGAATCGCCGACGAACAACAACTCATTGGCGCGCAGACCAAGCTTGCCGAGCACCAGATACAGCGGCGCCGGATGCGGTTTCTTTTCCACCACGTCGTCACCGCCGATGATCAGCGAGAAATAATCGATAATGCCCAACGCGGTCAGTAACGGCGCAACAAACGGCGTCGGTTTGTTGGTCACCAGCGCCATCGGATAACCCTGTGCGGCCAGGCGGGCCAGCGTTTCTTTCACCTGTGGGAACAGGCGGCTGCCGCTGTCGACGGTTTGCGCGTAGAAGTGATCGAAGCGCTCACGCAACTGACTGTTGTGTTCCGGCGTGGCTTCCACTTCAGCCCAACGCAGCGCACGCTGCACCAGCACGTCGGCGCCATTGCCAATCCAGGTCCCCACGCGGGCTTCGCCGGCCTGCGGCAGGCCCATTTCGGCCAGCGCCAGATCGATGGCTGCCGCCAACCCCGGCGCGCTGTCTACCAGCGTGCCGTCGAGATCGAAGGCCAGAGCGCGGATCGCGCTGAAATCAGCCATGAGTCACTTTCGCCAGTTCGCTGCGCATCTCGTCGATCACCTTGCGATAATCCGGCTTGCCGAAGATCGCTGAACCGGCGACAAACATGTCCGCGCCCGCCGCCGCAATCTCGGCGATATTGTCTACTTTCACGCCGCCATCGACTTCCAGACGGATATCACGGCCACTGTCGTCAATCAGCTTGCGCACCTGGCGCAGCTTATCCAGCGTACCGTGGATAAACGACTGGCCGCCAAAGCCCGGGTTGACCGACATCAGCAGGATCACGTCGACTTTATCCATGACGTAATCCAGGTAGCTCAACGGCGTCGCCGGGTTGAATACCAGGCCGGCCTTGCAGCCGTGCTCTTTAATCAGTTGAATGGTGCGATCGACGTGTTCGGAGGCTTCCGGATGGAAAGAGATATAATTGGCGCCCGCCGCAGCGAAATCCGGGACGATGCGATCAACCGGCTTCACCATCAGATGCACGTCAATCGGCGCGGTGATGCCATAGTCGCGCAGCGCCTGGCAAACCATCGGCCCGATGGTCAGATTGGGAACGTAGTGGTTATCCATCACGTCGAAGTGCACCACGTCGCCGCCTGCGGCCAGCACGTTAGCGGTATCTTCACCTAACCGGGCAAAATCTGCCGACAGAATGGACGGGGCTATTAAAAACTTTTTCATCCGCAATCTCCAAACGTAGGGTTCGAATTGTTATACCCTTCGCGTTTCAAGCCGCAGCGTGGTTGGCTGCACCTGAAATCCGCCGGGCATATACGCCGGGGCGTACCCCGGTTTAACGATAGAGCGCCAAAAGCTCGTTCACTTTACTGCGACCAAGAATATTACGGCTGATGGTGCGGCGCGCTTTCACCACGTACAACGCGGCATGCTGGTACCAGTCACGCGTCAGCTCGGTGTCATGGTTGGAAATCAATACCGGCACCTGGCTTTCCACAGAAAGCTGATGCGCCATTAACGCCAAGCTTTGCTGATCGGCAATGCTGAAGCTGTTGGTGTGGTAAGCGGTAAAATTCGCCGTCGCCGATAATGGCGCATACGGCGGATCGCAATATATCACCGTCCCGCGCTCGGCTTTTGCCATGGTATCGCGGTAATGCTCGCAGACAAAAGTGGCGTTGCGGGATTTTTCAGCGAACCAGTACAGCTCTTCTTCCGGGAAGTACGGTTTCTTGTAACGTCCGAACGGGACGTTGAACTCTCCACGCAGATTATACCGGCACAGGCCGTTATAACAGTGGCGGTTCAGATAGAGAAACAGCAGCGCGCGGCGATAAGCATCGGCACTGGTATTAAACTCTTCGCGCAGCAGGTAAAAGCGATCCGATTGATTGAACTCATCGGTGAAAAGAAGGCGGGCATCGCGCACGAAATCATCCGTACGCAGCTTAACGATGTTATACAGGTTGATAAGATCGCTGTTGATGTCGGCGAGAATATAGGCGTCGTACTCCGTGTTCAGGAAGACTGAACCCGCACCCACGAAGGGTTCGATTAAGCAGTCGCCCGCCGGCAGATGACGACGAATCTCGTCAACCAGCGGGTATTTTCCACCAGCCCATTTTAAAAAAGCGCGGTTTTTCTTCATGCCGTCAGTTAGCTACTTATACAATTCAGAGCGGCGGATTGTACTCTGTTTCAGACAGCACATCAGCGCACAAATTTAAATGATTATACCCTTCATCTTTCAAGCTGCAGCAATGTCGACTGCGTGCAGTTATTTGGCCTGTCCATGAGCCTACCCCTCTCGGAGCCACCGCAGGGGGCGGGCAAATCTGCTCATGGCACACTTGCCCCCCATCACCGTAGGGGCAAAAATCTTCGCCCCGCTTACTACGGCCGCAGCATCTACATCCCTACAATGCATGAAATCCATGCCCTGACTGCAGCTTGAAATCTATTGGGTTACTTTTTCAGGTCCTGCTGAACCTGACGTACAGGCTTGGCCCACGGTTTTTTCGCCTGAACATCCGCCGGCAGCGTCGCGATTGCGCGCTTGGCTTCAGCCGCAGAAGCGTAATTACCGCTCACCAGCACATACCATGCTTTACCGTCACGCTGGGTCGCGTACACCTGATAATTCTGCAGTTTCTGCTGCTTGGCGTAGGCGTTCAACGTATCGGAACGCGAAGCGCTGCTCAACTGCAGGGTATAGTGGCTGGCCGGGGCAGACTGCAGCGAACTGCCGCTGCCGCTAACAACGCCCGCCTTGGCACTCGTCGTGTCCGCTTTGGCGCTCGTCGTGCCCGTTTTGCTGCTTGCCGCTCCCGGTTTAGCGGAAGGAGCCGGGGTATACACCGTGGTTGGCGCTTTATGCTGCTGCGTCGTCGCCGGTTTACTGACGGTTTTTGCCGGTGTCTTATGTTGCTGTGACCCAGAGCCCTGAACCGGGCGCGTTGCTTCTTTAGCCACGGTAGCGGCGGCGCCGTTCATCAGGGTGGCCGGAGCCGTAGGCAGCGTTGAAGCCGGGCCACTCATGCCCTGCGTCGCCGCATCAACCTGGCCCTGCTGGGCGGATAACGCATCCGACATATTGCCCGGCAGATCGACACGCTGCTGCGCGCCATCCTGCACCGGCTGCGGTTGCGCTTCTGTCGGAGTGCTGGAGATCGGTGGAACGCTGACGTTTTGCGGCTGTTGCGCGGAAGTGCTGCTCACGCCGTTATTGTCATTGGTATCGGTCGTGCCGCCTGGAACACCGGTATTGCCGGTGGTCAGCGACGAAGAACCGGACAGGTTGATGTCTTTGGCCGCGCCGTTTTGCGCGCCTTCCTGTGCCGCTTCATGCTTGGTAGGCGCCTTCAACGCCGAGCCGATACCGACAATCAGCAACAGCAGCACCAGAATACCGATGCCAATCATCAAGTGCTGACGCGAAACGGCAAAGCGTGGTCCCGGAGCCGGTTTACGCGAACGTGCAGGACGACGATCGCTGCTATCAGGTCTGAGATCGTCTTCCGGTTTAAACTCATCCATCTGAAACCCTCCAACTAGAGGCAAAAGCCCACCACCGTAGACCTACCGTGGTACGAGCAGATTAACCCGATGATGGCAAAGCGACATCAGTCATGCTTTGCACATTATTAATATAGATGTAAACAGCGGCTAAGCCACTGTTACTTCGTCCGATTTACTCAGGCGTTCCGTTCAGGCAAGCAAGCCGCGATAGAAGCAAGCACCACATCATGCCCGACTCCGCCACGAACTTCCGCCTGACCAATGGCCGTCGGCAGTACCAGACGCAGTTCGCCGGCCAACACTTTCTTGTCGCGCATCATGTGCGGCAAATAAGATTCCGGCGCCATTTCCTGCGGCCCGCACACCGGTAAACCCGCGCGCAACAACAGGGTTTTAATGCGTTCAATATCCTCGGCGGAGAACTGGCCGAGACGATGCGCGGTTTCCGCCGCCATCATCATGCCGGCGGCAACGGCTTCGCCGTGCAGCCATACACCATAGCCCATTTCTGCTTCAATCGCATGGCCATAAGTATGGCCCAGATTCAGCAGCGCGCGCAGACCGCTTTCGCGTTCATCAGCGGCAACCACCTCGGCCTTCAGTTCACAGCAACGGCGGATACAATAGCCCAGGGCATTCATATCCAGCGCAACCAACGCATCGATGTTGTTTTCCAGCCAGACGAAGAAATCACTGTCGAGAATGATCCCGTACTTGATCACTTCAGCCAGACCAGAGGAGAGCTCACGCGCCGGTAAGGTTTTCAGGCAGTCCAGATCAACCACCACTGAAGCAGGCTGATAGAATGCGCCGATCATGTTTTTACCGAGCGGATGATTGACGGCGGTTTTGCCGCCAACGGAAGAGTCCACCTGCGAAAGCAAGGTGGTAGGAACCTGAATAAAGCGGACACCGCGCTGATAGCAAGCCGCGGCAAAACCGGTAAGATCGCCCACCACGCCGCCGCCGAGCGCGATCAATGTGGTATCGCGACCGTGAGGCTTTTGCAGCAGCGCCGAGAACACCTGCTCAAGCACGGCAAGGGATTTATACTGTTCGCCATCAGGCAAAATCACCTGATCCACCATTACGCCCGCCTGTTCAAGCACCTTCCGGACCCGGTCCAGATAGAGCGGCGCCAAGGTCTGGTTGGTGACCAGCATGACCTGTTCACCCGCCTTTAGCGGCATAAAAGAAGCCGGATCGTTAAACAATCCGGCGGCTATGGTAATCGGGTAGCTGCGCTCCCCAAGCGTTACGGTAATTCTCTCCATGTCGCGCTCAGTTCTCAATGTGTGGTTTATCCCCGCTGTTGCGGGGAACACAATCAGTCTTTCCGCATTTGCCGTGGCGAACACGGAAACCGCAATCAGTTGCTTTCCAGCATATTGATAATCTGGTTGGCAACCACTTTAGCGCTTTGATCGTCGGTGCGGATGGTGACATCTGCAATTTCTTCGTATAACGGATTGCGCTCTTTCGCCAACGCTTCCAGCACTTCGCGCGGAGGAGAATCAACCTGCAACAACGGACGCTTTTTGTCGCGCTGAGTGCGGGCCAACTGCTTCTCGATGGTGGTTTCCAAATAAACCACGACACCACGCGCCGACAGACGGTTACGCGTTTCACGCGATTTAACCGAACCACCGCCGGTAGCCAGCACAATCCCTTGCTTTTCCGTCAGTTCATTAATGACTTTTTCTTCACGATCGCGGAAACCTTCTTCACCTTCCACGTCGAATACCCAGCCCACGTCAGCTCCGGTACGTCGCTCAATTTCTTGATCGGAGTCGAAGAACTCCATATTGAGTTGCTGAGCTAACTGACGGCCAATAGTGCTTTTGCCGGCACCCATAGGCCCAACCAGAAAGATATTGCGTTTCTCTGCCATGTTTTTGGTATTACTAAGACTATTCGTTAATGTTAACCCGCCCCGCCAATCAAATCAGCGGCGGGACCTAAACTGAAACCTCATGAGCGATAGTGCGAGATCAGACGGAAAATTATCTCAACACTCTTGGTAGTTTGGCAACCGAATAAATCGCAATCCACGCCGCAGGAGGGAAACCATACGTTTTTAACGGCGTCTTGGCGTTAACAAAAAACCTCGGTGCTCAATTCGGTAACCCTTGTAAGCTAAATCGGCCGCAGCGTCAAACGCAGATGCCCCCAAGGTGAGAAAAAAGTGCATCTGCTCATCAACTTTAGGCGATTTCCACCGAACCTGACAGCTTGCTGCTCATGCCTTAATCAATGTCGGAGTAATGAATATCACCAGCTCGCGTCGTTTATGCTGTTTGGTGCTCTGTTTGAACAAGGAACCCAGCAGTGGAATATCCCCGAGCCCCGGTACCTTGTCCGCCCCCTGAGCGCTCTGGCGCTGAAATACGCCGCCCAATACAATGGTTTCACCGTCTTTCACCGTCACCTGGGTTTTGATCTCCTGCTTATCGATCGCCAGCGCCTCGCCATCCGCCCGGCTGATGGAACGCCCGGGCATGTTCTGGCTGATTTGCAGCGTCAGCGTAATGCGGCCGTTCGGCAAAATTTTCGGCGTCACCTCCATGCCCAATACAGCCTCCTTGAACTCCATCGATGTCGCCCCGCTGCTGCCGCTCTTCACCTCATACGGGATTTCCGTACCCTGCTTAATGCTGGCGGTTTGCTGATGCGCAGTCAGCAAGCGCGGGCTGGCGATGATTTCAACCCGGTTCTCCTGCTCCAGTGCCATTAGCTCCAGATCCAGCAGCCGTCCGCCGATGCGCGCCAGGTGGAAACCGGCGCTGACCGCGCTGCGTTCCAGCGGCAAGCTCACGTTAAAATCCCCCATCCGCAATGGCTTTGCAGCACCTTCATCCGTGGCCAGGCCCCAACGCACGCCGAGCTCGCGCAAACTTTCACTGTTAATGGTGACAATATGCGCCGCCAGCTGTACCTGCGCCAACGGCGCATCCATTTCCGCGATGCGCTTGGTTAATAACGCCACGATTGGGGCAGTATCGCGGATCAGCAGCGCGTTAGTGCGTTTATCCGCCACAACGCTGCCGCGCTCGCTCAGTAAAATACTGCCCTGGGCATTCAAATTTTCGGCAATCTCAACCGCATCGGCATGATTTAACGTCAGGGTTACGCTTTCCAGCGGCTGCTTTTGCGCCAAAGCCAACTGTTGCCGTTGTTTCTCCTGTTCATCCGGTTCGGGAAACACCATCATGACGTTGCCTTCCAGCGTCATCGACAGCTTTCCCATACGCAGGATCACCGCCAGCGCTTGCTGCCAGGACACGTTATCCAACCGCAACGTCAGGTTGCCGCCCACGCCAGTCGCGGTGACCACATTGAGTTGCTGATAATCCGCCAGCGCCTGCAATACCAGGGTTACCGGCGCGTCCTGAAACGCCATCGATATCGGTTCCTTGTTCTGTGTCGCCATGCCGTAGGCAGCAATACCCCACAGCACCGCGCCCAGCCAAATGCCTCCTTTCATTTTTTTTCTTCCTTATGGTTTCCCAATGTCAGCACCAGGGTATTGTCAGCCGCCGGACAAGCCGGATCTTCAGGACCCGCTTTCAACACCAGCCGCCCCTCAAACACCTGTTCCACTCGCCAGCGCCCCCCCAGCAGACTTTGCCGAGACTCTAAACGCAACCACTGCCCTGCGGGCGTGACCACCCAGGCATGGCGCGACGCTGCCTGCCCGACGGTCCCCTTCAAAAGCCAGTTTGCCGGTGATTCTCTCTGCGTCAGGCACTCAGACGCGGGTGGCGGCATAAAGGGATTGCGCGGTTGCGCCATCAACGCCCACGGCAGCAACAGCCACCAAACCCCATAACCTTTATTCATCCGCATTTACCGGAGCGGCGTCTGCCGGCGCGTCGTGTAAAACGAAGTGCACCGTCAGATCGTCAGCCTGTGCTTCAAGGGTTATTTGATCGATGCGAAATGCGGGAGGCAACGCCTCCAGCAGCCGCAATAAACCGCCGTAATGAATGTTCAGGCTCAGGGTTTGACGCTGCGATTTCTCCTGCTGCTGCCAGCGTTGCAATGCAGCACCCGCCAACGGCAGCACTTGCGTCAAATCGCCATGGGCGACGGGCTTGAGCGCGTACTGCTGCAAGCGAAGATTAATCTCCTCCAACGTTGGCATCTGGGCCAACTGCTGTCTTAACGGCTCAATCTGCTCAATCAGACGCTGTTGCTCCGCCAATGTGCGCTCCCGCTGCTGCCATTTCTCGTGCAGAAAAAGCATGACGAGCAGCAAAGCCAGGCAGCCCAACACCATCCCCTGCGCAACCAGCAGCTTCCAACCCGGCAGGTTCAGCCAGTGCCTTGTCCAGAGTGGCAACGGCTTATCCATTCAGCCCCCATTGCGCCATCAGAGTGAATGAGAACAGGCCATCCTGGCGCTGTACCACGTCCGCCAACCGACAGCGCTGCAATAGCGGCAGTACCGCCAGTTGCCGCTCAAACTGGACGACAGCCCCATATCGGCGGCTGAGGCCCCGCAGCGTGATATGTTGTGCGTTGCTTTCCAACGAGGTAAGCCACATCGGCGCTGGAAGAATGACCGCAAACTGCTGTAACAGCTGCAGATAACGCCGATTGTGCGCCTGGTTCTTCTCCTGCTGATCCGCTTGCGTGGTTAAGCGAGCCAAACGCGCCATCGCCTGCTGGAGTTGCTGATAGCGCTCCGCCAACGCCGCCTGTTGCCGGGACAGCGTCGACAAAGCCTCATGCCGCTGTGTTTGTTGATGACTCATCAGGCCAAAAACAACCGCCATTGCCGCCAGTATCAACACCAGTTGCAAGACGAAAATTCGTAACCAGAAGGCACAACGGCGGCGCTGGGCCAGCCTGCGCCAGGGCAGAAGGTTGACCTGATACATCAGTTGTCCCCGCTGCGCAGCGCCAGCCCCCCGGCCAACACAAATGCCCCCGGCAATCGGGGTAACGGGGGCCGCAATTGGTTGAACGCGCTGAACGGTGACCATGGCAAACACCCCTGAGGAGGCGGCTCGTCCACCACGCTGCTGTAATAAATCGGCTGCTCACCGATTGACGGGCAGGCTGCATGCATCGCCGCCAGCGCCTGGCTTGCCTCGCCCTCCGGCAAAATGCCATAGGCAAAGGCCGTGCGGCGCGGGGCGGTCCACAGCCACTCCCGATCGAGACGGTGCAGCAAACCGGCTTCAGCCGGTACGCCTGCGGCAAATGCCATCATGTGCAAGGCACAAGGAGTGATGTCGACCACCTGCGGCCGTAAATTGGCCTGACGCAAACAATGCAGCCACTGCTGCAACTCTTGCTGGCGCGCGGCGGTGAGCAACAAAGCGGCAGAGTCAGGCGGAGATTGGCGGTAGTCCAGCGCCAATGTCTGGCTATCCAGCGGGAACTGCTTCAGACCATGACGGGTAATATAATCACCGCGCGCCGGCTCTTTCAGCCTGGCATCCGGCATCGGCATCAGATGCTGCAAAACTCGCTGGGCAGGCAAAGCAATGCGTAAGCAAATATGTCTTGGCAACTGGACCCGCCATTGCCGCAGTGCGTGAGTCAGCACCTCGGGTTGTTCGAGACACCTTTCGCGCAGCACCGCTTGCGGCAGCGTTTGCTGCCACCAGTGACGCAGTTGCCAACCGTTGCGGCGGCGCTGTGCCGCCACGGCGCAAATGCGGTTACTTTGTATATCCAGCCCCACCTGCCATGCTTGAGATAACATATTTCGCCCGACCTCCATATCGTCAGATGATAAAAGAACATATCCATGTTGCAGGCTTGCCTTTATACTACCGCGCGGTTGTTTATAAACTGCCCAAATGACATGAAAATGGGAAATCTCAGGTGAAGTTCGTAAAGTATTTACTAATCCTTGCAGTGTGTTGCATCGTGTTGGGGGCAGCCTCGATTTTTGGCTTGTACAAATATGTCGAGCCGCAGCTGCCTGACGTTGCAACGCTGAAAGACGTACGGCTGCAGATACCGATGCAGGTTTACAGCGCCGATGGCGAACTGATCGCCCAATACGGCGAAAAACGCCGTATTCCGCTGAAGCTGAACCAAATTCCGCCGGTCATGGTGCATGCGTTTATCGCCACCGAAGACAGCCGTTTCTATGAACATCACGGCGTCGATCCGGTCGGTATCTTCCGTGCCGCCTCTATTGCACTGGTCTCCGGCCATGCGTCACAAGGGGCGAGTACCATTACCCAACAGTTGGCGAGAAACTTCTTTTTAAGCCCGGAACGCACCCTGATGCGCAAGATCAAGGAAGCCTTCCTGGCGGTACGCATCGAACAGATGCTGACCAAAGACGAAATCCTCGAGCTGTATCTGAACAAGATCTACCTGGGTTACCGCGCTTACGGCGTAGGCGCTGCAGCGCAGGTCTACTTCGGCAAGGACGTCGGCCAACTGACCTTGAGCGAAATGGCGACCATCGCCGGCTTGCCTAAGGCGCCATCAACCTTCAACCCGCTTTACTCGCACGATCGTGCCGTGGCTCGCCGCAATGTGGTGCTGTCGCGCATGCTGGATGAGCATTACATCACCCAGGCTCAGTACGATCAGGCCCGTAGCGAAGATCTGGTGGCCAACTACCATGCGCCGGAAATCAACTTCTCCGCCCCCTATCTCTCCGAGATGGTGCGTCAGGAGATGATCAAGCGTTACGGTGAGAACGCCTATACCGACGGTTACAAGGTCTATACCACCATCACCAAAAAGCTGCAGTTGGCGGCGCAGGAGTCGGTACGCAACAACGTGCTGGCGTATGACATGCGTCACGGCTACCGCGGCCCGTCCAACGTGCTGTGGAAAGTGGGCGAGGCGGCCTGGGATCAAAAACAGATCGTCGATTCACTGAAAAACCTGCCGAATTATGGCCCGCTGGCGCCTGCGGTGATTACCAAAGCGACCGCCGATGAAGCGACGGCCATGCTGGCCGATGGCAGCAATATTGCCTTGCCACTGGCCACCATGCGCTGGGCGCGGCCGTTCAAGTCCGATACGCAGCAAGGCCCAACGCCAAAACGCGTGACCGACGTGGTGCAGGCCGGCCAGCAGGTGTGGGTACGCAAGGTGAACGAAAGCTGGTGGCTGTCGCAGGTGCCGGACGTCAACTCGGCGTTGGTGTCGATCAACCCGAATGATGGCGCCGTGAAAGCGTTGGTAGGCGGGTTTGACTTCAATCAGAGCAAGTTCAACCGCGTTACCCAGGCGCTGCGTCAGGTCGGCTCTAACATCAAGCCGTTCCTGTACACCGCGGCGATGGACAAAGGCCTGACCCTGGCCACTATCCTGAACGATCTGCCGGTCACCCGCTGGGACGCCGGTGCCGGTACTGACTGGCGGCCGAAGAACTCACCGCCAACCTACGACGGCCCTATTCGCCTGCGTCAGGGGTTGGGACAGTCGAAGAACGTAGTGATGGTGCGCGCCATGCGTGCAATGGGTGTCGACTACGCGGCGGAATATCTGCAACGTTTCGGTTTCCCGGCGCAAAACATCGTGCACACCGAATCGCTGGCGCTGGGTTCGGCTTCGTTCACTCCGATGCAACTGGTGCGCGGTTATGCGGTACTGGCAAACGGCGGTTATCTGGTCGACCCGTATTTCATCACCAAAATCGAAGATGAAACCGGCAATACCGTGTTTGAAACCAGACCCAAAGTGGTCTGCGACAGCTGCAATCTGCCGGTGATTTATGGCGATACCCATCGTTCCGCCGTGCTTTCCGACGATAACGTCGAAAACGTCGCGACATCGCAGGAAGGCGGTAACGGTAACGTACCGATGCCGCAACTGGAACAGGTTACGCCGGCTCAGGTTCAGCAGGATGGCGATCAGCAGTATGCGCCGCATGTCATCAGTACCCAGTTGGCGTTCCTGATGCACGATGCGCTGAACAGCAACATCTTTGGCGAACCGGGTTGGATGGGGACCGCGTGGCGCGCCGGACGCGATTTGAAGCGGCATGATATCGGCGGCAAAACCGGGACCACCAACAGTTCAAAAGACGCCTGGTTCTCCGGCTATGGCCCCGATACCGTCACGTCGGTATGGATTGGTTTCGATGATCATCGCCGCGACCTCGGCCGCGCAACGGCTTCCGGCGCCATCGAAGATCAGATCTCCGGCGGTGAAGGCGGTGCGAAGAGCGCACAACCGGCATGGGATGATTTTATGAAGGTCGCGCTGGAAGGCATTCCGGAGCAAAAAGTCACCCCACCGCCGGGCATTATCAGCGTCACCATCGACAAAAGCAGCGGCAAGCTTTCCGGCGGCGGCGGCGGCAGTCGCTCTGAATACTTTATCGAAGGTACTCAGCCGACAAGCTACCCGACACGGGATACCGGCACTACGTTGACGGACCCCGGCGGCGAAAGCCACGAACTGTTCTAATAGAGAAGGGCCAGAGAAATCTGGCCCTTTTTTTATCGAGGAGATAGGGGATTGATGCCTAACGCGAGCCGCGCAGAAATGCCTCGGTGAGGAACAGCGCACTGACATTGCGCGCCTCGCGGAAATCAGGCTCCGCCAGCAATGACATCATGTCGGCTATCGGCCAACGCACCTGCGGCAACGGCTCAGGCTCGTCGCCTTCCAGGCTCTGCAGATAGAGATCGTTCGCCAGCACGATATTCATTTTGCTGGAAAAATAGGACGGCGCCATGGTCAGTTGGCTAAGGAAATCGAAGCGTTTGGCGCCAAAACCCACCTCTTCCATCAGTTCGCGGTTGGCCGCCTCCAGCACGCCTTCACCCGGGTCGATCAACCCTTTGGGGAAACCCAGCTCGTAAGATTCGGTGCCCACCGCATATTCGCGAATCAGCAGCAGGTCGTCGCCAATCACCGGGACAATCATAACGGCCTCCCTTTCCGAAGGCCGCATCCGCTCATACACCCGCCGTACACCGTTACTGAACTCCAGATCGACCGACTCAACGTTAAATAAACGCGAACGTGCGACCGTTTCCACTTTCAGAATTTTAGGTTTTTGCAGGTGTTTATCCATGATTGCCTCAAATGAGTTATCCGGCGGTGCGCCACTGCATCAGAGATGATGACGCGGATACCCAGAATAATGATTGGCGTGGCGCAGATGCGCTCAAACGCTGACCAAATTCGATCTTGATCACATTGTGCGTTAATGAGAACCTTTGTCGCAACGAGCACAAGCTGTAATTTACTTTTTTTTAACAAGCCTCGCCAGCTACCCGCCGATTTTCTGTACCCATTCAGCAAAAAGAGAGCATTAAAATAGGATAATGCCGATATCGACTGCCTCCCCCGGTTGCTATCATCGCGTAGAGGAGACACGGCAACTGAGCAGATATATTGCATCGATAAATGAGATCGCGACAGAAAATCTGTTCCTCCCTCATTGTTCTAAGTGCCTGCCGGCCGTTTACTCCGTATAATATTCAACGTTTCATCAGGTTGGTGAGGTTCACGGGTGCAAGATGGGGATAGCATGAGCACAATAGTGTTGATATTGGCCTTAGTGCTTGCCTGCCTGATTGCCGCCGGCCTGTATCTTTGGTTTAAAGCCCGCAATCAGCCGATGCTGACACGTGCCCTGCCCTTTATCAAACCCACGCACCGCAAACTGTCCGGCGAAGAACGCATGGCTGTTGAGCACTACCTCAGCCTGCAGAATATGCTCAGCAACAAGCTGTTGCCGGGCAGCAGCCCGTCGCTGCCGTCCGCCAAACTGGCGCTGACCCCGCAGAGCGATAACGTTTATCCCGTCACCCACGCCATTACCCGTTATGGGCTGGCCAGCGATGAACCCAATAAGTGGCGCTATTATCTCGATGCCGAAGAAGTGCATCTGCCGCCGTTCTGGGAACAATACATCAGCGCCGATAACCACGTGGAAGTGATAAAAACCCAGACTCTGCCACTGGTCATTTCACTCAATGGGCATTCGCTGAAAGATCATATCCACGATCGGCCGCAACCGCCGGTAGTAACGGCAACGCCAACCAAAAACGCCTCGATCCGCAAGGAAGAAAGCGAACACGTCGAGTTGGTGAACATCCGCAAGGAAACCCCCGAAGAACACACGCTGAATCGTCCGAACGGCATCAAGGAAGCCGGCATCATCTCCGCCGCCCTGCTATTGCTGTTTTTCAGCCTGATAAGCCCGGTGTTGGTCATCCCCTGGATGATTTTCGTCGCCGTGCTGACCATCGCCTGGGGTTGCTGGAACCTGTTCCGCCAGCCGGCCGCGCGTGAACTGAAAGAAGTGCACTGCCTGCGCGGCACCCCAAAACGCTGGGGACTGTTTGGCGAATCCAATCAGGGGCAGATAAGCAACATCTCGCTCGGTATCATCGATCTGATTTACCCGCCGCATTGGCAGCCTTACATCACCCAGGATCTGGGGAAAACCACCGATGTAGATATCTACCTTAACCGTCAGGTGGTGCGTCAGGGGCGCTTCCTTTCGCTGCACGATGAGGTGAAAAACTTCCCGCTGCAGCAATGGGGCAAAAACGCGGTTCTGATGGCCAGTTCGTTGCTGATACTGGTGTTACTGCTGACCTACATCCCGCTGAGCCTGCCGCTGAAGCTAAGTACGGCCTGGCTGCAAGGCGCGCAAAAAATTGAGGTGACCAATGTGCAAGCGTTGGAAGGCACAACCTTGCGCATCGGGGACCAATTGAAAGCCCAGGGTAACGGTATGTGTTATGTGCCACCGCTGGCCAACGGTACAAACGCCTCCAACTTTATGCCTTTCGACTGCTCGGGGATTTACTGGAACACCGCCGCACCGCTGCCGCAACCGGAGTCGGAAGTCATCGACAAGGCCTCGGCGTTGCTGGCGGCGGTGAATACCCAGTTGCATCCTGAAGTTGCCGAACAGAAGCTCAACCCGCAACTGGCCAGCGCAATTGAAAAATCGGGCATGATACTGCTGGATGATTTTTCCGGTATCGTGCTGAAAACGCAGGATCTGTGCCAAGCGGAAAATGACTGTGTCCGGCTCAAGAATGCGCTGGTGAACCTGGGCAACGTCAAAAACTGGAATACCCTGGTGAAACGCGCCAAATCAGGCTCGCTGCAAGGGGTTAACGTCCTGCTGCGGCCGGTGAGCGCCGAATCGCTGGAAAGCCTGACCAAAGTTGCCGCCTCCTCGTTCGTGTACAACGAAACCCGGCAGGCCGCGGCGGCGCTTAACAGCCCGCCACCGGGCGGTTTCCTGATCAGCAGCGATGAAGGCAAACAGTTGGTGAACCACCCGCAGCCGGCAGTGCCGTTAAACGAATACAATGCGCTTGAGCAGTGGAATGAACTGCAACGCCTTGCCGGCATGTTGTTGCATACGCCATTCGAAGCCCAGGGCGTCATCACCAACATCAGCGTCGACGCCAACGGCACCCGCCACATCGCGCTGCATAGCGAACCGGATATGATCACCCTGTGGCGCTATCTGGGCACCAGCCTGCTGTTGCTGGCGGTCACGGTCATTCTGGGTTACAACGCCTGGCGGTTCGCGCAGCGCTATCGTCTCAACCAGCACCGTATCGCCGATATCCAGCGCTACTACGAAAGTTGCTTTAACCCGCAGCTTACCCCAATGTCATTGCGGCCGATGGCCTGAGTCACTCGCCGATTTCGGCCCTGTCATCAGCTTATGCTACGCTAACGCTATTATCCTTATCCTGCGGACCGCCGACGGTTCGCCTATGGAGTTTTCATGGTTCCCGAGTTTGACTGGCATGAGATCGACACCGTCCTGCTGGATATGGACGGCACCCTGCTCGATCTGGAGTTCGACAGCCATTTTTGGTTGCGTCTCGTGCCACAGGCATTAAGCGAACAACGCGCTATCCCGCTCGAAGAAGCAAGCCAGATTATTCATCAGGAATATGTGGCGGTGCAGCACACCATGAATTGGTACTGCTTCGATTACTGGAGCGAACGGCTCGATCTGGACATTTATCGCATGACCAGCGAAGTGGGCAACCGCGCTCGTCTGCGCGAGGATACCGAGCCCTTTTTACAGGCCTTACGCGCGGCCGGCCATCAGACTATTTTGCTGACCAATGCCCATCCGCACAGCCTGGCGGTAAAAATCGAGCATACCGGTTTGGATAAGCACCTTGATTTATTGCTTTCCACCCACACATTTGGTTATCCGAAAGAAGATCAGCGTTTGTGGCAGGCCGTTCAGCAGCACACCGGTTTTGATCCGCAGCGCACGCTGTTTATCGATGACGGCGAGCCTATTTTGGACGCCGCCCGCAGTTTTGGCATTCGCTACTGCCTGGGCGTACAGAACCCGGATTCCAGCATGGCGGAGAAAACCTTCCGGCACTATCCGTCGATGCGCGACTACCGCCTGTTGATACCGGCGCTGGAAAAGGGCAAACGATGAAAGAAAAAGCAACGCGGGACGACGCGGTCCGGCTGGACAAATGGCTCTGGGCGGCTCGTTTCTATAAGACCCGCGCGCTGGCGCGGGACATGATCGACGGCGGCAAGGTGCACTACAACGGACAGCGCGGCAAGCCGAGCAAAATTGTCGAGATCGATGCAGAGATCAGACTGCGCCAGGGCAATGAAGAACGCACGGTGATCGTGCTGGCCCTCACCGGCCAACGGCGCGGCGCCGACGAGGCGCAGCAAATGTATCAGGAAACCGAGGCCAGTATCGCCAACCGAGAGAAAATGGCGATCGCGCGCAAGATGAATGCGTTGACCATGCCGCACCCGGACCGCCGTCCGGACAAGAAAGAGCGGCGCGACCTGATTAAATTTAAATTTGGTGAGCAGGAATAACCCCTCGCCGCAATGAGAGAAAACTATGTCCAACCATGACCAATTGCACCGTTACCTGTTTGAAAACTACGCGGTGCGCGGTGAGCTGGTTACCGTCAGCGAAACCTATCAGCAGGTTCTGAACAATCACGACTACCCGGCGCCGGTACAAAAGCTGTTGGGTGAACTGCTGGTCGCCACCAGCCTGCTGACGGCAACCCTGAAGTTCGACGGCGACATCACCGTGCAAGTGCAGGGCGACGGTCCACTGAAGCTGGCGGTGATTAACGGCAACAATCGCCAGGAAATGCGGGGCGTGGCGCGCGTGCAAAGCGACATTGCCGACGACAGCACGCTGCATCAGATGATTGGCAACGGCGTCATGGTGATCACCATCGCGCCTACCGAAGGCGAACGCTATCAGGGCGTGGTCGCGCTGGAAGGCGAAACTCTGGCCGAATGCCTTGAAGCCTACTTCCGCCAGTCCGAGCAGTTGCCAACCCGCCTGTTCATTCGTACCGGCGAGTCAGAAGGCAAACCGGCTGCGGGCGGTATGCTGTTGCAGGTACTGCCGGCGCAAGACGGCAATGCCGATGATTTCGATCATCTGGTGCAACTGACCAACACGGTGAAAAGCGAAGAACTGTTCGGCCTGCCGGCCAATGAGGTGCTGTATCGCCTGTACCATCAGGAAGAAGTCACCCTCTACGAACCGCAGGACGTGATCTTCCGTTGCACCTGTTCACGCCAGCGCTGCGCTGACGCCCTGATTACGCTGCCGGCCGAAGAAGTGGCTCAAATGCTGGAGCAGGACGGCAATATCGATATGCACTGTGACTACTGCGGCAATCACTATGTCTTTGACGCCGTGGATGTAGCAGCGCTGTACACCGGTAACACCGGCGAAAGCGAACAGTTGCACTAAGTAACACCTCGTATCGGCGGGTGCACCCTGCGCCTGCCGGTTTTCCCCGTTTGCACGCTTGCTTTTTTCCGTGGACTATCTCTCAGATCGTAACGAAAAACCGCCTAAAACGTTAATTATTTGATACCTATCGCGGTTACGCACTGCTGAATCCCTACAATTGGCGCCAGAAATTCTGTGACCAAGGAGTAGTGACATGCGTGTTAAAGGTATAACCCCTCAGGAGCTGGCCGCTTATGGCATTCATAACGTCGGCGAAATCGTTTACAACCCGAGTTATGAACTGCTGTTCAAGGAAGAAACAGACCCGTCTCTGGAAGGTTTTGAACGTGGGGTCGTGACCAAGTTGGGCGCCGTATCCGTCGACACCGGTATTTTTACCGGCCGTTCCCCGAAAGATAAATACATCGTCCGTGACGACATCACCCGCGACACCGTCTGGTGGGCCGATCAAGGCAAAGGCAAAAACGACAACAAACCCCTCAGCCCTGAAATCTGGGCAGACCTGAAACAGCTGGTCACCACGCAGCTCTCCGGCAAACGTCTGTTTGTTGTAGATACTTTCTGCGGCGCCAACGCCGACTCCCGCCTGAAAGTACGCTTTATCACTGAAGTAGCCTGGCAGGCACACTTCGTGAAAAACATGTTCATCCGCCCGTCTGACGAAGAGTTGCAGGATTTCGAGCCGGACTTCGTGGTGATGAACGGCGCAAAATGCACCAACCCGAACTGGCAGCAACAGGGCCTGAACTCGGAAAACTTCGTCGCTTTCAACCTGACCGAACGCATGCAGCTGATTGGCGGCACCTGGTACGGCGGCGAAATGAAAAAGGGTATGTTCTCGATAATGAACTACCTGCTGCCGTTGAAAGGCATCGCTTCCATGCACTGCTCGGCCAACGTGGGCGAGAAAGGCGACGTGGCCGTGTTCTTCGGCCTGTCCGGCACCGGCAAAACCACCCTGTCCACCGATCCAAAACGCCAGTTGATTGGCGATGACGAACACGGCTGGGATGACGACGGCGTATTTAACTTCGAAGGTGGTTGCTATGCCAAAACCATCAAGCTGTCTGAAGAAGCCGAACCGGAAATCTATCACGCCATCAAGCGCGATGCGTTGCTGGAAAACGTTGCCGTGCTGGCAGACGGCACCATCGACTTCAACGACGGTTCAAAAACCGAGAACACCCGCGTTTCCTACCCGATCTACCACATCCAAAACATCGTCAAACCGGTTTCCAAAGCGGGTCATGCCACCAAGGTGATCTTCCTGACCGCGGACGCCTTCGGCGTGTTGCCGCCGGTCTCTCGCCTGACCGCGAACCAGACTCAGTACCACTTCCTGTCCGGTTTTACCGCCAAGCTGGCCGGTACCGAGCGCGGCGTGACCGAGCCAACCCCGACCTTCTCCTCCTGCTTCGGCGCAGCCTTCCTGACGCTGCACCCAACGCAGTATGCTGAAGTGCTGGTAAAACGCATGCTGGCCGCCGGCGCACAAGCCTACCTGGTGAACACCGGCTGGAACGGCACCGGCAAACGCATCTCCATCAAGGATACCCGCGGCATTATTGACGCCATCCTCAACGGTGAAATCGATAAGGCGGAAACCATTACTCTGCCAATCTTCGATCTGGCGATGCCGACCTCACTCCCGGGCGTCAACCCGGCGATTCTGGATCCACGTGCTACCTACGCCAACCCTGAGCAGTGGCAGGAAAAAGCGCAGGATCTGGCCGAGCGGTTTATCACCAACTTCGACAAATATACCGATACGCCTGCGGGTGCAGCGCTGGTCAGCGCCGGTCCAAAACTGTAACTTTCTCTTTTTACAGCTTCAGCTAAGGCGTGGATTCCACGCCTTTTTTTATTTTTAACGGTTGTTTTTTAGCCAGACAAGCGAGATGATAATGCAGTGCAATCATTGACAGCAAAGGAGATTTCAATGGCTACCATAACCGTCAGAAATCTGGACGATGACATAAAGGAATTGCTGCGTATTTCGGCAGCGAAAAACGGCCACTCCATGGAGGAGGAGGCACGCATGATTTTGAAACAGGCTCTGGTGAAAAAACCGCCGCGTTATGGACTGGGAACGCGTATCCATCAACATTTCGCCGCGTCGGGTGGCATTGAGCTGGAGATCCCACCGCGCGATAAAACCCCTGCGCGCATTGTCACCTTTGACGATGATGATGACCAGGCATGATCATTCTCGATACTAACGTGGTTTCTGAACTACTGCGCCCAGCTCCTCACTACAATGTTTTAAAATGGCTGGATGAGCAGGATACCTACGAATTTTATCTCAGCGCGATCGTGGTTGCAGAGCTCTACACCGGCGTTGCCTGTATGCCCGAGGGTAAAAGGCAGACCGAATTGCAAAACAATCTCAGCACGATGCTGCAAGAAGAGTTCGTAGAAAGAATTTTGCCCTTTGACGCCGAGTGCGCCATACGGCATGCGGAATTAATGGGTGCCAATCGCCGTCGGGGCACAACCATCAGCATTATTGATAATCAGATAGCCGCAACATGCCTGCATTACGGCGCGACTTTAGCCACGCGTAACACCAAGGACTTTATACACAGCGGTATCACCCTCACCGATCCCTGGCTAATGGGTCATACCCGTCGCCTGCATGAAGAAGCGGCGGAATACTACGTAATGAGCAGAAAACCCTGACGAGGCCGCAGCGAGGCGGCCCTCTGTCAGCAGGTATCATGCGTTCTCTTTCGCCGCCTGATGCCCATTGGCCGACTCTTTTTTCTCCATCGGCAACGGAATATAAGCCCTGATCAACAACCCGCCGCGTTCACTGGTACCGATATCCAACGCGCCGTGATGGCCGTCGATAATGCGCTGTACGATAGCCAGACCAAGCCCGGTTCCGCTGGTGCTGCGCGCACTGTCGCCGCGGACAAACGGCTGCAGCAGGTGTTTCAGTTCTTCAGGCTTGATGCCCGGGCCGTCGTCCTCCACCTGGAACCAGCCGCGTTGCAGTTCACGCCCGCTACTGACCTTGATCCAGCCGTTACCGTAACGCGCCGCATTCACCACCATGTTCACCGCCGCACGCTTAATCGACAGCGGATGCACATTCATCATCAGTTCACCCGGCGCAATGGCGGTTTCGATCACCCGCTCATAGCCGCTCTCGGCCGCCACGACTTCGCCCAAAATCGAGTTCAGATCGCTGAGCTCGGTTTGCATCTCCTGGCCGGTGCGCAGATAGTCGATAAACTGCTCGATGATGGCGTTGCACTCTTCGATATCTTTATTGATCGACTCCGCCAGATAGCCATCTTCGGCGCTCATCATCTCGGTCGCCAAGCGGATACGCGTCAGCGGCGTGCGAAGATCGTGGCTAACGCCGGCCATCAGCAGCGTACGGTCGTCGGCCAGTTGCTTGACGCCCGATGCCATCTGATTAAAGGCCCGCGTCACCGAACGCACTTCCGAAGCGCCGTATTCACGCAGCGGCGGCGGGATAATGCCTTTACCGACCTGCAAGGCCGCGTGCTCCAGCTCCACCAGCGGCCGGTTCTGGATACGGATAAACAGCCAGGCGCCGCCGATAGCCAACAGCATAATCGCCAGGGTATAGCGGAACAACGG
Source organism: Serratia sp. 22264 (assembly GCF_052045345.1). Classification (NCBI taxonomy): domain Bacteria; kingdom Pseudomonadati; phylum Pseudomonadota; class Gammaproteobacteria; order Enterobacterales; family Yersiniaceae; genus Serratia; species Serratia sp. 22264. The sequence goes on from NZ_JBQEOY010000007.1 coordinate 90,370, forward strand.
CGAGAAATCGCCCTGGTGAATTTCAGTTAGCGGAACCCGCACCCAGATATCAGGTTGCAGCCAGGTTTTCAGCCACACCACCGGTGAGTTCTTGTTCACTTCCACCCGTACGTCGGTCGGCCCGCCGAGCTGCTGCGCCATCTGTTGGCTGAGGAATTGATAGTGCTGTGCCCAGCGCAGGCCGCTCTCCTCCGCCGCCGAGTTGGTGTACAGAGAAATCCCCAACTCGCGGTAAATTTCACGGCGAAACGCCGGCGGCACTTCCAACAACGTGCCATCTTCCAACTGCAACCGATCGGTCATCAGCATACGGACTTCGTAGGCCAATACCTTGTTGAACTGCTGCAAGCTGGGCAGGATGGCGAAGTTCAGCACCACCAGATAAGTCGTCACCAGGCTGACGAACAGCAAGGTGACGATCAACAGCAGGGTTCGGGCAAACGAGCTACGCGGTGAAAAGCGCAATCGTCTCATGCCTTGCTGCCGTCCGGGACGAAGACGTAGCCAAGACCCCAAACGGTCTGGATATAGCGTGGATGTGCCGGATCTTCTTCAACCATGCGGCGAAGACGGGAAATTTGCACGTCGATGGAGCGTTCCATCGCGCTATATTCACGGCCGCGCGCCAGGTTCATCAGCTTGTCGCGCGAAAGCGGTTCACGCGGGTGGCTCACCAACGCCTTCAGCACCGCAAACTCACCGCTGGTCAATGGCATAGGCTCATCTTCGCGGAACATTTCACGGGTGCCCAGATTCAGTTTGAATTTGCCGAAGGCAATCACCGCTTCTTCCTGCGAAGGCGCGCCTGGCAGTTCGTTGGCCTGGCGGCGCAATACCGCACGGATGCGGGCCAGCAGTTCACGTGGGTTGAAAGGTTTTGGGATGTAGTCGTCGGCGCCGATTTCCAGCCCAACGATACGGTCGACTTCTTCGCCTTTGGCGGTCACCATGATGATCGGCATCGGGTTGCTCTGGCTACGCAGACGGCGGCAGATGGACAGCCCATCTTCACCCGGCAACATCAGGTCCAACACCATCAGGTGGAAAGATTCACGAGTCAGCAAGCGATCCATTTGCTCAGCGTTGGCGACGCTGCGAACCTGAAAACCCTGTTCGGTTAAATAACGCTCTAAAAGCGCACGCAGGCGCATGTCATCATCGACGACCAGAATCTTATGATTCTCTTGCATTGTATTACTCCCAAAGGCTTTATTGCCTGACGTGAATATTGTTAAAAAACCCTGTCATTTCGGACAGCGTTTAATGGTATATATTCTAGACGAAATTGTTACAAAGCTTATTCTTTTGCCCATTTATCAACAATTTTCATCAAAATGCCGGCGACCGTTCGTCAAAATCCCGATATTTTTAGACTGAATTTGGGATAACGCCGTTAATCGACCAAGGGCGATGCCCCATGAATTTCAAGTTGCAGCCGGGCGGCTGGTTCGGCAGTGTAACTCAGGCGAGGCGATAAAAAACGTCAGCGGTCGGCAATTTTGCGAGCCAATGCTTTATTGAGCGCTTATTGCATCCAGCAACGCCAAGCCAAAGCACCGTCATGCAACCTTTGATATCCCCATAAAGGCAGAAAACAATGAGAACGCAGCTGATAACCCGCGAGGGTTACGACAATCTCAAGCAAGAGCTGGACTTTCTCTGGCGTGAAGAACGACCGGAAGTCACCAAGAAAGTGACCTGGGCCGCCAGTCTCGGCGACAGAAGTGAAAATGCCGATTACCAGTACAACAAAAAACGATTGCGGGAAATCGATCGCCGCGTCCGCTACCTGACCAAATGCCTCGAGCAGTTGAAGATTGTCGACTATTCGCCGCAACAGGAAGGCAAGGTGTTCTTCGGCGCCTGGGTGGAAGTGGAAAATGAGAATGGCGAGTGTAAGCGCTTTCGCATCGTGGGCTACGACGAAATTTTTGGCCGCCGGGACTACATCTCCATCGATTCGCCGATGGCCCGCGCCCTGCTTAAAAAAGAGGTGGGGGATGCCGCCACCGTCAACACCCCGGTGGGCGATGCGCTGTGGTATGTGAATGAGATCGAGTACGTGAAGTAAGATTCGGTTTTTTCCGAGCGGCCGCGCAGGTGGCCGCTGTCCCGCGGAGCTTGCGGCAACGGCCACCCGCGTAACCTCGGCGCATCGGGCAAAGACGGGCAGCGCCACTGGCATTTTTGCCGATCAATCCGTATAACTGTCCCCCTGTTTCCTAACCGTTCTCAACAGATACCAGACCTATGAATGACCCACTGAGCCGCATTATTGCAACAGAACTGCAGGCCCGGCCGGAGCAAGTTGACTCCGCCATCCGTCTGCTGGATGAAGGTAATACCGTGCCTTTTATCGCACGCTATCGTAAGGAAGTCACCGGGGGCCTGGACGACACCCAACTGCGCCAGCTGGAAACCCGCCTGGGTTATCTGCGTGAACTGGAAGACCGCCGTCAGACCATCCTCAAATCAATCGACGAGCAGGGCAAACTGACCGAACAGCTGGCGGGGGCGATCAACGCCACGCAAAGCAAAACCGAGCTCGAAGACCTCTACCTGCCGTACAAACCCAAACGTCGTACCCGTGGCCAAATCGCTATCGAAGCCGGTCTGGAACCATTGGCCGACACCCTGTGGCAGGATCCGCAGCAACAGCCGGAACAGCTGGCCGAAAGCTACGTTGACGCCGACAAGGGCGTGGCGGATGTCAAAGCCGCCCTCGACGGCGCGCGTTACATCCTGATGGAGCGCTTCGCCGAAGACGCCGCGCTGCTGGCCAAGGTACGTAACTACCTGTGGAAGCATGCCCACCTGGTGTCCAAAGTGGTGGAAGGCAAAGAAGAAGCCGGCGCCAAGTTCCGCGATTACTTTGATCACCATGAGCCTATTGCCCAGGTGCCTTCACACCGTGCGTTGGCGATGTTCCGTGGCCGCAACGAAGGCGTGCTGCAGCTGGCGCTGAACGCCGATCCGCAGTTTGAAGAAGCCCCGCGCGAAAGCCAGGCGGAGCAAATCATCATCAGCCACCTCGATCTGCGCCTGAATAACGCCCCGGCCGACGCCTGGCGCAAAGCGGTGGTCAACTGGACCTGGCGCATCAAGGTGCTGTTGCATCTGGAAACCGAATTGATGGGCACGGTGCGCGAACGTGCGGAAGACGAAGCCATCAACGTTTTCGCCCGTAACATGCAGGATCTGCTGATGGCCGCACCGGCCGGCATGCGCGCCACCATGGGCCTGGACCCCGGTCTGCGCACCGGGGTAAAGGTAGCGGTAGTGGATGCAACCGGCAAGCTGGTTGCCACCGATACCGTCTACCCGCACACCGGCCAGGCCGCGAAAGCCGCCGCCATCGTCGCCGCACTGTGCATCAAACACAAAGTGGAGCTGGTCGCTATCGGCAACGGCACAGCATCGCGTGAGACGGAGCGTTTTTACCTTGAATTGCAGCAGCAGTTCAGCGAAGTCAAAGCGCAGAAGGTGATCGTCAGCGAAGCGGGCGCCTCGGTGTATTCCGCCTCCGAACTGGCGGCGCTGGAATTCCCGAACCTCGACGTCTCGCTGCGCGGGGCCGTTTCCATCGCCCGCCGTTTGCAGGATCCGCTGGCCGAGCTGGTCAAAATCGACCCGAAATCCATCGGCGTCGGCCAGTACCAGCACGACGTCAGCCAAAGCCAACTGGCGAAGAAGCTGGACTCGGTGGTGGAAGACTGCGTAAACGCCGTCGGCGTCGATCTGAACACCGCCTCAGTGCCGTTGCTGACCCGCGTGGCCGGCCTGACGCGCATGATGGCGCAGAACATCGTCACCTGGCGTGATGAGAACGGGCGCTTCAGCAACCGCGAACAACTGCTGAAAGTCAGCCGCCTGGGGCCGAAAGCCTTTGAACAGTGCGCCGGCTTCCTGCGCATCAACCACGGCGACAACCCGCTGGATGCCTCTACCGTTCACCCGGAAACCTACCCGGTGGTCGAACGCATTCTGGCCGCCACCCGGCAGGCGCTGCAGGATTTGATGGGCAACCCGGCGGCGGTGCGCAGCCTGAAGGCCAGCGACTTCACCGACGACAAATTCGGCGTACCGACGGTCACCGACATCCTGAAAGAGCTGGAGAAACCGGGCCGCGATCCGCGCCCGGAATTCAAAACCGCCACCTTTGCCGAGGGTGTGGAAACCCTCAACGATCTGCAACCGGGCATGGTTTTGGAAGGTTCGGTCACTAACGTCACCAACTTCGGCGCCTTTGTGGATATCGGCGTACATCAGGACGGCCTGGTGCATATCTCCTCGCTGGCGGACAAATTCGTCGAAGATCCGCACACCGTGGTGAAAGCCGGCGACATCGTCAAAGTGAAGGTGATGGAAGTGGATCTGCAGCGCAAGCGCATCGCACTGAGCATGCGTCTGGACGAGCAACCGGGTGAAGGTTCGCCACGTCGCGGCGGCGGCAATGCACCGGCGAAGGATGCTCCCTCCCGCGCGCCGGCCAATAAGGCCAAACCGCGCAACAGTTCACCGGCCGGCAACAGCGCCATGGGTGATGCGCTGGCTGCGGCATTCGGTAAGAAATAGCAGGGGCGCGGCATGACCGGGGCAAATACATTCGCCCCGGTCACTGGCGCAGTCCTGCATACTGAAAGGCCAAAAGTACACAGGGCGGAGCCGGCTCCGCCCTTTCTCAAAAAATAGCGTCGCTATTTTTTGACCCGCCTCAATAAACCCGCTTATTTTTCCTGAGCGATAAACGCCCGGTTTTTAAGCCTGAAAATAACGTCGAATCCCGGTTCATTAACACCGTTATTAACATGGCGTTTTCATTTTGGCATTTCCCGGCGAAACACAAATGGTTAGCGCTCGCATTCCGTAGACAAGATGTTGCCGAATAAACGCCGGCATGCCGCCACACCTTCTAAAAACCTCTCAATCTGTCGCTAAGTTTTGCAAACCGGAAAAAATCGCCGCAATTACGTAACTGATTTAACTCGCCATTCGCATTTGCACCCCTGCAGACCCGGTGATAGAAATAAAGGCATCAGGCAATCCGATCGTTAAGTGTCGGTGCCATAACCTTTGGTTACCAATACCCCTACTTTTTGTATTGAATACGATAACTATTCTCACTATTATTGCGTTGCGTGTTCACTGCATTACCTCATGGATTGAAAACGTCGGCAGCCTGCGATCCTCATCGCGGCGCTTCGTCTGGAACGTTCTTTTATCGTCATCGGCCCAAGACCAAGGGCTCTGAGAAGGTTATATGCATCTTCAACCTAAACGCTCTTATAAAATTGCCGGTTTCTCCAACGACATCGGCCCGGCCTATCGCCAGAAACTGTTATCGCTCGGCATGCTGCCCGGCTCATCGTTCGAAGTGGTGCGCGTCGCGCCGCTTGGGGACCCGATAGAAATAAAAACCCGCCGCGTCAGCCTGGTGCTGCGCAGGAAAGATTTGGCCCTGATCCTGCTCGACGGCCAATCCTGACTCTGCGCCCTCTTGCCCCGGCCGCGCCCCACCGCCCGGCTCAATGTCCATTGACTGATATCACGCGAAATGATGAAAAAACTCACTATTGGCTTAATAGGCAACCCCAATTCCGGTAAAACCACGCTGTTCAATCAGTTGACCGGGGCTCGCCAGCGGGTCGGCAACTGGGCAGGCGTGACGGTAGAGCGTAAAGAAGGCCAGTTCACCACGCCGCAATCCCAGGTCAAACTGGTCGATCTGCCCGGCACCTACTCGCTGACCACCATCTCGGAGCAAACCTCGCTCGACGAGCAAATCGCCTGCCACTACATCCTGAGCGGCGATGCCGATCTGCTGATCAACGTCGTCGACGCCTCCAACCTTGAGCGCAACCTCTACCTGACGCTGCAACTGCTGGAACTGGGTATCCCCTGCATCATCGCGCTGAACATGCTGGATATCGCCAGAAGCCAGCAAATCGACATTGATATCGCTGCGCTGTCGGCACGCCTCGGCTGCCCGGTGGTGCCCCTGGTCTCCACCAAGGCCGACGGTATCGGCGCGTTGAAGCAAATAATCGACCATCACCGGTTTAACGATCTGAAAGCGTTGGTGGACTATCCACCGGTACTGTTGAAGGAAATGGCCACCCTGAGCGATGCCATGCCGGAGGATCTGCCGACGGAACAACGCCGCTGGCTGGCGCTGCAAATGCTGGAGGGCGACATCTACGGCCACCAATTGGCCGGCAACGCCACCGCCCTGCTGCCTGCCGCCAGGCTGGCGCTGCAACGGCAGCAACAAGAAGATCCTGCGTTGGTGATTGCCGATGCGCGCTATCAGTCGATAGCCACCCTGTGTGATGCGGTCAGCAACTCGCAGCAGGCGATGCCAAACCGCCTGACCGAAGCGTTGGACAAGGTGATCCTCAACCGCTGGCTGGGGGTGCCCATCTTTTTGCTGGTGATGTACCTGATGTTCTTGCTGGCGATTAACCTCGGCGGCGCGCTGCAACCGATATTTGATATCGGTTCGGCGGCGATCTTTATCCAGGGCATTCAATGGCTGGGCTACAGCCTGCACGTCCCTGAATGGCTGACGATTTTCCTGGCGCAGGGCGTCGGCGGCGGCATCAACACCGTGCTGCCGCTGGTGCCGCAAATCGGCATGATGTACCTGTTTTTGTCCTTTCTCGAAGACTCCGGCTACATGGCGCGTGCGGCATTTGTCATGGACCGCCTGATGCAGGCGCTCGGGCTGCCCGGTAAATCCTTCGTGCCGTTGATTGTCGGCTTCGGCTGCAACGTCCCCTCCATCATGGGCGCCCGTACGCTGGATGCCCCGCGTGAACGCTTGATTACCATCATGATGGCGCCGTTCATGTCCTGCGGTGCCCGGTTGGCGATCTTCGCCGTCTTTGCCGCCGCCTTCTTCGGCCAGGACGGTGCAGGCGTGGTGTTCTCGCTGTATATGCTCGGCATCGTGGTGGCGATCCTCACAGGGTTGGTGCTGAAGTACACCATCATGCGCGGCGAAGCTTCGCCGTTCGTCATGGAATTGCCGGTTTATCACGTGCCGCACCTGAAAAGCCTGCTGCTGCAAACCTGGCAGCGGCTGAAAGGCTTTGTGCTGCGCGCCGGGAAAGTGATCGTGATCGCCAGCATCTTCATCGGCGGCCTGAACAGTTTTACGTTCAGCGGCAAACCGGTCGATAACATCAACGATTCCGCGCTGGCGTCGGTGTCCAAAATGCTGACGCCGCTGCTGCAACCTATGGGCGTGCACAGCGACAACTGGCAAGCCACCGTCGGGCTGGTGACCGGAGCTATGGCGAAAGAAGTGGTGGTCGGCACGCTGAACACCCTGTACACCGCTGAACACATCAATAACACCGAGTTTGATGCCGCCAACTTTAACCTTTTGGACGAGCTGAGCGGTGCTGTGGAGACCACCTGGCAAGGACTGAAAGACACCTTCAGCCTGAGCGTGCTGTCCAACCCCATCGAGGCCAGCAAGGGCGACGGGGAAATGGGCGTCAGTTCCATGGGCATGATGAGCAGCAAATTCGGCTCCGGCATCTCCGCCTACAGTTACCTGATCTTTGTGCTGCTGTACGTGCCCTGCGTCTCGGTGATGGGCGCAATCGCCCGTGAATCCAGCCGCGGCTGGATGACTTTCTCCATTCTCTGGGGGCTGAACGTCGCCTACTCCTTGGCCACGCTGTTTTACCAGACAGCCACCTTCAGCCAGCATCCGCGGTACAGCCTGACGGCCATCGCCATCGTGGCGCTGTTTAATCTGCTGATCCTGTTCTGCCTGCGCCGGGCGCGCAGCCGGGTAACGGTACGTCTGGGCAAGGCTACGCCTGCCGCCTGTTGCCAGGGTGCTCAGGGTAACTGCCACTGATGGCCGGCCTGCTGCAGATCCGCGATGCGTTGGCGCTGCATGGCAGCGCTCAGGCGCAACAACTCAGCCGCCAGTTGGCGACCCCACTGCCGCTGGTGTTGGCGATGCTGGAACGTTTAACGGCGATGGGAAAAGTGGAGCGGGTTGAGCAGGACAACAGCGCCTGCCTGAGCGGCAGTTGCAAAAGCTGCCCGGAGGGCAAGGGGTGCGATACGGTGGTGTATCGGTTAAAGCGCTAAAAACCGGGGCGCAGTACGAAATGCGCCCCTGCTTAAATCAAGAATGATTACTTGTCTTTATACACTTCGGCTGTCGCGCTGAACTTACCGTGTTCGCGGCCGGAGATAATCACATAATACTGACCACCTTTTTCATCGGCCTTCTTCGACAGTTCTTCTTTCGCATCCATCGGTGATGTGGTTTGCGCGGTGGTGGTGACCGTACCGATCTTCTCGTATTTACCCGGATTCTTGTCCAGATCTTCTTTGGTCAGCAAGGTTGCCGCCAGGGAGCTGAAAGACACGGAACCGACGACCAACGCTGCAATAATCATTTTCAAAGATTTCATTACCATACCTCTCTAGGGAACATTTATTTGTTATGAAAGCCGTCCAAGGGTACATGCGCAATAACACCGGCTGCCGTGACATCTTCAGACCTCGTTGCTTTCCATGACGAGAATCCTTTTCCCAGAGACGAAACGTCAAAGCGAAAAAATCCGCGAGCGGTTTTTCAGTTTTCAGCCAACGCATCTACCCCACTAAGTATCGAACAGGTTTCTTTTTTATCCACTGAGCGGCCATTTCTTTAGCGCTTTATTGTGCGTTTTAGCGCGGAATGCCACCTTCGGTCACAAAGGTACGAATAATCTCGGCAAATTCATCAGGGTGAGAAATGAAGGGCGCATGAGCGGCTTTCGCCATGACTACCGACGATGAATACGGCCAACTGACATCCAGCAGCCCGGCGACCTTGCGCGGCACCACCCCGTCCAGATAACCGTATATACGCAGCAGCGGCAGGGTCAGTTCCGCCATCGGCAGGCGTAAATCCGTGGTGCGCAGCATCTCCAGGCCGCCGTTCAGTACCTCGACGCTCGGCATCGGCTGATTCAACACCACCGATTTCAGCAGGCGTGCGTCCTGCCGTGCGCTTGCCGTACCCAGGGTTTGTAATGCCAGAAAGCGTTCTACGGTGCGCTGGAAGTCCTGACTCAGCTGATGCTGAAAACCGCTCAGCACCTCTGGGCGAATCCCCGGCCAGTCGTCCTGTGCGGCAAAGCACGGCGAGGAAGCCACGGTGATCAATCCGCGTACCCGCTGAGGCTGCGTCAGCGCAATCTGGCCGGCCACCAGCCCGCCGAGTGACCAGCCCAACCACCAGGCCTGTGGCGGTGCGGCGGCCAGCACGATCTCCGCCATCTGCGCGAGCGACATGCCGCCAAATCCCTGACTGCGGCCATAGCCCGGCAGATCGACCAGATGCAGGCGAAAATGCGGCGTCAGCCGCTCGAGCGTGCAACCCCATACCTCCGCATTCAGTCCCCATCCGTGCAGCAGCACAAGATCGCGTTCGCCTTCACCTATTGTTTGCCAGTACAGCGCTGTCATCAGTTATTGTCCTTTCATTCTCATCCGTCAGGGAGGACGGCCATGCTATCAATCCACAGCCGCTGTTGGCTATGCCGGCAGCCATTATGCCTCAGCCGCCACGGCATCTGTAGTTACTGCCTGCGCCATCTGCCGGCCAAACCGCTGTGCTGCCCCTGCTGCGGCCTGCCCGCCGGCGACGCCGCACACCCCTGCGGCCGCTGCCTGCAACGGCCGCCGCCCTGGCAGGCATTGGTGTTCGTCGGCGACTACGTCGCGCCGCTTCGTCAACTGATCAAAAAATTCAAGTTTCAGCACGCACCGGAACTGGCGCCGCTGCTGGCACGGCTGATATTGCTAAACTGGCAACGGGCGCACAGAGAGCAGTATCTGAACAGACCCGATATGATTTTAGCGGTACCCTTGCAGGCTAAACGCTGCTGGCGACGCGGCTATAACCAGAGCGATCTGCTGGCGCGGCCGCTGGCGCACTGGCTGGGTTGCGATTATCGCCCTGCCGCCCTGAGGCGGGTACGAAAAACCGCTCCACAGCAGCGGCTGCCTGCCCGTATGCGCAGGCGCAACCTGCGTGGCGCCTTTCGTTGCCATGAGCCGCTGGCAGGCCGACACGTTGCCCTGTTGGATGATGTGGTGACGACCGGCAGCACGGTGGCGGAAATCACCAGACTCTTGCTGCGGCAAGGGGCGGCATCGATACAAATCTGGTGCGTTTGCCGCACATTGTAGTGCCACCGCAATGGGCGTATTATAACCGACAATAGAAGTCAACTACTGAGCTAATGCTATGATTCGTATAACAGATACCGCACAGGAACACTTTGCCAAACTGCTGGCAAATCAAGAAGAAGGCACCCAAATCCGCGTATTCGTGATCAACCCGGGTACGCCTACGGCCGAATGCGGTGTCTCTTATTGCCCGCCGGATGCCGTGGAAGCGACAGACACCGAGCTGAAATTCGAAAAGCTGTCCGCCTATATCGACGAAATAAGCAAACCTTATCTGGAAGACGCCGAAATCGACTTCGTCACCGACCAGTTGGGTTCGCAGCTGACGCTGAAAGCGCCAAACGCCAAAATGCGCAAGGTCGACGATAACGCCCCGCTGATGGAACGCGTCGAATACGTGCTGCAATCGCAGATCAACCCACAGCTGGCAGGCCACGGCGGCCGCGTAACGCTGATGGAAATCACCGACGACAGTTTGGCGATCCTGCAGTTCGGCGGCGGCTGTAACGGCTGTTCAATGGTCGACGTAACGCTGAAAGAAGGGATCGAGAAAGAACTGCTGCAGAAGTTCCCTGAGCTGAAAGGCGTGCGCGATCTGACCGAGCATCAGCGCGGCGAGCACTCTTACTACTGATCCCGCACTCCAGGCAATAGCCTGGAAACGGAAAGAAAAATGCCGGATTGGCTTCGCCAACTCCGGCATTTTTATGACAATTACCCCACCGACACCGTTCGCCGCCGCTTGTCCAGATCCTTCAGCAACCGGTTAACCTGCTGATCGGTAAACATCTCCTCGAGGGTTTTGTTCAGTTTACGCCGCCAGTTTGGGTACTGATCGCTGGTGCCAGGAATATTGACCGGTTCGGCCATGTCCAGCCAGTCTTCCGGCTGCAGGCCCAGCAGTGCGCTGGCGCTATCGGCAACATAGCGCTGCAAACCACGGTTGAGCAGCGGGCTCATGTTCAGCAACGCCGCCTTCTTGCCCACCTTCTGCGGCACACAGCCATAATGATGCAATCCGTCCAGCAACCCCTGCTTGGCGCGCTCACGATCGGCAAACAATTCTTTCAGGATCTCCGCATCCGGATACAGCCCCAGCTGGTTGCCCAGTTGCAGATCGCCGCTCTGCCAATAACCGCGCAGCGTCGGCAGGTCATGCGTGGTGATGGTCGCCATCGCCTGCACCGGGTAGGCCTGCGGCGCACGGAAGTGGTTCTCGCCGTCACGCTCGAAATACAGCACCTTATAAGAATAGACGCCGCTGTCGCGCAGCTTGGCGACAATCTCGACCGGCACGGTCCCGAGGTCTTCGCCAATCACCATACAGCGGTGACGCTGGCTCTCCAGCGCCAACACCGCCAACAGGTCATCCACCGGGTATTTCACGTAAGCGCCATGATCGGCGGTTTCACCGTAGGGGATCCACCACAGGCGCAGCAACGCCATTACGTGGTCAATGCGCAGCGCACCGCAACTGGTCATATTGGCGCGCAACAGATCGATAAACGGCTGGTAACCCCGCGCCGCCATCACGTGCGGATCCATCGGCGGCAGCCCCCAGTTTTGCCCCAGCGGGCCCAGAATATCCGGCGGCGCGCCAACCGACGCTTTCAGGCAATAAAGATCCGGCTCGCACCAGGTTTCCGAACCGCCCTCCGCCACGCCTACCGCTAAATCGCGGTACAGGCCAATCGGCATTTGCTGTTGCTGGCTCCGGCGGAAACAGTCGGCGAACTGGCTGGCGGCCAACCACTGCAACCACAGATAGAAGGTCACCGAATCTTGCTGTTGCCGGCAAAACTGCTTAACTGCGGCGCTGTCGCCCTGCCGATATTGCTCAGGCCAGGCCGGCCAACCCCACAGGCTGCCGTCAGCGGCGGCAAGATGAGCATGCAATGCGTCAAACGCCGCCTGTTGATACAGGCTGTCGCCACCGTCGGCAACAAACTGCTCGAACGCCTGACGCTGTTCGTCACCAGCTTTACGCCCCTGGAACAACGGGAACGCCAGCTTCAGCGCCGCCAGCTTGAGCTGCGTCACCGTGCTGTAATCCACCAGTTCGCTGCTGCGCGCTTTGATCAGCTGTTTTTGCGTTGCCGGCTTCAGCCACCATTTCTGCGCCGCATCGCTACGCTGGAACTCTTCCACCGCGTTCACATCGATATACACCACGTTCAGCCAGCGTCGCGACGACGGGCTGTACGGGCTGGCGCTTTCCGGGTTCGCCGGATACAGCGCGTGGATCGGGTTCAGCCCGACAAAAGCGCCGCCCCGTTCCCCAACCTGCTCCACCATCTGCCGCAGATCGCCGAAATCGCCGATACCCCAGTTACGATCGGAGCGCAGGGTGTAAAGCTGGACGCAAGCGCCCCACAGTTTTTGTCCGGTCAGCAGCGCATCCGGCTCAAAGCAGCGTTTCGGCGCAACAATCAACCGGCACTGCCACTGCTGTTCGTCCTGGGTTAGCGTCAGTTGGTGATAACCCGCCGGCAACTCGCCCGGCAGGGTAAGGGTTTTACGCGCGCCGGCGCGCCCCTGTTGCCGGCCACCGTCTTCACGCAGCAGAGTCCAGAGATACTCGCCGCTGCCCGCAAGCGGCAACGCCACCGGCGCGCCCTGATAGAATACCTTGACCGCCGGCAGCGGCGTCACCGCAGCCTCCAGCGGCGCGGCAGTCCGCCCCATGGCATCCAGCAGTTTGCGCTTGGTGTCCTGCGCGATCGCCTGCTGTTTCCCATGAGCGTTAATATAATCAGCGGCAATACCCGCCTGAGCGGCCGCCTGATCGATGCGCTTGCGATCCATTCGCTCTCCTTAACGCTTGGCTTGCCAGATACGCTGTTGGTAGTCGCGGATCGAACGATCCGAACTGAACATACCGACCCGCGCGGTGTTAAGAATAGTGCGGCGTGTCCATTCGTCCTGGTCACGATACAGCTCGTCTACCTGCCGTTGAGCCTGGCAGTACGAAGCGAAGTCGGCCAGCACCAGATAAGGGTCACCGCCTTCCAGCAAGCTGTGCAGCATCATGTCGAAGGCATGCTTGTCGCCATGGCTGAAGGCGCCGCTCGCCAACTCGTCGAGGATCGCCTTCAGGTGTTTGTCCTTCTTGCGGTAGCTGAGCGGGTCGTAGCCTTTGGCCAGCAGCGCCTTCACCTGATCGACGGTATTGCCGAAGATAAAGATGTTGTCGTCGCCCACCTGCTCGGCGATCTCCACATTGGCCCCGTCCAACGTACCGACGGTCAGCGCGCCGTTCAGCGCCAGCTTCATGTTGCCGGTGCCGGACGCCTCTTTGCCGGCGGTAGAGATCTGTTCGGAGATATCCGCCGCCGGGATCATCAGTTCAGCGACGGAAACGCGGTAGTCGGGAATAAACGCCACTTTCAGCCGATCCTTCACCAGCGGATCGTTGTTGATCACCGAAGCCGCCTGATTGATCGCATAAATGATGTTCTTCGCCAGATAGTAGCCCGGCGCCGCTTTGGCCCCGAACAGGAATACCCGAGGCACGATGTCCAGATTCGGGTTGTCACGCAGTTGGCGATACAGCGACAGAATGTGCAACAGGTTCAAATGCTGGCGTTTGTATTCGTGCAGGCGCTTGATCTGCACATCGAAAATGGCGTCCGGGTTCAGCGTCAGGCCCATTACGCCGTGCACGTAGTTTGCCAAGGCGACTTTGTTATCGCGCTTGATTTGCCGATAACGCTGACGGAACGCTGCATCGTCGGCATATTTTTCCAGCCCTTTCAGCGCGTCGAGATCGTTGGCCCACTCGACCTTCAGCGTCTCGTCAATCAGCCCCGACAGCGCCGGGTTACACTGTTTCAGCCAGCGGCGCGGCGTGATGCCGTTGGTGACGTTGTGGAATTTGTTCGGCCACAGCTGGTGATATTCCGGGAACAGGTCTTTCACCACCAGGTCGGAGTGCAGTTGCGCTACGCCGTTGACCGCAAAGCCGCTGACTACGCACAGGTTAGCCATGCGCACCTGTTTGTCATGGTGTACCGCCAGCTTGGCCCACACCGCCTTGTCGCCCGGCCAGCGTTTATCCACCAGCTTTTTGAAGTTGGCGTTGATCTGCTTGATGATGGAGAAATGACGCGGCAGCAGGCTGCGCACCAGCTTCTCGTCCCAGCACTCCAGCGCCTCGGGCATCAGGGTGTGGTTGGTGTAGGCAAAGGTGTTGCTGGTGATCGCCCAGGCGGCATCCCATTCCAACTGGTGCTCATCCAGCAGAATGCGCAGCATTTCCGGGATGGCGATGGTGGGGTGAGTGTCGTTGAGTTGAATCACTTCGTACTTAGGCAGGTCTTCAATCTTGCGGCCGGCCTGATGGTGTTTGCGCAGGATATCCGCCACCGAACAGGCGCACTGGAAATATTGCTGCATCAGGCGCAGACGCTTACCCGCCTGATGGTTGTCGTTCGGGTACAGTACCTTGGTCAGCTTGGCGGCTTCTACGCCCTGCTTCTCCGCCTGCAGGAATTTGCCGTCGTTGAAATCCCCCAGATCGAACGGGTGCTGATGGGTCGCCTGCCACAGGCGCAGAGGTTGGGTCACGCCATTACGGAAGCCCAGCACCGGCAGATCCCAGGCTTCGCCACGCAGGGTAAACGCCGGACGCCACAGTTCGCGGCCATCGGCCAGTTTTTCCAGTTTCCCGCCGATACCCACATCCACCGACAGCGCGGCATTGTGCTGGAACCACGGGTAGCTTTCGCGCTGCCAGTTATCCGGCGCTTCTTGCTGCTGACCTTCGCTGAACGACTGGCGGAAGAGCCCGTATTGGTAATTGAGACCATAACCGGTGGCCGGTTGCTCCACCGTCGCCATCGAGTCCAGGAAACAGGCCGCCAGGCGCCCCAGCCCGCCGTTGCCCAGTGCCGGATCGGTTTCCTGCTCGAGCAGATCCGCCAGCTTGATATCCTGCTCCGCCAGCGCCTGTTCGACGGTGTCGTACCAGCCCAGGTTAATCAGGTTATTCGCCGTCAGGCGGCCAATCAGAAACTCCATCGAAATATAGTTCACATGGCGCAACGGCTTGGCGCTTTTGCGTGGCGCAGGCTGCGCAGCAAGCTGCTCGGCCAGCGCACGGCTTACCGCCTCCCACCATTGGTGCTGGGTCATCTGTTGTGCAGAACTGAGGCCAAACCGTTGCCACTGACGGGTCAGTGCCGCCAGAAAAGCATCCTTTTTAAGCATAGGCTGTGACATAAGGGAAACTCTCTATCCAGTAAGTGGGTCAAATTACCGTTATCGTGCCGGGGAGAAAGGTTGAAGGCATCATCCCGCCCGGGGATTAGCTGGGGAGGAGGATTGGGGCGTAGCTAAAATTGTGATCTCAGGCACTTTTTGACTCCCTTGCATGATGCAAAAAAGCCCGCCGACGAACGCCGCGAGCACTGAGAATAAGCAGAAAATCCCCGCTATGAAATTAGCATAGTTAATGCAGCTGATGAAGTTTTGTACATGCATCGAAATGCTTTCCCTCAACCGCGTTACCAAACCGCCCCACAACGCCGCAATTGCGCAATGATTTGCCTGCAAACGTAAAAAAGTGTGATCAATAGCAATTTAACTCCAAGCCGAAGATGAACCTTGTTGCAATACGTTTAACGTTGTCAGAAGTTAGGAGGGTGATTAATTACGAGCCATAAAATAATTAGTTTTACTCCGATCCCGGCAGGAGTCGCGATGAAATGAACCCCTTCGGGCAGGCCAACGGCTACGGGAGCCGCGATTTTCACTCTGGAATACTATGCTGATCCCATCAAAACTGAGCCGTCCGGTACGGCTGCAAAATACCGTGATCCGCGATCGCCTGCTGGCCAAATTAGCCGGCACGGCAAACTATCGCCTGACATTGGTTAATTGCCCGGCGGGATACGGAAAAACGACGCTGGTCGCACAATGGGCAGCCGGCAAATCAGATTTGGGCTGGTACTCGCTGGATGAAAGCGACAACCAACCCGAGCGCTTTGCCAGCTACCTGATCGCCGCCTTGCAACATGCCAGCGGCGGCCACTGCGTGAAGAGCGAAGCGTTGAGCCAAAAACATCAGTACGCCAGCCTGTCGGCGCTGTTCGCCCAGCTGTTCATTGAGCTGTCCGACTGGCATCAGCCGCTGTACCTGGTGATTGACGATTACCACCTGATCACCAATGACGTCATCCATGAAGCCATGCGCTTCTTCCTGCGTCATCAGCCGGAAAACCTGACGCTGATCCTGCTGTCCCGTACCCTGCCGCCGCTGGGCATCGCCAACCTGCGCGTGCGCGATCAACTGCTGGAGATGGGCACGCAGCAACTGGCGTTTACCCATCAGGAAGCCAAACAATTCTTCGACTGCCGCCTGACCGCGCCGATGGAACAGCATGACAGCAGCCGCCTGTGCGATGAAGTCGAAGGTTGGGCCACCGCGTTGCAGCTGATTGCGCTGTCTGCCCGGCAGTCCACCTCGTCTGCACAGCAATCCGCCAAACGCCTGGCCGGTCTGAACGCCAGCCACCTGTCCGATTATCTGGTGGACGAAGTGCTGGATCACGTCGATGCCGGGGCGCGCGCTTTCCTGTTGCGCTGCTCGGTGCTGCGTTCAATGAACGATGCGCTGATCGTGCGCCTGACCGGCGAAGATAACGGCCAGCAACGGCTGGAAGAACTGGAGCGCCAGGGGCTGTTTATCCACCGCATGGACGACACCGGCGAATGGTTCTGCTTCCATCCGCTGTTCGCCACTTTCCTGCGCCAACGCTGCCAATGGGAGCTGGCGCTGGAGCTACCGGGGCTGCACCGCGCCGCCGCCGAAGGCTGGCTGGCATTGGGTTACCCGGCGGAGGCGATTCACCACGCGCTGGCGGCCAGCGACGTCAGCATGCTGCGCGATATCCTGCTGCAACACGCCTGGTCGCTGTTCCATCACAGCGAGCTGGCCCTGCTGGAAGAGTGCCTGAATGCGTTGCCGTATGAACGCTTGATCCAAAATCCCAAGCTGGCGCTGTTGCAGGCCTGGTTGGCGCAGAGCCAACACCGCTACATCGAAGTGAATACCCTGTTGGAACGCGCCGAACAGGCGATGCGCGATCAAAAAATCGACGTCGATCGGACCCTGCATGCCGAATTCGACGCCCTGCGCGCACAGGTGGCGATCAACGCCGGCAAGCCGGAAGAGGCCGAACGCCTGGCCACCGAGGCGCTGAAGTTTCTGCCGCTTTCCAGTTATTATAGCCGCATCGTCGCCACCTCGGTAACCGGCGAAGTCCATCACTGCAAGGGCGAGCTGGCCCGCGCGTTGCCGATGATGCAACAAACCGAGCAGATGGCGCGACGCCATCAGGCTTATCACTACGCGTTGTGGGCGCTGTTGCAACAGAGCGAAATCCTGATTGCCCAGGGTTTCCTGCAGGCCGCCTATGAGACGCAGGACAAGGCTTTTGAGCTGGTGCGCGAACAACATCTGGAACAGTTGCCGATGCATGAGTTCCTGCTGCGTATCCGTTCGCAGATCCTGTGGTCCTGGTCACGGCTGGACGAAGCGGAAGACGCGGCGCGTCAGGGCCTGAAAATTCTGGCCAACTTCCAACCTCAGCAACAGCTGCAGTGCATCGCCATGCTGGCCAAATGCTCGCTGGCACGCGGCGATCTGGATAACGCCCATGCGCACCTGCAGCGTTGCGAAGCACTGCTGCACGGCAGCCAATACCATCGCGATTGGCTGACCAATGCCGACAAACCGCGGGTGATCCACTGGCAGATGACCGGCGACACCGCCGCCGCCGCCCAATGGCTGCGCCAGACCGAAAAACCCGGCATGGCGGATAACCACTTTATGCAGGGCCAGTGGCGTAATATCGCCCGGGTGCAAATCATGCTCGGCCAATACGAAGAAGCCGAAGTGGTGCTGGATGAACTGAACGAAAACGCCCGCCGCCTGCGGCTGGTGAGCGATCTGAACCGCAACCTGCTGCTTAGCAACCAGCTTTACTGGCAGATGGAACGTAAAGGCGATGCGCAAAAGGTCCTGATGGAGGCGCTGTCCCTGGCCAGCCGCACCGGATTTATCAGCCACTTTGTCATCGAGGGCGAAGTGATGGCGCAGCAGCTGCGTCAGCTGATTCAGCTCAATACGCTGCCTGAGCTGGAGCACCATCGCGCTCAGCGCATTCTGCGCGACATCAACCAGCACCATCGGCATAAATTCGCGCATTTTGACGAGAACTTCGTCGATAAGCTGCTAACGCACCCACAGGTGCCGGAACTGATCCGCACCAGCCCGCTGACGCAGCGCGAATGGCAGGTGCTGGGGCTGATTTATTCCGGTTACAGCAACGACCAGATCGCCGGCGAGCTGGACGTGGCGGCCACCACCATCAAAACCCATATCCGCAATCTGTATCAGAAGCTGGGCGTGGCCCACCGTCAGGAAGCGGTACAGCAGGCGCAGCAACTGCTGAAGATGATGGGTTACGGCGCCTAAAAACCACAGCGTTGCTCTGGTCTTAATTGCCGCAGAGTTGGTTACAATGGCGGCATATTCTCATTACAAGGCAGTCAGAAGTCATGGAACAGTTTGAAGCGATCAACGTTGAACAAGCCTACGCGCGTTGGAAAGAAGACAGCGCCGCTCTGGTCGACATCCGCGATCCGCAGAGTTTTGAAGCCGGGCACACGCCGGGCGCCTTTCACCTCACCAACGCCAGCCTGCAAACATTCATGCAGCACAACGACTTTGACCGGCCGGTGATGGTGATGTGCTACCACGGCAACAGCAGCCGCAGCGCGGCGCAATACCTGCTGAATCAGGGGTTTGATGCGGTGTACAGCATTGATGGCGGTTTTGAAGCCTGGGCACGCCAGTACCCGCAGGACGTTGAAACTTCAGCGTAAAAATCAGGGCGCATCCTGCGCCCTCTTCCTTTGTTACTCCGCCGCCATCGGCCGTTTGACAAACAGGCCGTAGCTCAATGCCCCCAGCATCAGCAAACCCGCCCCCAGCAAGAACACGTTGGTGAACTGCCCGGTCAGGTCGAGGATCACCCCGGTGACAATCGGCGCCATCGCCGCACCGAGGAAACCGCCAAAGTTCTGAATCGCCCCCAACGAAGCCACCTGCTGTTTCGGTGCGATATCCGTCGCCAGCGTCCAGATCACGCCGGAAGGCAGCTGCGAGAAGAAATACCCCAGCGACAGCAATAAAATGCACAGCGGCGTACTGTCGACAAAGGCGATCGGCGCCACGCAGCAGGCCGCCAGCGCGGCACCGCAGACGATCGGGATCTTGCGTGCGGTGATCGCTTTCACCCCGCGGCGAATCAAACGATCGGAAATCGCCCCACCGCACAATACCCCCAGAATGCCGGCAAAGAACGGGATCGAGGCGATCCAACCGGTCTGCTTCAGGCTAAAGCCCAGCGAATTCTCCAGGTAGCTCGGCAGCCAGGTCAGGTAAACCCAGATGGTGAACATGATGGAAAAGTTGCCCAAAATCATGAACCAGGTCGTTCTATGGCGGAACAGCGAACCCCAGCTCCCTCCCTGCGCCTGGTTGACGGCTTTTGCCGCCGCACGTTTTTCGGCGTGGATCATCGCCTCTTCCCGCGCCGTCGGATCACGGTAAAACTTCAGCCAGGCCAGCATCAGCGGAATGCCCGCCAGGCCAATGGCGATAAACATGCCGCGCCAGCCCAGGGTCAGCAGCAGCACGGTGAGGATCGGCGGAGCTATGGCGTTGGCAATCTGCGAACCGGTGTTGATGATCGACGTAGGCAGGCCACGCTCTTTCTCCGAGAACCAGCGATGGGTGATCTTGATCCCCGACGTGAAAAACGGGGATTCCGATACGCCCAGCAGCATCCGCAGGCCATAGAACATCGAGTAGCTGTTGACGAACGCCGCCATCACGGTAAATGCCGACCACAACCCCAGTGCCCAGGAAAACATTTTCTTCGGCCCCAGTTTGTCCACCAGCCAGCCGGCGGGCAGGTTGGCGAGCGCGTAAGGCCACAAAAACGCCGACAGCAGCAGGCCCATTTCGGTCGAGGAAAAGCCAAACTCCCGGGCGATAGTGGTATTGGCGATGCTCAGGTTGGCGCGATCGAGATAGTTCACCACCGCGGCAATCAACAGGATCAGGATAATGCCCCAGCGCAAACGGGAGATCGGCGCCGCCGGTGCGGCGGCCGATGCATGCAGCGCAGAAGTCGCCTCTTTCATGATTGCGGCTCCGTAAACAGGCTGAGGTGAATTTTGATCACGGCTTTGCGGATAAAACACTCACCGTGGGTTTGACAGCAAGGGCGATGCAGATCGTGCGGGAAAAATACCGCAAAGGTGCCTGGCAGCAGCGGGACCGCCATTTCATTTTGCACCTTTTGGTAAAACACGATGTCGTGGTGGCGCCGCTCTTCCGCCACGGGTTCATCGCCCCGGCGGCGCGCCACGCCGATGGTTTCTTCCCCCTGCAACAGGTACTGCACGTCAACGTGGTCAAAGTGCGACTCAGGGCGCATTTGCTGCGCCGGCACGGTGCTCATTTCCTGCAACAGACAAAACATCTTGCCGGGAATAATGTCGATTTTACCGGGTTGCAGCGTGGCAAAATCAGTGCGTTCAATAAACGCGATGGCCTGGTGAATAATCGGATGAAACGCGTGTTTTTCCCGCGCCCAGTCCTGCAGATCGCAAAGCATCATGATGGTGTTCCCCGTGTAGTGATAGTTTTAGCGGGTGTAGTAGGTACAGCGGTGTTGTTGAACCGCGGGAGGATGTCGCCATCTTCCCGCACAGCCTTAACCGGCAATTTTTTGCTGGTAGAACCCGGTGCCGCTGCGGATTTGATCCAGCAGCACACCCAGCCCCCAGAATTTCTCCAGCACGTCGTCCTGATTTACCCGGCACAGCTCGCTGTCGAAAGTGCCCAAACGCTGGTGATAGATCTTGGCGTTTTTCGGGTAACCCAGCGTCTCCGTGACCGCCGCCAACGACAGGAAGGTCGCCAGTTCCTGCGCCAGCTCAGGCCGCTGCGCGCCGTGGTGATACAGCCAGTGGTACAGCTCCGGGTGGAAATTGGTGAACACCCCGCTGAACCCTTTGGAGCCGGCCTGCATCGCCGGCCAGGCGATAGCGGCGTTGGCATTGATGATATTCAGCGGCGTCCCTGCGGTTAATGCCACCCGACGCGTCACGGTCGGCAGATCGCAACTGACGTCCTTCAGCACGACAAAACGGCCGCTGTTGGCGCAATAGCTCAGCTCTTCATCGCTCAGCAAACGGCGATAAGGCGCCGGGCATTCGTACAGGCCCAGCGGCATGCTAGCCGGCAACGCCGCCAGCAGGCTGTCCAGCGTGGCGAAAAATGCCGCGCTGCCCTGGCGTTGCGGGTCAAGATGGTTGGTCACCAGCACCAGCGCGTCGATGCCGGTTTGCGCCATCGCCTGCAGCTCTTCAATTTGCTGCTCCAGCGCGTCGCTGATATGGCCGGAAGCGATAACCGGCACCCGGCCGTCTACCCGCTGCACCACAAAACGCGCCAGCTCGACCCGTTCCGCCAGGCTGAGGAACTGCATCTCGCTGGACTGACAAACGGCGAACAACGCATCGACGCCACTCTGCAAATACCAGTCGATCAGGCGCGCCAGACCCGGATAGTCGATCTCGTTACGAGCGGTAAACGGCGTTAGCATTACCGGCACAATGCCCTCGATGTTCTTCATTTTTGCTCCTCACACCGCGCTGACGCGGCAGACAATGGTGTTGTTTGATTAGGGATCAGCGCTGGCTCAGACGAGCCACCACCTGTTGATGTTGCGGCATGTTGGACGCCCCTTCTCTTTCCACCGCCAGTGACGCGAAGGCGGCGGCATAGGTTGCCGCCTGGGCAATCGTTTGCCCGGTGGCGATAGCCGCGGCGAAGGCGCCGTTGAACGCATCTCCCGCGCCGGTGGTATCGACGCTCAACGCCGGGAATGCGGGAATATGCTGGAACTGAGAACCTTCGAGGATCATCGCTCCGCGCGCTCCCATGGTGATGATGACCCGTCGGGCGCCCAGCGCGGCGATACGCTGCGCCGCCTCTTTGGCGCTGTTCAAATCCGTGACCTCCACGCCGGACAGCAGCGAGGCCTCGGTTTCATTCGGGGTGATCACATCGACATATTCCAGGCATTGCAGCGCGTCGGCGGAGTAAGGCGCAGGATTGAGGATCACCCGTATCCCCAACGCATTGGCCAGCTTCATCGCGTTCAGCGTGGCGTTAAAGTTATTCTCCAGCTGCACCAGCAGAACCTCCGCGCCGGCCAGCTCCGGGGCGATTGCAGCCACTTCTTCGTCGGTGATGGTTTTATTGGCGCCGGAATAAATGGCGATCATGTTCTCGCCGTCCTGCTGCGAAACATAAATGATGGCGTTGCCGGTCGGCTCGGTTTCCGATTGGTATAAAGTGAACGAGTGGATTTCCGACGCAGAGAGATGGTCGAAAGCGAACTGGCTGAACTGATCTTTGCCCACTTTGGACACGAAATGCACCTGAGCGCCGGCCCGGCTGGCGGCCATCGCCTGATTGGCCCCCTTGCCGCCGGGGCCGAGCGTACTGCCTAGCGCCAGCAGCGATTCGCCGCCTTTGGGAAAGCGCGCCACTCTGGCGACGATATCGACATTGAATGACCCCAGAATACAGACCTTGCCTCGCATGTTTTTTCCTCTCTCCGGCTCCTGCACCTTTCTTTTCTGGCTTTCCAGGCGCCTTAACAGCACTTCGAACGTGCCGTCGGTTTCGGTAATTAATTTGGCCTGCAGGCTGCGGCGGATGACTATCGCGCCGCCGTGACAGCGCTGCACTAACCCCAGTTGCGCCAGCACGTTTAAATCGCTGCGGATGGTTTCTTTGGTCACCGCAAAAGACGTGGCCAGGTACGCCACGCTAACGCGTTCATATTTATCCAGATAATCCAGAATGTTATTGCGTCGTTCTTCGAGAAACATAGTCACCTCAGCACCTGTTTTTGAGAGTAAGGGACCCCCGGTGGTTAAAAAGTGACTGTGATCATATGTTGCAGGGCTAAACGGAAGTAAACAAAAATCGCTGCAATATTCGCCGGCCCATAGCGGGAAAACCGCGGGATTGATAAGCCGCCACAGGCCCGTTAGTGGGTGTTTTTACTGGTTTTTCGCAGATCCCTTGCCTGCGTTCAAGATTTCAACGGTATAATCAGCCGTCAACGCCGTCGGCGGCAAACCGACGGTCCAACTTATCTTTACCCTATGAATTTCAAGCTGCGGCCAGGCGGCAAGGGTGTAAATCCCCCGGAGCATACTCAGGTAAGCGACTGGGGTGAGCAGCCAACAACGCCGAGGCTTGAAAGGCGACGGGTATATGAAACGGAATATCTATGGTTCGAGTAATCGCCGTATCCAACCCCCGCCTGGCTCAGGCCTTTGTCGACTACATGGCGACACAGGGCATTGAACTTAGCGTGCACAATACCGGCGAGGCGGCGGAAATCTGGTTGGCTGACGACAGCCATCTGGATCAGGTGCAGCACGAGTTGCAGCAGTTCCTGGTCGATCCGCTCAACCGCCGCTATCAGGCCGCCAGTTGGGAAACCGGCAACACCGGCGCCGATCTGCACTACCCAGGCTACTCCTATCTGCAAACCTTGCGCAGCAAGGCCGGGCCGCTGACGCTGGGCGTGATGGTGCTGTGCATTGCGGTGTATATCCTGATGCAGGCGATGGGCGATGACACCGTGATGTACTGGCTCTCCTGGCCGCAGGACAGCAGCCAATACCCGCAGCTGTGGCGCTGGGTCAGCCACGCGTTTTTGCATTTTTCGCTGCTGCACATCGCCTTTAACCTGCTGTGGTGGTGGTATCTCGGCGGCCCGCTGGAAAAACGCCTCGGCACCGGCAAGCTGTTCGTGCTGGCGGTGGTATCGGCCTTCTTCAGCGGTTGGGCGCAGTCACTGTTCAGCGGCGCGTTGTTCGGCGGCCTGTCCGGCGTGGTCTATGCGCTGATGGGCTACAGCTGGCTCAGCGGCGAACGGGCACCGGAACGCGGCCTGATGCTGCCGCGCGGCCTGATGGTATTTTCGGTGCTCTGGCTGGTGGCCGGGTATTTCGATATTTTAGGAATGTCGATCGCTAACGCGGCACACGTGGCCGGTTTAGTGTTAGGGTTATTGATGGCATTTTGGGACACGCGTCATCGCGCGCACAACGAACAATAACAGCCAGGTACAAGCCAGGCGTTTTAGGGGATTATCGTGAAGCAAACACAGCGTCATGACGCAATTATCGAGCTGGTGCGCCTGCAAGGTTATGTCAGTACGGAAGAACTGGTCGAACATTTTGACGTCAGTCCGCAAACGATTCGCCGCGATTTGAATGACCTTGCCGATCAGAACAAAATTCAGCGCCATCACGGCGGCGCTGCGTTGCCTTCCAGCTCGGTCAATGCCGCTTATAACGATCGCAAAGTGATGTGGTCGGAAGAGAAAGCGCGTATCGCCCAGCGCGTCGCCAGCCAGATCCCCGACGGCGCCACGCTGTTTATCGACATCGGCACCACGCCGGAAGCGGTCGCTCACGCGCTGATGAACCACAAAAACCTGCGCGTGGTGACCAATAACCTGAACGTCGCCACCCTGCTGACCGCCAAGGAAGATTTCCGCCTGATCCTGGCCGGCGGCGAAGTGCGCACCCGCGATGGCGGCATCATGGGCGAGGCCACGCTGGATTTTATCTCCCAGTTCCGGCTCGATTACGGCATTCTCGGCATCAGCGGCATCGACATGGACGGCTCGCTGCTCGAATTCGACTACCATGAAGTGCGCACCAAACGCGCAATTATCGAAAACTCGCGCTGCGTAATGCTGGTGACCGACCATTCCAAATTCGGCCGCAATGCGATGGTCAACCTCGGCAATATGAACCTGATCGACTACCTGTTTACCGACCAGTTACCGCCGCCAAGCGTGATGAAAATCATCGAACAGTACGACGTGCAGTTGGAGCTGTGCTGATCTCCGCCCTTCTCGTCTAACCCAATGGGCGCAGCCTGCCGCGCCGTCACCCCGCCGTTTTTACCCGGGCTCAGCCTACTGAGCCCGGCGTTGCCAGCCGGAATATCCCTTTTCTTTGTATAACTACTATCACCAAACTGTTACCTCTATCACGCCTAAATGTTTTTGTTTGGTTAAGTCTTGGCTTGTTTGTTGGTTTTTGATTACAATCATGAGCGAAAACGAACATGAAAGAGCTATTTCGAACATCTGGAGGAAGTTGACGTGGAAACCAAAGACTTGATCGTTATCGGTGGCGGCATCAACGGTGCCGGCATCGCAGCAGATGCTGCCGGGCGCGGGCTGTCCGTACTGCTACTGGAAGCGCAAGACTTGGCCTGCGCTACGTCTTCCGCCAGTTCCAAACTGATCCACGGCGGCCTGCGCTACCTGGAACACTACGAATTCCGCCTGGTGAGCGAAGCGCTGGCCGAGCGTGAAGTGTTGCTGAAGCTGGCGCCGCACATCGCGTTCCCCATGCGTTTCCGCCTGCCGCACCAGCCGCATCTGCGCCCGGCCTGGATGATCCGCATCGGCCTGTTCCTGTACGATCACCTGGGCAAACGCACCAGCCTGCCGGGCAGCAAGAGTTTGCGCTTTGGACCAGAATCGGTACTGAAGCCTGAACTGAAGCGCGGTTTCGAATATTCCGACTGCTGGGTCGACGACGCTCGTCTGGTGGTGCTGAACGCGCAGGAAGTGGAAAAACGCGGCGGCGAAGTGCGCACCCGCACCAAAGTGACCCGCGCATGGCGTGAAAACGGCCTGTGGATGGTGGAAGCGGTTGACGTCGACAGCGGTAAAACCTTTACCTGGCGCGCCAAGGGCCTGGTCAACGCCACCGGCCCTTGGGTGAAACACTTCTTTGACGACGGCCTGAAGCTGAAATCCCCGTACGGCATCCGCCTGATCAAAGGCAGCCACATTGTGGTGCCGCGCGCTCACAATCAGCCGCAGTCCTATATTCTGCAAAACGAAGACCACCGCATCGTGTTCGTGATCCCGTGGAATGACGAATTCTCGATCATCGGCACCACCGACGTGGAATACCACGGCGATCCGAAAGACGTGAAGATCGACGATAACGAAATCGACTACCTGCTGAAAGTGTACAACGACCACTTCAAGAAGCAGTTGGGCCGTGACGACATCGTCTGGACCTACTCCGGTGTGCGTCCGCTGTGCGATGACGAGTCTGATTCGCCACAGGCGGTGACCCGCGACTACACGCTGGACGTGCATGACGAGCAGGGCAAAGCGCCGCTGCTGTCGGTGTTCGGCGGTAAACTGACCACCTATCGCAAGCTGGCTGAACATGCGATGGAAAAACTGGCGCATTACTACCCTGGCTGCGGCCCGGCGTGGACCAAAAACGGTTCTCTGCCCGGCGGCGACATCGGTGGCGATCGCGACAGCTATGCCGCCAAACTGCGTCGCGAACACGGCTGGTTGCCGGAATCCCTGGCGCGCCGCTACGCCCGCACCTACGGTAGCCACAGCGAGCTGATCCTGGCGAATGCCAACGGCCTCAGCGATCTGGGCGAAGAGTTTGGCCACGGCCTGTATGAAGCCGAACTACGCTACCTGGTAGAGAAAGAGTGGGTGGTCGAGTTGGAAGACGCCATCTGGCGCCGTACCAAACTGGGCATGTGGCTGGATGATGCACAGCAGGCGCGGGTGAAAGCCTGGCTGGCGCAACACACGAAAACGAAAACGCTCTCTCTGGCTTCCTGAGCCATTGAAGATGAAAAGGGCCGGATATCCGGCCCTTCAGATTAGCGACAAAGGTCCGAAAAACGTGGTTTTCGAACCTTTGGGGTAAAGCAGAAGAGCTCATCCTTTGCTTCATTAGCAGTCAAAGTAAACCCTTTATCTGCAAAGAACTTTGTCAACATTCTCAAAGGGCCGGATATCCGGCCCTTTTGCATTACAGCTTGATCGGTTTGATGTGCCAGATTTCGTCCGCATACTCCTGAATGGTGCGGTCGGAAGAAAAATACCCCATGTTGGCGATATTCAAGATCGCCCGCCGCGTCCAGTCATCCTGATTGCGGTACACCTCATCCACCTTGTCCTGCGTATCCACATAGCTGCGGTAATCGGCCAGCAGCTGGTAGTGATCGCCCAAATTCACCAGCGAATCAAACAGATTGCTGTAGCGCTTTGGCTCCTCCGGGCTGAATACGCCGGTGGCGATCTGGGTCAGCGCCTGATGCAGTTCGGGATCTTGCTCATAGTACAGATGCGGGTTGTAGCCGTTGCGGCGCAACTCTTCCACCTGCTCGGCGGTATTGCCGAAGATAAAGATGTTCTCTTCACCCACATGCTCCAGCATCTCTACGTTGGCGCCGTCCAACGTGCCGATGGTCAGCGCGCCGTTAAGGGCGAACTTCATGTTGCTGGTGCCCGACGCCTCGGTGCCCGCCAGCGAGATCTGCTCGGAAAGGTCCGCCGCCGGAATGATCAACTGCGCCAGACTGACGCTGTAGTTCGGAATAAATACGACCTTCAACTGGGTGTGCACGCGCGGATCGTTATTGATCACCTTCGCCACATCGTTGATCAGGCGAATGATCTGCTTAGCCGCATAATAGGCCGACGCAGCTTTGCCGGCGAAGATCACGACCCTCGGCACGCGCTCGGTCTCCGGATCCTGCAACAGGCGGTTATACAGCGTGATCACGTGCAGTACATTGAGCAGTTGCCGTTTGTACTCATGAATGCGTTTGATCTGCACATCGAACAACGCATCCGGGTTGACCACCACATTCAGGGTTTTGGCGATGTACTTCGCCAACCGCTCCTTGTTTTGCCGTTTGGCAGCCTGAACCGCCTGCAGAAAACTGGGGAAATCGATGTTGGCTTTGAGCTCGCTCAGTTGGCTGAGATCGGTGCGCCAGGTCTGGCCAATGCTGTCGTCAAGCACGGCGGAAAGCGGCCGGTTGGCCAACCCCAGCCAGCGGCGCGGCGTGACGCCGTTGGTTTTGTTGCAGAAACGATCGGGGAAAATGCGCGCAAAGTCGGCAAACAGCGATTGCACCATCAGCTCGGAATGCAGTGCGGAAACCCCGTTGACCTTATGGCTGGCTACCACCGCCAGCCACGCCATGCGTACCCGGCGGCCATTGGTCTCGTCAATGATCGACACCCGCGCCAGCAGCTCGTTGTCGCCCGGCACCACTTCCTGCACGTGCTTGAGGAAGTGATCGTTGATCTCGAAGATCAACTGCAAGTGACGCGGCAGGATCCGGCCGATCATGTCCAGCGGCCAGGTCTCCAGCGCTTCGCTCATCAGCGTGTGGTTGGTGTAGGAGAATACCCGTTCCACGACGGCCCAGGCGTCGAGCCAACTGAACTTGTGATCGTCGATCAGCCGATGCATCAGTTCGGGGATAGACAACACCGGGTGAGTGTCATTCAGGTGAATGGCAATCTTGTCCGCCAGATTGTCGAAGGTTTTATGCATCGTCCAGTGGCGGTTGAGGATATCCTGCACCGTGGCCGACACCAGGAAATACTCCTGCCGCAGCCGAAGTTCGCGCCCGGAATAGGTGGAGTCGTCCGGGTACAATACGCGCGATACGTTCTCCGAGTGGTTTTTATCCTCAACCGCCGCGAAATAATCCCCCTGATTGAATTTACCTAGGTTGATTTCGTTACTGGCCTGGGCGCTCCACAGCCGCAGCGTGTTGGTGGCGTCGGTATCAAAACCGGGGATCACCTGATCGTAAGCGATGGCCAACACCTCTTCGGTTTCCAGCCAGCGCGCCTTGGCGCCTTCCTGCTGAATTCGCCCGCCGAAGCGCACCTTGTATCGGGTGTTGTGGCGCGGGAACTCCCACGGGTTGCCGTATTCCAGCCAGTAGTCCGGTGACTCCATCTGCTGGCCGTTAACGATGTTCTGCTTGAACATGCCGTATTCGTAGCGGATGCCGTAGCCGCGTCCCGGCAGCGCCAGCGTCGCCAGCGAATCGAGGAAACAGGCCGCCAACCGCCCCAACCCCCCGTTGCCCAGCCCCGGATCGTTCTCTTCCTCCAGCAATTCACCGAGGCTCAGCCCCATTTCATTCAACGCGTCATCGATATCCTGGTAAATCCCCATCGACAACAGCGCGTTGGAAAGCGTGCGTCCGAGCAGGAATTCCATCGACAGGTAATAGACCTGCCGCACATCCTGGGAAAGCTGGGCGCGGTTGGAACGCAGCCAGCGTTCCACCATGCGATCGCGCACCGCAAACAGCACGGCATTCAGCCAGTCATGCTGGTTGGCGATAGCCGGATCCTTGCCGACAATAAACATCAGCTTATAGGCGATGGAATGTTTCAGCGCTTCAACACTGACCGTGGGTGAGGTGTAACTAATCGGTGAAGTCATAGCTTTTCTATCCCCTGAAGGGGGCGCCATATTCTTCGGAATATCAACGCCCCGCTGAATATGGGCACAGCATGCTGCGCCCCTACAACCTACAAGTACGGATGCTTGCTGCATGCAAGCTAACCAGACACCCGTATTACGACTATAACAACCGTTGATAAAGCGACAGATAATCCTTTGCCGCAATCTGCCAGCCAAAATCCACGCTCATGGCGTGGCGCTGTACGTGACGCCAATGCTTTGGCCTGCTCCACAGCACCATGGCGCGCCGGATAGCGTTGCCCAGTGCGGCGGCATCACAATCATCAAACACAAATCCGCTGGCGGTGCCGTCGGCCAGATTCTCCAGCGCACAGTCCACCACCGTGTCCGCCAGCCCGCCGGTGCGGCGCACCAAGGGCAGCGTGCCGTATTTCAGGCCGTAGAGCTGGGTCAGCCCGCAAGGTTCGAAACGGCTCGGCACCATGATCACATCGGCCCCACCGATAATCCGGTGCGAGAACGCCTCGTGATAACCAATCTGTACGCCAACCTGTTCCGGATAGTCGGCGGCGGCGGCCAGAAACGCCTGCTGCAACACCGCATCGCCGGCCCCTAACAGCGCCAGTTGGCCCCCCTGCTCGAGCAATGCCGGCAGCGCTTCCAATACCAGATCCAGACCTTTCTGGCTGGTCAGGCGGCTCACCACCGCAAACACCGGCAGCGACTCGTCCACCTTCAGGCCCATCGCTTTTTGCAGGTGCAGCTTGTTCTTGGTCTTGTTCTTCAAATCTTCGGCATCGTAGCGGGCGGTCAATCGCGGATCGTGGGACGGATCCCAAATATTGTCGTCCACGCCGTTAAGAATGCCGCTCAACCGCCCCTGCCGCTGGCGTTCCTGCAACAACCCTTCCATGCCGCAACCGAACTCCGGCCGGGTGATTTCCCGCGCGTAGGTCGGGCTGACGGCGGTGATATGGTCGGCGTAATACAGCCCGGCTTTCAGGAACGACATCTGGCCGTAAAACTCCAGGCCGTAAACGTTGTAAAACGAAGGCGGCAGCCACAGTTCAGCCACGTGATGGGAGGAGAACAGCCCCTGATAGGCCAGGTTGTGCACGGTGAAAATCGAACGAGCCGGGTGGCCGTTGGCCGCCAGATAGGCACAGGCCAGGCCGGCGTGCCAGTCATGGGCGTGCACTACCTGCGGCCGCCAGTAGCGGTCCAACCCCTTGGCCAACTCGCAGGCGATCCAGCCCAACAGGGCAAAACGCCGATGGTTGTCGGAATAGGCATTCATCGACTGGTCATGATAAGGGCTGCCTGGCCGGTCATACAGCCAGGGGGCGTCAATCAGGTAGATGCCCACGCCATGATAGGTACCGTAGCGCAGGCCGACCCGGCCGGCGAACGAATCGATTTCCGCCACCAGCACGGAGTCCGGTATACCATTACGCACGTCAGGAAAAGCGGGCAATAGCACCCGAACGTCGCCGCCCTCGGCAATTTGAGCCGCCGGTAATGCGCCAACCACGTCTGCGAGCCCCCCGGTTTTCAACAGAGGGAACATTTCAGAACATACGTGTAAAACCTGCATTATCACTCCTGAAGTCGGCAAAGAAGCAGGCTTGCCGCTGTTGTAAATTCCGCGTTTTGCAAGCCATCAGTCCATTCACAAGGCGGCGGTATCATCGTTCCGCCGACAACCTTAACTCACAACTTTGACAGCATTTCGCGCGTCACCAGCACAATGCCGCCTTCCGAGCGATAAAAGCGTTTGCTGTCTTCATCGGCGTTTTCGCCAATCACCATGCCCTCGGGAATGTGGCAGGCGCGGTCAATGATGCAGCGCCGCAGGCGGCAGGAACGGCCGACGTTTACGTCCGGCAGCAATACGGTAGAGTCGATGGTGCAGAACGAGTTCACCCGCACCCGCGGGAACAGCACCGAATGCACCACCACCGAACCTGAGACGATGCAGCCGCCGGACACCAGCGAATTCATGGTCATGCCGTGGCTGCCGGAACGGTCCTGCACGAACTTGGCCGGCGGCAGCGGCTCCATATGGGTACGGATCGGCCAGGCGCGGTCATACATGTCCAGTTCCGGCGTCACCGAGGCCAGATCGAGGTTGGCGCGCCAGTAAGCTTCCAGCGTGCCTACGTCGCGCCAGTACGGCGGCAGATCGGGGTTGGAGGTGACGCAAGACAGCGTGAACGGGTGCGCCCACGCCGCTTTCTGAGCGGTGATTTTCGGGATCAGATCCTTGCCGAAATCGTGGGTGGAGCCGGGGGTCGACATATCCTCTTCCAGCAGTTGGAACAGATAGTCGGCGTTAAAGATGTAGATCCCCATGCTGGCCAGCGACATCTCCGGGTTACCCGGCATTGGCGGCGGATTGCTCGGTTTTTCCAGGAACTCGAGGATCAGATCGTTCTCATCGACTTCCATCACGCCGAATTCGCTGGCCTCATCGCGCGGCACCGGCAAGCAGGCGACCGTGCACTGCGCGCCCTTTTCGACGTGATCGATCAGCATGCGCGAGTAATCCATCTTGTAGATGTGATCGCCCGCCAGGATCACCACGTACTCGGCATCGTAGCGGCGGATGATGTCCAGGTTCTGGTACACCGCATCCGCCGTGCCCTTGTACCAATGCTCGGTACTGAGGCGTTGCTGGGCCGGCAGCAGATCGACAAATTCGTTCATCTCTTCATTGAGGAACGACCAGCCGCGCTGAATATGCTGCACCAGAGTATGGGACTGATATTGGGTGATCACGCCGATACGGCGGATACCCGAGTTCAGGCAGTTCGACAGGGCAAAATCAATGATGCGGAACTTACCGCCAAAGTGGACGGCAGGCTTGGCACGGGTTGAGGTTAAATCTTTCAAGCGCGAACCGCGGCCGCCGGCCAGAATCAGAGCAACGGACTTAATCGGCAGTTGGCGCGCCAACATCAGGGGGTCTTTATTTTCAAACCTAACCATAGCTGACTCCTTTTATTATTTCTGTACCAGCACGCAAATCGAGTGCGCAGCCTGGTTCCAGGCGGGTAAAACCGCCTGCGGTCCTTCCTGAGTAAAAGGGGCGACAACCTGCCAATCGCCCGCAGGCAACCTCATCTCCACCGGCTGCGGCGTGGCGTTAACCACCACCAGCCAGCGCTGCGACAAGCGGATCTGCAATTGCAAATCTCCCTGCTCCCATTCTTGCGCCGCAGGCGGCAGCCCTTGGGCGTTCAGCCACTGCACGCTGCCGTCGCCCTCCTGCCACCAGCGGTCTTGCTGCAGAGCGGGGATCTGCCGGCGCAGGTGAATCAGCGCTGCGGTATAAGCGGTGAGCGAGTCATCCGCCTTGGCCCAGTCGAGCCAGGTGATGACGTTGTCCTGACAATAGGCATTGTTGTTCCCCTGCTGGCTGTGTCCATGCTCATCGCCGGCCAGCAGCATCGGCGTCCCCTGGGACAGCAACAACGTGGCAAGCAGCGCCTGCCGGCTGGCCCTGCGGCGTTGCACAATGGCGTCGTCGGCAATCGGGCCTTCAACACCGTGGTTATAGCTGAAATTATGGTCGCTGCCGTCACGGTTGCCTTCACCGTTAAGCTGGTTGTGCTTGCGGTTAAAACTGACCAGATCCTGCAGGGTAAACCCGTCATGAGCGGTCAGCATGTTGATGCCGGCGTACGGCGCACGCCCGCGTTGGTTGAACAAATCGCTGGAACCGGCAAAGCGTTGGGCAAACTGGCCAAGCGGCAAATCGCCCTGCAGCCAAAAGCGACGCATATCATCCCGGTAATGGTCATTCCACTCGGCGAAGCGCCCCGGAAAAGCGCCCACCTGATAACCGCCGGGGCCAATGTCCCACGGCTCGGCGATCAGCTTGCAGCGCGACAGCAAATCGTCCGCCAGCATCGCCTGGAACAGCGGCGCATCGCGATCGAACGCCGGGGTGCGTCCCAGTACGCTACCCAAATCGAAGCGAAAACCGTCGACATGACATTCGCTCACCCAGAAACGCAGACAGTCCATCACCCAGGCCACGCCCTGCGGTTTATCCAACCGCAGCGTGTTGCCGCAGCCGGTGTCGTTAACGTATCCCCCGTCGGGAGTCAGCCAGTAATACTCCGGGTTATCGATACCGCGCAGCGACAGCGTCGGCCCGTCCATGTCCAGCTCGGCGCTGTGGTTGAACACTACGTCGAGGATCACCTCGATACCGGCCTTGTGCAGCGCCTTCACCGCATCGCGAAATTCACGCAGCGGCGTCATGTCGGTGCGCAGGCTGCAATAACGGTTATCCGGCGCATAGGGCGCCAGCACGTTATATCCCCAGTAGTTAATCAGCCCGAGACGCTGTAGACGCGGCTCGGAGCTATGCTGCTGTACCGGCAGCAGTTCCAGCGCCGTGATGCCGAGGCGCTTGAAATGGGCGATCATCACCGGATGCCCGAGAGCTGCGAAACTGCCGCGCAGCACCGGCGGGATATCCGGGTGCAGCAGAGTGAGGCCGCGCACGTGCGCTTCGTAAATCACCGTTTTGCCCCACGGCGTGGCCGGCGGGCGATCATCCTGCCAATCGTAGGCTTCGTCGATGACCACGCACTTCGGCATTACCTCTGCGCTGTCCTGCGGGTCCGGCCGGTCGTAGCCGCCATGCAGTTCCAGATCGTCCGCCACCGGCCCCTCGACCGCGCGCGCGGCGGGATCCAGCAGCAGTTTGTTAGGGTTAAACCGCAGCCCCTGCGCGGGATCAAACGGGCCGTGCACCCGGTAAGCGTAGCGCTGGCCCGGTTTGCCGCCCGGCAGATAGCCGTGCCAGATATCACCGCTGCGCGCCGGCAGAGGCAAACGCACCTCGCGCTGTTGCCCGTCGAACAGGCACAGTTCCACGCCGGTGGCGTGGGCGGAAAACAGGGTAAAGTTGATGCCGCTACCGTCATAATGCGCCCCGAGAGGCGCGGCGATGCCGGGCGTCAGCTCAGTCATTGCGCCTCCCGCAGCAGGTAGATCGTCGCCAGCGGCGGTACGGTCACGCTAATCGAATGCTCGCGGCCGTGGTTGCCGATCGGGTCCGACACCACGCGGCCCTGGTTACCGGTATTGCTGCCGTGATAATGGTGCGAGTCGGTATTAAGGATTTCCCGATACTCGCCGGGGCGGGAGATACCGATGCGGTAGTGGTGGCGCGGCACCGGGGTAAAGTTGCTGACGGCGATCAGCTCGTTGCCCTGCGAGTCGTAACGGGCAAAGGCAAACACCGAGTTGTCGTGGTCGTCCACCACCAGCCATTCGAAGCCGTCCGGACGGTAGTCACGCTCATACAACGGCGCCTGCTGCTGATAGCAGTGGTTGAGATCGCGCACCAGCCGCTGCACGCCGTGATGCCAGCCGTCCAGGCCTTCCAGCAGATGCCAGTCGAGGCTGGTATCGAAATTCCATTCGCGCCCCTGGGCAAACTCGCAGCCCATAAACAGCAGTTTTTTGCCCGGATGCGCCCACATAAAACCGTAATAGGCGCGCAGGTTGGCGAACTTCTGCCAGGCGTCGCCGGGCATGCGGTCGAGAATCGATTTTTTGCCGTGCACCACTTCGTCATGGGAAATCGGCAGCACGAAGTTCTCGGTGTAGGCGTACAGCATGCCGAAGGTCATCTGATTGTGATGATATTTGCGGTGTACCGGATCGCACTGCATGTAGTCGAGCGTGTCGTGCATCCAGCCTAGGTTCCATTTGTAGTGGAACCCCAACCCATTGGCGTCCGGCGGTAGCGTGACCCCCGGGTAATCGGTGGATTCCTCCGCCAGCGTCACCGCGCCGGGCCGCTCCTTGCCGACGGTCTGGTTGGTGTAGCGCAGGAAGGCGATGGCCTCCAGGTTCTCGTTGCCGCCGTAATAATTCGGCACCCACTCGCCTTCGGCGCGGCTGTAATCGCGGTAGATCATCGAGGCCACGGCATCGACGCGCAGAGCGTCGATGCCGTAACGTTCCATCCAGTAAAGGGCATTGCCCGCCAGGTAGTTGCGTACCTCATTGCGGCCATAGTTGTAGATCAGCGTATTCCAGTCCTGATGGAAGCCTTCGCGCGGGTCGGCGTATTCATACAGCGCGGTGCCGTCGAAATTCGCCAAACCGTAGGCGTCGCTGGGGAAATGCCCCGGCACCCAGTCCAGGATCACATTGATGCCGGCCCGGTGCGCCGCCGCCACAAAGGCTTTGAAATCGGCCGGCGTGCCGAAACGTCGGGTCGGGGCGTAAAGCCCCAACGGCTGATAACCCCAACTGCCGTCGAAGGGGTGCTCGTTAATCGGCAACAGCTCGATATGGGTGAATCCCATGTCTTTGACGTAATCGATCAACTGCACCGCCAGCTCGCCGTAGCTGAGCCAGAAATTGTCGTCGGTGTGGCGCCGCCACGACCCCAGATGCACTTCGTAGATGGAGATCGGCCGATCAAAATCGTTGGCGCGTTGGCGTTCCGGGGTATTTTCCACCACCTCCGGCAGTGGCGTCACCAGGGAAGCCGTATCCGGTCGCATCTGCGCTTCAAAGGCGTAAGGATCGGCTTTCAGTTGGGTGTTGCCATAGCAATCGATGATTTCGTATTTGTACAGCTGCCCGGCTTTCACCCCGGGCAGGAACAGCTCCCAGATACCGTTTTCACGGCGCAGGCGCATGGGATGGCGGCGACCGTCCCAGAAGTTGAACTCTCCCACCACCGAAACGCGCTGAGCATTGGGCGCCCAGACGGCAAAGCTGACGCCTTCTACCTCGTCAAGCGTAGCGAGATGCGCCCCCAGCCGCTCATACGGCCGCAGGTGGGTCCCCTCCGCCAGCAGCCAGCCGTCGATATCCTGCAACAAGGTGCCAAAACGGTAGGGATCGTCGACGATCTGCCGGTGGTTTTGCCAGCGGACCTCCAGTTGATAACGGAAGGGGGTTTTCCGGCGCGGGACGGTAGCGCTGAAAAAGCCACGGGCATCGTCGCAGGCCAACTGCACCACCCGCTTGCCGGTTTGCTGCTCCAGCAACCAGACTTCGCTGGCATCAGGCAGCAGCGCACGGACCTGCAGGCTATTATCGACCGTATGCATACCCAACAGGGAGAAAGGATCGGCAAAGTTGCCGGAGAAAAGCTGATCAATCACGTCACGATCGGGAAGTACAGGCATAGACTTCTTCCTTAGATTAAGAGCATGATTTATAAGAGGCTGCGTCTACCCATCACCGTCCAGATCGCCGTCTTGCAGGCCGCGAGTTGACATCCATTGGGTAAATGATTAATCCATAGCCGTTTTGGTTATCATGCAATTCATTCGGTATCTAAAGCGTGATTGCGGTCGGTTATTGATCAATCTTCAGCTTGCCGACCTGAATTTCCGCTCTTTATGCTTATTTTTAGTCATCTTTTCAGCGTTGGTGAAAATGTATTCGCCAACGCTTTAAGCATAGCCAATGTCTGTCAAAAACAGTGCCGTATTAGCATGGAAAATCATTCATTAAGAAAACTGCCAGCCCGCAGCGCCGTTGCGCTACTGCCTGCCGGGAGGAAAGCCGGTTATCGGCACGAACATCTCCCCTGGCAGCAACTTCGTCCATAGCGTGCCAAGACAGGGTGAAAAGCGGAAAATAAGGCTTTGGGGGGCTGAAAGAAGCCAGCCCCCGGGAAGTTCAGTTCAGGTTTACAGCAGGATGCGCAGCATACGGCGCAGCGGCTCTGCCGCGCCCCACAGCAGTTGGTCACCCACGGTGAACGCGGACAGGTATTCCGGCCCCATATTCAGCTTGCGCAAGCGACCGACCGGCGTGTTCAGCGTCCCGGTAACCGCAGCCGGCGTCAACTCACGCATGGTCAGCTCACGATCGTTCGGGATCACCCGCACCCAGTCATTGTGGGTCGCCAGCATCTGTTCGATTTCCGGCAGCGAAACGTCTTTTTTCAGCTTCAGGGTGAACGCCTGGCTATGGCAACGCAGCGCGCCAACGCGCACGCACAAACCGTCAACCGGGATCACGCTGGAGGTGTTCAGAATCTTGTTGGTTTCCGCCTGGCCTTTCCACTCTTCGCGGCTCTGGCCGTTATCGAGCTGTTTGTCGATCCACGGGATCAGGCTGCCGGCCAGCGGCACACCGAAGTTATCGGTCGGTAGTTTGCCGCTGCGGGTAGCCGCAGTGACTTTACGTTCGATATCCAAAATGGCCGAAGCCGGGTCCTGCAGCTCTTTCGCCACGTCGGCATGCAGCATGCCCATTTGGGTCAGCAGTTCACGCATGTGGCGTGCGCCGCCGCCGGAGGCCGCTTGATAGGTGGAGACGGAAGCCCACTCCACCAGATCGTTGGCGAACAGGCCGCCAAGCGACATCAGCATCAGGCTGACGGTGCAGTTACCGCCAACAAAGGTCTTGATGCCTTTGTCCAGACCCTGCTGAATCACCGCATGGTTGACCGGATCCAGGATGATAATCGCGTCATCCCCCATGCGCAGAGAAGATGCCGCGTCAATCCAGTACCCTTGCCAGCCGATTTCACGCAGCTTAGGGTAGATTTCATTGGTATAATCGCCGCCCTGGCAGGTAATAATAATGTCGAGCGCGCTCAGCGCGTCAACATCGTAAGCATCTTGCAGCGTGCCCTGCTGGCCGCCGAATGCCGGCGCCGCAGAACCGTGCTGCGAAGTGGAGAAAAAGACCGGGCGAATGGCGTCGAAATCGCGCTCTTCCGTCATGCGCTGCATGAGTACGGAGCCGACCATTCCGCGCCAACCGATGAAACCAACGTTTTTCATAATAACTGTCCTACCTTGGAGGATGACTGCTTAGAGTTGTGTGCAATATCTCTCCACCTTACAAAATGTCAGCGCAGGCGCAAAGTGAATTTATTCGATGGGTGAGCGATTCTCAGCAATCCTTCTTATATACCCGCAGTCTTTCAAGCCGCAGCTTTGTTATCAATGCTTGAAAGCCCTCGGGGATGGCCTGTGCACCGTCGGGACGGACGGCGTGTTTTTTTAATTCTGAGGTAATAATGACAGAGATGATTTCAGTCACGGTATTGCTGTTTTTAATCATGGATCCGCTGGGCAACCTGCCGATTTTCATGTCGGTGCTCAAGCACCTGGAACCGCGCCGCCGGCGGATGGTGTTGATTCGTGAGCTGTTGATCGCCCTGCTGTTGATGCTGATTTTCCTGTTTGCCGGCGAGAAAATTCTGGCGTTCCTCAACCTGCGTACCGAGACCGTGTCCATTTCCGGTGGGATTATCCTGTTCCTGATCGCCATCAAGATGATTTTCCCCTCGCAGGAAGGCAACAGCAGCGGGCTTTCCGCCGGTGAAGAGCCTTTCCTGGTGCCGCTGGCGATCCCGTTGGTGGCAGGGCCTTCGATTTTGGCGGCACTGATGCTGCTCTCGCACCAGTATCCGAACCAGATTTCGCATCTGGTGGTGGCGCTGCTGATTGCCTGGGGTATCTCCGCTGCGATATTGCTGATGTCGAACCTGTTCCTGCGCCTGCTGGGCAGCAAAGGGGTCAGCGCGCTGGAAAGGCTGATGGGGTTGATTCTGGTGATGTTGTCGACCCAAATGTTCCTGGACGGCGTGCGGGCTTACATGAAACTGTAGTGAACATACTGGCGCCTGGCGGCGCCGGTATCATGACGCAGCCGGTTATTGCGGGGCTGCGACGCTGCGAATATAAGCCAAAGTATCGGCGACCACGCCATCCAACGGCTGGTTGATGTCAATCGCCCGCACGTCCTGCTCCTGCGCACCCGGTTCTTCAAGCGTCGCGAACTGAGAAACCAGCATCTGCGGCTTGAAGAAATGCCCCTTGCGCTGTTTCAAACGCTCTTCAATCACCGCCTTATCCCCTTTCAGATAGATAAAATGCAGGTTGCTGTTACCCTCGCGCAGCCGGTCGCGGTAGCTTTTTTTCAGTGCCGAACACACCAGCAGCGACACGTCATTGGTGCGCTGCATAGCGAAAATGGCGTCGTTCAGTGCCGTCAGCCACGGGGCGCGATCGTTATCGTCCAGCGCGTGCCCGGAAGCCATTTTGTTGATATTGACGCGCGGGTGCAGGTAGTCGCCGTCCAGCATCGCGGCATGGGCCTGGTGGGCAACGTCGCTGGCGACGGCGGATTTACCGCTGCCTGAAACGCCCATCAAAATAAATACGTGGTGTTGCGGATTGCTCATAATCTCATGCCCTTATGGGGACTCACGCAGGTTTGTGCGGTGGATTGCACCGCCCAATGCGCCCCAAACTCAAAATGATGCCCGGTGCCGCGCAGGGCACCCGATAGCCTCAGGATATCCTATGAATTTCAAGCTGCCGCCAGGCGGCCGCAGCTTGAAAGGTAACCGCTAAATTATACGACCGTCGCCAGCAGCAGGCAGCCTACCAGGCCGCAAACCGAGATGATGGTTTCCAGCACCGACCAGGATTTGAGGGTTTCCATAATGCTCAGGTTGAAATACTCCTTGAACAGCCAGAAACCCGGATCGTTGACGTGAGAGAAAATCACGCTGCCCGAACCGACCGCGATCACCATCAGCTCCGGGCTGACGCCGGTGGTGGCAATCAGCGGGGCGACGATGCCGCCGGCGGTGATCGCCGCCACGGTGGCGGAACCCAGCGCCAGACGCAGCGCGGCGGCAATGGACCACGCCATCAGAATAGGCGAGACGTTGCTGCCTTCCATCAGGCCGGCGATGTATTTCTCTACGCCACTGTCGACCAGCACCTGCTTGAACGCGCCGCCGCCGCCGATGATCAACAGCATCATGGCGATAATTTTGATCGAGTCGGTGATGGTGCCCATCACTTCATCCATGGTGCGGCCACGGTTAAGACCAAAGGTGAAGATAGCGATCAGCACCGCAATCAGCGTCGCCATCACCGGATCGCCGAAGAACTCGGCAAAGCGCAACAGCGTATGGCCCTTCGGCAGCACCATTTCGGCCACTGCGCGCAGTGCCATCAGGATCACCGGCACCAGAGAAGTGGCAACGCTGATGCCAAAACTTGGCATTTCTTCTTCGGTGAAGATTTTCGGGTTATACAGGCCTTCCGGCACCGGCTTGTCGATGCCTTTCAGGAAGCGGGCGTAGACCGGGCCGGCCAGGATCACCGTCGGGATGGCCAGCAGCGTGCCATACAACAGGGTTTTCCCCATGTCGGCATGGAAGATGGTGGCGATCGCCGTTGGGCCAGGGTGCGGCGGCAGGAAACCGTGGGTCACCGACAGCGCAGCCGCCATCGGTACGCCAACGTACAGCAGCGGAACGCGGGCGGAGGCGGCGATGCTGAATACCAGCGGCAGCAGCAGCACGAAGCCGACCTCATAGAACAGCGCGAAACCGACGGTAAAACCGGTCAGCACCACCGCCCATTGAATGTGTTTTTTACCGAACTTGTCGATCAGCGTAGTGGCGATGCGCTGAGCGCCGCCGCAGTCCGCCAGCAACTTGCCGAGCATGGCGCCAAAGCCCATGATCAACGCCAGGCTGCCCAGCGTGCCGCCAACGCCGGCCTTGATGGAGCCGATCACTTTATCCACCGGCATGCCCTGTGCGATACCTACCGCCAGTGCGACTAAAACCAGAGAGATAAAGCCGTTCAGCTTAAAGCGAATCATCAGCAGCAGCAGCAACGCCACGCCGCCTGCAACAATCACTAATGGCATAATTTTTCTCCAACCCTTTTATCGCGACTCTCTTTACCCTAGACCGTAAAGCGTGCGCTTGTTGTATTTTCAGGCTCTTCCCCGGTGTCAGAAGGCGAGCTGTAGGTGGTACTGAGTCAAAGGTTCTGTCCCTGCTTGCAGGGGGCGATTTACTCGCCCCGCTCCGTGCGGCCGCGGCATGCTGCGCCCCTGCACGGTCATTGACCTCGTTGTTACCGGTATCATGATACCGGTAACAACACGAGTGACGGAATCGGGTAAACGACTAAAATTCGCGTTCTGGGATAGAGATCAAACTTACGGCAGCAATAAGCGGCAAGCGCACAGGCAGGAAGTGAAACGCGCCGAACGGCGCGTGGTTCAAAATGGGATTAGTTGAAAACGATCAAATACTGCCGCCGGGAATTACGGTAAAACCCACGTCTACCATGCGCGGACAGACGGTTTCACCCCGCAACCGCGCCAGCAGACGCTCGGCGCCGATTTGCCCCATCCTTTCACGCGGCGTCAGCACGCTCGCCAGTTTCGGCACCATCACCTGACCGATATCGTGGCCGTGGAAACCGGCAATCGCCATCTGATCGGGGATCGACAACCCCTGACGCTGGCACTCAAAGGTGGCGC
This sequence comes from Serratia sp. 22264, assembly GCF_052045345.1. Taxonomy (NCBI): domain Bacteria; kingdom Pseudomonadati; phylum Pseudomonadota; class Gammaproteobacteria; order Enterobacterales; family Yersiniaceae; genus Serratia; species Serratia sp. 22264. The sequence goes on from NZ_JBQEOY010000007.1 coordinate 132,301, forward strand.
CAATCGCCAGGTCATCGTTGGTGCAGAAGATACTGTCAATTTGCGGATAGTCGCGCTGCGCCTGACGCAGCAGTTCGCCGCCGGCGGAATAGGACGACGAACGCGCGGTCATGACGCTGTACGGCTCCAGACCGGACTCGCGCATTGCCTGCTCATAGCCCTGCTGTTTGATAATGGTGCGCTCATCCTGACGTGCGCCGAAATACACCACGTGACGGTGGCCGCGAGCGATGATTTGCTGGGTCATCTGGCGCGCGGCTTCGAAGTTATTGAAGCCCACCGCCAGATCGATGCACGGCGACACGCAGTCCATCAGCTCCACCACCGGGATGCCCGCTACCTCGATCATCTTCAGGGTTCGCGGAGTATGGTGGCGTTCGGACAGGATCAGGCCGTCGATATTGTAAGACAGCAGCGAGGTCAGACGCTGCTCTTCACGCTCCGGCAAATAGCCGTAGTGCGCCAGCATGGTCTGGTAATTGTGCGCATCGGTCACGCTCTCGATACCGCGCAAGACTTCGGCAAACACCTGGTTGGTTAACGACGGCAGCAGTACGCCAATGGCGCGGCTGGTCGAGTTGGAAAGGATATCCGGCGCACGGTTGGGAATGTAGCCCAGCTCATCCAGCGCGACGGCAATTTTTTGCTGCAAGGCGACAGAAACCTGATCGGGATTACGCAGATAACGGCTCACCGTCATCTTGGTCACGCCAACCTTGTCTGCAACATCCTGAAGTACCGGCCGTTTTTTCTTCATTATCAATGAACTGGCTAACCGTGAAAGGGCGTTCATTTTAGCAAAAAAAAACCGGGGCCGATATTGTTGGTTGCCGGATGGCCGAATGCAAAAAGGGCTCACCGCGTGAGCCCTTGATATTTACCGCTTAATCACAATTTACCGCTTAATCACACGGGCGGCAGATCGAACAACAGGATTTCACTGTCTTCATCCGCCTGAATCGACAGCTCGGCTTCATCCCACACCGCGAAAGCATCGCTGGTGCCGGCCTGTTGACCGTTGATCACCACTTTGCCGCGTACTACCTGGATCCAAACGCGGCGCTGGGCCTCGATCTGATACGTCGACTGCTCGTCTTTGTTCAGTGCCCAGCGTGACAAAGTCATATCCTGGAACACCTTCAGCGAACCCTCGCGCGCATCCGGCGACAGCACTAACTGGCGGCCCTGCGGCGCATCGAACATACGTTGCTCATAACGCGGCTCCAGCCCGACCTGATCAGGAATAATCCAAATCTGGTACAGATGCAGCGGACGATCCTTATTGCCGTTGTATTCCGAGTGGCGCACCCCGGTGCCCGCACTCATGATCTGGAACTCGCCGGCTTGAATCTGCTCTTTGTTGCCCATGCTGTCCTGATGCTCTACCGTGCCGCTCAGCACGTAGGTCAGGATTTCCATGTCTTTATGCGGATGAGTGCCAAAACCCTGCCCCGCGTCGATCACGTCTTCGTTGATCACCCGCAGCGCCGAGAACCCCATAAAATCGGCATCGTAGTAGTTGGCAAATGAGAAGGTATGCCAGCTATCCAGCCAACCGTGATTGGCATGACCGCGATCTTCTGCTTTACGTAGATAAATCATATTCAACTCTCCTCAATGTTTTTTTACAGTCTAGTCCCGGCAGCAGAATAAGAAAGCGTAAAAAACTCATCCCTCTGTTCAAAAAATTAGATGGAGTGGCGAAGCTATTTTCAGCGGAGTTGTTGAAGGCGTGAAGGGGGTAAAAACAGGCAAAAAAAAAGCCAGCACCCGAGCTGGCTAAGTAACACTGGAAGCAATGTGAGCAATGTCGTGCCTTCGCAGGAAGAGTATCAAAAAGGCGATGCTCTCCCCGGAACGCATCGCAATAATAATCATTATCATTCGCACCTGTAAAGCGTTATTTTTCCCCATCCGGAATAATATTGACTCGTCCGGATAAACGGATAAATTCAAAGGTTATTCAACCGGTAAGCAGCAGGAGTAGCGTAATGAGTGAAATCGTAGTTCGTCACGTAGAAGCGGCAGATGCACAAGCCTTACATCAGCTTTACTCTCAACCGCAGGTCTATCGTGACACGCTACAGCTCCCGCTACCCTCAACCGAGCTATGGCACAAGCGCCTCGCCAACCTTAGCCCCGGCACCCACAATCTGGTGGCCTGTATCGACGGGCAGATCGTCGGCCAGTTGAGCGTAATTCTGGACCAGCATGTACGCCGTCGCCATGTGGCGACCTTCGGCATTGGCGTGGATACGCGCTACCACGGCAAAGGCGTCGGCAGCAGCCTGATGAAGGCGATGATCGACCTTTGCGACAACTGGGCGGCCATCGAACGCATCGAACTGACGGTATTTGCCGACAATCAGGCCGCCATTGCGCTCTACCGCAAGTTCGGCTTTGAAATTGAAGGTACCAGCCGCGCTTATGCCATGCGCGATGGCGAGTTGGTAGATTCTCATCATATGGCGCGCTTTCGCAGCGAGCAGCGGAAAAAAGCGCATCATGAGTGATACTGAAAATGAATCAGGGCCGGTTAACCGGCCCTTAAACGTCAGCCGCCGCGCTTTTGTGCAGACGCTGGCCTGCGTAACGGGTGCCATCGGCATCCTTTCTCCCACCACCTTTTTAGGGGCCGCCATGCCAACCTCTCCCGCCGTGCGGACCGGCGCCCGCAATCTGATTACCGACGTGCCCGGCCTGAAGGTCGGCGTTGCCCAGAGCAGCCAGGTACGCACCGGCACCACGGTTATCCTGCCGGATAGCCCGGCGATCGCCGCCGTCGACGTGCGCGGCGGCGGCCCTGCCACCCGTGAAACCGACGCGCTGGGGGAAGATAACCTGGTGCAAACCGTCGATGCGCTGGTGCTGAGCGGCGGCTCGGTATACGGGCTGGCGGCGGCGGACGGCGTCGCGGCCTGGCTGGGGCAACAAGGCCGCGGCTATGCCCTGCGGCCGGCTCCCGGCGTGCCGGTGTCCCCCATCGTACCTACCGCCTGCCTGTATGATCTGAACAACGCGGGCGATAAAAACTGGCAGCTTGAGCCGCCTTACCGCCAACTGGGGATAGAAGCGGCCGGCAAAGCGGGCCACGACTTCCCGCTCGGCACCGTGGGCGCAGGCTATGGCGCCATGACCGACATGGGCAAGCTGAAGGGCGGCCTCGGCTCGGCTTCCATCGTGGCGGCTAACGGCGCTACCGTCGGCGCGCTGGTGGCGGTCAACAGTCTGGGTTCGGTGGTCGCGCCAGGCAGCCGTGCCTTCTGGGCCACGCCTTATGAAATCAACGGCGAATTTGGCAACGGCGGCGCGGCGGCGCTGGCGCAGTTGCATGGCCAGGGCGAAGACTGGATGCCCACCGAGCCGACAGGCGGCAGGAAAAACACCACCCTGGCCTGCATCGCCACCGATCTGGCGCTGACCCGGGTGGAGTTGAAACGCGTGGCGATCATGGCACAAGACGGCATGGCGCGCGCCATTCGCCCATTGCACAGCCCGTTCGACGGCGACGTGGTGTTTGCCTTGTCCACCGGCAAGCGCGAGGTTCAAGGCAGCCGCGAGCTGGCGGTGCTGCAAATTGGCGCGTTGGCGGCAGACACGCTGGCGCGGGCGATCGCCCGTGGCGTCTACGCCGCCACCCCATGGCCCGGCAGCCAGGTCACCACCTGGAAAACCCTCGCCTAATCCTGCCCAATAAAAAGGGGCGCTCTGATGGCTCAGGCGCCCCTGGCAAATCCCGGCTCGATTAAATGCCGGCGGTCTCCTTGATATAACGGCGCGCCTTCACCGCATATTCAAACGGGTTGGCCAGCGCCGGATCCTGTTCGGCCTCCACCACCATCCAGCCCTTGTAGCCCCGCTCATCCAGCAGTTTAAACACCGGACGGAAGTCGATCACACCATCACCCGGCACGGTGAAAGTGCCCTTCTTCACGCCGTCGAGGAAGCTCAGCTTATTGGCCTTCACTTCCGCCACCACCTCGTCACGCACGTCTTTCAAATGCACATGGTTAATGCGCGGCAGATACTTTTCCAGTATCGCCATCATCGCCTGCTGGCTGCCTTCCGAGTAGTAAGCGTGGCCGGTATCAAACAGCAGATAGACATCGTCATTCACCATGCTCATGTAGCGGTCAATCTCTGCGGTAGTCTGGATGCCGGTGCCCATGTGGTGGTGCAGACAAACCTGCATCCCCTTGTCGGCGGCAATTTTCGCCAGCTCATTGTAGCCATCGGCCACACGCTGCCACTCTTCGTCGCTGAAATACGGCTTCTCTTCGAACACCCCTTTGGTGGTGCCCTGGATGCTCTTGCTCTGCTCGGAACAGCCGATCACCCTGGCGCCCATCGCATGCAGGAAATTCATATGGTTGATAAATTCATCGATGGTTTTTTCTTTCTGACCGTCGGCAAAAAAGGTACTGAACCAGGCGTTGCAGATCTGGATACCGCGAATATCCAGCATCGGCTTCAATACCGCCGGATCGCGCGGGTACTTGCTCCCGACTTCGCTGCCGGTGAAACCGGCCAGCGCCATTTCACTGACGCACTGCTGGAAAGTGTTCTCTTTGCCCAGTTCGGGCATATCGTCATTGGTCCAGCCGATCGGCGCGATGGCCAGTTTCACGTTGTCTTTGTTCATGTTCAGCCTCAATAATCGGATGCGCGCCAACGGAATTAGCCGACGCGCCGAAAAGGTTATTTGCCCAGCAGCTCTTTCTCGATGCGCTCTCTGGTCGCCACTGCCTGGCTTTTCATTTTTTCCGGGTAGCCGAACAGCGAAGTGCAGATGATCGATTCGCCACCGACCTTAAAGTTGCGGTTGGCGAACTCCATATCGCGCAGGGCCTGGAACAGGGCGTCGAAATCCACCTCGCCTTCGCCAATACCCACGTGCTGGTGCACGGCAGCGTCCACCCCCGGCGGGTTGACGATATAGCGGCAGTGTTTGGTGTGGTTCATGGTGTCGGCGATCAGCACGTGGGAAAGATCGTCGCCGGCATATTTCAGCATGCCAGCCACGTCACCCTGGCCTTTGTCGTAATAGAAACTGTGCGGCACGCTGTAGAGGTACTTGACGTGGTCGCTGCGCAGCGATTTCACCATGTCGGCGGTTTCGTTGCTCAGTTCGCAGAAATCCCACGGATGAGACTGGATCTCCATGCGAATGCCTTCGCGCTCAATGATCGGCAGCAGCTCCTCCATTGAGCGATACCAAAGCTCCTCGCAAATTTCCGGCTCATTAGGGTTGCCGGCCAGCTCGGTGTTGATCACCTGCACGCCCATTTCCACCGCAATCTCTATCATCCGGCGCCAGTTTTTGACCGCCGCCTGGCGGCGATCTTCGCCCGGGCCGGACCAGCGGTACACCACAATAAACGAGGATATCTCCACGCCGGTCGCTTTCAGCGCGTTCTTGTATTCCGCCATCACCTCGCGGCCGGCTTTCGGATGCTTATAGAACGGATTGATCTGCGGGTGCGGCGACTGTTCGATATACCGATAGCCCCAGTCCGCTACCTGCTGAACCATTTTGGTGATGCCCAGGTCCCTGATGACATCAACATCAAAAGCGATCTTCATGGTCATTCCTCTTAAACGTGGGTACGGCGGTCAGCCCATTAGTGGTTGTAGAATGCCGGGCGCGGCGGCAGGGTCACCGGCACAATCTCGCCGCTGAGCTGCGCGGCCACGCAGGCATCGGCAGTCACAGAGGCCGCATAGCCGTCCCAGGCGGAAGGCCCGGTCAGTTTCCCGGCCAGCACGTCGTTGATAAAGCCTTGCAGCTCAACGTCATAAGCGTCGATAAAGCGGTCTTTCCAGTCGGTCAGGATCTCGGTAGAGAGTTTGGCGCCGCTGCGCATCTGCACCGACGAAGGCTCCGGCAGTTTGGCGATGCCGGTTTCCCCCACCACTTCACACTGGATGTCATAGCCGTACTGGCAGTTAACGAAGATTTCGACGTCAATGCGCGTACCCTTGGCGGTTTCAAACAGCACAATCTGCGGATCTTTCAGGTGCGGGAACGCCTTGGGGCTTTTACGCGGGAATACCACCTGCACCGAGACATAGTCATCATCCAGCAGCCAGCGCAGCACGTCGATCTCGTGAATCAAGGTGTCGGTAATCGCCATATCGGTGGTATAGGCCTCTCCGACGGTCGGGTTGCGGTGCGCGCAGTGCAGCATCAGCGGCTCGCCGATCTGGCCGCTGGTCAGCACCTGTTTTAACGCGCGGTAGCCGCGATCGTAAGGGCGCATAAAGCCCACCTGCACCAGGCGTTTGCCGTGCTTCGCTTCGGCTTCGACGATGTTTTTACAGCCCTGTGCAGTGACCGCCAGCGGCTTCTCGCAGAACACCGGCTTGCCGGCTGCGATGGCCGCCAGCACAAATTCTTCGTGGCTCGGGCCCCAGGAGGTGACCAGCACCGCCTGCACGTCCGCCGCCTTGATCAGGTCATGGCCGTTGTCATACACCTTCGCGTCCAGCTTCAGATCGCTCACAACCTTGGCGGCGTTGTCGCGATTGATGTCGTTGACCGCCACGATGCGGCTGCCCTGCAACACTTTGCTGCAACGGCGAATATGATCCCGACCGATTGCGCCGGTGCCAATAACCCCAATGTTCAATGTCATCTTCGTTATCCTCTTCAAATAGTTGCGGCAGACGCCAGGTCTGGGTAATCAGTAATCGCGGGCCTTATCGATGTTTTCCTGCAGCTTGCGGGCCACGGCGACAATTTTTTCGCTGTCGGCAACCTGGGCGCCGCCCACGCGCCACCAACTGAGATACTTGTGCACCATGGTTTTTGGCAGCACTTTGATGTCCAGCAGGGTGGAGACTTTCTGCAGGCGGGCATCGGCCAGCGCGTCGATCAGTTGTTGTTCGGTGGTGACGCTGTAGGTTTTGCAGCCGTAGGCCGCCGCCAGCATGGCAAAATTGACCGGCACAAAGTTGCCGTCGAGTTTGCCGCCCTGCGGGTTGCGGAAGCGGAATTCGGTGGTGTAGCTGTCCATACCGTGTTCCATCTGCAGGTTGTTGATACAGCCGTTGGTCATGTTGTCGAACAGCACCACGTTGATTTTGCAGCCTTCCTGGATCGAGGTGACCAGTTCGGAATGCAGCATCATAAAGGCGCCGTCACCGACCATCGCATACACCTCGCGCTGCGGTTCGGCCAGCTTGACCCCCAACGCCGCGTTAACCTCGTAGCCCATGCACGAATAGCCGTATTCCACGTGATAACCGTGCTCGCCGTGGTTGTGCCACACGCGCTGCAAATCGCCCGGCAGGCTGCCGGCGGCGGCGACGATCACGCTGTCCTGCGGCAGGTGTTGATTCAACACGCCCAGCACCCGGCTTTGGGTCAGCAGCGAGTCGGTCTGTTCGATAAATTCGGCGAAGACACGGTCGCGATCGAGATGATCGTCAATTTCCGGCACAAAGCCTTCGCCGCTGTATTCCACCGCATAAACGCGGGCGGTTTCCTGCTGCTGCGCGCTGCGCGCCTCGGCAATGGCATCGCCCCAGCCGGCACGGTAATCGGATTGCGCCAGCAGGGCGCTCAAGGCGACCAGTGCCGCACGGGCATCGGCCAGCACCTGTACGCCGTCGAGTTTGCCGGCGTCAAAACCGCTGACGTTAATATTGAGGAAATCGACATCCGAATGCTGGAACAGCCATTTTGACGACGTGGTGAAGTCGGTGTAACGGGTGCCTACGCCAATCACCAGGTCGGCCTGTTTGGCCAGCGTATTGGCCGCCAGACAGCCGGTTTCGCCGATACCGCCCAGGTTAAACGGATGGCTGGAAGGCACGGTGCCTTTACCGGCCTGAGTTTCCACAAACGGAATGTGGAAACGTTCGGCAAACTCGCGCAGCGCCTGCCCGGCCTGCGAATATTTCACCCCGCCGCCGCACACCAGCAGCGGTTTGCGTTTGGCGGTCAACAGCGCCAGCGCATCCGCCAGCATGCCTTCGGTCGCCGGGCGGCGATCGAGCCGATGTACGCGCTTTTGGAAAAAGTAGTCCGGGTAGTCATAGGCTTCGCCCTGTACGTCCTGCGGCAGGCACAGCGTGACCGCGCCGGTTTCCGCCGGATCGGTCAGCACGCGCATCGCGTTGATGCAGGCGCTCATCAGCTGTTCCGGCCGCACGATGCGATCCCAGTATTTGCTGACCGCGCGGAAAGCGTCATTGGTGCTGATGCTGAGATCGTAGGACTGTTCGATCTGCTGCAACACCGGGTCCGGCTGGCGCGATGCATAGACGTCGCCCGGCAGCAGCAATAAAGGAATGCGGTTGGCGGTAGCTGTCGCGGCGGCGGTGATCATATTGGCGGCACCGGGGCCGACGGAAGAGGTGCAGGCGTAAATCTGCTGACGCAGCTTCTGCTTGGCGAAACCAGTCGCCGCATGGGCCATGCCCTGCTCATTGCGCCCCTGGTGCACCACCAATTCGCCGCTGTCTTGTTCCAGCGCCTGCCCCAGGCCAAGGACGTTGCCGTGACCGAAAATCGCAAAGATGCCCTTTACGAATTTGGTTTCCACGCCGTCGACCAGCAGATACTGGTTGTCGAGGAACCTGACGAGCGCCTGTGCCATGGTTAATCTGATCTTGCCCATTTCTCCACCCTCTACATTATGCCTATGGCTTTCCAGCGGTGCCGCTCACTAAACCGACAACGTGAAACGTGAAGCGATTATAAACAAATATATTTTCCATAAAATCACATTACAGAAGAAACATTTCATTTTGCGATAAAGATCGCATAATGATGAAAACCCCATTTCATCCATGCCTTTAGAATTCACCGACTTAGCCGCCCTTTCCCGTCGGCGCGGCCCCATCCCAACCGCGTCAAACCCGCCTGTGCACCCGGTGCCATCGGCCTGTAACGCGCAAGCATCAACACCCGTTGCAGCACGTTTTCCTCTCAGGCAGAGCGCGGTTTTTGCCCCCTGCATCCCCGCTTTCATCACGCTTTTAAATGCATCACATTTTTGGGGTGTAAATTTCATTCAATCTTGAAATTGAAATTTTTATTCCTCATACTCCAAAATATGCTTCGCAGTCGGGGTTTGGCTTAATACAGAAGGAAACGGGTATGGCTACACAAGAAAAACAACTTGATGTCATTTGTCTCGGGCGTATCGCCGTCGATTTCTATGCACAACAGATCGGCGCACGCCTGGAAGATGCCAGCACATTCTCCAAGTATCTCGGCGGCTCTTCCGGCAACGTAGCCTACGGCACCGCCATTCAGGGGTTGAAGTCCGGCATGCTGGCCCGCGTCGGCGACGAGCATATGGGCCGCTTCCTGCGCGAAGAGCTGCAACGCGTCGGCGCCGACACCCGGAGCCTGATCGTCGACCCAGAGCGCCTGACCGGCCTGGTGATCCTCGGTATCAAGGATCAGGAAACCTTCCCGCTGATTTTCTACCGTGAAAATTGCGCCGACATGGCTCTGACGCCGGACGATATCGACGAATCCTATATTGCGTCGTCACGCGCGCTGGCCATTACCGGTACCCATTTGTCGCACCCGAACACCCGCGCTGCGGTGCTGAAGGCGCTGGAGTACGCCCGCCGCCACGGCCTGCGTACCGCGCTGGATATCGACTACCGCCCGGTATTGTGGGGCCTGACCTCGTTGGGCGACGGTGAAACCCGCTTTGTCGAATCCGAGAAGGTGACCCGCGAACTGCAAGAAGTGCTGCACCACTTTGATTTAATCGTCGGTACCGAAGAAGAGTTTCACATTGCCGGCGGCAGCACCGACACGCTGACCGCGCTGAGCAATGTACGCAAAGCTACCCAGGCCACGCTGGTCTGCAAACGAGGAGCGCAGGGCTGTTCGGTCTTCGAAGGCGAGATCGCCGCCGACTGGCAGCAGGTCAAACTGCATTCCGGCGTACGGGTCGAGGTACTGAACGTGCTGGGCGCCGGCGATGCCTTTATGTCCGGCCTGCTGCGCGGTTACCTGAACGATGAAGGCTGGGATCAGGCCTGCCGCTATGCCAACGCCTGCGGTGCGCTGGTGGTTTCGCGCCACGGTTGCGCACCGGCGATGCCCACCAAACTGGAGCTGGATGACTATTTGCAACGCGAACGGGAAGTGAAACGCCCGGACCGCGACCCGCGGCTCAACCATCTGCATCGGGTAACGACCCGCAAAAAACAGTGGCCCGAACTGTGCGTGTTCGCCTTCGATCACCGCAAGCAACTGGCGGATATGGCGCGCGAAGCCAACGTCAGTGAAGAACGTATCCCCCAATTGAAAACCCTGCTGCTGGCGGCGGCGCAACGGGCCGCAGAAGATGCCGGGCTGCAGGGCAACAGCGGCATTCTGGCCGACACCACTTACGGCCAGGCGGCGCTGAACGAAATCACCGGCCAGGGCTGGTGGATTGGCCGGCCGGTCGAGCTGCCCAGCTCGCGCCCGCTGCGGCTGGAGCACGGCAATATCGGCTCGCAACTGATCGACTGGCCGCAGGAACACGTAGTGAAATGCCTGGTGTTTTACCATCCGCATGACGCCGCAGAACTGCGCCGCGAACAGGATGAACTGATCGGCGACGTCTATCGCGGCTGCTGTAAATCGGGCCACGAGCTGCTGCTCGAGGTGATTTTGCCGGAAAGCAACGCCGACAAAGACGAGCGCTACTATCTGGACATGCTGCAACATTTCTACCGGTTGGGCGTGAAGCCGGACTGGTGGAAACTGCCGCCGCTGAGTGCCGAGAACTGGCGGCAGGTCGGCGCGTTGATCGAGGCTAACGATCCCTTCTGCCGTGGCGTATTGATCCTGGGGCTGGATTCCCCGGAGGAAACGCTGAAGGCCGGCTTCGCCGCCGCTGCCGATGCACCTTGGGTGAAAGGATTTGCCGTTGGCCGCACCATTTTCGGCCAGCCCTCACGCCGCTGGTTGCAGGGCGAACTGGATGACGCCGGCTTAATCGAACAGGTGAAACAAAAATACCTGACGCTGATCGGTTTCTGGCGCCAATATCGCCCCGGCCACGACGCAAATTAATCGACAAAGGCTCCCCTTACAGCGATTTTCGCCGCTTTAAGGGGATTTTTTTGCCGATTTTCTGTGAAGTAACGCAACTTGCAATCGAATAAATCGCTTTTAGATGAAATGAAATTTCCGCTCCATCTGTTAGAATGGCCTGTCAACAACTCAGGCGTCAGGCCGATACGCCTTAGCCCCCACTGCGAGCCGAATGGATGAACAACCCAACTCAACTTTCGCTGTTACAGGACGAGATTCGCCACCGTTATGAAACGCTAAGCAAGCGCTTGAAACAGGTGGCGCGTTACATTTTGGATAACAGTAACAGCATTGCTTTCGATACCGTTGCCTCCATTGCCGCCCAGGCCAGCGTCCCGCCTTCCACGCTGATCCGCTTCGCCAACGCGTTTGGCTTTAGCGGTTTCAACGAAATGAAACAGGTTTTTCGCCAGCACCTGATGGAAGAAACGGTCAACTACACCGAACGCGCCCGCCTGTTTCGCCAGACCTCGACCGACGGCAACGTCGCACCGGAAAAACCGGCGGAAATTCTCAACGTGTTCACCATGGTCAACGCTCAGGCGCTGCAACAGTTGGCGATGCAAACCAGCTCAGAGCAGTTGGACCGTGCCGTTGAACTGCTGAACAACGCCGAGAACATCTACGTGATTGGCCTGCGCCGTTCTTTCAGCGTCGCCTCCTACCTTACCTATGCGTTGCGCCACCTTGAACGCCGGGCGTTCCTGATCGACGGGTTGGGCGGCATGTTCACCGAGCAATTGAGCATGGTGAAACCCAAAGACGTGGTGATTGCCATCAGCTACTCGCCGTATGCGCAAGAAGCGCTGGAGCTGGTGGAACTGGGTGCCAAACGCGGCGCGCAACAGATCGCCATCACCGACAGCCAGGTCAGCCCGCTGGCCGCCTTCAGCGACGTGTGCTTTGTGGTGCGCGAAGCGCAGGTGGACGGTTTCCGCTCGCAGGTCGCCTCAATGTGTCTGGCGCAAACCCTGGCGGTATCCTTGGCGCTGAATAATGCCAAAGACGAATAACGCTGAATAACATCAGGCCCGGCATGCCGGGCCTGATAACGCTTATTTCGCCGCCGGATAACCGTCGCTGTTAATCCAGGCGTGGTCTTTTTCCCAGGTGAATTTCCACAGCCGCACCGGCCCGGCCATCACGTTGAGATAGTAGCTGTCGTAACCGGCCAGCGTCGCCACCGGGTGGTAACCGCGCGGCACTTTGACCACGTCACGGTTATACACCGGCATGCACTCATCGAGTTCGCGATCGTCGGTATAGACTCGCTGCAGACAAAAGCCCTGTTCAGGCTGAATGCGGTGATAGTAGGTTTCTTCCAGATAGGTTTCATCCGGCGAATCCTCCTGGTCGTGCTTGTGGCTGGGGTATGAACTGGTATTGCCTTCATCGGTGTACACCTCCACCACCAGCAGGCTGTCGGCGGGTTCGCTGTCCGGCAGAATGTTGTGCACCAAACGCTGATTGCGCCCCTTGCCGCGCCGCTCGACGCCCACATCCGCCGGCGTAATCAGGCGCGACGGCAGATGCCCTTTGCCCGGTGCGCTGCACACCGCCAGCTCCAAATCGCTTTCCGCCCGCACGGTAATCTTGTCGTGATGCGGCACGTAGACCGCATAAGGCGGCGTGCGCTCAAACGGGCTCATGCGTTTGCCGATATGCGGATATTCCGCCCGCAGGGTGGCGACGGAGGCAATGCCGGCGACCAGCACCAGGCACAGCTCTTTATCGCCGCTTTCCAATTGCAGCGTCTGGCCGGCTTCGAGGCGATAGACATCGAACCCGACAAAGCGCCAGTCGGCATTCTCTGGGGTGACGTGCTGGATGCGACCCTCGGCGTTCGGCTGCTGACATTTGGCGAGCAATGAGGACATGATTATTCTCCTGTTAACCTATAGCGTTTAACCTATAGCGTTTAACCTATAGCGTTACAAATGCAGCGGCCGTCACTCCAATGAAGTAACGGCCCTGGTCTGTCGGTACGGGGATTAGCCCAGCGTCGGCATGCTGTATTCCGACACCGTCTGCTGCCCGGTCGGCCAGCGCGCTGTGGCGGTTTTCATGCGGGTGTAGAAACGCACGCCGTCGGTGCCGTGCACGTTCAGGGCGCCGAACACCGAGCGCTTCCAACCGCCGAAGCTGTGAAACGCCATCGGGACCGGCACCGGCACGTTAACCCCCACCATGCCGGCCTGCACTTCCTGCACGAACTGGCGCGCATAGTGGCCGTTACTGGTGAAAATGGCGCTGCCATTGCCAAACTCATGGCTGTTCACCGTGTTGATGGCGGTTTGGTAATCCGGTACGCGGACAATGCCCAGCACCGGCCCGAAGATCTCTTCACGATAGATGCGCATGTCGGAGGTCACGTGGTCAAACAGAGTGCCGCCAACGTAATAGCCCTCCGGGTAGCCCGCTACCTGATAGTTGCGGCCGTCGGCCACCAGCGTTGCGCCCTCTTCCACACCCAGATCGATATAACCCAAAACTTTCTTCTGGTGCGCCGAAGACACCAGCGGTCCCATTTCGTTTTCTTCGCCGCCCTGCTGAATCCCTGGGCCAACGCGCAACTGGGCAATCAGCGGTTTCAGCTTGGCGATCAGCTTGTCGGCCGTGTCGTCACCCACCACCACCGCCACCGGCAGTGCCATGCAACGCTCGCCGGCAGAACCGAACGCGCCGCCCATCAGGGCATTTACGGTCGCGTCCAGATCGGCGTCCGGCATGATGATGGCCTGATTTTTCGCTGCGCCAAAGGCTTGTACCCGCTTGCCGTGGGCGCTGGCGGTCGTGTAGATGTGTTCCGCCACCGCCGACGAGCCGACAAAACTCACCGCCTGAATGTGCGGATCGGTGCACAGCTGGGCGGCGTTTTCATTAGAACAATGAACCACGTTGAATACGCCGTCCGGCAGGCCGGCCTCTTTCAGCAGCTCCGCCAGCCGCACCGAGGCCGAAGGCACCAGCGCCGGCGGCTTGAGGACGAAGGTATTGCCGCAGGCGATCGCGATAGGGAACATCCACATCGGCACCATCGCCGGGAAGTTGAACGGGGTGATGCCCGCCACCACGCCCAGCGGCTGCATCAGCGAGAAGCTGTCGACACCGCTGCCGACGTCCGGCGAATATTCGCCTTTGATCAAATGCGGAATGCCGCAGGCAAACTCGACCACTTCCAGGCCGCGGGTCAGTTCGCCCAGCGCATCGGAATAGACTTTGCCGTGTTCACTGACGATAAGCTGCGCCAGTTCTTCGCGATGCTGTTCCAGCAGCGCCTTAAAATTGAACATGATGCGCGCACGGCGCAGCGGCGTGGTGCGCGACCAATCGGTAAACGCCTGATGGGCGACATCGATGGCCTGTTTCACCTCGGCGGCGGTGCTCTGCGTGACGCGACGTTCAACCTGCCCGGTAGCCGGGTTATGCACGTCGACGGTTTGATTGCTGCTGCTCAGGCACTCCTGCCCGCCAATAAAGTTACCCACGGTTTTCATGTCTCACCCTCTTTTAAGTCCGCTGTCGCCTGGCCGCATGCGGGGCTGCCGCACGCCGTGGCGTTTGAATCACACTGCCAGCTCATGCCCGCAAGCAGGCTAAATCCTGACCGGATAAAGCAAACTCTATTTCATTGAAAAAAAAGTTTCAAATAAATTATTTTAGAAATTTTGTTTTTAGTGCGGAAGGTCGCAATTTTACCCTGTCGTCATACAGGGTCATTGCATCGCGGTAAAAAAACGCGCCACCGGCTTGCCCGGCGGTGGGCGGCAATGACCACTGACTTTTATACAGAAAAATAGCGGCAGTCGGTCAACGCAACGGCGCCGGGCGCACGTAAATCTTTCGGCAACGTCGGCTGTCCGTTTGCGGTTTTTTTTGAACTGGATCTAAAAATCAATATTTCATTATTCACTAATTATGAAATAAATGTTCTTGTTTAAGGAAGAACTGCACAAATATCACCGCCTTGATGACAGGCACGGTTCACTCTTCTGCCCCCCTTTACCTACCACGCAACATGCGGGCAGAAGCCAGGATAAAAATCGGAGCAATAAATGTCATATCAGCGTAAGCGCAATACCGGCTACATCATGAAAATTTGCGGGGTCGCCGCTCTGGGCGGCCTGCTGTTCGGCTACGATACCGCCGTGATCTCCGGCGCGATCGAATCCCTGAAAACCTATTTCGACCTCAGCCCGGCCGAAACCGGCTGGGCGGTATCCAACGTGGTGATCGGCTGCGTGGTTGGCGCCTTTGCCGCCGGGCCGCTGGCGGGGCGTTATGGCCGCAAGAAGGCCCTGATGCTGGCGGCGTTGTTGTTCACCGTCTCGGCCATAGGTTCCTCGTTGGCACCGACCTTCACCTGGTTCGTCATTTACCGCATTATCGGCGGGCTGGCTGTGGGTATCGCCGCCACCGTCTCACCGATGTACATGTCTGAAGTGTCACCGAAAGACATGCGCGGCCGCGCACTCAGCATGCAGCAATTCGCCATCGTGTTCGGCCAGATCGTGATCTTTTACGTTAATTTCAAGATTGCCAGCATCGCCAGCGAAGCCTGGCTGGTGGAGATGGGCTGGCGCTGGATGTTCGCCTCCGGCGTGCTTCCCTGCATCCTGTTTTGCATTCTGGTGTTCATCATTCCGGAATCCCCGCGCTGGAGCGTGATGGTCGGCCGTGACGATCAGGCGCTGGCAATGCTGACCCGCGTCTCTAACGCCGAGCATGCCAAAAACGTACTGAGGGAGATCAAGGACTCGATACGGCAGGATCAACAATCCAGCAAGCAAAAACTCAGCTACGCCGACAAGCGCGTGCGTTTCATTCTGTTTGTCGGCTGCATGATCGCCATGCTGCAACAGGTCACCGGCGTTAACGTCATGATGTATTACGCGCCGGTGGTGCTGAAAACCGTCACCGAGAATGCGCAGGAAGCGCTGTTCCAGACCATCTGGATTGGCGTGATGCAGTTGGTCGGCTCGGTGATTGGCGCCATGCTGATGGATCGCATGGGCCGTATCCCGTTGATGCGCTGGGGCACGCTGGGGGTCATCGCCGGGCTGCTGATCACCTCTTATGCGCTGTATACCGAGGCTACCGGCTATTTCGCGCTGTTCGGCATGCTGTTCTTCATGGTGTTTTACGCGTTGTCCTGGGGCGTCGGCGCCTGGGTGCTGGTGTCGGAGATTTTCCCCAACCGCATGCGGTCGCAGGGCATGAGCATCGCCGTCGGCTGCATGTGGCTGGCCAATTTTGTGGTTTCGCAAACCTTCCCGATGATCAACGACAATCCGTATCTGTTCTCCCAGTTCCACGGCGCCTTCCCGATGTGGATTTTCGCGGCGTGCTGCCTGTTCAGTTACTGGTTTGTCAGCCGTTATATCCCGGAAACCCGGGGCGTCTCCCTCGAGAAAATGGAAGACGTGGTGATGGCGAAACGCTATCGCCTGCCCTTATCCGAAACACAGCCGGTGCCGTTGCAAGACGGCAAGCCCTAAGCTTTCTCAACCCCTTCAGGAGTAATGCATCATGACCATTGCGCCAGAGCGTTTTTGCATCAACCGCAAGATCGCGCCGAATCTCGATTTGGAGTCCTTTTTCCGTCTGGTGAAAAAGTGCGGGCTCAGCAAAGTTGAGCTGCGCAACGATATGCCGAGCGGCAAGGTGACCGACAGCCTGAGCAATGAGCAACTCAATGCGCTGGCGGCAAAATACGGCATCGAGATCATCACTATCAACGCCCTTGGCAGGTTTAACCTGCTGGACGACGAGCGCGCACTGCTGAAAAACGCCGAGGCGCTGCTGTCGCAAGCCCAGGCCATCCATAGCAAGGCGCTGGTACTGTGCCCGCATTGCAGCGCGGACGATCGCCGCAGCGAAGAGCAGAAAAAGACGGATACGTTGGCGGCCCTGAAGCTGCTGGCCCCGCTGTTTAAACAATACGGCGTGCAGGGCTATGTCGAACCGCTGGGCTTCGGCATCAGTTCACTGCGCTCGTCGCTGCTGACGCAGTCGCTGATCGGGGATTCCGGCGCGCCCTACAAAATCGTGCTGGATACCTTCCACCATTATTTAAGCGAGGTGGCGCAGCCCGAGTTTGATGCGCAGATTAACATCGATGGCATTGGCCTGGTGCACCTTTCCGGGGTGGAAGACCCGCTAAGCAAAAGCGCGCTCAGCGACGAAGAACGCATCATGCTGAGCGACCAAGATCGGCTGGAAAGCAAAAAGCAGGTGCAGAATCTGGAGCGCCTAGGTTATACCGGCATTTACGCCTTCGAGCCGTTCTCTTCGCAACTGGATAGCTGGTCAGAGGCGGATATAGAACGTGAAATCCGCCAGAGCATCGCCCTGCTGCAAGGGTAGCAGAGAGCATAACGGCCTCTTCGGAGGCCGTTTTTTCAACGCTACTTCAGTTTGCTGACCACCAGCTGATGGCGGGCGTTATAGAACTTACGGTAGGCCAGATAGCAGGCAATAATGGTCGACAGGCTGGCGGTGGAAAGCAGCATAAAGGTGACCATGATCTGGTACTTGATCGCCTTGACCGGATCAATGCCCGCGAAGATCAAACCGGACATCATGCCCGGCAGGCTGACCAGCCCGACGGTTTTGGCGGAATCGACCGTCGGAATCAACGACGCGCGAATGCTGTCGCGGATCAACGCCGTCGAGGCAAACTTCGGCGACGCGCCCAAACTGAGCATCTCCTGAATCTTCTGTTGATCGCCTTTGAAACGCTGCCCCAGATTGTTGTAACACAGCCCAACCGCCACCATGGCATTGCCGGCGATCATGCCGGAAATCGGGATCACCTGCATCGGCGTAAACTCTATCGAACCGGTCAGCACCAACACCACCAGCGTCAGTACCGCGCCCGTGGTAATGGCGATAAATGAGGTAATAAACGCATGCTCAATATATTTACTGCGCTTTTGCGCGTTATAAGCGGCGTTAAAACAAATAAACAGCACCATCAACACCGTCAGAATGGCGTTGTTCACGTCAAAAATGTATTTCAGCACGTAGCCGACAATAATCAGCTGCACTACCGCGCGGCAAATACTCCAGATAATGTCTTTTTCCAGCGCCAGCTTTTCTTTATGGCTGATCAAAATAGCGATAACCACCAGTATCATCGACAACCCTAAAGATTCATTGGTGATATTATGCTGGTTCATCGGTTTTCTCCTGTGCCCGTGCGCCGTGGGCGCTCAGGGTAATCACATCGTCCGCATGTTTGATTTCATCTTTATCGTGCGTGACCCACAACGCCGCTACGCCATGTTGCGATACCAGCTGATGAATAATCTCGTTGACGTTACGTTTATTTTCTTCATCCAGCGCACTGGTGATTTCGTCCAACAGCAGCACCTTGGGCATAAACTGCAGGTTGCGGATCAAGGAAATACGCTGCTTCTCCCCGCCCGATAATTCGTTAACGCTTTTTTTCAACTTATTTTCCGCCAGCCCGAAACGCGCCAGATCGGCTTTCATTTTTTGCTCGTCCGGTTTTTGCTTACGGATCAGGTAAGGCAGCGCAATATTGTCATAGACCGTATCGCCAAACAGCGCCGGAGTCTGAAAGCAGTAAGAGACCTGTTGACGGTATGCCTCCGGCGACATATCGGTGATGGGCTTACCGTCGAAGATAATTTTTCCGCGGGTCGGATCGATCAGCGAAGACACAATTTTAAGCAAGGTGCTTTTTCCGCAGCCGGACGGCCCGGTAATCAGTTTGAATTCGCCCTGTTTTAGGCCGAAAGAGACGGAATCCAAAATAACCTGATCGTCTATTTGATAATGAATATCATCCAATAAAAGTATTTCTTTGCTTTCCTTCATAATATATCCGCATCGCCATAAAACGCGTTTCAATCAGCCGGCAAGTATACCCTATGGATTTCAAGTTGCAGCAGGCGGCCTGCTCGCTCATCCCCAATCAGGGCAGTGCGCCCGGCGACGAACAACAGGGCTGAGGGAATTGTCATCCCTCAGCCTTATCATGATGCGCTGTGAAAGAAAGTCCAACATTTCAGACAGAAAAGGCATTACGCTTTTTGGGACGACGTACAAATATACCAGCGTAACGAATTATTGATGCTGCGGTGGGTACAACGAACTTTTCCCTCTTTTTCCAACGCCAACAACAGCGTGCGTGTGGTGTAAATATTCTCGCCGCATTGGTCTGCCAGCTCCCTTGTTTTAGGCCACTGTTCCGGCGGTGGCGGGTGGTGCCTCTCTGTTCCCGCCGCGCGTTCCATACACAGTTTTCGTAACACGTTTAGCATATGCGACTTCCTGATTTCATAGGTTATCGGCGCCTTCGCCATCACGTCCTCCTGGGGTTACTTTTACCTGTCCTTATCCGGCGGCAGCACGTCGGCCACGCGCAGGGCGTAAATCATGGTGGCCCCTGGCGGAATGGCGGGTGGGCTGCCCTTCTCGCCATATGCCAGCTCCGGTGGCACTACCAGAGTAATGGACCCGTGCTTGTCGAGTTTGCCGATAGCTGCGCGAAACAGCGGCGGGTATTGCGCCAGCGGTAGCGTGATAGTCGTACCGGCCGGCTCCATATCCTTAATCACCGTGCCGTCGGGCAAGCTTTCACGCACCACGACGCTGACGTTGTCGCCCGCACCTATCCGCCCACTGCCGGCGTAATCCACGCGGTAATAGAACCCGAGCGCGTCCTTATGAACCCCCGGCCGTGTGGCGAAATCGGCAAGATAGGCTTTACCGTCCTGCTGCAAGGTCTGCTGCCGTTGCCGATGAGCCTGCTGCAAAGCGCGGTCTGCGGCTTGCAGCGCGCCGTCGATGGCGGCGTTGTCCAACCGTAGCCGACCGTTCAGCGTATCGGCGATGCCCGCCAGCAAACGCGGCCGATCGGCTTCAATACCCAGTTGCCGGTTTTGCTCCTGCAGTTGCAGGATGTCGCGCCCCAGCGAAACTCCGGCGGCGTAAGCCTGTTTATCTGCATCGCTGACCAGCGCCGGCGGCTGTTGCAACTGCGCCAACTGTCGGCCGAGCTGCTGTAGCCGTTGTTTTTGTTCTCCGACTATCCGTTGTTGCCGCGCCAACGATGCCGCCATGGCGAGCAGATCCGGCGGCGGCGCGATGGCCCGTCGGATACCCTTCAGCGCTGCCGCCAGCGGCCGGATATCGACAACCTCAGGCACACTGACCACCGGCTCGGCGGCTTGAATCGCCAGTTGCCGCTCCAGCCGACGAACTGTCTCGGCCTGCTGCTGAATCACCTCGGCCTGTTGACGCAGGGTCTGATTCAGCGTCGTCAGCCGGGCGGTATCCCCTCGCGGCACAGTGCCGGGCTTGGGTTTGACGGTAACCGGCGGCGCCTTTTCTGCCACTGAGGGGGCCGGGGCCGCCACCTGCTGCTGCTCGGCAAATTTCAGCAACGCGGGAATGCCGTCATCGGCCGGCGTTTTGCCCGCCGCCAACACGCTGCCTGCCACCAGCAACGACAGAAAGGCTGCGGCTCCTTCCGCGCACTTTTTCATGGCTACAGGCTCTCCACCCGGCTGGACAGATCGGACATCAGCTCATGCTCGACGTCGGCACAGAACTTTTCAGTTTTATATTTATAAAGCGCGTCTATAGCCTTACGGGTACTTTCATCGACATGACTGCGAATACCGGCATATCCGGAGGCGTTGGCAAGCAGTCCGTTAAAATAAGCAATCCGTTTCTGGTAACTTTGTGGATTAATATTCTTAAGTGAATTCACCCGCTGCTGACAAAGTACGATGCGCTGCTCATCAGTCTTTTCATTAGGATTATTCTGTGAGACTTTTTTCACGGCGCTAACGCCCGCGCCATTCTTCCCCGCACAGCCCGACAACATTAAACCTGTCATTATCAGCGCCGCCAAAGCGACGGCGGATCGGCGAGTTGAATCATTAATTATGGTAATCATTCCGTTTATCATCCCTTAATTATCACTTAGGTCATTATTATGTCGCGGCGCCCAGCGAGAACTCACCGTTTTGGATTAATCCGAACGAGTTAAATAACAAAAAACGCGCAATATCAGCCTGTACCGATAATAATCCGGCACGCGTCGATATTGTTATTTTTTTGTTAATGCCGCGAAAGAAATTACCGCCGCCGTTATGTCTGAAAGCCGCCTTCCAAGCCAGCAATATCGTTTTACCTGTCTTTTAAAACAATGAGTTAACTTTTCACCGCCGATTAACGGCCGCAATTCATCATCTGCTGTCTGATGGCGATATTATCAAAACAATATTGTGAATTGTAGTGTCAACGGCATATCTGGCGATCTAAAATCTCGCACATCGCCAATTATATAGTCATTTATTCTGAATAATAGTTGTATACGATCTATTGATTTTCAATTATATATATTTCTTTTTCCTTTTGGTTTTATATTCTGTATTTGACCTAACTTAATAAAAGCTATTCCCAACAACGCCTATTATTTGCAAGAATATTCTCACCAAGACGCCAGGGTGATATTCATATTTTCATTTTAATGGAATGCGTTTTTACGCCTTCCAAAAACTTTCGTTATTGCTGAGAAAATAACGGAGGGTGGCGTATTGCCCAGAGCAAAAGGATCTGGCTCCAACTTCGAGGCCGGCGACATGATGTTGCCGGCGTCGTGGGGGATTTAGATGTGCTTTTCTTTTTATTTAAATACTCTCTACAGGAACTTGAGAAATGAAACTGAATAAATTAATGCTGGCAACCATGATTGCTTTCGCTTCCGCATCTGTTGCTCACGCCGCATCTAACCAGGGCAGCGGTAAAGTGACTTTTACCGGTGAAATCATCGATGCGCCATGCAGCGTAGCGCCGGAATCTACCGATCAGACAGTGCCAATGGGCCAGATCAGCAGCCGTTTGCTGGCTAAGCAAGGCAAGTCCGAATCTCAGCCGTTCAGCATTGAGCTGAAAGACTGCGCGCTGACCACCATGAAAAACGTCAAAGTGACCTTCACCGGTACGCCAGACCCTGACAACGCCAAGCTGTTGGCCCTGAGCGGTTCCGCCAGCGGTGCCGGCATCGTGATTTATGACAATCTGCACTCCAAAGACGTTGAGCTGGGCACCGCGACCGACGGTCAGGGCCTGAACGACGGCAACAACTCCCTGAAATTCTCCGCTTACCTGCAAGGCAGCAGCGCGTCTGCCGCCGTGGTCCCAGGCGAATTCACCAGCGTGGCGAACTTCACCCTGGCTTACCTGTAATCCCCGTGGGGGCGCCATTCGGCGTCCCCGCTTTTACCTGTACGGATTAGGTAACGAGACAGAGACGGCAACAGGGAGACGCCAGCATGACAACCCGAATTTGGGGCGCACTGCTTATCGCGCTCAGCGTTTGCAGCGCAGAGGCGACGGCGAAAAATCAGGGTCACGGCACGGTCAGCCTGGGCGGCGAGATCGTCGAGACCCCCTGTGGGATTGCCGGCGAAAGCCTCGACCAAACCATTGATTTCGGGCTGATCTCCATGACCGACGCGGCATTGGGTGCACAGCCGGCGTTGATCGGCAGCCACCGCAACTTTGAGATCAAACTGGTGAACTGTGAACTGGCAAGCGTCGTGAAGCCCGACTTTATTTATCGCGCGGCTACCGTCACCTTCGACGGCACCGCAGACAGCCGGGATCCCGAGCTATTGGGCGTTTACGGCGAAGCGCAAGGCGTGGCCATTGAACTGCTGACCGCAGCCGGTACCCCTATCCCGCTGGGCACCACCACGGCGGATTACCAGATCGTCGCCGGCGACAATACGCTGCGCTTCGGTGCCCGATTACGCATTCACCCTGATAAGGCCCGAGCCGGCGGATTCAGCTCGTTGGCGAAATTCACTCTGTCTTATCTGTAACGCCGCGTTAGGCGGGTACCGGCATCAGGTACCGAATGACATCACGTATTACGTATTCAGGTCGTACAGGATGACCTGCTATTGGGCGCGGATTTGCCATGAGTGATTATTCTATGACGTCATTACTGACACGGAAAAAAAGACCCCTTACCGTCATTCTATCTTTCCTCTGGGCGCATTCGGCTTTTTCCGCCACGGAATTCAATACTGACGTATTGGATATCGGCGATCGCAGCAAAGTGGATTTATCGCGTTTTTCCGACGCCGATTACGTCATGCCCGGCACCTATCTGCTGGATATCAAGATCAACCAGAAAACCCTGCCGCAGCGCCGCATCCAGTATTATCCGTCAGCGGATAAAAAGGACCGATCCCGCGCCTGTCTGCCGCCGGATCTGGTGGAAAAAATGGCGCTGAAAGAAGAAGCCGCCAAAAAAATCATCCTGTGGCACGACAACCAGTGCGCCGATATCAGCGGGATCAAAGGGGCGACCCTTTCCGATCGCATCGGCGGCGGAGTACTGACGATCACCATCCCGCAGGCATGGATGAAATATTCCGATCCGGACTGGACCCCGCCTGAACAATGGGACGACGGCATTCCCGGCCTGCTGCTGGATTACAGCCTCAGCGGCCAGGTCGGCAAGCAGAGTCACAATAACAACACGTCGGAAAATCTCAGCAGCTACGGCACCCTGGGTGCCAACCTGGGCGCCTGGCGCCTGCGCGCCGATTATCAGGCCAATTACAACCAGCAGGCCGGCCAACGCGACAGCGGCTTTGACTGGAACCAGATCTACGCCTATCGCGCGCTGCCAATGCAAGCAGCCAGACTGACGCTCGGCGAAATTTATCTCGACTCGAACGTGTTCGATTCCTATCGCTTTACCGGCATCAATCTGGCCAGCGACGAACGCATGCTGCCGCCGAACCTGCAGGGCTATGCTCCGGAAGTGCGCGGCATCGCCAAGAGCAACGCCAAAATCACCGTTTCCCAGGAAGGCCGCACGCTGTACGAAACCACCGTGCCTGCCGGGCCGTTTGTGATCCAGGATCTCAGCAGTTCGGTACGTGGCCGGCTGGACGTGAAGGTTGAAGAACAGGACGGCAGCGTCTCCACCTTCCAGGTCGATACCGCCACCATCCCTTATCTGACCCGCCCCGGCTATGTACGCTACAACGTCGCCCTGGGCAAACCCTCGGCTTACGATCACCGCACGCAAGGGCCGCTGTTCTCCGCCAGCGATTTTTCCTGGGGGCTGACCAGTGCCTGGTCACTGTACGGCGGCGCCTTGCTTGGCGACGATTACAACGCCTGGGCGCTCGGTCTGGGCCGCGACCTGAATATCTTCGGTGCCATGTCGGTGGACATGACGCAGTCAATCGCTCGTCTGCCAGACCAGCCGACTGCCAGCGGCATGTCGTTCAAGGTCAACTACGCCAAGCGTTTCGACGAGTTGAATAGCCAGATCACCTTCGCAGGCTACCGTTTTTCGCAGCGCAAATTCATGAGCATGTCGCAGTATCTGCAGGCGCGTTATAGCGACTATGACGATCGCTACAGCGGTCGTGAAAAAGAGCTGTACACCATCACCGCCAGCAAAACCTTTATGGCGGAAGACAGCGCCAAAGCGATCACCGCCTACCTGACCTATTCGCACCAAACCTATTGGGACAAGCGCGCGCAGGATCGCTACGGGCTGTCCGCCAGCAAATTGTTCAACGTCGGTAACATCAGCAACATCACCGCCTCGCTGTCGGCCTACCGTTCGACCTATCAAGGGCGCACCGATGACAGCGTGATGCTGAATTTCACCGTGCCGATTGGCGATCATCGCCGCATGGGTTACGCGTTGCAGACCAATAACAGCGACGTGACGCAAACTGCGTCCTACAACGATTACACCGATCCGAACAACACCTGGCAGCTAAGCGGCGGCTTTAACCAGTCCGGCAAAACCTTGACCAGCGGCTACTACACCCATAACGCCTCGTTCGGCTCACTCAACGCCAACGCTTCGTACCAACAAGACAGCTACTCCTCCGTCGGCGGTACTTTCCGCAGCGGTATCACCGCTACCCGGTACGGTATAGCGGCGCACCAGAACGCCAGCAATGGCGGCAGCCGGATGATGCTGGATACCGACGGTATCGCCGGGGTGCCGATCAACAACGGCCGCGCCTACAGCAACCGGTTCGGGCTGGCGGTGATTTCCGACATCACCAGCTACTACAACACCGATACCCGCATCGACGTCAACAAGCTGGCTGACGACGTGGAAGCCACCCGTTCGGTGGTGCAAGGCACGTTGACCGAAGGAGCCATCGGCTATCGCCACTTTGAGGTAGTGAAAGGCAGCAAGCTGCTGGCCACCATCAAACTGGCCGACGGCAGCGAACCGCCGTTCGGCGCTACGGTGCTGAGCGAACGAGGCCGCGAAGTGGCGGTGGTGAACGACGGTGGGTCGGTTTATCTGACCGGTGTGCAACCGCAGGAAAAATTGGACGTCGCCTGGGAGGGCCAGCGCCAGTGCCGCATCGTGATACCGGGCGCTGCCAAGCCGCTGGACCAGTTGCTGCTCCCCTGCGCCAAACTGTAATCCGTAACATTTTAACGAGTTGATGAATATGAACAAAAATCTGACAGCAACCATTGGCCTGGCGCTGCTGACCGCCATTCCCGCCGCCCATGCGGCGATATCGCTGGATCGTACCCGCGCCATCTACGTCGGTGACGCGAAATCCATCAGCCTGAATATCGTTAACGAAAACAAGGAGCTGCCTTTCCTGGCGCAATCCTGGCTGGAAAACGAACAGCATCAGAAAATCACCTCGCCGCTGGTGGTGCTGCCGCCGTTGCAGCGGGTAGAGGCCGGCGAACGTAGCGTAGTGCGCATCACCAAGACCCCGGAGGCCGACCACCTGCCACAGGATCGCGAATCGGTGTTCTATTTCAATCTGCGTGAAATCCCACCGAAAAGCAGCAAAACCAACGTGATGCAGCTGGCTTTGCAGACCCAGATCAAGCTTTTTTACCGGCCGAAGGCCATCGTCGCGCCCAAAGGCGAAGTGTGGCAGGAGAAGTTGGTGTTCCGTAAAAGCGCCGGTGGGTTCACCATCGAAAACCCCACGCCGTTTTATATCACCCTGACCGGTATCACCCGCCAGCCGCAGAAACAGGGCGGCGGCGCGATAAACGACTTCGAACCCGTGATGCTGAAACCGAAATCCAGCGAAAGCGTGAAGCTGCGCGACAACGGCCTGAGCAGCTTTGTCGTCACCTACATCAATGACTACGGCGGCCACCCCGAGCTGCGGTTCCAGTGCAACGGCACCCTCTGCACCGCCGCGCCGGACGCGAAAAAATAAGGAGATACCGCATGGCTGAATCTACCGGTCGCCACCTGCGGCCTCTGCTGCTCGGCGTGTTGCTGTTGGGCGGCAGCGCGGCGGCGGCAACGCCTTTTGACGTGATTGAAGGCACTACCGGCACCGTCAGTTTTTTCGGTGGCCTGCTCAGTGCCCCTTGCAGCCTGGTGCCGGACAGCCGGGATCAGGCCATCGATCTGGGTGAGGTCAGCGCGCGTGATTTTCAAAACGCAGGCGATCGCAGCACGCCGGTGCGCTTTCGCCTCTCCTTCCGCAACTGCCTGCTGGGGGCCAAAGCGCTGGCGGATAACCCCGCCGGCCAACGTAACGGCGATGCCGGGCGGCTCTATTTACAGGGTGAGCAGGCCGCTACGCTGGTGTTTCTCGGCGACAGCGATGCGAATAATCCTGACTTGCTGAAACTCAACGGCGGCGTGCAAGGCATCGGCCTGCGGCTGACCGATCAACAGGGCCGCGCGCTGTCGCTTAATCAGCAAAGTCGCCCCTACATCCTGCAGCCCGGCAGCAATACCCTGTGGTTCAACGCGCAGATCGAATCGACACAAAAATACACGCAGGCAAGCCAATTTCAAGGAGTGGTACATGTTCAACTGGTCTATTTATAAACACGGCCTGTTGCTGGCCTGCCTGCTAGGCCCGCTCAGCGCCCAGGCGCTGGAGTGCCACCTGAACACCGCCAATGGCATTACCGAAGAAAACGAAGACATTGGTCAATTGAAGATCCCCGCAACTCTGCCGATCGGCAGCCGGTTGTGGACTTCGCAGCCGATGAGCCGTGGCGTGGTGTGCTGGGGGTACCCGAGCGTACCGCAAGGGGAATGGGTTTATTTCTACCCCAATCCGGACAACAAACCGATCGCCGCCGGTATTTCGATGGGCGTCATTTATAACGGTACCGATCTCGGCATCCTGAATACCAGGGCGCAAACCGACATGTTCCGCAAGCCAAACCAGCAGCAACTGGGCTACGTGAACTATCAGGTTTATTTGCAGAAAACCGGCGAGATCACGCCGGGTGGCGCCAGCCAGATTTCGGTCTTCCAGCTCGATGGCGTGAAGGGCATCAACAATAAGCCGGGCAAAAACTACCGCTTCACCCTGACCGGAATGGACAAAATACAGGTGATCCAGTGCTCGGCATCGGTAGAGTTGACCACGCCGGAAGGCGTTGATTTTGGCAATATTCCCAGTTGGAAAGCCAACGCCGGTACCGTGGCGAGCAAAGATTTTACCGTGCTGATCCGTAAAAACGGCTGTAGCGATAATTTCGCGCTGAACGCTAACTTTATGGTGAAAAATGGCTCATTGGTCGACGCCACCGGTTTAAATATGGACAACGGTTCGGCCTTGCGCATTTTCGACAATTCCAATCCTAAATGGATTAAGTACAACCAGTTTTCCAGCTTTGCCGATATGAATGGCCGCGATCAGGTACAGAAATCCTATACAGCATCATTACAGGCAACCGGTGAGGGGCAAGAGGGGGATTTCCGTAAAACCATCATATTGCTGATTAACTATATTTAATGGCAGGAAAATGAAAAAACTCATTATTTTAACGACGCTGTGCGGCGCCGGTTATTTATTTCCCGCCATCGCGACCGCGGCCGATAAGGAAATTGATTTTTTCGGCACCGTGGTGAACCGGCCGTGCAATATTGAGCCGCAATCGGCCGATCAGGTGGTGGAGATGGATACCGTGATCGTCAAAACCCTGTACCGCTATGGCCACAGCAACCCGGTGCCGTTCAACATCAAACTGACCGACTGCAAAACGGCGGTGTTCAAATCCGTCAATGTCACCTTCAGCGGCACCGAGGACAGCGAGCTGCCGGGCAAACTGGCGATCAATAACGGCACCAACGGCGCCGCCATCGCGCTGTTTGACAGCAAGGGTGCCGATATTGCGTTGAATCAGGCCACCAGCGTAGTGGCATTGCAGGACGGCGCCACTGTGTTGAATTTCACCGCCTATGTGCAGGGCCACCCCAGCGCGATACAGAATAAAACCATTACCGAGGGTGAATTCAGCTCGGTAGCCAATTTTGTGCTGGCTTACCAATAAGGCCGGGCGCTTCAGGAAGCAGTGATGATATCCAACAACAAAACGGCCGGGTTATTCGGGCTGGCGGCATGCTATTGCCTGATCGCCATGCATGTTTACTGGCCCAATCGCGGCGGCAGCGGTTTTTATTTGCCGTGGAATCTGGTCGGCGGCATATTTATCGCCCTGTTTATTCTCGGCGCGATGCTATTGAGCCGTCCGCCATTGGCCGTATCCGGCTTTTTTAACCGGCTGGTGCCGGGCGCTCTGATTTTATTATTGCCGCTGCTGTGGACGAAAAACCCCTGGCTAGGAGAAGCTCTGCCGCGCCTGTTGGGGTTGACGCTGGGCGTCGCCGCCTATTTCGCGCTGTTGCAGATACCGCTCGACCGGCTGCGGCGGCGCAGACTGCTGATTTTACTGCTGGCGGCGACGGTGATCGAGGCGCTGCTGGGCCTGGTGCAGTACGGCCTGTTGGCGCCGGGTAACGCCATGGGCTACAACACCCTGAAAAACCGCCCTTACGGCATCTTCCAGCAGTGGAACCTGATGGCCAGCTTTATGGCTACCGGGCTGGCGCTGGCGCTGTATCTGCTGAGCAACCGGCACCCGCTGCACCGGGGCGTGCAATGGCTGACAGGCGGTATGCTGGTGCTGGCACCGCTGTTGTTGATCGTGATCGCCTCACGCGTTGGCCTGCTGGCGGCCGCTCTGCTGTCGCCGCTGCAACTGTTTATGCTGTATCGCCTTAATCGTCGCCGCGCTGCCGCCGCCCTGTTGCTGCTGTTCGCCGGGATAGCCGCCGGGCTGCTGCTGGTCATGCTCAACGGCGCAACGCGGGCGCTCACCGTGGCGGAGCCGATTTTCTACCGCCTGGCCTACTGGCAGGAAGCGCTGCGCATGATCGCCGAACGCCCGTGGCTCGGCTGGGGTTACGGCCACTTTCAGCACGACTTCCTGCATCACTTCTACTCCACCCACAGCAGCGGCATGGAAAGCGTCAGCATCAGCCATCCGCACAACGAAATTCTGCTGTGGGGCATCGAAGGCGGCCTGCTGAGCCTGAGCGGCATCGCCTTGATTTTATGGGGGTTATGGCGCCTGTTGCGACGCACCCGCGCCCTGCCGCTGCGGCCTGTCCCCTGGCTGGCAGCGCTGCCGATCCTGCTGCACATGATGGTGGAGTACCCGCTTTATCTCTCCGCGGCACACGGCGTACTGCTGCTGGCGATTCTGCGCGCCGGCGATGTGCGTTGCCGCCTGCGCCTGTCACCGCGCCCGCAACTCACCCTGCGGCTGCTCGCCGCCGGTTTGGCCGCGCTGGCGCTGCCGTACCTGCTTAACGGCCTGCACAGCGCCCTGATCGTGACCGCCGTGGAAAAAACCGGTCTGCAACAATTTGCCGCCATGAGCCGGGTGATGACGCCGACGCCCTGGCAGGTGCGTTACGACTACGACGTCCAGTTGCAACGGCTGCTGCAATACCCGCACACCCGCGATCCGGCCGCGCTGCTGAGCTACCAGCGTTGGGCGGAAAATGAAATCCGCGTGCGGCCGGACGCCAATATCTACGTCAACCTGATGGTGACCAGCCGGTTGCTGCAACAGCCGCAGCGGGCGGAGGATCTGCACCGTCAGGCGCGCCGACTGTTCCCGCACGATGCGCGTTTTAAGGAGTAACTATGCTTAATATTCGGTTCACCCTGCTGTGCAGCGATAATTTTTATCAACAGGGGTTACGGCGGCTGCTGGAAGAGTATCTGCATGACCTGAATCAGAGCCGCCGCGGACATCTGCACGAGCTGCGCAATCTGGAGCCGATCGAGATCGTGTTCCGCACTCTGGAAGACCCATGCGGCTGCGCCAGTTGCTACCAAAGCCCTTACCAGACGCCGCGCCACCGGCAAATGATCGTGCTGATCCTCGACGATCGCGACACCCGTTATCTGCACGCCCACCCAGCGTTGTTCAGCATTAACCGGCGCGACGCCCTCCCCACCGTCCGCAACAAACTGCACATGGCGCTGGAACGTTTTTGCCAGCAACCCTGGGTGGCGCTGCACGCCAGCACCCTCTGGAAATGCCGGCAGTGCCGCATCGCCGCCCTGAGCAGTTGCGAAAAAAAGGTGCTGAAGCTGATGAGCACCGGCATGTCCGCCTGCACCATCGCCGGAATGCTGCACCGCAGCCAGAAGACCATCAGCGCCCATAAGCGCTCGGCGATGCGTAAACTGGACGTGCGCAAAAGCACCGAGCTGAACAAAATGCTGCTCAATCAGATGGGGCTGAACTGAAAAGGCGCGGGCTCAGACCAGCGCGCCTTTCTTCGGCAAAAAGATCTCCGCCAGCATGCAGCGCGCGCCCCCGCCGCCGAGATCTTCGATAATGTCGATCGGCCCCAGCGCCAGCCGGGCGTAGCCGCCAATCAGCGCCTGCTGCGGCGGCGTAAAACTGGCCCAGGCGCGGGTCGACATGGCGTAAACCGGGCTGCCGTCTTTGGCGCGCAGTTCCAGTACGTTGCAGGCGAACGCCTCCATCTGAGCGTAGCTGACGTCAATCAGGGTTTTGCCGCTACCTTGCAAGGTGGCGATCAGCGCGCGCTTTTGCTCCGGGTTGCGCAAGCTTTCCAGGCAGAGAATGGCGTAGCGCGCGCCGACGCTCATCATCACGTTGGTGTGATAAATCGGCTGATTATGGCGATCTACGGCGTCGAACCAGATAATTTTATAGCCGGAATGGCGCTCAAATTCGCGCCCCACTTCTGGAGAGCTGCGTGACGACAGGCAGGAATAAGCCAATTTGTTCGGGTGATCCAGGATCAGCGAACCTGTGCCTTCCAGAAAACGCCCGGCCAGTTCGTGGGCGGAAAGATCGATACGCCGTTCAATCACGAAATCATTGGCGAGCTGCGCGATAATATCCTGGCGGCGTTCCCGTCGTCGGTTTTCCGCTTCCATCGGGAAAGTGAACAGGCTGCCGTCGCCCAGCAGCGCAATCCAGTTATTCGGGAATAATGCGTCCGGCGTTTCCTGCCCGTCGATATCATCCATTACCCTCACGTCGACACCGGCCTGTTGCAGGGCGTCAACGTAACCGTTAAAGGCGATTAATGCCCTGGCTGCGTGGTGTTCATGGTGCTGCGTGACCTTCTGAAAAAAATTGCTGTGCTGGGTCTGTTTATTCGCGGCAAAGCCGGAAGGCCGGATCATAAAAACGGATTGGGTGGTTTGCATGATATTTCTCACAGGGATCGGGGGAATAACGCGACCCTATTATGGAAAATCAATTTGACACCAGGCAGTGTGAAAAATGACTAAATTGCTCTATATTTTTACAAATCGCCACCGCCAGCCGACACTTTGCCACCATGAATGATACCGATCGCCACATCCTCGCGCTGCTGCGCGAAAACGCCCGCAGCTCGGTGACCGAGATAGCCAGCAAGGTCCGGGTTTCGCGCGCTACGGTGCAAAAAAGAATTGAGGCGCTGGAAGCGCAGGGGATCATTACCGGCTACACCGTTCGCGTGAAGCCGGGCGTTGAACATAACCGCATTCGCGCCTGGATGTGCGTGGCGGTGGAAGGCACCAAGGCGCAAAACGTGTTGCAACAGCTGCGCGGTGAACCGGCGGTGTTCACCCTGCACACCACCAACGGCAAGTGGGACATTCTGCTGGAGATCCGCACCGACAGCCTGGAGAGTTTCGATAAAATTCTGGGGCGCATCCGGCGCATCGCCGGCATTTCCAACACCGAAACCAGCATCCAGCTATCGACGCACAAGGCATAGCGCCGTCAGCGGGAGCGGAACATCGCCTCCAGCATTTCCACTATCAGCGCCGCGTACCGGCCGTCGGGATCGAGCTCGGGGTCGAATACCGACAGCGTCATGCCGCAGCACATGGGGTTTTGCAGCAACCGCGCCACGATATTTTCCAGCCAGAGGCGATCGATACCGGGGCTACCGGGGGAATCCACCGCCGGCATAATGGTTTGGTCGAGCACGTCCACATCCAGATGCAGCCAAAAGCGCCATTCCGGCTCGGTGGCCAGCATCTGTTCGATTTGCCGCACAATTTCCGCTTTGCCCATCCGGTTGGCGGCGAAGACGTCAATGCGCGCAATTGCCGTTTGATTGATATCCGGCCAGGCAAAATCCGCGTCCCGGCACTCACGCTCGCCCAGTTGTAAAACCTGCCGTTCCGGCACCAGCGGCCCCGTTACGCCAGGCCATTCGGCCAGCAGCGGTTCCCCGCGCCCGGTCGCCAACGCCAAATCCATCCCCGCCACCGCGCCCAACATCTGCTGCGGATCATAGTTGCCGGGATGACGAAAATCGCTGTGCCCGTCGATATGTACCAGCGAAAGCGGCCCCGCACGGCGTGAACCGGCCAGCGCTCCCAACAGAATCGAACAGTCGCCGCCGACCACCAGCGGGAACTCGCCGCGCGCCTGCGCCGCAGCAACTTCTGCGGCCAACGCGATAGTGAAAGCGCGAATCGCATAACCGTTACGTATGCGGGTGCCGGGCTGCGCTGCCGGCGAATAAGTCGGTTGCGGCAACTCGGTGACGGCCCCCGCTCCCAACCTCTGCGCCAAACCCTGTGCCATCAGCGCCTGCGGCGCTCGCCAGGTTCCGGGAACATGGCCCGGTCGCAAGGGGCTCAGCCCCAGATTGGTAGGTGCAAGAATGATATGCATGGTGAATACCCCGGATAAGCCCTCTAAAAATCAGCTTAGCCTATCCGGCTGCACCGGGCCTGAGTTTTGCCTACGGCTGCCGCGTATCGACGTCAAAGTGCAGGAACGCCAGCTGAACCACCCGGTCAATCGTATGTTCACTTTGATTATTGAGGTGCAGATAGTGTTGTAAATGCAGTAAATCAGCGATAAACGCGGCAATGCCGAGCTCGGGTTCAACGATGCCGGCTTGTTGCATAAACGGCAGAAGTTGCTGTGCGGCTTTTGCCGCCCGAATCAGGTTATCGTCGCTGTTTGCCTGGAACGGTTGTTCGGCGAAGGTGGCGATCAGGGTATTCAATTCAGGAAGCGCAGTTTTCATGATTACGCCCTACGGAGGTGGATTATCAGCGTGATTCGCGCCGCCTGCAGCTCTGGGACGGCGATGTCAATCAGGGTCAATTTCTTCGATAATCACCATGTTCGTAGCGATAAGCGCTATCTCTGTCGTATTGCGATGGGCCATATTGCGCCCCCTCGTAATACGAGCGGTTATGATGGCTATGTTTCCCGAGGGAAATACAGCCGCTTAATAAAAACGCCGCGGCGATACAGCTCAGAACAAACATTTTCTTCATTTTCTTTCCCCAGGCATCAACGGTAAAAGGTATTAAAAAGCGGTGGCCCCATCAGTGCCGGCCACCGGCTTATCCAGACAATTCATTACCAACCTATGGACAGGCAACCGCTCAGTAAAAACACCGAAGCGATACCGCAGCCCAGTAAAACCCACTTTTTCATAGCTTCTCCCATGACATCCGCACAGATGAACGTATCGACACATAACGGTACCGTACGGTTTAGTTTTGCATTGATTTCATCCAACTGTCAAGACAATGTCTCTGTCGCTCTGATTAGCGGAGTTGTCCTGTGGTCATGTGGTCAGGGCGCGCAGCGGCCCCGATCGTCCATCGCCCAATGCCGGGCCGTGGCGGCAATCCGCCCTGCAAGATTGCCGATAACCTGCTGCTGCCCCAGCAACATCGCCGTATAGCCCGGCTGAACGGCCTGCGTCAGGCGGCTGCGGCACACCAGCCTTCGCCCCTGTACATTCAGGCTCCAACCGGCGTCTAACTCAACGGCTCGTCCCGGCCAGGCGTCAAAACGCCGTATCTCAAGCTGTATTCTCACCGTGGGGGTCTCCCCGGCTTTAGCCAACCCGGCAACGTCCTGCGTACCGAGACGCTGCGCCAGCTCGGCGGAAAGCGCGGTGCGGATCTCATCGCCAAGCGGGCTGAGCCAGCGTTCATTTTCCAGCACCAGCGCGCCGCTTTGCCCCTGACGCACCACCAGCTGCGACAGGTCAATCTGCGGCGGAATGCCGACCGGCAGTACGGCAATCAGAAAGGGTGCAGGCTGCACCGGCGGCGGATCGGCTGCCGGCGCCACCAGCGTGTGGTAATGCACCGACGGGGAAGAACAGGCGGTCAGCGAAACCATAAGCATCAAAAAACAAAGCCGCGACGGTGACATCATTTTTTCGAACCTTGCAGAGAAGAGTCATGGCTGCCTGGATTGGGCAGAGGGGGATCCTCAGTTCGGCCTTGCAACAGCGACTCGGGGTGGCGATCAAGTTGGTCAGCCAGGTTGCGTACCGCACGCAGGGCGCGTAGCGCTTCCTGTAAAGACTGGCTAAACGTCAGCATCAGCGGCGAGTCTTCCGCCAGCAGATCTTGTGCGGTTTGCGCCGTTTGGCTCATCTGCCTGAGCAATTGATTCGCCGCCGGCAACGTCTGGCCATTGACCTGCTTAAGGCTGTTATCCACCCCGGCCAGCGTGGCGTTCAGGTTCTGCGCAATCGACGCCAGCGGCATTTTATCCACCTTGCTGACGATGCTGGCGATCTGCTCCTGCAGCCGGTCGAAACCGCCGTTGATGGTCGGCAGCACCAGCGGGCGGGCATGAATATCAAACGGCACCCTGGCGGCATTGGGTACAAAATCCAGCGAGATATAAAGCTGCCCGGTGAGCAGGTTGCTCGGCGTGGCCTGAGCGCGCAGGCCGTGCTCCACCAGATCGCGGGTAAACGCCGCCGTCTCTTGCTCCAGGCCCCGATTTTGCTTCGGCAGCTTGCTCAACACGTTGCCAAGCCGGTTCGGGTAAACCTCGATACCGACCACCGACGGGAAACGGTAGCCTTGGGGGCTGTAATCCAGATCGACCGAGACCACCCGGCCAATCTTGATGCTGGAGAACTCGACCGCCGCACCGACTTCCAGACCGTGCAATGAACGCTCAAAGCGCAGCTTGAAGCGCATCGGCGGGCCATCGGGCGCGGCCAGAGCGGATTCCTGATCTTTAGCCAGCACGTATTCGCCCTTCGGCCCGACGGGGGAAGCCCCTGAAGCGTTTTCCGGCGTGGCGAAGGCGATG
Source organism: Serratia sp. 22264 (assembly GCF_052045345.1). Classification (NCBI taxonomy): domain Bacteria; kingdom Pseudomonadati; phylum Pseudomonadota; class Gammaproteobacteria; order Enterobacterales; family Yersiniaceae; genus Serratia; species Serratia sp. 22264. Next base: position 167,771 of record NZ_JBQEOY010000007.1, read on the forward strand.
CCGCCCGCCATGATGACGGCGACCGTTTGCGTTCTGAGCCGGAATCCGTTGGCGCCCACCGACACGTCCAAACCGCTGGCGTTCCAGAAACGTGAGTTCGGCGTCACGAAGCGATCGTAAGGCGCATCGATAAAGATTTGCAGGCTGACGCTCTTGCCATCGGCATTAAGCTGATAGGACGCGATCCGCCCTACCGGCACCCGTCGGTAATAGACCGGCGAGCCGATATCCAGCGAGCCCAAGTCGTCGGTCTGCACCACAAAGCGGGAACCCGGCATGTCGTTGATGATGGCCGGCGGCGATTCAAGCCCGGTGAAAGCGCTGCGGGTGCGGGCCGAGCTTCCTTTGTCCACGCCGATGTACGCTCCCGACAGCAGGGTATCGATGCCGGTGACGCCACCGATACCGACGCGCGGGCGCACTACCCAGAACCGAGTGTCGGCACGGGCCAGGTTCGCCGCGCTTTCGTTGAGGCTGACCGTCACCAGCACCTGCGAGTCGTCGCCACGCAGTTGGATATCTTTGACGACGCCGACCGTCACGTCTTTGTATTTCACCGCCGTTTTGCCCGGCTCCAGACCGGTGGCGGTCTGGAAGGTAATGGCGATCTCCGGGCCGGCCGCGAGCCAGGCATGCAGCAGCATCGAAGCGCCAATCAGCAGCGCAATGACCGGCACCAGCCAGATCGGCGATGGCCAGCGGCGACGGATCACCCCAGGCTCACCGGGTTGTTGTGGAATCGGGTTCACTTATCGTCACCTTCCCAGATCAGGCGAGGGTCATAAGCCATGGCGGACAACATGGTCAGGATGACCACCAGGCCGAAAAACAGGATGCCGCTGCGGGGTTCCGCCGCGCTCAGCGTTTGGAACTGCACCAGCGCCGACACGACGCCCACCACCACCACGTCCAGCATCGACCAATAACCGATCCCTTCCGTCAGCCGGTAAAGCCTTGCTCTTTCGCCCATCGCCCAGGTACTACGGCGCCGGGAAGCGAGCAGCAGCAGGCCGAGGCTCAGAAATTTCAGGCAGGGGATCACCACGCTGGCGACAAAGATCACCAGCGCGATGCCATAGGAGCCGGCACGCCAGAAATCGATCACTCCGGCCATGATGGTACTTTCACTGTCCTTGCCGAACAGACGAGTGGACATCACCGGCAGAAGGTTGGCGGGGATATACAAAATCACGGCGGCGATCAGCAACGCCCAGGGGCGAGCCAGACCACCGGGCCGCCGGCCATGCAACCGGGTACGGCAACGCGGGCAGCGGGAAAGGTGACGGCACGCCAACCCGCAGGTCGGACAGCCCACCACGTTAATTTGCCGGGCATAGAGTGGCCTATTCATGATCTTCCTCCCCCTCATCCGGTGCTACCGGCATCCGTTCCCACAATGGTTGAAGATCCTGGCTGCCGATGATGACAATCAGCAACATCAGGGCCGCCATCGCCAAGCTGCCGGGGCCTGCTACCACCTGCAAAAAACCGGACAGTTTGATGGCCGCCACCAAAAACCCCAACATGCCGACCTCAACCCGACTCCAGGGCCGCAGCCATTTCAGCAGCCTGACAGCACCGATAAAACCCGGCGCGCAACGGCCCGCATGGGCAAACATCAGTACCCAGCCGAAGAGCGTAATTTGCAGAAAAGGCGCCACAATCAGTAAGAACACCATGCAAACCGCCAGCGGCAGCGTGACACCCTGAGCCAGCGCCACGGCGGCCTGCCAAAGGGTGGCGACATTCTGCACCGCATGGAAGCTGACGCCGATCACCGGGCAGACGTTGGCCACGACAAAAGCGATGATTGCGGTCAGCGCCAGCGCCAACATCCGTTCGGTGTTGATCTGCCCGGCGCGATAGAGCGTGGCGCGGCAACGCAGGCAGCGCGCTTCGTCACCCGCCGTGAGTGGCCGGTAGCGATAGACGCTGTCGCAGTGCCGACACACCACCGTATTGGGTAAGATTTTCATCTGGTTAATGGGAACGAGGTTCCTGGCAAGGTGTTGAGAGCGGATAACCGGCATGTGCCGGCTACCCGCCTCATTTTTTATTATCAGGCAGCGTTTGCCTGCCTGTTTTCCCCTTGGTGTTGACTGACTCTTTCTATATTTCACACTCTTTACTTCAGGATCTCGGCCAGTTCTTCGGCGGCTTTATCGATCCCTACCTCGGCGGCGCTCAACGAGCCGATGCTGGCACCGACGTTCATGGCGTTCGGGTATTGCCTGGCGACGTAAGCGTTAAGCAGGCGCTGGGTCGAGGCGTCATAGACCTCGACGGCGTAATTGACCGAGCCGTTGAGCATCCCTTCTTTACCGCGAATGGATTGCACGATGTTGTATGGCCCGCCCGCCAAATCAAACTTGGTGAAGGTGCCAACCACCGGCGTGGTGGTCTCTGCCCCGGTCAGCGTCAGCTTCAGGCGAAGCGCATCGGGTGCCGGGCTGCTGACCTCACGAAAACGGGGGCGCAGCGCTTCGCTGAATTTACTGTGCATATAGTCTGCCAGCGCCTTGCGATCTTCCTGCGAGACCTCGCCAAACTGGTTGTCCGCACCCTGATAAATGACAACCGGCTCAATGATGATGTTGGTGTATTTTTTCCACTCCACCGGGGTGGTATAGCGGTAAGGAATACGGTCGGATTGATCGTCAGTGTTAGGCTTTAACTGTGATGATGAATCAATACTGGCGTAACGCACCGGCGGCGTTCCGGCGCAGCCGACCAGCGCGATGGCAAGTGCCAGCATTGCCGGACGAGAAACCTTGAGGTATGCGAACATTTAGGTGATCCTGTAAAAGAAAATGCCACCAATATCGGTCAGAACGTGCTGTTTCAGCGACGATATTTGCCCGCTGCGTACGCCCGAGTATGCGGCCTTGACGGCCCGTACAGCGCTGCCCCCGGCGGGGTAAACAGACATTGAAATGGATGAAAAACCGCCAAAACAAAACTGTACAGTTGAGTTTTGCATTGATATTCTTCGCTTGTCAAGAAGATGTCTTTTTTTGTGCGATTTCCCGGTTAGCTTGCAGGAGAGATGATGAAAGTACGGACCAACGCGCGCCGCGATGCCATCGTTGAAGAGGCAGCACTGCTGTTTCAGGAGATGGGCTATGAGCGTGCATCGATGAATGAGCTGGCGAAACGAGTCGGCGGCTCCAAAGCGACGCTGTACGGGTATTTTCCTTCCAAGGAGGAGCTGTTTACCGCCGTTGTTCGCCAGCACGCCACCCAGCATCTTTCCGAAGCCGCCACCGAGTTGATGAATGAAAAACGGGGCAAGGAGACGCTGGAACAAACGCTGACGCGCTTCGGCGAACAGATGCTGCTGGTGCTGACCAACGACAACAGCGCAATGGCGGTTTACCGCATGGTGGTCGCCGAGGCCGGGCATTCTGATATCGGCACGCTGTTTTACGAGGCCGGCCCGCGCGAGAGCGTGGAAAAACTGTCGGTGCTGATGTCTGCCGCCATGGATCGCCAGGAACTGCGGCTGGCCGACCCTTACCTCAAGGCAACCCAATTCCTTTCACTGCTCACCGCCGAGATCGACATGCGGGTATTCCAGCGCGAATTGCAGCCGATCAGCCTGCCGCGCATTCGCGAGATGGTCAGCAACGCAGTGAGCATGTTCCTGGGCGGCGCGGCATTTAAAAAGGGCATTTGACGGGCGGGTTAACTGGGCTTTATTGCCCGTGTATCGCTGTATATCACACTGCCGCCCCCCAGACCGGCACCAGCGGCTGTAGAGGCTTTTATGGCATTTTGTCTGGAGATTTGTGCGGGCGAGAACGTTTTCCCGGCTGAGGCAGACCCGCAAAAATCCATTCCGGTTTGGAGTAACAATCGGCCTTACTGCCCCCGCGCCGCCAGCGCCTGAGCGCAAGCCCAGGCCGAGCTCCAGGCCCACTGGAAGTTATAACCGCCCAGCCACCCTGTCACATCCACCACTTCGCCGATAAAGTACAGGCCGGGCACCTTGCCGGCTTCCATCGTTTTGGAAGACAGCTCTTTGGTATCCACGCCGCCAAGCGTCACTTCCGCCGTGCGGTAGCCTTCGGTGCCGTTCGGCTGCACGCGCCAATTCTGCAAGGTTTCGACCAGCGCGGCCTGTTGCGTGGGGTTCAGCTGCTTCAGCGTGGCTTCCGGCAATTGCCCCAGCGTTTGCAGGCACTCCACCAGGCGTTTTGGCAGGTGCAGCGCCAGGGTGTTTTTCAGGCTTTGGTTGGGATGGGCCTGACGTTGCTCATTAAGGAAGCCCGCCAGATCGAGTGCAGGAAGTAAGTTAACGCTCACAAACTCACCAGGCTGCCAGTAGCTGGAAAGCTGCAATACCGCCGGGCCGGAAAGGCCACGATGGGTGAAAAGCAGACTTTCGCGGAAGCTGACGCCGTTTTCGGCGGTGATCACCGCCGGCACGGAGACGCCGGACAGCGTTTGCAGGTGTTCCAGCAGCGGTTTATGCAAGGTAAAAGGCACCAGCGCGGCGCGGGTCGGCAACACCTTCAGGCCAAACTGCTCCGCCAGCTTGTAGCCGAACGGCGACGCGCCCAGCCCCGGCATGGAAAGCCCGCCGCTGGCCACCACGAGTGAGCGAGCACTCACTTTCTCGCCATTCAGCGCCAGTTCGAAACCGGCTTCGGTTTTTTCCACGCCCAGCACTTCACTGCGCAGGCGCGTCGTCACCTGGCCCAGTTCGCACTCTTTAACCAGCAGTTCGACCACCTGCTGCGCCGAGTCATCGCAAAACAGCTGCCCCAGCGTTTTCTCGTGGTAGGCGATGCCGTAGCGGTTAATCAGATCGATAAAATCCCACTGGGTATATCGCGCCAGCGCCGATTTACAGAAATGCGGGTTGTTCGACAGGTAGGCGGCCGGTTCGGTGTACATATTAGTAAAGTTACAGCGTCCGCCGCCGGACATCAGGATTTTGCGTCCCGGTTTTTTGCCGTTATCAAGCAGCAGCACCCGGCAACCGAGTTGCCCCGCCTGTGCCGCGCAAAACATGCCCGCTGCGCCCGCACCTATTACCACGACATCAAACTGTTCCACCTGCGCCTCTCTGAATAAAAACCACAATCGCGACAAAAGGCCGCCATATTACGCCGTTTCGCTACCGGTAACCGACAACTTTACGGCGGCAGATTGTAAAGCCATGCCGCCGCCAGCGCCATAGTAAGAAAATATTACAGTACGCTTATCAGCATAAGGTTATGATATTTCATATCTTTGTCATGCCAGCGCCATCGTTTCGTCATATCTAAATCAAAAAAACGTCATATTTTCCTTTTCCCCGGCCCCGGTTGTCACGGATAATGCGCGGCGTTCATGTCCACAAACTGGCGTAACGCTTATGCTGCATTTGTTCGCAGGCCTGGATTTCCATACCGGCCTGATGTTAATTCTCGCATTGTTGTTCGTGTTGTTTTATGAAGCCATCAACGGCTTTCATGATACGGCCAATGCGGTCGCTACAGTAATCTATACCCGTGCCATGCGCTCGCAACTTGCGGTCGTGATGGCGGGCTTGTTCAACTTTCTTGGCGTTATGCTCGGTGGTTTGAGTGTTGCTTACGCCATTGTTCACCTGTTGCCTACCGATCTGTTGTTGAACGTCAGTTCAGCGCACGGATTAGCCATGGTCTTCTCCATGTTGCTGGCGGCGATTATCTGGAACCTCGGCACCTGGTATTTCGGTCTGCCGGCCTCCAGCTCCCACACGCTGATTGGCGCAATTATCGGTGTTGGTTTAACCAACGCACTGATGACTCACACCTCGGTGGTGGATGCGCTTAACGTCCCGAAAATGATCGGTATTTTCCTGTCATTGCTCATCTCGCCGCTGGTCGGCATGATGGTCGCCGGGCTGATGGTGTTTGCCTTGCGCCGCTATTGGAGCGGCAACAAGAAACGCCAGCGTATCCACATGACCCCCGCGGAACGTGAAAAGGTCGACGGCAAACGCAAGCCGCCGTTCTGGACCCGTATCGCACTGATCCTGTCGGCTATCGGTGTCAGCTTCTCGCACGGCGCCAACGACGGCCAGAAAGGCATCGGCCTTATCATGCTGGTGCTGATCGGCGTTGCGCCGGCCGGCTTCGTGGTCAATATGAATGCAACCGGCTATGACATCACCCGTACGCGTGATGCCGTGACCCACCTGCAGCAATATTACCAGCAGCACGGCGATGCCCTGTCACACGTGGTGTCCCTGACGCCGCTGGTGCCAAGCCCGGAAGACGAGGTTTCGCCGAATAAGCCGACCGAGTTCCACTGCGACAGCTCCCGCGCCATGCCGGCGATTGAGCTGACGCAGGGCCTGCTGAACAATCTGCAAAGTTACGATCAACTGACGGTAGAACAGCGCAGCCATCTGCGCCGCCTGCTGATGTGCGTAACGGATACCGCAGACAAGGTCGCCAAACTGCCGGAAACCTCCGCCGCGGACCAGCGTTTCCTGAAGAACCTGCGTCAGGATCTGCTGCAAACCGTTGAGTATGCACCGCTGTGGATCATCGTTGCGGTTGCTCTGGCGCTGTCACTCGGCACCATGGTTGGCTGGAAGCGCGTTGCCACCACCATCGGCGAGAAAATCGGTAAGAAGGGCATGACCTACGCTCAGGGCGTGTCGGCTCAGATGACCGCAGCCTTGTCGATCGGCGTGGCCAGCTACACCGGTATGCCGGTTTCCACCACCCACGTGCTCTCTTCGGCGGTAGCCGGGACGATGATCGTGGACGGCGGCGGCGTACAAAGTAAAACCGTGAAGAACATCCTGTTGGCCTGGTTACTGACCCTGCCGATTTCGATTCTGCTTTCCGGTTCACTGTACTGGCTGGCGCTTAAGGTTATCTAAGCAGCTTGTTCCATGAAAAAGGCGGCCCGATGTGGCCGCCTTTTTTTTGCTCGTAACCAGGGAAACCGCCCGGTTTTAATACCAAATCATCAGCGCCAGCAGGCTGACCACCACCAGCCCGCACAGGGCGGAAGTCAGCATAAACTGGCCGCGCACCCGCTCACAACGGCGGATGAACTCCGGGTCGTGGTGCTCGACGTAGCGCTGCGAGAAGATGTAGCGCACCAGCCGCAACTGCTTGCTCGGCTGGCCGTGGGCAGTAAAGAAACCGCCGCCGTCGACGTATTGGTACAACAGCGGATCGCAGCCGCGCAACACCACCAGCAGCGCACGCAGAGAAGAGTAATACCGCACCATGTTTACCACACACACCACACACAAAGCCCAAAACAGCGCGACGGTACTGATCATGATTGCCCCCTCAAGGCGTTGTTATCCGCGGCGCTCCGCCGGGTCCAACTGCCCTACCTCGATGCCCATTACTGCGGGAGCCTACCGCTCCGATCCCCTTTTTACCGCTCGGGCCACGCATAACCCACAGCCTCTGAAACAAGCCGCCGCCAGGCAAAGTACGGTAGCGCAGACTGGCTCAGAGGAGAAAAGGTGAGGCCCATATTCATTATTGTAGGTGAATGAAACGTAAACTGGCCTGAGCAGTCGATAAAATTTACCGCAACCTGCCCATTTGTCATCCATCGATTGGTTATAAGTGATAACCGCCCTGCCCGCCATTCCCGGTATTTTCCACGGCCAGATGGGCGTTTGGGACTATACTCTGTTTAAGAATGCTTATGTTTCAAGCGGTCAAACCGCCAATAACCCCAGTAATGATAGGATTTTCAACCCAGCGGGTGTAAAACTGACGGGGGTAGAGATGAAGAGATTTTTTGATGCAACACACTGTGATCGCCCCAACATATCATTGTGTTATCTGAATGATAAAATGCAGGTAAACCTAAAGCGCCAGGCTGGTACGCTGAATGCCTGCTAACCCTTTAATCGGCATTATATGGAAGGAGTATTCTCATGGCTTACAAACACATTCTGATTGCGGTAGACCTGTCCCCGGAGAGCAAAATTCTGGTGGAAAAAGCCGTATCTATGGCGCGACCGTACAACGCCAAAGTTTCCCTGATCCACGTAGATGTTAACTATTCCGACCTGTATACCGGCCTGATCGACGTTAATCTCGGCGATATGCAAAAGCGTATCTCCGAGGAAACGCACCACGCGCTGACCGAGCTTTCGCAAAATGCCGGTTACCCGATTACCGAGACCCTGAGCGGCAGCGGCGATTTGGCGCAGGTGCTGGTCGATGCCATCAAGAAATACGATATGGACCTGGTGCTGTGCGGTCACCACCAGGATTTCTGGAGCAAGCTGATGTCCTCTGCGCGCCAACTGATCAACACCGTGCATATCGATATGCTGATTGTGCCGCTGCGTGACGAAGAAGACAGCGCCGAAGATTAAGTAAGCGCTCGCAAACTTAGCCTGCCAACGCCCGCCTCTTGCGGGCGTTTTTCGTTATACCGCGATCATTAATCGCTTGTTAATCAACCGTCCTCCAGTGATATAGTCGCTAAAGACACAACATCATCCCCCAGGCTTTATTCATACCAATATTTATAAAAATAATGGGGGAAATTAATAGTATTACCCTATGAATTTCGGGCTGTAGCCAGGCAGCCAGCTCGCGGCTCCCCAAGCGCTTACTTAATTAAGTCACTGGGGAACCGCGAGCTCAGCTAACAAGGCTACAGCTTGAAAGGCGACGGGTATAAAGGAGCTATCCATGGAAAATGCCGTATCGGTAGAGTCGTTTTTGTCCTCGCTACAACGCCACAATCCCCACCAACCTGAATATTTGCAGGCGGTAAGAGAAGTGTTTACCTCTCTGTGGCCGTTTATCGAACGCAACCCGCGCTATCGCGAGCACGCGTTGCTGGAGCGTTTGGTGGAACCGGAGCGTGCCATCCAGTTCCGCGTCAGTTGGGTGGACGATCGCGGCCAGGTGCAGGTTAACCGTGCCTGGCGCGTGCAGTTCAATTCCGCCATCGGGCCGTATAAAGGCGGTATGCGTTTTCATCCGTCGGTGAATTTATCGATTCTGAAATTCCTCGGCTTCGAGCAGACCTTCAAAAATGCGCTGACCACTTTGCCCATGGGCGGCGGTAAAGGCGGGTCGGATTTCGATCCGAAAGGCAAAAGCCAGGCGGAGATCATGCGTTTCTGCCAGTCGCTGATGACGGAGCTGTACCGCCATCTTGGCCCGGATACCGATGTGCCCGCCGGGGATATCGGCGTTGGCGGCCGTGAAGTCGGCTTTATGACCGGCATGATGAAAAAACTGTCCAACAACACCGCCTGCGTATTTACCGGCAAAGGGCTGTCGTTCGGCGGCAGCCTGATCCGGCCCGAGGCCACAGGTTATGGACTGGTCTATTTCACCGACGCCATGCTGCAACGCCACGGGCTGGGCTTTGAAGGGATGCGGGTCGCCGTTTCCGGCTCAGGCAATGTGGCGCAGTACGCCATCGAGAAGGCGCTGGAACTGGATGCGCGCGTGATCACCGCGTCTGACTCGGGCGGCACCGTGGTCGATGAGGCCGGTTTCACCACCGAGAAGCTGGCCCATCTGGCGGAAATCAAGAATCAGCGTTATGGCCGGGTGGAAGACTACGCCCGTGAGCGCGGCCTGGTCTACCTGGCCGGCCAGCAACCGTGGAGCGTGCCGGTGGATATCGCTCTGCCGTGCGCAACCCAAAACGAACTGGATCTGGAAGCCGCACAGTTGCTGATCCGCAACGGGGTCAAAGCTGTGGCCGAGGGCGCCAATATGCCCACTACCATTCAGGCTACCGATGCGTTCCTGGACGCCGGCGTGCTGTTTGCCCCGGGCAAGGCCGCCAACGCCGGCGGCGTGGCCACTTCCGGGCTGGAGATGGCGCAGAATGCCGCGCGCATCAGCTGGCGGGCAGAAAAAGTGGATGTACGTTTACAACATATCATGGCGGATATTCATCAAGCCTGCGTCGAATACGGCGGTGAAGGGAAACAAACTCACTACGTGCATGGCGCCAATATCGCCGGATTCGTCAAGGTTGCCGATGCCATGTTGGCACAGGGAGTGCTGTAACTCATCCTTAAGGTGACATTGATCACACATCCATTAAATGCTTCAATGCCGGCTCTCCTGCCGGCATTTTTACCGCCCCAAAACGCCATTCCCACCCTTAGGTAGTTGCAATAATGTAAATAAATATGATTTATTTTGTTAAATAAGTGATGATTTTCCGTGGTAAAATTACCACCACTAAATTATTAAACATTTAATTAACATTAAAGCTGCCATAATTTTACCTCAATGTGCGCAGATCACATTTCCTCAACTTCGGTTACGCCCCCTCTTCCATTCCTTTGTAATCTGCACTGGTGGAAAAACATCCACCCCTACAGATAAAAAAGGTACAGCGAATGAAATTTAACCTCGCATTATTAAATGCATGTGTGGTTTCTGCGTGCATGTTATCGACAACACCTGTTTTTGCCGCTGAAAAGTACGAGATCGCCGTGGTTGCCAAAGTGACCGGCATTCCCTGGTTCAACCGTATGGAAGTGGGCGTAAACGACGCAGCCAAAAAGCTCGACGTCAACGCTTACCAAACCGGGCCTTCCACGCCAGACCCGGCCGCACAGGTCAAAGTGATTGAAGATCTGATCGCCAAAAACGTTAACGCCATCATCGTGGTGCCGAACGACGCCAAGGTGCTGGAGCCGGTGCTGAAAAAAGCGCGCGAGAAAGGCATCGTGGTACTGACCCATGAATCCCCGGACCAGCAGATCGGCCAGTGGGACATCGAAACCATCGACAGCGAGAAATATGCGCAGGCCAACGTCGATGAGCTGGCGAAAGACATGGGCGGCAAAGGCGGTTACGCCATTTACGTCGGCTCGCTGACCGTGCCGCTGCACAACGCCTGGGCCGATTCCGCCATCAAATACCAGAAAGCCAAATACCCGGACATGTTCGAAGTCACTTCGCGTCTGCCGGTGGCGGAAAGCATCGATAAATCCTACGCCACCACGCTGGATTTGATGAAAACCTATCCGCAGATGAAAGGCATTATCGGTTTTGGTTCCCTCGGCCCGATCGGTGCCGGCCAGGCAGTCGCCAAGAAACGCGCCAAGGACAAAATCGCCGTGGTGGGCATCGCCATGCCGGCGCAGGCCGCTCCTTACCTGATGCGCGGCGATATCAAGAAAGCGCTGCTGTGGGATCCGAAAGACGCCGGCTATGCGTTGGTGACGGTGGCCGACCAACTGCTGCAAGGCAAGGAAGTGACCAAAGACTTGTCGATAGAAGGCCTGGGTAAAGCCGACGTCGATATGGATAAAAAAGTGATTCGGTTTAATAAAATTCTTGAAGTGACCAAAGATAATGCCAAATCGCTAGGATTTTAATTTTACCCGTTTCACACGGGTATGACTTATTACGCCACACCGGGAAAGTTATTCAATAACCTAAGGCGCAGCGCCTGCTGCGCCTTAGGATAATAAAAACCTGCACAGGTTAACACTATGACCACATCCACCGCATTTATCACCCTGGAGAATATCAGTAAAGGATTCCCAGGCGTGCTGGCATTGGACCAGATAAACCTGACGCTGAATATTGGCGAAGTGCATTGCCTGGCCGGACAAAATGGCTGCGGCAAAAGTACCATTATTAAAATTATTTCCGGCGTTTATCAGCCGGAAAAAGGCGCCAATATTTCGCTGGAAGGTAAACTCTTTCATTCCCTGACGCCGCAGCTCTCCGGCTATTACGGTATTCAGGTGATTTATCAGGATCTGTCGTTATTCCCCAATCTGACGGTGGCGGAAAATATCGCCATTCATCGCTATCTGCCCGGCGGCCATTTCTGGGTGCGCAAGCAGGTGATGCGCCAGACCGCGCTGGACGCCATGGCGCGCGTCGGGGTACATATCGATCCCGATAAAAAAGTGGAAAAACTGTCGATTGCCGATCGCCAACTGGTGGCGATTTGCCGCGCCATTGCCGCCGAAGCGCGGCTGGTGATTATGGATGAGCCTACCGCATCGCTGACGCGTCAGGAGGTCAACGGCCTGCTGCGGGTGGTCAACGAGCTGAAAGCCGCGGGCATTTGCGTGGTGTTTGTCAGCCACCGCCTGGATGAGGTGATGGAAGTCGCCGACCGCATTAGCGTAATGCGCGACGGCAAGCTGGTCGGTACTTACCCGGCAAGCCAGCTCGACAGCCACGAACTGGCGTTCCTGATGACCGGCCAACGCTTCCACTACAGCCAGCTGCCGGCACGCCCGCCAGCCGATACCGCCCCGCTGCTTGAGGTCTGCAACCTCAGCCGACGCGGCAAATACCGGGACATCAATCTTTCGCTGCGCAGCGGCGAAATAGTCTCCATTGTCGGGCTGCTCGGCGCAGGCCGCACCGAGCTATGCCTCAGCCTGTTCGGCATGACGCGCCCGGACAGCGGTGAAATCAAAATCGACGGCCAAGCGGTGCGGCTGCACAACAACCGCGACGCGGTGCGTCACGGTATCGGCTACGTGTCGGAAGATCGTCTGACCCAAGGGTTGATCATGGAACAATCGATCTACGACAACACCATCGTCACGGTGTTTGATCAACTGCATACCCCGCTTGGGTTGCTGGATCACGCCAAGGCGACCGAGCTGGTCAACCGGCTGATCCGCGACCTGAACATCAAGGTGTCCGACAGCGCTTTGCCGGTCAAAACCCTGTCCGGCGGCAACGCCCAGCGTATCGCCATCGCCAAATGGGTAGCGACTCGGCCGAAGATCCTGATCCTCGACTCGCCCACCGTCGGGGTGGATATCGCCAACAAAGAGGGGATCTACCAGATCGCCAAAGATCTGGCCGAGCTCGGCATGGCGGTGTTGATGATCTGCGACGAGATCCCGGAAGCCTATTACAACAGCCATCGGGTGATGGTGATGCGCAAAGGCGAACTGATCGCCGAGTTTTCGCCGCACCACAGCACCGAACAACAGATCGCCGAGGTGGTGAATGGATAAGTCATTACTGGCCCGCCTGGCCGGCCGGCACGAGTTTTACCTGGGCCTGCTGGTGTTGCTGCTGGCCATTGGCCTGAGCGCCGGCACCAGCGAGTTTCTGACGCTCGGCAACCTGACCGACGTCGCCACCAGCTACGCCATTCTCGGCATTCTCGCCTGCGGCCTGTTCGTGGTGCTGATTGCCGGTGGCATCGACATTTCGTTCCCGGCTATCACCGCCATCGCCCAGTACGTGATGGCAACCTGGGTTATCCAGCACGGCGGCGGCTTCCCTTTGGCATTCGTGCTGGCGATGGGCGTCGGCCTGCTGCTCGGGCTGGTGAACGGTTTTCTGGTGTACTGGCTGAAGGTGCCGGCCATCATCATCACCATCGCCACCCTGAATCTGTTCTACGGCCTGCTGGTGTACGCCACCAACGGCACCTGGCTGTACGGTTTCCCAGACTGGTTTATGGACGGCATCAACTGGTTCTCGTTCCAGGGCGCCGATGGCTACGACTACGGCCTGACGCTGCCGCTGCTATGCCTGCTGGCGGTGGTGATCGTCACCGGCGTGCTGATGAACTTTACCCGCCTCGGCCGCCAGATCTTCGCCATGGGCGGCAACCGCGATGCGGCGTCGCGCCTGGGATTGAACCTGCTGCGGCTGCACTTCTACGTTTATGGCTACATGGGCATTCTGGCCGGTATCGCTGCGGTGGTTCAGGCGCAAATCACCCAGTCGGTCGCCCCCAACTCGTTGCTCGGCTTTGAGCTGACGGTGCTGGCGGCGGTGGTGCTCGGCGGTACCAGCATGACCGGCGGCCGCGGCTCGCTGACCGGCACGCTGCTTGGCGTAGTGTTGCTGGCCTTCCTGCAAAACGGCCTGACGCTGCTCAGCGTGTCGGCTTATTGGCACCAGGTGTTCAGCGGCGCGATCATTTTGATCAGCATCAGCAGCACCGCCTGGAATGAAAAACGCAAGCTGGCCAAGGAGCTATGACATGAATTCGTTAACCCGTCTGATCCCGAACGATCGGATCATCCGCCTGCAAAGCGCGATCATCATCGCCGTGGCGCTGCTGTTTGCCGGGCTGCTCGGATCGCGTTTCTTCAGCGTCGGCAACTTCCAGTCGATCGCCTCGCAACTGCCGATCCTCGGCATGCTGGCGCTCGGAATGGGCATTACCATGCTGACCGGCGGCATTAATTTGTCGATCATCGCCGGTGCCAACGCCTGCTCGCTGGTGATGGCGGCGATTATCGTCAGCCATCCGGATCAACCGCTGTTTTTAGCGCTGGCGCTGCTGGCCGGGTTACTGGTCGCAGTCGCCATCGGCGCGCTTAACGGCGTGCTGGTCGCCTGGATCGGCGTTTCGCCGATTCTGGCCTCGCTCGGCACCATGACGCTGATCACCGGCCTGAATATCCTGCTGTCCAACGGCGCTGTGATCTCCGGCTTCCCGGCGGTGATTCAGTACTTCGGCAACGGCAGCCTGCTCGGCATTCCGGTGGCGCTGCTGCTGTTTCTGCTGGTGGCCGTCGGCCTGTGGCTGCTGCTGGAGCACACCACGCTGGGTCGCAGTTTGTACCTGATCGGCTCCAACGAACAGGCCACCCGTTTTAGCGGGGTCAATACCGCCCGGGTGCAGATCGCGGTGTATATCCTGTCTGCCTTGCTCGGCTGGGGCGCAGCCCTATTGATGATGGCCAAGTTCAACTCGGCCAAGGCGGGTTACGGCGAATCCTACCTGCTGGTGACCATTCTGGCCTCGGTGCTGGGCGGCATTAATCCGGACGGCGGTTTTGGCCGGGTACTTGGCCTGGTGCTGGCGCTGATTGTGCTGCAAATGCTGGAAAGCGGCCTCAACCTGCTGGGCGTCAGCAGTTATCTGACCATGGCCCTGTGGGGCGGTGTGCTGATCCTGTTTATCGCATTACAGAATCGAAAAGCCTGACTGGAGAAGAACAATGGCGAGTTATTTTATTGGCGTAGATGTAGGCACTGGAAGCGCACGCGCAGGGGTATTCGATCTCAACGGCCGCATGGTCGGGCAGGCCAGCCGGCCCATCGATTTGTACCGCCCGAAGGCGGACTTTGTCGAACAGTCTTCGGACAATATCTGGCAAGCGGTGTGCAGCGCGGTGCGCGATGCGGTCAACCAGGCCGATATCAACCCGATTCAGGTCAAAGGGCTGGGGTTCGACGCCACCTGTTCGCTGGTGGTGCTGGATAAAGAAGGCCAGCCGCTGACCGTCAGCCCATCCGGCCGCACCGAGCAGAACATCATCGTGTGGATGGATCACCGGGCGATCGTTCAGGCCGAGCGCATCAACGCCACCAAACACCGGGTGCTGGACTTCGTCGGCGGGATCATCTCGCCGGAGATGCAAACCCCCAAAATGCTGTGGCTGAAGCAGCATATGCCGACCACCTGGGCCAATGCCGGCTACCTGTTTGACCTGCCGGATTTTCTCACCTGGCGCGCCACCCAGGACGCCACCCGTTCGCTGTGTTCGACGGTGTGCAAATGGACTTACCTCGGCCATGAACAGCGCTGGGACAAGAGCTATTTCAAACAGATTGGGCTGGAAGACGTGCTGGAACACGACGCCGCCAAAATCGGCAGCGACGTAAAAATGATGGGCGAACCGCTGGGCCACGGCCTGACGCAGCGCGCCGCCGGCGAGATGGGCCTGATTGCCGGTACGGCGGTCAGCGTGTCGATCATCGACGCTCATGCCGGCACCCTCGGCACGCTGGGCGCCACCGGGGTTTCCGGCGAAGTGGCGGATTTTAACCGCCGCATCGCGCTGATCGGCGGTACTTCTACCGGCCATATGGCGATGTCGCGTACCGCGCGCTTTATCGGCGGCGTTTGGGGACCGTATTACTCGGCAATTCTGCCGGAATACTGGCTGAACGAAGGGGGTCAATCCGCTACCGGCGCGTTGATTGACCATGTGATCCAGTCTCATCCGTGCTATCAGGATCTGCTGACGCAGGCGAAAACCCAGGGGCAGACCATCTATGAGGTGCTGAACGCCCTGCTGCGCCGCATGGCCGGCGAGCCGGAGGACATCGCCTTCCTGACCCAGGATATTCACATGTTGCCGTATTTCCACGGCAACCGTTCGCCGCGCGCCAACCCGACGCTGACCGGCACCCTGACCGGGCTGAAGCTGTCGCGCACCCCGGAGGACATGGCGCTGCACTATCTGGCGACCCTCCAGGCGATCGCGCTCGGCACCCGCCATATTATCGAAACCATGAACCAAAGCGGCTACAGCATCGACACCATTATGGCCAGCGGCGGCGGCACCAAGAACCCGCTGTTCGTGCAGGAGCACGCCAACGCCACCGGCTGCGCCATGCTGCTGCCGGAGGAGAGCGAAGCGATGCTGCTGGGCGGCGCGATGATGGGCACCGTGGCGGCGGGCGTGTTCGACACGCTGCCGGAAGCGATGAGCGCCATGAGCCGCATCGGTAAAACCGTTACGCCGCAGACCAACAAAATAAAAAGCTATTACGACCGCAAATACCGCGTGTTCCATGAGCTGTATAACGACCATATGAAATACCGCCGGCTGATGCAGGAGGAGGCGTGATGCAGCAGGAATGGCAGCGTGCAGCGGAGGCCTGGGCCATTTACAGCCGCGAACTGGCGCAACTCAGCCAACGCATCGACGCGCCCACCTGGCAACGGCTGCTGACGCTGCTGGCGGCGTGCCGGGGCAAGATTGTGGTCACCGGCGTCGGCACCTCCGGCATCGCGGCGCGCAAGATTGCCCATATGCTGGCCTGTGTGGAACGGCCGGCCATCTACCTGAACGCCACCGACGCGGCGCACGGCGATTTGGGCTTTCTGCGCGGCGATGATCTGATGATTCTGATTTCGCGCGGCGGCAATTCCGATGAGCTGACCCGCCTGCTGCCGACGCTGCAGGCTAAAGGCGTGCCCTTGATTGGCGTGACGGAAAACCCGGATTCGGCGATCGCTCATGCGGCGCAGCTGGTGATCCGCACCGGGGTGGAAAACGAGATAGATCCGCTGAATATGCTGGCAACTACGTCTATCGTGCTGGTATTGGCGATTTTCGATGCCGCCTGCGCCTGCCTGATGGAACGCAGCGGCTACAGCAAAGAAACCTTGCTGGCGGTGCATCCGGGCGGTGACGTGGGGAAAAGTCTGCGCGAGCAGGAATAACAGCGGGGCGAAGATGTTCGCCCCCTGAGAATAAGCTTACAGCGGCATATAAATATCGAAGCGGTGACTTTTGGTCAGGCTGGCCGCGTGCGCAGGCACGTTGGCCAACGGCGGGGCGTAATCCGGCCGCTTCACCACCACGCGTTTGGTCGCCAGCCGACGCGCAGGCTCCAGCAGGCCGTCGGCGTCGTCATCGCTGCCCACCAGCGACTGAAATACCCGCATCTCTTTCTTCACCAGCGCGCTTTTTTGCTTGTGCGGATACATAGGATCGAGATACACCACTTCGGGCCGTGGATCGAGGCCGGTCAGTGCGGTCAGGCTGGAGGCGTGCAGCAGCGTCAAGCGCTCGCGCAGCCACGGGCCGATTTCCGTATCCTGATAGCCGCGTTGCAGCCCGTCATCCAACAGCGCCGCTACCACCGGGTTGCGTTCCAGCATCCGCACCTTGCAGCCCAGCGAAGCCAGCACAAAGGCATCACGCCCCAGCCCGGCGGTCGCGTCCACCACCTCCGGCAGGTAATTGCCCTTGATGCCGACCGCTTTCGCCACCGCCTCACCGCGCCCGCCGCCGAAGCGACGCCGATGCGCCAGGGTGCCGGAAACAAAATCGACGTAAATCGCGCCCAGTTTGGGCTCGTCGCGTTTACGCAGCTCCAGCCGCTGCGGCGTCAGCACCAGCGCCATCAGCGCGTCGTCGTCCGACGTTAACTGCCAGCGCTCCGCCAGAATAGACAAGGCGCCGGGATCGGCGCCTTCTTCACACAATAAACACACGCTCACCGGTGGGTTATCCTTTAATACCGTAATGGCGCAGCATAGCATCCAGCTGCGGCTCACGGCCACGGAAGCGTTTGAACAGTTCCATCGGCTCTTCCGAACCGCCGCGCGACAGGATGTTGTCGAGGAAGGATTTACCGGTTTCGGCGTTGAAAATCCCCTCTTCTTCAAAGCGCGAGTAGGCATCGGCAGACAGCACTTCCGCCCACAGATAGCTGTAA
The DNA here is from genome assembly GCF_052045345.1 of Serratia sp. 22264. Taxonomy (NCBI): domain Bacteria; kingdom Pseudomonadati; phylum Pseudomonadota; class Gammaproteobacteria; order Enterobacterales; family Yersiniaceae; genus Serratia; species Serratia sp. 22264. Next base: position 185,905 of record NZ_JBQEOY010000007.1, read on the forward strand.
TAACCCGCCGCATAACCGCCGGCAAAGATATGGCTGAAGGCATGTGGGAAGCGGCCCCAGCTTGGTGAAGGCACCACGGCCACCGTTTTTTTCACTTCCGCCAGCGTCGGCAGGATTTGCGCACCTTTTTCCGGGCTGTACTCGGCGTGCATGCGGAAATCGAACAGGCCGAACTCCAGCTGGCGCAGGATAAACAGTGCCGCCTGGTAGTTTTTGGCCGCCAGCAGCTTGTCGAGCATCTCTTTCGGCAGCGGCTCGCCGCTCTGATAATGGCCGGAGATAAAGGCCAGCGCTTCCGGCTCCCAGCACCAGTTTTCCATAAACTGGCTCGGCAGCTCGACCGCATCCCACGGCACGCCGCTGATGCCGGAGACGCCGGCGGTATCGATTTGGGTCAGCATATGGTGCAGACCGTGGCCGAACTCGTGGAACAGCGTAGTCACTTCGTTATGAGTGAACAGCGCCGGTTTGTCGCCCAGCGGGCGGTTGAAGTTACAGGTCAGGTAGGCAACCGGTTTTTGCAGCGAGCCGTCGGCCTTGCGCAGGCTGCCGACGCAGTCGTCCATCCAGGCGCCGCCGCGTTTGTTTTCACGCGCGTACAGGTCAAGGTAGAAGCTGCCGCGCAGTTCGCCGTCGGCATCGAACAGGTCAAAGAAGCGCACTTCAGGATGCCAGGTATCCACATCCTTGCGCTCTTTGGCAGTGATGCCGTAAATGCGTTTCACCACTTCGAACAGCCCTTCTACTACGCGCTGTTCAGGGAAGTACGGGCGCAGCTGTTCGTCGCTGATGGAGAACAGGTGCTGTTTTTGTTTTTCACCGTAATAGGTGATGTCCCAGGCTTCCAGCTCATCCACGCCGTAATGCTGTTTGGCGAAGGCGCGCAGTTGCGCCAGCTCTTTCTCGGCCTGCGGCCGGGCGCGCTTGGCCAGATCGCTCAGGAAACCGAGCACCTGCTCCGGGTTTTCCGCCATTTTGGTCGCCAGCGATTTGTCGGCGTAGCTGGCGAAGCCCAGCAGTTCCGCCAGTTCGTGGCGCAGCGCCAGCGTTTCCGCCATCACTTCGCTGTTGTCCCATTTGCCGGCGTTCGGCCCCTGATCAGAAGCGCGAGTAGCAAAGGCGCGGTACATTTCTTCACGCAGCGCACGGTTGTCGCCGTAGGTCAGCACCGGCAGGTAGCTCGGCATATCCAGCGTCAGCAGCCAGCCGTCCTGCTCTTTGGCCTGCGCCATCGCCTGGGCCTGTGCCAGCGCGCTTTCCGGCAGGCCGCTCAGCTCGGCTTCGTCGGTAATCAGTTTGCTCCAGCCCATGGTGGCGTCGAGCACATTGTTGCTGTAGGTAGAACCCAGCTCGGACAGGCGCGCGACGATCTCGCCGTAGCGCCGTTGTTTTTCCGCCGATAGACCAATGCCCGACAGTTCGAAATCACGCAGCGCGTTTTCCACCGACTTGCGCTGTGGCGCAGTCAGTTGGCTGAACGCTTCGCCCTCTTTCAGGCTGCGATAGGCCTGATACAGCCCCTCATGCTGGCCCACCCAGGTGCCGTATTCAGACAGCAGCGGCAGCGCCTGCTCGTAGGCGGCGCGCAGCTCCGGGCTGTTTTTGACCGAGTTCAGGTGCCCGACCGGCGACCAGATGCGCGACAGGCGATCGTCCGACTCCGCCAGCGGCTGACACAGGTTATCCCAGGTGAACGGCCCCGGCTGCGCAACCACGCGCTCTACCGCAGCGCGGCAATCGGCCAATGCGGATTGCACCGCAGGCACGATATCTTCAGGGCGAATGGCGGAAAACGGCGGCAGGGAAAACGGTGTCAGCAACGGATTTGTCATAGGGCAGTCCTGATTAGCGTTGGGGCCCGCCGCAGTGGGCAGGCCTTAAAATGCGAATGAATCTCTAACATGGAGCCAAGCAGCGGGAAAATCAATGGCCGGGCGTTGATAGATAGTGCCTTGGTCGGCAGAGTCAGGCGGTTAGCGGCTGCTTCTCATCCTGTTTGATCAGAGAGACCAGTTCGCGCAGCAACTCGCGAGAACACAAATCCAGACAGTTATCGTAAACCACTACAGATGCCGAAGGTATTTTTGGCAAGTTAAACCGTTCGGTGACGTCTATCAGCTCCAGCCGATCCACCGGGCTTAGCAAGCCCAGAGGCAAAGGTGCAATACCTAACCCCATTTTTGTCGCAGCAAGAATAGCGTTGAGCCCTCCCCCCTGGAAACTGTCATACCAATCTTTCCCATGTTCAAGAAGCAGATCGATAATGAGTTTTCTTAAACGACACGATTCCTTTAGCGTAATTAATGGCAATTTTTTTATTTCTGCCATCATATTTATGGCACCATACCAACCATAACTTTCCTGGCGCAAATATTCGCCACCTTTTTTATCACCATCTTGGGTGATTATTGCAATGTCTATTTTTTTATTTTCAAATTGCTGAAGAATGGAAGAGGAACCGTCTACAATTACTTTAATTAAAATATCAGAATAACGCTGTCTTAATTGGGTCAGAATAAACATAAATTGATGGTCAATAACATGATCGCTGATACCAATGTTAATTTCTTTATTCTCATTAGCCATATTTATAGATCTGATCGCAATAAAATGCGCATCCAGCAATGCCCTGGCTTTGGGCAAAAAACTTTTCCCCTCCTGAGAAAGGTAAACATTCCTGGGTGTTCGGTGGAATAACGGCTGACCCAAAATTTTCTCAAGCCTTTGAATTTTAATGGTAACACCGGCCTGAGTGATGCAAAGCGACTCCGCAGCCAAAGTAAAACTGCTCAACTCCGCCACCTTAAGAAATGCCTCGACGGTATGTATATCAAGGTAATACCCCATGATCCATAACCTCTCATTATTTCTGAAATTACATTAACGAAATTGTATCACACGAATCGTTTTGGTAAACATAGCTAGCGGTTAAATCAACATTTCTGGATATTTTTTATTACATTTATTTTACGCGATGGCGAAATGCTATCGCCTTTTTGGGCAAAGTGATGAAGGTAGATGTAAATGAAAACCATTACCAAATTTCAACCTTATACGCTACGCAATATTAACCAAGCACCACAATGGCAGAATTTCACTTCTGAAATGCGTCATTCTGTCGAAGTATTGAGCCACGTTCTTCCTTTTCGTGTGAACCAGTACATTCTTGATGAACTGATTGATTGGGATAACATCCCGGATGACCCGATATTTCGCCTGACCTTCCCACACAAGGACATGCTAAGAAGCGAAGAGTTTTCTCAGCTAAGTGATGCAATAACTCGCCAAGCTGGTGATGCAGAACTTCAAATGCTAGTGAACAAAATTCGCATGCGAATGAACCCACATCCAGCGGGTCAACTAACCCACAACGTCCCCATATTGGATAATGAGCCACTGAGCGGCCTTCAGCATAAGTATAAAGAGACCGTGCTTTTCTTCCCCTCAGCCGGTCAAACCTGCCATGCTTACTGCACATTTTGCTTCCGCTGGCCCCAATTTGTAGGCATGGATGAGCTCAAGTTCGAGGCACGTAACTCGCAGATGTTGGTGGAGTATCTCAAACGTCATACTGAAGTCACGGATATCCTCATTACCGGTGGCGATCCGATGATCATGAATGCTCGCGCATTAGGTGATTATATTCGACCATTGCTCGTTCCTGAGCTGAGTCATATAAAAAATATCCGAATCGGAACCAAATCTGTATCTTATTGGCCGCAGCGTTATTTGACGGACAAAGATGCGGATGACGTGTTACGTATTTTTGAGGAGGTAGTGGCTTCCGGGCGGAATCTGGCTTTGATGGCGCATTATAACCATCCACACGAAATCCAACCAGAGGTCGCACAACGCGCTCTGAAACGCATTATTTCAACCGGGGCCACCGTTCGCATGCAATCCCCTTTAATTCGCCACATCAATGATAATCCCAAAGACTGGGCGACGTTATGGACAACAGGAGTCCGATTAGGCGCAATTCCTTATTATATGTTTGTGGAGCGCGATACCGGACCTAATGATTACTTTGGAATGCCGTTAATTCGAGCATGGGAGATTTTCCAAGAAGCGTACAAATCCGTTTCTGGGCTGGCGCGTACGGTACGGGGCCCGTCAATGAGCGCATTCCCAGGCAAGATAATGATCGACGGCGTAATCGACATTGCGGGCGAAAAAGTCTTTGCATTACAATTTCTGCAAGCACGTAATCCAGATTGGGTACGTCGACCATTCTACGCAAAATATGATCCAACCGCCTTATGGTTTGATGACTTAAAACCTGCATTTGGCGAATCTCATTTCTTTTTCGAACAGCAAACCAATACTCAGATAATGCCAGAATCTGAAGTAAGGATCGCCGTCACCTCAATCTGATTTTTTATTAATAGAAAGTAATATTATGAAAAAAATAGACTATGAAGTTTATGCATTACGCTATGCTGAGCACAAACAACGCTCGCGTAATGAAAATTTCATTTCAAGCGACGAACACGATAACAGTAACATGCCATTGGATTTTTATTTGTGGTTAATAAAGGATGGTGACACTTGCATTCTTGTTGATACAGGATTTAATGCGGAAATGGCAATAAAAAGAAACCGCCATTATCATGCCTCGCCAGAATCTCTGTTGGCACAACTAGGTATTAATGCAGAAGATATCCAGCACCTGATTATTACACATATGCATTATGACCACATTGGCAATCTTGCCGCGTTTCCTAATGCGGTCTTGTATGTGCAAGAGAAAGAGATGCATTATTGCACGGGCCGGGCCATGAATCATGAATTTATCCGTGCGCCCTACGATCCGGATAATATCGCCAATGCCATATATCGCCTGCATGCCGGCAAAGTTCGCTTTGTAAACGCCAATGAAGAAATACTGCCCGGTGTCAACATCCATCATATGGGAGGACATACCGATGGAATGCAAATCGTTAGTGTTAATACCGAACGAGGCACAGTCATTCTCGCCAGTGATGCGGCACATTATTGGCACCATTTGCGTAAAGGGACTCCCTTCCCAATTGTTATGAGCATCCCCGATATGCTAACGGCGCACCAGCGTATCATTCAGTTATCCTCAGGCCCAGACCATATTATTCCCGGTCACGATCCTGCTGTCAGGCAGCGTTTTCCGAAATGGAATGATAATCCCAATATCGTTCAACTCCACCTATCTCCACGGGATTGAAAATGAAGACAATGCAAATTGCTATCGTAGGTGCTGGTCCAAGAGGTTTAAATGTTCTTGAACGCTTTGTCGAACTGATACATAAAGAAAATTTTTCAGAAAATATAACACTGCATCTTATCGATCCGGGTATTCCAGGAGAGGGATGCCATCCTTCAATACAGCCGTCGCATTTATTGGTGAATACCGTTTCATCGCAAATTACTCTGTATGCACCGGAAAGCCTGGCTCTGGCACAGGGAGGGGAATCATTTATCGACTGGGCTAAGTCACAGAATTATCGCCGGTTGGAAAATGAATTTAAGCAAATACCTGCTGGAACCCTATTGAACGATATGGATTATTTACCCCGCAATCTGCTGGGTAAATATTTGCATCATTTCTACCAGCGCCTGTGCTCAATGCTGCCAGCATCAGTCAATCTCGTGGTGCATCGTACCGAAGTCCTGGATATCGTTCATGATGGCATCTATAAATTGACACTAAAAAACCGTCAGCCCTTGGTGGCGGATTTTGTCTTTTTAACCACGGGTCACGGCTATCGTAAACCTACAGAGGCAGATTTGACCTTTCGCAAATTTGTCGATTCTCATCAACAACAGAACCCTCTTCTTGCGTACTACCCCACGCCATATCCGATTGCAAACCTGGATAGCGTGAAGCCTCAAGCCACTGTTCTTATTCAAGGGTTTGGCTTAACGGCGCATGATACGATCTCGGCCTTTACCCTCGGACGTGGAGGGCGTTATCAGCAAACCCCAAACGGCTTGATCTACCTCCCTTCGGGGCGGGAACCAAAACTAAGGCTTATTTCACGGCAATGCCTGCCCTTCGCAGGTAGGGGCATTAACCAAAAAGGTCTGACTGGTCGCCATCAGGCACAATTTTTCACTCCACAAGCCGTCGATATCATACGCCAACAAACATTGCTGAAAACAGGCGATCCACGCCTGAATTTTGAGCAAGACCTCTTACCGCTGCTCTTGAAAGAAATGGCCTATGCCTGGCGCTGCGCCGTCGTCAAAAAAAAGGTGAGCACACAGACATTCACGCCGACTGCCGAAGAGATTGCGTCAGTCCGAGCTATTATTTGGCCGCTGGAAGGAAAAACCTTCAACAGCTTCACTGAGTATGCTGCATTCTTTCGCCTGAGCATTGAACATGACTTGCAGGAAGCACTTAACGGTAACATGAACAGTCCGGTCAAAGCCGCCACAGATACTCTTCGTGACGTGCGTGAATCCTTGCGCAGATCTGTGGAATATGGCGGTTTATTGCCGGCATCGCACCGTTATTTCATCGAACAATTCAATCCCATCATTAACCGTATTTCTTTCGGCCCCCCTGTCCGACGCAACCAAGAGCTGTTGGCTCTGATGGATGCGGACATTTTGACATTGGCCGGTGGCCCGGGCTCATCTATCACCAGTGATGAAAGAACAGGTAAATTCATTGTCCGCAGCATCTTTAACCAGGAGCATTGGTTGGAGCAGGCTGATGTGATTATTAGCGCTCGTTTAGACAATTATTCTCCTTTGACTGATGCCAGCCCACTCAGCTCGCAATTATTGAAACGCGCGATTATTCGTCCTTTTCGTAATGGTGATTACCACCCTGGAGGTATCGCTATAGACGAAAATTTGAACCCGCTGGATGCTGAGGGCAATCCACAGAAGCAACTGTGGGCCATGGGTTTTTTGGTTGAGGGGCCGCATTACTACACTCATGCACTGCCAAGACCCCATATGGATTCACGCCAGGTCACTGATGCCGAAATAGGTGTCCGCAGTTGCTTGCGGCAAATCAGGCAACATATTGAACAAAAAAATCAGATGGTTACCTTCTTATGAAACCAACAAACTCTTCACTTGGCGCAGCCATTCATGCCGGCAATCTGCTCCCCTTCGAGCAATACCTTACGCAGAGCCGTAATGCTAAAGAAGTTGCCCTTCACTGGGACATCAATGTAATAAACCAAAATCTCGGTCAGCGAACCAATACCAGAGGGGCTCTTAACCTTAATAATCCGGCACGACGTATGGTGGGAGAAATGGCTTCAGGTATTTCCATGGCCGTTCAAATCATTGCCCCCCGGGAAAAAACCCAATCTCATGCACATTCTTTCTGGCATATTTATATTGTGGTATCAGGCCAGGGAGAAGTTTTCATTGATGAGAAAGAAAATATGAAAATACAGTCTGGTGATGTCATTTACATTCCCGCATGGAGCCACCATCAATTTATCAATCCCCATAACGACGCCCCTCTAATGTTATACGCAATGCAGAATCTTCCCGCCATGGCGGAGATGGGCACATTAATGCGGAAGGAGAGTAATGATGTCACCAACATTTACTCTGAGTAAACACTCTATATTAAAAATCCTTATTTTACGGATGGTGGAAAATGTCTGATATTTCATCACAAACAGCGCTAAGCACTACAAAAGTAATGACGCGAGTTTTTTTACCCTTTGCGTTTGGTCATTATACTTCGTTTATATTTCGTAATATCAACGCGGTATTAACCCCTTTTTTAGTCTCCGCCTTGAGTTTATCGGCCGGGCAGTTGGGTATTTTATCCAGCGCCTACTTCTTTTCTTTCTCGCTGGCACAATTACCTGTTGGCTTGGCGCTTGACCGTTATGGCCCAAAACGCGTGCAGCTCTTCCTGCTAGGTATTGCGGTAATAGGAGCCATTCTTTTTGGCGTCGGGCAGGATTTTTCAACGCTTTTAATTGCACGTATTTTAATTGGCCTTGGTTTAGCCTCCTGTTTTATGGGATCTATCAAGGTGCTTTCTTTCTGGGTACCGGACAAAAAGCTACCTTCCATCCACGGTTATCTGCTCGCTGCCGGCGGTCTGGGAGCCATGACATCCACCTTACCGGTAGCCTGGCTGGCCGGATTCGTCTCCTGGCGCATGCTGTTCTTCGCCATGGCAGGCGTAACAGTCATTGTCATGCTGGCTATTGCACTTTGGGTGCCTAAAGATCCCGTTGAACACCGTATGGTTAAATGGCCAACCCTGGCTTCACTGATGGAGGTTTACCGCGATCGCGCTTTCCGTCGGGTAATCAGCCTTCTGTTATTGCCACATACCGTTGCTTTCGGTCTGCAGGGATTATGGATGGGAAAATGGCTACAGGACATTGGTCAATATGATAATAAGACCACGTCAATTTATCTGTTTATTGGCATGGGCGCCGTCGTCGTGGGTTCATTATCCGTAGGGGCTATCACCGAATGGGCCGGCAAGTACGGTATTAAACCCATGGAAGTAGGCGGTCTGGGCGTCGCGCTATTCCTGCTGGTGCAAATACTGTGCATCTTCAATATCGTTCCCTTGCTACCGGCACTGTCGATCGCCTTTACCCTCATTGGCACCATAGCAGGCCTGGAGTATACCATTGTCGCGCAAAGCGTCTCCCCCGCCATGACGGGGCGTGCTGCAACTTGCCTCAACCTGCTGATTTTATTTGGCGCTTTCTTAACCCAAACCGGCTTTGGCGTCATCATTGGCTTCTGGCCTGTCGACAAACTGGGTCATTATCCAGCGATCGCCTATCAAGTTGCTTTCGGCATAATGGTATTACTGCAGTTACCCGGGCTGCTGCGCTGGGGGTCGCGTATGGTTGTTCGGGGGACCTTACGTACACCTGAAGGTCAAGAATAATGGCCGTCCACAGGGTTTTATATGCCGGGCAAGTCTCCTCCGCATCTGCCCGTGTGCGTATTGCACTAAAAATAAAACGATTGGAATTTCAAGAAATTACTATTGGGCTGGCTGAAGGTGAGCAGCATCGCCCCGCTTATTTGCAGTTACAGCCCCAAAAGTTGGTGCCTGTACTGGTTGATAAAAACGGGACGTATATACAGTCACTGGCGATTATTGAATATTTGGATGAATGCTACCCTTTGCCCCGCTTGTTACCCAATACGCTCAGTGAACGGGCCTGGGTTCGTGCATTTGCGCAGATTTTCTGTGCCGACACGCATCCCTTACTCACGCGCCGTGTGTTCTCACTGCTGAATCAGATGAGTATGGGGGAAGAGGAAATACAGCAATGGCGGATGCATTGGCTCAGAGAAAGCTTTGTCGCCGCAGAGGAAATGTTGTCGCAAAGATCGCAGAGCATGACCTATTGTCAGGGTGATCAACCGGGATTAGCCGATATTTTTCTAATACCTCAATGTGATGCAGCACATCGTATGGGATTTTCGCTCGAACTTTATCCTAACATCTGGCGTATTTATACGCATTGCAAACAATTAGAGGAATTTAAAATGGACAGGAGCAAAGAATGATCGTTGCAATTAGTACGTTTTCTTTACTACCGAATCAATCTAAAAAAGATATTGAGGCCATTTTTGTCAACTCGGCAGAAGAGTGGGCTAAAAACCCACATCTGATCTCAAAACAGTACTTTATCTCACCAGATTTAACTCATGCAGGTGGCATTTATTATTGGAAAACCATGCAAGATGCAAAAAATTGGTTGGGAGAGTCTTATAGTAAAATGATCTTGAGTTCGTACGGTAGCATCCCTCAGGTAACATTCTATGAGACGAGTTTTTTTGTTGACGTACCAAATAAAAATATAACCCTGAAGTAACTATTCGGAGAGCAGTAAAACCATGTCGTATTTTTTCAATAAGAAATATACCTGTTGGTTAATGGGTTCACTATTTTCCTGGATGACTCTGTCCGTACAGGCAAATGATACAGTAAAAGGCAATAATCCACTGAGTTGGCCGTCGCAATGTGCCACTGTTCACTATTCTGCTGAAGAAAAAGCCTTGACGCGTTTGCCAGACCTTACTCGCCAGCAGGTTACACAAGAACAATTACAAGCGATAAAAAAAATTACAGAAGGTCCTCGCGGTTGTATTTTTGGCCCTTTCGCCGTGTTATTACGCAGCCCTGAATTACTGAACCGAGTTCAGGCGTTAGGCGAACATATTCGCTTCATGTCCCAATTACCACTGCGCATAAGGGAGTTTGCCATCCTCATAACCGGGCGCGAGATTCAAGCGCCTTACGTATGGTATATCCATGAACCCATCGCATTGCGTGCCGGCATTACTCTCGAAACAGCCGGCTTCTTGGCCAAACAGCAGCATCCTCCACATTTAACGGAGGATGAACGCATCGTATATGATTTTCTGACGGAATTACATCATACCCACATGGTACAGGACGCCACCTATCTGGCTATGCAGCAACGTTTTGGCGATGCAGGTATCGTCGAACTAACGGCGCTAGACAGCTATTTTGCCTTGCTTGGCCAACAGCTCAACGTCGCCAGAACGCCCGTTCCCGAAGGGGTCATTATCCCTTTTAATCCGCCCTGGAAGGCTTAACTATCACTTACCGTTTTCTGCCCCTACACGAGAGGTTCCTCCATGGCTTTGTTTATTACTGACGAATGCATTTATTGCGATATTTGCCGTCCAGCTTGCCCGAATAGTGCCATTTCCGCAGGCAGTGATTATTATCAAATAGATCCTAATCTCTGTACCGAATGCATAGGACATTATGACGAACCGCAATGTCAGCAGATTTGTCCCGTAGATTGCATTCCCTTATTGCCTGAAAACACCGAGACGCACGAGCAATTATGGAATAAGTATCTGCGCATTTCCGGCCAACGGACTGCCTGAGTCGACAAAGGGATCGGTCGTAGCGGCTTGCCGCCGACCCATTTGCCGGGAGAAAATTAGAACGACTTCATGTCACCCCATAGGATGGGACACAAGGACGTGTCCCATAATGGCCCCCGGTGCACCTGGCCCGAGTCTCTCAGGCTCTAAGGCAATGTTGTCAGCATCCTTAGGGCCGATCACTGCCTTTTTATTCATCCATTCCCACTCTGACAGCGACGGATTTTCGCCGCCAGAGCAGCCAGATGCTCATCGTCGGCGCGAGCGGCGTCGTGCGAGGAAAGATACCCCTCGTAACGATCGAAAAACTTGGTCGATTTGGACTCTATCGGCTGCCATTGATCCAGCCCGGCGGTACCGTGCATCGGGATCAGTTTGGCATGCACGTGATCGACGCCAAAGCCTTCGAACACCATGCCGCAGCGGCCCACGTCGTCAAATGCCCGGTCGAGCAATTGCGCCACCCGCTTGGTCGCCAGCATCAGTTCGCTGAGCGCCTCGTCCGGCAGCGCAAAGGCGTAGCTGTCAAAGTGCGCCTTGGGGATCACCACGCTGAAACCTTCGGTATTCGGATAAATGGAGAGAAACGCCATATGCGCGTCATCCTCCCAGATTTTATGGCACGGCACTTTGCCCGCCACCATGTCGCAAAAGATGCAGCTCATCATTTCTCCTTGTGATTCACAGCGTTTCGACCAATTCGAATTCTTCAAACACCAGCCACATATCCGGTGCGAAGCTGCCTTCACGGCTGAAAAAAGCCCGGTGCCCCTGCTGCCAGAACGCCAGGCTTTTATCCCCTTCACCCTCTTTGGCCGCCATCTCGGCGCTGACGTCACAGTAGCGGATCAGCCGCAGGGAGAGCGTTCTGATCACGCAGGCGGGTTCCCCTCGCCCATCAAGGATGACGCTATAATCGCCCAACAGAGGCGACTTCTCTTGCCGGTAACTGGCATAAGAACCGCAGGTCGCCGTTTTATCCCCGCTCAGCACTAGCTGCAGCAGTTCATTGGCCAATTCGGGCCCATCGCCGAATGCCCAACGCGCAGCCTCGGGGTAACGGTCCAAAATCGCGTTTCCACTCATCGTCTTATCGCTCCCTTTAATGACCTGCGGCAACGCAGTTCAGTTTTTCCCTGCCAGACAGTTTATACTGTGCAGATTATAAGCCTTCATTTTCTTCAGCACGCTCCGCAGGAGCACAAGGAATTACCACCAGCCATGTTAAGTTACCGCCACAGTTTTCACGCCGGCAACCACGCCGACGTGCTCAAGCACACCGTTCAGAGCCTGATCATTGAATCGCTGAAAGAAAAAGAAAAACCTTTCCTGTACCTGGATACCCACTCCGGCGCAGGGCGCTATCAACTGAGCGGTGAGCACGCCGAACGCACCGGGGAATACCTGGAAGGCATCGGCCTGCTGTGGCAACGTGACGATCTGCCGGAAGAGCTGGCGGCTTACATGAGCGTGATTCGCAACTTTAACCGCACCGACAGGCTGCGTTACTACCCTGGCTCCCCACTGATTGCCCGTCAGTTGCTGCGCCCGCAGGATAAAATCCACCTGACCGAGCTGCACCCGAGCGATTTCCCGCTGCTGCGCAACGAGTTCCAGAAAGACGAACGCGCCAAGGTGCAGCGTGCCGACGGCTACCAGCAACTGAAATCCCAGTTGCCGCCACTGTCGCGCCGCGGGTTGATCCTGATGGACCCACCGTACGAGATGAAAACCGATTATCAGGACGTGATCAAAGGCTTGCAGGAAGGCTATAAGCGCTTTGCCACCGGCACTTACGCGCTGTGGTATCCGGTGGTGATGCGCCAGCAGATCAAACGCATGCTCAAAGAGCTGGAAGCCACCGGCATCCGCAATATTCTGCAGATCGAACTGGCGGTAAAACCCGACAGCGATCAGCGCGGCATGACCGCCTCCGGCATGATCGTGATTAACCCGCCGTGGAAGCTGGAACAGCAGATGAAAAACGTGCTGCCGTGGCTGCACAAGACGCTGGTACCGTCGGGCAATGGCCACCATTTGGTGAACTGGGTGGTGCCGGAATAAGCCCCCCTGGCGCGGTACGCCGCGCCTTTATACCCTATAGCTTTCAAGTTGCAGCTAGGCGGCCAACTCGCTCATCCCCAGCCGCTTACTTAAGTAAGTAACTGGGGTGACAAATCTGCAGGGAGCAGATTTGAACGCTGCCAGCAGCGGCCCCACAGGGGTGTGGCCCATGGACGGGCCACATAATTGAGTGCAGATAACAACGCTGCAACTTGAAAGATGACGGGTATACCCCACCTATCGCAACCATCGACGCAACCTTTGCGACAAACCCGTATCAGGCGTTAAACTCTTACCCTCTTCGATTCACACAATTCATGGAAATCCCAGATGACCAAACATTACGATTATCTAGCAATTGGCGGCGGCAGCGGCGGCATCGCATCGATCAACCGGGCAGCCATGTATGGCCAGAAATGCGCACTGATTGAAGCCAAGGAACTGGGCGGCACCTGCGTAAACGTGGGTTGTGTACCGAAAAAAGTCATGTGGCACGCGGCGCAGATCGCCGAAGCCATCCACCTGTACGGCCCGGATTACGGCTTCGATACTACCGTCAACACCTTTGACTGGAAGAAGCTGGTCGCCAACCGCACCGCTTATATCGACCGTATCCATAATTCCTACGACAACGTGCTGGGCAAAAACAAAGTCGACGTGATTAAAGGTTTCGCGCGCTTTATCGACGCCCACACGGTGGAAGTAAACGGCGAGAAGATCACCGCCGACCATATTCTGATCGCCACCGGCGGCCGCCCGAGCCACCCTGACATTCCAGGCGCCGAATACGGCATCGACTCAGACGGCTTCTTCGAGCTGGACGCAATGCCAAAACGCGTTGCGGTCGTCGGCGCGGGCTATATCGCGGTGGAGATCGCCGGCGTGATGAACGCGCTGGGGGCCGAAACCCACCTGTTCGTGCGTAAACACGCACCGCTGCGTACCTTCGATCCGATGATTGTCGAAACCCTGGTGGAAGTGATGAACACCGAAGGACCGAGCCTGCACACCGAATCCGTGCCGAAAGCCATCGTCAAGAACGCCGACGGCAGCCTGACGCTGCAACTCGAAAACGGCAAGGAATTCACCGTCGACAGCCTGGTATGGGCGATTGGCCGCGAACCGGCGACCGATAACCTGAACCTGAGCGTGACCGGGGTGAAAACCAACGAACAAGGCTATATCGACGTCGATAAATACCAGAATACCAGCGTAAAAGGCATTTACGCGGTGGGCGACAACACCGGCGCGGTTGAACTGACCCCGGTTGCGGTCGCCGCCGGCCGTCGCCTGTCCGAACGCCTGTTCAACAACAAGCCGGAAGAACACCTGGATTACAGCAACATCGCCACCGTGGTGTTCAGCCATCCGCCGATCGGCACTATCGGCCTGACCGAGCCGGAAGCTATCGAGAAATTCGGCGCCGACAGCGTGAAAGTGTATAAGTCTTCCTTCACCGCCATGTACAGCGCCGTGACGCAGCACCGCCAACCGTGCCGCATGAAGCTGGTGTGCGTAGGCAAGGAAGAGAAGATTGTCGGCCTGCACGGTATCGGCTTGGGCATGGACGAGATCCTGCAGGGCTTCGCCGTCGCCATCAAGATGGGCGCCACCAAGAAAGACTTCGACAACACCGTGGCGATCCACCCGACCGCAGCGGAAGAGTTCGTTACCATGCGTTGATTTGCATGCCCGGCGGCCAAAGCTACTGGGTAAACGGCAACAAAAAGGTCAGGTGCCTCAGGGCCCTGACCTTTTTTTATATTTGGCGTGGTGACGTCATCCATGCGTGTCAGACCGTTAATGCAACTACCGGCAATCGCCTTTAATCCTGTTGGCATCACTATAAAGAACCTGTTTTTAACAGTTCATCAAGCAACCAGAATCCTGCCGGCCCAGGTGGATGGAGTTTTGACCAGACCGCATCCGACGAGATATGTCGGGGCCATGTTTTCATCTTTAATTCGACCAGACGCCCTCTGCCATATTGCTTTACCAGGCTGCGTGGCAACTCAGCCCATCCAAAGCCTTCTTCAGCCATTTCCAGGATCATAAAGTAATCTGACGCAGACCATACATTGCCGTGCGGTTTATTTTCAGATCCCACATGCGTATTCAGATACAGATTGCGGTATCGAGCCAAATGGGCTTCTTCAACGTTTTCCAGCAGCGTTAACGGGTGCTTGCGTCCCACATACAAAGCCATGTCAACACGCACTGGCAGGCGTTCCACGATAATATCTTGTGGGTAATTCATCTGTGTGGTTAGCAACCCAAGATGAGCCCTTCCATTTTGCAACAGACCCAACACATCATCGCCTTCAGCATCTAGGCATTCGAGCTCGATAAGCGGATAGCACTTCTCAAACCTATGCATCAACTTATGATTTGGATTGAGCTGATATACATCAGAAATAACGATAGTTAGCTTATCTTCAGTCACCTTTTCAGCCGCAAGCCGCAGTGTCAATTCTTCAAGCCGATCGGCTGCCGCCAAGACGTCTTTTACATACCCCAAAACTTTATGTCCGGCAGGCGTTAATGCCGGGTATCGTGATGTACGGTCAAATAAAAGTACGCCAAAGTCCTCTTCAAGGTTCGAAATCGCCATACTGATAGCAGACTGTGACTTTCGCAATTTTCGTGCTGCGGATGAAAAAGAACCGTGAGTAACGGCTTCGACAAACGCCTGAAAAGCTTCATGAGAACATCGCATAATATATCAACTTCCCTGATGGTAAGTATTTTGCACAGTATGTGTTACACCTTGATAATGAGCGACACAAACCGGAAAGTGATTGAGGAGAGGTTTAAAATGGCTAGTTTAGCGAACGGCGCTAGTACACGAATGCTGGCATGGATGTGCTTAATGGTGGCCATCACTTTTGAAGTGGTAGGGACGTCATTCATGGCCTCTGCAGCCCGTGATGGCGGGTATTTGGGTTATCTCGTCATGGCCGCGGCCTTGGCGGTTTCTTATTACTTTCTCGCACTGTCAATCCGGACGATTGGTGTCGGCGTAGCCTATGCCATTTGGGAAGGTTTGGGGTTGACGTTATTAACGCTGGTCGGCGTCTTTATTTTTAAGGATAACCTGTCCATGAGAGAGTTGATGGGTCTTGGCATTGCGGTTGTGGGCATTGTCTGCGTTGCTTTGGGTGAGGAGCATTAATCATGACGGCACTGGCTATTTTCTTCGTAACGGTTTCCGCGTTCATTGACATCATTGCCAATATGATGATTGCCAAATCACAGGGCTTCCGCAAGGTTGGCTGGGGCATTGGCGCTATCGTTTTGGTCTGGATTGCCTTCGCCTTGCTGGGGCAAGCGGTAAAAACCATGGATCTGGCGGTGGCTTACGCCATGTGGGGGGCGATTGGCGTCACCGGTACAGCCGCGTTTGGTCGCATTTTGTTTGGCCATCGACTACGCCCGATTGGCTGGTTTGGCATTGCAGCGATAACGGTCGCGGTTATTGTCTTATCAACTGCATAATATCTTTTGAAAATCAGGACCTGTCGATATTAAAAATGCGCCATGCTCTCTGATATACCGTAAAAATTCAGGCACCTATTCCCAGAGAGGATCTTGAATACACCAGCCGGCAAACTTTCTGTTTAACCACGTGTCAAGCCCCAGCCTGACGGCAGGAGGGCTCCGAAGGGACACAAACGGAACCACCACGTTTACTGGCTGCTGAAACTGAATTTTCGCCGTACGTCATTGTAGATAGCAATATGACTTAACTCCCTGTTCACCTAGGAAACAATCAAGTATACAATTGGTGCCGTATTTAAAAATACGCCCCAGGTAACGCTCGACTTAGCCATGACTTTAGCCAGTATGAAGTTATTTATTTTATTCTCTATATTATTTTCTTTTAAATGATTCAGAATGACCTTGTAATTAAAATTATGTAGAACAACCACACTAACCAAACCCGCGGGTAACAAACGCAATAAACGCTCCCTCTCCACAGGATTATGCACCGTCAAGAATGCGACTAAATCCTTATAACCAACACCATTGAGAATGCTTTTCATTAATCCATCAGGTAATTTTAATGATATCTCTTTTCGCAGTTCCATTTCAATCAGGGTCCACAATGCTCTTTTTGCATCGTGCCCCTTTATCTCCATGAGGGTTGTTACCATGTTATTTGCTGTCAATCCAGAAAGGCATTGTTTTATGCTCGATTTGTTCGCTTCCCATACAGGGCCGGTACAGGTTGAAACATAAGGAGAGTAGCCAAGTATATCCTTAACCAATTCATAGTTATGCGACAAGATTTCAGATAACTCTTTTCTATCGGCACTGTCCATTCTTGCTTTAAAAGCCATAACTCCCCTCGGATTTTATTGTCGCTATTGAGCGCGCCATTTTATCAATACAATCGTATTGATAAAGGAATAGTTATGAAATTTACAAAAGAAAAGAAAACAATAGAGAGCCCTACAAACCCCTCTGCACCCTGATCACTTTCGCTTAAGTCGTCATAATCTCCTTCCAAGCCACAGAAAGACAAAGACCCTCGCTATAAAAATGACAATAGCCTCCCCTAAACTGCGCACAGCTTTTCTTGTCAACTTATATTCATCTGGTCTGGCAACAAGAGAGGGTTTACTATTTTTGAAATTTAAAATCGAGGTGATAACTGAGACAACCTCATATGAAATCTCGCCTATTTCATTGAACCTACTGACATATATTTACTAAAAAATACATAGTTACATTCTATTTTTAATATCAATTACCGAAAACATATTGCAATACGATTATCTGCCTGTCCATTTCACAATGGGCGATTCACTCTACTTATTTAAGAGGATAACGATAAATGGAACTTACATTCTGTTCTGGCCTAATAATCGGTGACATCGACTTAAGAGGATATAATCCTTGAAACGGAGGTGCCTATGGCCAGAACTACACGCAAAAATTACAGCAAAGAATTCAAGATCGAAGCCGCCAAACTTGTTTGTGAACAAGGGCTTTCATGTGTCGAAGTTGCCCGTCAGCTCAACGTCTCCGATCAGAATATCAGTCGCTGGGTTACTGCTTATGAGCAATCCCTGCAAACTGAGCTGTCGGGAGAAAGACCTCGCAGCGAACTTGAAGCCGAATTGCTCCGCCTGCGTGCTGAAAATGAAGAACTCAGGCAGCAGAAGGAGATTCTACAACAGCCTTCTTTGCAAAAGAGCAGCGCTGAGGTTCGCTTTCATCGATGAGCAGCGCCTATTCTGGTCGGTAGCGCTGCTTTGTCGAACCCTGGCGGTGAACCGCAACGGGTTTTATCGCTGGCTTCAGGCAAAGCATCGTCCTGCGACATCATCAAATGCCGAGCGGAATGCCCATGCTTTAACCTCGGACGATATGCGACCCGTAGCCTGATGAAAAAGCTGGGGTTATCGGGACATCAGCGCCGACGCAAGTATGTATATACTCGCAATATTAGTGCTGCAATGCCTAACCATCTCGGTCGGGAATTTAGCGTTGAGGCACCGAATAAAAAATGGGTGACTGACATTACCTATATCCCGACACGTCAGGGCTGGTGCTATCTGGCAGCCGTTATCGATCTTTACTCGCGTCAAGTCGTGGGTTGGGATGTAGCGAAAACAATGACGGCTGAGTTAGCTCTGAGGGCATTACGCCTGGCAAGGCTGTTGCGAAAACCGAAAGACAGCGTGTTGGTTCACTCAGATCAGGGCAGCCAATATACCAGTGGTGAGTGGCGTAATTATGCTGCAAGTAATGGCGTAGAACTCAGCCAAAGCCGGCGAGGAAATTGTTATGGAGCGTTTTTTTGGCAGTCTGAAATCAGAGTGGGTGAAAGAGCGTTGCTATCAAGATGCGGAAAGTGCAAAGCGGGACATCAGTAAATACGTCATTGAATACTACAATATGTGGCGACCTCATACCCATCTTGGTGGTCTTTCACCAAACGAATATGAAGTCGCCGCTTAATGGGGTGTCAACTTTCACTAGACCAGAACAATACGTGCATTTTACCCCGCGTCCATCACCAAAAGGCGGCACATATGGGTTGCTCACCGTTCCTCTTGGCGCTATGGACATCGATTGTAATGTTTCTGTGTGCTTCACCCAGGTTATATTTACATCAACTGTGCCATTCGCGAAAAATGGCGATGAAAACAACAGGCACAAAGCAGCAGTGAGGCTAACCTCTCCATGCCTGCATTTCACAACGCCTTGGAAAATGATATTGAACGTTTCATATAAGAAACCCGGGTAATTCATTACAGAAATAAGTGATTTTTATTAACCTGCTAAATTTTCAAAAAAAATAGCACGAAAAATAAAGCCTCACCGTCTTACGTTCATTTTCTTCATAATCTGCTTTTTCTTCACCAAAGAGAAATGTTTATAAAATGAAAAAATACTTAACCCTACACAAAAAAACAGCATAAAAAACAACATAAAATCCCTTTTAAATTCAAGTCTTCAATAACCAACTAAAAAGATCATTTCTTCTCTTTAAGTTAAGCTTACGCATAACAGACCGTTTGTATGTATGAACGGTTTTCACACTCAAATGCATATACTTTGCCGTTTGCGTTTGATTAACCCCTAGCCGGAGATAAGAGACAACCTCTTTCTCTCTGCCGCTGAGCCTTCTGCTTAAGCAAAAATAACAGGGTGCCGCCGCCGCACTGGTTACATTCATTCGCCAAAGTTTGTCATCCAACAGATGAAACAAAGCCTCAAGACCGGCATGACAATCTAAAACCCCCAACTCACGAGAACAGGCTTTCTCCCTCGTCGTTTGGGCAGGTTTTATTTTACGGATAGAGATATACAAAGGGGAAACGCCCGTCTCTTGTATATCCCTGTCACAATAGGCCACATTGCCTGATTCAGGCTGTGTAATAAAAACCAGATCGGCGGATACATTATTTTTTGGTTTTTCTAAAAACTCAACGGTTCTTCCATTTAGGGTAAAGTATTCTGATATGGCATACTTCAACCCTTCAGCAAAAAAGAGATTAGTCTCTATGATTGATATTTTTACTGTCATGACTATGTGCCTCCTTTTAAATTACGCTCCTGTTTACATAAACCGCGGATCATCAGGGAAAAATGCTATCGCTTCCCGCCGTAGCCTCTTAGCCTGCGTACTGTTCCCCTGATGTTTCAATATCAAATACAAACTGGCGTACACATTTCTATCTATTCGTTTTTTCAAATAGCCGTTGGCCCAGTTCGCGTAGCCGGATAGCAATGCCTCATCCTGCGTTTGGTTGAATAACAGCAATGCGTAGACCTGTTGATCAAACTCCCGACGCTCACTCTGTACCCAGTTGGCGACAGGCGGCATGGCGGCTACCTCACGCATATCCATAAATTTATTCTGTTCTGCACGCGTAAGGGTGATACCCCCTAGCAATCCGACCAGCATCACCAACAGCGTGATCAGGGAGACTATCGGCAACAGAATGACCAAGGTTTTCCGCCCAACGCCGGTTAATGCGCCACGCTCACTGGCGGGGGTAACCAGACGATCCAACATCGCCAGCAACAGCAGGCAAACGGCCCAATGCAGCGCTGATAAATAAAACGGGTACTCCGTCTGGGTATGCAAGGCAATCGGCAGCAAGACAAAACAGAGTGCCAGCGCCTCTCCCTGATTGGCCGATCCCGCTTTGTTTACGCGCGCCTCGTAGCGCCAGAGCCGCCGCAATAACAGTGAGCCGCCGATGAGCAACACACCCACTCCAGCTAACGCGATCACGCCCCCTTCCAGCCACCACAACAGCAGCTCATTATGGGGATGACTGGCAATCTCGGTGATAATCGTTGGCGGCGTTTGAGTGATGCGAAAATGCATAAAGCTGTACTCAAATCCACCGTATCCCCAACCTGACCAAGGTTTCTCCGTGATCATGGTCAGCGTATCGCGCAGCATGGTGTAGCGCGCCTGATTGGAGTGACTATGGCTGACATAGGCGAAGCCCGCATCCCCAGCCCATCCCGACGTCATAATCGCGCCCCCTAACAAGGCGCCGATAAGTATCAGGCCTATCGCGGCCGCACAGCGTCCCGGCAATTTTCGGCCATAGGCACCGCAAAATAGCAACGCTACCAACAACCCACCTAACCAACCAACACGCGACTGTATCCAGACCAACAGCGCTGAGAACAGCACCAGTAACATGGCCAATGTTCGCTGGCGCCAGCGTTCATGCCAGGCCTGAGCCAGGGCAAAACAGGGCAGCAGAAACAGCATCAGGGCCAGCGCCACACCGGTAGCGATAAAACTGGCCAGCACGTTGGCCTGTTGAAAAACGCCATAAACCCGGCCGCCTTTGAAAGCCACCCAGCTCAAATCCGGGGAAAATAACTGCAACAGCGCCAGCAATGCCTGCACACTGATGGCAAGCAACAGGCCGTACAGCACCCCCAGCCGCAGGCGGGAGGATGTAGACACCTGCAGCCAGGAAAAATAGAATATCAGGCCGCCAAATAACCCAGCCAAGCGCCATGAGGCAGCTTCCAACCATTCCGGCCGGGTATACAATAAAGGAACAGCCAATAACGCCGAGGCGACAAAGAACAATTTCATCGTGGGCGTTATTATGATGCGTTGTTTGTTAAACAAGATGCTCAGCCAAATAACCAGGCTTAGCAGTGCCATCGCTCCCCAGCTAATGATATTCTGCGGCAAGGCTAAACCCATCCCACCCATATTGGGGAGATAGAGATGCATCGCTATTCCAAACCATATTAATAGCATAATATAGGGAGGGCAACGTCTAATTTTTGAACTATATAAAAGCATAATCCACCGCATTCTATTAACAGGCATTAACATAAAAATCATTGTTTAATCATGACAATATTAAATACAGAGGCAAGTTTGTGGCCTTTGAATCATATAAGATAATACGCAATCACACTCAATCAATACGATTACCTGGTTCAGAACAATCCAGCACAACAGCAATTATGTAATGAGCTTGCTGCGCTCAGTTCTGGTTTAATGCTACAAACACCTTATTATCGTGAGTAGAATGAAATATAGTTCTCGACCGATTTTTTATCTTTAGATAAAAACAGGTCAGTGGAACCTTGGCGCTAATTTATCTCCAAGAAGTGATTCAATACCTGTCAGTAATAGCTCATAAGTAGTATGGCATTGGTTTCATAGTAACCAGCATGCAGGAATGGCGCTGATACAGAAGCCGTGGTGTTAAGAGCGATAACACTGCCAACACCCACTGTTTGCGGCTTCGAGGATAGAACTTTGTTGTTAATAGAAATTGTCACGACATTTCCATCCAATTCAGGCGTATTCATTATGGCAGCACTAATTGTCGCATGACCCCCACAGTCGGCACGACCTGCCTGGCGTACTGACGGAGGAGTAGTGCCAACGAGGGGCGTCCCCAAGTCCAGAACTTGAGGTAGTATGATTTCGCACGAGGTTTGAGGCGGTGCAACTAAGCCGCAAGAGGTATCAGGAACAAGGGTTGAGATAACGGCTTTATCGACAGGTAGGATAGCGAATCCCGTGCAGAGCTTACCCCATGCGATCTCATCAGGATAATACTTGCCAACTTCGGTCCGGATCACTCGACCGGATAAACCAAACTTGGCGACATACTTATCATAGGCGTCGGTATACGAAGTACCATTGGGTACTTTAATCATATATTCAGAAAGGCCCGTATAGTTACCATTACATATACCCCCACCGTCACAATAATACCCACTCGAACTCTTACCGACACCGGCACGAAGAAGGGGACCAAAATGACACATGGCCGCAGAACATTGGACCGTTCCTGAAACATTATGAGGAGGCATGATCCCCCACTCATACGACACATAAAATTTATCCGAGATAACTACGGATTCGTATTGACCAGCCCAAGACCCCGCATAGGAATATGAGGTAAAAAAGAGAAATAGTGCCAGAATTCGATGTCCCATAATATTCCCATTGGTTATAAGATAAAATAACAGCTAATAATCCAACAAAGTATTCACCTTGCACCCTTCGAATAATTGCTTATCTAGCACCCATCAGTTTTAATAAGCAAGCAGTCAATGCTCTGCTTCTATCTTCGGCGCTTAACGACGTTGAACTTGTGCATAACCCAAATGAATTCCAAACCTTATTAAATACTGTTTAATGAAAAATATAGGCTTCGCCTTAATACTAAGCCTACTCATGTTTATTCGGTTATTCATATTCCAGGCTAAAAGTGGTAATGGCAGTAAAGGTTCCGCGGCCAATAGACTTATTGCTTATCGCTTCCGGCTCACCACGCACATAGGCCAGCAAATTAATCACGTTGTTGCCGTCGGTCAGCGTATAAGTGCCGGTCTTTCGATTCAGGGGCAAGGGCTGCCCTTGTGGGTTTTCCATACCGATAGCCACGCCGTTCGCTTGACTACTGCCATCCAGCGCCAGCAGGCCGGGGAGCTTACTATTCTCCGTACCATTGAAAGTAATCCTGAGCGTTTTTCCCAGGGTGATGTCGCAATCAATCAAATGCAGTTGAAATGCCTTGCTATTAGTGCGGCCATTAAGATACAGGTATTTGTCTATCGTCGTACCAAAATCCAACTGCACGTTTTCATCCCCCGGAGATAAGGTGCAAGGCTCTGCAACCAGGGCACCGTGCAGTTTCAGATTATTGCTTGCCGCAGCCACAGGCGGCACACTCGCCGCAAATAACCAACCGACCAACAGGCAGATGTACAAGCTATTCGACATAAATCCTCCTATTGGTAATCCGCCAGCAGCGTGGCGGCCACCTCAAATAATCCTTCAGACAATGTACCCCCCCCTTTTTTTACCGGCACCGCCTGTAAACGCGGCGGATTCTGAGGGTCTATAGCAATGCGCTGATTGACCTGCAACGGTTGACCATTTTGCAACAGCCGGATACCCAAATCAGCCACGTTGGTTTGCAATGCCGCACCGTCAAAAACTGTCGGTGGCCCCACCACCCTTAACCCCAACTCCAGCGTGGTCGCCCCCGGCTGGCAGGTGATACGATAATTAATGGGCTGTAAATAATTGACGCCATCTACCTTGCTCACCCCGACACGATCGCCAAAGTCGACGTCGATGGTTTGCCCTTCATTGATCTCACAAGACGGGGCCTGAACTAACCGCCCGCTGAAGAACATATCTGCCGCCTGAGTGGGTAACGACAGTGGCAGAGTCAACATTGCGCCCAGCAAGGCGGCTATAGCGTATTTCGAATTCACTGATAATCCACCTTCAACGTCGCGCCGGCGAAAAAAACACCCGTTGGCAAGTTTGCGCCCGCTTTTTTCACGGGCACCGCCTGCAGCACTGGCCGCGTCGGGTAAGTAAAGTTCAACCATTGGTTGAGCCGAAGCGGCTGGCCATTCTGTTTCAGCGCAATCCCCAGATCTGTTTTAACGGTTTGTAGGACGTCGCTGTCAAATCCCGCGCCAGTGCCTTCAATCATCATCTTCATGGCATTTTTGCTTGGGCCTTTACACTCAAGGGTGTAATCGATCGTCGTCAGGTAGTTACTGCCATCAATTCGTGAGATCACCACATTCTGGCCAAAATCCACCTGAATGGTCTGATCACCATTAATCACACAGGGAGGCGGCGCCATAACAGTGACGGAAATATTAATGTTGGTGAGAGCATCGCTACTGGTACTGAACACCGCTGCCGAAAGCATTAGCACAGAAACCAGCGCCTGTTTCGCCCCCACAAATCGGTTCTCTGTCCGCTTTAAGATGCGCATCGCTTGTTCCTTATCAGTCATAACTCAACCGAAAATCCACCGAAGCCGAATAGGTGCCCGCCACCAGCGGCGCGCGGGTGCGTTCCGGTGCCACGCTGTATGCCAGCGTGTTCTGCCCCGGCGTCAACAGCAACGGTTGCCCGCGGCTGCCCAGCCGCACGTCCTGCCCCAGCGGATCAGTCATTCGCAATGCCAGCCCGGAGACGCCCCGCGCCTTCACCAATTGCGGGTTGTCCGCGTCCGCCGGGGCGCTGAAGCTCACCGTTACCGCCGGCTGATGCGCCGCCCAGGTTAGTGCTCCGGTGCGGCTGTCGCGGCTGGCCGCCGGGCTGCGCAGGCAATCCTGCAAACTCAGCTCAAAACCCACCGGCGTGCCCCGGTCCCCGACGTTTTGCAGCCGGCCGGTGCCCGTCTCGCCCAGTTGAATATCCTGGCGTGCACTGCTCATCTCCAGCCGGCAGGCGCTTTCGGTCAATGCGCCGCGTACCTGCAACATGCCATACCCGTTATCCACCGCCTGCCCGTGCGCATTCGGCAGCAACAGCAGCAGGGTGCCGAGCGTGATCGGCGCCATCAGCGCCAGTGCACCCAGGGTGCCGTAGTACTGCCAGTCGCGGTAACCCGGCAGGTGTTGACTCAGTGTCTTGCTTATCCGTTGCATCGTCTTATCTCCTGTTCACCTGCCCCGACTACGGCCTTATGACTTGTTCTTTTCCGGCACCACCTGGCACGTGCTGCCGCTGCAGTTAAAGGTCAGCTGCGGGCGACCGCCGTAGTCGTTGATGTAGGTCAGTACCGGCGTTCCACCCAACGCAGCCGCGCTGACGCCCAATGACATATTCCCCTTCGGCGGCACCATCAGCGGTTCAAAACCTTTCACCCCTTCCACGCCTTTCTTGCTGCCGGCATCCACCAGCGTGATGTAGTACGGCGTCGGGTTATTCACCTGATATTTATCGCCCTGCTTGCTCAGCGTCAGCTTTTCCTGCCACGGTGTGGCCATCTCCGCCTGGGTCGGGGTGATCGCCGCCGGGCGGTAGAACAGCTTGATGCGCGTCTGCAGCGCTATCTGTAGGGTGTTCGGCTTGTCGCTCTTCGGTGGGATCTCGCGCAGGTTGAAGTAATACAGCGTCTCGCGGTCCTGCGGCAGCTGTTTGGCCGCCGGCAGTGCCTGGATTTTCACCTGGCTCGGTTTGCCCGGCTCAACGCGCTGCACCGGCGGCAATACCACCAGAGGAGTCTGGATTTTGTTGCCCTGTTCGTCTTCCAGCCAGGCCTGCGCCAGGTACGGCAACTGTTTGTTCTGGTTGCTGATGTTCAGGCTCACCGAGTTCTGGCCTCCGTCAAAAATCACTCGGGTACGGTCCAGCGCGATCGCCGCCTGTGCCTGCGGGGCCAGCAATGCACCCAACAGGGCGGCGGTGGTCAGGCAGTGTTTGTTGATGACAAAATGCGTTTTCATAAGAAGTCTCTCTTGCTGATTCAAATAGGGTGTCTGCACTTACTGCGCGTCTGCCTCTGCCGCCGGCAATGCCTGGCACGGCAACAGCAGGTTGCTCAGCGTGCTGTCCGGCAGCGTCTTCGGCAGGCTGATGGCGCACTGCGCCGCGCCGTTCCAGTGCACCGTCATGCGGTCACCGGCCTGAATGCCGCTCAGGTAGACGCTGCCGCCGTCGTTCACTATCCCTGTATCCTGCTTGTTGGCGTTCATCACCGTGGCACCGAACGGCGGGGTGCTGCCATCCGCCAGGGTGATCACTGCCATCGCCTTCTCCCCGGCGATCACGTCAAATTTCCGATAACCGATCGCGCCCTCGGTCAGGGTGGCCTGCACCACCGATTTGGTGGCCTCCGCGTTGTCACCCAGCTTGTTCAAATCAATGCTGGCCTGGTTGCGGTAGTAGCTGTTGACGTCCGCCACCACCGCCTTGCCAAACCTGTTGGTGTCGCTGGTGCTACCGTAGCCGCGTACCGGTACCCCGGCCACGCCGCCGGTATCCAGCAGCAGGCGGGTGCTGCCCGGCATGCCGATACGGTGCAATGCGCCGCCTTGCGGCGTTACTGTGGCGCCGCCCTGGGCGGAGAAGCCCAGCGCGCTGTAGCTGCCTTCCTGGTAACTGGCGTTGACGCTCAACCGGGCAATATCTCCCTCGTGGTTGTAGTAACCGCTCAGGTTGGCGCCGCCGCGTGAGTGGCCCGCGCTCAACTGGTAGTTGTCGTGCTCGTCAATCCGGTCGTAAATTCCCACCCGGTGGCTGGTGTCGTTACGGTTCACCGAGGTGTTGTAACTGACGTTGGCACCGTTACCCCACGGCATCGACAGCGACAGGTACATGCCATCGTCGTTGCTGCCGTTGTATTTATTGCGATAACCGGACAATGACAGGCTCAGGTTCTTGAACCGGCCTATGTCGAAGTAACGCGACAGCGTCAGGTTGTAACGGTCATTCACCGGCCGATCCCAGTAAGTCTGGTGGTCGTAGTTCAGGTACAAACTGACCCCCGCATCGCGGAACTGCTGGTTGAAGGTGATGGTGTACATCTCCTTGTTGTTACCCGTTCGGCGGCCCTCATAGCGGGCATCCAGGTACTCGCTCATGCTCATGAAGTCCTGCTCCGAGAAGCGGTAGCCGGCAAAGGTCACCTGGCTGTCCAGCTTGTCAAAGCTCTTCGAATAGCTCAGGCGGTATGAGCCGCCGCTCAGCGTGCCACCCTGCTGCGGCAAACGCGCCCGCGATTGGGTGGCGTCAAACGACAACGCCCCCAGCGCCATCAGGTCGCGGCCGATACCCAATGAGGCCGCGTTGTAATCGCCGCCGCCCAGCGCGCCGCCATACAGCGACCAACCGTTGCTCACCCCCCAGGAAAACTCCCCGGTGCCGAATAACGGGCCGTTGGTACGGTGCTGCCAGTCCGAAGGTCGCCCCGCCGCCGCTTTGAAACGCACCGAACCAGGGCGCGTCAGATAAGGAATGCTGGCGGTGTTCATCTTGAATGCCTGCACGCTGCCGTCCTGCTCTTCCACCCGCACGTCCAGCTCGCCGGACACCGCTTCGCTGATGTCCTGAATGCGGAACGGCCCCGCCGCCACCTGGGTCTCGTAAATCACCCGCCCCTGCTGGCTGACGGTGACCTTGGCGTTGGTCTTCGCCACCCCCACCACTTCCGGCGCATAACCACGCAGGTTCGGCGGCAGCATATTGTCGTCCGACACCAGGCTGGCACCGGTGAAGCGGAAGCTGTCGAACATACCGGAGTTGAGGTAACCCTCCCCCAGCGTCAGCTTTGACCGCAGCGCCGGCAGCGCGCGGTAGAGGTAGTAACGGCTCCAGTCCAGTTGCTGATCGGTTCCCCGTCCGCTGGTCTGGTGATTGAGCTGCCCCTGCCAGTCTGCCCGCAGCCGCCAGGCCCCCAGGTTGGCGCCGGTGGTGCCGTTGCCGCTCAGGCTAGAGCGCTGTGAGCCGTCGCGTTGCTGGCGCTGGGTCTGGCCATTGAGGTTGTAATCAAACAACAGCCCCGAAATACCCTCATCCCAACGCGATGGCGGATCCCAGTCCGGCGATGAATATTCCAGATAGGCCTGCGGAATACTCAGGTACAGCGCCGCAGTCGCCAGGTCACCACGGGCTTCCATGCCCTTCAGGCTGGCGATATCCAGACATTGGTCCTGGTGCCACCAGCGCAGCCCTTTCAGTGCGTCGGCCTTCAGCCCCAGTTGCTCCACCAGCGCCGGTGAAAGACAGGCCTGGCTGCCTTTCGGATCATCGTCCGGCGGATAAAAAGGGACGTTCTGCTCCGGCAACTCATTTTTATTGATGTGCACCGTCAGGCTGTAGGTGCCCGGCATCATGTAACCGCTGCGGGAGAACTGGCTCAGGTCGATATTTTTCCGGTCATTCACATCCAGCACGTCGGTATTGAACTGTATGCCGTCATCGGCATAGCCCAACGGCACCGCAGAACTTATCGCCAGACAAATACAGGCTCTTAATAACCGAATACGGAACCGCGTCCCTGCAGGAAAAAACACCATAGCCATCTACCCTGTTATTTAATGATTTTTATCCGCATCAGTAATAATCCAGCTTGAAGCGTACGGCGGTGGAATAAGCCCCTGCCCGTAATGACTGGTTATTGCTTACCAGCCGCAGGGCATAATTCAACTGCATGGTTCCTAATGAAACATCCCCAAGCGGCAAAGGTTTTCCTGGTGTGGCAATATTTCCCTTCCCGTCGGCAATTTGCAGGGCAAAGCCCTTTGCTTCCCCCCGCACGCCAAATAATGCGCCGTCCGTCTCACCGTCAAAGGTCACCTGAAAATGCTTCCAGTCCGGTAATGTATTATTGGGCCGGGTTAATACGCAGTTGATTAACTCAATGGATAAAGGGCGTGATATTCCCTGGCCGTCACGGATAATATCGGCGACCGGCACCGTCTCCATATCAATAACCTGTTCCCGGCTGCCGGCGGCAATGGCGCAGGCAGTATCGACAATGGCCCCTTGCATATTGACGCGTCCCCAGCCCTGAGTCTGGTGGGCGGCTTGGGCACTGCTGAAGAATAACAACAGGGTCAATATGCAAGGGGGCATTACTTTCCCAGGAAAATGATTCATTGAATATTCCCTATTCACAAATGTGTTTTCCGGTAATAAAGCATGCGGGTTACCCCGCATGCTGAATTTATTTCACCACAGCCGGGCTTATTGGTAAGCCAGGGTGAAGTCAGCCACGGACTGGAATTCACCCGGGGTCACTACGGCGCCAGAGGCTTTGCTGCCCTGCAGATAAGCGGAGAAGCTCAGGGTGTTATTACCATTGCTCAGCACCTGTGCGTTAGAGGCTTTACCCAGCTCGATCAGTCTGCCTGAACCGTCGGTAATGGCGATGCCTGCGCCTTTAGCAGTACCGGTAATACCCAGCAGTTTATTGTCTTCAACTGAAGATGCGCCGGTAAAGGTAAGAGCAACAGTATTATTTTTACCTGGAGCGGTAGAAATCAGCCCACAGTTTTCCAGTTTAATCTGGAAGTTTTTCGGCGTGGACTGGCCACCGTCTTTCAGAGCAACACTAGAAACCTGGCCCAGGTTTACGGTCTGGTCTACGGATTCAGGCGTAATAGAGCAAGGCGCATCGATGATTGCACCTTTAAAGGTTACAGTGCCGTGGCCCTGATCTTTAACCGCAGCGTTAGCCATCATAGAAGTTGCGCCGAAAGCCAGTACTGCTGCCATCATGATTTTATTCAGTTTCATAAAAAACCCTTACATTCCTTTATAAGAAGAGGATATCAATAGTCAATTTTAAAGTGTGTCGAAGAGAGTAGAGAAAACCGGATGATGCCTAAGCTTTTTCTTAAAACTAACTCTATTTTCGGCCAGCTCATCGCCAGCCACTACAATGTACCCAATCCAGAACTATATTGGAACATTATAGTGTTAATGTACAAAATTACGGGATTTAATAAACAAAAATAATAAATATATATTATTTAAACCCAAAAATGACTTTTCAATTATGGATATAGACATGTTCATAAATATTCATATAGCTGATTTTAATTAATACGTGACAAAGAAGCAGATTAATCCTACATCCAACCCGGTGGGGTTATTGAAAAAAGAAATCGGTGATAGCAGAATCAAACCTCTCAAGGATAAGACGAGGTTTTACTAAAATGATTTTCGTAATAAACAAGACGATTAAATACAATGAATATGAAGGAACGCTGGAAAACATTGACGACCCAGGCAACACTATTATCCTGGTTAAGCCCGCGTGCAGACTTCTGTCGATCTTCGTAAGAAATAACGACATGCTCATAAAGCGCAAACAGTTGCTTGATGAGGTATGGGAGGATTATGGGCTTAAAGCAACGGACAGTAATCTGAACAACTATATTTCCGGCCTGAGAAAATCGCTGGCAAAGTTCGATGATGACGAACTGATAATCACCTACCCAAGGCAGGGATTTAAATTCGTCGCAAAAAAGATTACCCGGCAGGAAGTCAACACGGCAATGTTAGATCCAGATTGCATCATAGAGGTAGAAAACAAGGAAAACCTGACGACGGATGCCCCGGCAGTTGCTAATCGGCATTATTATGCTGGCCTGAGAAATATTCCGCTAAAAAAAATCGCCATTATCAGTGTTATCTTGCTGATACCCTTTTTTTTAAGCATGGCTTATAAACAGATTCCGGTCAGTAACATTACCAACCTGGGTCAATATAAGAACTGCGACATTTACTCGATAAAGTACAATGGAATGCCGCCGAAAGAGATTGAGAACATTATCGCTAAACGCTACTCCTGCGAGGATAAAGCCAACATATATTATTACTTCAACATCAAGGAAAAGGGGTTTTCAGACTATGCGTCATTGATTACTTACTGCCCGTTGGATGTCTCCGTCGCCTGCGAACTCAGTTATATAAAAAGTTAAATTCGCATAAAAACCAGAACACCTGATTGATAATGCATAAAAACACAATAAGAACGGCTGTAGAGTGATCTTGTATAAGAATTTTCGCCATAACCAGGCTTACAGATAACATCACCCACTCATTTTCTCCTGCGAAAACCCCATAATAGCGTCGAGGACACACTACCGAACGCTATTATGGGACAATTGCTGCATTCAGGTTTTGGTGCAGATGAAAACAGGGGCGCGGTTTTCGCTAAAGACATAGTTTTTTGTATCCAACTTCTCTATCTTCAGTAAAAAATACTTGCTGTTTATGACCGGCACTGCCTGGCCCACATCATCCTGTCCGGCATTATCCGCTGGCTGTTTTTTCATATCTCTGACGGTAAAGTAGTAATAACCGCTTCGATACTTGTAATCAGCCTCGATTATCCGTGACAGCGTGTAGCTTCCCTTCGCGCCGTTAGCATGCCCGTTAATCACAAAGGTCGCCTCACGAAAACCGGAGGACACCAAGTTGACCAGTATAATGCTTTCTTTCTTTTCCCCGTCAATGGGCCTGATGCTCTTAACCACCGCTTTACACTCCGGCACGGTGTGAGAGCCAAACATCAAGTAGAACATGCCCGCGATGATCACTATGGATAAGACCGAGACCGCGATGCAGATATTCTTCTTATAATTGCCTTTTTTCAATAATCTCATGGGTATTTTCACACTGAGCTTCAACCCCCTCTAACCGTGAGGCGGGGCAGTAAGACAAAAAAGATATGTCATTATTCATGCCTGCCCTGCTGACCAACATTTTGGTGTTAAAATAATAAATGGTTGCAGGCACTTTGCAGTTAAACCTTGCCGTTTCAATCAGTGGCTTTATTTTTTCCAGCTCATCATCGGTATGTTTGACATAGTGTGACGTAGTTAAGACTTCGACGGAACAGTGGTCTATCTTACCAATTTCACTGTGTTTAACGGGCTGATATCGATCAAAAAAAGGGTAAGCCGCAACCATAAGGATCGCCATAGCCGCCAACACCAGCGATACCAAGCTGGCAGGTTTCCACTGTATCGCTGCCGCAGGTGCCGGCAAGTCCCTGCTCACCGAACTCAGCGAGCTCTCTCCATCAACAGTATTCACTTCATCGGCAGAAAACATAAACCCTTGCCGGGGCACGGTGACAATAATCTCACTTTCGCCAAATGAATTGAATATCTTCCTGATCATCGAAATATAGTTATTCAGGTTGCTGTGCGAAGAGGATTTCCCATACTCATCCCAACCATTGGAGAGAAGAAACTCCCTGGTCAGCAACAGATTGTTATTTTTCACCAATAGCGACAATACCCTGCACAATGTTGCAGTAAGCATAACGGGCTCGATGGTATCATCCAGCAACTCTATCGAAGACTTATCTTCATGGAAGATAATCCGTTTATTGATTATAAATTTCATTTATCCACTTTCATTCCATATAAAGCACTGTAAATAAATAAAAATAGTGTCGCAATCATATTCAAAAAAACGAATTAAGAAAATTCTTAGAAAACAATACTACAACAAAAGAATCAAGGGTGTCCAAGGGTATTGACAGAACAGCACGGCTCCACATAAATGTTCCAAACACCGGTTGGCGCAAAAATAATCCTTATGCCATGAATTAAAAGGATTTTCCCCTTCATGATGCTCTTTTGAGGGTAAGCAAACTGCCCATTGGCGCACGCTGCTGATGTTATACTGTGTTATTGATCGTTACATGGGTGTTTCCACATTGTTGCAGGCGCCATCTGAATGCCATGCTAACTCCGGGTTTCAAGAGAACGATTCGCCTCGGCTGCGAAATGGCACGGCAATATGGCGCAGAATCCTCCGCCCCTGACCCAGGTCGATTACACCAAAACCCGCGCGCAATCCCTGGCTCAAGGGTTGCACATCAAGCCATCGGCGCTTCTGTGTCTTCTTGCGAAAAATCCAACATTTTTCCCGCATCGATTAATGCTTGCCTGATTTCTGCATAAATAAAAAAGAAAACGTTCTTCGGTTGGAATAGTTTCGGTAAATAGATACTCTCAGCAATAAGTGCTGCATGGATATTCTTACCCATGTAGTACCCCTAAAAATTTTAAGCGATCTTATCATCAAAATATCATTCAAGCCTAATGTTAATATTTTTTGTCACTGGATGCATCACTTCCCCCCCAGACAGTGACAAAACAATTACACCTGCATGCTCAATCATCCTGACAAACGAGAAAAAGCCTGTCTGGCCTAAAAAACACCCTCTTAATTCTGGATGCTTTTCACAGACAGATAAACCAGAAATATAAATATATATCTATAACATACACAAAGTGAAATAAACTTATAATTAATTAGTTTTCAACCCAGAGCAAACAAAATAAACACCAAAAAAACTCATCAATCCAGCACAATAATTCGATTACAAGATAACAATTACCATAATATTTCGCTAGGTAATCCTGCATGCTATTTTATTGATTATGGGCTCATAAATTTAATTGGCGCTATTTACATGTTGATATGCAAGCGCGTCGCTGAAACCGGATCAGTATTATAAATACCCTTATATTTATGGAGTAATAAAATGAAAAAGGTATTACCAAGGAAAATATCCTGCCTTTCGGCAATGATTATGCTGTGTGTTAGCGTCGGCTCCGCCTTTGCTGACACCTCCATTGTGCCGGTTGGCGGCAACGTTAACCTCACTGCCAATAATGTGCCGGTAGTGAATATCAATCAACCAGGTCAAGATGGCGTATCGCATAACCAATACAGCCAGTTTGACGTGGGTAGCCAGGGCGCAGTATTGAACAATGCGCAAGGCAGCGCGCAAAGCCAACTGGCCGGCGCCATCAATGCCAACCCCAACCTGAGCGCAGGTGCCGCGAAGGTGATTCTTAACGAAATCAATTCCAGCGACAAAACGCTGCTGAATGGGATGATCGAAGTCGCCGGTCAGAAAGCGGACGTTATCGTCGCCAACCGTTCCGGCATTACCTGTAACGGTTGCGGATTTATCAATACCGGGACCGGGGTACTGACCACCGGCAAGCTGCAGTTCAAAGACAAACAGTTCACCGGCTATAACGTTACCGACGGCACGATAACCTTCGAAGGCAAAGGGTTGCAGAAGGGCGATGTGGACTACACCGCCGTGATTGCCCGTGCTGAGAATATCAATGCCGCAGTGCAAGCCAAAAGCCTGCTGGTGCTGGCGGGCAAAAAGACCGTTACCGCCGATCTGACGCGCTACACCGATCTGGAAAACAAAGAGCAATCACCAGAAGTGTTGGTCGATGTCTCCCAACTCGGCGGCATGTACGCCGGTAAAATCAACCTGATCGCCAATGAAAACGGTGTTGGCGTCAATAACAACCCGCAAATCAGCCTGAGAAACAAGGGTGAACTCATCACTGATGGCGATAATTTGATCCTGACGGCAGCGAGCGTTGTAAACCAGGGAAAAATTACCTCAGGTGCCAGTGCAGCGATACAAACCACAGCGCTGAACAATAGCGGTGACATAAAAGTCAACGATGTGGCGTATATCAATACCACCTCGCTTCAAAATGAGAAAAATATCAGCTCCAATAATGAATTAAGCATTAACTCCACCTCTCTGGCGAACAAAGTCGGTGGAAATATCACCTCTCATCAGGGCGGAATGATGTTGAATAGCACCTCATTCTCTAATGATGGAAATATTTCCGCACGCGGCAACATCGTTCAGTCGGGCACGTCTTTTTCCAATAGCGGTAGCCTGACATCCGCTCAAGGGGGGATCACGTCATCAGGCACCTCTTTTTATAACACTGGAAATATCAGCGCATATAATAATATTACCCGGACAGGAACGTCCTTCGGTAATAGCGGAAAAATGGTGTCAACCCAGGGTTCCGTATTCAACAATGGTAGAGATATCAATAAACCTGTTGTTGTCTCCCCACCACAGCAGAACCCATGGTGGTCATCCTGGTGGTACCCACTCTGGTAACATTATTCCTCCGCCGCTTGGCGGAGGTTTTTCCCCGCTCCGATGCCAAAATTGACTATGAAAAAAAACATCCCATTGCTGCTGAGCCTCCTGCTTACAGGGGTTGCCCATGCCGGTAATCTGTTATCCACATTGGAACAACAGACTGTCAGCCAGGAAAATAGCGAGCGGAATATCCAGAACAAGCTGCAACCTGGCGCTCCCACCGTATTCACCCAGCCGAGCGACACGCGCCAAGAGGCGCTCTTCTACCCGCAGGAAAGCCCGTGTCTGAAGATCCGTAAGGTGCAAATTGAAAGTGGTGAAATACGCCCAATCCCCGCCATTAGGCAATTGGCCAAGAGCGCCGAACACCAGTGTCTGGGCGCAACAGGAATAAGCAACCTGCAGAAGGCCATACAAAATCAGTTGATCGGCGAAGGGCTGATCACTTCACGTGCGGCAGTGAAAACCTATCAGGCCAAAGAAGAGACTCTCACCCTTTCTCTGATTTATGGCCGCGTCAACAGCATCAAGCTGAGTGACGACAGCAGCGGGCATTTCAATCTGGCCAGCGTTTTTCCGCTTAAAGCCGGCGACATACTCAATATCCGCAACGTTGAACAAGGGTTGGAAAACATCAACACCCTCCCCGGTACGCTGTCTGACATCCGTATTGCCCCCAGCCAAACGCCGGGAGAAAGTAAAATTGAAGTGCTGCGCAAACAAGCGAAATACTGGCAGTTAGCATCCTGGGTCGATAACTCTGGCACCAAGGCTACTGGCCGCTATCAGGGTGGTGCCGCGCTTTTCCTCAATAATCTGACCTCGCTTAACGATACCCTTTACGCATCATACTCCCAGAATATTGAGAGATCTGACACTCGCGGCAACAGTTCACACGCAATATCCTACTCCCTTCCCTATGGGTTCTGGTCAGTAGACCTGTTTGCGGGTAAGAGTAAATATCATCAGGGTATTCCCGGCTATGCTGTTGACTACCAATATAAGGGTCAATCAGAAAGCCTCAGCCTGCAAATTGGCCGAACGGTATCACGCGGTGCTCGGTACAAAACCACGCTCAATGCGCAATTATTGGAACGGGATTATCATTATTTTATTAATGACACGGAAATAGACCTTCAGCGTAAACGCTTAACCAATATAAAAATTGGCGCCAAACACTTGCACTATATCGATGATGCAAGGGTTTCGTTATCGCTGGATCTTTTGAAAAATATGCAATGGTTCCAGGCTGATCATCTCGATGGTGCCTATAACTTAAGCAGCCACATTATTAAAGCCGAAGCCGGCGTAGTTAACCCCTTCATGCTGTCCGACCTTTCCATGGATTATAGGGGCGGCTTAACGCTGCAACTCGCCAACTATGACTTGCCTATACAGGACAAGTTAGGCATTGGGAGCCGTACTACCGTGAGGGGATTTGATGGCGAGCGTAACTTGTTCGGCAATAAAGGTCTCTACTGGCAAAATACGATAGCCTGGTACCTAAGTTCAGTCCCGATACAACCCTATGTTGGCATGGATTATGGCTATGTCATGCAGAGCGAGAACGCTATTGGGCATAAATTGGCAGGCGGTATCGCGGGCGTAAGAATTGAAAAATGGAATACCAGCCTCGATACCTTCATCGGTACACCGCTCTATAAACCCCATGGCTTCGCTACCAGTTCAATGAATATCGGTTTTTCACTGGTATGGCGATATT
The DNA here is from genome assembly GCF_052045345.1 of Serratia sp. 22264. Lineage (NCBI taxonomy): Bacteria > Pseudomonadati > Pseudomonadota > Gammaproteobacteria > Enterobacterales > Yersiniaceae > Serratia > Serratia sp. 22264. Next base: position 222,739 of record NZ_JBQEOY010000007.1, read on the forward strand.
AATGATAGAGATGAGGTCAGGCGCTTCAACACCCTGACCTTTTTATATCTATTCGGAGATGTCAAAAACCGGGGCCGGCTTAACGGGCCTGGTTGAAATGATCCCTGATAAACACCGGCAGGTCGTTTGACGGCGGCGTAAAGGGCACCTGGTACATCATGTCGCCGACAAAGCCCCGGTGATAGGTAGCGTGATTTACCAGGTGCAGCACGATTTCCTCCTGCGTCATCACGCCTTCACCGCCACCGACAAACTCGAAATGAACGGCTTTCGTCAGATCCTCGTTTGACCAGCTATCCACCAGATCGATATACCAGCGGTCCATTTCCTGCACCGCTTGCCACAACGTCTCCAGCGCCGGTGTCTGCTCGGTATTGCGCGCGGTATAGCCGTGCTTTTTCCCCTGCAGATGGTGCCTGAAGATATCGTCCACCACGTAGGTATGGTTTAACGTGTGTACCATATTGCCAAACCGCGTCGGGCGCTGTTTCAGGGCTTCGCCCTCCGGCAAGGACCTGACGTTGCTGAACGTCAATGCATCCGCCCAGGCTTTGTAACGCACCAGCATTTTCAACGTGTTGAGGGCCGAGGCCGTCGGCGCTGTCTGAACGGCCGTTTCACTGAGAAGCGAGTTATTCGTAACCACTGACATGCTGTGAACTCCTGATTTCAACATTTAACGTTTTTAAAAAGCGTTGATTACCCTGTATCAGTCACCTGATTGTGCATTAAAAAAACCAGGTTGCATCGGCACCTGGCTCTTTTATTTTGTCACTGTAATTACATGCCATTTTTTACTGAGCTCGGGGGCACGCCATATTTGGCGGAAAATGCCCGCGAAAACGCCTCCACGCTGCCAAACCCAACCTGATAAGCCACCTGCTTGACGCTTCGCCCCGACATCAGCGCTTTTCTGCCCAGCGTTAAACGCCATGCCGTGAGATAGGCACCCGGCGTTTCCCCCACAACCGTGCCGAATCGCTCGATAAAATGGCTGCGCGACATGCCGGCGATCTGCGCCAACCGTTCAACCGACCATTTGCAGGCCGGCTCGTCATGCATGGCGACCAGGCTGCGGTGCAGGGTGGGATGGGCCAGCCCGGCCAACATGCCGGCTTTCACCGCACCGGCGGCAATAGCGCGCCTGATGACCAGCACAATGATGACTTCGCACAATCGGTCCTGCACCGACACCGTTCCACAACGGGGGGATTGCGCTTCGCCAATAAACAAATCGGCCACGCCCTGCAGCGCCGGCGTATCCGCCAGCAAGAAATCCATTCTGTCGGGCAAGGTGCCGACCAGCGGGTTCAGCTCGCCGGAAAAGTCGACGCCGGCGCTGACGATGACTGCAAACTCACCTTCCGGCGGCGGCCCACCGGCGACGTTAAAACGGATATGCGACGCCCCTTCTCCCACCTCACGCGCAGCGACGTAGAGGTTGGCAGAGTCTGTCGGGCCGGAAAGCACCCTGGCTTTCAGATCAAATGCCCGGAGAAAGGCGGCCAGCCGGTCATGCTTGTGCATATTTGTACTATTCATCATGAAGTTTGGACATTATCCGTCAGAAAGTACGCTAGTTTGCAGGCAACCGTCAAAACCTCATGGAGCCCCCCACATGCACATCGCGTTACTGCATACCTTTGAAACCAATATTGCGCTATTTACTCAGGCCGCGTCCCGGCTCGGCTTGCCCGCAGATTCACTGGTGCACGCCGTTCGTGCCGATCTGCGTGCCGCCGCGGAAGCGGGAGCGCCAGACCTGGAACAACAGGTCTGCGCCGCACTTGAAACACTCGGCCAAGCTGCCGATGTGGTGGTGCTGACCTGTTCCACGCTCTCCGGCGCCGCCAGAGCGCTCGCCGCAACCTCGCCGGTCCCGATACTCAGAGCGGACTATGTGCTGGCGCAAAGGGCGTTGCAGGCAAGTGATTCGATAGTGGCCCTGTGCGCCACCGAAGCCTCGGCGCTGTATACGCAACGGTTGTTTGAAGAAGCAGGCAAGCGCGCCGCCCAAAGGGTTGAAGCCCGGGTTGTCCCGGACTGTGGCTTGCAGTTGCAACGCGGTAATACCCAAGCGGCCCTGCGGCTGACCGCATTGGCCGCCGAACAGGCCAGCCAACAAGGGGCCACCGACGTGGTGCTGATGCATCCGTGGATGGAAGGGGCGTTAGCCACGATCGCAACCGACCGGGTTCCCCTGTCCAGCGCTTCGGTTAGCCTGTCGGCCGCATTGAATATTCTCCGAGCCGCCTCTGCCGACTAAACCCGGCACCCGTTCCTCTATCAGACCGGGGTCATGCCCCGGCCTGCTTAATTTCACTTCCTTTCCTCTTCCCTCCGGCACAACCCTGTATTTTCTGCCATGATTTTGCCTGTTAAATTAGCAGGCCTTATGCAGACTTCCGCTACTTCTGGAGAACACCGATGCTGTTCACTTTTTTTAAAAACGCCGCGTGGGCATTTTTTGCGCTGGTCATCGTTCAATCCAGCGCGCTAAGTTTCACTCTGGAAGTGACGGGCAATATCGAAAACGCCACCGACCCGGCAAAAAAAAGTTATCTGTTTACCGATAAACAACTGTTGGCGATGCCGGTGCACAGCATCACCACCTCAACTTCCTGGACGCCGCAAAGAAAGTTCGAAGGGGTGGCCGTGGCGGATATTTTGGCGCGCGTGGGGGCCAAAGGCAGCACGCTGACGTTTCATGCGCTGAACGATTATTACATCGACGTGCCGCTGTCCGACGTCGAGAATTACCATATAATTTTGGCCTACAAGATGGACGGCGAAATGCTGAAGATCAGAAACTTCGGACCGCTGTTTTTGGTTTATCCAAGGGACGCCGCAGGGCCTGAGTTAAATTCCCCGCTCTACAACTCGCGCTTTATCTGGCAAGTGGACAGGATAGTGATTAAATGAAGCTCAAAGGATTTAAAAACGGCAGCAGGCTGGCGATCCCAGCGATTTTCGCCGCGCTTTTTTTGGTTGCCTCCACGGTAACGCTGTATTACTACAGCGCCACCCTGTCAAAGAAAGGGCTGTATGCCATTGCCGGCACTCAGGAAAATTACTCCTGGTCGATCGCCAAATTCGCCATCAAGCTGGCCGAATTTGAAACCCTGGTCGAACAGCAGAAAAACGCGCAGCAGGTGGATAGCGAAGATCTCAGGCTTAAATTTGAAATCCTTTATTCCCGCTTTTACGTACTGGAAACGGTATCCGAATCCACGCAGCCGCTGTATGCCGAACCGGGTTACCCTGAAGTGGTCACCCAAATGCGTCGGCAAATGGATCGGATTGATACTTTGCTGAATAGCCCGACGATTGATTTCACCCGCATTTCTCAGGCCATGAAACAAATCAAGCCTTACTCGATTGAGATGGCCAACCTGACCGATCACGCCGAAGTGAAGCAGCGTACCGCCGCCTATGAAGACTATATCGAAAAGCGGCACATCATTTTTTATGGTCTGGTGATCGTGATGTTCTCGGTGATCGCCCTGATTGCCATCACCCTGATTGTGTTGCGCCAGCAGCGTCTGACCATCCGGCAACAGGCCAAAGCGATTGAGGCGGAGAAAGCCACGCGCACCAAAAATGCCTTTCTCGGGGCCATCGGCCACGAGTTGCGTACCTCGTTGCAAAGCATCATGTCCGCCATTGACGTGTTGGTGAATACTAAAGTGTCGGCCGAACATGCGGATACCTTCCAGCGGCTGGAAACCGCCGCGCAGCAGGTTGAAAGCCAGATGAAGGACCTGACCGATTATGCCCATCTGGACAGCGGCATGATGGAATTGCGCATAGTGCCGTTCGACGCCCAACGGTTGATCGATGAAACGGCGAATGAAATCACCACGCTGAGCCAGAAAGATCGGGTCACGCTGTTGTGCGAGGTTGAGTGCGGCCACCAGCAAATACATTCCGATCCGTTGCGTATCAGGCAGATCATCGTCAACCTGCTGACCAACGCCTACAAATACACCGAAAGCGGCACCATCACGCTGCACAGTTGCCTGCGGCGGCAGCCTACCGGCAGCGCGTTGATTATCGAGGTCACCGACACCGGTATCGGCATCGAAAAAGAGATGCTCGACCAGATATTCAGGCCCTTTACCCAACTTGATCAGTCGCACACCCGGCAGTATGGCGGCGTCGGCATGGGGTTGGCGATTGTGCACGGGCTGGTGACGCTGCTCAACGGCACCATTACCGTCTACAGCGAAATCAAAAAAGGCAGCACCTTTATCGTCAGCATCCCTGTCGAGATCGGCGATGAAGAAGAACCAGGTGCTATACCGGCGCAGCACCACGGCCTGGTGCAGAAGCAGCAGCATATTCTGGTGGTGGATGACAATAAGTCGGTGAGCGACGCCTTTGCGGCGCTGTTGGACAAACTGGGTTACCGGCACGAGCTGTGCAACTCGCCTGAACGGGCGCTGCAAAAGCTGTTTCGGCGCCCTTACGACGCGCTGCTGCTGGACCTGCAAATGCCCGGCATCGATGGCGCCGCGCTGGCCAAACAGCTGCGCAGCCGCCGCGGCCCCAACCGCCAGGTGCCGATTATCGGCATCAGCGCCTACACCCCGGAACAACTGTCTGCCGAACAGCGGGCGCTGTTCGATAACTATTTAATGAAGCCGGTGCGGTTAGACGCGCTGTCCACCGCCTTGGCTTCGCTGTTCACCGCTAAAGATTAAAGCACCGCAACAAAGCGGCTTCGATGACGTGAAGCCGCACCGGTTTTTCATAGGGGCCGAGCACGTCATAGTCACGCATCGCTTTAGCGATTTCCGACTCACGCAGATCGGTGCCCAACTGGCCGGTTAGTACCAACACCGGCGCATCCGGGTTGTCGGAGCTGCGAATGGTTTCAATGCATTTATCCGCCGTTTCCTCGCCGATCAACCAGTCGACCACATAACCGTCGAACAGGCTTTGTTGCAGCGCCTGGCAAAAACTGCTGACGTCGTAGAAAGCCACCGCCGTGAAGCCGCAGCCATCGAGGTATTTCGCCAACTCATCCGCCGCCTGGTGCGAATCATCCAGCACCGCAATGCTCAAACGCTCATCATCGGTATGGCTCGGGCGGATCTCGATCAATTCAACCCAGAAGCGTTTGCCCAACGGCGCATCGTCCGCCCGATAAATCTGCCATTGCTGGTCCGGCTTCAGCGCCACGAACTCCGCCTGTCGCCCGGCCGGCAGTTCATCGCCGATATGACCGACGCAGGGAATTTCCGCACCGGCCACAAAAAAGATGGCATCCTGCGCCATAGTTTGCGCCGACGTCTCCTGTTCCGCCCCCATGTCCGCGATAGCCGCCGGTGTTTCCCCCAGTGCAGCGGCCACGCTGTTGATCTGTTCCAGCGTCCAGGGGCTTTGCCCTTTCAGTTTTCGATGCGCGTGCGAAAAACTCAGATCCAGAATGCGGCTAAGCTCTTTTGCATGCTGCCGCTTGCCAATGCCGTAATGCAACAACAGTTCCCTGACCCGGTTTGCAATCGACAACGAATCGAATTTGTGATGATTGTTATCCATTTTTCCCTTCGATTTTTATGCTTATTTATTAGTTGTTTTAATTATGAATTATGAAGAAGCATGCTCAAAACATTGCATACCATGCAATCTTAATTTAAAAACGTTGCTTGACATACCATGTTCTATGGTCAAACATGGTATCAAAAGACACATACAGCAATACACTATAAAAAATAATACTAGAACCACTTTTGATAATAACCATAATAACACCAGGGAAAATTAGTTCCGATTGCCGCTGCTGAAGGATGTATGCATTCACTCAGTCTGTAAGCAAACCGGAATTTGAGCCGTAGCGCTAATCTGTTTTACCCACTTTTGAGCCGGGATCCGCAAGGGTCCCGGCTTTTTATTGCCGTTTTTTCGCCAAACTGCGCGATGCATCATACGGACAGCTTCCCTTGCCGTCACGGTTACCCGACCCCAATAAAAACGGGGCCAGCAAGCTGGCCCCGTGTCTTTCAGGCAAGAAGCGTTAAAAACGCCAGGTAAAACCGGCGTTGACGCTGTTGTCCTGATGGTTTTGCGACAGCAGGCCGCCGTAGCCCAGCGACAGCGTGGCATTTTTGTTCACCGCCACTTCCGCGCTGGCCTTCAACACCGCACCGTCACGCGATGCCGACACGCTGTTCACCACGAACGGCGAATTGCCGCCGTTGAAGCGCAACCCGGTGCCGCGATCCAGATCGCCGTACTGATGCTGCCAGCCCAGTTCGCTGCGCAGCGCTACCGCCGTCGTTTTGCTCGCCTGCCACTCGGTATCGGCCCGCAGCCCCAGCGTCGAGACGGTGGCATCGGTGTGCTGCTTGTCGCCATGCAGCGCCGCCGCGCCGCCGTCTTCAGAGATACCGTTGTTCTGGAAGTTGATGTACGCCAGGTTGGCGAACGGCTCCAGATTCACCCAACCGGCCTTCACGCTGTAACCCGCTTCGGCAAACACCTGCTCGGTGCGCGCGCTGTACTTCGCGGTTTCGCGATCCGACTGCGCGCCGTAATTGACCGAGCGTGAGGTATCGATACGGTGCCAGGTGTAGGCACCGCCGGCGCGCAGCGCCAGCTCACCGAACTGTTTGCCGCCGTACACCGCCAGGTGGTAGTTGTCGCTGTCGGCGTTCGAGCCGTAGCCACCGTCCAGCGAAGTGCGCGTGTAACCGGTCGCGACGCCCAATCGCCCGTCGTCTGCCAATGCCGAGTCCAGCCCCAGCAGCACCCCGTAGGTCGAGGCCTGGTAGCCGGTGGCGTTGGCATCCCCCGACGCATGGTCCCAGGCACCCAGCAGCTGCGCCCAGGCACCGCCTTCGTCGGACTTGATGTCCGGCGCAGTCGCCAGCCCTTCCGCCTGCCGCAGGCGGCCGTTGAGCGCCTCACGCAGGTAGCGGCTGTCGTTGACCTGCGCCGACGCGATATCCGCGTGGATCTGCCCGGACAACTGACGGAACGCCTGCCGCGCTTCCCCTGCCGAACCGGCGTTGAGGATGCTCTCGTACACCGGGTTGCCCGCCGCCAGCGCATCCGCCGCCGCCGCCACCGCACGCTCGTTGTGCGTTTGCGCCACGCTGGCGAAAGAGGTGTCATTACGACCGACGTTCAGCGTCACCTGATTCGGCTGATAGCTCAGCCCGGTACCCAGGAACAGATAATTTGGTGCCACCGCGTCAAACTGCCCGCTGACGCCCTGATCCGCCGTCAGGATGTTGTACTGCTGGCCGAGCAGACTGCGCACTTCGCTTTGCGATAACAGGTTAGGGCTGTTCTCCAGCGAGACCGCCACCTCACCGCCGCCGATCGTCGCCGATCCGCCGCTGTGGATCCGATCGCTCTGGCCGTTCGGCGCCACTTCCACCGCATAACGCGAACCCGGTTCGAAGCTGACGTTGTTGGCCACGTTGAGCGTGCCGATCGAATTGCCCGGCGCCACGGTGCCGCCACGGCGGGCGGTCAACGCACCGACGCTGCCGGAGCCGCCCAAAATACCGGCGTTCTGCACCGTCACCGCCGAGGTGACCGAACCGTTGATTGCCAACACGCCATGATTAACCAACGTCGGGCCGGCGTAGGTGTTGGCCCCGGTCAGCACCAGCGCGCCCGCCCCCTCTTTGATCAGGCCGCCGTGGCCGGAAATGTTATTTGAGTACACTTCCCACCCACAGTGGAAGTCATCACAAATGCGCGCATGCAACGTGCCTTGATCGACCTCCGCCCCCAGACCTGGAATATTGGCGACAAACTGCGTTGAACCGTAAGCCACGCCGGCCGGATCGGGAATACGGAACTCCTGCGGAATATCTTCAAGGGTATAGAACATCCCAGGCCCATTAATCGCTTTGCCCAGGTTGATCATCCCCCAGCCGTACAGCGCATCGATACCCGGCGCGCCCATATCGGTGGCGGTGGTTTTCAGCACGTCGGCAATTTGCGCCGACGTCATATACGGAAAACGCTGCAACAGCACCGCTACCGCGCCGGTCACGTGCGGCGTCGCCATTGAGGTACCGCTTTTAATGCCGTAGTCCGAGACCAATTGATTTGGATCTGAACCGTTAGCCACGGTGCTATAGATTTTACTGCCAGGAGCAGCAACGCAGAAACTGGCGGTATAGCCGCAGCGTGAAGAGAAGGTGCTGATGCTGTAGTCGCCGGTTTTCGTCGGATCCTGAATACTGGCAACCGACAACCAGTTAGGCGCAATATCCGGCACAAAATAGGCCAGGCCGCTGATCACATCCGGTTGGTTGTAGTTACCGTCGTTCCCGGCAGCAAACAGCACCAGAATGTTGTTACGGGCAGCGTCGATCGCCCCCTGATACCCCGCACCGGCCAGGCTGCCGAGCAGCGGTTTGACCTGATCAAACTGTTCCTGCGCATCTTTTAACTCGAAATGCAGGGCCTCGGGTTTACTGCCATTATCCGAAAGGAAGTCAGGGATACTGACACCCCAACTGTTGTTGATCACCCGTACGCCGTTGTTGATCATCGCCTGCCAACCTGCGTTGGTCACGCTGCCGTCCAACCCAAGGAACTCGCCGTAAGCCGGGCCATCATTGTCGTTGTCCACGCTGATGATCTGCGAATCAAAGGCAACGCCGTGCATGCCGATACCGTCGCGATTGGCTGCAGTGATACCCGCCACATGGACCCCGTGATTACTCAACAGGCCTTGCGACCCGCTGTAAAAATGGAAAGCGCCGTCGAAATAAAAATAATCGCCGGCCTTAATCCCCTCCCGATGCGGATCGGTATAGGCACGATAGCCTTCGGTAACCACATTGGTCAGCTTGCCGTCACCGGCAAACTCTGGATGCTTGTTTACCGGGGTATCGAAGATCCCCACCTTTTGCCCTTTGCCGGTATACCCCGCCGCATAGGCCTCATCGGCGTGGATCGCGCCCAGCCCCCAGTCAGCCTTGAATTCATCGCTTCGCCAACTGGCCGGATCGCCTGGGTTGCCGCCCACATCATGCGGGGCCGCCTGCGCCCCTCCCGCCGCCAGCATTGCGCACAGCAAGGCGTTCAGTTTCCAGGCTGGCGCCAATGCCGGTTTATTGTTTCCTGCAGATTGCTTCATTCCCTTATCCTTTTTGTTTTGCGTAAAACCGCTCCAGGCGGGGCGGCTGTTCCGTTGGTTTTTTTAAGATCAGAAATGCCAGGTAAAACCGGCGTTGACGCTGTTATCCTGGTGGTTTTGCGACAGCAGGCCGCCGTAACCCAGCGACAGCGTGGCGTTTTTGTTCACCGCCACTTCCGCGCTGGCCTTCAGCACCGCACCGTCACGCGATGCCGACACGCTGTTCACCACGAACGGCGAATTGCCGCCGTTGAACCGCAGCCCGGTGCCGCGATCCAGATCGCCGTACTGATGCTGCCAGCCCAGTTCGCTGCGCAGCGCTACCGCCGTCGTTTTGCTCGCCTGCCACTCGGTATCGGCCCGCAGCCCCAGCGTCGAGACGGTGGCATCGGTGTGCTGCTTGTCGCCATGCAGCGCTGCCGCGCCGCCGTCTTCAGATATGCCGTTGTTCTGGAAGTTGATGTACGCCAGGTTGGCGAACGGCTCCAGATTCACCCAACCGGCCTTCACGCTGTAACCTGCTTCGGCAAACACCTGCTCGGTGCGCGCACTGTACTTCGCGGTTTCGCGATCCGACTGCGTGCCGTAATTGACCGAGCGTGAGGTATCGATACGGTGCCAGGTGTAGGCACCGCCGGCGCGCAGCGCCAGCTCACCGAACTGTTTGCCGCCGTACACCGCCAGGTGGTAGTTGTCGCTGTCGGCGTTCGAGCCGTAGCCACCGTCCAGCGAAGTGCGCGTGTAACCGGTCGCGACGCCCAATCGCCCGTCGTCTGCCAATGCCGAGTCCAGCCCCAGCAGAACCCCGTAGGTCGAGGCCTGGTAGCCGGTGGCGTTGGCATCCCCCGACGCATGGTCCCAGGCACCCAGCAGCTGCGCCCAGGCACCGCCTTCGTCGGACTTGATGTCCGGCGCAGTCGCCAGCCCTTCCACCTGCCGCAGGCGGCCGTTGAGCGCCTCACGCAGGTAGCGGCTGTCGTTGACCTGCGCCGACGCGATATCCGCGTGGATCTGCCCGGACAACTGACGGAACGCCTGCCGCGCTTCCCCTGCCGAACCGGCGTTGAGGATGCTCTCGTACACCGGGTTGCCCGCCGCCAATGCATCCGCCGCCGCCGCCACCGCACGCTCGTTGTGCGTTTGCGCCACGCTGGCGAAGGAGGTGTCGTTGCGTTCGATGCTCAGCGTCACCTGATTAGGCTGATAGCTCAGCCCGGAGTCCAGGAAGGGGGAGAAGCTTGACGTTGAAGAAAACTGCCCGCTGACGCCCTGATCCGCCGTCAGGATGTTGTACTGCTGGCCAAGCAGGCTGCGCACTTCACTCTGCGATAACAGGTTAGGGCTGTTCTCCAGCGAGACCGCCACCCCACCGCCGCCGATCGTCGCCGATCCGCCGCTGTGGATCCGATCGCTCTGGCCGTTCGGCGCCACTTCCACCGCATAGCGCGAACCCGGTTCGAAGCTGACGTTGTTGGCCACGTTGAGCGTGCCGATCGAGTTGCCCGGCGCCACGGTGCCGCCACGGCGGGCGGTCAACGCACCGACGCTGCCGGAGCCGCCCAGAATACCGGCGTTCTGCACCGTCACCGCCGAGGTGACCGAACCGTTGATCGCCAGCAGACCCTCGTTAATCAGCGTCGGGCCGGCGTAGGTGTTGGCCCCGGTCAGCACCAAGGTACCAATACCCTGCTTGGTCAGGCCGCCGTGGCCTGAGATAGCATTGCTCCAGACATCCAGCCCGCAGTGAATATCGTCACACACCCGTTCGGTCGGTTTGCCCTTGTCCAGTACCGCGCCGATGCCCGGCAGATTCACCACAAACTGTTCGGGACCATAGGCACCACTGACGCGAAATTCCTCCGGAATGTCCTGTTCCGTGACGAACATGCCCGGACCGCGAATCGCTTTGCCCAGATCGATCATCCCCCAGCCAAACAGCGCATCGATACCCGGCGCGCCCATATCGACGGTGGTAGTCTTCAGTACCGAAGCGACCTGTGCGCCGGTCATGTACGGGAAGCGCTCCATCAGCACCGCAATGCTGCCAGCCACGTGCGGAGCCGCCATCGAGGTGCCGCTGTATTTGGCGTAACCCGTGGTCAGATTCTCCAGGCTGTTGCCTTCGATGATCGAGCTGTAGACTTTGCTGCCCGGCGCGGCAACGCAGAAGCTGGCGGTATAACCGCAGCGTGAAGAGAAGGTGCTGATACTGTAATCGCCGCTATTGTTCGGATCTTGCAGGCTGGCGACGGAAAGCCAGTTGGGGGCAATCTCCGGCACGAAATAGGCCAGGCCGGCCATCGCATCCGGATTATTCAGGTTGTAGTCATTGCCTGCGGCAAAAATGGTGACGATGCCGCTGCGTGCCGCATCGATAGCGCCCTGATAGGCACCGCCGGCTTTGGTGCCCAATATCTGTTTGATTTGATCGAACTGTTTCTGCGCGTCGGCGAGCGTGAAGTGAGGGTAAGCCGGATCCTTGCCACCTTCATCGAACTTCTCGGTGATGCCGATACCCCAACTGTTATTGATGATGCGCGCACCGCTGGCGATCAGCGCATCCCAACCGGCTTGGTATACCGCGCCGTCGTTGCCGAGAATGATGCCGTCTTCCGGCCCCGGGTCACCGTTTTCCGCGCTGATGATTTGCGCATTGAACGCCACGCCGTGCATTTCGCCGCCATCGCGGTTGCCGGCTGCGATACCGCCCACATGGGTGCCATGTGAGCCGAGCGTGCCGTCGGAATCCACGCTCGGCGTGCCGTCATAACGGAATGCGTCGCCTTTCTTCACCGGGATGTAAGGATCTGTGTACTCGCGGATGCCGGTCGTGACCAGGTTGATCACCTTGCCCGGGCTGGCGAATTCCGGATGTTGGGCATACACCGGCTGATCGAAAATACCGAGCTTAACGCCTTTTCCAGTATAACCGGCGGCGTAGGCCTGCTCTGCATGGATCGCCCCCAGGCCCCATTCAGCGTTGAATTCATTACTGCGCCAACTGGCCGGATCGCCCTGCCTGCCGCTCTCGACATAGGGTGCGGCCTGCGCTCCGCCGATCGCCGCCAGACATAAAAGCACTGCGCTCCATTGCGCACGATTCACGCCAATTTCAGGCCAGCCAAAGGCCGCCTGAACAGGCTTGACTCCTCTACGTTTACTTTCCATCCCAGATACCATCCATTGTTGTTTGCAAATGTTTTATTGGTTTTTTTGTGTAACAGTTTCGTAACACCAAATAAATAAAGCACAACAATCTCAAGCACGCCTAATGGGTCAATAGCGAGGACGCCCGATTGGGACCGATAAACGTTATGGCAAGGAGAGGGGATGCATAAGGATTTCAAATGACCATAAATGGCCGGAGAGAGCGTTTTAATTGCGGTGGATAAAAATATAATCCAATGATAAACATGAATAATATAAAAACAAAAAGGCCAAGGGTTATTTCCCCTTAGGCCTATTAAAAATAGCTTTCCGCCCCCTCTTATCACTTTAAGTTATAAGAATTGCCGATATTTACTCAGTGAAATGTGCTGGTTTTGACAGAGAAGAACGTTGAAAATTGGATTATCATGCTAACGGTTTTCTGCTGTTCATCGCATCTTCTTCGGCCTGCCGAATAATGGCCTTCGCCATCCACTGCGTCACATCCTGAATGCCGCCGAGATCCAAACCCCAAATATCTTTCAGTACCAGAAAAACTTCCGAACCATAAATCAGTGAAAAAGAATGAATCACCCTCTGTAACGCCTCTGGCGGCAGTTTATCCTGTAACGGTTCTACCGCCAGCTTCAGCAGACGTTTGCGGTTGCCGCGTACCAGCTTTTCTATCGGTTTAATGGTACTGGAACGCGCCTCGGCCCATTGCTGGAGCGAAAGTTGCAATGCGGCACGCAAAGCACCTTCATGTTGCTCCATCTGTGGATAAGCAAAACTCAGCAACTGTTGAATGCGCGCCCGAGCGTCATTGTCCGTTGGTTGCCACTCCAGAATAGGCCCCAAACTCTCCGCAACCACGGCAGCGACTAACGCACTCTGCGTAGGAAAATAGCGATAAGCCGTAGCACGCGAAACCTGCGCATGCAGGGCCAGTTCGGTAATTGAGGGAAAAGTCCCACCGTCAAACAACACCATCGCACTGTCAAGTAACAGCTTGCGGGTTCTTGCTCGAGTATGGGTCAGATTTGGGGATACATTTAATGGCACGGCGACCTCTTTCACCAAGATAACGCTTGCCAGAACAATAGCTCGGGCGAATAAACACCACTGTAACAAACTTGGCTAACGCTGCGCCACGCAGGAAAAGGCGTTAATTTTTCCTTTCTTTCATCATATGAGACGTCAATCTCATTTTTGTGCGCAAACCTCTTGCACAAATGATACAGCCGTCTCATTATGATGATGAATTCACCGACTACGCTCAGTAACATTAGTCAACACCAGGGATTCAATTGAGTTAACTTATTAAATTATAATTAATATAGCGTGGCGGCCATCCGAACCTATCATTCAGGAACAGGCTAATGAACAATAATCAGGGGATGATCTATATTGCGACAACGGCGGATACGAAAGGGCGAGAATTGGCCTATGTCCGCAGCCTTATCGCCGATATCGGGTTACCCACGCTAACCATTGATTTATCCACCCATCACCTTCCGGCCCGCTACCCTGCCGATATTTCCGCCGCCACCGTCGCCAGCTACCACCCAGAAGGCGAAAACGCGGTATTCTGCGGGGATCGCGGTAAAGCGATTGCCGCCATGTCCATCGCTTTTGAGCGGTTTATGCTTTCACGTCAGGATGTTGCAGCCTTACTTGGCCTCGGCGGTTCCGGCGGTACTGCATTGATTACACCCGCCATGCAGCAATTACCCATTGGCTTGCCAAAGCTAATGGTTTCGACCATGGCATCCGGTGATACCTCCAGCTATGTTGGTGCAAGTGATATTGGCATGTTGTATTCGGTTACAGACGTAGCCGGTCTCAACCGCATTTCCCGTATCGTTTTAGGAAATGCCGCCCATCAAATCGCCGGCGCCGTTCGCTTTGCCACTCCGGCAGATACCGACAGTAAACCTGCCGTTGGGCTCACCATGTTTGGTGTCACTACTCCTTGCATTCAGGAGGTGACAGCCGCAATTGAAAAGGAATGGGATTGTCTGGTATTCCATGCAACCGGCAGCGGCGGCAGGGCGATGGAAAAGCTGGTTTATAGCCACCTGTTAAATGGCGTATTCGATTTAACTACTACTGAAGTCTGCGACTACCTGTTTGGTGGCGTGTTGGCCTGTAACGAAGATCGCTTCAATGCGATAGCCCATACCGGCATTCCTTGTGTCATGTCTTGCGGTGCCCTCGATATGATTAACTTTGGCCACCCAGACACCATCCCCGCTCGTTATGCTGAGCGTCAGTTCTATAACCATAATGCCCAAGTGACTCTGATGCGGACTACGCCAGAAGAAAATGCCCAAATGGGTCGTTGGATTGGTGAAAAGCTGAATACATGTACCGGGGAGGTTCGCTTCCTGATCCCTGAAGGTGGCGTTTCCGCTCTCGATGCCCCTGGGCAAGCATTCTGGGATCCCGAAGCTTTGGCAGCCTTCGTCAACGCGCTGGAAATGACATGGCGACCCACGGAAAAACACCGTCTGATCAGAACCCCTTATAACATCAACGATCCCCGCTTTGCCGACATCGCCGTGCAACAGTTTAGGGAGATATCTCGTACTTATTGATTGGAGTTAAAAATGGCCAAACATACCCGACAGGAGCTACTTACTAAATTCAGGGAAATGATTGCCCGCCGTGAACCTATCATTGGCGGAGGTGCCGGCACCGGGCTCTCAGCCAAATGCGAAGAGGCCGGCGGCATCGATCTGATTGTCATTTATAACTCGGGCCGCTATCGCATGGCGGGTCGAGGCTCCCTGGCAGGTTTGCTGGCCTATGGCAACGCAAACGAAATCGTCATGGATATGGCCAAAGAAGTCTTGCCCGTGGTCAAACACACTCCTGTTTTGGCTGGAGTTAATGGTACGGATCCTTTCTGCCATTTTGACAAGTTTCTTGATGAGATTAAGAACACGGGCTTCGCCGGGGTGCAGAACTTTCCAACGGTGGGTCTTATTGACGGCAACTTCCGCGCCAATCTGGAGGAAACCGGTATGGGATATGCGCTGGAGGTGGACATGATTCGTCTGGCGCATGAAAAAGATCTGCTGACCACACCTTATGTTTTCAATGCACAAGATGCGGTAGCGATGACTGAGGCAGGTGCCGATATCATAGTGCCGCACATGGGGCTGACTACCGGCGGCAGCATTGGCGCAGAAACGGCTCTGACCCTGGCCGATTGCGTCTCGCTGATTAACGATTGGGCCCAGGCTGCCAAACGGATCCGCGAAGACGTGATCGTCCTTTGTCACGGAGGTCCAATAGCCACGCCTGAAGATGCCTCATATATCATGCGGCGCTGTCCTTTGGTGGATGGCTTCTACGGTGCCAGCTCCATGGAGCGTCTGCCTACGGAACTAGCGTTAACCGAAACCACTCGTCAATTTAAAAAAATTAACCGGGATTGACAGGAAACTCACTCACTCGCACGCAATACCAAGGGAAACCCGTTGTTTAACGGGAAGGTAAGTTGAAGTGAGATAAGCAAAAGGGCCAGATGAATAATCTGGCCCTTTTTATTTACCCCATGACGCTATTACTGTTCGGTCGTCATTTTCGATTTCATTTTATTCATGTGGTCCATCATTTTCTGTTCGCGTTTCTGATAATTCTCATTGTATTGTTTTTTCTGCTCAGGGGTCAGCAGGTTATACATTTTATTTTCCGCTTTGGCGCGTTCCAACATATGTTCGGACTGCGCTTTGCTGATGGCATCAATTTGGGATTTCGCTTTTGCTTCATCGAAGCTGTCGCTAGCCACCAGGTTGTGCAACGCCTGACGCTCCTCTTTTACGCCCGCACCGCGATTCTGATGTGATTCTTTCATGATGTCGCGCATTTGCTGGCGCTGCTGTTCAGTCAGGTTCAGGCCGGCAAACGGCCCGCCTTTACCTTCGCCTTTATGGTGCATCATTTTCATCGGGGCGGCATCCGCAGCAGTTGCCGGCGCCGCCGTGGTGTCCGCAGCGAAGGCCATGGAAGCAGAACCCAGCGCCAGAGTAGAAGCTACAAATAAAGCGGTCAGTTTACGCATAATCATTTCCTTAAAATTATTCTTCATCAGGAGCGCTGTACGTGAACAGGCTCTTCTTTCGTTCGTCGGGGATAATAGTAGGCCGTTAAACATAGAGTAATGCGATGCTGTGTAAATTTTTTAAAACCCAAAACAGGTTTATTCGACAACTTTGAATAAATTATGGAGATAGTGTCTAGGGTCCGGAAATTTTGATTGCCTGAGAAAATTAAAATTCACCTCAATGGGGTTATTCCTGCCGCCCGCCGCCTTTATTATAATTTAGCCTCATCCAGTACAACCGCCCTTCAACAATATGGCGGTATCCAATGCGCAAAAATCGTACGAATGTCCCTTGATTGAAGATTTTTCTCTTACACTCAAAGCAACCGGCAACAGTGGGACATTTACACAGCAAAACTAATTATTGCTTATATAATAGTTTCATCACCCATGCCCGCCCGTGAAAAACGTGTTATATGATGGAGATACGTGCACTGCGGCCGCTACCGAGCCTGAAAACTGCGGCTACGCTCATTGCGGAAACCTGGCTGTCGTGCCCTTTTGAGGAATCATCATGTTCGCAGACCAAGGTCCTATGCTCCTGAACGCCCACTTTGGCACCGGCAGCCCCTACTGGCGGCTGGCATTCGACAGCAATGCCCTGGAGCTGTCCGCAGTCAAAGGCAAAGCCCATATGGCCGTGGCGCTCAGCGCCATACAGGCGGCAAAAATACGGCGTCTGAGCGGCATTACCGCCAGCCTGGATATCTCTATTTCGCTGGTCGGCGAGCCGATACATTTGCATCTGGTGGGCCGCCGGATCAACAAACTGGAATGGGCCGGCACCGCCTCCGCTTTCAGCGACACCAAGTCGGTCGCCCGTGACCTGGTGCATGGGCTTTCCTTTGCCGAGCAGGTGGTATCCGAAGCCAATTCGGTGATCGTGATTGTCGATCAGCATGGCCGCATCCAACGCTTCAACCGTTTGAGCGAAGAATACACCGGCCTGCATGAACATGATGTCATTGGCAAAAACGTCTTTCAGCTGTTTATGAGCCCGGAAGAAGCGGCGGCCTCGCGGCGAAATATCGCCGGTTTTTTCCGTAATGGTTCGTCCTACGAGGTGGAACGTTGGGTCAAAACGGTAAAAGGCGAGCGGCTGTTTTTGTTCCGCAACAAATTCGTCCACAGCGGTAGCGGGAAAAACGAAGTCTTCCTGATTTGTTCCGGTACGGACATCACCGAAGAACGCCGCGCCCAGGAACGCCTGCGGGTGCTGGCCAATACCGATATCATCACCGGCCTGCCCAACCGCAACGCCATTCAGGACAAAATCATCCAGGCTATCGCGGAACGCGGTGACAGCAACGTTGGGCTGGTGTACCTCGATCTCGATAATTTCAAAAAGGTGAACGACGCCTACGGGCATATGTTCGGCGACCGTTTGCTGGTTGAAGTATCGCTGGCGGTGCTCGGCTGTCTGGAGCCCGATCAGGTTCTGGCCCGTCTTGGGGGCGATGAATTCCTGGTGCTGGCCCAACAGGCCGAACGCGAGATGCTGCAACAGCTGGCCCAGCGTATTATCGACCGATTGAAAACGCCCTTCCGCATCGGCCTTATCGAAGTCTATACCGGTTGTTCGATTGGCATCGCGCTGTGCCCGGAACACGGTAACGATCTCGACGGCCTGATCCGCAGCGCCGACACCGCCATGTACGTCGCCAAAGAGCGCGGCAAACGCACCTTTACCGTATTCTCGCCGGAAATGAACAAACGCGTCGCCGAATATATGTGGCTGGACACCAACCTGCGCAAGGGTCTGGAACAGAATCAACTGGTGGTTTATTACCAACCGAAAATCGATGCGCTCAGCGGCATGGTGCACAGCGTGGAAGCCCTGGTACGTTGGGACTCGCCCGAACGCGGTCTGATCCCGCCGTTACAGTTTATCTCTTACGCTGAAGAATCCGGGCTGATAGGCCCGCTCGGCCGATGGGTGCTGCAGACTGCGGCCAAACAGGCCGCCCAGTGGCAACAGCAAGGGCTGGCGCTGCGGGTCGCCGTAAATCTTTCCGCACGGCAGTTGGTCGATGATTCCATCGTGGAAGATCTTATCAACGTGTTGCAGCACAACAAGTTGACGCCGTGCCTGCTGGACTTCGAACTGACGGAAAGCAGCCTGATTGAGGATGAGAGACGCGCACGCGCGGTCATCACCCGGCTGCGTGAACTGGGCGCGCAAGTTCATCTCGATGATTTCGGCACCGGGTACTCCTCGCTGGCGCAGCTGGCGCGTATCCCGCTGGATGCCATTAAGTTGGATAAAAGCTTTGTGCGCGGCGTGAATTTCAATCCGGTTTCGCAATCGCTGGTGCGCGCCATCGTCGCGGCGGCCGAGGCGCTGAAATTCCGGGTGATCGCCGAAGGCGTTGAGACAGAAAGCGAGAACAGGTTCCTGGATGAGGTTGGCGTGGACGAGAAACAGGGGTTCCTGTTTGCGCGGCCAATGCTCCCGGAACAGCTGGAACATTGGCTGCGGTCTTATTGCCCGTCACCCCCCTCAGCGTGATGCGGGCAGGTTTGCATTAGCCGGCACGGCGCAGGTTCAGCGTATGACGATCCTGCAGCATAACCAAACGTTCAATATAGGCGCGGTCTTTCTCCTCGATAGTGAAAGCCGAATGTACCCAATCTTCGGTGATATCCATCAACTCCGAACGCGTAAGCTGCAATACCCTCTGGCGAGCGCGCAGCATGGCGCGCATGCCGTTCAGCTTGGGCCGGATGGTATCGATAAAGGTACGGGTGGCTATATAGGCGTCACCGGGCTGGAAAAGTTGATCGACCAGGCCGCGGCTTTCAAACCATTCGGCGGTGTGCGACTCGCCGCTCCAGATAAGCTCCTCGGCCAAGCGCATGCCCGCTTTGCGCGCCACCAGTGAATAACCGCCCATGCCGGGGAACAGATTGAAGGCAATTTCCGGGAAGCCCATGCGCGCATTGTTCTGCGCCAGAACGAAATGGTGCGCCAGCGCCGCTTCAAACCCCCCGCCCAGCGCGCTGCCCTCCACCATCGCAATGCTGACCGCTCCGGTATCGAACCCGCGCGCCGCCGCGTGCACACAATCAATGCAGGCGCGCGCGTAAGCCATCATCGCTTCACGTTTGCGGTTTTTAATCGCTTCGGCAAAGAATTGCAGATCGCCGCCGACGTTGAACATGTTCGGCACCAGCGAACCGGTCACCCAAAAATCAAACTGCAGCGACGACTCCTTCGCCGCCTGCGCCAACGTCATGATGTCCTCGATCAGCGCCTGATTGAAGCAAGGCCGCGGCTCGGCGCGCAGCAGCATCCACATGATGTGCCGCTCTTCCTCATAGTAGGCGGAAATCTGTGTCAAAGTGCCCGCTTCGGTGAACGGACGACAGGTGGGATGATTTAGTAATTTCATATGGCCTTCCATTTTCTCTATTGATAACAGTTGAAACCGTTCCAGCCCCTACGGCTGCAGCAACGCTGCGGTTGAACCCCGCAGCGCCACCTCATGAGTAAACGCTTTCTTGGTGATGAAATAGATAAAAATTGGCGGTCGGCGAATGAAAAAGGCCGCGCTGGCAGCGCGGTTGATATGAGAATTTTACCTATCGGCGAGCAAGAAGATTTCACCCGGCAGGGCAACGCGATAAGCTCACAAATTGCTCGCTTGCCGCCCCGACGGCCAATCGGCGGGCATTTTGGCTATAATCAAGGCTGAGACAGCCTCTACCCTAAATAATTCGAGTTGCAGGAAGGCGGCAACTGAACGAATCCCGGCGAGCTTACTTCAGTAAGTGATTCGGGTAAGTGAAGGCAGCCAACGCACATGCAAGTTGAAGTATGACGGGTATATTTATCGTTAAGGAAATCGTGACGTAATGCCTACAGGATCAGATAAAGAACCCCGTCAGCCCCACAGTGAAACGCCGCAAAAACCCCTGATCGGTATCAAAACCGGCCACGGAAAAATTGACCGGCACATTTCCGGTTTCTCACGGCTGGTCGAGCGCATCCAGGCCTGGCCCAGCATCGCTCATCTGCTGCGCGCCACCGAGCGCTTTAACGATCGTCTGGGCAGCCAATTCGGTGCCGCCATCACCTATTTTTCGTTTCTCTCGCTGATTCCGATTCTGATGGTGTCGTTCGCCGCCGTCGGCTTCGTGCTGGCGTCCAATCCTGACCTGCTGGCCGGGTTGATCAATAAAATTGTCGGCAGCATCAGCGATCCTACGCTGGCCAGCACGCTGAAAAATACCGTTAATACCGCCATTCAGCAGCGCACTACGGTGGGGCTGACAGGCCTGGCGCTGGCGCTGTATTCGGGGATCAGTTGGATGGGCAATCTGCGCGAGGCGATCCGGGCGCAGTCGCGTGACGTGTGGGAGCGTAATCCGCAGGATCAGGAAAAGCTCTATTTCAAATATACCCGCGACTTTATCTCGCTAACCGGCCTGGTGGTGGCGCTGATCATTACCCTGACGCTAACCTCCATCGCCGGTTCGGCACAGGCGGCCATCGTCAGCGCATTGGGTCTGGAAGGCATAGAATGGCTGCGCCCGGCGATGACGCTGATTGCGTTGTCGATCTCCATTCTCGCCAACTACCTGCTGTTCCTGTGGATCTTCTGGATGCTGCCACGCCATAAGCCAAAGAAAAAGGCGTTGCTGCGCGGGACGCTGCTCGCCGCCATCGGCTTCGAAGTGATTAAGTTTGTGATGACCATGACGCTGCCGCAGGTGGCAAAATCCCCTTCCGGCGCCGCCTTTGGCTCGGTGATTGGGTTGATGGCGTTCTTCTATTTCTTTGCCCGCCTGACGCTGTTCTGCGCCGCCTGGATAGCCACCGCGCAGTATAAAGAAGATAAAACCCTGCCGACGTCCGAGCAGCCTGCCCCCTGAAGCAATGCAATCATACCAGCCATCATTCGATGGCCGGTGTTTTATTCTGAGATAACACTAAAAACCCAGCACACACCACCAAAACCAAACCTTTCGCTGTCTCAAAACCAGCATAACAAACTACCGGCTAACTTTTCTTTACGATTTTTACAGCAATTAAATCTGTATATTATTCATTTTGCAACGTTAAAACCTAAAGGGAGTTACAGTACTGAAACATTAAGCTTTTTAACCGGTTAATGACGGTATTGTACAAAGTTTCATCATTGAAAAGGCATTTTGCTATGACTAAGATGGATTTTTACAAATTCAAAAAATAAGAAACACTATGCAAGCATCCATCGCACCAACTCTGGACGCCGACGAGGCGTCAACACCGGTAAACTCACGCGGAAAAGTGATTGTCGCCTCGCTGGTCGGTACCGCCATCGAGTTTTTCGATTTCTATATTTACGCCACCGCCGCAGTGATCGTCTTCCCGCATATCTTCTTCCCGCAGGGCGACCCGACCACGGCCACGTTGCAATCGCTGGCCACTTTCGCCGTCGCCTTTATTGCACGCCCGATTGGTTCGGCGCTGTTCGGTCACTTCGGCGATCGCGTGGGCCGCAAGGTGACGCTGGTCGCCTCGCTGCTCACCATGGGAATTTCTACCGTGCTGATCGGCCTGCTGCCGAGCTACGACACCATTGGCATCTTTGCGCCGCTCCTGCTGGCGCTGGCGCGTTTTGGCCAAGGGCTTGGTCTGGGCGGTGAATGGGGCGGCGCGGCTTTGCTGGCTACCGAGAATGCTCCTGCCAGAAAGCGCGCGCTGTACGGTTCGTTCCCGCAATTGGGTGCGCCTATCGGCTTCTTCTTCGCCAACGGGACCTTCCTGCTGCTCTCCTGGCTGCTGACAGACCAACAGTTTATGGAATGGGGCTGGCGCGTGCCGTTTATCCTGTCCGCAGCTCTGGTGCTGATCGGCCTGTATGTCCGCGTATCGCTGCATGAAACCCCGGTATTCGCCAAGGTGGCGAAAGCCGGCAAACAGGTAAAAATCCCGCTCGGCACCCTGCTGAGCAAGCATTGGAAGGCGACCATACTCGGTACCTTCATCATGCTGGCGACCTATACCCTGTTCTACCTGATGACGGTTTACTCGATGACCTACGGCACCACGGCGCAGCCGCTGGGGTTAGGCTACTCACGCAATACCTTCCTGTGGATGCTGATGGTGGCGGTAATCGGTTTTGGCGTGATGGTGCCGATTGCCGGCCTGTTGGCGGATGCCTTTGGCCGCCGCAAGACCATGATCGTCATTACCCTGCTGATGATCGCTTTCGCCTTCCTGTTCCCAAGCCTGTTGGGCTCCGGCAATCAGGTGCTGGTGATGGGCTTCCTGCTGTGCGGTCTGAGCATCATGGGCCTGACCTTCGGCCCTATGGGGGCGCTGCTGCCGGAGCTGTTCCCGACCGAAGTGCGTTATACCGGCGCGTCGTTCTCCTACAACGTGGCGTCAATCCTCGGGGCCGCCGTGGCGCCTTATATCGCCACCTGGCTGGCAACCCACTACGGTCTGTTCTACGTCGGTCTGTATCTGGCAGCGATGGCCAGCCTCACGCTGATCGCCTTGCTGCTGATGAAAGAGACCCGGGATATGTCGCTGTAACCCTTGTTTTGCGGCCCCCCGGCGGGGCCGCACTTCCCGCTTTGTCTCCTGTCATAAATTCGGACTATGCTGTGCGCTCCTCCCGTTGAACGGAAATCGATGATGTCTCTGCGCCGCAGGCTGTATTGGTACCTTGTTCCCCTGATCGTTGCCGCCCTTGCATTGGGTGCCTGGTTCGGGCTGAAATCATCCCATCCGGACGCGCTTTGGCGCATCGTCAGCCAACAGTGCTTGCCCAACCAGCAGGCGCACAATAACCCGGCGCCCTGCGCACAGGTTGACACACAGGCCGGTTTTGTCGTGTTTAAGGATCGCAACGGGCCGCTGCAATATCTGTTGATGCCAAGCGCTAAAATTACCGGTATTGAAAGCCCGACGGTGCTGGAAGCCACCACCCCAAACTTCTTTGTGCAAGCCTGGGCGGCGCGCCATTTTATGGCAGATAAATATGGCAAAGAGATAGATGACGCTGATATTTCGCTGGCGATTAATTCCGAGTATGGCCGCAGCCAGAATCAGCTGCACATTCATATTTCCTGCCTGCTACCGGCGGTAAAAACGCAGTTGGCGCAGTTTGCGGCGGATTACACCGAGCAATGGCAACCGCTGCCCGGTGGCCTGCTGGGTCATGATTATCTGGTGCGCCGGGTCGCGCCTGACGAATTGGCCAGACAAGGTGCATTCCGCCTGCTGGCCGAGGGCATCCCACGCGCCAATGGCCGCATGGGCAGCTTTGGCTTGGCGATGACCGCACTCCCAGGTGGCGACTTCCTGCTGCTGGCCACCGAACGCAGCCTGCTGCCCTTTACTCTGGCCTCGGCGGAAGAAATTCAGGATCACGACTGCCGGGTGCTGAATTAAAGATGGCCCGCTTGACGGGCCATAGAGATCATTTCTTTTGCTTCATCTTTTGCAGGATTTGCCCGCATTGGTTTTCATCGCCGCCTTCGCTCGGGGAAACCAACGCCAGCAAGGCTGCCGCCGGCGTCAGCACCACGCCCAGCGCCACCGCAGCCGCACCGCGCGCAATCAGCGGGCCGGCTTTAACGCCGGCATCCGGGTTCTTGAAGGTCCCTTTCACATACAAGGGTGAACGCAGCGTCAGCACACGCATCCCCTTGCTTTCCGGATCGATGGACAAATCCAGCCGCTCGCTGGCCAAATTGGCGTTGCCGCTGATATTGATAATGGCGTTCTCGGTGTCAAACACGAACAACCGCGGCGCGGCGACGCCATTGCGAATACCGACATCCGCCGCCGCACAGTTGATGCCCACGACGTCGTCACCAAACAGCTTCGCGACCAGATAATTGCCCACATTCAGACCGAGGATCTCCATCAGTCCGCGGCTGATCACGCCGTTGTTAACCACCATGCGCAGTTCGCCGCTGCTGGTTGCCAACAGATCGGCCACCGAATTACCGCTGCCGGTCAGTTTGGCATCCCCGTTCATCTGCCCCAGGCTGCGCTTCATCGACGCCACGTTCGGCAGAAGTTGCTGAAGCTGGAATTTACGCGCATGCATATCCACCCGGCCCTGCATCGGGTTTTTACCGCCGTCCAGACGAAGGGTGGCGTTGAGGTTGCCGCCGGCCACGCCGAATCGCAACGGATCCATCAGGATCACGCCGTTATCCAACTGCAAATGGGTAGAGAGATCGCTCAGCGGCAGCGAATTGCCGCGCTCGATGCGTTTCGCGGTAAATTTCACGTCCGCATCCATCAGGTTCCAGCTTTTGGTGTCAAATTTCTCAACCGGTAACACCTTGTCGGCAGGCTGACGGCTCTTCTCCCCACGACCGGCTTTTTCCGTATTGGAATCCGCACCAATCAACGGCGCCAAATCGGCCAGGCGCAGCTGTTTCGACAGCACTTCACCGCTCAGTTTGGGCCGCGGCTTACTGGCGACATATTTCAAATTGCCGTGGATATCGCTGTCGCCGATTTTGCCGTCGAACTTCTGGTACTGGAACACCGCGCCGCCTTTCTCGTGCAACCGGGCGGTCAGGTGCCCATCGGTAGAGTACGGCGGGGTATTCGGCAGCAAAACACCAGTCAGGCCATACAGATTGCCCAGGCTATCGCCGGATAATTTTACCCGCAGATCCAACCCGCCCAGGTTCATCGGATCGGACAGCGTGCCGGCCACTACCACCCGGGCTGCGCCGGAGCGCACGTCGGCTTGCAGCGGGAAAGGCACCTCGGCATTCTGCAGCGACAGCATGCCGCCCATCTTGCCGCTGCCCGACAGCGGCTCGCCGTTGTATTTGCCTTTCACCTTCCAGCCAAAAACATAGTCGGGGGTGATCGCACTGCCGGCGTCTTTTTTTCCTGTGACCTCGCTGAACGGCAGCGGCTTGCCAAGCGGGTCAATCAGCGCACGGAAATCTGCCTTCAGCGTGGCGTCTTTAACATCAATCTGACCGCGATCGAAGACGACGTCATGAATATTCACCGACCAGTCGGACGTCGGTTGTTTGGGATCGCCGGCCAGGTTGAAGGTCCAGTTATTGTCGCCGTTCGCCAGCCGTTGCAAGGTGGCGTTCGGCTGTTTCAGCCAGATACGCGGAATCAACACCTCTTTGCCGAGCAGCGCCAGCGGCGCGATGCTGGCATCGACGCGTTGCAGTTGGACCATGCTATCGCCGGGAATATTTTTGGGATTGCCCAGCACAATATCTTCGGCATGAATGTGCGGCCACGGCACCCAGGCACGCCAGCCCCCCTCATCTTTCTCACGCGCCCAGTCCACGCCCAGCTCGCCGCGGATCGCAAACGGCCGCTGCAACTCGGCAGACACCTTGTCATTGATGGTCGGTTTAAGGCGGTTCCAGTCGAAGGTCATCACAAAGATCACCAGCGCGGCAATCACCAGCAGCACGATGCCGCCAACCCAGCTGAAAGCTTTTCCCGTTCTTGTCATATCGGCTCCCTGAACACGGTAATCTGCCACTAAAATTGATAAGCAGGCTTTACCAAGCCTAGCCGAGGATAGGCGAGAGTTCACGCTTTAGGCGGGCAGAGAGTCAGGCGGGCGGCGAGGAAAACAACATCGGCAAGGTTTGCAGCGTTTCAAAACGGGCCGGGCGGGAAAGGTAGTAGCCCTGCGCAGCCAATGCGCCGGAACGCTGTACCAGCAGCCATTCCTGCTCGGTCTCCACCCCTTCGACGATCACCCCTTCGCTGAACTGGTTCATTATTTTGATCAGGGTGAAAAGCAACTCGATGCCGTCTTCCGTCTGCTTCAGCAGGGTGAATAACTCACGCGCCACTTTAATGTATTGGTAACGCCAGGTGCTGATGGCACAGAAGTTCGCCAAGCCGCTGCCGAAATCATCCAGCCACAACCGCTCCGCCCCCGTAATTTGCTGCAACGGACAGCTCAGCGCCATCCCGGCATGCTCCACCAACTCAAAGCGCAGATAGGGCATCGCGGTAATCTGCCTTTGCAACTCAGCATGTCGCTGCAACGCCTGCAGCGCAATACCGTCGATATTGACCGACACCATCAACGCATGGCGGATAAGATGCGGCTGCCAGCCTTGCAGGAAGCTGAGTTGTTCCTGAATGATCCGCAGGCGCGAGCTAACGTCGAGGGCGGCGAAATAACGCTCCGGCGATTGCGGCTTGTCCGGCGCGCTGGGGTGATACACCACCGTTAACAGCTCTATCGCCAGCAAAGCGCCGGAGGTGCGGTAGATAGGCTGAAAGGTGTACAAACGCCGACATTGTCGCCAGTAACGTTGCGTTTTTACGCGCATGCAGACGGCAAGGAATGGCGCCAGCAGACCAGAGTTCGTCTTGGTTGTCATGGGTACTATCGCCATCGAAGGAGAATGAAAACGCTCAGGCTGCGGTAGTGCTGCTCTTAGTTTATCGGCAAGATGCGATAAAGCTTTAAGCGATAGCGAAAGCCTTTTACATTGATAACAGATCAATAACAGAGGAAAAGACATGCCCTACGTAAATATCAAAATTACCCGCGAAGGCGCGACGCCGGAGCAAAAGAAACAGCTGATCGCCGGCGTGACGCAACTGTTGGTGGATACGCTAGGGAAAAACCCGGCGACCACCGTGGTGGTCATTGATGAAGTAGAAACCGACAATTGGGGCATCGGCGGCCACAGCGTCACCGACCTGCGCGCAGCCGCTAAATAACGGTCGGCGGCACGCTTCGCATCGGGAAACTTTTCCATTTCCCGATAGCGATCATAAATTAATTAAAACGTTGTTTTATTTTCATTGACTCCTCCCCGCCCTTGCGTTGAGACTGAAGGCATTGCGCATTCCTTCGTTTTCTTCTTTCAGCCAGGGCCGTTGACTATGACCACCCAGAATCTTGCCGTGATCGGCGAATGCATGATTGAACTGTCGCAAAAAGGCGCGGAGCTCAGCCGCGGATTTGGCGGCGATACCTTAAACACCGCCGTTTACATCGCCCGCCAGGTGCCGGAAACCGTGCTGCAGGTGCATTACGTCACCGCCCTCGGCACCGACAGCTTCAGCCAGGAAATGCTGCAGGCCTGGCAACAGGAAAAGGTTAAAACCGATTTGATCCAACGGCTGGAAAACAAGCTGCCGGGGTTGTATGTGATCGAAACCGATGATACCGGCGAGCGCACCTTCTATTACTGGCGCAACGACGCCGCCGCACGCTACTGGCTGGAAGGACCCCAGGCGCAAAGCCTGTGCGAGCATCTGGCCCACTTCGATTATCTGTACCTCAGCGGTATCAGCGTGGCCATTCTCAACCCAGCCAGCCGCACCCGATTGCTGGCGTTGCTGCGCCAGTGCCGCGCCAACGGCGGGAAGGTGATTTTCGATAATAACTATCGGCCGCGCCTGTGGCAGAACCGCGAGGAAACCCAACAGGTTTATCGCGATGTGCTGGCCTGTACCGACATCGCCTTCCTGACCCTGGACGATGAAGACCTGCTGTGGGGCAAACAACCGGTGGAACAGGTGGTCCGCCGCACGCAGGCATTGGGCGTGACGGAGATTGTGATCAAACGCGGCGCAGACGCCTGCCTGGTATTCAGCGCCGAAGGCACCGAGCTTGAGATTCCGGCAGTGCAGTTGCCGAAAGAGAAGGTGGTGGATACCACCGCCGCAGGGGACTCCTTCAGCGCCGGTTACCTGGCGGTACGTTTAACCGGCGGCGACGCGGCACAGGCGGCACAGCGTGGCCACCTGACTGCCAGCACGGTTATCCAATATCGTGGAGCCATCATCCCGCGGGAGGCGATGCCGCAGTAATGCCTGATCTCCAAAAATGCGAAAGGCCAGCAATGATGCTGGCCTTTTTAATGGGCTTAATATGCTAAGCCCTTAGTCGCTGAAATAACAACGCGACAGCTTGAAAGACGACGGGTATTTAGCCTGCCACCGCGATACGTTTCATATCAGTCATATAACCACGCAGTTTGCGGCCAACGGATTCGATTGGGTGATTGCGCACCGCTTCGTTCACGTCACGCAGTTGCGCGTTGTCCACGGAAGTGCCGGCCACGGATTTACCCAAGTCGCCTGCCTGCAGAGTCGTCATAAACTCTTTCAGCAACGGCACTGCGGCGTTAGCGAACAGGTAGTTGCCGTATTCAGCGGTATCAGAGATAACCACGTTCATTTCATACAGACGCTTGCGCGCGATGGTGTTGGCGATCAGCGGCAACTCGTGCAGCGACTCGTAGTAAGCGGACTCTTCGATGATGCCTGCGTCAACCATGGTTTCGAACGCCAGCTCAACGCCTGCTTTCACCATAGCGACCATCAGCACGCCGTTATCAAAGTATTCCTGCTCGCTGATTTTGCCTTCGAACTGCGGCGCATTCTCGAATGCCGATTTGCCGGTCTCTTCACGCCAGTTCAGCAGTTTTACGTCGTCTTCTGCCCAGTCGGCCATCATACCGCTGGAGAAGGCGCCGGAGATGATGTCGTCCATGTGTTTCTGGAACAGCGGCGCCATGATCTCTTTCAGTTGTTCGGACAGCGCATAAGCGCGCAGCTTGGCCGGGTTGGACAGGCGATCCATCATCAGGGTGATGCCGCCCTGCTTCAGCGCTTCGGTGATGGTTTCCCAACCGAACTGAATCAGTTTCTCGGCGTAAGCCGGCTCGGTGCCTTCCGCAACCAATTTGTCGAAGCACAGCAGCGAACCCGCCTGCAACATGCCGCACAGAATGGTTTGCTCACCCATCAGGTCAGATTTCACTTCGGCAACGAAGGAGGACTCTAGCACGCCGGCACGGTGGCCGCCAGTCGCTGCTGCCCAGGCCTTGGCGATCGCCATGCCTTCGCCTTTCGGGTCGTTTTCCGGGTGAACCGCAATCAGGGTCGGCACGCCGAAACCGCGTTTGTATTCTTCGCGCACTTCGGTGCCCGGGCATTTCGGCGCCACCATCACTACGGTGATGTCTTTACGTACCTGTTCGCCCACTTCAACGATGTTGAAGCCATGGGAGTAGCCCAGCGCCGCGCCGTCTTTCATCAGCGGCTGTACTGCGCGAACCACTGAGGTGTGCTGTTTGTCCGGCGTCAGGTTAACCACCAGGTCCGCCTGCGGGATCAGATCTTCGTAGGTGCCGACTTTGAAGCCGTTCTCGGTCGCTTTACGCCATGAAGGGCGCTTCTCGTCGATGGCTTCTTTGCGCAGGGCATAGGCAACGTCCAGGCCCGAGTCACGCATGTTCAGCCCCTGGTTCAGGCCCTGTGCGCCACAGCCGACGATCACCACTTTTTTGCCTTTCAGGTAGCCGGCTTCATCCGCAAATTCGTCGCGAGCCATGAAACGACACTTGCCCAATTGCGCCAACTGCTGACGCAGGTTCAAGGTGTTGAAATAGTTAGCCATCGTGGTACTCCAGTTAGATGTTGTGTCGATTTAGCTTATCGATGTTATTTTCATTCCCCGCCCTGTCTGTGCGGAGATTCGTTAAACTCAATGTATAACAGGAAACGCGTTGCTTAAATTGATATATTACGAATGTGATATTGCAATTTATGCAACACTCTTGCTGCGAGCGTACCTATATGGATTTACGTGATTTAAAACTGTTCCTCCATCTGGCGGAAAGCCAGCATTTTGGCCGCACCGCCAAAGCGATGCACGTCAGCCCGTCGACGCTATCCCGCCAGATCCAACGGCTGGAGGAGATCCTCGGGCAACCGCTGTTTTTGCGCGATAACCGCACCGTGCAGCTCACCGATGCCGGTGAACAGCTGAAAGAGTTTGCCCAGCATACCCTGTTGCAATACCAGCAGTTGAAACATTCGCTGGGCCAGCACGGCCCTTCGCTGAGCGGCGAATTGCGGCTGTTTTGCTCGGTTACCGCCGCCTACAGCCATCTGCCGCCAATCCTCGACAGGTTCCGGGCGCAGCATCCGCTGGTGGAAATCAAACTCACCACCGGTGACGCTGCCGACGCGGTCGACAAGGTGCAGTCCAACGAGGCTGACCTCGGCATTGCCGGCCGGCCAGAAACCCTGCCCACCAGCGTGGCGTTCACTAAAATCGGCGAAATCCCGCTGGTACTGATCGCCCCTGCGCTCCCCTGCGCGGTACGCAGCCAGGCGTTTGTCGCGAAGCCCGATTGGGCCACCATTCCGTTTATCCTGCCGGAGCACGGCCCGTCGCGAAAACGCATCGAACTGTGGTTCCGCCGCCAACGCATCGCCAACCCGCTGATTTACGCCACCGTCGGCGGCCACGAGGCCATCGTTTCGATGGTAGCGCTGGGTTGCGGCATTGCGCTGATCCCCGGCGTGGTGGTAGACAACAGCCCGGAACCGGTGCGTAACCGCATCTCGCAGCTGGAAAATATTTCGATGGTCGAACCCTTTGAACTGGGCGTTTGCGTACAGAAAAAGCGCCTCAGCGATCCGTTGATCGAGGCTTTTTGGCGCCTGCTGTGAACGGTCGACATCTTGAAAACGAAATCACTGCATTCAAACATGAACATTTGAAATATTAAGCCCGATGGATTTCAAGTTACAGCCAACAGGCTGCAGCTTGAAAGACGACGGGTATTCATAAATCAGCCGGATCGATTTGCTTCATCGTCTCCACCTGCATCAGCCAGCGATACAGCGGCTCCAACTGTTGGAAACCCTGCGTCAGCGTCTGCACCAGGCCTGCGCTGAACAGCTTTTCTACCTGGCTGTCGCTGACCATCACCGCGAAAGATTTGCGGTTGTACCAGGTGGCGATCTCCGCCGCCTGCTCTTTCACCAGCGGGCGTTTGTAGCTTTCCCCCACCAGCTCGAACGGCGGCCGACAGCAGGCCGCCACCTCTAAAAACGGCTGCGGCCGGCGCAGCAGCGTATGGCGGAACAGGTCCATCGTCGGCTTGTTGGCGCTGTAATAGCCCAGCCCATAGCGCAACATATCCGGCCCCAGCTCAAAGAAATACACCGGCGCGTCTTTCCAGTCTTTACTCGGCCGTTTAAACGTCAGCCACATGCGGCTGCGATAGCGCGATTTGTCATGAGAGAAACGCGTATCGCGGTGGAGCCGCGACAGCGTTTTACCGATCGCCGGCCGGGTTTCAAACTGCGGATCGATGGCCAGCATGGCCGGGCTCAGCTCGGCCACCAGCGTACGGAACGGCGTCAACAGCTCCCGCTCGTAAAGGTTACGATTGGCTTCAAACCAGTCTTTGTCGTTCTCGATACGCACCTGTTGGAGAAAATTCAGCCCCTGTTGGCTGAAACCGGTAAAACTGTCTGTCATACGCCGTCCTTGTCGATTCCCTTAGCCCTGCAAGAAAAAGCGGAACGCCGGGTTATCGGTTTCATCGTGGCAATCGTAGCCCAGCGCCTGCAAGTGCTGCTCAAACTCGGGTTCGGTCTGCGACAGCTCGAAGCCCGCCAGCACGCGGCCAAAATCGGTGCCGTGGCTGCGATAATGGAACAGCGAGATATTCCAGTGAGTACCCAAGGTCTGCAGGAACTTCAGCAGCGCACCCGGCGACTCCGGGAATTCAAAGCTGTACAGACGTTCGCGCAGCGGCTTCGAAGGACGCCCGCCCACCATGTAACGCACGTGCAGCTTGGCCATTTCGTCATCGGACAGGTCTACCACCTGATAGCCGTCGGCGTTCAGCTCGTCGATGATCTCCAGCCGTTCCGCATGACCGCGCGTCAGACGAACACCGACGAAAATGCAGGCGTTATCCGCATCGGCATAGCGGTAGTTGAACTCGGTCACCGAACGGCCGCCCAGCAGTTGGCAAAACTTCAGGAAGCTGCCTTTCTGCTCTGGAATAGTCACCGCCAGCAGGGCTTCACGCTGTTCACCCAATTCGCAGCGTTCGGACACGTAACGCAATCCGTGGAAGTTCAGGTTGGCGCCAGACAGTACGTGCGCCAGGCGCTCGCCCTGAATATTGTGCTGCTGCACGTACTTTTTCAGCCCGGCCAGCGCCAGCGCGCCGGAAGGCTCGGCAATGGCACGCACGTCTTCGAACAAATCCTTTACCGCCGCACAGATAGCGTCGCTGTCGACGGTGATCACATCGTCCAGGTATTCCCGGCACAGGCGGAAGGTTTCATCGCCGATGCGCTTCACCGCCACCCCCTCGGCGAACAACCCGACGCGCGCCAGATCCACCGGGTGCCCGGCATCCAGCGCCGCTCGCAGGCAGGCGGAATCTTCAGCTTCCACGCCAATCACTTTGATTTGCGGCATCAGTTGCTTAATCAGCACCGCCACGCCGGCCGCCAGGCCGCCACCGCCAACCGGCACAAACACCCGGTCAAGATGCGCATCCTGCTGCAGCAGCTCCATCGCCAACGTGCCCTGCCCGGCAATCACCGTGGGATGATCGAACGGCGGTACGAAGGTCATGCCCTGTTTCTGCGACAGCTCAATCGCCCGCGCTTTGGCTTCATCAAAGTTGGCGCCGTGCAACAACACCTCGCCACCGAAACCGCGCACCGCATCCACTTTGATGTCTGCGGTGGATACCGGCATCACGATCAGCGTTTTGATCCCCAGCCGTTTGCCGGAGTAGGCTACGCCCTGCGCATGGTTACCGGCGGAAGCCGTCACCACGCCGCGCGCCTTTTGTTCTTCGTTCAGACTGGCGATCATCGAATAGGCACCGCGCAGCTTGAAGCTGTGCACCGGCTGACGATCTTCACGCTTCACCAGAATGGTATTGCCCAGCCGCGAAGAGATTTTGCTCATGGCCTGTAACGGGGTGACCTGAGCCACCTCGTAAACCGGCGAGCGGAGCACCGCTCGCAGATACTCCGCGCCGCCAGGGGCGTCGGATAGGGGTTGTGATTCCGCCATGATGCTTAGCCTCCCAGCTTGCTCTTGTCGCGCACTGCGCCTTTGTCGGCACTGGTCGCCAGCGTGGCGTAGGCGCGCAGGGCGTAAGACACCTGACGTTCACGATTTTTCGGTGTCCAGGCGCGATCGCCACGCGCCAGCTCAACCTCGCGGCGTGCCGCCAGTTCGCTGTCTGTAACGTCCAGCACCATGCTGCGTTTTGGAATATCGATGTCGATCATGTCGCCATCTTCGATCAGTGCGATCAGGCCGCCGCTGCCCGCTTCCGGAGAAACGTGGCCGATAGACAGGCCCGAGGTGCCGCCGGAGAAGCGCCCATCGGTAATCAGCGCACAGGCTTTGCCCAGCCCCATGGATTTCAGGTAGGTCGTCGGGTACAGCATTTCCTGCATGCCCGGCCCGCCTTTCGGCCCTTCGTAGCGGATGACCACCACGTCGCCGGCAACCACTTTACCGCCGAGAATCGCTTCCACCGCCGTATCCTGGCTTTCGTAGACTTTCGCCGGGCCACGGAAGGTCAGGTTATCTTTGTCGACGCCGGCAGTTTTAACGATGCTGCCGTCCAGCGCCATGTTGCCGTACAGCACGGCCAATCCGCCTTCCAGGCTGAACGCATTTTCCAGCGAACGGATACACCCCTCTGCGCGGTCGTCGTCCAGCGTATCCCAGCGGCAATCCTGAGAGAACGCCTGAGTGGTGCGGATACCCGCCGGGCCGGCGCGGAACATTTTCTTCACGGCTTCATCTTTGGTCAGCATGATGTCGTACTGTTCCAGCGTTTCCGACAGCTTCAGGCCCAGGATGTTATCGACGTCGCGGTTCATCAGCCCCGCGCGGTCCAACTCGCCGAGGATAGCCAGTACGCCGCCGGCGCGGTGCACGTCTTCCATATGGTATTTCTGGGTGCTTGGCGCCACTTTGCACAGGTGCGGCACCTTGCGCGACAGGCGATCGATGTCCGCCATGGTGAAGTCAATCTCGCCTTCCTGGGCCGCTGCCAGCAGGTGAAGTACGGTGTTGGTCGAGCCGCCCATGGCGATATCCAGCGTCATGGCGTTTTCGAATGCCGCTTTGTTGGCGATACTGCGCGGCAGCGCACTTTCGTCGTCCTGCTCGTAGTAACGTTTGGTCAGCGCAACGATGCGCTTGCCGGCGTTGAGGAACAGATCCTTACGGTCCGCATGGGTCGCCAGCAGCGAGCCGTTACCCGGCTGGGACAGACCCAGCGCTTCGGTCAGGCAGTTCATCGAGTTGGCGGTGAACATGCCGGAACAGGAGCCGCAGGTCGGGCAGGCGGAACGTTCGATTTGCGCGCTGTCGGCGTCGCTGACGTTCGGGTTGGCGCCCTGGATCATCGCATCGATCAGATCCAGCTTGATTATCTTGTCGGACAGCTTGGTCTTGCCGGCTTCCATTGGGCCACCTGAAACGAAAATCACCGGAATGTTCAGGCGCAGTGACGCCATCAGCATCCCTGGGGTGATTTTGTCGCAGTTGGAGATACACACCATCGCATCGGCGCAGTGGGCATTCACCATGTATTCAACCGAGTCGGCGATCAGTTCGCGCGACGGCAGGGAATAGAGCATACCGCCGTGGCCCATGGCGATACCGTCATCCACCGCAATGGTGTTGAACTCTTTGGCGACGCCACCGGAGGCTTCGATCTGCTCTGCAACCAGTTTGCCCAAATCGCGCAAGTGCACGTGGCCCGGCACGAACTGGGTAAATGAGTTGACCACCGCAATAATCGGTTTGCCAAAATCGTCGTCGGTCATTCCGGTCGCGCGCCATAATGCGCGGGCACCCGCCATGTTGCGGCCGTGGGTGGTGGTGGCGGAACGGTACTTAGGCATGCTCTTCACTCCAAATGTATTTATTACAGGCGGCGAACGAACCGCCTGGATATTCTTATCTGTCTGTCGATTTACCCTATGAATTTCAACCTGCAGCTAACAACGCTTCAGGTTGAAAGGCGACGGGTAAATTATGGATTTACCGGATCCAGCCAACCGTACTTGTCTTCGGTCTTGCCGGTAAACAGGCCAAAGAATGCCTGTTGGATCTGTTTGGTCACCGGTCCGCATTTGCCGATACCGACCTGGATGCCGTCAACGCTGCGCACCGGGGTGATTTCCGCTGCGGTGCCGGACATGAACACTTCGTCGGCCAGGTACAACGACTCTCGCGACAATACCTGCTCACGCACTTCGAAGCCCATGTCTTTCGCCAGTTTGATGATGGCGTCACGGGTGATGCCCGGTAGCGCGGATGAGGTGAACGGCGGAGTAAACAGCACGCCGTCTTTCACTTCGAACAGGTTCTCGCCTGCGCCTTCGGAAATATAACCGTGCACGTCAAGCGCAATCCCTTCCTGATAACCGTGGCGGCGCGCTTCGCTGCCCACCAGCAGGGAGGAAAGGTAGTTGCCGCCGGCTTTGGCCGCAGTTGGAATGGTATTCGGCGCCACGCGCTGCCAGGAAGAAACCATCGCATCGATGCCTTGTTCCAGCGCTTCTTCACCCAGATACGCGCCCCAAGGAAACGCCGCGATAATCACGTCGGTATTGTAACCGGCTGGCGGGTTAACCCCCATGCCGACGTCGCCAACAAACACCAGCGGACGGATATAAGCACTGATCAGATTGTTTTTACGCAGCGTGGCGCGGCAGGCTTCCATCAGTTCATCGACGCTGTGCGATACCGGCATGCGATAGATTTTTGCCGAGTCGTGCAGACGCTGCATATGTTCGCGGTGGCGGAATACCACCGGGCCTTTATGGGAGTCGTAGCAGCGGACTCCTTCAAACACCGAAGTGCCGTAGTGCAACGCATGCGACATCACGTGCACTTTGGCGTCAGCCCAGGGAACCATCTCACCATTGAACCAAATGTAATCGGCTTTCTTCGTCATTATTCTTTATCCTTCTCGCGCCTTAGGCGCGTATTTGTTGTGATGTTGGTTGCTGGATCTCAACGCAGGAGACGTCCATCAGTTTGCTTAACTGTGATGACAGTAGATCCACCGGGCGCTGGCTGGCAACGGTCAATTCAATATTAATGTTGTCGGTATTCACCGCTGAAACCATATTCATAGCACAAACCTGAAAGCCGCGATGACGCACGACGCGCAATACGCGCTCTAACATTTCAGGGCGGAAACGTGCCTGGATCGAGAGTTGATGCTGCATCATGACATTTTCTCCAACATGGTTTCGTTGCCGGCGCCCGGCGGCACCAGCGGCCAGACGTTTTCGAGTTCATCAATGGACACATGCAGCAGATAAGGCCCTTCGCTGTTGAGTAAGGCGTCGAGGGCGTCTGCCACCTGGTCTTTGCGGGTAATGCGCTGGCCGGGGATACCGAAGGCATTGGCCAACATCAGGAAATCGGGGTTATCGGACAGGTTGGTTTCGCTGTAACGACCGTCAAAAAACAGCTGCTGCCACTGTCGAACCATCCCTAAACGCTGGTTATCCAGTAAAACGATTTTCAGCGGCAGCTGTTTTCGTTTTATGGTGCCCAGCTCTTGCACGTTCATCATGAAGGAACCGTCGCCCGACACGCAGATCACCGTATCCTGCGGCCGCGCCATTTGGGCCCCCACCGCGGCCGGCACGCCGAACCCCATGGTGCCCAGACCGCTGGACGTGATGAAGTTTTCAGGGCATTCAAAGGTCATGTGCTGCGCGGTCCACATCTGGTGCTGGCCCACGTCGGTGGTAACCACAGTATTGGCCGGTTTGCGCTCGGATAACTGTTTCAACAGCAGCGGCGCGTAGATCGGCTGGCCTGGGTGATCGTAACGCCAGGTATGGGTTTCTTTCAGCTCAGCGACCCGTTGCTGCCAGGTGCTGATATTCAACGGCTGCTGCAGCGCAGGCAACAAGGCTTTCAAATCGCCCTGCAATGCCACGTGCGCCTGACGCAGCTTGCTCATCTCCGCCGGGTCGATATCCATGTGGATCACCTTGGCGTGCGGTGCGAAAGCGTTCAGTTTTCCGGTCACGCGATCGTCAAAACGCGCGCCGACGGCGATCAGCAAATCGCATTCCTGCACCGCCAGGTTGGCGGCCTTGGTACCGTGCATGCCCAGCATGCCGAGATAATAGGCGTGTTCCGCATCTGGCGCGCCCAGCCCTTTCAACGTGGCGACGCTTGGTATCTGAGTCACGGCGATAAACTCGCGCAACGCCGGCACCGCCTGTGCCATACCAACCCCACCGCCAACGTACAGCATAGGTTTGTGCGCCTGCGCCAGCAATTCGGCGGCTTGCGCCAGCTCTGCCGCCGGGTAGTTCAGTTGTTCCACTACCGGCATCAGATGAGGATGCAGGTCACCCTGTGCCAACTGGATGTCTTTCGGGATATCGATCAGCACCGGGCCTGGACGACCGCTGCCGGCGATGGCGAAGGCTTCCGCCATGATGCCCGGCAGCGCGTCCAATGACTCCACCAGGAAGCTGTGTTTGGTGCAGGCCAGAGACAGGCCGAGAACATCGATCTCCTGAAAGGCATCGGTGCCGATCAGCGCAGATCCCACTTGACCGGTGATAGCCACGACCGGCACGGAGTCCAGCAGCGCATCGGCCAGGCCGGTGATCAGGTTGGTGGCGCCAGGCCCGGAAGTGGCGATACAAACGCCGATTTTACCGGTTGAACGGGCATAGCCGATGGCGGCCATTGCGGCGCCTTGTTCGTGGCGGCACAGCAGGTGTTCCACACCGCCGTCATACAATGCATCGTAGACTGGCATGATTGCGCCGCCCGGATAGCCGAATACCGTATCAACACCCTGCGCACGCAACGCTTGTACTACCCACTGAGCCCCGTTCATGGTTATTTCCCCGCCTTACTTCGATAATTGCAGGATTTTGCTCTGTTATTCATTCTCTTATCCTCGCTTCACTTTTCTTATGCCAATAAAAAACCCCCGGACCTTACGGTGCGGGGGTTCTCTTGCGATTCCGGCTTGTTTTCTAAGCCTTTCTTCGTCCAAGTGCAGCCCCGCACGGTGGGATAATAATCACCACCACGCTAATCACGACTAGGCTAATCACTTGGGCAAAGGCTTTCATAATAGGTTTGTTCACTGTGCTCGTTTCGAACTAATGCCTACAGAGGTACCATAGTCATGCTCGGCATGACAACACTTTTTTTGCGTTATTATTCGACGCAATCTGGTCATACCTCGCGCAAACTACCGCGATTTCAAACGTTAGCGTGCAGGCTTGGGGTTTTCACCTCGCCAGAGATCGCCTTGCCGCGCGTATCCTTGCCGAGGAACACCAACAGTGCGATAACAATCGCCACCGTGCCGGCAATGATCGCCATCGCCAGCCCATAGTTATGGCCATTGTGAGCGGCAATCGTTGCCTGCAATGTCGCGTTCACCGACGCAAGCAGATTGCCCAACTGGTAAACGAACCCCGGCAGCACCGCACGGGTATTAGCCGGTACCAGCTCGGTGAGATAGCTCGGCACCACGCCCCAGGCGCCCTGCACCATGAATTGCATCAAGAATGCGCCAATCCCGAGCATCAGCGAACCGCTGGAAAACGCCCACAGCGGGATCACCGGCAAGGCCAGCAGCGCAGCGATGATAATCGCTTTCCTGCGGCCGATTTTTTCCGACAGCGCGCCGAAGAAAACCCCGCCGATAATTGACGCGATATTGTAGCTAATAGCGATGATACTGACGGTTTTAGCATCGAAACCATGCTGAACTTTCAGAAACACCGGATACATATCCTGGGTACCGTGCGAGAAGAAATTAAACGCGGCCATCAGCAGCACCAGATAGCCACACAGTTTCCAATGGCTCTTCAGCACCGGCAGCAACGCGCTGCTTTCCTTGCGTTCACGCGCCGCCAGCCACACCGGCGATTCCTGTACGCAATAGTAAATAAACGGCAACAGCAAAATCGGCGCTGCGCCGATAACAAACATGCCACGCCAACCCACCGCCTCAAACAGCAGGCCGTACACCACCGCCGCCAACAGATACCCGAACGGATAACCCGCCTGGAAAATCCCCGACATCAGGCCGCGTGAACGGTCCGGGATGGTTTCCATCGCCAGCGATGACGCCACGCCCCAGATCCCGCCCATCGCCACGCCGTACAATACCCGTAGCAGCAAAAATACCGTCAGCGACGGGGCCGCTGCAGACAGCAGCTCAAACACCGAGAAGAACACGATGTTCAGCATCAAAATCGGTTTGCGGCCGTATTTTTCCGCCGCGCGGCCGAAGATCAGCGCGCCGATCGGACGTACTGCCAGCGTCAGCAGGATCGCCAGCGTCACCTCTTCCATGCCGACATGGAAAGATTGCGCGATATCGCTGAGCAAAAACACCAGCACGAAGAAATCAAACGCATCGAGCGTCCAGCTTGAAAAGCTGGCGATAGCCGCATTGCGTTGCTGCGGGGTCCAACCAAACATAGTGTTATCCCTACTCTAGCTTACGAAGTCGTGAGATTTAGCGGCTGCCGTGGCGGAACGCGTCGGCGGTCGGGGTTTGTTAATTAAAGGGCTTTTATTTTAACTAATTGTTAAATACACCCATCCAACCTCCGTCTGCAACAGGGCTAGCCCGCTAATGTGTTGCAGCGTTCGCGTAATTGTTAAGGGGTATTGCCATCACTTGCGGTGCGCTTCGCAAAATATTTATATCTGTTTGAAATAAAAGATCTAACTTGCGAACCTTTACGTAAACTCTTCAATGTTGCCGCGCTCCGGGGGCGCGAATCCCGCATCATGTTGCCTTCAGAAAGGAGAGCAATATGTCACTGGCGGTTATCTATACCCGGGCAACGATGGGCGTTCAGGCCCCTTCGGTGACGGTCGAAGTACATATCAGTAACGGGTTACCCGGCCTGACGATGGTCGGCCTGCCGGAAACCACGGTGAAAGAGGCCCGCGATCGGGTACGCAGCGCGTTGATCAACAACGGTTTCACCTTTCCCGCCCGACGCATCACCGTCAACCTGGCTCCAGCCGATCTTCCCAAAGAGGGCGGCCGTTACGATCTGCCTATTGCCCTGGCAATCCTCGCCGCCTCCGAACAACTGCCGGCCGATCAGCTTGCGCGCTATGAGTTCCTCGGGGAGCTGGCGCTCTCCGGCGCTCTGCGGGGAGTAAGTGGCGCAATACCCGCCGCGCTGGCGGCAATGGATGCCGGAAGACAGCTGATTCTGGCGTCAGCCAATGGTAAGGAAGTGGGCCTGATTGCACAGAGTGAAAGCCGGGTTGCGGAACATCTGCTGGAAGTGTGCGCCTTTTTGTTGGGCAAAGGCGATTTACCGGGGGCCACCGCCCCGGCTCCCGCCGAAACCCGGCAGGAACCCGCCGATTTGCAGGATATTCTGGGCCAGGAACAGGCCAAGCGTGCGCTGGAGATCGCCGCAGCAGGGGGGCATAACCTGTTGCTGGTCGGCCCCCCGGGTACCGGGAAAACCATGTTGGCCAGCCGCCTGAACGGCCTGCTGCCACCGCTGACCGACCGGGAGGCGCTGGAAAGCGTGGCCGTAGCCAGCCTGCTGCATCACCCTGCCGAAACGCTGCCATGGCGCCAGCGGCCATTTCGCGCACCGCATCACAGCGCCTCAATGGTTGCGCTGGTCGGCGGTGGCTCACTGCCGCGGCCGGGGGAAATCTCCATGGCGCACAACGGCGTACTGTTTCTGGACGAGTTGCCGGAATTCGAACGGCGCGTGCTGGATGCCCTGCGTGAACCGCTGGAGTCTGGCGAAATCGTCATTTCACGCGCCAGCGCCAAGGTTTGTTTCCCGGCCAGGGTGCAGTTGATCGCCGCAATGAATCCCAGCCCGACAGGACACTACCAGGGCATGCATAACCGCGCGTCGCCGCAACAGGTCCTGCGCTATCTCGGGCGGCTTTCAGGGCCGTTTCTCGATCGTTTCGATTTATCGATTGAGGTGCCGTTGCTGCCGCCAGGCGTGCTCAGTAAAAAGCGCGCCGGAGGAGAAAGCAGCATTCAGGTACGTGAACGGGTATTGCAGGCGCGTGAAAGGCAACTCTGCCGGGCAGGAAAAATCAACGCCCTGTTGAGTAATCCCGAAGTCGAACGGGATTGTACGCTCAGCGCACCGGATGCCGATTTTCTTGAGACGACGTTAAACAAGTTGGGATTATCGGTTCGTGCCTGGCAACGAATTTTAAAAGTGGCACGCACGCTGGCGGATTTGGCGGGGGATCGGGATATTGATAAGCGCCACCTGAGCGAAGCGCTTGGCTACCGTTGTATGGACCGACTGTTGTTGCAGCTGCATCGCAGCCTGGAATAAAAATGGGGCCCACAGGCCCCATCGTTATCAATCGTCGCTTTCGGTGTAGTCTTCCACCGCATCAGCCTGCGGCTTGCCACCAGACAGGGTATGGAATTTTTTCGGGCGACGTGTGCGCGCCAGATATTTAGCCCATACTTTTTCCTGCTCGGTTACCGGCTCACGCTCACCGTGGCACACTGCGACGAACAGCTGTTCTTCTTCAGTGGCTGGCTGGCGTTTGCCTGCGTCCAACTCGTTGAACGCATACCCGAAGCGCTCTAGCAATTGCGCTTCTTTAATGGTGAAATCGCCGTGACGGGAGAACCCGCGAGGATAATGTTTATTATCAAAAAAACGATTGGTCGTGGTGAAGCTATCCGCCATCTGACACGCTCCTAATTCTCTCATGGCCGTGCTGTTTATGGCGCGGAGTATTAGATAGGCTTGACATTGTGTAAAACAAAACATTTAAATCTTAACGATAAAAATTTCTGGAGATAGGTGTGGATACCGAATTACTGAAAACCTTTTTGGAGGTCAGTAGAACGCGTCACTTTGGCCGAGCCGCGGAATCCTTGTACTTAACGCAGTCTGCGGTCAG
Organism: Serratia sp. 22264; assembly: GCF_052045345.1. Lineage (NCBI taxonomy): Bacteria > Pseudomonadati > Pseudomonadota > Gammaproteobacteria > Enterobacterales > Yersiniaceae > Serratia > Serratia sp. 22264. The sequence continues at coordinate 264,818 of NZ_JBQEOY010000007.1, forward strand.
TTTCCGCATCCGCCAGTTAGAAAACCAATTAGGCGCGAATTTATTCACCCGTCACCGTAACAATATTCGCCTGACGCCCGCCGGAGAGCGGCTTCTGCCCTATGCTGAGAGCCTGATGACAACCTGGCAATTGGCAAAAAAAGAGGTGGTGCGTTCGCTGCAGCATACCGAGTTGTCCATCGGCGCCACCGCATCTTTGTGGGAGGCCTACCTAACCCCATGGCTGCAATCGCTCTATCAACAACGTGAGGCGCTACAACTTGAGGCCAGGGTTGCGCTACGGCATTCTTTGGTAAAACAGCTGCATGAGAGACAGCTCGATTTGCTCATCACTACCGAACCGCCAAAGATGGATGAGCTGGCCAGCCAGCTGCTGGGGAATTTCTCGCTGCGGCTATTCTCTTCTACCCTGCGCGATAAGCATGCGCCGATGCCGTATATCAAGCTGGAATGGGGGGCCGACTTTCATCCGCAAGAAAGCCGCATGTTGGAAAGCGATAATCTGCCGGTGCTTACCACCACCTCGGCACACCTGACCCGCCAGTTACTGGAAACCACCGGCGGCTGCGCCTTCCTGCCCAGCCAGTGGGAGAAGGACTATCCACAGTTGGTCGCGACCCCCGAAATCCCGGCGATTATCCGCCCGCTGTACGCTGTGTGGCTGCAAAATAGCGACCAGCAGCCACTCATCCGGCAATTGCTGAAAATACCTTTAAACACCGCAGCCTAAGACGCTATAACGGCTTTAGTCGGGGATGGCGTGGTTTGGTTCGTCTGTTGAGCCAAAATGCGCTCATCGCCTTCTGGAGGCCGATAAAGCAGAACAGCAGGATACCGATGACGATTTTGGTCCACCATGAGCTAAGCGTACCGTCGAAGGTGATATAGCTCTGAATCAGCCCCTGGATCAGCACGCCAAACAGCGTGCCCAGCACGGTGCCGACACCGCCGGTCAACAAAGTGCCACCAATCACCACGGCGGCAATCGCATCCAGCTCCACACCGCTGGCCGCCAGCGCATAGCCCGCAGAGGTATATAACGAGAAAATAATCCCGGACAGCGCCGCCAGCGTGCCTGAAAGCATATAAATCAGCACCGTGGTGCGTTGTACCGGCACACCCATTAATGCCGCAGATACCCGATTGCCGCCGATGGCATAGACGTTATGGCCGAAGCGCGTGCGGTGCGCCAGTACCATGCCAACCGCCACCACCAACAGCATCACCAGCGCTAACAGCGTGAAGCGGCCACCACCCGGCAGTTTCCAGGCGTAGTTGGCCAGCGTCGCATACAGCGGATGATCAATGGGTATCGACTCTTCCGAAAGGATAAAACTCATGCCGCGTACGAAGAACATCCCAGCCAGCGTGATGATAAATGCCGGTAGCTTGAGCGTATCAATGATCCAGCCCATCAGAGCGCCAAACGACGCCCCCATCAACAGAGCAATGACGAACGCATAGCCCGGTGCAATGCCGTAAACGCCGATCAGCTTGGCCAACAATACGCCGGTGAAGGCGATCACCGAGCCAACCGACAGATCGATACCGCCGGAAAGGATCACAAACGTCATCCCCACCGCAACAATGCCGAGAAACGCGTTGTCTGTCAGTAAATCGCACCATACCCGCGTTGACGCAAAGCTGGGGAACTGGGTGAGACAAAATCCGTAGCCCAGAAGAAAGACCACGAGGGTAATCAACAATGACAGATTACGTTTGATCATGGCTTTCGTCTCCTTAACAGCCGATGCAACGATACGCTCGGCGATTGAATCATCAGTACCGCCAGCACCACTATCGCCTTCAGCACCAAATTGAACTCCGGCCGGTAGCCGGACAGTAGAATGCCGGTATTCATCCCTTGGATAATCAATGCCCCCACTACCGACAACAGAAGATTAAAACGGCCGCCCAGCAAAGATCCTCCGCCAATCACCACCGCTAAAATCGCATCCAGCTCCAGCCACAGCCCGGCATTGTTGGCATCTGCGCCACGGATATCCGCGGTCACAATAATCCCCGCCACGGCGGCGCACAACCCGCAGATCACATAGACCGCCATGACCACCCAACGCGTACTCACCCCCGCATTGCGCGCCGAGCGCAGGTTAATTCCCACCGCTTCGATAAACAGCCCCAACGCGGTTTTGCGCGTCAGCAGCCAGATCAACAACAGCATCACGGCGGCAATGATCGCCGGCATCGGCAAATACATCAGCGCGCCGCTGCCCAGTTGCGCCAAACCTTCACGTTCGAAAGTGACGATTTGCCCTTCGGTGATCAACTGTGCAATACCGCGCCCAGCCACCATCAACATCAGCGTGGCGACAATCGGTTGTATCTGCAGCACCGCGACCAGAAATCCGTTCCACAGGCCACACAACGCCCCCACGGCCAGCGCAGCGGCCAGCACGTAACCCAATGGATAGCCCGCACTGGTCAGCGTTGCCGCCGTAGCACCGGCGATTGCCATCACCGCCCCTACGGAAAGATCGATACCCCCGGTGGCGATAACCAGCGTCATGCCCAAGGCAAGCAAGGCGACCGGCGCACCGCGGTTAACGATATCGATCACGCTGCCAAACAAACGGCCATCCTGAACGTGAATGGAAAAGAAATTCGGGGCGACCAGGCTGTCGATCAGCAAAATCGCCGCCAACGCTCCCAACTGCGTCGCCCCGGCCGGGAATACCCATTTGACTTTGCGTGGTCCACCGGTCATGGAGAAGCTCCTGTGGTTCATCCTGCCCCCTGTTGCACAGCAATAGCCTGCATAATCGCAGGTACCGTAATAGCCGTATGCTCAAGCTGCGTAACGTGTTTTCTGTCGCGCAATACCACGATGCGGTCGGCATATCCCGCCAATTCCTCCAGCTCAGAAGAGATCACCAGCAGCGCTAACCCTTCATCGCACAGCCTTTCAATCAACCGAATGATTTCAGCATGCGCACCGACGTCAATCCCGCGCGTCGGTTCATCCAGGATCAGAAAACGGGGTTTGGTTGCCAACCAACGCGACAGCAGCACCTTCTGCTGATTCCCTCCGGACAGGTATTGGATCTGTTGCTCCGGGCCCGGCGTGCGAATACCCAACAATTGGATAAAACTCTCGGCAATGCGGGTTTGTTCTCGTAGCGAAAGCGGTTTTAACCAGCCGCGCTGAGCCTGCAGAGCCAGAATGATATTTTCTCGCACCGTCGCAGCACCGATAATTCCGTCGGTTTTACGATCCTCCGGGCAATAGCCGAAGCCAAGACTGGCAGCTTTGCGCGGCGTACGAATATTCACCGCGCGGCCCTCCACTTTTGCATTGCCGCTATCATGCGATTTGATGCCAAATATCAGTTGGGCCGTTTCGGTGCGCCCCGAACCGAGCAGACCGGCCAATCCGACAATCTCACCCGGCCTTATTCTCAGATCGAAGGGTTCAACCATGCCACGACGCCCGTAGCCGTTAAATTCGACCAGCGGAGACGCATCCGTCGGCACATGCTCGCCCCGCTTGAGCAACGACTCGTCAAAGGCGTGACCGAGCATCATCTGGACCAGCTCCAGCCGTGGCAAGTCGTTGGCAGGCTTGGTACCCACCAACCTACCGTTGCGCAGCACGGTAATGCGATCGCTGATGCGGTAAACCTGATCGAGGAAATGGGTGACAAAGATCATGCCTATCCCCTGCGATCGCAGTTGACTGAGAATATCCAGCAGCATGGTGACTTCTTTAGCATCCAGGCTCGCAGTGGGTTCATCCAGGATCAGGACTTTGGCTGAAAGATCGACCGCCCGTGCGATAGCGACAATCTGCTGGATCGCAATCGAATAATTGCCTAATGGCTGGCTGACATCCAACTGCAACCCATAACCCAGCAAAAGTTGCTGGGCCCGCCGCAGCATGGTTTTTTGATCGACCAGGCCGAAACGGGTAGGTTCGCGGCCGATAAACAAATTGGCGGCCACCGAGATATTCGCCAGCAAGTTAACTTCCTGATAAACCGTACCAATCCCCAGCGCCTGCGCTTGCGCGGTGCTTTGCGGCGCAATGGCTTTGCCCTCCAGCAGAACTTCACCGGCGGAACGCTGATAAACCCCGGTCAGCGCTTTGATTAGCGTGGATTTTCCCGCGCCGTTTTCACCCAACAGCGCCATGATCTCTCCGCGCTGTAGCGTGAAATCAACCTCTTCCAGCGCCTTTACGCCAGGAAACTCGACGGATAATCCCTTAATCGCCAATAACGTGGTCTGCGATGCGGCCATCTTTTGTCCCGTCGGTGAGTGGATTAATAACCCATGCTTTTCTTCAGCTCGAATTCCTGTTTTGCGGTATCAGGCTGCAGCAGTTTCGATTCGGTCTGAATAAACTTCGCGGGTTGCGTTCCGTCTTTTTTCATCGCCAACAGCGCGTCGAACGCAGGGCCAGCCATATTCGGTGTCAGTTCGACCGACGCATTGGCCTCGCCATTGATCATCGCTTTGAAGATATCGGGAACACCGTCAATGGAGACGATTTTAATTTGTGAGCCTGGTTTCAAGCCGGCTTCTTTGATCGCCTGAATGGCACCTATCGCCATATCGTCGTTGTGAGCGTATACGGCGCAGATATTTTTGCCGTTTTGCTCGGCCTTGATGAAGCTTTCCATCACTTCTTTACCCTTGCTGCGGGTGAAGTCGCCGGATTGCGAACGGATAATTTTGACGTTGGCGGCGCTGGCAATACCGTCAGCAAAACCTTTCTTGCGGTTGATTGCAACGCTGGCGCCCACGGTGCCTTGCAGTTCCACCACGTTACAAGGCTTACCGGCTACCTCTTTGACCAGCCACTCCCCCGCAACTTTGCCTTCATGCACACTGTCCGATGCCACAGCCGCGGTATACAGCGAGGGATCGTTCACTTCGATCATCCTGTCGAGCAGGAATACCGGGATTTTGGCCTCTTTCGCCTCTTGCAGTACCGGGGTCCAGCCGGTAGCGACAACTGGCGCAATGAAAATAGCGTCAACGCCCTGGGCAATAAAAGATCTGACCGCTTTGATCTGGTTTTCCTGTTTTTGCTGCGCATCGGCGATTTTCAGCGTAATTCCGCGCTTTTCCGCTTCTTGTTTCGATACTTTGGTTTCCGCCGAGCGCCAGCCCGATTCAGAACCAATCTGAGAAAAACCGACGACCAGCGGTGCTGCCTGTGCCGTCCCGATCAATGCGCCAGTAATGGCGGCCGCTAACAGCAGACGTTTAACCATGTTGTTCTCCTCGCTTTGCCCAGGGATGTGACTCCCTCCGACAGGGGTAGTCGTTGTTGTATATGCTGCATATTTTTCTGGTGGAGTTGGCGGCCAAAAGGTTGGGCGCTACTTAGTTGTAGTTGAAAATCAGGCAGGAATAATGAGCAGTATCACATCGCGGTAGAACAACCATTTTGTACATGGATTCAGCTAAAAATGTCTAAATTGGGAACGATTTCAGAGGGGTTTTTAGGCAGTTTTTCAGAGGAGTAGCAAAAAGTTAGAAAATGTAGAAAGCAAAAAAAACCCTTTGCTTTCGCAAAGGGTTTTTAATATGGCAGGGGCGGAGAGACTCGAACTCGCGACACCCGGTTTTGGAGACCGGTGCTCTACCAACTGAGCTACGCCCCTAAATCTCGCTTAACATTATGCCTGCTAAAATTAGCAGGCATAATTTAAATAAGTGGCGGAACGGACGGGGCTCGAACCCGCGACCCCCTGCGTGACAGGCAGGTATTCTAACCAACTGAACTACCGCTCCACCGATTCTTTTACGTTGCATCTTTCGATGCAGGCA
>NZ_JBQEOY010000008.1:0-233488 GCF_052045345.1 Serratia sp. 22264
GTGCCCACACAGATTGTCTGATAAATTGTTAAAGAGCAGTGAGTTAGCCGCCGTAGCTTGCTATCTCGAGGTGGCGTATAATACGCTTTCCTCTTTCAGAGTCAACCCTAATTTTCAGGTTTTTTCTCTTCGAACCCCGGAGACTCTGTGAAGTTGTTCACATGTTCCGTGTCGATGGAGGCGCATTATAGGGAGCCGGCTCAGAATGACAAGGATTAATATTCACTTTTTTTCTGACCGCTCACTATTCATGCATAACGCCTGCTAAACCCGCTTTTTGATGGCTTCCGGCAGCTCCGCCAGGCTGTTTAACACCCAATCCGCCAGTTTCTCGCCTTGTTCGGTGATCGGCTTGCCGGTACGCACCAGCACTTTAGTACCAACACCTGCCGCGATGGCAGCCTGCATATCTTCCGGTTTGTCACCCACCATATAAGAAGAGGCCATGTCGATGTTCAGTTCTTGCTGTGCCTGCAGCAACATGCCCGGCTGCGGTTTACGGCAGTCGCACGTCTGGCGGTACTCTTCTATTACTGCCTCTGGGTGATGCGGACAGAAATAGATGCCATCCAGGTCAACATCGCGATCGGCCAACGACCAATCCATCCACTCGGTCAGGTACATAAACTGTTTTTCGTCGAACTTGCCGCGCGCAATGCCGGATTGGTTGGTGACCAATACCAGAGCAAAGCCCATCTTTTTCAGTTCGCGACAGGCGTCAATCACGCCATCAATAAAGTGGAAATTATCGATTTCATGGACGTAGCCATGATCGACATTAATCGTGCCGTCACGATCTAGGAAAATTGCTGGAACGCTTTGTGTCACCGGTTTACTCCTGAGGGCCTGAAAACGAGTACAGTATCGCATGTTTTACCCAGTGCTGAGAACGGCAGAGAACGGCGTTGGTCGTTGACTTGGACGTCTAGACGCCTTAACATCTGACCCATACCTTGGTCCACGCCAAGGTTTACTTTTATCTAGCCACGGGCAACCACGCTAAAATAAGAAGAATATGATTAAACTTTCTAACATCACCAAAGTGTTCCAGCAGGGTTCGCGCTCTATTAATGCGCTCTCTGACGTGACTCTTCACGTCCCTGCCGGGCAAATCTATGGCGTTATCGGTGCTTCCGGTGCCGGTAAAAGTACGCTGATCCGCTGCGCCAACATGCTTGAGCGCCCAACCTCCGGCCAGGTGTTGGTTGATGGACAGGATCTGACCTCGCTGTCTGAAAGCGAATTGACACGCGCTCGTCGTCAGATTGGCATGATTTTCCAACACTTTAATCTGCTGTCCTCCCGCACGGTATTTGGCAACGTTTCGCTGCCGCTGGAACTGGACAACACCCCGCGCGCTGAAATAAAAAAACGGGTGACCGAATTATTGGAGCTGGTCGGGCTGTCAGACAAACATGACGCCTACCCTGCCAATTTGTCCGGTGGCCAAAAGCAGCGTGTGGCGATTGCCCGCGCGTTGGCAAGCCAACCCAAAGTGCTGCTGTGTGACGAAGCCACCAGCGCGCTGGATCCGGCAACTACCCGTTCGATTCTGGAACTGCTGAAAGACATTAATCGCCGCCTCGGCCTGACCATCCTGTTGATCACCCATGAAATGGACGTGGTAAAACGCATCTGCGATCAGGTAGCAGTCATCAGTCAAGGGCAGTTGATTGAAAAAGACAGCGTCAGCGAAGTGTTCTCGCACCCGAAAACGCCGCTGGCCCAACAGTTTATCCAATCCACGTTGCATCTGGATATCCCGGACGATTATGCCAAGCGTTTGGCGCCGGAACGCAGTGGCGGCCGTCAACCGCTGCTGCGCCTGGAATTCACCGGCCAGTCCGTTGATGCCCCCTTGCTGTCAGAAGCCGCTCGCCGCTTCAACGTCAATAACAACATCATCAGCGCCCAGATGGATTATGCCGGCGGTGTGAAATTCGGCGTGATGTTGGCAGAGCTGCACGGCAGCGACGAAGACGCGCTGGCAACGATTAAATTCCTGCAGGAAAATCAGGTAAAAGTAGAGGTTCTGGGTTATGTCTGAGGCAATGATGTGGTTAATGGCACGTGGCGTGTGGGAAACCGTCGCGATGACCTTTGTCTCCGGCTTCTTCGGTTTCGTGCTCGGCCTGCCGGTTGGCGTGCTGCTGTATGTGACCCGCCCGGGGCAAATCGTCGCCAACAATACGTTGTATAAAACCTTGTCCGGGCTGGTGAACGTGTTCCGTTCCATCCCGTTCATCATCCTGCTGGTGTGGATGATTCCGTTTACCCGCCTGATCGTCGGCACCTCGATCGGCCTGCAGGCGGCCATCGTCCCCTTGACCGTGGGCGCAGCGCCGTTTATCGCCCGCATGGTGGAAAACGCCCTGCTGGAGATCCCCTCCGGTCTGGTGGAAGCAGCCCGTGCGATGGGCGCCACCCCGATGCAAATCATTAAAAAGGTCCTGTTGCCGGAAGCCCTGCCGGGCCTGGTGAACGCAGCCACCATTACCCTGATTACCCTGGTTGGTTATTCTGCCATGGGCGGCGCAGTTGGCGCCGGCGGCCTGGGCCAGATCGGCTATCAGTATGGCTATATCGGTTATAACGCCACAGTAATGAATACCGTATTAGTATTACTGGTGGTGCTGGTCTATCTGATCCAGTTCGGTGGCGATCGCATCGTGAAAGCCGTCACTCACAAATAGTTTTTACAGCAACTGCGCTCACACAGCGTATTTTTAATGCGAGTCTAATGAGGAAGGGATATGTCGTTAAAATTTAAATCCATCGCGGCAATCGGCGCACTGATCGGTACTCTGGCTCTGGCAGGCTGCGGTCAGGAAGAAAAAGATCCAAACCATATTAAAGTGGGCGTTATCGTCGGTGCTGAGCAGCAGGTTGCAGAAATAGCGCAGAAAGTGGCGAAAGAGAAATACGGTCTGGACGTTGAACTGGTGACGTTCAATGACTACGTGCTGCCAAACGAAGCGCTGAGCAAAGGTGATATCGATCTGAACGCCTTCCAGCACAAACCGTACCTGGATCAGCAAATCAAGGATCGCGGCTATAAACTGGTATCGGTAGGTAATTCCTTCGTTTACCCGATTGCCGGTTACTCCAAGAAAATCAAATCACTGGATGAGCTGAAAGACGGTTCCCAGGTTGCCCTGCCTAATGACCCGACCAACCTGGGCCGTTCTTTGCTGCTGCTGCAGAAGGTTAACCTGATCAAACTGAAAGACGGCGTTGGCCTGCTGCCGACCGTGCTGGACGTGACCGAGAACCCGAAAAACCTGAAACTGGTAGAGCTGGAAGCGCCACAGTTGCCACGCTCACTGGACGATCAGCAAATCGCACTGGCGGTGATCAACACGACCTACGCCAGCCAGATCGGCCTGACTCCTGCAAAAGACGGTCTGTTTGTTGAAGATAAAGACTCACCGTACGTTAACCTGCTGGTTGCCCGTGAAGACAATAAAGACGCGGAAAACGTGAAGAAGTTCGTGCAGGCATACCAGTCTGACGAAGTTAACGAAGCGGCCAACAAGATCTTTAACGGCGGCGCAGTAAAAGGCTGGTAATCATTCATTACCGATTTTATTCCTATAATTGCAAGACGGGCTCCGGCCCGTCTTGTTATTTCCGCCGTAGATTGCTTCAATAGCGCCACTTCTATAAAAAGACAGAGGAATCTCAATGCGTGTTTTATCTCTCTGTTTGTTAGCGCTCGCGCTGGCAGGGTGTTCGTCGCAGCGTATCGCGCCCTCCTCAACAAACAACACCAGCAAACCAACTGTAACCACACCGACAAAGACGACGCCCGCGGCACGTCCAGCGCCGGTAAAACTGTATAAAAGTGCAGAAGAATTAGTGGGTAAACCTTTCCGCGATCTGGGTGAAGTCTCTGGCGAGTCATGCCAGACCACCGTACAGGATTCACCGCCAAATCTGGCGACGGCCCGTAAACGCATGCAGATCCGCGCTTCTTACATGAAAGCAAACGCCGTGCTGCTGCACGACTGTCAGATTGTCGGCGGCGTTGCCGGTTGCTACCAACAGGCTATTTGCCAGGGTTCAGCGCTTAGCGTTTCGTCCAAATGACTGAGTTTGTCTTCAATCAGATCGGAACCATCCGTTCACCGTATAAAGAAAAGTTCGCCGTACCTCGCCAGCCGGGGTTGGTCGAAGACGGTGGCGGTGAGTTAGTGCTGCTACCGCCCTACAATCAGGCGGAAGCAGTACGCGGTCTCAGCGATTTCAGCCACCTGTGGGTGATGTTTATTTTCCATCAAACCCTGGAAGGCGGCTGGCGCCCCACTGTGCGGCCACCGCGCCTGGGCGGCAATGCCCGGATGGGCGTCTTTGCCACACGCTCCACCTTCCGCCCTAACCCGCTCGGCATGTCGTTAATCGAATTAAAAGGCGTACGTGTTCAAGGGGGCGAAGTGGTGCTGGAGCTGGGTAGCCTGGATCTGGTTGATGGCACGCCGGTGGTGGATATCAAACCCTACCTGCCGTTTGCCGAAAGCCAACCGCAGGCCCGCGCCGGGTTTGCTCAGACGGCGCCCGCCGGCGATATGCCCGTGCGTTTTACCCCCGCGGCTGAACAACAGCTACAGCAGCACCAACAACGCTATCCGCAACTGCGGCGTTTTATCACCCAGGTGCTGGCCCAGGATCCACGTCCGGCCTACCGAAAGGGAGAAGAAGCGGAACGGGATTATGCAGTTTGGCTGCTGGATTTCAACGTGCGCTGGCGGGTGGTGGATCAGCAAACCGAGGTGTTGTCACTCGACCTGCGTTAAAATTCCACCGTCTCTCTTTTGACAACCCGCTCGCACTGGTAAACTAAACCACTTTTGTCACTTTTGGCCGCCACTGTGGCTGCCCGATGCAATTTGCAGTTCTAACGGAACCAAAACACCATGCGTACTAGCCAATATTTGCTCTCCACCCTGAAGGAGACACCTGCCGACGCCGAAGTGATCAGCCACCAGCTGATGCTGCGCGCCGGGATGATTCGCAAGCTGGCCTCAGGTCTTTACACCTGGCTGCCAACCGGCCTGCGCGTTCTGAAAAAGGTTGAGAACATCGTCCGCGAAGAAATGAACAATGCCAACGCGATCGAAGTTTGCATGCCGGTGGTTCAACCCGCCGATTTATGGCAGGAAAGCGGTCGTTGGGAACAGTATGGTCCTGAGCTGCTGCGCTTTGTCGATCGCGGCGAACGTCCGTTTGTGCTGGGCCCAACGCACGAAGAAGTGATTACGGATCTGATCCGTAACGAGATCAGTTCTTACAAACAGCTGCCGCTGAACTTCTTCCAGATTCAGACCAAGTTCCGCGATGAAGTGCGCCCCCGTTTCGGCGTGATGCGTTCTCGCGAATTCCTGATGAAAGATGCCTACTCATTCCATACTTCGCAGGAATCCCTGCAGGCGACCTACGATGCAATGTACGAAGCCTACAGCAAAATCTTCAGCCGCATGGGCCTGGATTTCCGCCCAGTGCATGCCGATACCGGCTCGATTGGCGGTAGCGCATCACACGAGTTCCAGGTGCTGGCCGACAGCGGTGAAGACGATATCGTATTCTCTACCGGTTCTGACTTTGCCGCCAATATCGAACTGGCAGAAGCAGTGGCGCCGGCTCAGCCGCGCGCGGCAGCCAGCGAAGAACTGCGCATTGTGGATACGCCAAATGCCAAGACCATCGCCGAACTGGTAGAGCAATTCCAACTGCCGGTTGAGAAGACCGTCAAGACGCTGCTGGTGCACGCCGAAAAAGAAAGCGGCCACAAGCTGGTTGCCCTGCTGGTACGCGGCGATCACGAGTTGAACGAAATCAAGGCCGAGAAGCTGCCACAGGTAGCCGCTCCGTTGACCTTTGCCACCGAAGAAGAAATCCGCGCCATCGTCGGTGCCGGCCCTGGCTCCCTCGGCCCGGTCAATCTGCAGGTTCCGGTCGTGGCCGATCGCAGCGTAGCGGCGATGAGCGATTTTGGCGCCGGCGCTAATATCGACGGCAAACACTACTTCGGCATTAACTGGGAGCGCGATCTGCCTCTGCCGCAGGTTGCCGATATTCGTAACGTTGTGGAAGGCGACGCCAGCCCGGACGGTAAAGGCACGCTGTTGATCAAACGCGGTATCGAAGTGGGCCATATCTTCCAGCTCGGTACCAAATACTCTGAAGCGATGAAAGCCACCGTTCAGGGTGAAGATGGCCGTAACCAGGTTCTGACCATGGGTTGCTACGGCATCGGGGTCACCCGCGTAGTGGCTGCCGCCATCGAACAGAACCATGACGATCGCGGGATCATCTGGCCGGACGCCATCGCCCCATTCCAGGTGGCTATTCTGCCAATGAACATGCACAAATCCTTCCGCGTGCAGGCGCTGGCTGAAGAACTGTACAACACCCTGCGTTCGCACGGCATCGACGTTATTCTCGACGACCGTAAAGAGCGCCCAGGCGTAATGTTCGCAGATATGGAACTGATTGGCGTGCCACACTCAATCGTCATCGGCGACCGTAACCTCGATAGCGAAGAGATTGAATACAAAAACCGCCGCGTCGGCGAGAAGCAAATGATCAAAACCGGCGAAATCGTTGATTTCCTGCTGGGGCAGATCAAGCGCTAAACGGCTGTGTCAGAAAGTAAAAAACCCGCCTCGGCGGGTTTTTTTATAGCGATTATTTGCTGTCGCAGTTCTTGTTCTTGTCGAACACTATCTTGCCGTCCGAAACCAATGCCTTCTCGGTCTGTCCTTCCTCCATTGAAGGCTGTACGCTGAAATGGCCATTCAAGGTCAGGAACACCGGCTCACCTGGAGTTTTGTACGCCTTGGCATACCCTTGTTCCAACGCGATAGTATTGTCTACCGGGAAAGTCTTGCCGGTGGCGCAATCTTTGAATACTGCCGCATCCGCCATGTAGGTATAGCTGCCTTTGAGCGTCATCGGCGTTTTAGGCAACGCTTTCTCCACCGGATCCAGGCGGTAGTTCAGCGTGGATTCGATCACTGCGCCGCTTTGGTCCAACATTTCCAGACTCTTGCCTACCGGGCGGAAATAGCGTTTTTCGCCATGGCTGTCGGTCAGTACCAGCTTATCGGCGGTTCGCGCCCATTTGCCATAATCGGCAAAGCTCCGGTCCCCGTCTTTGGTTTCGCGATAGGTTTCCTGCAAAATGAAAGTGCCGTCTTCATCCAGGAAGAGCGCAGTATCCAGACCACTGCAATCAGCGCAAGGCAGTACGCCCTGATAGCTCTGCTGCATCGCCTGAAGAGGTTGTTCTTTCGGCTGATACTGATTATTACATCCCAATAATGAGAGTGCCCCTGCCGCTAAAAACAGGGCTATTGTTATTTTCTTCACAGCTATTCTCCTACTGTGTTCATGTATCCTTAAGTGCGGATTTTGCCACGCAGCGCTTTTGTCGCGCCTTTACGTACCTTGCCTTCCAGCCGGCGTAATTTTGCCCCTTTCGTGGGCTTGGTCGCTCTGCGCGCTTTTTCCACCACCATCGCCTGCTGAATCAACGCCACCAGCCTGGCCAGCGCCGCCTCGCGGTTTAATTCCTGGCTGCGATATTCCTGCGCTTTAATAATCACCACGCCGTCGGCGGTAATTAAATGATTATTCAGGGCCAGCAGCCTTTCCTTATAATACTCTGGCAGGCTGGATGCCCGGATGTCAAAGCGCAAATGGATAGCCGTTGAGGTTTTATTCACGTGTTGGCCACCCGCGCCCTGCGCGCGGATCGCCGTCAGTTCCAGCTCGTTATCCGGTATGGCTACGTTTCTTGACAGTTCCAGCACCGGTCACACCTGCGCCTGTTGCCACTCGGCAAACTGGATTTCCAGACTATTCTGAGCATCAGAAAGCCAGATAGTTCCTTCTTGCAGCGTGGCTTGCAGCGTCATATTGCGGCTGGCCATCGCCGCCAACTTGCCTAATTGTTCATCATTCAGAAAACGGATGCTTAGGTTTTTGTGGTTTGCCACTTTGCTTTGGATACCCTGCCACCATACATGTCCGGCGCGTTCACCGTAGGCGTAAAGCACCACTCGCGGTGACTGGTTGCAGGCTTTCCTGATGCGCTTCTCATCGGGCAGGCCCATTTCGATCCACATTTCCAACCCGTTGTGGTCATTGCGCCGCCAGATTTCCGGCTCATCTTCGGCACTCAGGCCCTTGGTAAACACCAGACGCTCATCGGCGTGGCAGATCCAGGCCAGCAGGCGCAGCATCATACGCTGTTCGGTTTCGGAAGGATGTTGGGCCAGGGTGAGCGTGGCGTCGTGGTAGAAGTGACGATCCATATCAGCGATATTGACCGTGGCTTTATAAATAGTTGCTTTCAGCGCCATGGGTGACCTCATTATTATCAGGCGACAGTGTACTAGATTTGGCCCATCCGCAGCCAGCGCGGCTGGGCAAAGCGCAGTGCGAAAGCCGCGCTGAGGTGCTAATAACTCCCCAATAGCTGTGCTATAGTCGACTAGGATTAAGTAAAGCTCCGAGAGCCTGGGCCTCATCGCTATGCGGGACTTCGATGACGCAGAGGTTCTTAAGGGAGGAAACTGTGCAACAATACTGTGAGTTAGTACGCCGTTTTTACGCTGAGATCGGCAGTGGGGATCTCGGCTACGTGCCTGATGCGCTAGCATGTGTGTTAAAGGCATTGGACGAAGTTGCTGCGGATAACGCGCTACCGTCCTCCGTTAGGGAACAGGCGGCCTTTGCCGCCGCTAACTTATTGGTGAGCGACTATGTTGATGAATGATGAGTACCAATCCATCAATTGCGATGACTATGAAAGCCTGGAACTCGCCTGTCAGCATAACTACATTCTGAAGCTGGAGTTACGCGACGGAGAAAAACTCGAAGGCAAAGCCACCGAGCTGAAATTTACCAAGGGTGTTGAATACCTGATTATCGATCAGGCCGGCAACGCTCTCAGCTTGCGTCTGGATCATATCCTCAGTTTCAGTCATCCGGAAATCGGTACCGTGGTCGTCAGCCTGTCTGATTGATTTAACGGTAACGCCATCCCAACAGGGCAGCCCAACGGCTGCCCTCGTCATTTATGGCTTCAGGCTGGCTAGGGTTTAAGACTGGCATAGTACGCTGCCAGATCGGCAATATCGTCATCAGACAATGCCGAAACGTAGGCCTTCATCACTTCAGCCTGGCCGCCGTTGCGCTCCCCTTTTTTATACGCCTGCAGCGCATGCTCCAGATACATGGCGTTTTGCCCGGCCAGATTCGGATACATCGGCACCGACACTTTCCCCTCTGCGCCATGGCACGCGACACAGCTGGCGGATTTACCCTTCCCTGCGGCCACGTCACCCGCCGCGATGGCCGACAGACTGAAAAGACCGAACACCACGGCCATTGCGCTCACAAATTTCATCATTGCTCCTCATACTATTATTATTTTTTATGCCAACGCAGTCGCCAGGATAACTCCCCCTCAGGCGGCTGACCGGCTTCGCTGACAAATACACCCAGCGCAGCGATAAGCTGGTCATCATAATAGATCAGCGGAGTACGTTCGCGCTGCCACGGCGGCACGCCCAACTCCTGCCACAGTTTTTTAACTGGCCGGGAATGAGCTCGGCCAAGGATGCGGATTTTTCCCTGAGCGGCAAAACGAACGCTCACCTTCTGTTGCGGCTGCGGTGCCCGCAGACAAATATCGCCTTCCCCGCTACTCAGCTTACCCAATCCATCCGGCAGCTCGAGCGGCTCTGCCAATGACCAATCCAGGCTGACTTCGCGCAGATCCGCCATTATCGGCAGCAGATATAATCGCCGGCGGAAACGGCGAATCTGATACGGACCCGGCTGCAACTTCGGCTCGGCGTCATCCCGGCAGAGCGCCACCTCGTCCCACAGCCGCTGCAAGTGTTCGCGTGAAGGCATGGTAACGCCAAACAGCGCGATCCAACGACGTAACAAGGCAAAACGGCGCGCAGACGAACAACCCAACAGGCCGTCGATCGCCAGTGCATTATCTTCATCAAGCAGCGCTTGCAGCTGTTCTGCCAGCAGCTCATCCAGCAGTTGCTCCTGTTCCGCGCACAGGCTGGCGCTGCGCGCCGTCGCGGCGGCAAAATACGGCCAGCGTTGGTTCAGCAGCGGTAGCACCTGCAGGCGCAGGAAATTACGATCGAAACGCGGATCCTGATTGCTGTCGTCCTCTATCCAGGTGAGCTGGTGCTGCTGTGCATAATCCTCCAACTGCAGACGCGACATACCCAGCAAAGGGCGCAGCAAAGGGTTACTCCCCAATGATGCCTGAGCGGCCATCGCCGACAGGCCCGCCGGGCCACTGCCGCGCTTCAGCGCCAGCAGGAAGGTCTCACATTGGTCATCAAGATGTTGCGCCGTGAGCAAGACCTCATCGGCCGCCAGCGTAGCGGCAAAGGCTGAGTAACGCGCCGCACGGGCCGCAGCTTCAATCCCGCCCTGCCTGCCATCCACCTGCACATGTTGGACTACCAGCGGCAACTGCCAGGCGGCACATTGACGTTGGCAGTGGGCCACCCATTCATCGGCAAAAGCGCTCAGGCCGTGGTGCACATGCACCGCACGCAACTGCAGATCCGGCCATTGCCGCCGCAGCCCCACCAGCAGGTGCAACAATACGCTGGAATCCAGGCCACCGCTGAACGCCACCAGCAAATGCCGCTTCGTACCCAATTGTCGGCTGACCTGTACGGAAAGTTGATCGGTATTCATTGGTTTATCGTTCATCGCCTGACAAGCAGCAGGAAACCGCCATAACGCCCATAGGGCTGCACGTTAACCAGCCCGATGCCTCAGGCAAGCCTTCATTGTTCATACAGTTCCAGTGGCAATCCATCAGGATCGTTGAAAAAAGTAAAACGAGACTGGGTATAAGGATCGACGCGTACCGGTTCGCACAGGATCCCGGCAGCTTCCAGATGCGCGATCGCCTGTTCGATGTCGTCGACACTGAACGCCAGGTGGCGCAGGCCACATGCTTCTGGACGGCTGACGCGGGCCGGTGGTGACGGAAAGGAGAACAGTTCGATACTGTATTGTCCATTGAGCGCCAGATCCGCCTTCCATGAATCTCGTTCTTCACGATAAAACTCGCCCAATAGGGTAAAACCGAGGATGTCGCAGTAGAAATGCTTACTGGCCGCATAGTCTGAACCAATCACTGCGATGTGATGCACCTGACGTAATGCCAACATGGTAATGCCTCATTGTCTGCTTGATGAGGCACGGTATCCGGCGAGGGTTGCAACGTCAACGGTAAAAAGAAGCCCCACAGAACAAACGGGGCTGTCATTTAAGGTTAGCAGCTCAAACGTTGATATCGGCCGGCGGCGTTTTCAGTACCTTCACCAGATAACGTCCGTCCTCGGTCAATTTCGCACCGTGGATATCGGTTTCAAAGCCGGGATAACGCTCGCCGATGGAGCACAGCATCAGCAAGAAATCGAGTACCGCACGGCTCTCTTCAGTGATCATCTCACCCGGCATCACTAACGGCACGCCTGGTGGATAAGGCAGGATCATATTGGCCGCCACCTTGCCCACCAGTTGATCCAGTTCGCAGGTTTCCACATTGCCACGTACCTGCTGCTGGAACATTTGGTGCGGCGTCAGCTTCATTTCCGGCAGCACATCGAATGCCCGCAGCATCAGCCGCGGCAGATCGTGCCGGCAGATCAACCGGTGGATCCCGGCCGCCAGATCTTGAATACGCATATTGCGATAGAAATCAGGATCCTCCGCGAACAGATCCGGCAGCATGTTCTTCACCCGCAGATTAAGATCGTAAGCGCGTTTAAAATCGGTCAGGCCACGCAGTAAGCTCATCGCCTTGGTTTTATCAATGCCGATGCTGAACAGGAACAGCAGATTATAAGGCCCGGTTTTTTCCACCACGATGCCGCGCTCGTCCAGGTATTTCGCCACCAGCGCCGCCGGGATCCCGCTCTCCTCCAGCGTACCCAGCTCGTTCATTCCCGGCGTCAGGATCGTCACCTTGATCGGATCGAGATACATATGATCGCTGTCGGTATTGCCAAACCCATGCCAATTATCGTCCGGGTTCAACGGCCAGCATTGCGCCTCGTCGATCTCTTCAGGCTGCCAGATATCGAAGAACCAGCTATCGCTCTCCTCCCGCAACCGCTGCACCTCACGACGGAAATGCAGCGCGCGCTCTACCGAGCGGTTAATCAACCGTCGCCCAGGGTTGCCGCGCAGCATTGCGGCGGCAGTCTCCATCGACGCCACAATGCCATAGTTCGGCGAAGTGGTGGTATGCATCATATAGGCTTCGTTAAAGGTGCTTTCGTCGTAATCGCCTTTAATGTGAATCATTGAGGCCTGCGAGAATGCCGCCAGCAGCTTGTGCGTGGACTGCGTTTCGTAGATCACCTTGCCGGGCGTCCGTTCACCGCTCATACCACTCTTGCCTTCGTAGATTGGATGGAAGTTGGTATAGGGTACCCAGGCGGAGTCAAAATGGATTGATGGCACATCCAGCGTCTGCTTGATGTAATCGGTGTTATACAGCAGGCCGTCATAAGTCGAGTTGGTGATCACCGCATGTACCGGCCAACTGGCATTCGCAGTGGCGGCGACCCGGCCGGCAATGCTCTCATGGGTAAACTCATGCTGCGGAATACCGCCAAGAATGCCGTAGGCATTACGCAGCGGGCGCAGGTAGATCGGGACGATATCGCTCATCATCAGCAGATGGCACAGCGATTTATGGCAGTTGCGGTCAATCAACACCGTGCTGCCTGCCGGGGCCGAATACATGCCGACAATCTTGTTGGCGGTGGAGGTGCCATTGGTCACCAGATAGCTCTGCTCGGCGTTAAAGGTACGCGCAATATACTCTTCGGCCTCCAGATGCGGGCCGGTATGGTCCAGCAGCGAACCCAGCTCGGTCACCGATATGGAGACGTCGGCTTTTAAGGTGTTGGCACCGAAAAAATCGTAAAACAGGCAGCCAACCGGGCTTTTCTGGAAGGCAGTGCCGGCCATATGCCCTGGGGTGCAAAAAGTGTATTTGCCCTCGCGCACATAGTTGAATAGTGCCTTGGTTAAGGGCGGCGTAATGGTGTCGATATATTCTGCGGTGTATTGCTGGATACGCTGCGCAATATCATCTGCCGCATTCAAGCCATACTCAAAGAAATACAGCACCATGCGCATTTCATGCAGACTGACGTCGAAGGTGGAATACTGGTTGATAAACGCATATAGCGGCAGATATTCATTCAGCTCGTTAATTTCGCTGCACAGCTCCAGGCTGTAGTCGTCCCAGTCGAAAATCACTCCGCAAATACGCGCATTGGCCTCGATCAGCTTCAGCAGATCACCGCCATTTTTCGGGTAAACCAACTGGAAACCCATCGTAGCCAATGCGGTGTGCAGCTCACGAATAGGCTCATCTTTGTAATAGACGCCCGTTGGGCTCATGATTGCGATGATATTCATTGGCTGCTCCTGTCAATTCCGCCAAACTTCTATAACAACATGAAAATCCGATAGTGTGTACCCCGTCATCGGGATGCTGCGCACCGCTCCGCAAAAAGTTTGCGCATAACAGCGCCTTTTTCATCAGATATAAAAAAACCGCCCGAAGGCGGTTTTTTGCAACGCAGGACGACACTCAGCAATAGCCGTAGTTCATCAGGCGCTGGTAGCGGCGATTGAGCAACTCTTCGTTGTTCAGGCCGTCGAGATCTTTCAGATCAGCCAGCAATTGCGCTTTCAACGAAGCGGCCATCGCCGGGACGTCACGGTGAGCGGAACCCAGCGGCTCCGGGATCACCGAATCGATCAGCTTCAGCTCTTTCAGGCGTGGCGCGGTAATGCCCATCGCCTCTGCGGCCAACGGCGCTTTGTCGGCGCTCTTCCACAGAATTGAGGCGCAACCTTCCGGCGAGATCACCGAATAGGTGCTGTACTGCAGCATATTCACTTTATCGCCAACGCCGATCGCCAACGCGCCGCCAGAACCGCCTTCGCCGATCACGGTGCAGATCACCGGGATATTCAGGCGAGACATTTCACGCAGGTTGCGGGCAATGGCCTCAGACTGGCCGCGTTCTTCCGCGCCCACGCCCGGGTAAGCCCCTGGCGTGTCGATGAAAGTGATCAGCGGCATCTTGAAGCGAGAAGCCATTTCCATCAGGCGCAGTGCCTTGCGATAGCCTTCTGGTGCCGGCATACCGAAGTTACGGCGGATTTTTTCTTTGGTTTCGCGGCCTTTCTGATGACCAATGATCATCACCGGGCGGCCATCCAGGCGCGCAATACCACCAACGATCGCTTTGTCATCGGCGTAAGCGCGGTCGCCAGCCAACTCTTCGAAGTCGGTAAAGATGTGTTTGATATAATCCAGGGTATAAGGACGGCGCGGGTGGCGTGCCAATTGGGCAACTTGCCAGGCCCCAAGATCGGAAAAAATCTTGCGCGTCAGCTCAACGCTCTTTTCACGAAGGCGCTGAACCTCTTCGTCCAGATTAATATCTAATTTTTCGTCTTGACGACTGACTGCAGTCAGCGAGTCAATTTTCGCTTCCAGCTCTGCAATCGGCTGTTCAAAATCAAGAAAATTCAGACTCATAGCATTCCTATATTAGTCAAATTCCAGTTCCACCTGCTCATTACCTACCAAAGTCCGCAAATCTATCAACAAGCGGTCGGTGGGCGTCACGCGCCAGGTTGCGCCAAAACGCAGCTTGGCCCGCGCATCTTCCCGTTGATAGTAAAGATGCACTGGAATCGTCCCCGAGCGATGGGGTTCCAACGACTGACGGAGACGGTTCAAAAGCTGGTCATCAATTTGCCTGTCCGTCAGCGAGATAGCAAGCCCACGAGCGTATTTTTCACGGGCTTCACTGATGTCCATTAGTTCGCGGGCCGTCATTTTAAGCCCGCCGCTAAAGTCATCAAAGCTGACCTGTCCACTGGCGATCAGGATACGGTCTTTTTCCAACAAATGCTGGTATTTTTCTAACGCATCGGTGAATAACATCACTTCCAGACGGCCCGAACGGTCATCCAGCGTACAAATCCCGATGCGATTACCGCGCTTGGTGACCATAACCCGCGAGGCGATCACCAGCCCAACGGCGGTCGTCATTTTGCCCCGATCCGTCGGGTGCATATCTTTCAAACGCTGGCCACCGGCGTAACGTTCGATCTCCTTCAAGTACTGGGTGATCGGGTGGCCGGTCAGGTATAGCCCCAACGTCTCCCGTTCGCCATCCAGCACTACCTGCTCCTGCCAGCGGGGCACATTGGCGTAGGATTGCTCCACTTGTTCCGGCGCTTCCGCCAGGACGCCAAACATGTCCACCTGGCCGATAGCTTCGGCTTTCGCATGCTGATCGGCTGCTTTCAACGCGTCGCCCAGTGAGCTCATCAGCGCGGCGCGATGCGGCCCAAGGCGGTCGAATGCCCCGGACATGATCAGTTTTTCCAGAATTCGGCGGTTGAGTTTTTTGACATCGGAGCGTGCGCAGAGATCGAACAGGTCTTTAAAGTAGCCCTGCTCCCCGCTGTTTCGCGCTTCGAGAATGGCTTCAATCGGCCCTTCTCCGACGCCTTTGATCGCGCCGATACCGTAAACGATCTCGCCTTCATCGTTGACGTGGAAATGGTACTGGCCGCTGTTAATGTCCGGCGGCAGGATTTTCAGGCCCATGCGCCAGCATTCATCCACCAACCCCACGACCTTGTCGGTGTTGTCCATATCGGCGGTCATTACCGCCGCCATAAACTCGGCCGGGTAGTGGGCCTTTAACCACAGCGTCTGGTAGGACACCAGCGCATAGGCGGCGGAGTGCGACTTGTTAAAGCCGTAACCGGCGAATTTCTCTACCAGATCGAAGATTTTTACCGACAGTTCACCGTCGATGCCGCGCGATTTTGCCCCATCTTCGAAACCGCCGCGCTGCTTGGCCATCTCAACCGGGTTCTTTTTACCCATCGCACGACGCAGCATGTCCGCGCCGCCCAGCGTATAGCCGGCCAGCACCTGGGCAATCTGCATGACCTGTTCCTGGTACAGGATGATGCCATAGGTCGGTTCCAGCACCGGCTTAAGCGACTCATGCTGCCACTGGATATCCGGGTAAGAAATCTCTTCGCGGCCGTGTTTGCGGTCGATGAAGTTATCCACCATGCCTGACTGCAACGGGCCCGGACGGAACAGCGCCACCAGTGCGATCATATCTTCGAAACAGTCAGGTTTCAGGCGCTTGATCAGATCCTTCATGCCGCGTGATTCGAGCTGGAATACCGCAGTGGTTTCCGAGCGCTGCAGCATATCGAAGCTTTTTTTGTCTTCGAGCGGAATAGCCGCGATATCAATGGGTTCCAGCCCGCTTTTCGCTCGCCGGGCATTGATCATCCCCAGCGCCCAGTCGATGATGGTCAGGGTGCGCAAGCCAAGGAAGTCGAACTTCACCAGCCCGGCGTATTCCACATCATTCTTGTCAAACTGGGTGACCGGGTGATTCCCTTCGGCATCGCAGTACAGCGGCGCGAAGTCGGTGATCTTGGTAGGCGCAATAACCACGCCGCCGGCGTGCTTACCGGCGTTACGCGTCACCCCTTCCAGCTTGCGCGCCATGTCGATCAGCGCTTTGACTTCTTCGTCAGCCTCGTAAATTTCCGGCAGTTGCGGTTCGGCGGCAAATGCCTTTTCCAGCGTCATGCCCGGATCGGGCGGCACCAGCTTGGAGATGCGATCGACGAAACCATAGGGGTGACCCAGCACGCGGCCCACGTCGCGAATAACCGCTTTGGCCGCCATGGTGCCGAAGGTAATGATCTGAGATACCGCCTCGCGGCCATACATCTCCGCCACGTGCTCAATCACCAGATCGCGTTTTTCCATGCAAAAGTCGACGTCGAAGTCGGGCATCGAAACACGTTCCGGGTTAAGGAAACGTTCGAACAGCAAATCAAATTCCAGCGGATCAAGATCGGTGATTTTCAGCGCATAGGCCACCAGTGAACCGGCACCGGAACCGCGTCCCGGCCCTACCGGCACATCGTTATCTTTCGACCACTGGATGAATTCCATTACGATCAGGAAGTAGCCCGGGAAGCCCATCTGGTTGATCACTTTCAGCTCAATATCCAGACGTTCGTCGTATTCAGGGCGGCGCTGTGCGCGCACTTCCGGATCCGGGAACAGGAATTCCAGGCGCTCTTCCAGCCCTTCCTTCGATTTGAGTACCAGGAAGTCCTCGGTGGTCATATCACCGGTCGGGAACTGTGGCAGGAAGTATTCGCCGAGACGGATGGTGACATTGCAGCGCTTGGCGATTTCGACGCTGTTGAGCAGCGCTTCCGGGATGTCGGCAAACAGCTCGCACATCTCGTCTGCGCTGCGCATATATTGCTGCGTGCTGTAGTTGCGCGGGCGTTTGGGATCGTCAAGCGTGAAACCGTCATGGATGGCGACGCGGATCTCATGGGCGTCAAAGTCATCCTCTACCAGAAAACGCACGTCGTTGGTGGCCACCACCGGCAACCCACGTTCGGTCGCCAGCGCTACGGCTGCATGCAGGTAGTTTTCTTCGTCCGGCCGGCCTGTGCGGATCAGTTCGAGATAATAGCTGTCCGGGAAATATTGCTGATAGAAGTCCAGGCACTGATCTACCTGTTGCTGGTTACCGCGCAGCAAAAATTTGCCGACGTCCCCCTGACGGGCACCAGAAAGCAGGATTAACCCCTCGCGGTGTTCTATCAGCCAATCGCGGTCAATAATCGGGCCTGCGGCGCCGTAACCACGCTGGTAAGCGCGGGAAATCAGCAGCGTCAGGTTTTGATAACCGTCATTATTGGCAGCCAGTACGGTGAGCTGCGCCAGCTCATCGCCCAGCACTTCGCTTTGCACATGAAAATCCGCGCCGATGATCGGTTTGATCCCGGCGCCATGCGCACTGCCATAGAACTTCACCAACCCGCACAGGTTGGTGAAATCGGTAATTGCCAAAGCAGGCATGGCTAACGCGGCGGCTCTTTTCACCAACGGCCCGATCTTGGCTAATCCATCAATCATGGAGTAGTCACTATGAACGCGCAGGTGAATAAAACGAGGTTCGGCCATATCCAGATACCTGAAACTAGGGGGCTCAGCACGCTGAACCCGGGTTAACGCTATCGTGCGCACAGCCCGGATACCCAGGCCGGCAGATTACAGCTCCAGCGCCCTTCTTACCGGGGCAAAGCTGCGGCGATGATGTTCGGTCGCACCCAGCACGGCCAGGCGCTCCAGGTGGAAGGCGGTCGGATAGCCTTTATGCTGCGCAAAACCGTAATCCGGGAACTCGCGATCCAATTCGGTCATTTCACGATCGCGCGTCACCTTCGCCAGAATGGAGGCGGCGCTGATTTCAGCCACGCGGCTATCACCCTTCACCACCGCCTGCGAGCGCATTGGCAATTTCGGGCAACGGTTACCGTCGATTAATACCATGTCCGGCGCGATATGCAATCCGGCAACCGCACGCTGCATGGCCAACATGGTGGCGTGCAAGATGTTCAACCGATCGATCTCGTCCGGCTCGGCACGCCCCAGGCTCCAGGACAAGGCCTTTTCCACGATTTCGTCATACAGTGCCAGACGGCGTTTTTCACTGAGTTTTTTCGAGTCTGCCAGGCCAATAATCGGCCGAGCGGGGTCGAGGATCACTGCTGCGGTCACTACTGCGCCCACCAAGGGGCCGCGGCCTACCTCGTCCACACCGGCAATCAAAGTGGCGGCGGGATAGATAAAGGGTTCAATCATGCTTTTGCCAGCTCCAACACAGCCTGAGCGGCCTGTTCATCAGCACCGCAACGGATGCTTTGGTGCAAGGTAAGGAACGTCTGTTTCAGATCTTCGGTCTGCGGGCTGTCTTCCAGCAACGGCATCAGGGCCGCCGCCAGTTTGTCCGGCACACAGTCGTGCTGCAACAGTTCGGTGACGATTTCACGCCCGGCCAGCAGGTTAGGCAGTGAGACATACGGCGTCTTCACCAACCGCTGCGCCAACCAGAAGGTAAACGGCTTCATGCGGTAACCCACCACCATCGGGCATTTGGCCAGCATACACTCCAGCGCTGCGGTACCCGAGGCCAGCAATGCCGCATCGCTGGCGATCATTGCCTCACGGCCCTGGCCATTCAGCAGGTGAACGGTCAGCTCCGGCGCCACTTCAGCCTTGATACGTTCGAACTGTTCACGCCGTTTGGCGTTAACCAGCGGCACTACCACTTCCAGCCCAGGATAACGGGTGCGAAGCAGTTGGGCGGTCTTCAGGAAGTCAGCGCTCAGCATTTCGACCTCCGCACCACGGCTGCCAGGCAACAAGGCAAGGCAGCGTGCATCTGGGGCTATGCCCAGCGTAGCGCGTGCGGCCAGTTTGTCCGGCTGCAGCGGCATGGCGTCGGCCATGGTGTGGCCGATAAACCGACAGGGAACGTTGAAACGATCGTAAAACGCTTTTTCGAAAGGGAGAAATGCCAACACCAGATCGGTGGCTTTGCCAATTTTGAAAACGCGCTTCTGACGCCAGGCCCAGACCGACGGACTGACATAGTGGATAGTGCGGATACCGCGCTGCTTGAGACGGCCTTCCAGCGTGATATTGAAGTCGGGCGCATCGATGCCGACAAACACGTCCGGCTTCAATTCACTGAACCGGCGGGTAAGATCCTTGCGGATCTTCAACAGGCGTGGCAAGCGCTCAAGCACTTCCACCACGCCCATTACCGCCAGCTCTTCCATTTCGTACCAGGTTTCGCAGCCTTCAGCCTGCATCAGCGGGCCGGCGACGCCAACAAAACGCGCGTCGGGGATCTGCGCCTTGAGCGCTCGGATTAAACCGGCGCCAAGAATGTCACCGGAAGTTTCTCCGGCGACCAATCCGATAGTCAATGGACGATTTTGCATAGGTCAGCGAATAATACCGCGGGTTGAACGGCCAAAGAAATCGAGGAACTGCTGCACTACCGGCTGCTCTTTGGCCAGAGCTTCGATTTCAGGTTTGGCTTCGTCCAGCGTTTTACCGCTGCGATAAAGCAGTTTGTAGGCGTTACGGATAGCATGCAGCGCCTCTTTATCAAAACCACGACGCTTCAACCCTTCGATATTGATACCGAATGGTGTAGCGTGGTTACCCTGCGCGATGACAAAAGGTGGCACATCCTGGGCAACGCCAGAGCAGCCGCCAACCATAACGTGAGCACCAATCACACAGAACTGGTGCACCGCCGTCATGCCGCCAATGATCGCATAATCATCAACCTCAACGTGGCCGCCCAGCGTCGCGTTGTTGGCGAAGATGCAGCGATTGCCGACGATACAGTCGTGGGCAATGTGCGCATTCACCATAAACAGGTTGTCGTCGCCGATCTTGGTCAGGCTGGTACCTTGCACCGTGCCGCGATGAACGGTGACGCTTTCGCGGATGCGGTTGCGATCGCCAATCTCGACACGTGTCGGTTCACCCGCGTATTTCAGATCCTGATTCGCTTCGCCGATAGAGGCAAATTGATAGATCTGATTGTCACGGCCGATTTTGGTCACACCATTCACCACAACGTGGGATTTCAGTACCGTGCCAGCGCCGATTTCCACCTGGGAACCGACGTAACAGAAGGGACCGATGTGCGCGCCAGCGCCGATAACGGCGCCTTCTTCGATAATCGCGCTTGGATGGATAAAGGCGGTTTTGTCAATCACGGATTAAGACTCCCGGCTGCGCGCGCACATCATGGTTGCTTCGCAAACAATTTTGCCGTCAACGGTCGCTACGCCTTTGAAGCGCGTCAGACCACGACGAGTTTTCTCAAAGGTGACTTCCATGATCATCTGATCGCCTGGCACTACCGGTCGTTTGAAACGGGCTTCGTCGATACCGGCAAAGTAATACAATTCGCCCGGCTCCAGTTTGCCGACGCTTTTAAACGCCAGAATACCGGTAGCCTGCGCCATTGCTTCCAGAATCAATACGCCTGGAAAAATCGGCTTACCAGGGAAGTGCCCCTGGAAAAACGGCTCATTTACAGATACGTTCTTCACCGCACGCAGGAATTTGTGCTCCTCAAACTCAAGGACGCGATCGACCAGCAAGAACGGGTAACGGTGAGGAAGCAACTCCAAAATTTCTGCAATATCCAGAGTATGAGTGTCAGTAGTCAAAATACTCTTCCTGTCTCTAAAAACTGATGGCATCAACAACACGGCCTGCGCTGACCCCAAAAGGAGATCATCATGCAGGCCGCAAATTAACAACTCTTTGCGCTTTTGGTCTTATGACCAACGCGTTTCGTTTTGTACCCAGCGAGGCGGGCGGCAGTGATTAGTCTTTTCCGACTTTTCGTTCGACAGCTTTTAAGCGCTTGCTAATCTCATCGATATTCATCACCAACGCAGCGGTTTTACGCCAAACTTTGTTGGGTTGTAACGGAATGCCCGAAGAGTATACCCCAGGTTCGGTGATTGGTCGCATAACCATTCCCATTCCAGTGACAACAACCTTGTCGGCGATCTCCATGTGACCGTTGATCACACTGGCTCCACCAATCTGGCAATAGCGGCCGATTTTCAGGCTGCCCGCCATAATCACACCGCCGGCAACGGCAGTATTGTCGCCAATCACAACGTTATGTGCAATCTGGCATTGGTTGTCGATGATAACACCATTCCCGATTTGGGTGTTATCCAACGCGCCGCGGTCAATGGTGGTGCAAGCGCCGATCTCGACGCGATCGCCGATAATCACCGTGCCCAACTGGGGAATTTTAAT
Organism: Serratia sp. 22264; assembly: GCF_052045345.1. NCBI lineage: Bacteria > Pseudomonadati > Pseudomonadota > Gammaproteobacteria > Enterobacterales > Yersiniaceae > Serratia > Serratia sp. 22264. Next base: position 21,815 of record NZ_JBQEOY010000008.1, read on the forward strand.
CCAGTTGCCGCGTTCGTTGGCATAGCCGAAACCATCAGCGCCAATCACAGTTCCTGATTGAATCAGGCAATGTTGGCCGATCTCGACTTCATGATAAATCGTTACGTTCGCCCACAGGCGCGTACCTGCGCCAATGCGTGCGCGTTTGCCGATAAAGCAACCCGGGCCGATAACCACGTTATCGCCGAGTACTGCGCCTGACTCGATCACCGCATTCGCCCCAATGGCAACATACTGCCCCAGAGTGGCTTCAGGTGAGATAACCGCGCTTGGGGCGATATCCTCAGCGGGAGCCGGCGTGGTGTCCATCAGTTGCGCCATGCGCGCGTAAGTCAGGTAAGGGTTTTTAACCACCAACGCCGCAGAACGGCAGTGTGGTAAATCCGCCTCGGTAAGCACCACTGCGCTTGCCAGGCAGGAAGCCAGCTGCTCTTGATAGCGGCTGTTTGACAAAAACGTGATTTGGCCAGCCTGTGCCGAATGCATAGAAGCAATGCCGGTGATGACGAGATCGCCATCACCGTGCAATTGTGCATCCAACTGCTGCGCTAAATCAGCCAGTCGAATTGAAAGCATGTCTTATTTAACCTGTTTCAGCACGTCAGCAGTAATGTCTTTAGAAGAACCTGCGTAAGCAACGGCGTTAGCATCGATAACTACGTCGTAGCCTTCTTTGCTGGCAACAGATTTCACAGCGTCCTGAATACGGCTCAGGATTTTGTTACGCTCTTCCATCTGGCGGCGACGGTTATCCTGCTCAAAAGCCTGCGCTTTCTGAGAGAACTGCTCGCGCTGAGCCATCACGTCTTTTTCCAATTTGCTGCGATCGCTGGCTTTCATGGTAGCGCCATCACGCTGCAAACGTTGCATTTTGGTCTGAAGGCTACGCTCCATGTTCTGAAGTTCGCCCGCACGGCCTTTGAACTCGTTTTCCAGCTGTTTAGCCACGGTTTCACGCGCAGGCAACTGTTGGAAAATGCTGGAGACGTTAACTACAGCGATATTATCTGCTGCCTGAACGCCAGCTGAAGCAGCCATTGCTAAACCGAGGCCTGCGGCACACAACCACTTTTTCACTATAAACTCCTTACCATCACCCATTTGTGTCATATGACACTTGAAGTACACAATCTGCCAGACTTACCCCGTGAAACAATGAGAATCATCTCTCTGTGTTCTTACGGGCATCTGGCATTTGCGATTCTTAATAACTGCTATACCCAGAAGCTGGACCTGTTACCAGGTCTTGCCAATGTTAAACTGGAACTGTTCAGACTTGTCGCCTTCGTATTTCTTGAGCGGATTGGCATAAGAGAACACCAACGGGCCCAGCGGCGACATCCATTGCAAGGCAATACCGGCAGAAACGCGGATATTGCTCGCTTTACTGTAGTCTGGAATGTCGAAGCCTTGCGTCTTGCTGTTATCCCAGTTGGTATCCCACACTGTGCCTGCATCCATGAACAGCGAGGTACGCACTGAGTTGGCGTATTTTTCGCTGATAAATGGCGTTGGCGTGATCAGCTCCATACTGGCAACTGCCATGGCGTTACCACCCACGGCATCATCCGAATTACAAATCTTGGTACTGTTGGAGCAGCTGTACGAACTGGAGTTGTAGTACACCGCTTTCGGACCAATGGTATTAGATCCGAAACCGCGAACGGTGCTTGAGCCGCCGGCATAGAAGTTCTCGTAGAACGGCATCTCTTTGCCGCCCAGACCGTCGGCATAACCCAGACGACCACGACCCAACAGCACCCAAGTGCGGTCGTCGTTGATCGGCACATATTGCACGCTGTCCAGCGTCATCTTGTAGTATTCGTTATCCGACCCCGGAATGGTGACTTTACCATTCAGCGTGGTGCGGTTACCCGAAGTTGGGAAGTAACCACGGTCAAGGTTGTTATAGGTCCAACCCAGATTCAGCGTGAAGTCATCGGCAGAGTAGCTGGCACGATCGTTGGTGTTCGGGTTCAGACCCATCGAGTCCAGATAACGCCACATGGCGATCTGCGGCTGCATGTTCGACAGGCCGTTGTGGACATAACCCAAGCCGGTACGCAACGAGTTGTTTTCGTTGATCGGGAAGCCCAGAGTACCGTCAATACCGTAACTCTTGTTGGTATAGTCGGACAGGTCCGCGTCATCGGCTTTAAAGTCGTTGTAGAAGATACGGCCACCCAAACTAACACCGTCAACAGTGAAGTACGGGTTGGTTACCGACAGCTCGGTATAGGTCTGGTAGTCGTTCTTGGTGCCGCTGATGCCGACGGAGTAGCCGGTACCCAGCCAGTTGTCCTGCTGGACGCCCGCCTGGAAACTGACGCCGCTCTCGGTGCCGTAACCGACGCCGAAGTTGAAGGTACCGGTGTTGCGCTCTTTCACCTTGTAGGTGACGTCAACCTGATCGGCGGTACCCGGCACGCGCTGGGTTTCCACATCGACCGTTTCAAAATAGCCCAAACGGTTCAGACGTTCTTTACCCTGCTCAACCTGAGCGTTGCCCAGCCAAGCGCCTTCCATCTGACGCATTTCACGGCGCAGTACGGAGTCTTTACTGGTGTCGTTGCCTTCAAACTTGATACGGCGCACGTAGAAACGGTTGCCCGCATCGATATTCACGTGCAACTTGACGGTTTTATCCGCGTCGTTGATTTCAGGCTGAGTGGACACTCGCGGGTAAGCATAACCATAACGGCCCAACATCGTTTTGACGTTGTCTTCCATCTTGGTCACTTTACTGCCGTTATACAGTTCACCCGGTTCGACCTTGGTCAACTGCGCGACTTCCGCCGAGTGCCCGGCCAGATTGCCGTTAACCATCACGCCGCTGAGCTTGTACTGCTCGCCTTCGGTGATGTTGACGGTGATATAGATGCCTTTTTTATCCGGCGTCAGGCTGACCTGAGTCGAATCAATATTGAAACGTGCGTAGCCGCGGTCCAGATAGAAACTGCGCAGGGTTTCAAGATCGCCCGCCAGCTTTTGCTTCTGGTATTTGCGGTCGCCAACCACGTTCCACCACGGCACTTCATCACGCAGTTGGAAACGTGAAATCAGCTCATCGTTAGTGAAGGCATGGTTGCCGACAATGTTGATTTGTTGAATCTTGGCGGAAACCCCTTCCGTGAACACCAGTTTCAGGTCGACACGGTTACGCGGCAATGGCGTGACTACGGCTTTCACCGAGGCACTGTATTTACCGACGCTGTAGTAGAAGTCTTCCAACCCTTTTTCAATGCTGGAAATCGTGGTGCGGTCGAGCGCCTCGCCAACCCGAACGCCAGAGGCCTCCAGGTTTTGCTTGAGCATGTCATCCTTCACCGACTTGTTGCCGGAGAAAGTGATGCTGGCAATGGTAGGACGTTCCTTAACCTGAACGATCAGCGTATTACCATCGCGCAGCACGCGAACGTCCTCGAAGTTGCCAGTGGCAAACAAGGCACGGATGGTATTACTGATATCATCGTCAGTGACGGTATCGCCTACGCGAACCGGCATGTTGAGTAACGCCGCACCGACGGCGACTCGCTGCAGGCCTTCGAAATGAATATCTTTCACTACGAACCCGTCTGCACCGTATACGGTGGCGCTGCCAAACAGCAGCGACGCTATGAGCAACTTTTTCATCGCCATCGTTGTTATGCGTTCTTCCTAACCTATTCTCGCCCCTAAAGACGAGAAAAATCATTGAAAAGTGCAAGACCCATTAAAAGCACCAACACGATCGAACCAATGCGGTAACTGTAGTCCTGTACTCGCTCGGAAACCGGCCCACCCTTCAGCTTTTCTATCGCCAGGAAGAGGAGATGCCCACCATCTAACACCGGTAATGGGAACAGGTTGATGATACCCAGGTTGACACTAATCAACGCGAGAAACATCAGATAATACACAAACCCAACCCCAGCTGACGCCCCTGCTCCCTGTGCAATCGAAATCGGGCCACTCAGGTTGTTCAGCTTTACATCACCGGTTATTAATTTACCCAGCATGTTGACCGTAAGCCGCATAAGCTGCCAGGTCTTGTCCCCGGCCTGATACAGCGCCGGGAAAGGTCCATACTGACGAATCGTCTTATACTCGTCCGGCAGCGGCAACACTTTCGGAATGATGCCCGCAAACCCCACGCTTTTGTCTTTTCCCACCGGCTTTGTATCCGGTATCAGCGTCAAAGACAAGGGGGCACCGTTTCTTTCAATCTCTAAAACCAGCGGTTGCCCAGGGCCATCGTGGATCCGCTTGACCAACGTTTGCCAACGGCCCAACAGCTGACCATCGACTTTAACGATCCTGTCCCCCGCTTGCAAACCCGCCTTTTGCGCCGCCGAATCCGGCTGCACTTCGGCAAGCACCGATTCTATCTGTGGGCCGCGCGGAATAATACCCAACGCGACCACGGGATCTTGCTTGTCCGGCTCAAAATTCCACTGGCGTAAATCCAGAGTTTTGGTCACTACCTGCGAAGAACCAAACGGAGCGATACCGACTTCGGTTTCCGCATCGCCAATCTTCGCCACCAGAGCCAGACGAACTGACTCCCAATCAGGCGTTTCGATGCCATCAACGGACTTTAGTTCCATTCCGGGTGAAATTTCGGCCTGTGCGGCAATCGATTGTGGAGATATTTCACCAATCACAGGACGGAAGCTGGGCACACCGATAATGAACACCAGCCAATAAGCAAGGATAGCAAACAGGAAGTTGGCGATAGGGCCGGCGCTGATAATAGCTGCGCGCTGCCATACGGTTTTATTGTTGAACGCCTGATGACGGAGTTCCGGCGCAACCGAATCAACCCGCTCATCCAGCATCTTCACGTAACCGCCCAGCGGGATCAGGGCAATCACGTACTCGGTACCCTGGCGGTCTGTGCGGCGCCATAACGCGCGGCCAAAACCGATGGAGAAGCGTTCTACACGGACGCCGCAGCGACGAGCGACCCAAAAGTGCCCGAACTCATGCACGGTGATTAAAACACCGAGCGCAACAAGAAATGCGACTAAGTTCCAGAGCACGCTAACCATAATCCCTTCACTCCCCGCCGTTGACGGATTAAAACACTAACAGCATCAGGCAGGCAAATACAGGCACTGCTGCGGTCAGGCTGTCGATACGATCCAGTATGCCGCCATGACCCGGTATCAGATGACCACTGTCTTTGATACCCGCTTCGCGTTTGAACATGCTCTCGGTAAGGTCGCCCAGCACAGACGCCAGCGCGGCGATCACCGAACAAATCAGTAAGGTTGCCGGCACCACGTTCAAGGGTGCGTAACGGCCGAACAACCATGATATCAGCGCCGAGGTCACCAGACCGCCGATTAATCCTTCCCAGGTTTTCCCCGGAGACACCTTCGGTGCCAGCTTGTGCTTGCCAAACAGCTTGCCGAACATGTAAGCGCCGGAATCCGCGCCCCAAACCAGCAGCATCACGTACAGCAGCCACCAGGCGCCGGTGAAGTGGTTTTGTTCGTAGCCGAATTGACGCAACGCCAGCATGCCCCAGAAGAACGGCACAATGGTCAACAGGCCAAAGAGCAGGCGAATCGGGCGTGAGTTACGCCACAGCGCGGCTGAACCGGGATAAAACAGCACCAGCAGCAGGGCTGCCAGCCACCAGGCCAGTGACAGCCACAGCGGCCCGCCCACCTGAGGCAAATGGACCGACTGGTGATAGGCTGGAACGCTGAGCATCATCAGCGCCAGCAGGAAACCACACAGTATCGCCAACCAGATGCGCTGCGAGCGGGAAGTAAAACCGGCCAGTTGGCCCCACTCCCAGGCAGCTAACATGCACACAACGAGCGTTACCAGGGCAAAGCCCACCGGCGGCAGCAAAAACAGCGCCGCGATAACAATCGGAATCAAGATCAGAGCAGTTATGAGGCGATACTTCAGCAAAAGTTCCCCCTAGGACGCATCGGCGCCGTTAGGTGTTGTTCCCCCGAAGCGACGCTCACGTTGTGCAAATGCATTCAGCGCACCTTCAAAGACAAGTTCATCAAAATCAGGCCAGAGTACATCAGTAAAGTAAAGTTCGGCATAAGCAATTTGCCACAGCAAGAAGTTACTGATGCGGTGTTCACCGCCGGTGCGGATAACCAGATCCACCGGCGCCAAATCGTTCATGCAGACCCGCTCGCCCAATAACTCTTCGCTGATTTGATCCGGACGCAGCAAACCACCCTGCACCTGCTCAGCCAGCTCCCTTACTCCCTGAATGATATCCCAACGGCCACCGTAGTTGGCGGCAATGTTGAGCGTCAGGCCATCGTTATTTTCTGTCAGTTGCTCAGAGCGACGGATCCGCTCCTGCAAACGCGTGCTGAAACGGCTGATGTCGCCGATCACCCGCAGTCTGACGTTATGTTTATGCAGGCTTTTTACTTCGCTGTCCAAGGCACGGACAAAGAGCTCCATTAGCGCGGAAACCTCTTGTACCGGGCGATTCCAGTTCTCGCTGCTGAAGGCATAAAGCGTGAGTGCATCTAAATGGTTGTTGGCGGCAAAACTGACCGCACGACGTACCGATTTCACCCCTGCTTTATGACCGAAGACACGTAACTTGCCCTGACGTTTAGCCCAGCGCCCGTTGCCGTCCATAATAATGGCGACATGTCGTGGCCCAGGGATGGACGGATTAGCCTCTTGTTGATTTGCGGACGACATAACTCGTACTTATTTCCTCAATAGAAATACAACTGCCCTTCCGGAACATCAGGCCCTTACGCGCAAAAAAAGCCGTGTGCCCGACACGGCTTTTCAGTCTGCCCCCGCACACCCGGTCATATCCGGGGCACTATCGACATCCAAGATGCCAATCAGGCCATAATTCAACGGTATAACCGCTGACAGGTGGCGCAGACTATACCACCTCAGCCGGGCATGAACAAACGGCCCCACTGCGGCACGCGTAATTTACGAACAAAATAGGATAATAGCCGTTATCAACCACGCAGTGACTTCACTAACCCAACGGCAACTTCACGGGCCTGGCGATCTATTTCTAAGACCGCATCAATGCAGGACGGTTCCTGCAAAGACAGCCGTTCGACCACTTTTTGGTTCACTGCCGCGATATCGGTAAAGCGAATCCGCTCTTGCAGGAAGGCCGCAACGGCCACTTCGTTAGCCGCATTCAGCGCGGTGGTTGCCGCCTGGCCGGCATCAAAGGCGTCAATCGCCAGATACAGGCAAGGGTAACGCTCCCGTTCAGGTTCGGCAAAGGTCAACGAGCCGATACGGCAGAAATCCAGCGCTTCCACACCAGAACTGACCCGCTGCGGGTAAGCCATCGCATGGGCGATTGGCGTACGCATATCCGGCGTGCCCAACTGGGCCAGCACACTGCCATCAGCATAGCGCACCATCGAGTGGATCACCGACTGCGGGTGCAGAATCACTTCCATTTGTTCGGCTGAAGCGTTGAACAGCCAACGGGCCTCAATATATTCCAGTCCTTTGTTCATCATGGTGGCGGAATCCACCGAGATCTTGCGTCCCATAGACCAATTAGGATGGGCGCAGGCCTGGTCCGGCGTCATCGTGGCAAACTGCTCCAGCGGCGTCGTACGGAACGGGCCGCCAGAACCGGTAAGCACAATGCGCGAGACACCATGATCGACTAATGAAGAGTATCCCAACTGACGCTGAATGCTTTCAGGCAAACTCTGAAAAATCGCGTTGTGTTCGCTGTCCAGGGGCAATAACTGCGCCTGGCTCTTTTGTACCGCATCCATAAATAGACGGCCACAGGTCACCAGCGACTCTTTGTTCGCCAACAATACCTGTTTGCCGGCGCGGATCGCCGCCAGCGTCGGCAACAGCCCGGCAGCGCCGACAATAGCCGCAGTGACCTGATCGACATCATCCAGCGCCGCCAACTCACAGGCAGCCTGTTCGCCCGCCATGACCTCAGTGTCAATGCCGTTTTCCGCCAGCACGTCGCGCAGTTCGCGCGCAGCGCCTTCGTCCGCCATCGCAGCATAAGCCGGGCGAAACTCCATACACTGTTGCGCCATCACCGCTACATTGCGGCCGGCAACCAGCGCTTTAATCGCAAAACGGTCGGGATTTTCCCTGACCACGGCCAGGGTGCTGGTTCCCACGGAGCCGGTGGAACCAAGAATAGTCAGTTGCTTCATGAGTTCGCTCTGAATAACTGTCTGATGAGATCGGAGGTGCTCCAGTGTGTAACCTTGGCCACCGCTTGTCCATGATCAATCAGTACGATGAAACGGGATCTGCGCCACAAAAAACAAAGCGCCGCCCAGGCGACGCTTTTTTTCTGCGCGATACTGATTAGAATTCCATCAGCTCTTTTTCTTTATCCGCCAAAGCGGCATCCAGAAGTTTGATATAAGCATCGGTCAGTTTTTGAACGTCATCCTGTGAACGACGATCTTCGTCTTCGCTGATTTCTTTGTCTTTCAGCAGCGCTTTCACTTTGTCGTTGGCGTCGCGGCGAACGTTACGCACGGCCACACGGCCCTGCTCGGCTTCGTTGCGCACTACTTTGATCAGATCTTTACGGCGCTCTTCAGTCAGAGGAGGAAGCGGAACGCGGATCACGCTGCCTGCTGAGCTTGGGTTCAGGCCGAGGTCTGAAGACATGATGGCTTTTTCTACCGCTGAACCCAGGGAACGATCAAACAAGTTGATGGCCAGGGTGCGGGAGTCTTCTACGGTCACGTTAGCCAGCTGACGCAGCGGCGTAGCAGAACCATAGTATTCCACCATGATGCCGTCCAGGATGCTTGGAGAAGCACGGCCGGTACGGATTTTGCTGATTTGGGTTTTGAATGCTTCTACGCTTTTTTCCATGCGTGAATCAGCATCTTTTCTGATTTCATTAATCACGTTGCGAACCTTTAGAAACGGGTTACTTGGCAGGCTATACATCAGTATAGCCCGTGAATTTTACTTGAGGAAAGCGCTCAACGCACAGCGTTACCCGCTCCCGTTAAATTTGGCAGAACAGCCTTATTTGCTGATCAGCGTGCCTTCGTTTTCACCCATCACTACGCGGCGCAACGCGCCCGGCTTGTTCATGTTGAATACGCGGATCGGCAGACCGTGATCGCGGGCCAGCGTAAACGCCGCCAGGTCCATCACTTTCAGCTCGCGCTCAAGCACGTCTTGATAGGTTATATGTTCGTACAGCGTTGCATCCGGGTTTTTAACCGGATCGGCGGAGTATACACCATCCACTTTGGTCGCTTTCAGTACCACGTCGGCTTCAATCTCGATCCCGCGCAGGCAAGCTGCCGAATCGGTGGTGAAGAACGGGTTGCCGGTACCGGCAGAGAAGATCACCACGCGGTTATTACGCAGCAGGCTGATTGCCTCGGCCCAGCTGTAGTTGTCACACACGCCGTTCAACGGAATAGCAGACATCAGGCGGGCGTTCACATAGGCACGGTGCAGTGCATCACGCATAGCCAGGCCGTTCATCACAGTAGCCAGCATTCCCATGTGGTCGCCCACTACGCGGTTCATTCCGGCCTGAGCCAAACCCGCGCCGCGGAACAGGTTACCGCCGCCAATCACTACACCGACCTGAATTCCCAGTTCGACCAGCTCTTTAACTTCCTGAGCCATGCGATCCAAAACGCTGGCGTCGATACCAAAACCTTCTGCACCTTGCAGGGCTTCGCCACTCAGTTTGAGCAGAATACGCTGATATACGGGTTTTGCATTGGTTGCCATGGTGTTCTGTCCTAAGAAGCAGTATTAGTATTGGGGATTTCAGCCGATGAAGCGCGCCTGTGCTGAGTATAGTGCCACAGGGCTTGCCACCGGTGTTAATTCTGGCTGGATAAAACGGAACCGCCAGACGGCGGCTCCATTAACAATCATTAAGACTGTTTGCTCATTGCTGCAACTTCAGCAGCAAAGTCATTTTCAACTTTCTCGATGCCTTCGCCCACTTCGAAGCGGATGAAGTTAACAACGTCAGCGTTGTGCTCTTTCAGCACTTGGCCAACGGTCTTGCTTGGCTCGATAACGAAAGGCTGACCGGTCAGAGAAACTTCGCCGGTGAATTTCTTCATGCGGCCTTCAACCATTTTCTCTGCGATTTCTTTCGGCTTGCCAGACTGCATGGCGATGTCCAACTGAACCTGGTACTCTTTTTCTACCACTTCAGCAGACACATCTTCAGGCTTAACGAATTCAGGTTTGCTGGCCGCAACGTGCATGGCAATTTGCTTAACCAGTTCTTCGTCAGCGCCTTTAGCGGCAATCAGAACACCGATACGCGCGCCGTGCAGGTAGCTACCCAACACTTCGCCTTCCAGGGAAGCAACGCGACGGATGTTGATGTTCTCACCGATTTTTGCAACCAGCGCTACACGTTCTTCTTCGAACTGTGCTTTCAATACGTCAACATCAGTGATTTTGCCTGCAACAGCAGCATCCAGCACTTTGTCAGCGAACGCCTGGAAACCGGCATCTTTAGCAACGAAGTCAGTCTGGCAGTTAACTTCAACGATAACGCCGTAGTTGCCTTCGATTTTGGTTTTGATCACGCCGTCAGCAGCTACGTTGCCTGCTTTTTTCGCCGCTTTGATCGCACCGGATTTACGCATGTTTTCGATTGCCAGCTCGATGTCGCCGTTAGACTCGACCAGAGCTTTTTTACAATCCATCATGCCGGCGCCAGTACGCTCACGCAGTTCTTTTACCAGGGCAGCGGTAATATCAGCCATTTCTTTTTCCTCGGTTATCTCGCAAGGAGATAGTTCTCATTCAGATAAGCAAAAGGGGCCTATTTAGGCCCCTCTAACCAACATATTCAATACCTGGTTAATAAGGGCTCAGTGACGAGCTTGCCTTATTATTCAGCTTCTACGAAGCTTTCTTCCGCCTGAACGGCCAGATCTTGAGAACGACCTTCACGGACGGCGGCAGCAACGGCAGTCAGGTACAATTTGATTGCACGGATTGCATCGTCGTTACCAGGGATGATGAAGTCAACGCCGTCTGGATCGGAGTTGGTATCAACGATAGAGAATACCGGGATACCCAGGTTGTTGGCTTCTTTGATCGCGATGTGTTCGTGATCTGCATCGATTACGAACAGAGCGTCAGGCAGACCACCCATGTCCTTGATACCACCCAGGGAGTTTTCCAGCTTGGCCAGTTCGCGAGTACGCATCAGCGCCTCTTTCTTGGTCAGCTTGTCGAAGGTGCCATCTTGAGACTGGATTTCCAGATCTTTCAAACGTTTGATTGACTGACGAACGGTTTTCCAGTTAGTCAGCATGCCGCCCAACCAGCGATGGTTCACGAAGAACTGATCGCAGTTGTTAGCATATTCTTTTACCGCTTCGCTTGCTGCGCGCTTGGTACCAACGAACAGGATCTTGCCTTTACGGGAAGAGATCTTGGTCAGTTCAGCCAGTGCTGCGTTGGCCATTGGTACGGTTTTTTCCAGGTTGATGATGTGAACCTTGTTACGTGCGCCGAAGATGAAAGGCTTCATTTTCGGGTTCCAGTAACGGGTCTGGTGACCAAAGTGTACACCGGCCTGGAGCATGTCGCGCATGGAAACAGTTGCCATGATTAAACCTCTATATAGATTAGTTGGGGTTATGCCTCCACGTATCCCATAACGCCGACCCCGACGGTGATAAATCACCTCAGAGCACCCCGGTGTATGTGCCGATACGTGTGTGTTATTTACACAATGTGAGTGCAGTTAAAGTGCTTCGGCTATTTCCGTTGTCGTCACGAGACCAACTTACGGATCGCCGGCGCGCTTTATACCATAAACACGCCACCGACACCAACTTTTGTTGCGTTTACCGGGGCGCCGACAAATGAAATTTGGCAGCTTCTGGCCGGACTGATACCATAAGAGACTGCTTCTTATTTCTTTCTGTTGTCGGCGAGCACGACACCTGCGGACGAATTTCATGGCAATCTCAATTAAAACACCTGATGACATCCAAAAAATGCGCGTGGCGGGCCGCTTGGCCGCTGAAGTGCTGGAAATTATCGAGCCGCACGTCAAACCTGGCGTGACCACCGGCGAACTGGACCGTATCTGTCACGAGTACATTACCAACGAGCAACAGGCCATCTCCGCCTGCCTCGGCTACCACGGCTTCCCGAAATCCGTGTGCATCTCGGTAAACGAAGTGGTGTGCCACGGCATCCCGAGCGATGACAAAGTGTTGAAGGACGGCGACATCGTCAATATCGACGTGACCGTCATTAAAGATGGCTTCCACGGCGATACCTCCAAGATGTTCATCGTCGGCAAGCCGACCATTCTGGGCGAGCGGCTGTGCCGCGTTACCCAGGAAAGCCTGTATCTGGCGCTGAAAATGGTGAAGCCGGGCATCCGCCTGCGCACCCTGGGCAAAGAGATCCAGAAATTCGTCGAAGCCGAGAAGTTTTCCGTGGTGCGTGAATACTGCGGTCATGGCATCGGCGAAGTGTTCCACGAAGAACCGCAGGTACTGCACTATGACGCCGACGACGGCGGCGTGGTACTGCAGGCCGGCATGGCGTTCACCATCGAGCCGATGGTCAATGCCGGTGACTACCGCATCCGCACCATGAAAGACGGCTGGACGGTAAAAACTAAAGATCGCAGCTTGTCGGCGCAGTATGAGCATACTATTGTGGTCACAGATAACGGCTGCGAGATAATGACGTTGCGCAAGGATGACACCATCCCCAACATCATTACGCACGAACAGTAAGAAACGCGGTCACATACCGCTGTTTCTTGTCACAGGCCGGCTTATGCCGGCTTTTTTTATGGGCTGCGTATTATGTCTGAAAATTTTCGCGAACAAAGCAACTCGGTCATTGAGCAACAGGCCGTGCCGAAGCAGCCTGAGTATCCCAACGCCTATGGCGATGAAGAGATTAATTGCGTTGCGCTGAAACTGCGTCTTGAACAGTTTCAGCTGTGGTTGGCGGCAGCGTTCAACGCCGGCTCCAGCGCCGAAAGCCTGGTCGCGGCCCGCAGCGACTTTATCGATCGCCTGCTGCGTCGTCTGTGGATCTTTTACGGTTTCGAGGATATCCCGGAAACCGCCCTGGTGGCGGTAGGCGGCTATGGCCGCGGCGAACTTCATCCGCTGTCGGATATTGATGTGCTGGTGCTCAGCCAGCGCCGCCTGAGTGAACAACAGTCGCAGCGCGTGGGGGAATTTATCACCCTGCTGTGGGATCTGAAACTGGAGGTGGGCCACAGCGTGCGCACGCTGGAAGAGTGCCTGCTTGAAGGGCTGGCGGACCTGACCGTGGCCACCAACCTGATCGAGTCGCGCATGATCTGCGGCGACGTCGCGCTGTTCCTGCAGATGCAAAAACACATCTTCAGCGACGGCTTCTGGCCCTCCCCTCAATTTTTCCACGCCAAGGTGGCTGAGCAGCAGGAACGCCACCAGCGTTACCACGGCACCAGCTACAACCTGGAGCCAGACATCAAGAGCAGCCCCGGCGGCCTGAGAGATATTCACACCTTGCTGTGGGTGGCGCGCCGTCACTTCGGCGCCACCTCGCTGGACGAAATGGTCGGTTTCGGTTTTCTCACCCAAGCCGAACGCAACGAGCTCAATGAATGCCAGAGCTTCCTGTGGCGTATCCGCTTCGCACTGCATTTGGTGCTACCGCGTTACGACAACCGGCTGCTGTTCGATCGCCAACTCAATGTGGCGCAATTGCTGCGTTATGAGGGGGAAGGCAACGAACCGGTTGAACACATGATGAAGGATTTCTACCGCATGACGCGCCGCGTCGGCGAACTGAATCATATGCTGCTCCAACTGTTCGACGAAGCGATCCTGGCGCTGGACGCCACGGAAAAGCCACGCCCGCTGAACGAAGATTTCCAGCTGCGCGGCGATCTGATAGACCTGCGTGACGAAACGCTATTCATCCGCCAGCCGGAAGCCATCATGCGGATGTTTTACCTGATGGTACGCAACCGCGAAATCAAAGGCATTTACTCCACCACCGTGCGCCAATTGCGCCACGCACGCCGCCATCTGAAACAACCGCTGTGCAACATTCCGGAAGCACGCGATCTGTTTATGGCCATTTTGCGCCACCCTGGCGCAGTGTCGCGCGCGCTGGTACCGATGCATCGTCACAGCGTGCTGTGGGCCTACATGCCGCAGTGGGGCAAGATCGTCGGGCAAATGCAGTTCGATCTGTTCCACGCCTATACTGTCGACGAACACACCGTTCGGGTTCTGCAAAAGCTGGAAAGTTTCGCCGATGCAGAAACGCGGCCACGCCATCCGCTGTGCGTGGAGCTCTATCCGCGCCTGCCGAACCCAGAACTTCTGCTGCTGGCGGCGCTGTTCCACGATATCGCCAAAGGCCGCGGCGGTGACCACTCAATTCTCGGCGCACAAGATGCGCTGGAGTTCGCCGAACTGCACGGTCTGAATTCTCGCGAGGCCCAACTGGTGGCCTGGCTGGTACGCTGCCATCTGCTGATGTCGGTGACCGCCCAGCGCCGCGATATCCAGGATCCCACGGTTATCCAGCAATTCAGCGCTGAAGTGCAGAGCGAAACGCGCCTGCGCTATCTGGTTTGTCTGACGGTGGCGGATATCTGCGCCACCAACGAAACGCTGTGGAACAGCTGGAAACAGAGCCTGTTGCGTGAACTGTACTTTGCGACGGAAAAACAGTTGCGCCGCGGCATGCAAAACAGCCCGGACTTGCGCGAACGCGTACGCCACCACCGCCTGCAAGCGCTGGCGCTGCTGCGCATGGACAATATCGACGAAGAGGCGTTGCACCGCATCTGGAGCCGCTGCCGAGCCGACTACTTCCTGCGCCATTCGCCCAACCAACTGGCCTGGCACGCCCGTCATCTGCTGGCCCATGACTCCACCAAACCCCTGGTGCTGGTCAGCCGCCAGGCGACACGCGGCGGCACTGAAATCTTCATCTGGAGCCCGGACCGCCCTTACCTGTTTGCCGCCGTGGCCGGCGAGATGGATCGCCGTAACCTGAGCGTGCACGACGCACAGATTTTCACCAATCGCGACGGCATGGCGATGGATACCTTCATCGTGTTAGAGCCGGACGGCAGCCCGCTGGCTCAGGACCGCCATACGGCGATCCGCCATGCGCTGGTGCAAACCATCACCCAGCGGGAATATCAGCCGCCGCGCGTACGCAGGCCATCCTCCAAGCTGCGCCATTTCAGCGTGCCGACCGAAGTCAACTTCCTGCCGACCCATACCGATCGCCGCAGCTATCTGGAGCTGACCGCCCTTGATCAACCAGGGTTGCTGGCGCGAGTGGGCGAAGTGTTCGCCGATCTCGGCCTGTCGCTGCACGGCGCGCGAATTTCCACCATTGGCGAGCGAGTTGAGGACTTATTTATTCTGGCAGACAGCGATCGGCGCGCTCTGAATTCGGAAACGCGCAGAAAGTTGGAACAACGGTTGACAGAGGCCCTCAATCCAAACGATAAAATGTGATACAAGTTACCTTTTCGTAGACAACAACATCAGGACAGAGAACAGCATGCAGCAATTACAAAACGTTATTGAAAGCGCCTTCGAACGCCGCGCGGATATCACTCCGGCGAACGTAGACACCGTAACGCGCGAAGCGGTAAACCAGGTGATCGGCCTGTTGGACAGCGGCGCCCTGCGCGTTGCCGAGAAGATTGACGGTCAGTGGGTTACGCATCAGTGGCTGAAAAAGGCCGTGCTGCTTTCTTTCCGCATCAACGACAACAAAGTGATGGACGGTGCCGAAACCCGTTACTACGACAAAGTGCCGATGAAATTTGCCGATTACGACGAAGCGCGCTTCCAGAAAGAAGGCTTCCGCGTGGTACCGCCGGCGACCGTTCGCCAGGGCGCATTCATTGCACGCAATACCGTATTGATGCCGTCCTACGTGAATATCGGCGCTTACGTTGACGAAGGCTCCATGGTCGATACCTGGGCTACCGTGGGTTCTTGCGCGCAGATTGGCAAAAACGTTCACCTGTCCGGCGGCGTCGGCATCGGTGGCGTACTGGAACCGCTGCAGGCCAACCCGACCATCATTGAAGACAACTGCTTCATCGGCGCGCGTTCAGAAGTGGTTGAAGGCGTGATCGTCGAAGAAGGTTCGGTAATCTCCATGGGCGTTTACCTCGGCCAGAGCACCCGCATTTATGACCGTGAAACCGGCGAAGTGCATTACGGCCGCGTCCCGGCCGGCTCGGTGGTGGTTTCAGGTAACCTGCCGTCCAAAGACGGTTCTTACAGCCTGTACTGTGCGGTCATCGTCAAGAAAGTCGACGCCAAAACGCGCAGTAAAGTCGGCATTAATGAGTTATTGCGCACCATCGACTAAAATAGACTTGGCGGGTGACTCACCCGCTATTTTTTTGTCTTCAGTACGCGAGCAGTCACAGTCTCTGGCGCGGTTTTTCGCCATAATCCCAGACCGTGGAATAAAGTCTATTTATAAGGTGGCGCTATTATGTATGACAACCTGAAAAGCTTGGGAATCAGTCAACCGGAAGATGTCGATCGCTATAGCCTGCGTCAGGAGGCCAATAACGACATTCTTAAGATTTACTTCCGCAAGGATAAAGGCGAATTCTTTGCCAAGAGCGTGAAGTTCAAATACCCGCGCCAACGCAAAACCGTAGTGGCGGATAATGCCGGTCAGGGTTACAAAGAAATTCACGAGATCAACCCGAATCTGCGTTACGTCATTGATGAACTGGATCAACTGTGCCAGCGCGATCAGGTCGAAGTGGATCTGAAACGCAAAATTCTTGATGACCTGCGTCATCTGGAAGGCGTGGTATCCCACAAGATTGCCGAGATCGAATCCGATCTGGAAAAACTGACCCGCGGAAAATAAGAACCCGCTCGCTGTAGGGCGCGGCATGCTGCGCCCGTATTAGTCGGGGCAAATAGCTTCACCCCTTACAACAAATCTGTCGGAAGCCGCCTGAAAGACGGCGGGTCGGTATCTTATTTCAGCAATGAGCCCCACTGCTCAACCCACGGGCAGGAAACCACTTCCGGCTCGGGCTGTTCCATCGCATCGATTTCCAACACATCCCCCACGCGGGTTGCTCCCTGCTCTTGCAATAGCGCATCAAACGCACGCCCTGCGCCACAGAAATTGTCATAACTGCTGTCACCGAGCGAAATCAGCCCATAGCGCAGTTCCGGCTGGTAGCCGACCTGATCGCGGATGGCGTGGAACAGCGGCGCAATGCTGTCCGGTAAATCGCCCTGACCTGTGGTGGAGGTGATCACCAGCGCATAGTGCTGGCGGTAGAATTGCCAAGCCTCAAGCGTGCCCTCTTCAAACAGTTTGACCTCATGCCCCTGCTCGCCAAGGATATTTTCCGCCTCTTCCGCCACCAGCAGTGAGTTGCCGTAGACCGTTCCCACGAAGATTCCAACCTGAGCCATTGCCCCTACTCCCTCAATTACCTTTGAAAATTACCCGTTATCCTGACCGTTAGCCGCACTAAACTCAACCCCGGCGAGCTCAGGGAAAACCCCTGCCCAGCCAAACTGCGACATGACTCCCTGCCAGGATTCATCCCAGCGTGCGGAAATAGGTAACGGCTCACCGGTCACAGGATGGTTCAACTGCAGATGACTGGCGTGCAGCATCAAGCGCGGGCAGCCGAAGTGCTGGGCCATGCCGCGGTTCTGACGCAGGTCGCCGTGCTTACTGTCACCAATGATCGGATGACGAAGATGCACCATATGGCGACGCAACTGATGCTTACGGCCGTTTTCCGGCTTCAGCTCCATCAAGCTGTAGCGCGCGCTGTCATAACGGCCAATGGCCACCGGCATCTCCACCTGCGCCAGCGGCCGGTAGTGGGTGACCGCCGGCTGCGGACCTTTATCGACGGCGGTATGCTTATCGGCGATTTTGTCCAGTTCTTCCGTCAGCGGGTAGTCGAGAGTTGCCCCTTCCTGCACGTAGCCACGCACCACCGCATGATAGGTTTTCTGCACTTGGTGCTGCTCGAACTGCTGCGACAGCAGACGCGCCACTTCGCTGGACAGCGCCATCAACAGCACGCCGGAGGTCGGGCGGTCGAGGCGATGCACGGTAAACACGTGCTGACCTATCTGGTCACGCACCGTCTGCATCATAAACCGGGTTTCGTGACGATCCAGCCAACTGCGATGCACCAGCCAGCCCGACGGCTTGTTCACCGCCACCAAATGCTCATCCTGGTAAAGAATCTCAATCATTATTGCGGTTCTTTATTCAACATAAGATCCAAACGCTCCAGCAGCACCAGCAGCGGCATGCAGTTCGGATCCTTATCTTTGAGCGCCTCTTCAAAGTAAGGCGTAATGGCGAAACGCGTCGGCAATGGCGCATGCGCATCCAGTAGCGCGTACATCCGCGGCAGAAATATCCATTGCAGCCACTCTTCGGCCAGCATGCTGTCAACGCAGAAGGGTTCGGTGCTGGCGAAGGCTTCAGGCTCGGGCGGCGTGGCTTGCCACAGCGCCAGCTCTCGCATTGACTGTTCAATCGCCTGCAAACTAAGGCGAACCTGATTTTGTATACTCATCTGCATTCCCGATCCGTTTAAACCATGATATTCAGCGGCGTGGCTGAAAGGCGGCAAAGCATAGCATTTTACCCTTTATAGCCCAAATTCGGCTGAGTTGATGACATCGACCGCATTTGATCTGGTGGCGCACGCCGCCGCACGGCACAATGAGTTCACCGAATAAACCGCAAAGATTAGACACATGCCTGCAATCACACCAATAAAAAATCATGCAACGCCCGGCAAAGCCATGCTGGCTTCGGTCACCGGTTACGCGATGGACGGCTTTGATCTGCTGATCCTCGGCTTTATGCTGCCGGCCATCAGCATCGAACTGGGGCTAACCTCTTCCGCCGCCGGCTCACTGGTGACCTGGACGCTGATCGGCGCCGTATTGGGCGGCGTGATTTTCGGCCACCTCAGCGATCGCTTTGGCCGCATCCGGGTACTGACCATCACCATCCTGATGTTCTCCCTGTTTACCGGCCTGTGCGCTCTGGCGCAGGGCTATTGGGATTTGCTCGCCTATCGCACGCTGGCGGGGATCGGGTTGGGGGGAGAGTTCGGCATCGGCATGGCGCTGATAGCCGAAGCCTGGCCGGCGGAAAAGCGCAACCGCGCCTCCGCCTATGTTGGCATGGGCTGGCAACTTGGCGTTCTGGCGGCGGCTTTCCTCACCCCGCTGCTGTTGACGCATATCGGCTGGCGCGGCATGTTCCTGGTTGGGTTACTGCCGGCAATCGCGTCATTTCTCATCCGCCGCACACTGGGTGAGCCGGAGGAATTCGTACGCCAACAAAATAGTGGCCAGCAGCTCTCCTTTACCCAGCGCGTAAAGCTGCTGTTTAAAGACCGGACCACCAGCAAAGCCAGTATCGGCATTTTTATTCTGTGCTCAGTGCAGAACTTCGGGTATTACGGGCTGATGATTTGGATGCCGACCTACCTGGCAAAAAATTTCGGTTTTTCGCTGACCAAATCTGGCCTGTGGACTGCGGTAACCGTACTCGGAATGACGCTGGGCATCTGGCTGTTTGGCGTATTGGCCGATCGCTTCGCCCGCTGGAAGATTTTTATTGTCTATCAGATTGGCGCCGTGGTGATGGTCGTGGTCTATGCGCAACTTGGCGATCCCATGCTGATGCTGTTCGCCGGCGCGCTAATGGGGTTATTCGTCAATGGCATGATTGGCGGCTACGGCGCGTTGATCTCCGATACCTATCCGGTCCAGGTGCGCGCTACCGCACAAAATATTTTGTTTAATCTCGGGCGCGGCGTAGGCGGGTTGGGGCCATTGGTGATTGGGGCCTTGGTGACGCAGGTGTCCTTCACGGCGGCAATCAGCCTGCTGGCGGCGATATATCTGTTGGATATTTACGCCACGCTGTTCCTGTTGCCGAAAACACAGAGCAACGGCGATACGCTGGGGGCGATTGGTTAACAATAACGAAGAGTTTGAGAAGGGGTAGCGTTCTTTGATACTTAAGATATAAAACCGCCATAAAAAGTTGGGGGCACTGCGTTAACAGTGCCCCCGGTTCGTTTTATAGCTGTCCCGCTACACAGTGTGCTCCCTGCTCAATCCTTGAAAACTTTTCCTGCGGCCATCCTGACCCAACCGTCCTTGCTCTATCCTGTAGCATCGTCCTGACGCGGTTCCTTAGTCTTCATGACCCGCCAACCATCCTTTGCCGGCTCTCAATCTCCATCCTGGAGGTGTCCCTGGTTTCAATCCTGAAACATCCTTGGCATCTCCTGACGCCGTCCTTCGCTCTTCACTGAGCGCATCCATTTCCTCTTCCTGAAGCTGCATCATCCTGATGCTTTCCTGCTCCACCGTATCCGTTCCGGTAACCATAAGATCGCTTAATTATCTCGGCTTCACAAGGGATTAGCATAAGGATCAGGCTAAATTAACACTAAGAGTTATCCTAAAGAAAATCTAACCAATTGATCTGGATAACAATAAAGACAATCCAGATCGCAGAGCACAAAAAATTAAAAGCGATCTCTCACAGCCCGTGTGCGAGATATCTCACACGAGTGAGGCTAGATACGGCGTTAAATACTCAACTGAGGGCGCAATGCATCGAGGAAATTCCCCAGCGAAGCCGCCAGCAAGGTGCGTTTATCGCTGCCGAATTGTTCCAGTACGACATTGCCGCTGACGTTGCACAGCGAGACCATCGTCATCTCGGATTCAGTGGTTGCCAGGAATAACGTCGGCGACAGCTTCAGCCGCTTTTGCGTCACCAGATGGCCGATCAAATTCTCCTGCAGGCGAATAAAATCGTCTTCGCTCCACACCTGCAGCAGGGTCACAAGGTGTTCACCGAACTGCGCTCTCATATCCCCCGCATACTGCTGGGTATAAAACAGGTTAATGTCCGGTTGCAGCCGTATCTCAAGCGCGACCTCCACTTTTTCCAACGTCATCGCCGGGGGGAAGGGTTGCGGCAACCACAGCACTTCATCGTCGCGCGTTTCTACAATGCAAGGCGATGGCACGCCGTACAAATCCTGGCTCGCCGGCGCATGACCGCGCTCCTGCTGCCAAAGATCGACATAGCGCTGGGTGAATTCACGCAGGGCGTTCGGTACATCATGGTCCATATTTTTTCTCGCATACGGTAAACTGGAGGCTATTGTACCTATCTATCACCGAGGTGACAGCAGATGTCCTCCTATCAAGACCATCACGCCCTGTCGGCACTGACTCTGGGCAAACCTACCGCATACCGCGATCGCTACGACGCTCAGCTGCTGCAGGCGGTGCCGCGCAGCATGAACCGTGAACCGCTGGGTTTGTATCCGGACAGCCTGCCGTTCCACGGTGCCGATATCTGGACCCTGTATGAGCTCTCATGGCTGAACGGCAACGGCTTGCCGCAGGTCGCGGTGGGCGAGATTAGCCTCAACGCCAACAGCATCAACCTCATCGAATCCAAAAGTTTCAAGCTTTACCTCAACAGCTTTAACCAGACCCAATTTACCGACTGGGAGACGGTGCGCAGCACGCTGCAACGCGATCTGTCCGCCTGCGCGCAGGGTGATGTCAGCGTCGCCTTGTTCAGCATCGATCAGGTGGAAGGCAGCCCTATCGCCCGGTTGGAGGGAGAATGCATCGATCATCAGGACATCCGTATTGATAACTACGAGTTCAACGCCGATTACCTGCTGAATGCCACCGGCACCCGTCAGGTTGAAGAGCAACTTGTCAGCCACCTGCTGAAGTCAAACTGCCTGATCACCAACCAACCCGACTGGGGGTCGGTGCAAATCCAGTATCGCGGTGCGCAAATCGATCGTGAAGCGCTGTTGCGCTATCTGGTTTCCTTCCGTCACCACAACGAATTCCATGAACAGTGCGTTGAGCGCATCTTCAACGATCTTATGCGCTATTGCCGGCCAGAGAGCCTGTCGGTGTATGCGCGCTACACCCGTCGCGGCGGCCTGGACATCAACCCCTGGCGCAGTAACCTTGACTTTGTTCCATCGCATGGCCGTCTGGCGCGCCAATAGTGCGAAGCATTGCTCAACAACTAAGCTAACGAGCGGTTTGTATTGGTAAAAATCAGGGGACGGCGGTAAGGTTAAGAAAGGCTGCGGCCAGTCATTGACCGCAGTGCGCTAACAATAACGAGATGCTGTTCTGCTGCGTATGGATTACTACTGCCCCGCCTCGGGTGCAAAGGAGTTACCTTGATTACACACATCAGCCCGCTTGGCTCTATGGATTTGCTGTCGCAGCTGGAAGTAGACATGCTGAAGCGCACCGCCAGCAGCGATCTGTACCGTTTGTTCCGCAACTGTTCGCTGGCCGTGTTGAATTCCGGCAGTCAAACCGACAACAGCAAACAGCTGCTTTCACGCTATGAAACCTTTGATATCAACGTTCTGCGCCGTGAGCGCGGAGTCAAACTCGAGCTGGTGAACCCACCGGAAGATGCCTTTGTCGACGGCAGAATTATTCGCTCTCTGCAGGCCAACCTGTTCGCCGTGCTGCGCGATATCCTGTTCGTTCACGGCCAAATCGACAGCGCCGGCCGTTTCCAGCATCTGAACCTGGAAAATTCGGCCCACATCACCAACCTGGTATTCTCCATCCTGCGCAACGCCCGAGCGTTGCACCTCGATGAAGATCCTAATCTGGTGGTGTGTTGGGGCGGCCACTCCATCAATGAAAATGAATACCTGTACGCCCGCAAGGTCGGCAGCCAGCTTGGCCTGCGCGAGCTGAATATCTGCACCGGCTGTGGGCCGGGAGCGATGGAAGCGCCGATGAAAGGCGCCGCCGTGGGTCATGCGCAACAGCGCTACCGCAACAGCCGTTTTATCGGCATGACAGAACCTTCGATCATCGCCGCCGAACCGCCTAACCCGCTGGTCAATGAGCTGGTGATCATGCCGGACATCGAAAAACGTCTGGAAGCCTTCGTGCGCATCGCACACGGCATCATCATCTTCCCGGGTGGCGTCGGCACGGCGGAAGAGCTGCTGTATCTGCTGGGTATTTTGATGAATCCGGAAAACAGCGAACAAGTATTGCCACTGATCCTCACCGGGCCGAAAGAGAGCGCCGATTACTTCCGCGTACTGGACGAGTTCATCATGAACACCCTGGGTGATGAAGCGCGCCGTCATTACACCATCATCATCGACGATCCGGCCGAAGTGGCACGGCAGATGAAAAAAGCCATGCCGCTGGTGAAAGAGAACCGTCGCAACACCGGCGATGCCTACAGTTTTAACTGGTCGATCCGCATAGCACCCGATCTGCAACTGCCGTTTGAGCCAAGCCACGAAAACATGGCGAATCTCAATCTGTATCCGGACCAACCGGCCGAACAGTTGGCCGCTGCGCTGCGCCGCGCGTTTTCCGGCATCGTGGCCGGCAACGTGAAGGAAAATGGCATTCATGCCATCGAGCAATTTGGCCCGTACAAACTGCACGGCGAGCCGCAGATGATGAAACAAATGGACAGTCTGTTGCAGGGCTTTGTCGCCCAGCACCGCATGAAGCTACCGGGCAGCGCCTATGTGCCCTGCTATGAAATCGTAGCCTGATACCTCAGGGCGGCGTAGAGCCGCCCTTCTTTTATCTGACTTTACTCTACAGCCAGGCGGCAAGCGTACTCAGGCATTGTAGATACGCTCCATTCTGTGCCCGCATTCGTCGGAGCGATATATTCGCCCGCTACAGAAACTGAGATGGGTACGGGAAGTCAGCCACGCTGCGGCTTGAAAGACGACGAATAAATGCCTATACACCTACTGATTGTTGACGCCCTGAACTTAATTCGCCGCATCCACGCCGTGCAGGGTTCTCCCTGCGTGAATGCCTGCCAGCATGCGCTGCAACAGCTGATCCAGCACAGCCGGCCAACCCACGCGGTGGCAGTATTCGACGAAGATGACCGCAGTGAAAGCTGGCGTCACCAAATTCTGCCCGACTACAAAGCCGGACGCTCGCCGATGCCGGAAAACTTACAGCAGGAAATGCCACAGCTGCGGCAGGCATTCGAAGCGCTCGGCGTCGCCTGCTGGCATTCGCCGGGCAATGAGGCGGACGATCTGGCGGCAACGCTGACGGCCAAGGTCGCCGGCGGCGGCCATCAGGTGACGATAGTGTCCACCGACAAAGGTTATTGCCAACTGTTGGCGCCCAACGTGCAGATCCGCGATTACTTCCAGAAACGCTGGCTGGACATGCCCTTTGTGCAACAGGAATTCGGGGTTGCGCCACAGCAATTGGCGGATTACTGGGGACTGGCGGGAATAAGCAGCAGCAAAATTCCTGGCGTGGCCGGCATCGGGCCGAAAACAGCGGTATTGTTATTACAACAGGCGGGTACGTTGGATGGGCTGTATCAGGATCTGGAACAGGTGGCGGAAAAATGGCGCGGCAAGTTGCAACAACACCGCGACATGGCTTACGTCAGTAAAAAGGTCGCCACGCTGCGCACCGATTTGACGCTAACCGGCAACCTGCAGCAGTTGCGGTTACCGGTTAGCTAAAGGCGCTGCAAGCAGCGCCCGGTAGTTATTCGCGCTCGTCGCGACGCCCCGGCACCGCCGACCACATACGGCGCACATGTACAGTGACTTCTTCACGATCGTGATAAAGCTGTTTGGCATGAATTTCTGAACTGATGCCAACCGCATCCAACGCTTCCTTGATGGTCTGCAGATTCTGCGAAACCTCTTCGTAACGTTTTTTCATCGGCAGCTTCAGGTTGAAAATCGCCTCACGGCACCAACCTTTGACCAACCACTGGATCATCAAGCTGGTCACTTTGGCCGGTTTCTCCACCATGTCGCACACCAGCCAGTAAATCTTGCTGCTGCTTGGTTCGTATTTGAAACCGTCGGCGCGATGATGCGTAACCTGCCCGGTATCCATCAGGCTCTGCGCCATCAGGCCATTATCCACCGCATGCACCATCATGCTGCGTTGCACCAGTTGATAGGTCCAGCCGCCCGGGCAAGCGCCCAGATCGACCGCGTGCATGCCACTGCTCAAACGTTCGTCCCACTCATCGGCGGGAATGAACACGTGGAACGCCTCTTCCAGTTTCAGCGTAGAACGGCTCGGCGCGTCGGAGGGGAACTTGAGGCGCGGAATCCCCATATAGAACGGCGAATTGTTGTTACTGAAGGAGTAACCGACATAACAGCACCCCGGTGCGATAAAGAACACGTGAACCACCGGACGGGTCGCGTTCTCACGCGCCATCAGCACCTTTTGCTCACGCATTGCGGCACGCAGCGGCACGGTCAGCTTGCGGCAGAACTTCATCAGCTCTTTGCTTTCGTTGGTGTCCGGCACTTCCACTCGCAGCTCACCGCCGCGATCGACCACGCCAATCAACATGCCAACAATCGGCGACACGCGATCTTCCGGTGGCAGATCGCGCAGCAGTTCGCCAACCACCAGTATCTGGCGGGCAAAAATCAGTTCACGGAACGGGATTTCCCGCGCCAGGCGGTCGGCGTCATCCGGCTGATAGCACTCGAACAGCACGTAGCCGCTGTTATCTTTTACCCGGGCAAAACCAAAGACTTCCAGCTCGGCAGCCTTGGCGGTAATTTCCGCCGCACACTCTTTTTCAAAACCAGGACGGCAATACAACGCAAGCTTATTCATGGCGCTCGGCCTTTTTCCTCAGACGCAAAGCGCCAATCAACATCAATGCCCAACCGATCAGGAAGCACACGCCGCCAACCGGCGTGATATAGACCCAGACCTTCAGGTGTGACAGCGCCAGACAATACAGACTGCCGCTGAACAGTACGGTGCCGAGCGCCAACAGCGCCCCGCTCCAATAAAACCACAGGCTGACGCGGCGCTGCATCGCCACCGCCAGCACCAGGATCGCCAGGGTATGGAACCCTTGGTAATCCAACCCGGTACGGATCCAGGCCATCTCGTTTGCACCCAGCGTGCCGTTTAATACGTGCGCGCCAAACGCGCCCAGGGCAACAAATACAAAGCCGCTGATAGCGGCAAAAATCAGCATTGAACGACTGCTCATCGTTATTTACCTTTTTGAAGAAAGCCGGCTGCCGCAGAACGGCGTCCGGCCTTATTGTTCATAGCGAAAGCGGAATTTTTCCTGCTCGCTGGCTGCCCGTGCCAGGATCCACTGACGAAAGGCGGCTATTTTACCCAGTTCTGCCTGGCTGTCATGGCATACCAGATAAAAAGCGTTTTTACTGACCAGTACATCGTTAAACGGGCAAACCAGCCGCCCGGCTTCGATTTCAGTTTGCGCCATCACGTTATTCACCAGCGCCACTCCCTGACCATGAACCGCAGCCTGAACCACCATTGCGCTGTGGCTGAAAATCGGCCCCTGTTGCACATTAATGTGCTGCAATCCCAACTGTCGCGTATAAGCCAGCCAATCGCGGCGTGAAGTATCATGCAGTAGCGTGTGATAAGCCAGATCGTCCGTCACTTTTAACGCATGTTCCCCGGTCAGCAGGCTGGGTGAACACACAGGCAACAGATATTCCGCGTATAAACGTTCGGCGCGCACCCCTGGCCAATTGCCGCGACCATAAAAAATCGCTACATCGACATCGTCCGCCAGTTTCTCTTCCTCACGGTCCACCGCCTGGATGCGCACGTCTATCCCCGGATAAGCTGAGTTAAAGCCAGAGAGCCTTGGCACCAACCACTGAATGGCGAAACTCGGCGGCAAACTGACGGTTAATGCCCCCTTGGCACTGCGCGCCTGCAACTTGCGGGTAGCTTCGTTGATCGAAGAGAAGATTTCCTTGATATCCAGGTAATAACTTTGCCCTTCTTCCGTCAGCAGCAGCGAGCGATTGCGCCGCCGAAACAGCTTCAGGCCGAGGAAGTCCTCCAGCGACTTGATCTGATGGCTCACGGCAGCCTGGGTAACGAACAGCTCTTCTGCCGCTTTGGTAAAACTCAGGTGGCGAGCCGCCGCGTCGAAGACCCGCAGCGCATTGAGAGGTGGTAAGCGTTTAGACATTTATTAGCTACTTTTGTGTAACAATATTCCGAATGATTCGGCATAAAAAATCAGGCGACGCTGTGTACCAAGTTGCAGGTCCACGACAGCAAACCGCTATCATTAGTTTTTTTAATCCGAGCCATTATAAATTGTCCGTTGAGCATGCGCCAGCAAATACCTATAGTGGCGGCACTTCCCGGGCCGGAACGAAAAGGGAGTGGGTGTCGAGGACGCCGATGAACTTTTGGCTTGTGGTTGTGATGTTGTGTTTGCAAATTGTCTGGCAATCCAGACATGGTAGCTAAGCTACTGTTTTTTCACTTCCTGTACATTTACCCTGTCTGTCCATAGTGATTTTATGCAGCACCGCAATATTTGCGGTGCTTTTTTTTGCCCGTTTTTTGACGAGGTTACTGGTTGCTTTCAACCATCTCTTTCACGTCTGAACGGTTGATCTGCTGTTCAACGCCGTTGGCGTCTTTATAGCTGATCATGCCTGTGTCGTTATCCACCTTTGGTTTTCCGTCAGCGACAATGGTGCGTCCATCATTGGTATGCATTACGTAATTGCTGGAACATGCGGCCAGGGTAAACGTTAGCATCAGGGCAGAAATAACTGCGGCTGTTTTCTTCATTGCGGACTCCTTGTAGATAAAAATGCTGTAAAAAACCTTTTATGTTATTTAACGCCATTACTTGGTAGGCACTTAATAGCATAACAAACTTATGAGAGATTTCCAGGCGATAAGTCCGAATGGACGGGAGAACTTGTCTCCGACGAAAAAATAGGACAGGATCACCCATTGACTCAGCCAGTGACAATCAGGGTATGACACCTTTTAATCCCACCGATTTTCGTAATCAGTTTCCGGCCCTGCAGCAGGCGGGAAGTTATCTCGACAGCGCCGCCACCGCGTTGAAGCCTCTGGCGGTTATCGCGGCGACGCAGCAGTTTTACCGTGACGACGCCGCCACTGTGCATCGCAGCCAACACCGCGCGGCGCAGGATTTGACCGCCCGCTTCGAACAGGCGCGCCGGCAGGTCGCTACGCTGATCAATGCCCCCACGGCCGATGACATTATTTGGGTACGCGGCACCACCGAGGCAATCAATCTGGTGGCGCAAAGCTATGCCCGCCCCCGGCTGCAACCGGGTGACGAAATTCTGGTGAGCGAAGCCGAACACCACGCCAACCTGATCCCCTGGTTGATGGTGGCGGAACAAACTGGCGCGCGGGTGGTTAAATTGCCGCTTGGTGCCGATCGCCTGCCGGACCTGGCACAGCTCCCCAGGCTGCTCAACGATAAAACCCGGCTGTTGGCGCTGGGGCAAATGTCCAACGTCACCGGCGGTTGCCCGGATCTGGCGCAAGCCATCACTCTGGCCCACGGCGTCGGCGCGCGCGTGATGATCGACGGAGCGCAGGGCATAGTGCACTGTCCGGCCGACGTTCAGCAGCTTGATATTGATTTTTACGCTTTCTCCGGCCACAAGCTGTATGGCCCGACCGGGATAGGTGCGCTGTACGGAAAAAGCGAATTACTGGCACTGATGGCACCGTGGCAAGGCGGCGGTAAAATGCTGACCCAGGTGTCATTCGAGGGCTTCACGCCGCAGAAACCGCCGCACTGCTTTGAGGCCGGCACACCCAATATCGCCGGCGTACTGGGGCTGGCCGCGGCACTGGAATGGCTTGGCACTCAGGATAGAGCAGGCGCCGAGCGCTACAGCCGCGATTTGGCCGATCTGGCCGAGCAACGGCTGGCGCAGTTACCGGGCTTTCGCAGCTTCCGCTGTTCAGGTTCCAGCCTGCTGGCATTCGATATTGCCGGCATTCATCACAGCGATATCGTCACTCTGTTGGCAGAGCAAGGTATTGCGCTGCGCGCCGGCCAGCACTGTGCCCAGCCGCTGATGGCGGCGTTGGGCGTCAGCGGTACACTGCGTGCGTCATTCGCTCCTTACAACACCACAGAAGACGTTGAAAACCTGGTGACAGCGCTGATCAACGCCATAGATCTGCTGGCCGACTAAATTAACTTCGGAGACGCTATGCTTGCCCCACATCCCTTTGGCAGCGAAATTACCGCCGAGGCGCTGATCGTAAAATTTACCGAGCTTAAACAGTGGGAGGATCGCTATCGCCAACTGATTATGCTGGCGAAACAGTTGCCGCCACTGCCGGAGCCGTTACGCACGGCAGAGATGGAGCTCAGCGGCTGTGAGAACCGCGTCTGGCTGGGGCATCAATTATTGGCTGACGGCACGCTGCATTTTTATGGCGACAGCGAAGGCCGCATCGTACGCGGCCTGCTGGCGGTAGTGCTGACAGCCGTGGAAGGTAAAACGCCGCAGCAAATTGCGGCAATGGATCCGTTGGCGCTGTTTGAGCAACTGGCGCTGCGCGCTCAGCTCAGCGCCACCCGTGCCAGCGGGCTGGAAGCGTTGGCCGCCGCGGTGAAAGCGATCGCCGCTCGTTACGCCTGACGTGCGGCTTTCGCTACCATTTTCTTCAAGGCGTGGGACACGGCGACAAAGCCGAAGGTAGCGGTAACCATGGTCGCCGCACCGAATCCCGCGCTGCAGTCCATTCTTTTTGGCCCTTCCGCGGTGCTGCGCGATGCGCAAACCGTGCCGTCCGGCTGCGGATACACCAGCGGTTCGCTGGAAAACACGCAATCAATGCCGAGCTTGCCCTTACTGTTCTTCACCACGTTGAAATCATTCTTCAGCCGCTCGCGCAGCTTGGCCGCCAACGGATCCTGAATGGTCTTCGCCAGATCGGCTACCGCTATCTGCGTCGGATCTATTTGCCCGCCGGCGCCGCCGGTAGTGACCACCGGGATCTTGTAACGACGGCAATAAGCCAGCAGCGCAGCCTTCGGCCGTACGCTATCGATCGCGTCTATCACGTAGCTGAAATTGTTGTTCAGCAGCTCTGCCGCGTTGTCCGCAGTTATAAAGTCGTCAATACAGGTTACCCGGCATTCAGGGTTGATCGCCAGAATGCGTTCCGCCATCACCTCTGTCTTTGACTGGCCAACGTGCTGACGCAATGCATGGATCTGGCGGTTGGTATTGGTGACGCAGACATCATCCATATCGATCAGCGTAATGGCGCCGATCCCGGTACGGGCCAGGGCCTCTGCCGCCCAGGAACCCACGCCGCCGATGCCAATCACGCACACATGCGCCTGGGCAAACAGCGCCAGCGCCTGCTGGCCGTATAAACGTGCCGTGCCGCCAAAACGCTGCAGATAGGCTTCAGAATAGGCTGTGCTCATAACGCGTTACTTACCTTAACAATGCAAATGATAAGGGCCGGAAGATCCGGCCCTTGCGGGTCAATATCGGCGTACCCTATGACTTATTGTCATCAGCGGGTAACCAACAACGAACCGCCGTTAGCGGAAGAAGTCTGGCTGGTGAACAATGGCGTACCGGTGTTACCGCCTTTCAGCACCCAGACTCGGCCGTAATGATTGTAATACCCCGCCGAGTGGCCGGCGTCAGGCCCGATGCCCTGGTACATATCGAAGTGCTGGCCTTTGATAGCGCCACCCACGTCCAGAGCCACCATCAGGCGCATCTCATATTTTCCCGTGAATTTACCCTTGTTGTCCAGCAGAGGCACTTCTGCCAGCAGCGTGGTGCCTGCCGGGATCAGTGAACGGTCGGAAGCTACCGAAGCTTTGGCAATCAAAGGTACCGCACTGGCGCCCCGTACCGGCGCAAAAGCCTCCGGACGGAAGAACACAAAGGAAGGGTTCTGCTCCAGCAACTCACGCACTTCTGCTGCGCTGTGGGTATCGGCCCACTGGCGAATCGCCTGCATCGACATATCCGCCTTGGCCACTTCGCCGCGATCGATCAGCACTTTACCGATGCTGCGATAGGCATGGCCGTTCTTGCCGCCGTAGCCGAAGAACACCAGCGGTTGACCATTGCCGTAATCCACATAGCCGCTGCCCTGAACTTCCATCATAAAGTTGTCCATCAGCGAGTTGGTGTAGGCAACAATATAACGGTCGTCCAGCGCGCCCGAGTATATACCTGCGCGATCCGGCAGGCGGCCTTTGCCTTTTGGCGGCATGCGGTACAGCGGGTAACGGAACTCACCCTGCTGGGTATAACGCGCCTGCACGACCGGCGTATAGTAGCCGGTGAACTGCACGTTGCCGTAATTGTCCACGCCTTCCATCTGATAGGCGCTGAGACCGTATTGGTTCAACTGACGGGTATCGGCACCGGCCGCCATCCAGCTTTGCACTGCCTGAAAGGTGCTGTTGTTGCGATTAAACAGTGCAGGAGACGCGTTTTTAATCTCCATCAGCTGATTCGAGTAATCCCTGGCGTTAACCGGCACGCCTTTGGCGTTGGGTTGATTCACCAACTCCAGCGACTGTTCCAGGTGGCCATCCTTATACTGCTGTCCCCGGTCGGTCGGCTTTGACGAACAGCCTGCCAATACCGCTACCATCAACCCGCCCAGCAGGTATTTGCCCCAACGTCCTTTCATCGCGCACACTCTCAAACAGATATGATCTACCGGCGAACGATAACAAACACCCATAGATAAGGGAATCGCCGCAAATAAAAAAACCCGCACGGCGGATAACGATGAAAAAGAACGCAAATTGCGGACTAATTCAGCATAAAGATGGCTTTAACCCAATTAATTGCAAAAAGGGTTGCAACAAAATGCACGGAGAGTATAGTGCGCTTCCATCGGACGCGGGGTGGAGCAGCCTGGTAGCTCGTCGGGCTCATAACCCGAAGGTCGTCGGTTCAAATCCGGCCTCCGCAACCAACCGATACTGTATCAGCGGTATCACGTAAAGGTTGGGATTCGATGAAAAAAGTATTATACGGACGCGGGGTGGAGCAGCCTGGTAGCTCGTCGGGCTCATAACCCGAAGGTCGTCGGTTCAAATCCGGCCCCCGCAACCAACCGATACTGTACCAGCGGTATCACATGAATGTTGGGTTTCGATAATACAAGCATTAAGACGGACGCGGGGTGGAGCAGCCTGGTAGCTCGTCGGGCTCATAACCCGAAGGTCGTCGGTTCAAATCCGGCCTCCGCAACCAATCTTAATGACTACAAATAAGCACCTTAGCGGGTGTTTTTTTGTATCTGAAATCTGCCAAAACCCGGCCAGGCCCCCACCCAGCCGCATCAGCTTACACCTTATCCGCGCGCTGCCGCGCCGCCGTTGGCGAAATATGCCTTGATACCCGCCAGAATGGATTCCGCCACCTGCTGTTGGAAATGGCTGGTCCGCAGCTTACGCTCTTCTTCAATATTGCTGATAAACGCCGTCTCAACCAGGATAGAAGGGATGTCGGGGGCTTTTAACACCGCAAAACCGGCCTGATCGACGCGATTCTTGTGCAAACGGTTTATTTTGCCCATTCGGTTCAGCACTTCCTTGCCGAATTTCAGGCTGTCGTTGATGGTTGCGGTTTGGATCAAATCAAACATGGTGTGATCCAGATAGCGATCGCCGCTTTTGCTTACGCCGCCGATTTGGTCCGATTCGTTTTGAGTTTGCGCCAGGAATTTCGCCGCCGAACTGGTGGCGCCCTTGGTCGATAGCGCAAAGACCGAAGATCCCCGCGCGGCCTGGCTGGTAAAGGCATCGGCATGGATAGAAACGAACAGATCGGCACGCTGCTTGCGCGCCTTCGCCACCCTCACCTTCAGCGGAATAAACACATCTTCATTGCGCGTCATAAACACCTTCATATTCGGTTCGCGCTTGATTAACGCGCTCAGTCTGCGGGCGATCTGCAACACGATATCCTTCTCGCGCGTTTTGAATTTGCCAATCGCCCCCGGATCCTCGCCGCCGTGGCCGGGATCCAGCATGATGACAATCGGACGATCGCGCCCCGCCTTGCCTGCCTGCGGCGCCTCGGCCGGCAAAGTGCGCTCGAGATCGCCCTTGTTGTAATCTTCCAGTAATGCCAATAGCGGATCATAGTCTTCGCCAGTGCCGCCCTTGCTGGGATACAGATCCATCACCAGACGGTTGCGATATTCCGGTACCGGCGGCAGAGTGAACATATGAGGGCTGACGCTCTGCTTAAGTTCCAGCACCAGCCGAACGGTGTTTTGATCAAACTGACCGACGCGCGCCTGTTTCAAATAGGGATCGTCAGCGCGAACCTGGCCGACAATGCCCTTCAATACGCTATTGAGATGCACCCCTTCGATATCCACCACCACGCGATCGGGATTGGTCAGCGCAAACTGTTTATATTTCAGTTCGGTGTTTGATTCGAGCGTCACGCGGGTATAAGTAGAAGAAGGCCAGACACGTACGGCAATCACGTGCGATGATGCAGCGAAGCCTATGCGACTCACACTCAGCAACCAACTTGCGGCAACCCCCTGCAATATACGACGGCGGCCCAGATTGTGATTTGAGTTTGGCATGCGACTCCGGCAGTGGTAACAGGTTAAAACAGATGAAAAAACGCCGATAAAACGGGAATGGCAAAAACTTTAACGAATCCTCCCGGCGCTGTCATCAGAAAATCTTTCCAAGGTTTTTCAATTTATTACCCCATTAGCCCCTTCCGCAAATAAATACAGACAATTTCCCGCTTGCCATCGAGGCAATAAAAGAATAAAAATACAAAAATATCGTATAAATATGCAAAAGAGGTTTTGCCGTGAAGGAACGTAGTACCGAGCTTGTTCAAGGATTCCGTCACTCAGTTCCCTATATCAACGCCCACCGCGGCAAGACGTTTGTCGTCATGCTTGGGGGAGAAGCCATAGAGCATGAGAATTTTTCCAACATCGTCAACGATATCGGGCTGCTGCATAGCCTGGGGATTCGTTTGGTGGTGGTCTATGGCGCACGGCCGCAGATCGACAGCAATCTGGCGCAGCATAACTACGAACCTATTTATCACAAGCATACCCGGGTCACCGACGCCCACACGCTTGAGCTGGTTAAGCAGGCGGCGGGCCTGCTGCAACTGGACATCACCGCACGGCTGTCGATGAGCCTCAACAATACGCCGCTGCAGGGCGCGCACATCAACGTGGTCAGCGGCAACTTTATCATTGCCCAGCCGTTAGGGATTGATGACGGCGTGGATTACTGCCACAGCGGCCGTATTCGCCGTATTGATGAAGAAGCGATCCACCGTCAACTCGACAGTAACGCCATCGTGCTGATCGGTCCGGTCGCCGTTTCCGTTACCGGCGAAAGCTTTAACCTGACGTCAGAAGAAGTGGCCACCCAGTTGGCCATCAAGCTGAAGGCGGAAAAAATGATCGGGTTCTGCTCGTCGCAGGGCGTCACCGATCCGGAAGGCAATATCATTTCCGAGCTGTTCCCCAATGACGCGCAAAAACGTATCGAAGAACGCGAAGCCAGCGGCGATTACCATTCAGGCACCGTACGTTTCCTGCGCGGTGCGGTGAAGGCCTGCCGCAGCGGCGTGCGCCGCAGCCACCTGATCAGCTATCAGGAAGACGGAGCGCTGGTGCAAGAGTTGTTCTCACGCGACGGTATCGGCACCCAGATCGTCATGGAGAGCGCCGAACAGGTGCGCCGGGCGACCATTAACGATATCGGCGGCATTCTGGAACTGATCCGCCCGCTTGAACAACAGGGTATTCTGGTTCGCCGCTCCCGTGAGCAGTTGGAAATGGAGATCGACAAATTCACTATTATTGAGCGCGATAATCTGACCATCGCCTGTGCGGCGCTGTATCCGTTCCTGGAAGAGAAAATCGGCGAGATGGCCTGCGTGGCGGTACACCCGGATTATCGCAGCTCATCCCGCGGGGAAATGCTGCTGCAACGGGTGGAAAGCCAGGCGCGTCAGATGGGTTTGCAAAAGCTGTTCGTGCTGACCACACGCAGCATCCACTGGTTCCAGGAGCGTGGTTTCACGCCGGCGGAAGTGGACGTGCTGCCGATGCAAAAACAGGCGCTGTACAACTACCAACGCCGTTCGAAGATTCTGCTGGCGGACTTGTAATCCTCTGCGGGCGTGGCCTACGCCCGTCTTCTTTCAAGCTGTAGCCTTGTTGACTGCAGTTTGAAAGCCTCAGTACCCGTTTCGCTTTTATACCGTTATCTGCAAGCGCTCCGCCAACCCGCTGCGGCGTTGGGTTGGCGTGCGGATCGCCCGCATCAGCACGCTATCGGTGGCATACAGCGAAAGCTGACTACGTGCGCGGGTGATGGCGGTATACACCAGTTCACGGGTCAGTACCGGCAGGAAATGATTGGGCAACACCAGCACCGTATGATCAAACTCCGATCCCTGGGACTTGTGTACCGTCATTGCATAGGCGGTTTCATGCGCCGGTAAACGGCTCGGTTGCACCGATTTGATGTTGCCGTCCGGCAGTTGGAAGTGCACGCGCAGCTCGCCGCTCTCATCACGCAAGGCGATACCGATATCGCCGTTAAACAGCCCCAGCGCACTGTCGTTGCGGCCAATCATCACCGGACGACCGGGATACCAACGCCCCAAAGCCCCTGGCGTACGCTGGATCAGCCCGGCCCGTTGCAACCCCGCCTCGATACGCTCGTTCAGCCCGGCGATACCGAATGGCCCTTCGCGCAGCGCGCACAGCACCTGGAAACGACCAAACGCCTCCAGCACCTCTCCCGCATCCGCCCTGGCGGCGACCCGCTGCAAATAATCACCATAGCCTGCTACACAGGCGTTCAGCAGGGCCTGATAGTCCTCCGTTTCTGCCAATGGGTAACCCGCAACGTCACTGAAGCTGCCGCTGAGTGCCCAAGCCGCCCGCTTGCCGTCACCGGCATTCACCGCAAAGGCCAATTGGCCAATGCCCGAATCGGCATCAAAACGATAGCTTTTGCGCAGCAGGCACAGGCTATCTCGTACCGCCGCTTCTGCCTGTGCACTTTGCCCCTGCAACAGGCAGCCGGTCAGCCGGGTGAGTTGTTCCGCGCGAGCCGCGCTGTATCCCTGCTCGGCAAAACGGCAGATATCCCCCAGTACAGCACCGGCCTCTACCGACGCCAGTTGATCTCTGTCGCCAAGGAAAATCACCCGCGCCTGGGTGGGCAATGCGGCAATCAAACGCGCCATCATCGGCAGATCGACCATTGAAGCCTCGTCCACCACCAGCACATCCAGATGCAGTGGGTTGCCGCGGTGATAACGCATGCGCTGGCTATTGGGCTGAGCGCCCAACAGGCGGTGCAGCGTCGACGCATCGGTGGGGAACAGCGCGCGTTGCTCTGGGGTTAACGCCAACTGCCTGCCGGCGCTGCCGAGCGATTCGGTCAGACGCGCCGCCGCCTTGCCGGTGGGTGCCGCCAGTTGAATACGCAAGCGCCTTCCATCGGCAAGCTGTACCAGCGCCGCCAGCAATTTGGCGACGGTGGTGGTTTTGCCGGTGCCCGGCCCACCTGAAATCACAGCAATACGCCGCGTCGCGGCCACTGCGGCAGCAATTTTCTGCCAGTCCGGCTCATTCGTCGCCTCGCCGAACAGCCGATCGAGAATGGCACGCAGCTCGGGCTCGTCAACCGCCTGATGGATACTGTCGCTGCTGATAAACTCTGCCACCTCGCCTTCGTTCTGCCACATGCGCTGCAGGTACAAACGCTGCTGTTGCAGCACCATCGGCATGGCGCTGCTGCCGTCACCCACCGCCGCACTGGCCGTCAGGCGCTGCTGCCAACGGGCAAGATCCGGTTGCCCAGCCGCCAGCCACACGGCTTGAGCCAATTCCGGCTGACGCCCCTCAAACAGATTTTCCGGCAGTAACTGCTCCAGCATCAAACAAACATGGCCGGCGCCGGCCTCTGCGCTGAGACAAGCTGCAGCCAGCAAAATGTCAGGCTCTTCCTCCCCGGCCACTATACGGGCGAACTGCAAGTCCAGCGGGCGCAGCACGCCAAGTGCCTGCGCACGCTCCAGTAGAGCGATCATGGTTCATCCTCCGCCGTAATGGCTTCGCCGCTGAACAGGCGGTCCATGCCTTCCACCAACTGCGTCGCTGGGCGGCAGGCGAAAATGCCGTTTCCCGGGTGCTGTGCGTCTACCCCGCGCAGGAACAAATAAATCACTCCGCCGAAGTCGCGCTGATAGTCATAATCCGGCAACCGATGGCGCAGATAACGATGCAGTGCCAGCGTGTACAGCTGATATTGCAGATCGTAGCGGTGTTCCGCCATCGCCTGCTCCATCGCCGCACGGGTATAAGCGCTGCTGTCCTCTCCCAGCCAGTTGGATTTGTAATCCAGCAGGTAGTATTTTCCCTGCCAGCAAAACACCAGGTCGATAAACCCCTTCAACATTCCCTGCACCTGCTGGAAATTCAGCGTCGGGCAGCGGGCTGAAAGCGGATCGTGTTTTTTCACCAGCTTATCCAGCTCGCCCGCCTGCAAAAGCTTTTCTATGGGTAAGTAAAACTGCAGTTCGGCCTGTTTATGCTGCGGTGCCAGCGCCGACAACGAAACACCGGCATCATTGAGCGGGACATTCAGCAACACCTGCATCCATGCCAGCAGTACCGGTTGCCAGTGCTCGGCAAACCCTTGCTGTTGCAACTGTTCAAACAGCCATTGCTCATCAAGGGGTTGGGTGAAATCCAGCGTTTCAAACAGGCTGTGCAGGAAGGTTCCCGGTGCAGCGCCGCGCGGGAAGGTATGCGGTGTGAGCGCTGGCTCACTGTCCAGTGCCTGTTCGCCTGCGGCGTCGACATCCAGCCGTGGCAGCAGATCCTGCATCAGGCCAGAGCCGTGTTGCTGCAGGCCGGTGTAACTGGTCACCCGCCAGAAATCCTGCACCGGGCGCGTGAAACTTTTTGCCGCCAGTTCGGTTAACGCCGGCGCTTGGGGCAGCCAGGCCTGTTCATCCAGTTGTTCAACCAACGACAGCGCAATTCCCCCTCCAGCCAGTTGCTGCAGACGTTGTTGCAGCCAGGCCGCATCTCCGGCCTGGCCGGCCTGCACCAGGTAACCCAGCGCGCTGCGGTGCAAATCGGTATCACCCTGTTTCTTGCGTGTGCCCTGGATCAATGGCGCCATGCCGATGCTGCAGTGGTATACCGAACGGGTCAAGGCTACGTACAGCAGGCGCAAATCCTCCGCCAACCGTTCTTCTTCCGCCCATTCGATACTTTCTTCATCGGCGTTAAGGTCAAGCAGGGCCTGGAAACTCTGCCGATCGTGGTACAGCACCTGCTGCTGCTGGCGGAAATTGCCGACGAACGGCAACCAGACCAGATCGAACTCCAGCCCTTTCGATTTATGGATGGTGATCACCTTCACCAGATGGCGATCGCTTTCCAGCCGCAGTTGCTGGTTGTCGGATTGGCGATTTGGCTGGGCAATCTGCTGTGCCAGCCAGCGCACCAGCGCATGTTCGCTGTCGAGTTGCGCAGAGGCCTCTTGCAACAGCTCCCCCAAGTGCATCACGTCGGTCAATCGACGCTCGCCGCCGGGGCTGGCCAGCAGATTTTCCGCCAGGTGGCGCTCATTCATCACCTCACGCAGCATGGGCAAGACACCACGGCGCAGCCAGAGCGTGTGGTATTCATCGAACTCATTGACCAGCATATCCCAGGCGCGTTCGTTGCGATTCAAGCCGTCCAGCGCCTGCGTATCCAACCCCATCAGCCCGGTCGCCATGGCGCTGCGCAGCGTACGCTCCTGCTCCGGCGCCAGCACCGCCTGCAACAGCCACAGCAAATCCTTGGCTTCCGGCGTATCAAACACGCTGTCGCGGTTGGACAAATAGACCGACGGGATGGCCAGAGCGCTGAGCGCATCACGCACCAACGCCGCCTCATTGCGGCTGCGCACCAGCACGGTAATATCGGAAGCCTGCACCGCCCGCCGCTTTTCGCCGTCCACCAGCCAGGCCTGCTGACGTTGCCCAGCACTGAGCCAGTCACGGATTTGCGTGGCGCACAGGCGCGCCATCAATTGTTGGTACTCACTAACGCCAACGCCTTCACCCTGCTGCAGCCAAAACTGCATCGCCGGCTGTGGCTGATCATTCAGCTCAAACGCCAACCCGCGATTTTTCTCGGCGGCGGCCACCTCAATAAAGGGAATTTGACCGAACAGGAAGGGTTTTTCTACCTGAGTAAACAGATGGTTAACGCTACCCACCATTGCCGGTGACGAGCGCCAGTTAGTCTCAAGCGTGTAGTGGGCGCTTACCTCGGAACGGGCGCGCATATAGGTAAAGATGTCGGCACCGCGGAAGGCATAAATAGCCTGTTTCGGGTCACCTATCAGCAACAGGCCGCATTCCGACCGGCCGACGTAGAGCTTTTGGAAGATACGGTATTGCTGCGGATCGGTATCCTGGAACTCATCGATCATCGCCACCGGATAACGCTGGCGAATCGCCTGCGCCAACCGCTCGCCGCCTTCACTTTGCAGCGCACTGTCCAACCGGCTTAGCAGATCGTCAAAACCCAGTTCGGCGCGTTGGCGTTTCTCCTGTTGAATGGAGAGACGAATCTCACTCAGCGCCCGCGCCATTATCAAATCGCGCAGCGTCAGCGGCTCATCAAACAACTCATCTATTGCCACAAACAAGGCATGTCGGGGCGGATCGCCCTTTTTGGTTTTATCCAGCAGCACTGACTGACGGAATTTTTCCAGCTCTTTCGGCAGTTGGTAATCCTGGGTTTCCAGCACCACCCATTCGCCCACTTTATGCAACCAGTTAGGCAGGTGTTTGCTGCTGTAGCTGCGCTTATCAACGCCGGACTGGCTGATTAGCGTCTCCAGATCCCCCGCCGCCGCCTGCCACTGTGCTTTGATAGCCTCAATGCGCGCCACGATCTGCTCATGGCGCACCAATACCGTTTCTTCATCTTTCGGTGGCCGACGCAACGTTGGCGCTTCGCCGCTCAGATAGCCGGAAAGATCGGCCAGCAGCGCCTCCGGGCCGCTCCACTCCTGGCTCACCGCCCGGGCGACGCCCAGCGGTAACGGATAACAATGGCGACGCCAAAAGTCTGCACAGGCTTGACGCCGTAGCGGCAATTCATCCTGCACCAGCGTTTGCTCAAACAGAATGCCGGACTCAAAGGCGTTGTGGGTCAACATGCGCTGGCAAAAACCGTGGATGGTGTAGATCGCCGCTTCGTCCATCTGCCGTTCGGCCGCTAGCAGTTGCGCGGCGGCATCGGGCAGATCGTCAATCTCCGCCATCAGCGCAGACAACAAAGGGTCCTTGCTGAGACCGCGGACGCAAGCAATGCGTAACGCATGGATATTGCTGCGAATACGCCCACGCAGTTCTTCGGTGGCCGCCTCGGTAAAGGTCACCACCAGAATCTCCTCCACCGTCAGCCGCCGGGGAAAGGCCGCCGCCTGGCCCAGGCCAAGCAGCAGGCGCAGATACAGCGCACCTATGGTAAAGGTTTTGCCGGTCCCCGCCGACGCTTCTATCAGCCGTTCGCCAAACAGCGGCAGCGTCAGCGGATCAAGCCTCTGCGGGGCAGTCTCTGTCATGGTGTCGCCACCTTACGCGGCAGAGTTTGCTGCAGGGCAGAGGCGTTTGGATAGGTGACCCAGTCTTGCTGCACGGCATAATCCGCTTTCTCTTGCCCGCTGCCGCTGACCTGCGACAGCACCGCCAACCCCTGCGGCTGGATGACCGCCTGGTGGAAGTAATCCGCCAGCTTGGCCGGCGTCAGTTGCTTAACCTGCTCAATCAGCTTCTCGCGGGTATCGAAGGTAAAATTGCCGCGATCGAAATCATTGGCAAAGCGGCTGGCTTCTTCGCTCAAGGTTTGCGGGCGCTGCTTCAGTTCGTTGATCATCGCCTGCTTGTACTGTTCAAAATCCGCGTCTTTCATCTCACGCAGGCGCTTTTCAGTTTTCGGGTAGAAATCCTGATAGCGTTGATACAGATATGCCGGCTGCTTGCTGTTGCTTTGCAGCAGGAAACCAATTCCCCACTGGCGGCCCACTGACATTGGGAAAGCAAACACCGCATAACCCAATTGTTCCTGAGTACGCAGTTGGCTGTAGAACCAGGGCTGGATAATCTGCCCCAGCAGCGAGCTGTAAGCCATGCCGGTCACTTCATCATACCCGGTCGGCACATAGACTGCCGCCAGCGCCGAGTCGGTGCTGCTGCCCGAACGCTGCAGGTTAGCCAACTGTTTTTTAGCCACTTCAACGTCTTCGCCGTGCCACCATTCAATACCGGTGCAGCCCAGGCGGTGTTTCAGCGTTGAGGCCAGAGTATCCACCTGTTGCTTGCTCATGTTGCCCACCACCAGCAACTCCGGTGTGGCGTCGGCCAACAGGCTGTCGCGGTATGCCAGAACGTCTTTCAGCGTCAGGGTCTTCAGCACCTCGCGGCGCTCACTGCGCTCGGAGTACGGCACGCGGGAAACCATCTGCACCGGTTGGATCGCCAGCTCGAACGCTTTCCCTTTCTCAGCCGAATCCAGCTGTTCCAGATACCAGGATTTGGCCTGTGCCAGTTGATCTTCCGTCGGCGTGAAGTTGGAATAGCCCTCAATCAGCGAGGTCAGCAACTGCGGCAAACGCTGGGTAAAGCCGTTGGCATTGAACATCAGGCCATTGTTCGGCGAAGTCGAGAAGCTCAGCCCGCCAATCGAGGCCTGATAACTCAGTTGATCCAGCGAAATACCCGCCAGATAGTCGGTCAGCGAAAACAGCACCTGATTGCGTGCGGAGTCCATGGTTTTTGCGTTGCGGAACGCCACTGTGACATCGGCTTTCGGCTCGTCGGCAAAGTAACGGCTTGGCATATACAACACCCGCAGACCCGGCTGATCGACCACCATTTCCGGTTTCTTGAACTCGTGAGACGGTTTGTTCAGGGTAAAGTCATCGGGAATATACGGATTCAGCGCAGGCAACGAGAGACTGATCCCCTTGCCCAACTGCTGCCACTGTTCGAAACGCTGCGGCTCGATTTTATCAACCTGATAAGGTGCGTTGACGAAATAGGCCATCTTGTTATGCGGCTCATTCGGGCTGACAAACCAGATGCGCGCATTTTGCGGCGTCATGGCGTCCAGCCGTTCGGCAATCGCCTTGGCGTCATAGCGATCGGCCAGGTAAGGCGCATCCAGCGTGTGTTCTACCGGCACGCGCAGCATGGTGTCCACCAACCATTCTATGTAGTCCATATCGCGGGTGATCGACGGGTAGCGGAAATCCAGGTTGAGAACGTGGGAGATCTCATCGAAATAGCTTTGCTTGATGCCTTCGCTGCGCAGCATTTTCAGGTAGTTAAAGATGGCGGCCACCACCTCGTCACGCTTGGCCAGGCCTTTATCGGTCAGGGATACGCTGATTGAGAATACCCCGCCGTTGCGATCCACCATCGGATCGGCCCCGGCATTGATCGCATCCGCCAGCCCCTGTTTTTGCAGCCAGTCAGACAGGGTATTTTGGCTACGGTTGCCAATCAGGTAGCTAATATAAGTATCGGTCTTACTGCGGAATTCAGCGCTGTTGTTATCGATGCGGAACTCCACTTTCAGCTGCTTGCGCGGCTGTGCCGGCACATAGTGGATAATGATGCCCTGCTGTTCAGGGGTGACCGCCGGGACGGTAATTGGCGGCACGCTGGCTTCGCGATTGGGCACTTTGCCGAACGTATTGGCCGCCAGTTCGGCCAGTTCCGGCAATGGCTTGCTGCTGTACAACACACCCATCATCAGGTTGCCCGAATAATAACGCTGGTAGAATGACGTCAGTTCGTCATGCAGCTTGCTGCCCGGCTTGTCCTTCAGGGTATCGAGGTTACCGCCAGAGAAACGCGCGCTCGGGTGAGCCGGGTTCAGCGTTTCCGCCCCGACCTGCGCCATGCGCATGCCGTCGCGTGAACGCGCCATCGTCAGTTCGGCATTGACCGCATTGCGTTCACGATCGGCATTGCCGGGATCCAGCAGAGGCTCCGCAATGGCGTCCGCCATGCGGTCTACCGCCGGCGCTAACGCGTCGTTTTCCACTTCCAGATAGAACGCGGTGCGATAAGACGCGGTGCTGGCGTTATGGCTACCCCCGTGCTTTTTCAGAAACTCCGCCAGGTTTTCCGGCTGCGGATAGCGCTTGGACCCCATCAGCACCATGTGCTCCAGGTAGTGCGCCAGCCCAAGTTGGCTGTTCGGATCCTCCAGCGATCCCACCGGCAGCGCCAGTGCTGCCAATGATTTTGGCGCCTGAGCATCGGATACCAACAAGACGGTCATGCCGTTTGCCAGCTTAATCGCCTGATATTGGCGTGGATCGTGATCGCTTTTGTTGATCTTCTCCGCCAGCGGTTGCCATCCCTGTGCGGCCCAGCTTAACGGTGCCCAACACATGGCCAATAATACTAACCCGGTAATGCGGGCCAACTGTCTGCGCATATCCAAAATGAACCCCTATTCTGACACCGCTACGCCAAATCCCTGACGTTGGCGGTGTGCATCAAAACAACACAACAAAAGGCTATATACCTGTACGTTATGTAAGACCGGAGCTAACCCCGATAGTTGAATATAATCCTGCTTATTTTTACCACCTCAGGGCAATCAGTACCACCGGGGATGTGACCTAAGGTCATGCCAAGGGATCAGCCTAAATTATGCTTCGCCACCGGCAACAGGTAACGTTCTGTTTCGGCCAGAATTTGCTCTAAAC
The DNA here is from genome assembly GCF_052045345.1 of Serratia sp. 22264. Classification (NCBI taxonomy): domain Bacteria; kingdom Pseudomonadati; phylum Pseudomonadota; class Gammaproteobacteria; order Enterobacterales; family Yersiniaceae; genus Serratia; species Serratia sp. 22264. Next base: position 65,492 of record NZ_JBQEOY010000008.1, read on the forward strand.
AGGCATTGTCCAACTGACGGAATACTCGTTGGACATAGGCGTCTTCGCCTTCTCCAGGAATACGCTGATCGCCCTGCCAGGTTTGCAATAACTTGGCCCGCGCTTTGATTTGTACCTCTTCATCCCAGTCAATGCTCTGGGTTTCCGGTTGATAGCACTGGCTCAGCCACGCCCAACCGCTTTTATTCAGCAAGAGCAACGGCTGGCATAAACCACGCTGATAACCCGCCACCAGCTCAGCCAACTGCTCGCGGGCATCCTCGGCGGTTAACGCGGCAAAACGCCACGCGGCGCCTTTGCGGCCATAAATACGGCTTTCCCCCGTGCCGCCAGCGCAGCAGTAAGCCAGATGTTCCAGCCACAACAGTATGCCATCAACCGCCGACAGGGTGGCCGGCCGCCAGCGCAGCAACCCATCCTCCTGTACCTGATGCAACCAGCCGCTGATATGCACCCCGGCAATGTCGATATCCAGTTCCAGACTGTGCCCCTCGCTGCGTTCGGCGCGCACCTGCTCGGCCAGTTCGCTCATCTCCTCTTGCTGTTTCTGCCAGTAAATCTCGCCGAAGGGCCCAAAAGGCAAGCCGCCGGCGGCACGCGCCCGCTGGAACAAACGGGCGGCATCCTCGCCGTCAATCAAGGTATTCAACAATTGGCTGTTGAGCTGGTAGCGGCTGAGATTATCCAGGATGAAAGGCTCTTCGTCCGGCAATTCGGTTTCTTCAAGGATAAAACTGACCCCCAGCCGCAGTTGGAAGAACGCGCGGATTGGATGGCGATAGAACCGCAGCAAATCATCCAGCGAGATCTGGGTCTGCTCATCAGGCAATAGCGGTTGGTTAAACGGCGGATGCGCCGCACCGCGTTTATCAGCTGCGGGCAGCCATTCGGCGGCATAGCTTTGCGCTTCCGTGCCGGGCAAAAAATTCTCGGCGGCGAACGGCATGCGCGCGTGCCAGCTAAGCAAGTGTTTACCGACCTTCAGTGCGCTGGCATCGGCGTCCAGCGCCTCATCACCCGGCAGGCAATAACTTTGCTCCAGATACTCCAGCAGTTCGGTTACCAGCACCGAAGGGTAACGCAGGCTGTTATCCTGAATGGAACGACCGATAAAGCTGATATACAGCCGCTGCTGTGCCGACAGAATCGCCTCCAGGAACAGATAACGATCGTCGTCGCGGCGGCTGCGATCGCCGCGTTTTACCTGCTGTGCCATCAGATCGAAGCCCAGCGGCGGCAAAGTGCGCGGATAAACCCCGTCGTTCATGCCCAGCAGACAAACCACTTTGAACGGAATGGAACGCATCGGCATCAGCGTGCAGAAGTTGATTTGCCCGGCGAGGAAGCGTTGACTGATACGTTCCTGATCGAGACGCGCAGCCAGTTCGTCACGCAGAATAGTTAATGGCACCTCATCGGGGTAGCGCGCCGCCAGCCCGTGTTCAAACACTTTGCTCCACTGCTGCTCAATCAGCGCCAGTGCCGCCTCGGTTTCGCCGTCCGGCTCAAAGAAGGTATCAAGCAGTTGGCGGCAAAGCGGCAGCCACTCCGACAAAGAACGCGCCTCGGTCAACCGTTGCCGCCAACGGCTGAGGGAGGCCAACAGTTCGGCCAACTGCCCGGCCAGCTCCGCGACCAGCCCGCTCGATTCATCATAAGGCAGCACACCCTGCCAGTCCCCGGCATTGCTGTCCATGGCGTAGCCCAACAGCATTCGGGTAATGCCGAATTGCCAGGTATGCTGGCCGGTGGCCGGCAGATCCAGTTCACGTACGTTGTCGTCATCCAGCCCCCAGCGGACACCGGACTCCCCAACCCAGTGGCGTAACAGGCGCAGCCCCTCCTCCTGGATAGAGAAACGCGCCGCCAGCGCCGGCACTTCCAGCAGCGCCAACACTTGTTCGGAAGTAAAACGGCTCTGCGGCAGATCCAGCAGCGAGATAAACGCCTGCAACGCCGGGTGCGACTGGCTCGCCTTGCGGTCAGAGATCGCAAACGGCAGATAGCGTTCAGGGGAGGCATTGCCGAACACCGCCTGAATATAAGGCGTGTAGCTGTCGATATCTGCCACCATCACGATGATATCGCGCGGCGTCAGCGCAGGATCTTCCGCCAGCATGGTCAACAGCTGGTCGTGTAAAACCTCCACCTCACGCTGCGGGCTGTGGCAAGCGTGCAGGCTGATAGAGCGATCCTCGGGATCGAGCCGGCGTTTGGTCGCGCTGCTCTCCAGCGTCTCCAGCGTGGTGCCGATGACGGCGCTATTTTTCAACTCCAGCATATCGTGCTGAATGGCGTGCAATAAGTTATCCGCAGGGATATCTACAAACGCAAAAATCTCCTGTGCGGATTCTATCTGCGAGAGTAAAAAGTGGTGGTCACGCCCCAACTTGCCCCATGAAGCCAACAGCGGGTTGGGCAGATCTTGTTCGCCTTCAGCATTAAACAGCGCGGCGGCGTTATCGGGATCTCTGAATAATGCATATTCCGTTTTATCCTGATAATGGCGCCGCTTGCGGCTCTGCAATTTGGCCAGGAATGACTGGCTCTGAATATCCCCCCAATAGTAGCGACACGGATTGGTGAACATCAGGTGAATATCAATATGGCGACCCAGCGCCTGCAAGGCCTCCAGATACACCGGCGGCAGCGCCGAGATACCGCAGATGAACACCCGCGGCGGTAACCCTTCCGGGCAGCGTTCCGCCTTTTCCAGCACGCTGATAAAGCGACGATACAGGTTTGCACGATGCCATTCCGGTTGCCCCAGCTCATGGGTATATTCGACCAGCCGCGCCCACAGCGGTGCCTGCCATTGCTGGGCCTCCGCCAGCCCATCAATGCTTTCACCTTTTTGCCAGCTTTCCAGCCATTGCGGGCGATACACCAGGTATTGGTCAAACAAATCCGCCACTCGGCCGGCAAGCTGATGAATTTTACGCTTGTCGCCGTCGTCGGTGAGGTAATGTTGCAACGGGGCAAATTCCGGCCGGGTGAGAAGATCCGGCAGAAGCCACATCAGTTTCCAGGTCATGGCGTCTTTACTGAAGGCGCTCTCTTTCGGGATGCCGGGCAAAACCCGGGTGAACATGTCCCAGATGAAGGTTGCAGGCAGTGGAAAGACGATATTGGCGGCGATGCCAAACTGTTCCGCGAGCTGCATCTGCAACCACTGCGCCATACCCGGGCTTTGCACCAGCACCACTTCCTGTTGAAAGGGATCGGCCAATGGCTCTCTGGCTATCAACGTGCTGGTCAGCGTTTTCAGCAAATCCAACTGATTGGAATGATAAACCCTAAACATGGGTGCTCCCTTAAAACATAATATCTGCCGGGATACCGGCGGTGCAGTACCAGCGATTCAATTCAGCCCACTGCCGCTGAGGCGTTTGTATTCTTACCGTCAGCCGTTGGCAAGCGGCTTGCGGAGAGTTCAGCCGCATCTCGCGCTGCCACCCGGGCGGCAAAGGCAACAGTTCTGCATCCGTGCGACCGGTGGCCGCAAAGACTTCCAGTTGTTGGTGCGCCAACGACCATGCTTGCCGATACTGCCACTGGCGCTGAAAAGAGTGCAACAGCACCTGATGATACTGTAACAATCCCAGCAGCGACACCGCGAACAGCAATGCGGCAATCAGCACTTCCGGCAGGCTGAAACCTCGTTGGCGCCATAGCCCTGCTGCGGGAGCCACCCGCACGTTAATCCGCACAGTCCGTTTCCCGTTTTTCGGGGCAAAAATCCAGCCAACCGCCGATTTCCGCCCTTAGCTCAAAGGTACTGCCCGTGCCATCCGGTTTGGTCAATTGATATAATCGCAACGGCTCCCCTTCACTCATCGCCCCGTCCCCCCGCACCAGCACAATCCCCGCCTGGGCGGACAATTTGGCGCAGGCGCGCAGCTCTGCGGTTTGCTGGCACCACCAGCCGTTGGCCCCTAACCGGTTGCGGGGCCAGGACTGCGCCACGCCCCAACTGAGCGCCGAAGCAGCCTGGTTGTATGCCTTCAGATAGCGCTGTTGATCGGCGGCCAGCAGCAAAGCGCTATCCAGTTGGCGATGCTGGGCATTCAACAACATCAGCCCCATCACCAACAGCAGCATCACTGCCGCCAGCGTACTGCCGCCACGCTGCCCGACGGCACTCATGGTAGCGAGGCCATGTTAATCGCCCAGTACAAGTTGCGGCGTATAGCGTCATCCGCCTTCGAACGCCCGGCCAGCGACAACATGACCCATGTTTTGCCGCTGCTGCCCGCGACCGATTTGACGCTGAAAGTTTCAATGCGCACTTCGTCGTTATCCAGTAACCGCTCCCAACCCGTGCCGTGGCAGTGGGTTACGCCGCGTTGCCCTTCCAGCGCCCCCTGTCGCAGCCGGTAACCAAAATATCCGGCATCTGCGCCAAGCGTCTCCCAGCGGCCGTTACGGGTGATATCGTAAGCCATGATCACACAACTGCCTGCGGCCTCTCCCGGTGCATGGCCAATCAGTAATGCCCGCCCGTGGCAATTACCGGCGCAGAAACCGGCGCGACGCAGATCTTTCTCAATGCCGAACGCCAACTGCCGAAGCACCGATTCCAGCCGGTAGTGCCGGCCGACATCGACACTGTGCTGCCGCAACACCGGGTAGGTTTTAGCCGCCGCCAGCATAATCAGGCTGCCGAACGTCAGCGCCAGCATCACCTCCGGCAGCGTGAAACCTCGCTCTAGGGCTGGCATGCCGTAATCCCCCGCATGCTTACGTCCTCGCTGCACAAGCGCAGCCGCCCTTTGGCGGACAGCACCAATCGAAGGCTGCCGGCACCGTTGCTGAGCACAATATGCCCAGCCTGCGCGTTATTGCGTAATCCATAAAATCCCATTTCCTTTTGGGTGTGATCTGTCAGTCTTACATCCCGGTAATGCGGGTGGAATAGGTCATCGCTATGTCCCTCGCACCCCGAAAGTGGCGGATTACTGCCGATGCACCAGGGATCGCCGGTTTTAAACCCCAACAGCGCCGTGCGATTGCGCCAATTAGCGTCTGCCTGCATCCGGGTGAGAAACCCCAGCAGTTGTTGAGCGGTATGTTCCAGCCGCAGGCTCTGCTGATAATGGCGCCAATGGCTGACGCCCCAGCCGGTGAGCATGCCCGCCAGGGTGATCACCACCAGCAGTTCAATCAGCGTCATGCCGCGCTGGTCTTCTGTATTGAAAATCAGGTTGTCGTTCATGACGGCCAGTGTACTCAAGGGGGCAAAACGGGGAAGCGAGGTTTACTCAGGCTGAAGCGCTCTGCGCAACCTTTCTATGCAACAGGCAACAGGCCAAAATAAAATGCGAAGCGGAGCGCAAACAGGGCCACGGCCGAGGGAGAAAAAAGCAAGGGCGCAACCAGTGCGCCCTTGGAGATAACTTATGTGGCCAAACTCAGATGGCAACCGGTGCCTTGATGGCTGGATGCGGGTCGTAACCTTCGATTTCAAAGTCTTCAAAACGGTAATCGAACAGCGAAGCCGGTTTGCGTTTGATCACCAGTTTCGGTAACGCACGCGGCTCGCGGGTTAGCTGCAACCGGGTCTGCTCCATATGATTGCTGTACAAATGGGTGTCACCGCCGGTCCAGACAAAATCACCGACCTCAAGATCGCATTGTTGCGCCATCATATGCACCAGCAGCGCATAGCTGGCGATGTTGAACGGCAGGCCAAGGAACACGTCGCAGGAACGCTGATACAGTTGGCAAGAGAGTTTGCCGTCCGCTACGTAGAACTGGAAGAACGCATGGCACGGTGCCAGCGCCATCTGATCCAGTTCACCCACGTTCCAGGCCGAAACTATGATACGACGTGAATCCGGATCCTGTTTCAGTTGTTTCAGCACGTTGCTCAACTGGTCTATCTGACGCCCGTCCGCAGCGCCCCATGCGCGCCACTGCTTGCCGTACACCGGGCCTAGATCGCCATGCTCATCTGCCCACTCGTCCCAAATGCTGACGTTGTTTTCACGCAAATAAGCCACGTTGGTGTCGCCGTTCAGGAACCACAACAACTCATGGATGATGGAACGCAGGTGGCACTTCTTGGTGGTCACCAACGGGAAGCCTTCCTGCAAATTGAAACGCATCTGGTGGCCGAAAATCGACAGCGTGCCAGTGCCGGTACGGTCGGCTTTAGGGGTGCCCTCGACGAGCACTTTGTTCATCAAATCCAGATACTGTTTCATTTTTTCCTCACGACAGTTGTTGCTGCGGGCGACGACGATACGCCCAAATCATCATAATAATACCGGCCACCACCATCGGGACGGACAGGATCTGCCCCATGCTGACAACGCCGTCGAACAGGCCAAGCTGAGCATCCGGCTGGCGGAAGGCCTCGACGATAATGCGGAATGCACCGTAGCCAATCAGGAACAGGCCGGATACGGCCCCCATCGGCCGCGGTTTGCGGATAAACAGGTTCAGAATGATAAACAGCACCACGCCTTCCAGCAGCAGTTCATACAGCTGGGACGGGTGCCGCGGCAGCACGCCGAACTGGTTCAGCAGCGGCAACAGCTGCGGATCGGCCGCGGCAATGGCGACGTCTTCGCCGCGCGAGCCGGGGAACAGCATTGCCCAAGGCGTATCGGTGGTCACGCGGCCCCACAGCTCGCCATTGATAAAGTTACCCAAACGGCCGGCGCCCAGGCCAAACGGGATCAGCGGAGCAATAAAATCGGAAACCTGGAAGAAGGTGCGCTTGGTACGGCGGGCGAACCAGAACATCACCAGGATCACCCCCAGCAGACCGCCGTGGAACGACATGCCACCGTCCCAGACTTTAAACAGGTAAAGCGGATTATCCAGGAACAGCGGCAGGTTGTAGAACAGCACATAACCGACGCGGCCACCGACGAACACACCGAGGAAACCGGCATACAGCAGGTTCTCCACTTCATCCTTGGTCCAGCCGCTGCCCGGTTTGTTGGCACGGCGCACCGCCAGCCACATGGCAAAAACAAAGCCAACCAGGTACATCAGGCCATACCAGTGCAAAGAAACCGGGCCGATAGAGAAAATCACCGGATCAAATTTAGGAAACGCCAGATAGCTATTGGTCATCTATCACCACAACATGTCTATTATTCTTCCCCAACCGGGGGCGGCAGGTGCCAAACGCGCTAAAACACTCTTTTTCGTTGCTTTCAACGCAGTCGAGGAGGCGGATAATAGCATAAGCTTAACCGCCTCCGGACTGGCCGACAGGGAAAAGTTCTGTAAAAAAATCAGTCTGCAACAGCCTTTACTTGCCGCCACGGATCAATCCGCCCATGCCGCGCCGCTCCATAAACGCCGCGACCTGGTGGCGCACTTCGGTCGTCATCTGGGCGCCCAGCACCCGTTGCGCCAACACTTCGGCGTCGGATAGCTCAATATGCCGCAGCAAATATTTGATACGCGCCACGCTGCGCCCATTCATGCTCAGGTTACGATAGCCCATGCCCACCAGCAGCAACGCGCCCATCGGATCCCCGGCCAGCTCACCGCACAGGCTCACCTGCAACCCGACCGCGTTGGCCTGAACCACGATCAGCTTAAGCACTTGCAGCATTGAAGGATGCAGGCTGTCGTACAGCGCCGCAACGCGGGTATTGTTGCGATCCACCGCCAGCAGGTATTGGGTCAGGTCATTGGTGCCAACCGAAATAAACTCAACCCGCCCGGCCAGATGGGGGATCAGGAAAATCATCGACGGCACTTCCAGCATTACGCCAAGCTTGGGTTTCGGGATTTCATATCCGAGCACCTCTTCCACTTCGCGCCCTGCCCGATCGATCAACCGCCTGGCCTCGTCGATCTCTTCCAGGCTGGTGATCATCGGCAGCAGGATGCCCAGATTGCCGGTCCCGGCATTGGCACGCAGCATCGCGCGCACCTGAATCAGGAATATTTCCGGCTGATCAAGGGTGATGCGGATACCGCGCCAACCCAGGCAGGGATTTTCCTCGCTGATCGGCATATAAGGCAGCTGCTTATCGGCACCGATATCCAGCGTCCGCAGCGTGACCGGTTTGTTCGGATAGAGCTGCAACATGCCCTGATACTGCGCGACCTGCTCTTCTTCCGAAGGGAAGCCGCTCTGCAACATAAAAGGGATTTCGGTTCGGTACAAACCGACGCCATCGACTCGCCCGCCCAAGAGTTGCTCGTGTTCCGGGCTGAGGCCGGCATTCAGCATCACCTGAACCCGCTCACCGCTTTTGAGCTGGGCCGGCTGCTCGACGTCGTCTTCCGCCAGTTTGCTTAACTCAAGTTCTTCGCTGATCAGCCGCTGGTATTCCTGGACCAGCACCGGTTCAGGGTCGACCAGCAGCTCGCCGCGATAACCGTCGACAATCAGCAGCCGCTGGCTGAGCAGCGCAGGCTGGATATCCGCGCCCATCACCGTCGGCACGCCCATCGCCCGCACCAAAATCGCCGCATGGGAGTTGGCGGCGCCGTCGCGTACGACCACGCCGGCCAGCCTGTCCTGCGGCATTTCAGCCAACAGGGTGGCAGTCAGTTCGTCCGCCACCAGCACGAAACGCGCCGGCCACTGAGTCGCGCCCTGTGTGGTGTCGTCGAGGTGGAATAGCAGGCGCTGACCGAGCGCGCGCAAATCGCTGGCGCGCTCGCGCATATAGGTGTCTTGCAGGCTGGCGAACTGGGCGGCAAAGACCTCGATCACCTGTTTAACCGCCCATTCCGCCACGGAACCGGCGTCAATTTCGGCAAACAGCTCGCGCTTGAGGCGGGCGTCGTTCAACAGGTGAGAGTACAGATCGAAAATCGCCGCGCTCTCTTTTTGCGAGCTGGCGGCAAAGCGCTTGCTGAAACGGCGGAATTCCGCGCCGGCTTCTTCCAGCGCCTGCGTCAGGCGTTCCCGCTCGCTCACGGTATCGAGCGTCGAGGCCTTGTAAACCTGATCGAGCGACGGCTGGCTGCTGTCCTGCCAACCTTCCGCCACCGCTACGCCGGGGGATGCCGCCAGCGCTCGGATGCGGGTCTGGCGATATTGGCCAAAAATGGCGTTAAGCTGCGATTGCGAAAGGATCCCGGCCATTTGCGTAGCCAGAGTCACCATGAAGGATTCTTCGCTTTCGTCGAACTGGCGCAGCTCACGCTGCTGCACCACCAGCACCCCCAGCAGTTGGCGGCGATGAATAATCGGCACGCCCAGGAAGGATCGGAAACGATCCTCCTTCACCTGAGGTATGTATTTGAAGCTGGGGTGGCTCTGCGCGTCCGCCAGGTTTATCGGCTCTGCACGGCGCCCGACCAACCCGACGATGCCTTCATCAAATGCCAGCGCGATAGCGCGCCCGCGCGGTTTTTTCAACCCGCGCGTCGCCATCAGGTAGTAGCAGCGGCGATCGTTGTCTGCCAGATAAATGGAACAGACTTCCGTATCCATCGCCAGACAGGTTTCATTGACCAAAAGATCCAGCGCATCTGTCAGACTGGCCGCCGCGGCCACCTTCTCAACAATTTCTCGCAAGCGCGTGAGCATAGTCGGCTTAACTTAACCTCTCTTTCGGCGATAGGCGGGGGGCTGCCGCTGTGTTGCCTGCTCCTGCATCGGCATCACGGTGACGGCGAATTCTTTCATCACCCGGCGGTAAACGTCGCGTTTGAACGACACCACCTGGCGTACCGGATACCAAAAACTCACCCAGCGCCAGCCGTCAAACTCCGGCGTGCTACTGCGTTGCATATTGATATCCGCGTCATTGCACATTAACTGCAACAAAAACCATTTCTGCTTTTGGCCGATACATACCGGCTTTGTGTCCCAACGCACCAAACGTTTTGGCAATTTATAGCGCAACCAGTTGCGGGTTGAGGCCAGGATGCGCACATCCTTTTTGCTCAGCCCCACTTCTTCGAACAGCTCACGGTACATTGCCTGTTCTGCGGTTTCGCCAGGGTTAATCCCACCTTGGGGAAACTGCCAGGAGTGTTGACCGTAACGGCGAGCCCAAAGGACCTGCCCCTGACGATTACAGATTACGATACCAACATTCGGGCGGTAGCCATCATCATCGATCACCGGACTACCTCGATAAGCTTAATTTCGCATAGATGTACTGATTGTTTCACACAAGCTACAGGCGGTAAACCACTGCTTTGCAGCGCCGTAAACCGGATAACATTGGGATAACTCACAGATAATGGCAAAGTTATAAACATGCGAGGCGATTTCACGGCGGTTTTATTCACTTTTTCTGTGGATAGGTGTGTGAAGAACTCAAGGGATAAGCTGGTACAACTCTGACGAGCCTAAAAACACCGTTAAAACCAATTCAATATTAATTCAATAAAAACAAAAAGATACATTATTATCAACAGGTATGGACAGGGCAGAAATGTGATCTGTGCACGGTTAGGATCTTACCCTGGCGAAAGATCCACCAACGTCGTTTTTATCCACAGATTATCCGTATGAGTTACGCACAAAACGGACAATTTCGCAAAAAAAGGCCCGCGTCAAGGCTGTAAATCGAACCAGTGATCGGGAAAAATTTGGGTTATCCCATAAATCTGTGGATAAATAGGTGTAAGATCCTGTTTATTGTCGGTGGCTTCAGGTGCACAAGCGCCGGAGGGAATTTGTTTCCTGCGCGACGGGAGAAAAAAAGTCATGAAAAATCATGCTGCTATTAGTCTATTCCCGTGTCTTTTCCAGCCGATGTTCGCTGTGCACAAATGCAGTACATTTTTCAACCAAATCTGACGGACTTGCATTATGGCGTTTTTATCCCCTCTTCCCCTTCCGCCGGAAAACGAACGGCAGCTGTTTGAACGAGCGCAGCAGCTTGCCGGTTTTACCCTGGGTGAACTGGCCGCGCGTGCCCAGTTGCCGATCCCCAAGGATCTGAAACGCGATAAAGGTTGGGTGGGTATGCTGCTTGAGCTGTACCTCGGCGCCATGGCGGGCAGCAAACCGGAGCAGGATTTTCCCGAACTGGGCATTGAGTTGAAAACCATCCCGATTGACGCTGCCGGCAAGCCGCTGGAAACCACCTTCGTCTGTGTAGCACCGCTTACCGGCAACAGCGGCGTTACCTGGGCCAGCAGCCATGTACGCCATAAGCTGGCGCGGGTATTGTGGATACCGGTAGAAGGCGAGCGACAAATCCCGCTGGCGCAGCGGCGCATAGGATCACCGCTGCTGTGGAGCCCGAGCGCCGCTGAAGAAGAGATGCTGCGCCGGGATTGGGAGGAACTGATGGACCTGATCGTGCTCGGCCACGTTGAGCGGATCACCGCTCGTCACGGAGAGGTACTGCAACTGCGGCCCAAGGCGGCCAACAGCAAGGCGTTGACCGAGGCCATCGGCGAACAGGGCCAGCCTATCCTCACGCTGCCGCGCGGTTTTTATTTGAAAAAAAGCTTCACCGGCGCGTTATTGGCAAGACATTTCTTAATATGATCCTCTTTGTTTAAGCCATGTTTAGCTAACAGTGTCGCCGTACCAATAAACGCGTATAATTCAGCCTTTGCTTTTTATTAAGGTGTGGCTTGGCAATGTTCGATTGGATTATGGATCCCAATGCCTGGTTAGCGTTAGGTACGCTGACCATTCTTGAGATCATTCTGGGTATTGATAATATTATTTTCCTGTCTCTGGTGGTGGCCAAACTGCCGAAAGCGCAGCAGAACAAGGCTCGCCGTATCGGTCTGGCCGGCGCCATGCTGATGCGTCTGGGGCTGCTGGCTTCCATCGCCTGGGTGATCCGCCTGACCCACCCGCTGTTTACGGTGATGGACCACAGCGTCTCGGCGCGCGATCTTATCCTGCTGCTCGGCGGGCTGTTCCTGATCTGGAAAGCCAGCAAAGAGATCCACGAAACTATCGAAGGGTCCGATGAAGAGCATCACACTAAAGTGAACGGCTTCTTCGGCGCCATCGTGCAGATTATGTTACTGGATATCATCTTCAGCCTGGACTCGGTGATTACGGCGGTAGGCCTGTCCGATCACCTGTTTATCATGATGGCGGCGGTGGTGATTGCGGTTGGGGTAATGATGTTTGCCGCCCGGCCGATCGGCGAGTTCGTTAACCGCCATCCTTCAGTGAAAATGCTGGCGCTGGCGTTCCTGATCCTGGTGGGCTTCACCCTGATGCTGGAAAGCTTCCAGATACATATTCCGAAAGGTTACATCTATTTTGCGATGTTCTTCTCGATGTCCGTCGAAGCGCTCAACCTGATGCGCGGCAAGAAAAACCAGGCTCCGGAGTAACCCCTACGGGAGCGTGCGAAAGCCGCTCCCGTTTGCATTTTTATCCTTCCTTCAACTCTTCTGCATACTTTCTCTTACCAAGATAAGGACTTATCCGAAACACGAGGTATCCAGAGTTTGCTAATCTTGGAAGAAGACTCTTTTCTGCATACATACATAATTGAGGATCGGCAGGATGAAAAAGTGGGTAATGGCAGTTTCTGCGTTGGTGATCGCCGCCGGGCTGACGGGCTGCTCCAGCGATTACGTGATGGCGACCAAAGACGGCAATATGATCCTGACTCAGGGCAAACCCGAGATCGACCAGGATACCGGCCTGATCAGCTATAAAGATGAAAAAGGCAACAACCGCCAAATCAACGGCGATCAGGTTTCGCAGGTCATCGAGCGTTAATCCCTCTACTATTTCAAGTTACAGCCAGGCGTCTGATAATTGCGTTTAATACCGCTACACCCCAAGCTTGAGACGGGTGGGGAGCATGCAGTTTAGCCGACCGTTGAGCGGATGGGACGCGCGATACGAGCCTCCATGGATGGATTCACGGCGTGTCGGCGCTCTGCATGCTCCTCACCTGTAGCACTATTAGGCGCAGCTATTTAGAGGTAGCTTGAAAGACGATGGGGATATCGCCTCCTCTCCTGCGCGATAGCCTCCTCCCTCCGCACTGAATCCACTTCCCCCATCTTCACGGCTTGGTTTATAGTCGAGAAAGGCGATATCACCGTCTTGCAGGTGATGAGACTCCTGTTTCACCGGGCGTAAAGGCCCGTAAGCGCTAACTTGAAAGGAAGGCCGTTAATGCAATACCACCGTATTCCCCACAGTTCTTTAGAAGTGAGCGTGCTGGGACTGGGCACCATGACCTTTGGCGAACAGAACAGTGAAGCCGATGCCCATGCGCAACTCGACTATGCATTAGCCGCTGGCGTCAACCTGATCGATACCGCAGAAATGTATCCGGTACCGCCCCGCCCTGAAACCCAGGGGCTGACCGAACAGTACATTGGCAGTTGGATCAAGGCGCGTGGCAACCGTGAGAAAATAGTGCTGGCCAGCAAAATCGCCGGGCCGGTACGCGGCACCGACAGCAGCATCCGGCCGCAACAGGCGCTGGACCGCAAAAATATCCGCGCCGCGCTGGACGCAAGCCTGAAACGGCTGAACACCGATTATCTCGATCTTTATCAGTTGCACTGGCCGCAGCGCCAAACCAACTACTTCGGCAAACTCAATTATCAATACACCGACGATAAAGCTACGGTTACCCTGTTGGAAACGCTGGAAGCGCTGACCGAGCAGGTGCGCGCCGGTAAAATCCGCTATATCGGGGTATCCAATGAAACGCCGTGGGGCGTAATGCGCTACCTGCAGTTGGCTGAAAAACACGAGCTGCCGCGCATTGTCTCGATTCAAAACCCCTACAGCCTGCTGAACCGCAGCTTTGAGATCGCTCTGGCAGAGATCAGCCAGCACGAGGGCGTTGAACTGCTGGCCTATTCCAGCCTGGCGTTCGGTACCCTGAGCGGCAAGTATCTGAACGGCGCCAAGCCAGCCGGAGCGCGCAATACGCTGTTCACCCGCTTTAACCGCTATTCTGCACCGCAAACGCAACTGGCGATTGCCGAATATGTCGCGTTAGCCAAAAAGCACGGGCTGGATCCTTCGCAGATGGCGTTGGCGTTCGTGCGGCAGCAGCCGTTCGTGGCCAGCACCCTGCTGGGCGCCACCACGCTGGAACAATTGAAAACCAACATCGACAGCTTTGACCTGGTGTTGGATGAAGACGTGTTGCAGGGGTTGGAAGAGATCCATACCCGCTTTACCATTCCCGCGCCATGAATAACTCGGGGCGCAGTTTGTTGCGCCCCGACAGCTGTCCGTTGCGGTTATTTCGCGCCGCGCTGTGAAAACCACAGCGCGGTAATCGCCAGCGTAAACACCGCGCCAAAACCAATCCCCACGCCGACCACCGGCACGCTCACTTTCACCGCCAGAGAGTACAGACCCAGCATGAGCAACATGGCGGTATTCTCCCCCAGGTTTTGTACTGCAATCGCATTGCCGGCGCCTACCGAACGTTTTCCTCGTTCCTGCAACAACGCGTTCAGCGGCACCACAAAGAAGCCCCCCAGTACACCTATCGTCAGCAGCAGCGCATAAGCATTAAACAGGGTGGTTTGCAGCGCAAAGATTGCCACCGCTACACCAATCAGGATCCCGGCCGGCATACAGCGTTTCACCGTTTCCAGCGTGACAAAGCGCGCAGCCGCCCCGGCGCCAATCACAATCCCTACCGCCACCATGGCGTTCAGCAGCGTCGGCGTGGCGTTATCGGCGATGCCAAGCGCCACCGGCACCCACAGCACCAACAGAAAACGCAGCGTCACCCCCGCGCCCCAAAACAGGCTGGTGCCAATCAATGAAAAACGTGTTTGACCGTCGCGCCACAGCACAACGCATGCGTTGAAGAAAGCGCGGGTCATCGCGCGCGGCGTCCAGGAAGCCGCCGGGTGCGCCGCCGGCAGGCGTGGAATGTACAGGTTGGCGATCACCGCCGCCGCATACACCAGCGCGCAGACCGCCAACGCCGCCACAATGTGCCAGTCGGCCAGCACACCACCGGCAACCGAGCCAATCAGGATCGCGGCAATGGTTGAGGCCTCCATCAGGCCGTTGGCCTTGACCAACTTTTCGCCGTGCGTGATTTCACCCAAAATGCCGTACTTGGCCGGGGAATAAGCGGCGGCTCCCACGCCCACCAAGGTATAACCGAGGAAGGGATTAAGCCCGAAACAGATGACCAGCGCGCCGGCCAGCTTCAGACCGTTCGCCACCATCATCACCCGTCCCTTGGCGAAACTGTCGGCGATCTGGCCGACAAAGGGCGCCAGAATAATATAGGTGGCGACAAACGCCATCTGCAAAATCGGTTGGCTCCAGTCGGGGTACAGTTGCTGCTTGATCAGCGCCAGCGTGGCGAACAACAAAGCATTGTCGCCGAAGGCGGACAAAAACTGCGCGCAAATCACGGCAATCATGCTGCGCGAGAGCAAAGGCGAGTCGGTATTCAACGATGGGTTCATCGGGCATTCTCCGGCTGTTCGGCCATTTTACGCAGGGTTACAAAGTCCGGTTTACCACTGCCGAGTACCGGCAAGGCTTTAAGCGGACGAATATCACGCGGTACCGCCAGTTCGGGGCTCCCCAACTCGCGCGCAGCACGCAGCAAGGCTTCTCGGGTGATGCTTGCGTCTGTGGTAAACAGCACCAGCGCTTCCCCCTTGCTGCTGTCGCTTTTCACCGTGGCGGCATGCTGCCCTTCCGGCGCCACGCGCTGCGCCAGCAGCTCCACACTCTCCAGCGAGACCATTTCGCCGGCCAGCTTGGCAAAGCGCTTTACCCGGCCGCGAATGACGCAATAACCCTGCTCGTCCAACGTGACGATATCACCGGTGTCGTACCAACCCGGTTGCAGATTGCCATTTTCATCTTCCGCCGCCGGCGGTTCCAGTTCTCCCGGGCGTTCCACCCGCAGATAACCTTTCATGATATTCGGGCCTTTCAATTGCAGGCGGCCACCGTTATCAATGCCCGGTACCTTCATCAGACGCGCTTCCATCTTCGGCATAATACGACCCACGGTGCCGACCTTGGCCGCCAGCGGAACGTTGATCGACACCACCGGCGCACATTCGGTTACGCCATAGCCTTCCAGAATGCGGATGCCGTATTTATTCTGATAAATCTGTTTGGTGCTGTCCGCCAATTTTTCCGCGCCGGCCACCACGTAACGCAAGCGGGCAAAATCATACGGATGGGCGAAGCGCGCGTAATTATTGAGGAAGGTAGCGGTGCCAAACAGCACGGTGCAGTTGCGGTCATACACCAGTTCGGGCACCACGCGGTAATGCAACGGGCTGGGGTAAAGGAAAATGCGGCTACCGGTCATCAGCGGGGTCAGCAGCCCGACCGTCAGGCCGAACGAATGGAACAACGGCAGCGATGACATAAAACGGTCACGTGGGGTGAAATCGGCGATGGTGCGGATCTGTTCAACGTTGGCCAACAGGCTGGCGTGGGAATGCACCACGCCTTTTGGGTTACCTTCCGACCCCGAGGTAAACAGGATCAACGCGGCATCGTCCGGCTGTTGCGGCAACATGGCGTGCGCCGGCTGGAACAGGTGGCGCAGGATCCACAGCTTGTCTGCCAGGGTCAGGGTATCTTTAAGATCCTCCAGGTACACCCAGTTGGCCTCCGGCACCTGCTCCGGCAAGTGTGTCAGTTTGCCCTTTTCCAGGAACTGGCGCGAAGTGACGATGGTTTTGATGGTCGCGGCAGTCATCGCGCTTTTCAAACCGTTGGAACCGGCGGTGTAGTTGAGCATCGCCGGAATGCGATTACGCACAGAGGCGCCGAAAATCGCCGCCACGGTGATGGTGGCGTTCGGCAACAACATGCCGACATGTTCACCCTCGGCGGTAAAGCGCTGCAGGATACGGCTGACGCCCAACGCTTTTTTGATAAGCTGCCGGTAGCTGTCTTCCTTGAAGGCGATGTCTTCGATGCAGGGTTTGTTGCGACCATAGCGGTGCTGAGCCGCCAGCAGGGCGCGAAACAGCGTTTGCGGCTCGCGAGTGTCCATCCGCGCCTTCATCATAATCTGCATCAGCCGGTCACCGGCCAATGCACGACGATCGCGGGCGCGCGGCGCCTCCGGCATCGGCAGCGACGTCGGCGGTAAAATACGGATGCTGATCTGCGGGAACCAGCGGATCTTGAACACGCCGGCCATGCGGCCAAAGGGGCTGAACTCGGCGCCGTCCAGCCGTATCGGTACCAGGGTCGCGCCCGATTTGGCGGCGATAAACGCGGCGCCGTCATAAACCTTCATCAGCGAACCGGTAACGGTGATACGCCCTTCAGGGAACACCACGATCGGCCGGCCTTGTTCGATCATACGCACCAGCTGTTTGATCGCCATCGGTTTGGTCGGATCGAGATAGACCAGATCGATATAGGGTTTCAACCAACGCATAAACCAGCGATCGCCGATGCTGGCATAGACCGCAAACACCGGTTTAATCGGTAAAAACAGCGCCAGCAATAGGCCGTCGAGGAAGGAGATATGATTGGGCGTAATCAATAGCTTAGGCTGTTCGAAGTGCCGGGCGTCGCCCTCAACGCGAATTCGATACAGCAGGCGGAACAGCGTGCGCAGCACGGAAAGGATCATGCCCTTCTCCCTTTAGCCAAAATGAGCGTAAACAGTTGTAGGGAAAAGAATACTATACGGCAGGCAAAAAAAAACCTACGCATCCGCGTAGGTTGGTGCAAGTGAAAATGGCTTCAACATACAGAGCATGCTGATTTCTCACCAATCAATACCTCTGGGATCACCTACTCTAGAGAGATGCCGATCAAGAAACTACCGACGAATCGCAAGAGTTCTGCTCTAAATGCAACCAGCTGTAAATTTCCCGCATTTTATGGAAATAACTCAATGAAACTTAAACAATCCTGGGATCGGGAGGAGACAAAATCGAATCCTGCGCAGGCGGGCTGGGAGGGCGTCAGGCAAAAAAAAACCTACGCATCTGCGTAGGTTGGTGCAATTAGTATGGGTTCAACACACGAGTTGTTGAAACTCACCAATCAATACCTCTGGGAGGTTCAATTTACCCCGTTGCGTCGAAAGCCAGCCAGCGGGCAATCGCAACATTAGGGCGCAAAGTGTAACCAGCGGTGTATCCCCATCGCCATTCATGCTTCAGCGTTGTCGGCTGCACTCTGTCAGGGTAACGGGCGGATATACGCGCCCAATTGACGTGGGCGCAGCATGCCGCGCCCACGAGCCTGGCTGGAGATGAACAACCCCGTCGCCTGGCGGCAATGCGAGTTCCTTAAGAGGGCATCGATGTTTTACCGTACGCTTACCTCAACCAGGCAGCTCATGGCATTCGGCCCCTGCGTCAACGGCGAGGTACCGATATCCAGCGTTAAAACGTTCGGGTTACCGGACTGCTCCACCGCCAGGCGCTGCGCGCCAAAGCCTGGGTCGAACCAGGCGCCGGTGGCCATCAGCACCACACCACGGGTGACGCCATCAGTGATGGCAACGCCCGCCAGGCAACTGCCGCGCGCATTGCTGACCTGCACCTCGGCGCCCTCGGCAATACCGCGCATCGCCGCATCCTCCGGGTGCATATGCAGCGTCTCTCGGCCCGCCGTTTTATTGCCCTGCGCCAGCGGCGCCGGATCCATCTGGCTGTGCAGCCGGTCGCCAGGCTGGATGGAAATCAGGTGTAGCGGCCACTCTTTGGCCTGCGGCG
This sequence comes from Serratia sp. 22264, assembly GCF_052045345.1. NCBI lineage: Bacteria > Pseudomonadati > Pseudomonadota > Gammaproteobacteria > Enterobacterales > Yersiniaceae > Serratia > Serratia sp. 22264. Next base: position 84,074 of record NZ_JBQEOY010000008.1, read on the forward strand.
CGCCCAACCATTCAACCGGCGGCTGCCACTGCGGGTGAGGTGCAAAATCCGCATAACGGTAACCGGCGATTTTCTCGCTGAACAACTCAATTTTGCCGCTTGGGGTTTGCAATGGATTGGCCTGCGGATCGGCACGGAAATCGTCAAAGAAAACGAACTCCTTCGCCGGTGTCGGCAGTTCTACATAGCCTTTACGCCAGAAATCCGCAAACTCCGGCCACTCGACGCCAGTACCTGCCTGCGCCTGCCCGCACTGCTGATAGATGGATTCGATCCAGGCCTGTTCGTCGCGGTTTTCGGTGAATTGTTCACGGTAACCGAGCCGCTCCGCCAGATCGGCGAAAATATCAAAGTCGTTACGTGCCTGATGCTGCGGCGCTATCGCCTGGTGCATCGCCAGCACATAGCGATCGCGCGATGAACCGCCGATATCGTTGCGCTCCAGCGAGGTAGTGATCGGCAACACGATGTCCGCCATCTTCGCCGCCGACGTCCACCAGATATCCTGCACAATCACCGTATCCGGTTTTTGCCACCCTTCCACCAGCCGATTCAGCTGTTGATGGTGATGGAACGGGTTGCCGCCGGCCCAGTGAACGAGATGGATATCCGGGTAGTGCAGCGTTTCCCCACGGAACGAGTAAGGCTCGCCGGGCTGCAGCAACATGTCGCAGATACGCGCCACCGGTATCGCCAACCCGCAAGGATTGGTGCCTACCGGCATCATTGGCCCCGGCGTATCCACCCGCGGGTTGCCGACGCCGTTCATTGAGCCGTGGCCAAACGAGAATCCGCCGCCCGGCAGGCCGACCTGGCCGAGCATCGCCGACAGGGCGATCATCATCCAATACGGCTGTTCACCGCGGTGGGCACGCTGAACCGAATAGGAGCAGGTAATAAAGCTGCGTACGCCGATCAATTGCTGCGCCAGCAGGCTGATACGCGCAGCCGGAATACCGGTGATAGCACTGGCCCATTCCGGCGTTTTCGCCACGCCGTCGTCCGTGCCGCGCAGATAATCCGCCAACTGCTCGTAACCCACGCAATGGCTATAGAGGAAAGCCTCATCCTGCGCGCCCCGGCGCTGAATTTCATACGCCAGCGCCAGCATCAGCGCCACGTCGGTGTTGGGGCGGATCGGGATCCATTCGGCATTCACAAACGCCGGGCAATCATCACGCATCGGGCTGATGTTGATCACCGGGGTGCCTTTCTGCGCCAGCTTCTGCAGCCAGGGTTTGAGCGTATGCTCCGCTGCGCCGCCAGAGGATATCTGGGCATTTTTCAACGCCAGCCCGCCGAAGGCGACAAACAGCTCGCAGTGTTCGACCACGCTCGGCCAACTGGTCACGCGCCCGGTCAACGGGGTAAAGGTGCCGATAACGTACGGCAGGAAAAACTGCGCCGCGCCCCAGCTGTAATTGCCCAGTTGGTCAACGCCACCGCCGCCGCTGAAATAAAAACGCCGCACCAGCGAGCGCGCATGATGCAGTCGCCCGGCGGATGACCAGCCATAAGAGCCGGTAAACAGGCCTGAAGGGCCGTAGCGATCGCGCACGCGGCGGTTTTCTTCCGCAACCAGATCAAGCGCGAGATCCCAGTCCACTTCAACAAAATCTTCCCGGCCACGCAGCGTGCGATCGCTGCCCTCGCGCTTCTGCAGCCAGGAACGCCTCACTGCCGGCTTGCGGATACGCTTGTCGGAATAGACCATTGGCGCGATGGAATCGAGCAGCGGGGAAGGATCCTGATCGTCGGCGAAAGGCTCACAGCGGATGAGCCTGCCGTCTTCAACCACGGCGGTATACGCCCCCCAGTGTGCGAGTTGCGGGTAACGTTTAATGGACATGAGGTTCTCGGACAATCAATAGATGCACAAAAGTAACATCAGCCGACGCGCGGTTTCAAAGCACAAATTGCTCTATCACTGTACCTTGCGAGCCTAAGCGCACATTAAATCGCTCATATCTGCAACGGCCGCCACAAGTTGCGATCACCACCGCTTGCAGCCCCGGGCTTTTTCCGCAAAACTGGGGAATGTAAGCGATTACCCAGGATGTATTACAGATATGGCTACGATAAAGGATGTTGCCAGGCTGGCGGGTGTTTCCGTGGCCACGGTGTCTCGCGTGATAAACAATTCCCCGAAAGCCAGCGAAAGTTCGCGCACTGCGGTGCTGGCGGCGATGGAACAACTGCAGTACCACCCTAACGCCAACGCCCGCGCGCTGGCGCAGCAATCGACCGAAACGCTTGGGCTTATCGTGTCCGACGTTTCCGATCCCTTCTTTGGTGCCATGGTCAAGGCAGTGGAACAGGTGGCCTACGCCACCCACAACTTCCTGCTGATTGGCAACGGTTACCACGAAGCTGAAAAAGAGCGTCAGGCGATTGAACAGCTGGTACGGCACCGCTGTGCCGCGCTGGTGGTTCACGCCAAAAAACTGACCGATAACGAACTGAGCGGCTGGATGCAGCAGATACCGGGCATGGTGCTGATAAACCGCACGCTGCCGGGCTTTGAGGCACGCTGCGTGGCGCTGGACGACCGTTATGGTGCCTGGCTGGCCACCCGCCATTTGATCCAGCAAGGGCATCAACGCATTGCCATCGTCTGCTCCACCCACCAGATTTCCGACGCAGCGGACCGTTTGCAAGGCTATCTCGATGCATTACAGGAGCATGGCATTGCGGTGGATGAAAAACTGATTGCCTACGGTGAGCCGGACGAAATTGGCGGTGAACAGGCGATGACCGAGTTGCTCGGGCGCGGCAAGCACTTCACCGCTGTGACCTGTTATAACGACTCAATGGCCGCCGGCGCGCTCTCGGTGTTGAGCGACAACAGTGTGGACGTACCGGCCCAAATGTCATTGATCGGTTTTGATGACGTGCTGATTTCACGCTACCTGCGGCCACGCCTGACGACCATTCGCTATCCGGTGGTGGCGATGGCGACTCAGGCTGCCGAACTGGCGCTGGCGCTGGCCAACAACCAGCCGCTGCCGGAGATCACCAACATGTTCAGCCCGACGCTGGTACGGCGCCATTCGGTCGCCAGCATCAATAACGTTTACGAGCAGAATTAAACCAGTGCCCGGTGGTACAGCCGCACCGGGCGGTCAGGGTAATCCAGCGCATCGCCAATATAATGCCAGCCGTGGCGTTCGTAATAACCGCTGAAATCGCTGTACAGATAAAGTTCGCTGAAGCCCGCTCGCCGGCTGTAGTCCTGCACGTGTTGTTGCAACCTCAGGCCAAGACCGCTGCCGCGCTGGCTTTCATCCACGTACAGCGCCGCCAGCCAAGGGGTCAGATCCTGGCGGCTGATCAGGTCACAGCGCCACAGACCGACGGTGCCCACCAGCGTCTCCCCCTGCAACGCGATAAAGGTGATCGGCAAATCCGCGCCTCGCAGGCCGCTTTCTACCACACTGGCGAAAAATGCCCGGCTGTTTTCGTTGCCGAACGCCCGCCATTGCCAGTCGACCACCTGTTGCAGGTACTGCGGGTAATCCGCCAGAGGCACAATGTTAATCATATTTCCGCTTCCTCCCGTTGCCCGATAGCAGTCTAGTGCCGTTCCGCCACCGCGTAAACCCGATGGCAAAAAGCCAGGCAGCCAAGCGCTAACCCTATGCTAGACTGAGCGTTATTTGCCACAGCGGATGTTGAAAGGGGTTAGCCACTGATGATCACCATGTTGGATGTTTCCCTTCGCGCTGGGGTATCCAAAGCAACGGTTTCACGCGTGTTAAATGGCACCGGCCAGGTGAAAAAAAGCACCCGCGACGCGGTGTTCAAGGCGATGGACGAACTGGGTTACCGCCCGAACTTCCTCGCCCAGTCGCTGGCGAACAAAAGCTCCAACAGCATTGGGCTGGTGGTCTCCAACTTCGACGGCCCTTATTTCGGGCGTCTGCTGCGCCGGGCCGCCAAACTTATCGAGGCCAGCGGCAAGCACCTGATAGTCACCGATGGTCACGATACGCCGGAAGATGAACTGCAGGCGGTGCAGTTGTTGGCCGATCGCCGCTGCGACGCGATCATTCTCTATACCCGTTTCATGTCCGAATCGGCGTTAATGGCCCTGCTGGACAGCCTGCCGGTACCGATCATGGTGATCAACCGCGATCTGCCGCAGGCACGTGCGCGCTGTGTTTTCTTCGAACAACAGCAGGCCGCCTTCCATGCGGTCGATTATCTGATTCGGCAGGGGCACCGCGAGATTGCCTGCATCACCGGCCCTATCGCCACCCCCACGGCCCAGGCGCGGTTGGCGGGTTATCGACAAGCGCTTGAACATCACAAGATTGCCTTCGACGATGCCCGCGTGGCCTATGGCGACAGCAGCGTGCAAAGCGGCTATCAGGGCAGCCGCAGCCTGCTGGCCGGCGATACCGGTTTCAGTGCCCTATTCGCCTGCAACGACGATATGGCCGTCGGTGCGATGAAAGCCTTGCACGAAGCGGGCAAGCGCCTGCCGCAGGACGTCTCGTTATTCGGCTTTGACGACGAACCCAGCGCCGCCTATTTGCAACCCGCGCTATCCACCGTTTACCTGCCGATAGACGTGATGATCGAAGCGGCTATCAGCCAGGCTTTCCGCCTGATCAATGGCGAAAACCTCCCCCCGCTTTCCCCGTTCACCGGCGAACTTCGGCTGCGCGACTCCGTGGCTCCAGGCCCCTACGCCGGTTGAGATTCTTGGGCGCAGCGCACTGCGCCCGTCGGTATCAGATGAGTTCCAGCGCAATCAACTCTTCAATGGTCTGCCGGCGGCGGATCAGTCGTGGCTCCCCCTTTTCGAACAACACTTCCGGCAGCAGCGGACGGCTGTTGTAGTTTGAAGACATCGAAGCGCCATAGGCACCGGTATCATGGAATACCAGATAGTCGCCTACCTGCACCGGCGGCAATTCGCGGGTTTCGATGCCGCCACCGGCCTGTTGGGTGAACACGTCGCCGGATTCGCACAGCGGCCCGGCAATCACGGTGTCGCGCAGCGGCTGATGCTCGGTATTGCGGCCATCGGCCGGCAGCAGAGAAATATGGTGATAGCTGCCATACATCGCCGGACGCATTAAATCGTTAAAGCCTGCATCCACCAGCACAAAGTGGCGGCTGCCCATGTCTTTCACCGCACGCACTTCTGCGACCAACACCCCGGCTTCCGCCATCAGGAAGCGACCGGGTTCGATCTCCAGGCTCACCGGGTGGCCCAAATGGGCGGCAATGCGCTCGCGCGCGCTGTTCCACAGGCCAAAATAGTGTTCAGTATCAATCGCCTCTTCGCCGTATTGATAGGGGATCGACAGCCCGCCGCCGGCAGAAATCGCGCTGATATCATGACCCAGATCGATCACCTGCTGCACCATGGCGTCACACACGCGCTCCAGATGCTGGTAATCCACGCCCGAACCGATATGCATATGCACACCGATCAGCTTCAGGCCGTATTGCTGAATTTTTTCCACCGCCTGCGGCAAATCGGCATACCAAATCCCATGCTTGCTGTTCTCGCCGCCGGTATTGGTTTTCTGGCTATGGCCGTGACCAAAGCCCGGGTTGATACGCAACCACACCGGGTGGCCAACGGAAACCTGGCCCAGTTGATCCAGCATATCGATCGAGCCGACGTTCACCGGGATTTTCAACTCGCTGACGCGCGCCAGCGTCGCGTGGTCCAGCACGTCGGCGGTAAACACGATGTCGCTTGGCTCACCGCCCGGCTGAAAACCGGCCTGCAGCGCACGCTCAATCTCGCCTAGCGAGACAGAGTCCACCTTGACGCCCTGTTCGCGCATCAGGCGCAGAATATGAATATTCGAGCAGGCTTTTTGGGCAAAGCGGATCACGTCAAAATGGCGCAACTGGCTGATGCGCTCACTGATGATGGCTGCGTCATAGGCCCATACCGGGCAGCCAAAACGCTGAGGCAAGGCCAGCAGGTTAGCGGCATTGAGGGCGGTCGTCGTGTCGTGCAAAGCGCGTGGCATGGTGATGTTCCCGGATCAAAAATATGGCTGAAGTAATGTCGTCAATAGTGCCGCACTCTTTCTTGTGTGGAAAATATCTATTTAGCCGAAGTCTATTCATTTATGATATGGGCTTGCCCGTTCATGGAGTGTGCCGATGCACGCGATTACCCTGCGCCAGATTGAAATTTTCCATGCGGTGATGACCACCGGCAATCTGACCGAGGCGGCAGCGCTGTTGCAAACCTCACAGCCCACCGTCAGCCGAGAACTTGCCCGCTTCGAGAAGCTGATCCAGCTACAGCTGTTCGATCGGCTGCGCGGACGTTTATACCCGACGGTGCAGGGCCTGCGGCTGTTCGAAGAGGTGCAGCGCTCCTATTACGGCCTGGAGCGCATCGTCAACGCCGCTGCAGGTATCCGCCAGTTCCAGCAGGCGCAGCTTTCCATTGCCTGCCTGCCGGTATTCTCGCAGTCGCTGCTGCCGGTGGTGTGCAAACCCTTTATCGATCGCTACCCGGAAGTCAGTTTCAGCGTGATACCGCAGGAGTCACCGTTGTTGGAAGAGTGGCTGTCGGCGCAGCGCCACGATCTGGGTCTGACGGAAAACACCCTGACCCCGGCAGGCACAGAGCGGATGACGTTGATGACGCTGAACGAGGTGTGCGTGCTGCCGGCCGGGCATCCGCTGCTGGCGAAAACGGTGCTGACACCACAAGACTTCGACGGACAAAACTTTATCAGCCTGTCGAGCACCGACAGCTACCGTCAGTTGCTCGACTCGCTGTTTAATGAGGAAGGCGTTAAGCGCCGTCTGGTCATGGAAACCCACAGCGCAGCATCGGTGTGCGCCATGGTGAAAGAAGGCGTGGGGTTGTCGATAGTCAATCCGCTGACGGCGCTCGATTACGCCAACAGCGGCGTACACGTACGGCCGTTCAGCGTTGAAGTACCTTTTACCGTCAGCCTGATCCGGCCGCTGCACCGCCCTTCCTCGGCGCTGGTCACGGCCTTCATTCAGCATCTGCAGCAGCAGGCAGAGAGTCTTCCCGCCCGCTTGGCCGCAGTGATTAAGCGCTAGCCGGCCGTTTGGCCCGGCTGAAAGTCACCAGACACAGCACCAACCCCAGCAGCGCAATCGCCGCGGCGGCCAGCGGCACGCTGGTCAACCCCAGCCCCTGTGCAATCACCACGCCGCCGACCCAGGCACCAATGGCATTGCCCACGTTAAACGCGGCGATGTTCAGCGTGGAAACCAGGTTCGGTGCTTTTTTACCGTAGGTCACGACGTTGATTTGCAGCGCCGGTACCGCGGCAAACGCCGCAGCCGCCCACAGGAACAGGGTCATTTCCGCCGGCACCATGGAATGGCTGGTCCAACTGAACAGCGCGGCAAAGAAGGCAATCACCAGAAACGTGCAGGTCAGCGTAACCGGCAAACGCCAGTCTGCCAAACGGCCGCCGACGATGTTACCCAGCGTCAGGCCGACCCCCATCAGCAACAGCGTCCAACTCACGCCGTGCGACGAAATGCCGGTCACCTCAGTCAGTAACGGTGCGATATAGGTAAACAGCGCAAACATCGACGCAGCAAAGGCCACCGTCATCAGCAGCGAAAGCCAGATACCGCCGCCGCGCAGGGCCGCCAGCTCTTTTTTCAGATCGGTCGGTGCTTCATCCTCCACCGCCGGCAACTTGCTGTACAACGCCAGCAGGGACAGCACGCCGATGACCGCCACCGCCCAGAAGGTGGAACGCCAGCCCAATGCCTGCCCCAGCGCGGTGCCGAGCGGCACCCCCAGCACGTTGGCCAACGTCAGGCCGGTGAACATCAGCGCCACAGCGGAAGCTCGGCGATTCGGCGGTACCAGATTGGCGGCCACCACCGCGCCGATGCCGAAGAACGCACCGTGGCACAACGCGGTGACAATGCGCGCCAGCATCAGGAAATCGTAGCTGTAACCCAGCGCGCACATGATATTGCCGAAGATAAAAATCACCATCAGCAACAGCAGCGTATTCTTGCGCGGCAGCTTCGCCGTCAGCAACGCCATGATCGGCGCCCCTATCGCCACGCCGAGGGCATAGCCGCTGATCAACCAGCCGGCTGAAGGGATTGAGACCTGAAGATCCCCCGCCACCTCAGGCAGCAGCCCCATAATCACGAACTCGGTGGTGCCAATGGCAAATGCACTTAACGCCAGTGCAAGCAGAGAAACAGGCATGTGTAACGCTCCCAGTCGACAAAGCCCCGGCATCAGGCGCACGGGGCCGGTAAAAACTCGCGGAATTGCCGGACAGCCTGACAGACTGCCCGCGAAAAAGGGTCAGAGATGTTGTTCAATCTGTGGGTTATTTTCTTAACCCTATAATTATTAAGTCTTATTCACTCTTTGCATGCTACAGAAATAGCACGGCGACCGGCGAAAAAACCAGTGACAACGCTCCCCTTGAGCACAAAAAGCCCCCATCCGCCCGCTAAACGCTTGAATGCGCTGACGATGAAAAATGTGTGAAAATGTTGCTGCCATGTTAACGATATCAACGCAGCGTCGCCCGCCAGGCGGGATCATTGGCAAACCACTCCACCAGAAAATCCAGCATGGTTCGCAAGGTGGCCGGCATTTGGCGACGCGAGGTATAAATACCGTAAATCCCCATCGACTGCGGCCGATAATCCGGCATCAGTTCTATCAGTTCACCGCTTGCCAGCAATGGCGCCGCCGAATAATAAGGCTGCATGGAAATGCCGGCGCCCTGCACCGTCCCCGCCATCAGCACCACCGATTCGTTGGCGCTGAGGTTGCCGCTGACCGCCACCGCCGACTTCACGCCCTGAGAATCAAAATGCCACAGGCTTTTACCGAAGTAGGAATAAGTCAGGCAGTTGTGCAGCGCCAAATCCTGCGGATGGCGCGGCGTGCCGTGCGCTGCCAGATAAGCCGGGGAAGCGCACACTACCGAAGCGCAAGAGGAAAGCGGTCGTGCGATCAGATTGGGGTCCAGCTCATTGGTGATGCGCAGCGCCAGATCGATGCGCTCCTCCACCAGATTCACCGCCCGATTATTCATTTGCAAATCCACCGCCACCTGCGGATGGCGTTTGAGGTATTGGGCCACCGCCCCCACCAGCGCTGTCTGGCCCAGCGACTGTGAACAGGTGATGCGAAGCAGACCGCGCAATTCATCGCTTTGCTCGCCTTCGACCAAATCAATCTCACCCGCCAGCGCCAGCATCTGCCGGCAACGTTCGAGAGTACGCTCTCCTGCGTCAGTCAGACTAAGCTTACGGGTAGTGCGGTGCAGTAAACGCGCGCCGGCCCATTGCTCCATCTGCGCCAGATAGCGCGTCACCATCGCTCGCGACATTTCCAGCGTTTCCGCAGCGGCAATCATACTTCCGCGATCAACGATGGTGATAAAAACCTCTGCTGCGGTAATGCGATCCATGATTCGTCCGATTTACGCAATGAATAATTGCTCATTATCCGGTTTTTCTAACGCTTTATGCAACCTAACATCTGTACAACAACAACTGATACCCAAAAGGAACCTCTGCCCATGTTTAAGAAATCATTATTGACCCTGGCTTTCGCCGGCATCGCCACAGTAAGCACCTACGCCGCCGCGGCTGACTCCCTGACCATGGAAGTGTACAACCCGGGTGAGAAAAGCGTGTTCCCGGTTTCTTCGGAAATCATCAGCGGTAAACACGAAGTGGCGCTGATCGACGCCCAGTTCCAACGCAACGACGCCGAAGAACTGGTGAAAAAGATCAAAGCGACCGGCAAGACGCTGACCACCGTCTACATCAGCCATTCCGATCCGGATTTCTACTTTGGTTTGGACGTGATCAAAGCTGCGTTCCCGCAGGCAAAAATCATCGCGTCACCGGGTACGATCAAAGAAATCAACGCCACCAAAGACGGCAAAATGGCTTACTGGGGCCCGATCCTGAAAGACAACGCACCTAAAGCGGTAGTGGTTCCGCAGGCATTGCAGGGCGACAGCTTCACTATCGACGGCCAGAAAGTGGAAGTGAAAGGCCTGACCGGCCCAACGCCGGAACGCACCTACGTATGGATCCCTGAACTGAAAGCGGTAGTGGGCGGCGTACCGGTAGCCGGTGACAATATCCACCCGTGGATCGCCGATAACCAGACCGTGGAATCCCGTGTTCACTGGCAGCAAACGCTGGAAGGCATCAAGGCGCTGAAACCGAAAGTCGTCGTCCCTGGCCACTTCCTGCCGGGTGCGCCGCAGACTCTGGAATCCGTGACCTTCACCCAGAATTACCTGACCACGCTGGAAGCTGAGCTGCCGAAGGCCAAAGATTCTGCGGCGCTGATTGCGGCAATGAAAAAGCATTACCCGAACCTGAAAGATGAATCTAGCCTGGAACTGAGCGCCAAGGTGCTGAAAGGCGAGATGAAGTGGCCGCAATAAGCGCGTCGCCAATCAAACTACATTGCCTTTGACAGGCTCAATGTTCTGCGGTGCGAAGCCGCAGAACATCACGAGGAAGAAAGATGACCGGTACAACTCTGCATTACGTTTTCGATCCGCTTTGCGGCTGGTGCTATGGCGCAGCACCACTGGTGAAGGCGGCCAAGAGCATTCCAGGGCTGACTGTCGCCCTGCACGCCGGCGGCATGATGACCGGCAATAATCGCCGCCAGATCACGGACGAATGGCGTAACTATGTGATTCCGCATGACAAGCGCATTGCGGAGCTGACCGGCCAGACCTTCGGTGAAGCCTATTTCAATGGACTGCTGTGTGATACCACGGCAGTGATGGACTCCGAGCCGCCGATTACTGCGATTCTGGCGGCGGAAGCGCTGGGGGGACGCGGGGTGGATATGTTGCACCGCATTCAGATAGCGCATTATCAAGAAGGCCGACGCATCGCCGATACCCCGGTGCTGGAAGCCCTGGCGAAAGAGCTGGGCCTGCCCTCGGCTCCGTTCATTGCCGAGATGCGCTTTAACGCCGGCGCGCCGACCGCACAACACATTGCGGAAAGCCGCGCGTTTCTTGCCAAAGTCCAGGGCCAGGGGTTCCCGACCTTTGCGCTGCAAGACAGCGAAGGCCAGCTACGCCAGATCCCGGCAGGCAACTATTTGGGTAACGTTGATGCCTGGAAAGCGTTGTTGAACGGCGCGGTGAACTGGGCTTAATACCGGCTTCGGCTTCGGCTGCGAGCTCCGCAGCCGATTATTCGACCCGGACGAAAGTCCCCTGCGCCTGCACGTTAAAACCAAATCCGCAGTCGCCCTTGGTACTCATGTCCACCGCATCCGCCGTAAATTGCATCACCACATCACAGGCCATCCCGTCCTGCGGCTCCCGCTGACGGTACACCGCCTTGCCCCGTTCAATCGGCAATACCTTGGCGAACTCGCCCATATTCGGCCCGTAATACAGCCCCATTTGCGGCATATAATAGCCGGAATAATTAATCAGCCAGCGTTCGCCCTGCGGTTTGACCTCTACTTCGCTCCATACGCCGCGCCCGGCGTACTGCCAATAGACGCCAACCGGCCCGCTCGCCGGCGGCTGCTTTGCCAGACGTTGCTGCAGCAGTTTCAGGTTATGCTGAGATTTTGCATCCTTCGGCGCCAGTTCCAGATAGGCGCGCGCCTTGAGCAATTCACCGGCGTGCATCAGCGCCAGCGCCACGTTGTTATAGGCGGTGGCGATCGCCTGATCGTTCAGGCCGCAAAACTCACTCCAGGCGGCCTGATCACGGAAAACATCGGCCGCCCGGCCATAATCGCCCCGCTGATAAGCGCTTTTCCCCAGTACGGCGTAGCCCGCCACTTTCTGGCAATCGGCATCAATATCCGGCTCATCAATATGTGCCATCACCTGGCCGCTGGCGAGCGCACCATAGGTCAACAGCAGGGGAACCAACGCCTTCATGCCTTATCCTTTCCAGAGTGAGTAACCGGTAATTCGGCGCCAGTATAACCCTCATGCCCCCCGGCTTCACCTCTAAGGATTCACCCGCAATATTTCAAACGGTTAGCCCCGTTAAAACTGCTTACATGTCACGGTTTGTTTGTTACCAGGCGGCGGCTCATGCTGATCGGAACGTAAAAAACCCGAGAACCCTATGAACAGCTCCCCTACGCAAAAACACGCCGTCTGGCAGTTGATTAAACCTTTCTGGGTTTCGGAAGAAAAATGGCGAGCCTGGTCGATGCTGATCGCCATCGTCGCCCTGTCGCTCGGGCTGGTGTATATCAGCGTGCAGATCAACCAGTGGAACCAGGTGTTCTACGACGCGCTGCAAAACAAAAACTACCCGGTGTTCAAGACGCAGCTGTGGCGTTTCACCTATCTGGCTCTGATCTTCATCGTGCTGGCGGTGTATAAAATCTACCTGACGCAGGGCCTGCAAATGCGCTGGCGGCGCTGGATGACGGAAAAATTCATGGGTAAATGGCTGGCGCATCAGGCCTATTACCATACCGAGCAACAGCAGATCGTCGATAACCCGGACCAGCGTATCGCCGAGGATCTCAACGTCCTGACCCAGTACACGCTGTCGCTGTCGCTTGGGCTGCTCTCCAGCCTGGTGACGCTATTTTCCTTTGTCGCCATTCTGTGGCACGTCAGCGGGCCAATGACCTTTATGATTAGCCAACACACACTCACCGTTCCCGGTTATATGGTGTGGTTCGCTCTGTTGTATGCCGGACTGGGTTCCCTGCTGGTCTGGTGGGTCGGCAAGCCGCTGGTCCAGCTCGGTTTTAACCAGGAGCGTTATGAGGCGAACTTCCGTTTTGGCCTGATCCGCATCCGCGAAAACAACGATGCCATCGCGCTGTATCACGGCGAACCCCGCGAGGCGCAACAGTTGGGTGACCGTTTTGATACTATTCGCGCCAACTGGTGGTCGATCATGCGCATCACCCGGCGGCTCAACATCGCTTCCAACTTTTACAGCCAGTTCGCCATTGTTTTCCCGCTGCTGGTGGCGGCACCGCGCTATTTTTCCGGCGCCATCCAGATGGGCGGCATGATGCAGATCGCCTCCGCTTTTGGCGAGGTGCAGGGAGCGCTGTCGTGGTTTATCGACGCCTTCAGCGATCTGGCTACCTGGAAAGCCTGCGTGAACCGTCTGGCCGGCTTTAATGCCGCAGTGGATCAGGTTCACCATCAAGAACGCGGTATTCAACTGCGGCCGGAGAGTGCCCAGCCGTTGGTGCTTGATAGTCTCAGCCTGCAACTGCCGGACGGCCAGAGCTTGCTGGATGCAAGCTCCATGACGCTGAAGCGCGGCGAACGCGTGCTGATCGTCGGCCCGTCGGGCTGCGGCAAGTCAACGCTATTACGCGCCATCGCCGGTATCTGGCCGTACGGCTCCGGCACCATTGGGCTCGACGCCGCCAGCCGCGCATTATTCCTGCCGCAACGCAGCTATATTCCGATAGGCACGCTGCGAGAAGCTCTCAGTTACCCCCACCTCGCCGCCGAATACAGCGATGAGCAACTGCTGAAAGTGCTGGAAAATTGCCGTCTGAAACATTTGCAGCGCTGGCTGGACACCAGTGCCAACTGGAGCCAACGCCTGTCGCCGGGTGAGCAGCAGCGGTTGGCCTTTGCCCGGGCCATTTTGACCCGTCCGGATATTCTGTTCCTCGACGAAGCCACCAGCGCGCTGGACGACGAAACCGAGCAACTGATGTATTGCCTGCTGGTCGATGAGCTGCCGCAGGTGACGCTGGTGAGCGTGGCGCACCGCAACAGCGTGGCCAAATACCATCAGAGTTGCTGGCGCTTTAGCCGCCCGGAACAAAACGAACCGGCGCGCATGGCGCTTGGCCCGCTGCCCGTCGCCGGCTAACGGAGCGACAGTGGCCCGATGAACCAGCTTATCGTTCATCGGGCCACCGAATCGCTTAGGTACAGTCCCCGCTATAGACGCCAGATCCCATCGGCGTCGGTTAGTCGCCCCCCTTGTCAGACCCCGAGTTCTTCCCTAAACTTGCGCACAGATATCGGCCCCCTGTCGGTACGTAAGCGTTAACGTCAATCAACGCATCATGTCTTGCAGCATTGATTGGCTGCATGCTGGTGCGAGGAATTCATGTCATACCCTGCTTTATCCCCAACAAAATCTGCCGCCATAAAACGCAGCCGTTTACGCCATCCCTTATTGCTGGTGGCCGGTATCATGTTGATCGCCGCCAATCTGCGCGCCGCACTGACCAGCGTTGGCCCGTTGCTGGAACAGATCCAACGACAGCTAATGTTATCCGCCACTTCCGCCGGCTTGCTTAACTCACTGCCGTTGATACTGTTTGCCGTGCTCTCGCCGGTGACGCCGAGCCTGGCCAAACGCATGGGCATCGAACGCACGCTGGGCATGGCGCTGCTGCTGCTTACGACAGGCATCGTTCTGCGCTCTCTGCCGCAAGCGGGCATGCTGTGGATAGGCAGCATAGTGATCGGCGCCGCCATCGCGTTTGCCAACGTGGTGTTGCCAACGCTGGTCAAACGCGACTTCCCCAGCCGAGCCGCCGCCATGATTGCCGGCTATGCGGCGGTAATGTCGCTGGCTGCCGCTACCGCCTCCGGCCTGGCAGTGCCGCTGGCGGAATTGAAGAACCTCGGCTGGCGTTTCTCTCTGCTTTGCTGGAGCCTGCCGGCCCTGTTGGCGCTGCTTGTCTGGTTGCCGCAGTTGCGCCGCCCACCGACAGTAACGGCCGGTGACGCGCGACAGGCCCCATTGACGCCATCCCGCTCGCCATGGGGCAGCGCGCTCGGGTGGCAGGTAGCGCTGTTTATGGGTTTACAGTCCATCACCTTCTATACCATTATCGGTTGGTTCAGCGCCTTTGCCGCCAGCCACGGCACTTCGCCGCAACAGGCCGGTTTCGAACTGTTTATCTACCAGGTGGTGGCGATCGCCGCTAACTTTGCCATGGTATTTATTCTGCCGCGCGCGCGCGATCAGCGTGCTATCGCGTTGTGTGCTTCATCGCTGATTTTTATTGGCGTCACCGGCCTGATGTTGCTGCCAGAAAGCTCGCTGATATGGCTGATTTTTGCCGGATTGGGGGCAGGAAGTTCTTTGGTGCTGGCGCTGTCATTCTTTGGCTTGCGCAGCGGGCATCAGCACCAGGCCACGCAGTTGTCGGGCATGGCACAATCGGTAGGCTATTTACTGGCGGCGCTGGGCCCAACGTTGTTCGGCCTGTTGCACGACCTGACCCAGGGTTGGCAATTGCCGCTGGGTATCCTGCTGGGCCTGACCCTGCTGCAAATGCTGTTTGGCGTTCTCGCCGGGCGTAATCGCATCATCCGCTAACGTCGTGACGGGTGGGTAGCGCCGGTGCAGGATCCGGGGCGTCCGCCTGCCAGAGATCGTCAATAAAATCGCGCTGTGCAGCGTTCAATTGCCAGCGAGGCGGTATCCTGGCAAGACTGCGCTCTTTGGTGCTCTTGCCGTTTTTAACGCGTTTTTTGTCCATCGACATGTTTCCTAAATCATCAGCAACCCATAAATCGCGGCGGCAACACCCAACCAAAATACCCCACAGCCGATAAACACGCACAGCCAAGCCTTACGTTTGATGTCTACTCCATCCTTGCTTATCACTCTGCGCCTCACCAATAGATTAAATTGATTGACACTGCATTATTGATACATTTAAACAATCAATAAAGTAGCCTTGCACTATGGAAATTTAAATAAAACATGCTGGCAACCTACTCTGAACGACGAGCACGACGGGAAAAACAGTTCCACGCTTCGCACAGACTAATAACAACCCAATAATCAGTATTCAGGCAGTGTGCCACGAGACAAACGATCAAAATCAAACCATTGGTAAATGAATTATTATTAAAACTAATGATTGGATTTAACCGAAATTGGCGGGAGGTTTGAGGGCAAAGACAAATAAAGAAGAGAGCTTCCGCTGCGGGTTGAAGGACTGCTCCCATCGTTCAGGCCGCGTAAACGGCCTGAACAGGGTGAGATAAATCAGCTAATCTGCGTAACAGAATCCTTGCTGGCGCGCTCACGTTCGCTGCCGGACAATTCAATGAGACGCCCGTCACGCATTTGCAGCAGCCGATCGGCATGTTCGAAATAGTGGTCGTCATGGCTGATGGCAAATACCGTTTTACCCAACTCGCGCAGCTGCGGTAACAACTCTCGATAAAAAATGCGCCTAAATTGCGGGTCCTGATCCGCCGCCCATTCGTCCAGTAGCAGGATATCTCGCTGTTCCGCCACCGCCAGCAGCAGCGCCAGACGTTTGCGCTGCCCTTGCGACAGTTGCGGATTGGTCACTCGCAGGCCATTAAATTCCAGTTTGCCTTTCATGTTCAACCGGTTAAGCCAACGCTCCACCAGTTCGGCGTCAGGCTGTTGACCATCGGGCCCCTGCAAATGGTGGAATGGGTGAAAATCGGTAAAGATAGCGGAAAACAAACGGCGATAGCCGGGCATGCTAGCCAGGTTCTGCTCGACGCCATCCAACAGGATCTGTCCACTGACCGGTTGATATAACCCGGTCAACAGCATCGCCAGCGTGGATTTTCCGCTGCCGTTGCCGCCAATCAGAAACACCAACTCACCGCGGCGCAATGTCACAGAGACCGGCCCGACGGCAAACCCGGCTTTCTGCTCCGTAGCGCCGTAATGAAATACGATGTCACGCAGTTCCAGCGTTTCCCAGGTTTTGGCTTCAACCGCAGGAAACACAGGCTGATAATCGGCAAGCCGCAGGGCTTTGATCTTATTGAAAGCCACTTCGGCACCGATCAGCGTCGGGAAAGCCCCCACAGCCTGCAGCAATGGCGTGCGCAGGAACAGCAGTGTCAGTGAATAGGTAGCCGCAACGGCGGTATCTGCCCAACCCAGACTGTTGGCCATATAGAACACGAGGCCAATAGCCCCCAGCATCATGATATTCGACCAGTTCACAGCGCTGAGATGGAAGGTATCGGCACGGATAATATGGTAGCGATAGTCTTCAGCATCCGGTTGATAGGCCTGTTGGTAGAGCGCTTTCGCGCGGTCGCGGTTCAGCGCCAACTCTTTACGCCCGTCAATGGCTGACTGGTAGTGTTGGTAAAGATGCTCTTCCGCCTCACGCACGCTGCTCAGGTGACGATACACCCGCGATACCAGATATCCGCTGCCAATCACCGTCACCGCCACCCAGACTGCGGTCACCGCCAGCATCCGCGGTGAAAGCCAACCCAGATAGGCCGCAGACCCCAGCGTCAGTATCACCCCCTGCACCAATTCAGGCAGGCGGACAAAGGCAAGGGTGATGGTGCGGATGTCGCTGGCCAGGCTCGCCAGTAGAGAGGCGCTGCCCAATTGTTCAATCCGTTCGATATCGGTATCCAGGATCCGCTTCACAAGTTGGCCGCGCAGCCGGAACACGAAATGATGACCGAGCGTGGTCAGCGCCAACTGAGATCCTAACGTCACCGCCATCAACAGCGCCAGAATCCCGAGGAATTCCGGCAGCACGGTCAGTGGGTTGCCGGTCACCGTCATCAGCCGCAAATTTATAAAGGCAATGATACCAATGCCCAGCGCCGCGCTGGCCATGGTCAACGCCATTACCGCCAGAAACGGCCAACGATACTGGTGGTAAACCACCCGAAGCAACTCCATGAGAAACCCTTACCCTGCCATCTTGAGATGGCAAGCATTGTAAGCGGCGAGAGAATGATATCAATAATAATTCTCATCCATGGCCTTCATCTGCAGACATTTAATCCGCACAGGTAACGATAAACGGAGGGGGGAGCCAGGCCTATCTGAGAAGAAAGCTTTATCGGCAGCATTAAATTATTTCAAATAAAAAGAGACTGCAAATTAACAAAAAGAAACAAACAGCAGCATTGTTAGGGATATAAACAAAAATATAAAAGCAAAGCATTCACCGCGAATATAAAATAATAGAAAACATATAAATAACCTCTCCATGAAAAAGGGCGGTAACTTTATTTTCTTTGCCGTTACTTATCATTCAATGCTTTAATAAAAAATCACAGGTAAAAACCAGCCAACATTCAACATCCAGGTAATTAAGATGAAGAAAAGGAAATTTCTCAGCCAGGTTGAAATTGAGCAGCTTATCTCAGCCGTTCATGAAGGTAAAAACAGTATTCGGGACCGCTGCTTGTTATTGATGTGTTTTATTCATGGTTTACGGGTCAGTGAACTGCGTTCATTACGCTTACAAGATATTGATATGACCACCAATCGGGTACATATATTCCGATTGAAAAATGGCTTTTCAGTCCAACACCCCATACAACCCAGGGAACGTGATGCCCTGTTGAAGTGGCTTGGCCAACGTTCCGGTTACCTTGAAGCGGACAGCCAGTGGCTGTTTTTATCGCGCCACGGCGGGCAAATTTCACGGCAACAGCTGTATCGATTGATGAGGATGTACGGCGAGATGGCCGGCATCAGCGTTCAGGTTCATCCTCACATGTTGCGCCACTCCTGCGGTTATGCCCTGGCCGACAGAGGTGTCGACACCCGGTTGATTCAGGATTACCTGGGGCATAAAAACATCCAGAATACGGTCATTTATACCGCTACCAACGTGGAGCGCTTCCGCATCATCAATATATAACGCCAGTATAGTCGTCCAGGGGCTCACTATTTCTGAAGACGCATTAAGCGTCTTCAGGCGTACCCTGTTTCATGGGTTATTCCCGACACCGAGAGTGCTTTAGCTACTCCCCGGAAAATTTCCGGGTAATCCTGGTGTGCAGAGAAAACAATTCGCTATCGTTTGTCACTTGAAGTTTACGCATCGCACTGCATTTATGCGCACTGATCGTTTTGATGCTGCGACACTGCAGATCGGCTATTTGCCGCAGGCTCATACCGTTAAACAAAGAAGCCATAACATCACTTTCGCAACGAGTCAGCTCGTGCATGACGGAAGTCTCCCGGCAGGCAGAACGAGCCAAACAGGCACCAATCTGCGGACTCAGTACCCGCTCACCGTTCAGAACCCGGTTGAAGAATTCAGCCACCAGTGGCAATGCGTCATCTCGAGCGACGATGCTGATATTAGGCTGACTCAATAACGGGCCCAACTCTTCGGCACTTTGGCTACGGGTGTAAACCACCACTCTGAGTGCCGGCAATTGCATGCACAGATTAAGCAGAATCTCCCGCCCCTGTACGGTGGTCTCATCCACACCGGCCAACTCCGCAATCAGGACGTTAGCCTGCTGATAGACCACACTATCTGCGGCCTCCCTCATACTGGTTTCCTGCACCACAATCTTTCCCGATCTCGAGAGAGAACCAATAAAACTGGCCAGCCCATCAAGCATTAAGGGACAACGATCCATTAATGCGATGTGTAGAGGTTGATGACGCGAAGAATACATATTCTGCTCCTGTCTTATCTCTCCTGCCGCGTTAATGCGCTGTCAGGCGCCGTTAACGGACAAAGGACGGGCCATTCATGGCCATCCATTTTCCCTGAAGATATAACTCACCATCATTGTGAAAACCCAGCTTCAGCATGGCATTGCGTTTATGTGTACTGACGGTGCGGATATCGCGATGCATCGTCAAGGCCACGCTGGACACGCTCTTACCGGAGAACAACTCTGCCAAGACATCCAGTTCACGGGTGGTCAGAGGCCGCCCTGGAGTGGCTTCATGCAACTGACGCTGGCGGATCCGGTGGCTAAAGCTGCATTTTCCTGCCAATACCTGCTGTACACAGTGCGTCAGGGCGATAGCGGGCTCTTGTTTTAGCATCAATCCGTGAATACCGGAGGCAATTAACTGCCTCAATATTCTGGACTCATCCAACGCCGTGCAAACCAGCAATGCGGTTTGGGGAGAGCCCGCTTGTACCTCAGCAATCAGGCGTAAGCCATCCAGCACCGACTCTGACTTGCCACACAGCTCCATAATTAATAAACGGGGCCTGTGTTTGAGCAATACAGACGGCAGATCGGCAAGACACCTGACGTGCAGGATCCTATCCTGGCGATAACCACATGATTCAATTAATTTATTACGTATTCCAAGCGCGGTGACCGGGCAAGGTTCCATAATGACTGCATTACCATTCTTTTTATCGTATGCATCATTTGAAGCTAGCGAAATACTGGGTTGATAATAGGTATTCATATCACCGCCTCCGATTTGTTATTACGGTTACTTGTCCGGTCAGTGTCACCAAATTTAACGTTTTGGGTCGCGATAAAACTTCAGCGTAAATGGCCGTTTGATCAGAAATCCAATGCTGTAAGTTCGCCGGATAAATATTTATTCATAAATAAAAGAAATTTGCAGTACACCGTCTATGCTGCCGGGCGTTGCACCGCCATAAGTGCTGTATGCTCGGGCACGGAGATCAAATTTGGCCTCATGCGTAAATTGATTGACCAATTGAACCATGCTCTTATTATTGCCCAGATTTACACCTCTCTGATTTTGCAACTCAATCTGCACTCGGCTCGAGGTCCCGTTGTTCTTATATAAAGTACCGCTCTCCTCTGCCGCCGAGCCGGTAAAGGTCGCAGTCGCCGAAGTTGTGGTGGCCGGACAATTTTTCAGCGTTATGGGAAACTCGATCCATTCGCTGGCAGAGCCGGAGCGAGCCAAAGTGGCAGCGGAAATAGTGTCGCCGAGGTTAACCTGGATATTACTGTTTGCCCCATCTACAACGCAGGGAGCTGCCTTAATATTGCCGGTTATTTGGAGTTTCGCCGCCACCGCTACCGCCGGAATTCCCCCCTGAAAAATACCGACAAGAATCATTATCCGGCTTATTCCGCTAAAGCCATTAAACATAGCAATTTCCTTTTCTTTAAGAATCAAATGACCCGCTACCCATAAAATTCCAGTTATTCTATTTCTGCCTGGATGGTCGCAGTGGCGGTGAATACACCAGCCGCAGGCACCTGCCCGGTGGTGTTTATCGGATACACGCTGAACCTGGTGCTACCACTCTGGCTGGGATAGAGAAAATCAACCGGCAAACGACCGCTGTGTGGCGAAATGGGGTCGCCAAATCGGTCCTCGATCATCACCCCAATACTACTATTGCTGGTTCTAAGCGCTGCGGGCATATTGCTATCAACCTCTCCTCTGAATGACAGGCTGACTTTGACTCCAGAGGAAATATTGCGGCAGGCCAGGGTCAACTCTTTCTGGTGCGGGGTAAAACCCGGCGGCATCATCCCTTTAGTCCGCAAACTGGTAGACAGGATATCGCCAAAATCCACCACTACCGTCTGTGGGCTAATTTCGCAGTTTTGCGGTACCGTCACCACCCCGCTCATTGATACGGTAGATACCGGAACCACGCTGCTCACCCCGTTGGATACCGCAACATAGGTTTCAACCAGTTGGGTGCTGGGAATGATGGTCTGACCGACAAACGGGCGCCGAAAGTACAAATGAATTCGCCCTCTGGCACCGCTGGAATAGTGCGCACTGGCGCAACTCTCATCCTGACCCATTTCGTTTTTTAAATTCGATACATTACTGAAGGGGGTAGGAATGTACTCATTCCTATAACCGCCTACATAGACTTCGCTGGCAACAGCCAGATACTCGTTCAACGCGTAATAAGATAAACGTCCGTCGCTATGAGTCTGCGTTGGCAGGCTAGACTTGGCGGTGATATAGGAAGCAGTACGGCTTTTACATTCGCACTGCACATCATAAGTACCGCTCAGGTTCCAGTTATTGCCCGCAGCGTTTTCAATCACCAGGCCGGCGACGTTCTGCGCCGGATTAGTAAGCGTAGGTGTAAACGTAAACGAAAAAGGATGGGGCCCCCCCGACGGTTTACATTGCCCCAAAGCGGCTAGAGCCGGCTGAGCGCTGAGCATAGAGGCAAATAGAACACTATATACAAGCGTTATTCGTTGAGTTGATTTTACTGTTGTCATCACACGCACCTTATAAACACAGACCCTTGACCAAGCGAATCCCACCGCTTTCAGGCTGATTAGCCAATTGATAGCTGACCTGACACTGTTGCGCAGCGCCATTTCCCCACTTGACCTGCAGCCGACCGCTTTCAGCCAACCCAGCCAGGTAAACTTGTCCGCCGTCACCGACAATACTGGCATTGCCCTTCTGATCATTAAGAGCGCTGACGGTCGCGCCGAACGGGACCGGGCTTCCGGCCCTGGTTAACAACGTCATCAGTACGCGCAAACCGACATTGGGACTAAAACTGGCGCGCACTACGGCGCCGCGAGTCGGGATCACCGTTTGACTGCTGAGGGTCATATCCACATCGTCGGCAAAAGAATCACCGTCCAATCCAACGATATTGCGGCGGTACGGTGTCAGATAGGGCACTACCGCATAACCGCGCCAATCGGTATTCACGCCGGTCTGATTCAGCACGTTGACGCCCGCGGCACCGGGCGCCTGTACCAGCGCTACCGTGTCGCCCAATGGCTGCGACAGCGTGATGCCGTTTTGATGCACCAAAACACCGCCCTGGATCCCGTAGTTCACCTGCTGACGATGACGATCGTAGCCATAGCCCAGGTTCAGCTCAGCCAAGGAGCCTTTATAGTCGGCTTGAATGCTGCCATTGGCGCCTCCCCCTTTTCCGGTATATCCCTGGCTGAGGCTGTAGTTCAGGTTATTGCCTTCCAGTGCGCTGCCACTCAACCCAAGGTTATGGCTGGTGGGGCCATTGCGGCTGCTGTTCATGTTGTAGGTGGCGTAACTGCCCGGCAGCCATTTACTCAACGGGACGCTGACGTTAAAGGCCAGGATGTGATCGCGCACGTTGGTACGCTGGCCGTTACTGTCAAAACCGTTCTGGCTGAAGGTGTAATTGAAACCGTAGCTAACGCTTTGCCAGTTGTTGTTGTAGCCGACGCTGGCCGATTGCGAACGGCGGCTATCATTCCAGTAATCCTCGTTGAACAGGCTGAGTGACAGCGTTCCGCCCCCTTCCCACAGGTTCTGGCTCAATATCAATTCGGCGCGGCTTTTCTTGTGGTCGTTATATTTGGCACTGTTACTGCCATAACTTTCCAACGCCTCTTGCAGGGTATAGAAGCCGCGAGTGGAATAGCGATAACTGGCCAGGCTGAAGTTGGTGCCGGTTTCGATAACGTTTTTACCGTAGCGTAAACGCCATGATTGCCCCTGGTCCTTGGGCTGGGTTTCCTGTTTGGTCCAGGCCTGGGTAACGTCGGCAGACAAGGCCCCGACAGCTCCCAGGTTTTGCCCCCAGCCCAAAGCCAAGGCTTGATACTTGCTCGCGGCCTGTATGCCGCCGTATAAAGTCGCGCCCCAAGGCAGCCCATAAATGCCGGTAGCCTGACTGAAAGGCCGTTCATCGACCTCACTGCCGTAAGAACGATATGTCCCACTGGTGAGGCTGTATTTGAACCGCCCCTCACGCTGCAGAACCGGCACTACGGCATAAGGCACCACAAAGTTTTGCTCCTGGCCATTGGCTTCCCGCACGCTCACATTCAGATCGCCACTACCGCCGGTGGGGTAAAGATCGGTAATCTCGAACGCACCGGGCGCCACATAGCTTTGGTAGATCACATAACCATTCTGTCGAATCACAATCTGGGCATTGCTGCGCGCAATCCCACGTACTATCGGTGAATAACCTTTCATGCTATCCGGCAGAATTTCATCTTCCGAGGCCAACTGACCGCCACGAAACTGCACGCTGTCGAAAACATCGCTAGAAGTGGTGCTATCACCCAAGATCAAACGGCTCTGCAAGGCAATGATATCGCGCTGCAAATAGGTATTGATCGAACGCCATGAAGAGGCGCCACCGCTGTGCTGATTCCACACCGAATAGTTGCGCAGCCGCCAGGCACCCCAGTTAATTCCTGAGCGCAGGTTGAGGTAATAGTTGTCATTGCCCTGCCCTTTGCTTTCACTCACCTGGCTGTTGGCACCCGAGAAGCTATAGTTGACCAACAGAGCCGGTACGCCGGCATCCCACTTGTCAGGGGATACGTAATCTCGCGCGTGCAAATTCAAAGCAGCCTGGGGAATGCTCAAATTCAGCCGCAACTGGTTGAACAAAAAAGTGGCCTTTGCCTGTGGAATGGCCTGCTCCAGGTTGATGCAATCATCCGAGCCGGCGATCGCGGGAAGTGAATTCAACCTGACACCTAACTCGGTCAGTTTTTCAGCGCTAAGGCAGGGCTGCAGCTTTTTTTTCCCTGCCGCATCCTGTTGGAGCCTGAACTCGACATCCAGGGAATCCACCTGCTGGCCATTAAGATAAAGATCGACCCGGTAACTTCCCGGTGCCTGGGTGCTATTTTCCTCGAAAACTGAAAGATCCGCTCCGCGCAGCGCCGGGTTATCTATTTCCAGCAACGCAGGGTTAAAGTAATCACGCGCTTGCGCCACGCTCGGTGAATTCAGCAGTATCGCCTGGCAGGAAAACAGACATGCCAAGATAGCCTTGGATCTTCGCAAACCAATACAATTCGGGTTATTCATCGTTTTAACTCCCTGTCCCGCTCCTTTCGGCCGCCGCTAAAATCAGGCAAGCCGTATCCTTCCCCCATTTTCTGTCTGGGGATAAAAGCGTTGTAAAATAATCCGTTATAACGTACTGGCGAACGTCTTTCCGGTACCTCCGTAGTCATTGATTATTTGCCAACTGAGGTTTCCACCAGTGCTCCCCCCCGCAGACAGCGGGAAACTGGCGGTGGCCTGTGGCGCAACCATAGTGCTGCCGGCAACGGCACTGCCGTTGAGCTTTAAATTGAAAAAGGTGAGGTAATAAGGAGACGGGTTGGTCACCCGTAAAGCGTTGCCGCTGCGCTGCCACGTCAGCTTGCCGACAGCCTCTTCCAGATTGCCGGACAGACCTTGCGGGCGATAAATCAGCTTGATGCGAGTCTTGATCGCAATTTGCAACGTGTTGTCTTTCTTCTCTACCGACGGAATGGCTTTTACATTCAGCCAATACAGCGACTCTCTGTCTGACGGCAGATTGCCGCCCGCGCGCACTACCCGCAAAAGGTTATTTTGCCCGCCATCCAGCCGGAAAAGTGGTGGCGTAATGATAAAAGGCGCTTTGGCACTGTCGCCCTCTTGCGCGTCAACCCACGATTGGATCAGGTAAGGCTCGGCGTCCGGATTGCTGATATTCAATGCAGACTCTTTTTTGGCGCCGTCATAAATCAGACGGGTCCCGCCCACCACCACCCCAGCCTGGGCCGGCACCCAAAACATCATCAGCAACGCTGCAACCAACGTGAAATATCCTGCTTTCATTCTCTTTCCGTCCTGGTCATCCATGATTAAAGAGCCAGAGATAGTTTCCCCTGGCCCATTTAACTAACTGCCGAAAGTCAGCTAAACCCTTATTGGTAGACGACGGTAAAGTTTGCCGTCGCGTTGGCGCTACCAGTACCAACAGCTGCATAGGCATAATAACGGGCCATAAAGTCCAGCGTGTTATCCCCAGTGGAAACCAGAGTGTAAATGCGTGAATCTACGCCAAGATTAATCACGTTGTTCTGATCATCCAGCAGTTGTACCCCCACACCGGTCGCCGCATCAGTCGCCGCCGTCAGCTCCAGTAAACCGGCCTGGCCTACGACTTTGGTACCGTCAAAACGCACCGTGGCGCCAGAAACTGTTTTCGGGCAATCTTTCAGTACCAGGCTGAACTGTTTGGCCCCTGCGGTCTTGCCTAAGGTAAATGCGTCTTTGGAAACCTTACCCAAGACAACTTCCTTGTTTTTAGATGTGGTATCTACGGTACAGGACTGATCGGTAATCGAGCCCTTGAAGTTGACTACGCCATCGGCAGCGAATGCCGAAGTGGCAAATACGGACGCGCTAACAACGGCTAAAGCCAGCAGATTCTTTTTCATCCTAATTTCCTTTTAATAATGCAAAAAATGCATTGGTTTATTTCCGACATAACCTTATGTCACTCCTTTTATTTAGTTCACAAACCGAGATGTATTCTCCGACAGGAGTGATTCATTGCCGCGAGCCTATTCATCCAAACGGTTCATTTTGAACTAAAGTGACTCCTTTGGTTTTTCATGCTGATTATTTAATTTATTTTAGTTTTTTATGAAGCAATTAGAGGATCATGTAAGGGTAAATGGTTGAAAAAATCAGAACCTTGAATGGATTACTTAGTGAGGTTGGAAATTAAGCAGGATTATACTTAGATCACGGCTGGTGATAATTTAAATGGATATCGCTCATCCTTTTGTTTTTAAATAAAAAAATAGAATATTTAGGAAAGTGCTGATGCGAGTATTGACATTGGTTTTACACGTCCTTACAGTATGTTTCACTTTAGTTCAAAGTGACTCCTTAAATATATTAACTTAAATCCTGCTTACCAAATTTCCTTGAATCTTTGCGCGTTGCTGGCGGTATAAATGACTGTATTCTGGATATTCTTATGCCCCAGGTAGTCCTGAATTAACCGGGTATCGATCCCACGATCGGCCAACGCAAATCCACAGCCGTGACGCAGCATATGAGGGTGAGCGTTTACTTCCAATTTAGCCGCTCTGCTGTAATGCCGAATCAGAGAATAAATTCGTTGACGTGACAGGCGTCCTCCCCGGTTGGAAAGGAATAACCATTCTCCATCGGCCCCACGGTGCTCTTTGCGTTTTTCCAGCCAGCGCCGCAGGCATTGCCTTTCACGCAGGTATAATGGGTGCACGGTAGAAAAACCATTCTTCAACCGATGGACATAGATATTACCGCCCTCCAGATCGATATCCGAGAGTCGCCAGCCGCCAATTTCACTGGCGCGACAACCATGTATAAAACACATATATATCAGGCAGTAATCACGTTCTGGATTCTTCCCCTGCAGCGTAACCTCAAGCAACCTTTCAACTTCGGAAGGCATTAGATGTTTACGATTGGACATGGTACCTCTATTACTTTGATCAGAAAAATGTGGCTGTCATTTTCCTTTTACATCACCACAATGGATACGCGGAGCGTACTCCGGTTTACGGATAGGTTCCTGCATCCTGCGCGGAGTATAGCGGATTTGATCTGACTGAACAGCTCTGGTTGAAGTTGAAAAGTGCCGACATGATTTATGCTAAAAATGAACCGCATGCTGAGCATGCAATCCTGAGTAAGGTTAATGATTTCAACATGTACAACCTCTATTTCATTAAAAAAAACCACTTAGAACGCCAAAGAAAACGATTTTCATCACAATAACCGGCGAGTCGTCGCTATAAATAAAGAATATTCCTAACAATGTTTCACGGCTGTTCCAAGCCCTGTTTTATATGTAACAAAAGGAACTAAGAATACTCACACAGTGCATATTGATAATTTCATCGTCTTATTTATCGATATCGAGGAATGATAATCGGGGACGGAAGAGAAGTATTAAGGAAGAACAGCCATACCTCGATGTGAAACCTGAGGCATCTTATTATCCTCTATGGGTTTCAAGTTGGCCGCTCAAGCCGCATCCATGCGCTCGCGGCATTCGTACATCCCTGTACAGCACAGCCAAGCACCCAGCCACCTCATCTCAAGGAGCTTACTCAGATAAGTCGCTGGGGTGACAAATCTGCCCGGAGCAGATTTGAACGCTGCTTGCTGCGGCCCGGAGGAGAGTGGCCCATGGACGGGCCACGTAAATGCGTGCAGGCAACAACGCTGCACTTGAAAGACGACGGATAGACAGTTATTGCGCGGACATATAATGACAGAGCTCTGATAATGTCAGATCCGGCTGGTCAATAAACATCTCCGCACTGAGTGATATCCCGAACTCTCGCTTGGCCAGCAGCATCAACTCCACATAATCCAGGCTATCCAAGCCTAACTGCCGTAAAGGTATATCTGCCGACAGGGATGCCCGATCCAACTCCCTGGCCTCGTATAGCAGGGTGCAAACAGCTTCATGCAAGATTTGGTACTTTTCCATCATCATTCCTGCTGGTTATTAATATCGGCCTTGCCAAACACCAATGCCGCATTAGCGCCCCCAAAACCAAAGCTGAGGTTCATGACGTGCCTCAAATCCCCGCAGCGATGCCCTTCGCTAACATAGTCAAGATCGCAGGCCGGATCGGCCTCGTTCAAATGGCAAGTGCCCGGGATTATCTGTTGCTGAAGAGCCTGCAAACAGAGGATGGATTCATAGCTGCCGGAGGCGGCGATCAGATGGCCGGTATAAGATTTGGTACTGGAAAGTGGAGTCCGGTATGCATCCGCTCCCAGCGCCAGTTTGATGGCTTCGGTTTCATTTAGATCGTTGAGCGGCGTTGAAGTGCCATGCGCGTTGATATAGTCGATTTCGTGGCTGCCAAGACCCGCCTGCGCAAGAGCCCGTTGCATGGTTTTCACTCTGGCCTGCTTGTCATCCGCTGGAGCAGTAAGATCGAAGGCGTCCGAATAATTGCCGTATCCTTTGATTTCTCCCAATATCGTTGCGCCGCGCGCCAGAGCGGCATCGCATTCTTCCAGGCACAGCACCGCCGCCCCTTCAGCCAACACAAAACCGTTACGCGCCCGACTAAATGGGCAACTGGCTTTGGTGATATCCTGCTGCTCATTGCTCAACACACGCAGTACATCCATATTCCATATAGCGCCATTGTTCCTCAGCGACTCGGCAGCGCCGGCCAACATCATGGTTGCGCGGCCACTGCGGATAATCTCAAACGCCTCGCCAATAGCTATGCTCCCCGTTGCGCAGGCAGCGGCAGGTGAACTCTGATATCCCCTGAGCAACCAACGCTGGCTGCAGATCGCCGTCGCGATATTGGGCATCGCATGAAAACCGCCGAACAATCGGCCCAAGCCTGAATGCTGATAATCCACGTTATTCACCAGGATCTCATCCTGCCCGCCCCACCCGCTGCCGATAATGGCACCGCAATCCAGCGAAGGATAAAAATGTGCCGGCCCAGTCGAGGCTGAAGAGAATGCCATGTCTATCGCTTCCGTCGCCGCCGCCAAGGCCAGCCGAGCAAAACGCGGTAATCGACGCAGGGTCGCCCGCGATATACCTTCAAGCGGCGGCTCTTCATCCATCAACGCAAAAAAACGTGAGCGGATCCCCGCAGCCGATTTGTCGTGATACCGATAGGCTAATCGGCACGCCATAATAGCCTGCCAATTTTGTTGCGCATTGGTGCCTAATGCCGTTACAGCACCGTAGCCGGTTACCACAACCCGCCTGTGCAATCTTCCCTTATCCATGTTTAATTCCTTTCCCTTGATTCCGAGATGCTGCGCCCCCCAGCGCCAACCACAGTTGCATGGTGGCATTCAGATAACGGTACTGCTGCTCCGACAGCGCATTCTCACTGGACAACAGCGCATCCTGAGCATCCAGCAACGTCTGCAATGACACCGCACCGGCCTGATATTGGTTCTGCGCCAAAATAACGCCTTGCCGACTCATCGCCAGATGCTGCCGTTGGTTGTCGATTTGCCGTTGCGCTTCCAAACGCTGCTCCATAGCATTATCCACGTCCGCCAAGGCGCGATAGACGGCATCACGAAACTGGATTTCCGCCTGTTGCGCCTGCAACAGCGCTTTCTCGCTGGATAATTGCATTTTTCGCCACTCAATAAACGGCAGCGTCAAAGACATCCCCAGCGCGCGCGTCGGATCGCTGAACCATTGCCGAAAGACCCGGCTGCCCGCCTCCAGCGCCGCATCCAGGCTCAGTGCCGGATAAAAATTCAAACGAGCCAACTCGGCTCCCGCCAGAGCAGCTCGCAACCGCCGTTCCGCAGCCTGGACATCAGGCCGCTGCGCAATCACGGCTACCGGCTGGCGTTGAACAATGGGGACACTCTCGATAGCCAGCGATTGACGCTCCCAACTCCGTGCAAACGGCGACTGACCAAACAGCAGCGCCAGGGAATTACGCGAGTTCTCCCGTTGCCGGCGCAGGTCATGCTGCTGGTTTTCCCGTTCAAGCAACTTTTGCTCGGCCTGCAACACTTCAAACTTTCCAACGTCACCAGCGGCATGCCGCGCCTTCACCCGTTGCAGGGTGTTTCGGGCGATCGCCACCGCAACCTGCTGCTGTCGATTTTGCTGGTTCAAATTGGCGATTTGCCAATATAAGCGAGCAGCGGTGCCAATCAGCACCAGCGCCGTATTTTTCCGGTCCAATTCGGAGGCGTCGGCCAGCCATTCAGCCTGTTCACGGGCCCGCGCCAACTTGCCCCACAGATCCAATTCATAGCTCAGGGAGAAGGCCGTCTGGTAGATCTCCTGAGGTGGCGCTGCGCTCTGCAGCGTTCTGATATTGCGGCCACTCAGGTTGGCGACCATATCCGGGGTCAGGTTGCCGTTCACCAGCTCAGCGTCCAAAAGGGCCTCGCGCCATTGCAAGCCAGCCAGTGCCAGATCTTGATTATTTGCCAGCACAGCGCCGATCACAGCCGACAGCAGCGGATCGTTAAAATTGTCCCACCAAGCGCCATCGCTACGTAGCGCCCCGACATCCTCGTCGGCAATCCGCCATTGTGACGGCAGTAATAGCTGCCGCTGCGCTTCCCCGCCGGCAGGACTCCCCCCGCAACCACCGAGCAGCGAAACAAAAAGCAACGTTAAAAATTTTCTCATTCGCGCGCCAATGCCTCTACGGGCTGTAGCCGGGCGGCGGTGCGCGCCGGAAAAAAACCAAACCCCACGCCGATCAGCGCCGAAAAACCACAGGCCAACAGCAATGGCGGCCAGGTAAATACCATGGTGACCTGCGGCGTCAACCAGGCCAGCGCCAGGCAAACCAGGGCGGAACAGGCAATGCCCATGGCGCCGCCCAAACTGCAGATGACCACCGCCTCTATCAAAAACTGGCGCATAATGTCTCTTTCCCTGGCGCCAACCGCCAAGCGAATGCCTATCTCATGGGTGCGTTCCGTTACCGACACCAGCATGATGTTCATCACCCCCACTCCGCCAACCAACAATGAAATGCCTGCGATGGCTGTAATCAGCCAGCTCATGGAGGCGGAGGCTTTCTGTAGGGCTTGCGTCATCTGGTCATCGGTCACCGTGAAAAAATCCCGCCGACCATGTTCCAACATCAAGCGCCGCTCCACATCATCTCGAGCCCGGGTCAGCGAAAGCCCTTCCCGCACACGCATCACTATCGACTCCAGCGGCATGTCGCCCGATATGCGGCCGGTCAAAGAGGTGTAAGGCAACCAGGCAAGTGGCTGAGCGCCGGCGTATTTAGCTCCCTTGCGTTCCGCCACGCCTATGACCCGATAAGGAACGCCCGCCAGAGGCAGCACTTCTCCGATCGGATCCCGCAAGGAGGAGAACAGCACCTGCCTAAGCTGCGTATCGATAATCACCACCGGTTCGCGTTGGTCTAAGTCCTGTTGAGTAAAAGTGCTGCCGGAGATCAAACGAGTGCCCTGCGTCCGAAAATAACCGTTACCGACCCCCATTACGGGAAGTTGCACCTGCTTGCCATCCCGAACGGCCAGCACCTGAGCACTGGCTACCGGGGAAACGCTGTCGATATACGGCAATGCAGAGAGCAGTGCGACATCCTGCAAGCTCAGCGAGCGTTCAAAATCCGGACGTTTCTTTTCCCATCCCAACCCCGGGCGGATCTCCAGCGAGCTGGTACCAAGCTGACTGATTTCATTCAGGATGTTTTGCCGGGTCCCCTCGCCGATGGCGATCGAGGAGACAACCGCAGCGATGCCGATGATGATGCCGAGCATCGACAATAACGCCCGAACCCGGTGCCCAAGCAAAGCGCGCCAGGCCATGCTGACGGCCTCCCTGAAAGCCGGCCAGAGATGCGCCCGACGAAGCGGGGCGGAAAGCGCAGGAAAATGCCCGTCAGCCGAGACCCGACGCGTGTCGTTATGACGATCGGTAACGATCTCTCCGTCGCCGATCTCAATGATCCGCTCCGCTTGCTCCGCAATCCGGCGATCGTGCGTGACGATGACGATGGTATGCCCGGCCGCGTGCAACGCATGCAGAATGCCCATCAACTCCTGGCCGCTGACACTGTCCAACGCGCCGGTAGGCTCATCCGCCAGAATGATTTCCGCACCGTTCATCAGGGCGCGAGCAATACTGACCCGCTGCTGCTGCCCGCCGGACAGCTGGGCCGGGCGCCGCCGCCCATGTTGGGACAATCCCAAACGCGCCAGCAGGCCCTGCGCTCGCAGGCGGCGCTCAGCAGCAGGCATAGCGGTATACAACGCCGGGATCGCCACATTTTCACTGGCCGTCAGGTAGGGCATCAGGTGATAGCGTTGAAAAATAAAACCGACATGGCGGCTTCGCAGTTGCGCCAACCGCTCGCCGTCTGCCTGCTGAATCGCCACATCGTTGATGCGGACTACGCCTTGAGAGGGTTTGTCGAGACAGCCGATGATGTTCATCAGTGTCGATTTTCCGGACCCGGAGGCACCGACAATAGCCACCATTTCACCACGCCGAATGCACAACGAGATGTGTTTCAATATCCGTACCCTGTGCTCGCCGGCGTTGAAGTCTCGGGAAACATTTTCCAAAACGATCACTGGGGTGGCCTTAGCGGTCATGATCTTCCTCTGCGTCATTCTGCGGTGCCATTAGCACCCACTCACCTTCCTCCAGCCCTGCCAGAACTTCGGCGTAACCGCGATCGCTAATGCCTGTCCGCACCTGGCGCGACAAAGTCTGTTCCCCCTGGCGCACCCGAACCTGATATAGGCCCACCCCCTGCGGCGCACCGAGCGCAGCCATCGGTACCCGCAGCACGTTCGTCGCCCGGTCGGTAACGATGAACACCTGCGCCGTCATCGAGGTGCGCAACCGGCGCTCGCCGTTAGCGACGGCAAAAACGCCGTTGTAGTACACCGCCGACGACTGCTGGCTCAGATTTCTGCTCATCGGATCGGCCTCCAGTGCCTCGGACGGCGCTTGCTGTATCGTCCCCATCACGCTGTCATAGCGCCATTTGGGATCGGCTGCCGAGTAGAACCACAGCGGTTGCCCCACCCGTACTTTCAGGATGTCGTTTTCCGATATCCGGGTATGCACCATCATGGTATCCACGTTGGCCAGCACCAGCAGGGTCGGCGCACTCTGCGAAGAGACAATGGTTTGCCCTTCCTGAGTAACAATGCCCAACACCTCACCGTCAATGGGGGCAACAATGCGGGTAAAGGCCAAGTTAGCTCTGGCGGTTTCCAACGCCATTTCCGCCTGAACGATTTGCGCCTCATTCACCTTGAGTTGCGCCAGTTGGGCATCCCGCTGCGCCCGAGCCTTTTCCAGATCGCTGAGTACGCCGGCACTATCTCGTCGCAGTACCCTCTGGCGTGTGAGTTCCAGTTGGTATTGCGTCAACAACGCCTCATTCATCAGTTTCTGCGCCTGCGCGCTCTGCAACTCAGCCTGTGATTTGCGCAGTTCGTTTTTCTGCAAGGTCGGATCTATTTCAGCCAACAGTTGCCCCTGGCTCACTCGATCGCCCTGTTTGACATACAGCTTTTTCAACTGCCCGTTTACCTGCGCGCCCACATTGACCTGCAGAGCCGGTTTTAGAATGCCTGTGGCCAAAACGTTTTTCTCGATGTCGCCACGGCCGATGCGCACCGCGTTCGACGGCTCCATTGCGCCCGGACGGTTCAGCAGCGCCAAACTTCCGGCGATCGACAGCACAATGGCAAACAGCACCATCAGGCTGAAAAGCACTTTTTTCCTCATCATGTCACTCAGCCGCCGTAGGGCATCTCACCGCTGCGTGGGGAAAAGCTGCGGTTTCCAAGCGACCTTCCGCCATGTGTAAAACCCGATCAAACAGCGGCAGCAGCCTCTGGTTGTGGGTAACGGTAATCAGTGTCTTACGGTGTTCCCGACAGTGGGCCAATAACGTAGCTATCACCTTACCCGCAGTGTCTTCATCCAGATTCGCCGTCGGCTCATCCAACACCAGTACCGGGCAATCGCTGTACATGGCGCGCGTTAACAACAGGCGCTGGCGCTGCCCCAACGACAAGCCGGCGTGACTTTCCCGCACCAGCGCATTCACCCCTCCCGGTAACTTCGCCACCGCGTCGGCCAGACCCAGTCCGCGCAGCGCCTTTTCGACCCTCGCCCGTTGCCCCGGCACCGGCGACGCAAACAACGTAATATTCTGTAATACCGAGGCATTGAACAAAATATCCTCCTGACTTTGCAGGAAAAACAACCCCTGGGCCGCACCGCCGTCGATCGTTTGGCCGTCCAATTCCAGCACGCCATGTTGAGGCACCAGCAGACAGGCCATGACCTTAAGCAGAGTACTCTTGCCGGCGCCGGAACCGCCGGTAATGGCGATGCACTGCCCCCGAGTCAGGGACAGCGACAGATCCCGCAAAATCGGTTGGCCGGCATCGTAAGCAAACGTCACCGAGCGGTAGCACAAGCGAGCGTTGAAGCCAGACGCCCGGCCGCCGCGTTGCCCGGCAGCAGAAGGCAAAGCGGGGAACAGATCCCGCGCGCGTTCGTCAATCACATGCAGTTGGTTTTTATGCAGGACGGAAAAAAAGATCTTGCTGGTATAAGAAGTGAAAATTTCACGGATGAAACTGTAGGCAAAGAATGCCCCCAGACTGAGCTCGCCGTTCCTCAATAGTGGCAACGCCAGCAGCATGAAAAACACCATCTCCAGGCTGGCGATCAACTGGTAAACGCTGCCCTTCACCTGCTCATAGATTTTTTGTTGTTGCAGGCAGTTAAACAACGAGAGAGCGTGGGCGGCGAAGCCCTGCTGCCGCTGGCCGGTAAGGCCGGCAGATTTGATGGTTGAAAACCCCTGGATGGTCTCCAGAATAAAGTCATTTTGCGCAGCGCCTTTCGCCTGCAACTGCTGGGTATAGTAGCGATCCTGATAAATGGCCCATACGCTGACGGCCCCCATCAGGAACATGCCGATCACCGGCACCAGGGCCAGCATCGGGCTCAGATAACACATCGCCACCAAGGCTATCGCACCGATAATCCAATCGGTGCGCAGGCTGTTATCCAACTCTATTTTTTGCCCGGCGGCCATTTGCCAACTGGTAAAACGACTGAAGATCTCACCCGGCGCACGTTTATTGAAGAAATTCAGCGAATTATCAAGCAAACGGGAAAAGCCGGCTGCACCGTGCAGCAAAACGAAGTGCTTGATAAAACGTTCGGTAATCATGCGAACGGCCAACGCCAGGGCGGTCGAAACGACAAATGCCAACAGGTAATAGAAGTAAGGAAAACCTGCCTCCCCCGCAGTCGAGAATACCTGGTTAATCGCGCTGCCCACCATCACCGGCATAATGAATAACGTCAGCGAGATAAAAAATGTCATGGCCGCCAGGCGATAAATACCGGCAAGGGCGGCGGTATCCTTCATGCTCAGGCTGGCGAACGCGCGCCAACGCCCGTTGCGCTTCTTTCCTGCGGGCATAGGGGATGTAGAGGAACCTTCGCGATCCAACACCAGCGCATAGCCGCTAATTTCTGCTTTCAACGCGCCAAGCGGCAGCAGCTGTTGGCCGAACGCCGGGTTCATTACACAGACGTAGTTCCCTTTACGATAAGCCAACACGACATAATGGCCCGCGCCGTAGTGCAAAATCGCCGGCAAAGGCAGAGCGGCGAGATCTTGATGTTCAAATGCCACCGGATAAGCCGGTAGCGCCAATTCGGACAGTATGGCGCACAGCGTCGCCAGCGAAGTGCCGTGCTGCGACGCCGGATAACGTTCCCGCAGCTCCGTCAAAGACGCCTCGATCCCTTGAGTTTCCGCCAGCATGGCGATACAGGCCAATCCGCATTCATTGATTTCGCTTTGAAAGACCGGCGTTGGAATAATGTGTTCCATGCTTTTTTACATCCCTGACTTATTCATTAATAAAAAACAATGAATGCGAATGCCATAACAACCACTCATCCGCATGCCGAACCATTGTCCTTTCCACTATCCCTGGCAGGACATGACCGATATTTTCTGCAGCAACAGGTTCATCGATATGAATGCGGATCCCGCCGTCGTAAGAGAGTGAGTAAAACACCACCTGAGCCTGTAACGCGCGCGACAACCGGGCAATGCCGCTGTGCAAATGCGCCGGGCGATTGAACAAACGGCAGGCCTGCTTGGCCGAGAGATCCTTATTGCTGTTCAGCGTGTAATCCGGTGTGATATCCGGGAACAAAATAATATTGCGGCGATGTTCTGCGGCTTCCAGCATCGCCTGCGCCAACTTGCCGGCAATCCGCCGTTGATCGTCGTGTATGGAACAAAGGTCAACATTCTGTTGCCACTTTGGAGCCTGTCGCAGATATTCCTGCGCCTCGCCCGAGACAATCACCGTGACCAGCCCCGGATACACCCCAGCCCCCACCAGCGTGGCCAACACGTCGGAAACCGTATGCATCGGCGCCAGGATCACCGGAACTCCAGACCGGTGCAAAGGCTCCACCACCCGGTTAAGCTGGGCGGAACACTGTGCTAATTGGCCCAAAAGCTCGGCGTTATGTGCGTAAACCGCGGCAAAATCCAACAACCGCCGCCGCTGCATCAGCCATGAAAAATCCAGTTCACCCATGCGCCCCAGTAAACTGCGATAATTCGCCATGGCCACCGCGCTCCGGTTGCGCTGCCCAGACGGCAACAGTGACAGGCAATGCAGCCGATGCCGGAGCCCCAAATAAAGGCGGTAATCCATACGCCGCAGCATGGCGCATACCAGCCGATCCCTGAGACCGACGAACTTTGTGGTATAGCGAACCATGCCGTCGAGGCCATTTTTCCATGCCAGATAGACCCATACGGAAAAGAAGCGCATCAGGGCTCCAGCGGCTTATCATGCTGTAAGAGATACAGTAACTGCTCGCTGAAGGCCGGGAAGTCACGGTCCTGCACCGCCAGCCATTTCCTGTTGACGATAAAGCTCGGGGTAGCATTGACCTGGTAATAGCGGCTTACCGACGACATATACGCCAGCAATTCTTTCACCGGAGCAGAAGCACTGGCCCTCTCGTATGCCGCTTCATCAATGCCGTTAGCCTTCAGCCAACCGACAAGGTGCTGCTTATCCGCCAAATTAATCTTTTCTTTTATGATTGCCTGATAGGCGGCCGGACGATGCCGCGCTTCGATCCCCATGACCGTCAGCGTGGCAAACAGTGGTGCAAACGCCGCCATACCGCTTTGATCGTCGTCATTGAGGTGCAGCCGTATCAAACGGGTCCCTGCGGGCAGATTTCTTTCCAACTCGGCGATATTGCTTTCATTTATCTCGCAATAATGGCAGGCATAAGAAAACACTTCGACAATAGCATTAACCTCTGTTAATGGGCTGTCATTCACCTTCTCAGGCGCAATAGCTCTCACGCCCTCACTTTCGGGTTGATTAATAACGTAAACGTGGAAATATACCGAAGTCATAATGGTTGTAATGACAATAATGAAAAATGTATAACTAACGAATAACAACGGACGTTTATACATGGGGCGCATCCTGCGAACGAACCAATATTCAAACCTGTCAGGTAAACATTTATTATGGAAATCCAATACCCTGAGGAACGGTAATATTATGCTATCGATAAAACGCCGGCAGGGCCAAGGCGGGGTGGCACAGAAACCAACCCGCTTGATAACCCTTAACCTAAATGCAGGCGTTCAGCCCATTTGGATTAATTAGGTACGCTGGTACCACAGCTGGCCGAAGGCGCCGGACGGTAGGTTTTTTTCACTCCGCCGAATTTATCCGCGCAGGTGGTTACCAGGTTGCAGGTCCGGTTATTGCCGTTGCCCACCCACTCGAAATTTTTGGCACAGGAGAAAGTGCCGCCAACGATTTTTTCCGCTTCAGACAGATTGATCTTTTTCATTACAATATCCTTATTTATATTAAAATCAGAAATACACTACGCTATTGTTTTTCACCTCAGGCAAAAAACAATTCTGAAAAACCATTGCAGGGACAATTGACTAACGATGAAACCAAGTCGCAAAAATAATAGCCTTCTCAAACAGGCAGATCAATACAATTATTTACATTCAGCCATAGCGTTACTTTACCCGCTAAGTTTTATTGACAAGATAACTCTATTAAAAAATAAATAAAAAACAAGAAAACAAGAAAACCCCAGGAATAATGGGAAGGTAACGGAAAGGATAATTCTTAAATTAGACGCTATTTAAATAAGAAACAATCAGATCTGACCAGTTGAAAAAGCCGGTAAGCCGCGATGAAAAGATTGCTTCCTGACGTGCCGGATTTACACTGATGTATCAAACCGGTCTCTGCGATGACAGGATGCCAATGCTAGCCACACACGAATACGCCAATGACCTGATTCTGTTTGCCCTGATTGTTGACTGCGGCTCATTCAGCAAAGCCGCCGAAACCGCCGGCGTGACCAGCTCAGTGGTCAGCAAGCGCATCGGTCGTTTGGAAAAGTCCCTCGGCGCGCGCTTGCTGTACCGCACTACCCGAAGTCTGACGCTCACGGAAAGCGGCCTGGCGCTCTACCAACAGGCCAAAGACATCGGCATGAAAGTTCAGGATGCGCTATACGCCGTCAGTGAAAAAAGTGAAGAACTGACCGGCACTGTCCGTATGTCGGTGCCAACCATTTCCGGGGAACTGTTGCTCAGCGAAAGCGTGGCGGAATTCTGCGCGCAACATCCAAACCTGAAGGTAGAAATGCGGCTGGAAAACCGCTTTGTCGATTTGGTCGAGGAAGGCGTAGATCTGGCAATTCGCACCGGTACCCTGCCCGATTCCAGCCTTATCGCACGCCCAATTCTGGACTCCCGCTGGGTGATCGTCTGCTCGCCAGGCTATCTTGAGCGCCATCCTCAGCCCCAGTCGGCCGCTGATCTGCTCGAGCATAATTGCCTGACGTATACCTATCAGGAAAGCGGTACCGATAACTGGCTAATGAAGCAACCGGGCGGCAACGACATTTACGAACTGCAGGTCAACGGCAACCTGTCCGCCAATAACGCCCGCGCGATCCGCAAAGCGGTCATCGGCAGCTATGGCATTGCCATGGTGCCGCGCTGCATGGTGTACAAGGATTTGCAGGACGGTAAACTGGTGGAAATTTTAGCCGGCCATTGCGCAAAAGTATTAGGCGTTTACGCCGTCTATCCCTACACCCGCAATTTGCCGTTAAAAACCCGCCTGCTGATCGAACATATCATTACGTCCTACCAAAATATCAGCCACTTTTTTTGAATCGGCTCACATTATCGCCATTTAACTTTCACCGTCGGCAACAGGGATTAGATCACTTTCAGACATAAACTGTGGCAAATTCACGCCTAATGAATGCAATCGCGCATTCCAAAAAAAATATAACCACCTGATTTAAAACACATTTAATTAGAGATTTCATTACCCCAGCCCCATTATTTCTTACCCTTGCCAGACCTGCCCAAAAAACCGGCATAGAATCCCGTCACCTATTGGGCTTAGAATAAACACAGCATAATTATTAACACTTTCGCTACATTTTAGGCCGAGATTACCCCGCACGCCGTAATCGGCGGCCTCCATCGCAGAGAGTAAAAACATGATTATTTCCGCGTCAACCGATTACCGGGCCGCTGCACAGGCCAAGCTTCCCCCTTTTCTGTTCCACTATATTGACGGCGGGGCTTACGCCGAACATACGCTACGGCGTAATACCGAGGATCTGGCTAACGTCGCCCTGCGCCAGCGCGTGCTGCGCAATATGTCGGATCTTAGTCTGGAAACCAGCCTGTTCGGCGAAAAACTGGCGATGCCGGTGATACTGGGGCCCGTCGGGTTAACCGGCATGTACGCCCGTCGCGGTGAGGTACAGGCCGCCCAAGCTGCGGCGCAGAAAGGCATTCCTTTTACCCTATCCACCGTATCAGTCTGCCCGATCGAAGAAGTGGCGCCGGCTATCGATCGGCCGATGTGGTTCCAGCTGTATGTCCTGAAGGACCGTGGCTTTATGCATAACGCACTGGAGCGGGCCAAAGCCGCCGGAGTGAAAACGCTGGTGTTCACCGTCGATATGCCGGTGCCAGGCGCGCGCTACCGTGACGCCCATTCCGGTATGAGCGGCCCTAACGCCGCCCTGCGCCGCATGCTGCAGGCATTTACTCATCCGCAATGGGCCTGGGACGTCGGCCTGCGCGGCAAGCCGCACGATCTGGGCAACGTATCGGCCTATCGCGGCCAACCCACCAGCCTGGAGGATTACATTGGCTGGTTGGGGACGAACTTCGATCCTTCCATCTCCTGGAAGGATTTGGAATGGATCCGCGAATTCTGGGAGGGACCGATGATCATCAAAGGCATTCTCGATCCGGAAGACGCCAAGGATGCGGTGCGTTTCGGTGCCGATGGCATTATCGTTTCCAACCACGGCGGCCGCCAGTTGGACGGCGTGCTGTCGACCGCCCGCGCGCTGCCGGCGATCGCCGATGCGGTAAAAGGGGAGATTACGCTGCTGGCCGATTCCGGGATCCGCAGCGGTCTGGATGTAGTGCGCATGATCGCGCTGGGCGCCGACAGCGTGCTGCTGGGGCGCGCCTTCGTCTATGCGCTGGCCGCCGCCGGCGGTGCCGGCGTCAGTAATCTGCTGGAACTGATCGACAAGGAAATGCGCGTCGCCATGACGCTCACCGGCGCGAAAACCATTGCGGAGATCGGCGCCGGATCGCTGGTCGCCGGGCACTGAATCACGGCGGTGCCCCCTTAAGGATCAGCGCAGAAGCTCATCTTGTCGATGAAAGCTACGTATTATCATGTCGTCACCGGCTTTATGGCGTAGCGATGCAGATCCTTATGCAGACTGACCATATACAGCACGATCACCGCCGAGAACGGCAGGCCGCACAGCACTACGGCGGTCTGCATCGCACTGAAGCTGCCTGCATACAACAGGCCAATGCACACCACGGTGGTCACCGCGGCCCAGAAAATGCGCAGCCAGGCCGGTGCATCATCCTGCGCCGAGCCGCCCTGGCAAGACAGGTTGGCGATCATCAGCGTGCCGGAATCGACCGGCGTCAGGAAAAGCACAAAGCTGATCAACACGGTGAAACCGGCTGTGAGTTGGGTATAGGGCAGGTATTCGAACAGCTTGAACACCGCCATCGGCGGATCGCTCACCGCCACCTGGCCGAGGATCGCCTGCCCGCTTTCCAGCACCAGGCTGATGGCGGTGTTACCGAAGATCGACAACCACGCCAGGGTAAAGCCCAGCGGGATCAGCAACACGCCGAAGATCAATTCACGGATAGTGCGCCCTTTGGAGATGCGCGCGATAAACAGGCCGACAAACGGCGCCCACGCCACCCACCAGGCCCAGTAGAACAACGTCCAGGCGCCCTGCCACTGGCGCGCCTTGCCGTACAGATACATGTCAAAGCTTCTGCTGACAATCGAGGTCAGATAGTCCCCCACGTTCTGCAACATGCCGTTGACCAGGTTTAGCGTCGGGCCGGCCAGAAACACGAACAGCAGCAGCAGGCACAAAAAACCGACATTGATATTGGACAGTATCGCGATGCCCTTCTCGACGCCGGTTACCGCCGCCAGCGTGGCTACCACCATCATCACCACGATCAGTATCAACAGCACGCCGTTGCTTTGCGGAATATCGAACAGGTAAAACAGCCCGGAATTAACCAGCAAGGCACCGATCCCCAGATTGGTCACCATCGAGATCACCGTGACCAAAATGCCGAAGCTGTCCACCAGATGACCAACGCCGCCGTGAATGCGCTCGCCGAAAATCGGATACAACGCCGAGCGCAACGCCAGCGGCAAGCCGCGGCAATAGGCGAAATACGCCAGCGCGGTGGCAATCAGCGCATACAGCGCCCAGCCATGCAGCCCCCAGTGCAGAAAAGTGAGCGCCATCGCCTGACGCGCGGCCTGCACGCTGCCGCCGCTGCCTTCCGGCGGCGACAGGAAGTGATCCAGCGGCTCGTAAGCACCGTAATAAACCAGCGCAATGCCGATGCCCGACGAGAACAACATCGCCACCCAAGAGGGATAACTGAACTGCGGTTGCTCGTCGTCCGGCCCAAGGCGGATCTGGCCGAAACGCGACAACGCCAGCCAAAAAACAAACGCCATACAGGCAACCATCAATAACATGTAGTACCAGCCGAACACATCGGCTACCCAGCTCTGAGCCAGGTTAAGCCACTGCTTGCTGCCGGCCGGGAACAGCACAATCAAAACGCCAAGCAGCAGGATCACCGCCGCCGAGCTGAAAAATACCGGTACATTTAACCTAATCGGTTGTTCACCGTGCGATGGGAGACTATTCACTGTCATTGGCAGGATTCCATGATGCAAAAGACAGACGATTTAAACGCAACCTTTAGTTAACATTTAATCACCATTTATTTGACATTTTTGCAGCATATAGAGTATTAATTGACCATTCAATCAATCAAATTAAAACTGTGATTTGCCTATCAGTCGGGGAAAAAATGTACCGTAAAGACATTCCGGAGCAGCGTAAGGAGCAGTTGATTAATGCCGCCTTCGCGGCCATTAACGTCGTCGGCTTGGCCGGCATCACCTTGTCGCAGGTGGCAAAAGAAGCGGGGCTGTCTACCGGCATCGTCAGCCACTACTTTGGCGATAAAGAGGGATTGCTGAGCGCCACCATGCGCAAGATCTTGCGCGATCTGCGCGACGCGGTCGCCGAATGCCGCAGCCAGGCGGCCGCCGACAGCCAATCGCAGCTATTTGCCATTATTCAGGGTAACTTTCATCCCAGCCAAACCAATGCGATCTCGATGCGCGCCTGGCTTGATTTCTGGGCTGCCAGCATGCACCAGCCGCCACTGCGCCGCCTGCAGCGCGCCAACGATCGTCGGCTTTATTCCAATATCTGCAGCCAGTTCCGCCGTGAACTGCCGCAACAA
This sequence comes from Serratia sp. 22264, assembly GCF_052045345.1. Classification (NCBI taxonomy): domain Bacteria; kingdom Pseudomonadati; phylum Pseudomonadota; class Gammaproteobacteria; order Enterobacterales; family Yersiniaceae; genus Serratia; species Serratia sp. 22264. The sequence goes on from NZ_JBQEOY010000008.1 coordinate 126,943, forward strand.
CAGGCGCGCGATGCCGCGCGCGGGTTGGCGGCGATGATCGATGGGTTGTGGCTGCGTGGCAGCCTGTCCGGCGGCGAAGCGAATCTCAGCCAGGACTGTCGCATTGCCTGCGACTATGTAGTGCGTATCCTGAACGAAGGTCAACCGGCGGCAAACCCTTCGGCAAAAGCGCCGCGCAAGTAGCTGCTGAACTCCGTTACCGCACGCGACACCTGCGGTGCATAGGGCCGCACTACGTGAAGACTGTCGGCAAAGGCGCCAATCGGGCGCCAGGCCGGCAGTACCTCAATCAACCGCCCGTCCGCCAGCGCCTGTTGCGCGCTGAAATCCGGTAGCAGAGCAATGCCCAGCCCTTCCGCCGCCGCATCGCGTATCGACTCGCTGTTGTTGGTGGCAAACGGTCCGCTGACCGGCACGCGGACCTGGTCCACTTTCCCCTCAGTCGAGTGCCTGGCGACAAAGCTCCAGCCCGGCTGCTCGCTCCCCCGCGGATAGTAAAGGCACTGATGCCGTTGCAGTTCGGCGGGAGATGACGGCATGCCGTGCCGTTTAATATAGTCCGCCGACGCCACCGCCAGCGTTTCCGTCGGGCACAGCCGCCAGGCGACGTGCGTATCCGGCAGGCTATCGCTATGGCGGATCGCCAGATCGAAACCTTCGGTGGTCAACGATACCAGCCGGTCCGACACCTCAAGCTGCACCCGTACCTCCGGGTTGGCGCGCAAAAAGCCGGTAATGCGCGGCACCAACTGCTGGCGGGCAAACGCCACCGGCGCCGTCACCCGGATCGAACCGCGCAGCGGCCCGCTGGAATCGCAAATGCCGGAGAAACTCTGCTTAATCTGCGCGAAAGGCTGACGCAGTTCCTCAACCAGCCTCAACCCGGCATCGGTCAGCCGAACGCTGCGGGTAGTTCGCTGCACCAGCGGCACCCCGGCCAGCATTTCGATCTCTTTTATTTTCTGACTCATGGCCGCTTTACTGACGTCCAGCCGCTCCGCCGCACGGGTGAAACTGCTCTGTTCGGCCAGTACGGTAAGCCAGTGCAAATGGGTCCACAGGGTTTCTATTTTTGGATTTTTCATCGCCAACTGTTCATTTATATAAACAATGAGTTCAAGTATAGCGCTTCTTCCCCCGCTGCGGCTTGGCTAAGATGGGTTATCGGAAGCGATGCAAAAACGCTGCCCTACGTATCTAAAATTTCATTAACTCACTGACAGGATTATACAAATGCCATTACTTATCTTCGAAGTCATTGAGGGCCGCAGCGAAGCCGAACTGAAAACCCTGCTCGATGCCGCCCACCGTGCCGTGCTCAGTGCCTTTGAGGTGCCGCAGCGCGATCGCTATCAGATTGTTCATGAAAACAAGGCTCACCATATGGTGATCGAAGACACCGGCCTTAACCTGACGCGCACCCGCGATCTGGTGGTGGTGCGAGTGATCACCAGCCCGCGCGCCGAAGAGCAGAAACAGCGGTTTTACGCCGATCTCAGCCGCGAGCTGAAAGAAAGCTGTGGAATTGAAAGCAGTGACCTGATGGTGTCTATCACTACCAACAGCAAGGGCGATTGGAGTTTTGGCAACGGCGTGGCGCAGTATTTGACCGGTGAATTGTGACGCCTGCGGCTAACGTCCCGCTCGTTAGTGCCCGGACGTTAGCCAGCAAGATTATGACTCCTCGCTGTACTGGTTTTGCCACATCGCGGCGTAACGGCCATCGCTTTGCAACAATTCCTCATGGCGCCCACGCTCGACGATTTCTCCCGCCTCCAGCACGATGATTTCGTCGGCGTCCACCACCGTCGACAGACGGTGGGCAATCACCAGCGTGGTATGGTCGCGGCTCACCTCGCGCAGATGCGCCTGGATCTCGCGTTCGGTTTGGGTATCCAATGCGCTGGTGGCTTCGTCGAACACCAGGATCGCCGGGTTTTTCAGGATGGTACGGGCGATCGCCACCCGCTGCTTCTCCCCCCCGGACAGCTTGAGCCCACGCTCGCCCACCCGGGTTTCATAGCCGTCAGGCAGGCCGACGATAAATTCGTGGATATGCGCCAACTTCGCCGCCCGTTCGATCTCTTCGTTGCTGGATCCGGTTTTGCCGTAGCCGATGTTGTAGCGCAGGGTATCGTTAAACAGCACGGTATCTTGCGGCACAATGCCGATCGCCGCGCGCAAGCTAGCCTGTTTCAGATTGCGGATATCCTGGCCGTCAATAAGTACCGCCCCTCCGTTCACGTCATAGAAGCGGAACAGCAGCCGGGACAACGTAGATTTGCCGGCACCGGAAGCGCCGACCACCGCTACGGTGTTACCAGCCGGAATGGTGAAACTGACGTCGTTCAAAATCGGCCGACGCGCATCATAGCCAAAGCTGACCGCCTCAAAGCGCACTTCGCCACGCGACAACCGAAGGGCCGCGGCGTCAGGACTATCGACGATTTCCTGCTCTTCCTGCAGCAAATCGAACAGATTCTCCATATCGATCAGCGCTTGTCTGACTTCGGCATAAATAAAACCGAAGAAATTCAACGGTTGATACAGCTGAAGCAGATAAGCATTCACCAACACAAAGTCACCGACCGTCATCCGCCCCTGCACAATGCCCTGCGCCGCCATCGCCATCATCACTATCAACCCGATGGAGATAATGGCGGTTTGCCCGAGGTTGATGGCGGTAAAACTGAACTGGTTTTTAATGGCGGCATATTCGTACAGCCGGCGCGACATATTGAAACGCTCGGCCTCGAACTCTTCATTGCCGAAGTACTTTACGGTTTCATAGTTCAGCAGGCTGTCGATGGACTTGCTGTTGGCATCGGCATTGGCCTTGTTGAGTTCACGCCGGAAACGAGTGCGCCAGCTGACCGCGATCACGGTAAACAGGATATAACCACCGACGGTGGCCAGGATCGCCAGCGCGAACCAACCGTTCAGCATATGCCACATGATCACCGCGACCAGGGTGAGTTCGAACAAGATAGGGAAAATAGAGAACAGCAACCGTGAAAACACCGTCGCTACCGCTTGGGTGCCGCGTTCGATCGACAGCGACAACCCGCCAGTCTGACGCTCCAGATGAAAGCGCAGGCTCAGCGCATGCAATTGCCTGAACACCCGAAGCCCCAGCAAGCGGGTGGCATTCTGGCTGAGATGAATGAACATCACGTTGCGCAGCTCTTCAAACAGCGTGGCGCCGACCCGCGCAACGCCGTAGGCGACGATCAGCCCCAGCGGAATGGCCAGCATTTTCGCAGTATCCGCGCTCAGTGCGTCGACCATCTCCTTATACGCCAGCGGCACCAGCGAAGTGCTGACCTTGGCAACCACCATGAAAATACAAGCTATAACCAGATACCACCGCAGTTTGGGGTTATTTTTCGGCCATAGGTAAGGCAGCAGGAAGGTTAATAAACGGGAGCGATCCATAAGGTAATATTTATCTTCTCAGTCAAAGTGGCGACGTCGGCTAGTGATCCATTTTGGCACGGATGACGGCGAAACCCTTATGAAATCCGCTATCGCCGCCTTTTTTGATCGCTGAAGCAAGCCTCCATAGCTCAGCAACTTTGCCGCTTTCCTTCGCCCCATTTATTCTTAAAGTGCGATCTTTCAGGCTCGCCGTTAAAATTTGTTGTTGAGAAGTTACCGCCAAGTTAATATCCGAAAAAATTATTATAAAATGAATTATTGGCTATCGATCAATAATCAAAAGTATCTTTATTTCATCATCTTGTATTCAGTATCTGCCCTACCTTCGCCTACCCAGGCTTTAACACCCGTTGCGAGAAATTCACCATGAGCACTGCATTACCCAGCGAAAATTTGCTTTCGGACAACAATGGAACCGGTTTCAGAAGAAGAGATGTGTTGTTCGGCATGGCTTCCGTCCTTGTCGCCACCTCCCTGCTTGGCTATCCATTTCTGACCCAGGCTGAGCAGCAAACCGCAGCAGCCAACCCGCTTGTCTTTGCACGTTTCTTCACTCTGTCCCGGACTATTACCGAACATCAGGACATCGACCAGGGCATGTCGGCGCGTATATTCACCGCCTTGAGCGACAGCATCCCCAATTTCTCTGCTCAAATTAAGCAGCTAAGCGCCTTGCTGCAGCCGGAGCAAAGTGCCAAACAGCTGCAAACGCTGGCAATCCAGGCCGGCCTGCAGGATCTGCTCACCGCCATTATCAGCGCCTGGTATACCGGCACCGTCGGACATGGCCAGCAAGCAGTGCTGATCGCCTACAAGGATGCGCTGATGTACCGCCCCGCCAGCGATGCGCTGATCGTACCGACCTATTGCGGCAACGGCCCGCTGTGGTGGACCGCCGCTCCGCCGATGACCATGACACCCGTTCGCTGAGATTATCCTGATGAAAAAACCTGAATTTACCGCCAATGGCGACGCATCGGCCGACATCGTGATCGTCGGCTCCGGCATTGTCGGCGGCATCATGGCCGACCAACTGGTCAGCCTCGGCTATTCCGTCCTGGTGTTGGAGGCCGGCCTGCGCATCGATCGCGCCCAAGCGGTGGAAAACTGGCGCAACATGCCGTTCGATAACCGGGCGGGCTCAGATTTCCAGGGGCTGTATCCGCAATCTGAATACGCCACCGCACCGCTCTACTTCCCGGAAAACAACTACGTAGCCCTTAGTGGCCCCAGCGCCGGCAGCTTCAAACAGGGCTATCTGCGCACCGTCGGCGGTACCACCTGGCACTGGGCAGCATCTTGCTGGCGCCATTTGCCGAGCGATTTCCAGATGAAAACCCTGTACGGCGTCGGTCGCGACTGGCCAATTTCGTATAACGATCTCGAACCCTACTACTGCCGTGCGGAAGAGGAAATCGGTGTCGCAGGCCCCAACGATCCGGCGCAGCAATCGCCGGTGGAGCGCAGCAAGCCTTATCCGATGGACATGGTGCCCTGGGCCTATGGCGACACCCGCTTCGCCGAAGTGGTCAACCCGCACGGCTACCGATCGGTGCCAATCCCGCAGGGACGCAGCATCCGCCCGTGGAAAGGCCGCCCGACCTGCTGCGGCAACAACAACTGCCAGCCGATTTGCCCCATTGGCGCCATGTATAACGGCATCCATCATGTCGAACGCGCGGAAATGAAAGGCGCAGTGGTGCTGGCAGAGTCGGTGGTCTACAAAATTGATACCGACGACCAGAATCGCGTTACCGCCGTGCACTGGTTGGATAATCAAAAACGCTCGCATAAAGCCAGCGCCAACGCCTTCGCGCTGGCCTGTAACGGTATCGAAACGCCACGCTTGCTGCTGCTTGCCGCCAATAAACAGAACCCCAACGGCATCGCCAACTCTTCCGATCAGGTTGGGCGCAATATGATGGATCACTCCGGCTTTCACTGCACCTTCCTGGCTAAAGAGCCACTGTGGCTCGGCCGCGGCCCGGCGCAGAGCAGCTGCCTGGTGGGACCGCGCGATGGCGAGTTCCGTAAGGACTATTCTGCCAACAAGATGATACTTAATAATATCAATCAGATAGTTCCCGCAACGCAAAAAGCGCTGGCGCAGGGCCTGGTAGGTAAAGTGCTGGATGAAGAGATCCGCCGGCGCGCGGCCTATGGCGTTGATTTGTCGATTAGCCTGGAACCGTTACCAGACCCGAACAACCGCCTGACGCTGAGCGCCAACCGCAAGGACGCTCACGGCCTGCCGTGTCCCGATATTCATTACGACGTCGGCGATTACGTGCGCAAGGGCGCCGAAGCCGCACATAAACAGCTGGAACATATTGGCCGCCTGTTCGATGCCGATGAATTCAAAATCACCACCAACCTGAACGCCAATAATCACATCATGGGCGGCACCATTATGGGCAGCGATCCGCATGACTCGGTGGTGGACGGCAACTGCCGCACCCACGACCATGCCAACCTCTGGCTGCCGGGTGGCGGTGCCATTCCTTCAGCCAGCGTAGTCAACAGCACGCTAACCATGGCGGCGTTGGGCATCAAGGCCGCCGACGACATCGCCCAATCGCTGGCGGTAAAATCATGAAGATACAACTTGGATTTGCCCTGTTGCTGGGGCTGAGCGGTGCCGCCCTGGCGACCGACGATGGCGCTGCGTTACTTAAACAGGGTGAGCAGCTTGCCATAGCTTCGGACTGCCAGGCCTGCCACACCCAACCGGGCGGCGGCAAGCCCTTTGCCGGCGGTTACGGCATCAACTCGCCGATGGGCGTAATTTACTCCACCAATATCACCCCTTCGGCGCATGACGGCATAGGTGGCTACACGGAACAACAGTTCGCTCGTGCACTGCGCGATGGGGTGCGCGCCGACGGCAGCTATCTCTACCCGGCAATGCCCTATACCTCCTACAGCAAATTGAGTGATGCGGACATCCACGCGCTCTACACCTACTTTATGCAAGGGGTGAAGCCGGTAGAGCAGAAAAATACGCCGACCGCACTGCCCTTCCCGTTCAATATGCGCTTCAGTATGGCCGGCTGGAACTTGCTGTTTCTGGATAAGAACCGCTTTCAGCCCAATGCCGAGAAAAGCGAGCAGTGGAACCGCGGCGCCTATCTGGTCAACGGCCCTGGGCATTGCGATACCTGCCATACGCCACGCAACCTGCTGATGGCGGAAAGCGCCGATAAGCCGCTGGCGGGGGGCATGGTGGGAAGTTGGTATGCGCCGAACATTACGTCGGACGCCGTCAGCGGCATCGGCGGCTGGAGCAATGAAGAACTGGTGCAATATCTCAAAACCGGGCGGGTCGCCGGGAAAAATCAGGCCGCTGGCGGCATGGCAGAGGCGGTGGAAAACAGCCTGCAATACCTGCCTGAACAGGATCTGATGGCCATTGCCGTCTACCTGAAAAGTACCGTACCGATCCGCGATGCTCAGGATAAGCAGGCGGCGGACCGCTTTGGCCAACCGCTGAACGTCGAACCGACGCTACGCGGCCTGCATCCGTCCAATGCCAATAATACCGTCAGCGACGGTGCGGCCTTATTCAGCGGCAACTGCGCCAGTTGCCACCAACCGGACGGCAGCGGCAGCAAAAACCAGGCCTATCCTTCGCTGTTCAACAATACCGCCACCGGTTCCGGCAACCCGGCCAACCTGATCTCCGCCATTTTGTTCGGCGTGCAGCGCAAAGCAGGCAGCGAGGACGTGCTGATGCCGAACTTTGGCCCGCAATCCTACGTCAATCCATTAACCGATCGGCAAATCGCCGCCATCAGCAATTATGTGCTGAAAAACTACGGCAACCCGGCGGTGACGGTAAGCGAGGAGGACGTGGCGATGCTGCGCACCGGCGGCCCGGTACCGTTGCTGGCGAAGCTGCAGCCTTATATGGCTCCGGCCATCGGAGTTGCGGTGGTGGTGCTGTTGGCGTTGATCTGGCTATGTGGAAGGAAGCGGAAATAGCCCGCGACAGGGGCCCGCTCCTTGACGGAACGGGCCGTTATCTCCACGCTTAACAAGATGGCGAAGCGCCTTGCGGCGGCAGATAGCGTTGCGGATCGAGCGCGGTGGCGCGATAGCGGATCTGGAAATGCAGGAACACGGAGTCGGTGCCGGTACTGCCCATGGTGCCAATCTTTTGCCCTGCCTTCACATCCTGGCCGTTGCGGACCAGCGTACTGTCGTTATGCGCATAGGCGGTGATGAAATCTTCGCCGTGCTTAATCATGATCAGGTTGCCGTAGCCGCGCAGTTGATTGCCGACGTACACCACCTTGCCCTTGGCGGAAGCGAAGATCGGCTGGCCGCGCGCACCGGCGATATCGATGCCCTTATTGCCGCCGTCTGCGTTGGAATATTTCTGCACTATCTTGCCGCTGGTCGGCCAGCGCCAGCAGCGTGAAGCCCCAGGCGGCGGCGTCGATTTAGCCAACACCGCGCCGGACGAGGTATTTTTACGCCGGGTTGACGCCGTTTTGGTCGGGGCGCTGCCGCTCAGCCGCAGTTTTTGCCCGACTTCCAGCCCGTAGGGCGGGCGTATCTTGTTGATTCGTGCCAGTTCGCTGACTTCGCTGTCAGTGATCCAGGCGATGTAATACAGCGTATCGCCACGTTTAACGGTATAGGATTTGCCGCTGTAAGTGCCCTTCGGCAGTTTGTCGTAGTCGCGGTTATAGCTGTTTTTGCTCGAACAACCGGCCAACAGCAGGCTCAATGTCAGACACACTGCGGCGCGGCGCCACCACGCAAGTTTGCTTCCTGTGCTCAAATCCTGTCCTCAATCATATTTCCGGGCGCTGATACGCGTCAGGCGTCAATAGTAACATTTGCACCGGGGCAGTCAAAAAGCGCCAAAAGGACTATGCTAAACAAGTAGGGATTACTGAGCACCATACGACAAATGGAGTACTGTCATGTTAAATTTTGACCATAAAAATCTGCCCCTCCTGAGTGAAGAACGCCTCAAAAAGCAACGCACTGCCCTGCTGATTATTGCCTTCCTGCTCTTGGTGGGCGGTATTTTGTGCCTGATTAACCCCCTGGCATCCGGCACAGCGCTGAGCATTCTGGTCGGCGTCTTACTGTTGCTGAGCGGCACGGCGTTGGTGACGGGCATGATAGCCAATCGGGTACAAAACACCTGGCCGATGATCGGCGGCCTATTACTGGGCGCGGCTTATTTGATTATCGGCTACCTGTTCATTACCAGTCCATTGGCCGGCATTCTGACGCTGGCGATATACCTCGCCATATTATTCGCGCTCGGTGGTATTGTGCGGTTAGTTGCCGGTTATAAGCTGCGTGAAGTCAGCGGCAGTTGGTTGCAGTTCGTCATTGGCTTCTTGGATCTGGTGATTGCCTGGATGTTGTTTAGCGCCGATCCGATGACATCGGTCATACTGGTGACCACCCTTGTAGGTATTGAAATGTTGTTCAGCGCCTTCAGCCTGTTCAGGGTCGCCAGGCAGCTAAAGCGCAATTAAGCGCATACATAAGGAGGGTTTATCGCACCGCCTTTTTCGCTCATTAGCCGCCCGGCCGCACAATGATCTCGATGTCCCGGTGGCAAGTGCCCTACCCTGAGTAAGGTTTCATGCAATGCAGGCTCAGCCATTCCCTCAGATGAAAGATTGAAATGAGATGATTACGCTATGGAATTCAAGGACTATTATGCCATTTTAGGGGTTAAGCCATCGGACGATCTCAAGGCTATCAAAACGGCCTATCGTCGTCTGGCGCGAAAATATCACCCCGACGTCAGCACCGAATCGAATGCCGAAGCGCAGTTCAAGGAAGTCGCGGAAGCCTATGAGGTGTTAAAAGACGATGAGCGTCGCGCCGAATACGATCAATTGGTGCAACATCGCAACGACCCTAATTTTGGCCGTCAAACGCAGCACGGCCACGCCAATAACGCCGAAGACTTTTCCGATATTTTTTCCTCGATGTTTGGCGAACATGCGCGTTCGCAACACCGACGCCAAAGCCGTGCCATGCGCGGGCAAGACATCGAGATGGAAGTGGCAGTTTTCCTTGAGGAAACTCTGGCCGAGCAAACCCGGACCATTCGCTATAGCCTGCCGATTTATAACGCTTTCGGCATGGTGGAACAGGAAGTCCCCAAAACCCTTAATGTGAAGATCCCCGTCGGCGTGGGCGATGGCGAACGCATTCGCCTGAAAGGCCAGGGTGCGCCGGGCGCTGAGGGCGGCGCCAACGGTGACCTTTATCTGATCATCCGCATTGCGCCGCACCCGCTGTTCGACATCGTCGGCCATAATCTGGAGATCGTCCTGCCGGTATCACCATGGGAAGCTGCTCTGGGTGCCAAGGTGCCGGTTCCGACCCTGAAAGACCCTATTCTGCTGACTATCCCAGCCGGTAGCCAGACCGGCCAGCGGCTGCGCATCAAGGGGAAAGGCCTAGTCGGCAAGAAAGAAACCGGGGATTTATATGCGGTGATCAAGGTCGTGATGCCACCGAAGCCGGACGAAAAAAATGCGGCGCTGTGGCAACAACTGGCGGAGGCGCAACCCGCTTTTGACCCACGCAAAGAGTGGAGTAAGCAAAATGGCTAACGTAAAAGTAACTTTAACCATTACCGAATTTTGCCTGCATACCGGTGTTTCAGAGGATGAGTTAACGGAAATCGTCGGGCTGGGGGTGATCGAACCGCGTAACCCGACGGCTGCAGACTGGGTATTTGACGATCATGCGCTGACCATTTTTCACCGCGCTCAACAGTTGCATCGCGAATTGGCGCTGGACTGGCCGGGTATCGCGGTCACCTTGACGCTGCTGGAGGAAATTGAGCACTTACGTAAAGAAAACAGTCAATTGCACCAACAACTTGCACGATTCGTCACCAGGCCCTGATACCGTGGGAACAGCCCGTTGCTTCTGCAGCGGGCTACGTCAGGCCCGGATAGCGGTTTCTGCGGCAACATAAATCGCCAGCCTGCCTTCTACGGACAAGATCATATTTTGGTTTTTGGCTTAGCTAATGAAACGCTAATATTACCCAAGCATCAGCCCCGCCATTTCAGAAAAAACTCCGACATAATATCCCCCTCCCAAAAAAGGTAAGCCGATAAAAATAAACGTTCGGCGAGGTTTGAAAGAGATCACGTATAAACACTGTGAATAAAAACATGTTATTAAAAACATGTCATTAAAAACAGTATTGACACCCTTTTAAAAACCCGTAGATTGGTCATCAGCAGCAGCGAAATGGTAGCTAGCTGTTATTACCAAAAGTGTTAATTAAGTTGATTTAAATTTATTTTGCGATAAAGGCCACGAAGTGATTTTTGTATGGGCATCAATGCCGAGGAAAATCCAGTCGCTCGCTTGATGACGCTTTAAGGCCACGTAGTCAGTATCTACAATCGCAGGGTGCGGACCAAAACGCGATGATGTAAGGCCATGATTCAATTGTTTTTTGTTTGCGATTGGTTTTCAAGATAGCCTAGAAAACAGTGCAACAAGATCGCAATGGAAGTGAGGCTACGCATCAAGAGTCTATATCGCGAGGGGAGATGTACTTGTTTAAAATGCCATACCTTGGAATATTCATTCAGGTTGGCGGACAATGTGAACTGGTAAATATAGGGGAGGTTTTAGTTAATATTATCACCCAATATTATCTGTGATAAACGTGTACATTTAAAATTAGTACCTTAGCAGTAAGAAATATTAAGTTCATTAATGTTAAATCTGAAGTCAATAGTACCATAAAAGCCCTGGCTGCAACGGTCAGGGCTTTTATCTTTTATGCGTCAACCACATTGCGGTGAAAAATGCCGGCTCCACGCTCCAAATTCTCGGACAATCATCACACTACGTCAGAGGTGTGACAGCCTACCCACGACATTAATAAAATTAATCCTTGCTTAATAAATCAAACCAAGCCTACTATGACGTCATCGGTTTGGAACACAGACCTTATGAAAGCAGTTTTAGTAAAGCAGTCCTCAGTTCAAGCGTTATCTCTAGATACCCCTTCTTCATGAGCCTCCTCCTAAGTGCCCCATAAGTAAAATTCTGCAAAACAGGCCATGTTCGCCACGATGAGTGGCTCAAAAATGAAAAAGGATGTATCTATGTCTACTAAAATGACTGGTTTAGTAAAATGGTTTAACGCAGATAAAGGCTTCGGTTTTATCACTCCACAAGATGGCAGCAAAGATGTCTTCGTACATTTCTCCGCTATCCAGAGCAGCGATTTTAAAACCTTAGACGAAGGTCAAAAAGTGGAGTTCTCTGTTGAGAGCGGCGCTAAAGGCCCTTCTGCTGTAAACGTTATCGCGCTTTAATCGCCGATAATCTCGCTAAAACTTGCAATCGCGATGAAGGCAACGGCCTGAGCAGTTAAGTATTAGCGATCAAAAACCCGCTTATGGCGGGTTTTTGCATTTCTGTAATGTCGAAAAATGCTTCTAAACCAATAAAATGGAACGCGGTGCTTCACTCTCCCACTAAAAAACGAACCAAAAACCAAAAGTGCAAAGCCGGTCATCGCAGTAAACAACAGACCAATCCCCCACCATAAGTTCACCTGCATTCCTGTCAGGTTGATAATGCTTTATGTTCATTCCAATATGCGGCAGAAACCTGTGGGCAAACCGGCAGCGCAGAGGCTGGCGGGCGCAAAAGCGGGTGCCGGCCACGCTGGCACAGGAAGGAAAATGCCATTCCTCTTTAGATTCCAACCAAAAAACGGCAAAAGATAATAACGCAACAAAACCATATTAAATCCCTTGTTTTTGTTGGTATTTCATAAAGCCCCTCTCATATTCCATTGAGATTTTTACCCAAAAATACGCATTAAATTTAATAACATTAAGATTCATCTTAAAATATGCCCGCAGGAATTTAAGGATGTTAATTTCCAGGGAATGTGATGAAAAGAAAGGATGTCAGACCCGATTATCAGGTTGAATATGGCGAAGAATGGAAGCCGGAAAAAACCTCTAAATGGTTTTGGGTCGTGTTGATCGCAATTATCGGTTTTTTGGTCGCCATTTCATAAAGCTGACCAGCAGGTAAGCGTGATACCACAAAGGGAAGTTTGAAGAAGGTCTTGGAGCGGTGAAGGGAGTAGAACGCCAGCAATTAAAGCCAGTATATATGGCATTCACTGGCTTTATAAAAATGAAACTACACACATTTCTATACACATTTGTTTTCGCTTGCTGTGATTTCGTATAATTTTTAGCCATGCAGGGGAGATTCTACGGGGCAGCAAGTGACGATAACTTAATCAGCAGTAAAGTCGTGTCCGCGTACCGCGAAGGATCTCCGGTGTGCAGTCTGGTACAAACCTCTGACACCGAAATCGGCAAGGGGATAGAAGTTAAACCACGAAAGGCAGAGCAATAAGTAAATAACTGCCATCAAAGCCTCACTCCACCGTGTGGCCCCCTTTTCACCTGATATTTCTCTATATATAAGCAAAAGTATGTTGATTCAATCTGTAAAGATGGTTGTTTTATATGGAAATTAGTTTTCATTTTGAACCAACGCTAAACCAAAAAAATATTGGTTTTTAACCAACAAATTCGCGTCTCTCTTCGCAAGAATAGCACTCCTACCACGCATATTCATGGCTAACAGTTCCCTATAGCCAATAGCTATGAATACGCTGATACCATGAGAAAATCCCTGTATGGGCCTACGCTAAATGAAAAATTTGAGTGTTAGCCAATATTGTTAATTATTCGCCTGTTAATTTTTCACGTCTGGTGGCAGTGGTATCTTGGGAGTTCACGCACAACTAAGAGGATATTACAATGAGCAATGTTAAATTTAAGTGCCCTGGATGCGGAAATAACTTGGTCGTAAGAAGCCCTGTCGAAATCAAGAACACAAACGACATTGAAGGAACCACCTGCACCAAGTGCGGTAGGACTATTCACAAGAGTGATATTGTCAAGCAAGCTAGGGATTATGCCGAGAAAGCTGTCAAGGATATGCTCGGGAAGCACTTCAAGTAAGTTGTTATCTTCTTTTCGATCAAGCAGGCATCTAAGGATAGTGATGCCTGCCACATTACAGTAGCCATAGCCTTCCCCCTTCTCTAAATATTTTGATGATCTGGATCAGCCGCCAGCCGTAAACAAGTCGGCGATACGGGGTGTGCCAGGTGTGTGTCGGATGTTGGCTGGGGTTGAAATGAAAAAGCCCCGGCGATTAGCCAGGGCTTTATTGAGCAGTATTTAATTAAACTTGCGCTTGAGGTGCATGCCACATCATTGTACTTCCATTATGGTTTTCAATGATTTTAACTGCTGAACTGCTTCCAAACGTATGCATATAGCTATGATGGATGGTCAGAACAAGGTCTTGTAGCTTCTGGTCGCCTTCTAACGCAACAATCTTAAGGCCTATATCTCTGGCCTTATCCATGTGGATGTGCCGGGCATGTGCATAAGTCGTCGAGTGATCATTCAGCTTTGAACAGATGTATTCAGCCTTTTGCTGTGCATCAGCATCACCGGCAAACATTCCTGATACTAGCCAGTCAGATACAATCTCAGAAGCCCATTTAATTGCCTTCTCGCATTCACCAATAAAAGTTGGGTGCAGTTTTTGCAGATTGAACTGCCAAAAGGCAAGCAAACGATGGTCTTCCAGTATGTCTTTCTTAGCTTTATCTACTTCTTCAAGAATGCCATGGGCTGGTATACCACCCATTTGGGGGTCGAAGGGACCAATATTCGACTGTTTACCCATGACGATCTCTTTCGCACAGCAGGCCAACATCGTACCTGCTGACATCGCAATCATAGGAACAAAAGCACGGATATTTGTCCCAAACTTGGCCCGTAAATACTGACCGAGAGACTCTAGCGCTGCGATGTCGCCACCAGGTGTGTGGATCAGTAGATCCAACCCCTTGTCAGGATCCATGCCATTTATAGCAGACATAAATCCATTTTTATCATCATCCGTCATTGAGAGCAGGTGGCTGATTGACTGTGTGTTTTTCTGCAAGAATCCAGAGTAATAAGCAATAACATTGCGCCCAGTATGCTTTGACATTTTAGTGATATATTTTTTTCTCACTACATCAAGCGGACTTGTGCGCTGGCCGAGAACAGACATCTCGGCCAGTACTTCATTCCAATTTGGCATATTGTTTTTTTAGTAGCTATACATCACATAATTATTTGCTTGATCATTATTCAAGCCGCTATTGTTTGTACCAGATGAGTAGTTAACGCCTGTTTGCTCAATCAACATTTGATGGGACATCACTACCCTTTTTGCAAACTCAAAAGGCGACTCTGCTGGGTTGTACTCTGCGGGTTGGATCTCAAATTGTGTGTAAAGTTCTGCTGCTGTCATAGCTGCATCCTCTCCATTTACTACATATGGTTTCAAATTTATTAAAAAACACCATATGTAGTGTTCGCTGTAAGCCAGATACGAAAAAACCTCCGTAGGGAGGTCAAGATTGCTTTAGTTATGAGCTAAATATGATCTTAACCTTCATTTTTTGCAACCAATATTGCATAGATTATTATCGATTTTCGGAGATTTCTTGACGTAATGATTGTGCTGGGAGGTTGCCCCTTCCCAACACATGATCATATCTACAGCACTTTGTAAAGGACATCGCTCGGCGCTTTATGAAGCGTCAAACAACAGAACCTCTCTAAAAAAACAAAACCCCGCCGAAGCGAGGTTTTTAAAGTTGATAAGCTACGTGACTGCGTAACCACTCTTATCAGACTAAAACACAATTTGCGGACCGCGTTAGAGGTTTTTCATAAATATTTTCCCGCTCAGTTTCCGGGTCCATCTCAAGCCGTATGTCCAGCATGGACAAGCACCCTTCAATGAAGTCTTCCCCCATCTGCAGCCCTATCCTGATCAGCTTCTCGTCCTTCTTGGATGGCCTGGCGATCGCGCGTTTCTGCATGTTGAAATGTAGTGCAGCACGACCTACTGATACTCATCAGGGCGGCCACTACACCAGTGCGCGGATCCAACAGGTCTTTGCGGTTCAGTTCTAAACCTTGCTGACGGGCTACGCTTCTCTGACACTACTGGCACAGTGACGGCCGCCATAACTTGCCACGCACATTCGTGCCTATACCTGTCTATGTGAGAAAAGTCAGGTATAGGCTAAACATCACTTATGCGGCAGGAATACCAGGTAACCATTCTGGCGCCGGCAGACCGGCAGCCTTCAGTTCGCTATGGATATGCGCCAGCATTTCGGGAGCCTCGGCAAACATAACCAAGAATCCTCGAATCGCGGCAGTGTTGGTTTCGACTGCCGGGTTGGAGCCCATCGCATTGGCCACAGCTTTGATCGCCGTCGCCTCGCTCTCTGTCCAGCGGGTTTTAATCTGGTCTTCACGTACAGCAGCAAATGGCAGGCCGTTCTTGCCGACTTTCTTGCGGGATAACAGCGCTTTTCTGACGCCAACAGCTACCGCAGCCCCTGCCATTGCACACTTATCACAGTTCATAGTAGACATCCTTGATACCTTTTGAGGTTTGTTTGATCCAGTTAGCCGGACATCCCGGCCAAAACATTGAACACCGAACAAACAAACCACACCGAATAAAAAGCGAGCTATTGCATGTTAAAAGATCAGCGGGTTTTTGATCATGAATGGGTTATTGAAGACGTGGAGACGGCAAAAACTGAGCTTTGTGCCAAGCAGATAGATCAATATCGCAGAAGGCATTTATTTGAAGCGGGTATCACCGTGCGGTTTGGTATCACCACCCGAAAATTAACAGACTGATCCGGAACGCATGAGGAGGTTCAATGGCCAGGTGGCAAACACTACACGAATGGGCAACTGAAGAGTTCGGGGATGCCAAACCATCACTGCAGACTTTGCAGAACTATGCCAAATCAAACATGATTTTTCCGCCCGCTAAAAAAATCGGTCGGCGTTGGATGGTTGAAACTGGGGCCAGATATGTAGGGCTTTTGGCTAAGCCACAGATAAAGGTAACAGACCACCCGATATTGAAACGAATCCTAATGGATGGGCAATAGCGTGAAATTACTCACCTTGGAGGAATGGGCAAACAGAACCTACAGCGATAGCTTACCATCCATAAAAACGTTGCGGCGATGGGCGAGGAACGGGAATTTCTACCCAGCGCCCGAGAAGCATGGGCGAACATACCGAATCAGAGAGGATGCCATTTATATCAATCCGAAGAACTATCGACTGTCTAAACAAATAGTTGCTGATAATGCGATGGTGTTGTCTCCGTTGATGGATAGGCTTCTTAATGGCAAGCCCCCAAAGAAAAAATAATGACTAATTTTCGTCGGTAGTTTTTTTCAGCATGATTGCTTCGACCATCGCAAGATTGATGTCGATGGCTACACTGCAAAACTCCCACTCCCGCCCCAGAGCTCCAGTAAAGGGGATAAAGCCATTGTTCTGAACAACAATCTCATCGGCTCGTTTAGCGAAATGAATGATCCGCGAACGGCAGATGCCCAGATCTGAATCCGGCATGCCTGGTAGCAACGGAACAGGTTTCAACAACCGCCGGCTCCGGTTGCCATGCTTCAGGGCATTGAAGTTACCTTTGGGAGCGCCGGGCCGTTGCTGGTCAGCCTGATTTCCTTTGTTGGTCGTGTTTTCACTACTCATTCGCAAGTCTCCGCATTTGCGCATACTTTCCGTTTTTAAAAAATACACTTTTAATATTAATTAGTTAACTTCTTACCCCGAATAAAATTGCGCACTAGTTTTGCGCAATCCGCAGAGCTGCGCAGTTTTTCGCTGCCCTATAAACGCGTCTTCTCTCGAGCCATATATCGACCTTTGCCAATTCGTTTTTATCAATAAAATCAGCGGGCGCAAAATTGCGCCGGGCTGCTGTTTAGAGGGGGTTTTATTGGTTAATCGTTTACCACAAGTGACATCGTTAACCATTTGATTTTTGTTCCAAGGTTTTTTTAGCACCTTGTCATTGGTATCACGCAGGTATGGTCAAAATGACCATACCTCAGCATCCTTGGCACCCAATCATTCCTTCATCCCTTGCAGGGTGGCGGTAAGCACTCGGTTCACAGCATCAGCATCTCGTTCAAACGCACTACTGCCCCTCGGCGTATTGGCCAACTTCAACATCGCGTTACGAACCGCGGTGCTTTCATAGGCACGAGCCATGCCGGCATATGCCAGACCTGCAGTCACTGTTTTAGCTGCGGCCACTGGACCTGCAAAAATGCCAACCAGCCCAGGGCCAATCACTGCAGCCCCCTGGGCAACAACCTGACCGTTGGGCAATGTAAGCGATGATTGGGAAGCACGCTTGGTACTCTCCAGGTACTTTTTCAGTCCTGTGAGGTACTGCCGCTCCTCACCCTTGAAAAGTATCCCGGTTTGGGCAGAGAGCTTGTTCAGCCGCATCAGGAACCGATCGGGAGAAGCTTCGCCATCCATCGCCTTAGCAATCAACCCAGCGCGCGCAGATTGGCGCCCTTTGGTATCCAGCGATTCGTAGAGAATTTTGACATCACTGGGTTTATTACTGAACAGCATGGTATTGACGCTTTCCGGTGTCAGGTGTCCCTTCAACAGAATATTCTTTATCCGGGTGTTTTTAACCTTTTGCGCTTCCTCCGCGTATACCGCTTTCGCGTTGGCCCAGCGCCCTACATCACGACTCCCAAGCCCTTTTCGTACTGCCGCGTTGAGATCGTTGGTCATTCCGTCGTAGACCCGATTGAGCGCAACGGTTGAGCGATCAGGCATCACCATGCGCTCTCCTTTCACATCCGTCCTGAATTGCGTTCGCAGGTCATCCAGCAAGCTGAAGGTGATCTTGCCGTTCGACAGCTCCTCACGATAATCCTTCAGTCGGGCGATCGTGTCGGTATCACTGACCTTACCTAATCTGGAAAGGTGCGAAATTTCACTATCGATGGCAGAAATAGCCTTTTGCGGTTCGATATTGCCTACGCTATCCATTCTGGTGCGGATTTCATTGAAACGCGCGCCGGCAGCCTTTTTAACCGCATCTGTTTTGTTCTTCAGGCTGTTGACCACATCATCGGCGGAATAGGTACCATATCGCTGTGAGAAGTCATCGACCAGGCGAGAACGGGCCTGTTGCTGATTGGCCCGCATTTGCCCCGTCCCAGCCAAGGGGATCTTCTCACCCAACTGCTGGGCAGAGCGTCCCGCGAAGGTTTGCGGCTGCTTAACGTCACTGGTCATCAGCGGTGCATCGTTCTTATCGGCGAAATTGATCGCCGCCTGGGCTTCCGGTGCTATCTGGCCCTTGATTGCTCGATAACCGGCACCGATGGTGCTGGCTGCGGCGCGGGTAACACCACTAACAGCCATAGAGGTACCCATATCCTGAGCCAACTTACCCGCATCATGCTGATTGCTGTTGGCAGCCAGCACACCCACCGCATTCTCAGCAGCCAATCCGGCAATTTTCGCGCCGGCGCCCGTTGCATTCCTCGCCAACGATGAGGCCGGGTTAACCAAGTAAGGAAGCGCTTCAGCAGCGATCTGCCCCTCATTGGTTTGTGGCCGCAGATTTTCAGGCAGCTCAAACCTTGTCGCTGGCGTGTAGGTACCATCACCGATCCCCATCTGCTTGCCTGCCCATGCAGCCGCACTCTGTACGGCATCACCGACTTCGGGAATGATATTCGCCGTATTAACACCGGCTTGAGCAATGGATTTGCCCGCCTCGCTCATCCCGAGAGCAATATCGCCCATTACACCTGGCTGCTGCGGATCCGCCTGCTGTGTAGCAAACCGCGCATAAGGGTTGATCTCAGTCTCACTGTCTTGTTCTTCCGCCTGCCCCGTAATACCTCGAGGGGCAAATTGGGCATACGGATTCTGATCTGCAGGCGATGCAGGAGCTACTATCGAATTATTTGATTGAGGCGCTGGCGCGGACTGCACTTGCGAAAGATTATCCACCACCTGGCGAGTCATCCCCGGAGCATTGAGAAGATATTCACCACTGGGCACCGTAACGTAAATTCGCCCCTGTTCATCCTGCCGCGCGCTCCCACCAAATTTGGCCGTGATCATCCCGGCCACGCGCATTTGATCCGCCGGTGGCAGACGGCGGATATTGGCCTTCATCTCATCCCATGATTCCTGGCCCACTGACGCGAACTCATGGGCGGCACCTAATTCCGGATGCCACCCCGATTGCCTGGCCTGATCCATGACATAAGCACGGTTTGCCGGGGCGGGCACGGAAATCTGGGTACTTTGGGCAGGCAGCCCCGGCGCAGATTGAGGTGCATCACCGATACCAGTACCAACCTTGGCGCTTTGGGCATATTGCTGTGGAGAAGGTGTTTGGGTGGGCTGATCGGTAACAGTCAGCCCTTCAGCTTTTGGGCCTGGCTGCCCTCCAAGGAAATACTCACTCATTCCCTCGCCGAAGGTCTGATCGAATTGCGCTGCAGATGCAGGGTTATTTCTTAACATCTGTACGGCCTCAGGCACAATCGGTACCCCAGCAGAGCCCATCAATTGTCTCGCCTGCAGTGGTTTGTTTTGAGGTGCATCAGGCGTTAAGGCTGACTGCGGAGCTACTGAGGGCTGAATATCACTAAGTGTCGATTGAGTATCTTCGCCGGCTGGTGGCATTCGAATGGCGAAACCACCCTCAACAGCCTCGATCTTAGCACCTGGTGTTTTCCCTGAACGCGATGCCCTGGCCATTTTCTCAGTAGAGAATGGCTTGTCGCCAAACAGCCGCAGTTCACCTGCTGTTGAAGGGGTTTGGCCCATACCCGCAACATCCTGACGCTGTGCGATCGACTGGCTCATCGCATCATAGACACCGCCAGATTGGGCAATAAGTTGATTCAATTGTGCTTGTAGCAGTCCACGCTTAGCTTGTGACGTTTCATCGGTGTCACCGGCCTGTGGAAAATACATTTGCATATACGTCTTAACTTCAGAGTCAGGAATGGCGGCACCAGACTCCTGACGCAATACGGCAGCAATGGCATCTCGTGCCGCTGATTGCCACTGCTGGTTTTTGTTGCCAAGCAGCATCGAAGACACTGCACCACCACCTACGGCGCCAAAAGTAGTGCCAACGGTACGCGGGCTTGCGCCATCGGTCGCTAATTGATCCATCATATTGAGAGAGTTCTGCAATCGATAAGCAAACCCAGCCGTTTTTAGTTGACCTTGATTGGCTCCCTTTAACTCAGCATTCGGATCAGGGTTTTCAAGCTGGCCATTCTTCTTCAGGTCATTGATATATTTCTGCCGTTCCATTCCACTCTTGTTATAAGCGGACATAATCTCATCTGCCGTTTTTCCAGCGTTGATCTGCTGAAAGCGAATATGCTGGGGGACCTGCATAAAATCCTGCACCGGCATGAACGGTTGATTTTCACCCGGGGGCGTATATGTTTCACCACCTTGTGCTCCCGCAGGGTTTAGCATACGGAATGCTGCGGCCCGTTGGGCTAATGTCTGCATTACCTTTTCACTGGAAAGCGAGAGGACCTCATCCTTTGGGTCGGTGGAACGGTTTTTAGTGACTGGCGCAGAGTAGGTAGAACCATCCGCTCGCGTTATCTCAACGCCAAAATGATAATTTCCCGCCTGACCTGCTGGCATGATATGAGTCAAACGCCTGGCTTTCATCGGCTGCCCATCATCGGCAAGCTCCCCGGGCTTAACCGACAGTTCAGGGGCTAGCACTTCATTGGCGGCAGAGATAACTTTCGGATCATCGGGATTTACCTGACCGCTCATCAATGCGGATCCCATACTTGCCAGATAAGCAGAGCCTTGGGCCGCTTTGGGATTCATAATGTAGCCAGGGTTGGCAATGTTATAAAACTGCTGAGCCTCTTTCGGTAACCGCGACCATAAGGCATTAGCTGTCTCAGAATCCCCAGCCCTTACGGCATTCATGATCCCTGAAACTGGACCACCGAAACGCTTTTCCATGATATCCATTTGCTGCTGCCTGGATTGTCTGGCCTCGCCGGCCGCACTGATATTGACCCGTCGTGCATCCAGGGAGAAATTGCGATCGGCATTTTGTTGGCTGAGAGCTTGCTGTTGTTTCAAATTGTCAAAGTCACGGTTATCGGTGTCTTTTTTCCAATCAAAACCTGCTTGCGCTAGGCCATAATTTCGATCTGAGTCTTTAACTTGCTGTTGGAGCATAGCATCACGCAGCCCCAGCTCTTTTTTGCGAGAAATGGCTGCATCGGCAGTATTGAAGCCTGCCAGAAAACCATCCGCTAAACCTTGAACACCCATATCATGCCCCTTAAATCATGTTGTCAGAGAGCAAGGCCAGCGCTGAACTGATCCCACCTTCATGTTCTTTAGCATCACCTTTCTGGAACGCTCTGTTGGCTATAACTGCTGCCCGGCGCTTTGCCTTGGACTGTTTGATGATCCATTCATCAACCTCAGCCTCACGCCATCCGATAGCACCGCGACCGGAAATATCAAAGGGGGCAGGAAACTGATCGCTCTCCAACAGATAGCGGAACAAATCGCGACTTACACTTAGCTTTCTAATCACATCCTTTTCACGCAGAATTTGTTCGCTCATAGGTTTTTCTCCTGACGTTTGAAATGATTGATGAGATAAGTACGCATGTCGGCGGGCGCTGACGGGAGGAGGTACGGATTAATACCGTTCTCTTCGGCTAAATCACGCATCCGGGCACTGGTCATTTTTGCCAGATCAATCTTGTCACTACCGATGCGAACCGTTGTTCGTTGCCGTTCTTCCTGTTGCTGTCGATACTGCTGGGCGGCCAGGCGCTGCGATTCACCGATTAACTCACTGTGTTGCTTAACTTGCCGGCAGCGCTCCAGCTCAACTTTCATCTCGCCAACGATTGAGAATACCCCTTTGAATCCGAGCAGATAGGTAGCAACCGCGGCAGGTACAGATATGGGAGCAAGCCTGAAGAAGGTAAACTTGCCACCTTTATAATTTATTACTTTCTTGGGTTTATCACCGATGTAAACCACATCCTCATCGGCACCGCCAAAAATCCTCTGATACTCATCAGCGAACTCTTCTTCCTGCCTTAAAGACTCCAGCGCTGTTTCGTGTTCTGACATGAAAAATCTCCATAAAAAAGCCCCAACAGGCGAACCTGTCAGGGCTGGATTGCGGGCAATAAAAAACCGGAGCAGCTTTTAGGCTCACTCCGGCATCATTCGGAAATTTAGCGCGTACTAACGTTGGTGGCTAGTTCTTTTTGCTTTTACTGCACTTTATTGGTGTTTATGATTTGTGAGTACAAAATTTGTCGAAATTCAGACAGCCACCTAATTTTTTTGTTGCAACTGGCAAGCCCTAACAAAGTCGCGCCCTAACTCTGTGGGCAATACTTCATAAAAGTAAGCTCCGCTGCCATATGTCGATAAAGGTTCTATACATCCCAATCTAGTTAAATTAGACAAAGACAGAATAATTTCTTTGGGTAACTTTTTTTCATATCTGTTGTTATCATTCGCAATGAAGACCCGTTCCGGCAAGGATGTAGTGGCGATTCTGGTAGCAGAACCCTCATCGAGAGGAATTGAATATATTAAATTTAAAACATGGGCGTCTAGGGAGGATAGATTTTCAAGAATTGATATGTGCACCCTCTTTACTTCTTGTTCGAATTGGCTACTGGAAGCATTAATCAGTAAATTCGCCCACTGATCTTGAAGAAAATCATCTTCCTCCATAGTTGCAGCCTGAAATATCGGTATGGCTATTTTAAGTGGTATCGCTTTATCTGGTGCATGCAGGCCATACTCAACTAACAAGCTCTGAGTTTTTTTCATTAACCGCATTTGTCTTTCAAAACGGATATATTTCAATTTATCCTCAAATATCCCAACCCCTTGTTCTAAAGAGCCTGAAATAAATTTTGCAATGAAAGAGCCTGACTGTTGAGCAGCATCCGTTACTTTCACCACAGCTTTCGATGCTTCTTGTACTGCTTTTGCTTCTTCTTCAAACATCGTTATCTCCTTTATGATCAAATTTCATTCACGTCAGAAATGATAAAATCACAATCAATATTTAGCATCTAAACATCAATAGGGTTGATTAAAACCTCGTACCGAGCATCGGAACGCTTACACTTAAATAACTTAACGTGAGAGTACCTATCATCATTGTTAATCAACTCTTTTACTTTGCTGTCGAACTCATCCCCCGACCTACAGCCTAAAATAATACATTTAATACTGTCACTTGGAAAACTAAAAAGATCATAGACTATATTATTATAAACTTTACTTTCACTAGCCATGTTTACAGGCATTAGCATTCGCCATTCACTCTCATATTTCCACTCCTCACTTTTCAAGATAAAATGCTCAACCGCACTATCTTCTTTTGTTGGATCTATTACATTAATATCCTTCTGATATTTTACCTTCCTGAGAAATCCAAACTCATCCTTTAAGCTTCTACGTTGATTGAAAAAACTATGGGTTTCGTCAAACTCGATGACAAACCCTGTATGTGACTCTGCATAATGCCCCCACATAAGTAGATTATCTGGCTTCTCACTAAGGCAGAGAACCCTTACCACATCAATTAATGACTCATTGAATTTTTTGAATAACTGATTGGCTAAGGCATCAACGTTATCTTTTAGAAGATATGATTGCATCTTAGCTGCCGGTTTTACCAACTCTAAGAATTTAAATTTATCATCATCACTTAAGGAGTTATAAAAAAATCGTTGTTCTTCTGTGAGGTTATCAAGGACACTAACAAAATCTAGCTTATTAATCTCACCTTCAATAAACTCTTGCATTTTACTAAATTCAAATATTGAATGAAACTCAAATGGATCATTGAAGTTAATAGGATTGCTAAAACAAATAAGATTATTTAATAACACATCAAGACGTGACTGCGGGAAATATTTAAACATTACCTCACCCATAAAATATCATTCAAATTAATTTCTTAACGTAATTATTTTAAATTAAACTAATAAAGACATCTTAAAATAAATTTTCAAACTCACCAAAAATAAGGGTTCATCCCTTTCTCCTGACCATCAATTATGTGGAACAGTATAGACACCAGACCCGCCAACTAACAAACTATCCTACATATTGAATTGCCATGAAAAAGTGATTTTCCTTCTATATAAACAAAAGTGCGTCGGGTTGTTCGGGTTAGTCGGGTCATCTACATAATTATTTGATATTTAATAGTTAACTCTGTCTTGCTGACCCGACCTGCAGTTCGGGTCAACCACATCAAAGTCGGGTCAAATCGCCAGCCAGAAAAAACTTCTCAAATCCAAGTCGGGTCAAACCACATAAAGTCGGGTCAAAGTCGGGTCAGTAACCTCATTAAAAACCAATAAAATCATTACAATAAAAAACTGCCCCGACTGACCCTACCGACCCGACCTATTTTTTCTACATGTGAGAGTTATCCCTCTTCATCCTCAGGAAGCATTAAAGCTACAAGGTGAAGCTGCTTACCATCAATCCGTAGATTTTTCTTTGTAATCCCCTTGTTGGGTTTGTCCAACATACCCGCATCTGCTAATACCTGTGCGAATGCGGTCGCATTGGCGCCACTGGCAATCTCATCCCGGAATACTGCTGGGAAAGTGTGAAACACCAGCAAATCATCATTAACTCGCTTTACTCGGTACCCTGCGAGATCTTTGATCGGCAAGTCGCGTGGATCCGTCTGAGGATGAGGTAAGTAACGGCTATAGCCAAAACGCTGCAGAAATGCCTCAGCTTGCTCTACCCATGCTTTAGCCTCACGGTTTCCCAAACCGAACTCATTCACCCAGGCATTGAAACTATGCTGTAACGCGTCTCGGCTTTCCTGCTCTGACCATCCGGTGAGGTGCAGAGAAAGTACAAGGGCGGCCTCAAGAACAGCAAAGCGGGATGCAACGCGCCGTACCTGCTCGCTGGCCTCATCTGGTAGCAAACCAAGCCAACGACGTTCTGCACTGCGTACAGCTTCGGCTGAGGCTTCTTTCTGGCTGGCCAACTGCTTGATCCACTCCCGACCTACTGCGCCATAGTTGTCTTTGCAGGCATCACACATTGCATCAGCATGGGCCTTACCATCGGCATGGCCGTGATACACCGTTGCTTTACTGATCGGCACGTTCAGCAGGCGCACCAGTTGACCCGCATTCACCTTGCCACCATCGGCCCGAATATAGCTTTCCATGTCAATCTCGCCGGTGCTGAATGCCATAGCCCTCCAGCGCTTAATATCACGGTTACCGCCTTCCTTAGCACCTTGGATCTTGCCTACACCGTTAAACAGCGCATAGGCTGCATCGGCCACAGCACGTCGGTTACTCCCTTGCCCGATCTCATCCAGCGGCATAAAGCCATCATTATGAGCTGCTGCCTCATTAACCAGGCCAAGTGCAGTGGAGTACCAGGTGAGTTTTAGCGCCTCCGGCTCGCCATAGACAGTACTGGCAGCGTTGCCGGTAGTGGTCTTACCTGCGGACGAACCGCCAAAGAGATGGACGCCGAAACCATCAGCACCAGCAACACCAATCAAAGGCGCGGCAAGCGCACAGGCGATGCCCAGCATCATTGAGGGATTCCCCTGCGCCAGCATCGCCACACTTTCGCGCCAACTCTCTACCGTACCCTTGACGGTGTAACCTTTCGCCGCTGCCGATCTACCGTTAAACAGAACCGGGGTTTTCGGTTCCCCGATAACCTCACCGTCTGGCATGATGTATGCACCGCACTGCCAGCCGGTAGCCTGTGCCACGCTCCACAGCTCCCCGGTATCACTATCTGTCAGATGGTCGGCAAGGATGGCTCGCAGGCGGGGGTTTGCCGTGACGCGTAATCCCCGGTTATTCAGTCGCGTCCAACCTTCACGATTACCAATATCGCCAGGCGGAATAGCTTCTGTTCGTTCAGGCCGGCCGCCTGTCGGCTGCCAGCGCAGAATCACAAAATCGCTGTTATCCCCCTCACCGATCCCCAGCACTTCTACCGGTCCACACAGCCATTGGCCCGGGCGGATCACTTCTCCAGATTGCTTATCGATTTTGGGCGTAACCCAATACAGGCCGCCAGCGCGGGATTCTATGCGGGGGGCCAGCTCATCTGCTGGCGCACGATTTCCACTCGCTTTGCGCATATCTTCAACCAGGCTTTCCCCCTGTGCAGCCTGCTCTCGCACCCTGGCTAAATACTCTCGCCAGTTCTCCGGCTCCCGGTCGGGAATACCCTTGTAGAGTTTCGCCTCGATCACACCCGCCAGCGCCAACTTTTCGCCAATGGTATTAATCTGGATTTGTTCAATATCACCGGCCAGATACACGCGGGCAGATTGCCGCCCTTTGTCGATAATGCGCAGGTTACCCAATTCAGCCAGTTGCTTGCCGTCCAGATAAACAGGCGGAACATTATCACCGTGCCTTTTTCCCTCGCTCTCTATCCAGTGTTGAGCGTGGGCGTATGCGTCAGCGCCAGCAAAAATAACGGCCTCGGTGAGCTTATCCTTTGGCAGTTGCTTGACGTTCGGAGCATTTCTCATGCTTGAGCCACCTTAATCATGATGAATTTCCCGATCGTCGGGTGATACCAGTACTTGCTGCCGTATTTACGCTTGGCGCTATGGATCACCAGTGAAGCGGCCTCGCGGAATTTAGCTGCGTGGGCAAGATAGCCGTTCCCCTGGCGAACAATCATCACGCCGCAGTTACGCGCTAACTCCTCAGCCTTCCCGGTAGATAAGCCCATTTCAGCCGCCAGAGTGGTTAATGGAGCCATGCCTTCCGGTACAATGTCTTTACGCTGCATAGCTGCTAGTGCCAGCTCAAGCGCTTCTACACGTTTTTCCAGCTCGCTATATTTCATCTGGTCCATCATTGCCCCCTCATCTGGGCTGCTTCGGCCTGACAAAGCACAGAATCAAGGGCTGCCAATTTCTCAGTCATAAGCATGCCCAGCGCTTCAAAGTATTCAGTGTCCGGTTCCATATCGGAGGTAAGCACCCAATTCAAAGCCTTGCATTGGCGTACCAACAGGATCGACGAGGTGAGCGAGTGAGATATGTCATGCATTGCGCACCTCCTGAACGATTGCGATCTTCGCAATCCTTGAAACTACTGGGCGATGTCCTCCACATACCGGTAATCGGGCAGCTAAGGACAAGATGAAATATGGCGCCAGAACGCGGCGGGCTTCACACTCAGAACTGGCGTCAACAGATATGCAGCAAGGTGCAGCTTTCCGATTGACGCGATCAAGTGCCAGGAAGCGGAAGTGATATTTGGGGCGAGTTTGGGTAGACTGGATATCAGCCATAATCGTTACCTCAATTAACGGTTTGGTGAGACGCCTCGGCAGTGGTTGCAAGCACTCCCGGGGCGTTGCTATTTTTACATACACCGTGATAACGTACGTACATAGCAGAATCCATACTATGAGGTTACGTACGTACATGTCAACTATCAAGAGAGATAAAACACCAAAAGGCGAAGGACTATCGCCAACCTTCCAGATCCGTATTACTCCTGAATTACGAGAACAACTAAACCAAGCGGCAATGCGTGAAGGTGTTAGCCTTGGGAGCTGGTTAAAAGAGCTAGCTCGCCGGGAATTGCTTAGGTTGGGGATTGAACCAAAAGGCTGATTATTAAAAGGAGCTATATCGATGGTAAAAAATGCACTTTGTATTTTGGTGGCCGTGTTTGCCTTATACAATGCCAATAAAGCTATAATTTGGATTAAAAGTTTAGTCTCCGGCGAATCCAAGCTCTGCCACGCCCCTAATGACAAAGATCCATTTAAAATGGTGGATTGCTCAAGCATTGAACCAAAGGGCTGATGGAATGCTAATTGTATGCCTGATACATAATTAAAACAGCTGAAGTCAGAAGGCGGAATTCCGCCTTCTGTTAAGTTGACCCGATCAATCGATGTGATAGTCTGACTTTGTTTCGATTCTATGTAATGACACTGGCGGCCCTGCAAGGCCGATTTTCTTTTATGCCCCCTCATTCCAGCCCTCCCAGACGTTTAGCCAGCCAGCGCTGTGACAGGCGCATCAGCTCGGCTTTGCGCTGGTGATATTCCTGCCCAAGCTCGATCAGCGTGATATTGGTGCTTTCCAGATAGGTGAGGTGATCCAGTTGATCCGCGTCCATACCGTCACGTGGATCGCCAGCTACGCCGTTCACCTGAGCCCATTGCTTGCTCGTCAGCCCGCACAGCACAATCTTAGCTATCATGTTGCTTTCGTTGCTGTAGTGGCGCTGTAGCGTCTGCTTACCCTGTTCGGCGCGGGCCGCATCCAGTGCAGCGCACATTGGTTTAAACAGGTTGGCGGCCCCTATGCGGGCCTTGAGCTGGCGGCGATACTGTGCGGCAATTTCCGGCACGCTGCGGTTTAATGCTTCCTCACACTGGATGAAATAGCGGCGAACGGCGCGACCCTGGTCGTTGCGTTCTACCATCGCCAGTTCTTTACTCATTCCCAGCGATAAGCCGTAATCCTTGCTACGCCGATCACCACCACGCTTCGATACCCATCCGCCCTCCTGCTGGTCAATATTTGCGCTTTGATTCCTGAAATCTAAGGAATCAAAAACTGCGTAATCCGTTCCCAATACGAAGCCATATTCATCAATGCGGAGCTTTATCCATGTAGAGAAGTCATTGCCCACACCCAGAGCTTTATGTAACGACTTCGCGCTCACAATATTGCTTTCACGCCCACCGATCTGACCGGAAATAACCGGCACCAAGGTGGCGAAGTCATTGCCGTTAATGGCGCTATGGCTTTCTTTGGGGTGAGTTTGGCCCCGGCCAGTGTTGGCCGTATTTTTCAGTTTCATTTGCTATTCCTCGTTAAAGCTTTTGATTGCTGTTGCGATAGCCAGATGGTGCATTAAAACTTTCGCAACAACACGCAACATATGAACACCCGATATTCTTTATCAAATGATCTACTTGCGGGACTCATCAATGCGTTGATTTATCCAGTCATCAACTTCACTTTCAACGAAGGCAATGGAGCGAGCTCCAATCTTCACTGCGGATGGAAAGCGCCTCAAACTCACAAGTCGATAAAGCCAAGCCTTACTGAAACCAGTTCGTCGTTGCACTTCTGGAAGACGAATTAATATTTTTGGCATTGTATAACTCCTATAGTGGCTCACGGTCTACAGGGCTATATTTATAGATAATTATCTCAAAAAACAGATCTGACGTTACTAAAGCGCTAAGCCATTGAAGATTGAAACAGGTGAGATGTTAGAGATGAATTTGATATGAAAAAACAGCCCTCCGCTAAAAAAACACCTCAAAAATCCAAAAGGGATAAGGGGTTTCTCATCGAAGAGGCTACCTGTTTAACTCAATGATTAAATTGATTTATTTCCTGCCACCACTTTTTAATTCATCTGGCCGCAATACACTATCAATTGATTTTGCAAAAGCGTCTGAGCATCCATGATTTTCCTTCAAAAAATTAACGATATCACTGGATTTTGGCGATGTGCCTCGCTCACCCGGATCATATGTTGACCAGAACTCTTTAAGCACTATTGATATCAGGTCTAATCCTCTCGAGTGATGACCGTTCAAGAAAAAAACATCTTCTTGAAGATTATTATTAGTATTAGAGTTTTCCACTTTATTAGTTAGTCTATAGTCAAGTTCGCAATTATCATCTTGATGAATCGGCAAGGGCCAATTAAATTTATTTTTCAGAATCCACTGCTCCACTTCATTTTTTATCAGGGTGCAATTGACACGACTCTCTTGCCCATAGCTATCATCAACAATGACATTAGTAGACTTTAATTCATTATTGTCAACGGAGTCCCATAATGAATCGACGTAATTATTTAGTACATCCGTAGAATCCCTATCTAAATTTGAGTATGGTTTTATAGATAAAATTAAATATGCAACCTCCTTGAGGGTCAAGTTAGTTCTTGATGTAAATGGCAACATCCAATCAGAAATTTCTTGTCGTATTGCATATTCATGGGCTTCCTGGTTGTCAAATAAATTAACCCCCAATAATTTACTTATATCAACTCTACTAAACCCAAAAAAATCCAAATTATTCATAATGTAACCCCAAATATCTTACAATTTATTCTTTCTTTTAGTTAGAACGGAATGTCATCATCAAAATCCATTGGTGGCTCGGATTTATTAATATTTTTAATTGGTACTTGATATGGAGATTCAAGATTACCCTGCTTTATCAACCAACCCAATAATAATTCACTGGTAACATGTATGTCAGCCCCCCAAGTATTAACTCGCCGTGGAACACCAGCATCTTCCTTAATCAAAAGTTCCGGCACAGCCCCACTTACAGTTTGTATTTTAAGCAGAATCCACTCAGCCACATCACTTACTGACATTTCTGGGTGTAAATCAGTAATTTTGGTAATTAACTCTCGTACGCTAATGAATGCCTGCCTCCTGGCTTGCAATTCATCCAAAGGGTTATCCATACGCCACCTCACGCCCTCTCAGTTCTTGGCGGCTATGCCAACTCGTAGAGGTGTACGAGGTTTCGGGAGCTACCCTAGACATAGCCTTTTCTTTATTTGTCTACACAAGTCTACTGCGGTCTATTAGCACTGTCCATGTATCCAGTCAGGCCTGTTTTACGAACACTCCATGCACCACATTTCCCCCATGCTCTAGACTTTCCATGTAGTCGGCATACCACTGAAGCATTTCCCGGCGACCATCCAAGTATTGGGCATGGTTGTATGTGCCACGGATAGAATTTTTATCGACATGGGCCAACTGAGTTTCAATCCAAGCGGTGTTATAGCCCTGCTCGTGCAGAATGGTGCTCATGGTGTGGCGGAAGCCGTGGCCTGTTACACGGCCGGCATAACCAATGCGTCGAACCAGCACATTCATAGCCATTTCGCTTATTGGCTTGCTGTGATGGATCCTGCCTGGAAACACGTAGCTGTAATGACCGGTCAGCGGTTTTAGCTGTTCCAGAATGCTAATAGCCTGGTCGGATAAAGGTACACAATGAGGACGGCGTTTCTTCATGCGTTCGGGCGGCACTTCCCAGAGCCGGTTATCAAAATCAAACTCCGACCATTCAGCCTTACGAAGTTCTCCTGGCCTTGTCCCTGTGATAATAAGCAAGCGCATAGCCAGCTTAACGATCAGGCTGCCGGTATATGTGTTAAAGATGCGGAAAAACTCGGGCAACTCGGCAACTGACAAGAAGGCGTAGTGTTCTTTTTTATGCGGTGAGAACGCGCTGGCGAGATCCGGAGCTGGGTTATATTCAGCCCTACCGGTGACGATGGCATATTTCCATACCTCCCCACACCGCTGGCGCACCTTGCGTAATTTCTCTGTTGCGCCACGTTCGTCGAGTTTAGAAAGCGTCCCCATAAGCTCCATTGGCTTTATTTCGGCAATTGGCCGATGGCCTATGTATGGGAAAACATCGCTCTCAAACGTTTTCATCATCTCTTCTGCGTAGGACTCTGACCAGCGATCGCGCCGCTTGCCGTACCATTCCCGCGCAATCCCCTCGAAGGTATTGCCAGTCACATCTTGCCGATCTCGTTTCTGCTGCTTCCTGGCTTCGCTGGGGTTAATGCCCGATGCCACCAGCTTTTTAGCCTCATCGCGCTTTTGCCTTGCGTCGGTTAGTGAAACTGTGGGGTATGTGCCGAGGGAAAGCATTTTTGGTTTACCGTCGAAGCGGTAGCGAAAGCGCCAGCCTTTGGAACCGTTCGGCTCAATGAGTATAGAAAGCCCACCGCCATCACTGAGTGTATAGGGCTTGTCTTGCGGCTTAGAGCGCCGTAGCTCAAGGTCTGTGAGGGGCATTGTGTATAGCTCCGAGGTAAATCAAACGTCCTATACTCATTACTATACACATGGATGTATAGATTTGGGTAGATGTGTGTAGACGTTGAGATAACGAGCTTTTACCGAGAAGCTTGTGATTACTGGGTTTAGTGGGCTTTGGTAGACGTTGGGAGAGGTGTGTTTGGAGCGGGTGAAGGGAATCGAACCCTCGTATGCAGCTTGGGAAGCTGCCGTTCTACCATTGAACTACACCCGCATCGGTGTGCGACTGGCATTATAACCGGTTATCCACGCCGGGCAAGCGGAGATAGCGCGTAACTGCCGATGTTTTAAGCAGTTAGCCGCATCGGCCCCCTGTTTCCTTCCAATAAGCGAAAAAAAACCGGCGCAGTCGCCTGCACCGGTTGATGTTCACACCGCAAAAGATTATTTCTGCGGGCGCATTGCCGGGAACAGAATCACATCGCGGATGGTGTGGCTGTTGGTGAACAGCATAACCATGCGATCGATACCGATACCCAAGCCAGCCGTCGGCGGCAGGCCGTGCTCCAGCGCGGTGACGTAGTCTTCGTCGTAGAACATCGCTTCGTCATCGCCTGCGTCTTTCGCATTCACCTGGTCAGCAAAGCGCTGCGCCTGGTCTTCCGCATCGTTCAGCTCGGAGAAGCCGTTACCGATTTCACGCCCGCCAATGAAGAACTCGAAACGGTCGGTGATTTCCGGGTTCTCATCATTACGGCGCGCCAGCGGGGACACTTCCGCCGGGTATTCGGTAATGAAGGTCGGCTGAATCAGGTGGCTTTCCGCCACTTCCTCGAAGATCTCGGTGACTACACGGCCCAGACCCCAGCTCTTCTCAATCTTGATGCCGATGGATTCAGCGATAGCCACCGCCTTACCCATGTCAGCCAGATCGGCCAGATCGGTTTCAGGACGGTATTTTTTGATCGCCTCGGTCATGGTCAGTTTTTCAAACGGCTTGCCGAAATCGAACACTTCGTCACCGTACTGCACCTGAGTTTTGCCCAGCACGTCCTGAGTCAGGGTGCGGAACAGCGACTCTGTCAGCTCGATGAGGTCTTTGTAATCCGCGTAAGCCATATAGAGTTCCATCATGGTGAACTCTGGGTTATGACGCGGAGAAACGCCTTCGTTACGGAAGTTACGGTTGATTTCGAACACCCGCTCGAAGCCCCCGACCACCAGACGCTTCAGGTACAGCTCCGGGGCAATACGCAGGTACATATCGATGTCCAGCGCATTGTGGTGAGTCACGAATGGACGCGCAGAAGCGCCGCCCGGGATCACCTGCATCATTGGGGTTTCGACTTCCATGAAGCCGCGTTCCACCATGAAGTTGCGGATCCCCGCCATCACCTGAGAACGCACCTTGAAGGTGTTGCGCGATTCATCGTTGGCGATCAGGTCCAGATAACGCTGGCGATAACGGGTTTCCTGATCGGCCAGACCGTGGAACTTGTCCGGCAACGGGCGCAGGGCCTTGGTCAGCAGGCGCAGTTCGGTACAGTGAATAGACAGCTCGCCGGTCTTGGTTTTGAACAGCTTGCCGCGAGCGCCAAGGATATCGCCCAGATCCCACTTCTTGAACTGCTCGTTATAAACGCCTTCCGCCAGATCGTCGCGCGCGACGTAAAGCTGAATACGGCCACCGACGTCCTGCAGCGTCACGAATGACGCTTTACCCATGATACGACGAGTCATCATGCGGCCTGCAACGGTAACTTCTACGCCCAGCGCTTCCAGCTCTTCGTTATCTTTATCGCCGTATGCAGCGTGCAGCTTGTCGGACGTGGTGTCGCGACGGAAATCATTCGGGAACGCAATGCCGTTCTCGCGCAGCCCGGCCAGTTTCTCACGGCGTGACTGCAACTCGTTATTGAGTTCCAACGCCTGATCGGCGCCCTGTGGTTGTTGCTCAGACATTTCTGTTCCTCATAACCCGGCTTTCAAACTTGCCTCAATGAATTTATCCAGGTCGCCATCTAATACGGCCTGCGTGTTACGCGTTTCAACGTTGGTGCGCAAATCCTTGATGCGGGAATCATCCAGCACGTAAGAACGGATTTGACTGCCCCAGCCGATGTCGGACTTGTTGTCTTCCATCTGCTGTTTATCAGCATTTTTCTTTTGCATCTCAAACTCGTACAGCTTGGCTCGCAGCTGTTTAAACGCTTGATCCTTGTTCTTATGCTGAGAACGGTCGTTCTGGCACTGCACCACAATGTTGGTCGGCAAGTGGGTAATACGTACCGCCGACTCGGTTTTGTTTACGTGCTGACCACCCGCACCGGAGGCGCGGTAAACGTCAATACGCAGATCTGCCGGGTTGATGTCGATATCGATATCGTCATCCACTTCCGGATAGATAAACACCGAGCTAAACGAGGTATGACGGCGGCCGCCGGAGTCGAACGGGCTCTTGCGCACCAGGCGATGCACGCCGGTTTCAGTGCGCAACCAGCCGAACGCGTAGTCGCCGATAATCTTGATGGTGGCGGATTTCAGCCCCGCGACGTCGCCGTCGGACTCTTCGATCACTTCCGTTTTGAAGCCCTTGGATTCAGCCCAGCGCAGGTACATGCGCAACAGCATGCTGGCCCAATCCTGTGCTTCGGTGCCGCCGGAGCCGGCCTGGATGTCCAGGTAGCAATCCGCGCTGTCATATTCACCGGAGAACATACGGCGGAACTCTAATTGTTCCAGCTTGGCAGACAGTTGATCGAGTTCGGCTACGGCTTCGGTAAAGGTTTCTTCATCGTCGGCTTCAACCGCCAGTTCCAGCAGGCCGGTGACGTCTTCGCCGCCCTGTTCCAGTTGATCGATGGTTTCCACGATGGCTTCAAGCGCCGCGCGCTCTTTACCCAGCGCCTGTGCGCGCTCGGGGTCGTTCCAAACATCAGGCTGTTCCAGCTCGGCGTTGACTTCTTCTAGGCGTTCTTTCTTGGCATCATAGTCAAAGATACCCCCTAAGAACGGCAGTCCGCTCGGACAGGTCCTGAATTCGGTTTTTTACCGGATTAATTTCAAACATGGTTTTTAGCGTTCTTTTACGTTGATGTCGTCGATGGCGAAATGCCATTAGAACCGGTAATTCTATCGGATCCGGGCGTCAGTTTATAGCGAGTTGGTCAGTTTTTGTGGGGGGAAGGATGTGTATCTGAATCAGGCGCGGCATCACCGCGCCCGTTCAGGAAAAATCAACGCGGCCAGAGGTGCTGGATCAATAACTGCACGTTGCGGTTACCACGGAACTCATTGACATCGAGCTTGTAGGCCAGCTCCACTTCACGCACGCTGCTGTCGGGCCACAGGGTGGTGTCCACGTTGAAGGCGATGCCGTCGAGCAACGGGCCGCCACCAAGCGGCTCCACCATCAGCTTCAGGTGTTTCTCGCCCACCAACCGCTGTTGCAGGATACGGAACCTACCGTCGAACGTCGGTTCCGGGAACGCCTGCCCCCAGGGGCCCCCCTCGCGCAACAGCTCCGCCGTTTCCAGCGAAAGCTCCTGCATCGCCAGTTCGCCGTCGGACCAGATAACCCCTTCCAGCATCGCCGGATCGAGCCATTCCCCCACCAGTTCGCCAAAGCGCTGACGAAACTCGTCGAATTTGGCCTCTTCCAACGACAACCCGGCGGCCATCGCATGGCCGCCGAACTTCATCATCAAACCCGGATTCAGCGTATCCAGCCGCTCCAGCGCGTCGCGCATGTGCAGGCCGGCTATCGAACGGCCGGAACCTTTCAGAATGCCCTCGCCCGCCGGCGCAAACGCAATCACCGGGCGGTGAAAACGTTCTTTGATGCGCGAGGCCAGAATGCCCACCACGCCCTGATGCCATTCGGGATGATACATCGCCAGCCCATACGGCAAAGCGGTGCTGCTGCGCTCCAGTTCGTCGCACAACTGCAAGGCCTCGACCTGCATGCCCTGCTCAATCTCACGCCTTGTCAGGTTAAGCGCATCGAGATCGTTGGCCAGCATGCGCGCCTGCGCAATGTCATCGCTCAGCAACAACGCCACGCCAATCGACATGTCGTCCAGCCGCCCGGCGGCATTGAGCCGCGGCCCCAGCGCAAAACCAAGATCGTTGGCCGCCAGTTGGCGCGCGTCACGGTTGGCCACTTCCAGCAGCGCCCGGATGCCCGGCCGACACTTGCCGGCGCGAATGCGATTCAGGCCCTGATACACCAAAATGCGGTTATTGGCGTCAAGCGGCACTACGTCGGCAACCGTGCCGAGAGCGACCAGATCCAACAGTTCTGCCAGGTTCGGCATCGCCAACGCACGTTGTTCAAACCAACCGCTTTCACGCAGCCGGGCACGCAACGCCAGCATCAGATAGAAAGCCACACCGACGCCGGCCAAGGATTTGGAGGGGAACTCACAGCCGCGCAGGTTCGGGTTGACGATCGCTTCCGCCGCCGGCAAGGTTTCCCCCGGCAGGTGGTGGTCGGTGACCAGTACCTGCATACCCTTGGCGTGCGCCACGTCAACGCCCGCATGGGAAGAGATGCCGTTATCCACGGTCAGGATCAACTCTGCACCGCGCGCCGCCGCCTGCTCGACCACTTCCGGGCTCAGACCGTAGCCGTCCTCGAATCGGTTCGGCACCAGGTAGTCAACCGCACTGCCGCCCATGCTGCGCAACGCCAACACCGTCAACGCGGTACTGGTGGCGCCATCGGCGTCGAAGTCCCCCACCACCATGATGCGGCGACTCGCGGCCAACGCCTGTTGCAGAATGCCAACGGCGGTGTCGATGCCGTCCAATTGCTGCCAGGGCAGCATGCCTTTGACGCTGCGCTCCAGTTCCTGTTCAGCCTTAACGCCGCGTAGCGCGTATAAACGGCGCAGTAGCGGATGCAGGCCAGCAGGCAGATGGCTGTCGTCC
Source organism: Serratia sp. 22264 (assembly GCF_052045345.1). NCBI lineage: Bacteria > Pseudomonadati > Pseudomonadota > Gammaproteobacteria > Enterobacterales > Yersiniaceae > Serratia > Serratia sp. 22264. Next base: position 164,130 of record NZ_JBQEOY010000008.1, read on the forward strand.
GTCGCCGCACGGCGGCGTAGTTGTGTTTTGAGGCTCACCGGCGATTAACCACCGGTTTTGGTTGCGGTCTGATGCGCATCCAGCATGGCGGCCATCTCTTTCGGCCCCTGATAGCCCGGGATCATCATGCCGTTTTCCAGAATGATCGCCGGAGTGCCCTGAATGCCGAACTGCACGCCAAGCGCATAGTGTTTGCTGATGTCGGTTTTACAGGTCGCCGGGGACACTGCATCGCCTTTCATGGCGGAATCGAAAGCCTTGGCCTTGTCGGCGGTGCACCAGATTGACTGCATGTCTTTCTCGGCCTGGGAGTTCAGCCCCTGGCGTGGGAACGCCAGATAGCGGACGGTAATGCCCAAGTCGTTATATTCTTTCATCTGCTGGTGCAGCTTGTGGCAATAGCCGCAGGTGATGTCGGTAAACACGGTGATCACGTGTTTTTCTTTTGGCGCTTTGTAGACGATCATCTGATCTTTCAGCGCTTCCAGCTTGCCGGTCAGCAATTGGTTGGTGACGTTAACCGGTTCTTTGCCGCTGACGTCGTACAGCGGGCCTTGCAGAATGTGTTTGCCGTCTTCGGTCACGTACAGCACGCCGTTATCGGTCAGCACGGTTTTCAGGCCGTTAACCGGTGAAGGCTGCACTTCCGCCTGCTGAATGCCCAGGCTGCCGAGCGCTTTTTTGATTGCCGCATCGTCGGCGTGGGCCGCACCGGTCACCGAAGCCACCAGCAGAGAGAGCAGCATTAAACCTTTATTCATTCTTCCAATCCTTTTGAGCCCGGCGTGTCACGCACGCGGGTGATGCTGTTGATGTAGCTGTTTAAGTCGTTCGGTCGCTACATGCGTATAAATTTGCGTGGTCGAGAGGTCGCTGTGCCCCAATAACATCTGTACGACACGGAGATCGGCCCCGTGGTTCAGCAAATGGGTGGCAAATGCGTGGCGCAACACGTGCGGTGACAGCCTCTCGCTATCAATACCCGCTAGGATCGCATAGTGTTTGATGCGATGCCAGAACGTCTGTCGGGTCATTTGCTGGCAGCGGTTGCTTGGGAACAGCACATCCAGCGCCTGGCCGTTGACCATCCACGGGCGGCCGTGCTCCAGATAATTTTCGATCCAGTACACCGCCTCCTCGCCCAGCGGCACCAGCCGTTCCTTGTTGCCTTTACCGATCACCCGCACCACGCCCTGGCGCAGGCTGACGTCGCTGATGGTCAGCCCGACCAGTTCGGACACTCGCAGACCGGTGGCGTACAGCACTTCCAGCATCGCCTTGTCTCGCAACTCCAGCGGCTGATCGACGCATGGTGCCTGCAACAAGGCATCGACTTGCGCTTCGCTCAAATCTTTCGGCAGCCGCTGCGGCAGCTTCGGCGAGGCGAGCAGCGCGGTCGGATCGTCTTCCCGCAGCTTTTCACGGTACAGATACTGGAACAGGCGGCGCATGGCGCTCAGCAAACGCGCAGAGCTGGTCGCCTTGTAGCCCCCCGCCACCCGTTCGGCGAGAAACGCCTGCAAATCCAGCGCCTGCGCCTGTAACAACGAGGTATTTTGATGGTTCAGCCAGGCGCTCAGCGCCTGCAGATCCAGCCGGTAAGAGGCCAGCGTATTTTCTGCCAGATTGCGTTCGAGCCAAAGCGCATCCAGGAATTGCTCAATCAGCGCACTCTCTTGCTGTTGCACGCGGTCCTCTCTTTGTTAGCTTTCCACCTGCGCCATTATGCCTTAAGCCAGTGCAAATCTGGTACACTCGATGCCATTCCACGAACGGTAACATAACGGTTTAAAAATGAAGATTGGTCTGTTTTACGGCTCCAGCACCTGCTACACCGAGATGGCGGCAGAAAAAATCCGTGAGATTCTGGGCGAAGACCTGGTCGACCTGCACAACCTGAAAGACGTCTCCCCGCAACTGATGGAAGAATATTCCATCCTGATCCTCGGCATTCCTACCTGGGATTTCGGTGAATTGCAGGAAGACTGGGAAGCGATTTGGCCGCAACTGACGACGCTGGATCTGAAAGGAAAAATCGTCGCCATGTATGGCATGGGCGATCAACTCGGTTACGGCGAATGGTTCCTCGATGCGCTCGGCATGTTGCACGATCACATCGCCCCGCTCGGCGTGCAGTTTATCGGTTTCTGGCCCATTGAAGGCTTTGAATTCACCAGCCCGAAACCGCTGAGCGCCGATGGCAAACACTTCGTCGGCCTGGCGCTGGATGAAGTGAACCAATACGACATGAGCGAAGACCGCCTGCAACAGTGGTGCGAACAGATCCTGTTGGAGATGGAGCCGCTGCTGTAATGCCAATGGGCGCTATTGCCGCGCCCAACGCCTCTGCCTATTTCCACAACCGGAAGCGGTTTTCGCCGTCACCGGTCGGCGTTTCACCGCTCAACCGCGCCGGATCGGCCACCTGATACCAGTCCAGCTTGCGCGTCAGCAGCATTATCCCCGCCAGAATAGCGAACAGCAGCCCTGCCCCGAGCACCAGCGCATTATCTTCCGACTGCAACAGCAGGTACAACACGCCATAAAGCATCAGCAGGCTACCGGCGAATATCGCCCCGCGCCGCTTACCGCGCAGCACCGCGCTGAGATAAAAGGCAATCAGGCCGCTGCAGGCCACGCTGGCCAACAGGTAGGCGGTGGCGAAACCGAAATGTTCGGAGAACGCCAGCAGGATCAGGTAGAACAGCACCAGCGCGGCACCGACCAGCAGATACTGGATCGGATGCACCCGCAGGCCGGTCAGGGTTTCGAACAGGAAGAACGCCATGAACGTCAGCCCGATGAACAACACGGCATATTTCACCGCACGTTCGGTCAGTTGATAGTGATCTACAGGTTCAATCAGGCTGGCGCTGAAGGCCGGCAACTTGTCTTCGTCAATGATCCCATCGTCATAATGAAACGCACTGTTGATGTTGTTGGCGAACCAGGTGCTGCGCCAGCGGGCGCTGAAGCCTTTTTCCGTCACCTTGCGTTCATCCGGCAGGAAGTTGCCGAGGAAATTGGGGTGCGGCCAGTTGCTTTGCAGCGTTAATTCGCTGCTGCGGCCGAGCGGCACCAGTGACAAGCTGCTGGTACCCGCCAGCGTTAGGGTAAAGTCGGCATCCAGTCCCTCTTTTTGCAACGCGGCAAGCTGCAATGGCGCATGGATGCCCTGCGGCAACGTATCCACGCGAGTGCCCGGTTCAAAGGTGGTTGGCGGCTGGGTGCTGGCAAGTGGCGAGATGCTCTTGATACCCCGTGAGTCGCTGAGCGCAACCAGCAAATATGGCTGCTCAAGAGTCACGTTGCTGCGCTGCAAATCAGCCAAGTCCGGCTGACCGAATTTCACCTGAAACTTTAACGGCCCCTGATATACCTGGGTTTGATAGATACCCAGCTTGCGTACCTCTACATTCGGCTTGCCGCTAACCTGTAAACTCTCCGGCAGCAGATAACGATAATGCCTCACTCTCTGCACTACCGGTTGCCCCTTGTCGTCCTTCTTCTCTTCCCGCTCGATATAAGGGATGACAATCAAGGGCCCCAAAATGCGCTGCGCCCGGCTGGTGCTTTCACTCACCTGCCCAACCACGCTCTGGCGATAGCCACTGCGCTCCTCAATCACGTTCATCAACTGCGTCACCGGGATAATCATTAAAATCATCAATCCCAGCAGAGTGGTTATTTTCCAAAACAGTACCGATTTCATCATCGCTGCGCGCTCCTTGTAGGTAATGGCGCCACGATAAAACCGGCAAGTGAAAACAGGATGTGGTTATGTGAAGGGACGGTGAAGTCAGAGCGATAAAGTGAAAACGGCTACCACGCCGTGCGGTTGGCGGTTGTACAACTGAATGCCGCCCCGGTGCAATCGCGCCACTTCCTGCACAAAGTTCAAGCCCAGCCCGCTGCTTTTGGGTTTATCGGCCCGCGCCAGCGAATAGAAACGCTCGAACACTTTGTCCAGCGCGTAGTCCGGGATGCCGCTGCCGTTGTCGCTGACGGTGATGAGGTAGTGACTCTCCCGGCGCTCGCCGCACACGCTGACGGCACCGCCCGGCGGGGTGAAATCCAGCGCGTTGTCGAGCAGATTGGTCAGCGCCTGGCTAATCAGCAGCCCATCGCCGGTCAGTGTGATCGCCTCCAGCGCATCCACCTGCAACACAACGCCGCGCTGCGCCGCCTGAGCTTCTTTGCCCGCCACCGCCTGGCTCACCAGCGTCGCCATCGCCAGCGGTGCCAATTCCAGGCCGGGCCGGCTCTCGAGCCGCGCCTGCACCAGCAACTTATCCACCAATTGCTGAATACGGGCGCTTTGTTGCTCGATATTGGTCAAAAATCGCCGGGCAGTCGCCGGCGGCGGCAATTCCTGCAGCAACTCGGCTGCGCCGCGGATCGCCGCCAGCGGGCTTTTCAACTCGTGGGTCAGGGTATGTACGTACTGTTCGATATAAGCTTTACCTTCCAGCTTCATCCGCATACTTTCCAGCGCTTGCGCCAGTTGCGTCAGCTCGTGGCTGCCCATTTTTGGCAGCGGCACGCTTTCGCCCTGCGCTACGCCATCGGCATAGTGCACCAATCGGCCAATCGAACGGTTGATCCACCAGACGAAACCCAGCCCGATCAGCAAGGCAATACCCAGCAGCAACGCGCCCGCCCACAGGATCCGCCGCTCGCTGCGCTTGATCACCGGCGCCATGCTGCTGTTCGGTTTACCTACGCTGAGCACGCCGATAATCTTGCCCTGTTCCAGCACCGGCGCGGCGACGTACATCACCGAGCTGCTTTCATCCTGCGGGTTGCTGCGCGTACTGCGTGCGCCATATTGTCCGCGCAGCGTCAGATAAACGTCATTCCAGCGAGAGTAGTTCTGGCCGACCGCCTGGCCGGCAGAGTCAAAAATAACCGTGCCGCGCGCATCGGTGAGGTACACGTGATATTCGCTGCGATCCTTGCGGATACCGGAAATATTAGCGCCAATAGGCCGTTGATTCAGTTGGGTGAATGCCTGCGCCAACTGCCCGTGCGCCACATCGTCGCGCTGCAGGTCCAGACGCGCTATTTGCGCCAGCAGGTTAGCCGTGTCCACCAAGGTGCCTTCGGTCGCACGCCGCACGCCAGGCTTTACTTCCTGTACGAAGATGCTCAGTACGAAATAGCCCGCCACCGCCACAATCAGGAAATACCCCAGCAGCAGGCGCAGGCCGATTCTCATGCTAGGCGGCTCACGCTGTAGCCCATGCCCCGGTGGGTGTGAATAGGCGGTTCACCGGGATCTATCGCTCGCAGCTTGGCGCGCAGCGTTTTGATGTGGGTGTCGACGGTGCGATCCAGGCTTTCTTCCGCTTGCGCCCAAACGCTGTCCATCAGTTGCTGGCGTGAAAACACCCGGCCAGGCGCCAGCAGCAGCGTTTTCAACAGCAGAAATTCGTAGCGGGTCAGCGGCAGCGGTTGCTGATGGTAATAAAGGATCGCTCCGGGTTCATCCAGGTCAAAAGGACCAAAGGTGTACAGCGCCGGCTGTTGCAGGCGCTGCTGTTTTTGCAGGCGACGCAGAATGGTGCGCACGCGAGCGCTGACTTCGCGGGGAGAAAAAGGTTTGGCGACGTAATCGTCCGCGCCTATCTCCAGCCCGATCAGGCGATCGACTTCGTCACTGCGGGCGGTGAGAAACAGAATGGGCAAATCCGCCGACTGCGACAACAAACGGCGGCACAGTTCAAAACCGTTGATATCCGGCAGGCCGACATCGAGGATGACCAGCGCGGGCGCTCCTTGCGCCAACGCCTGCAATGCCGGCTCGCCACGTTCGAACCAGCGTACCTGAAAGCCTTCGCTCTCCAGGGTGTAAATCAGCGTATCGGCAATGCTGGGTTCATCCTCCACCAGCCAGAGCGTCGGCTTCATCAGGGTTCCTCGTCATCATCGGCCGACGGGTGCAACAACAACTGGCGCAGATGCCGCCATTCGGCTTTGCCCATGCTGTCGGAGGCCAGCCACAGCCGGCGGCGTTTTTTGCCCTGCGTCGGCTGCAGCGTCAGCAAAATGCCGAAACGCGGCATCCAGGGTTGCTTTGCCAGCAACCATTCCTGTCCGTGCCAACTTAAACGCTTATTCGCCAGCAGACGCAGTTCACCCTGCCGCGACGCAATGCGTTTTTGGCTTCGGATGCATTCAAATACCACCAGCGTCAACAACACCAGCCAGATCGGGCCGTAGCCTTCCGGCCAGGGCGAAATCAGGATCAGCAGGATCAGAACGCCGTGGGTCAGCAGCGAGAGTAGCTGGGTGCGCCAGGAAATGCGGACATTACATCGCCACTGGGCCACGGTCTTTATTTCGCGTCTGGATCAGTGTCACCATTCTCTGCAGTTCACTGTCTTGCGGAGCGCCATGATTCATCAACCAGTTGAACAGATCGGGATCGTCGCTCTCAAGCAGGCGGATAAACAACGCTTTGTCTGTGTCATTCAACTGGTCGTACTCATGCTCGAAGAACGGCATGATTGAGATGTCCAGTTCACGCATGCCACGGCGGCAGGCCCAGTGAATACGTGCTTTATTATTAATATCCATGTTGTTATGACTAACCTCTTTTCGGCGTGGCAAAAGCCATCGCAGGGTTCAACCGACACACTGTATGGCAACACCTGCGCGATATAATTCCATCGGCCAAAGATCTGTCTGCAAGGGTTACCTTTGGCCGTAATCCCATAGAGTAACAATTTGACATACTCGCCGGGAAGGACGTTCTCTACGTAAAGTGGAATAAAGCGCTAAATGTCAAAAAAAGCGCTGCCGAGGCGGCAAGCGTGAATAACAGTTTGCAAAGCCCGCCGCCTCTTTTACCATGGGGCCAACACACCTTCAGGTAAGCTAAACGTTAAGCAGGATCTTACTATGGCGTATAAAATTCCATTTCCACCCCGTCAGCCTTCCGCCTCCTCCCATCTGCCCCTGACCCTGATCTCTCTGGAGGATTGGGCGCTGGTGACGCTGAGCGGCCCGGACAGGGTGAAATACCTCCAGGGCCAGGTGACTGCAGACATCGAAGCGCTGGCGGCCGATCGTCACGTGCTGTGCGCCCACTGCGATGCCAAGGGCAAAATGTGGAGCAACCTGCGTCTGTTCCACCGCGGTGAAGACTTCGCCTATCTGGAACGCCGCAGCGTACTGGACAGCCAACTGGCGGAAATCAAGAAATACGCGGTGTTCTCCAAGCTCACCATCGCCGTCGATAGCGAAGCGGTGCTGCTGGGCGTAGCCGGTTTTCAGGCTCGCGCAGCGTTGGCGGGCGTCTTCAACAACCTGCCGGATGCGGAGCATCAGGTGGTGCAGGACGGTGAAACCACCCTGCTGCACTTCTCTGCGCCGGCGGAACGTTTTCTGCTGGTGACCACCGCCGCGGTGGCCGAACAATTAACGGGCAAACTGAACGAGCAGGCAGAACTGAACGACAGCCAACAATGGCTGACGCTGGATATCGAAGCCGGTTACCCGGTGATTGACGCCGCCAACAGCGGGCAGTTGATTCCACAGGCCACCAACCTGCAGGCGCTGGAGGGCATCAGCTTCAGCAAGGGCTGCTATACCGGCCAGGAGATGGTAGCTCGTGCCAAATTCCGCGGCGCCAACAAGCGTGCGCTGTACTGGCTGGAAGGCAACGCCGGGCGGGTGCCGCTGGCCGCTGAGGATCTCGAACTGCAGTTGGGCGATAACTGGCGCCGGACCGGTACGGTGTTGGCCGCCGGCAAGCTGGCCGATGGCCGGCTTTGGGTGCAAGCGGTGTTGAATAACGATTTGGATGCCGACAGCAAACTGCGGGTACGTGACGATGCCGCCAGTCAGTTGACGATCAAACCCTTGCCGTATTCGCTGGAAGCGTAAGGGTTCAGCACGCAGAATCCGTGGGCGCAACCTGTTGCGCCCTACACCCCTCGCTATTCGTCCAACTCTCCGTCACGCTGAACCAGATAGATCAGAACTAAAATAAGGGTTACAAAGAAACGAAAGGCATCAGGCACGCCGTTCCACTGTTGCGACATCCACATACCGAACCACTCTCCCCCGATCGACATAAAGCCAACTTGCCAGGTCAGGAACCCGAGCGTCAGGCCGGCTACCGCCAATTTTTTACGGCCATTAAACGCTTGCGACGGCAGTTTCAGGCCACCCAACAAACGCAGGCCGCCGATCCAACACAGCAGTGCGGTCAGGCTTTCCAGCATAATAATGACGATATAGCCTGCGTGATGCAGCCAGGGCGTTTGTATCGAGCGGTAAGTGATGGTCGCATCGGGGAAAATAGTGTCCATCATAAAAACATGGCGCACAAAGGCGAAGTTGGAGCCGTAATCCGTAATATTGCCAAAGGCAACCAGGGTAGCAAACAGCGCCATAGCGCATACCAGCAGCGCCTTAGATAAGCGAACGATCATAGTGATGATTCCTGAAAAAGTGATAGGTGCACCGAAAGTGCAAGAGTGCGGGCTCAGGAATGGGAAAGGGGGCTTGCTGGATACCCGTAAGAAGCAAGCGCTCCCTTTTTAACCTAAAAGAAACGCTTGTTCAATATGGCATTTACACCTGTGCGGTCGACACTCAGACGTACAGATAAATCGCCATAAAATGGCACAGGCTGCCGCCGAGCACGAAACCATGCCAGATAGCGTGACCGAAGCGGAACCGTTTGGAGGCGTAAAAAATCACCCCCAGGGTATAGACCACGCCACCCACCGCCAACAGCGTTACGCCGCCGATCGCCAGGCGGGTCGCCAACTGATAAATCACGATCAATGACAGCCAGCCCATCGTCAGATAGGTGACCAACGACAACGCCTCAAAGCGATGGGCGAACGCCAGTTTGAACAATACCCCCAGCAGCGCCAACCCCCAGATAACCGCCATCAGCCCTTTGGCCAGCGGCGAGTTGAGCCCCACCAGCAGAAACGGCGTGTAGGTACCGGCAATCAAGAGATAAATGGCGCAATGGTCAAACTTCTTCAGCCAGTGCTTGGCTTTCTGATGCGGAATGGCATGGTACAAGGTTGAGGCAAGATACAGCAGGATCATGCTGCCGCCATAAAGACTGTAACTGGCGATGGCCGTGATACCGGCGCCGGTATCCACCGCCTGTACCAGCAACAACACCAACCCGACAATGCCGAAAACCAGTCCGATACCGTGGCTGATGCTATTGGCTATCTCTTCTGCCCACGGATACGCCGTAGCGGTATTTCTGTCGTTCTCGGCTTTCATCACTACGCCCGTATTTCCCATAAATCACAAACCCTCAAACGCACAATATTGTTCGAAATTACCGCAAACCAGCTTAACTGAGAACAATTCCAGTGTACACGTGTACGCTAAAATAAAACTGTGAATGCGTGTAACGCCACAAACATCGAAATCCCCTGCCCGCTGGTCTACAATCGACGAGCTTCAACCCACCTACCTTGAGGTTTACACCATGTCATCCGCTGTACCCGCGTTAGATTTCGGCTCAATGACCCAGGTCATCCAGTTCCTGATGGAAATCGACAAGTTGAAAAGCGTGCAACGCCGCACCAAAGTTCTCGGCACCCAGCGCCAGGAAAATTCCGCCGAGCACAGTTGGCACTTTGCCATTGCCGCTCTCAGCCTGGCGCCGTACGCCGGTGAAGGCGTTGATATCCAACGGGTGATACAGATGGCGCTGCTGCATGACATCGTGGAAATCGACGCCGGCGACGTGCTGGTTTACGATCTGGCAGCGCGCGCAGCAATCCACGATCAGGAAGTGGCGGCGGCACGGCGGCTGTTTGGCATGCTGCCTGCGCCACAACGCGAGTCTTTCACCGCTTTATGGCAGGAGTATGAAGATGGCGAGAGTGCCGACGCGCGCTTTGCGCTGGTGCTGGACCGCACCATGCCGATGCTGATGAACCTGCATAACGAAGGCCAAAGCTGGGTCGAGAACGGCATCAGCCTGGAGCAAGTGCTGTCACGCAACGCGATGATCGCTGAAGTCCACCCGGAGCTGTGGAAGCACCTGCTGCAACACCTGCAGGATGCGCAGCGCAAAGGCTGGCTGAAGTAATTTTATCTGCTGCAGTGAGCACACACTGCAGCCTGTTGCACAGCGCCACCTCACTCCGCAGGGCTCCATAGCTTGCTTTAACCACCATCGTAGCGGTCAGTTCGAGGCAAAGCCATGATAGGCAGCACTCCCCCCAACTCCGGCACGTAGTAGTCCCTTCCTTGCTTAAGCCCAGATTCTCTTCTTTACTTACCTTTTGCGAATCCATTTTTCTGGGAAATGTCATGAGCTCACTTTTCGTTCAACGTGATGTTGCCGCATTATTTTATGCCATAATAGGAAAAAAAGCTGATATTAAAGATATCAATTATTTTTCAAAAAAATTAACGCAAGAAAAACTCTCCATTGCTGCATTAACAAATAAATTCATTCATTCTGAATTAGGTCAGTCGCGTCTATCAGAACTAAATGATCGTGAAAAAGTACAGTTTATTTACCACAATATTCATGGCGCCGACGCATCGGAGGAAATACTCGCTTATCTTCTCAACCGGTTAGAGAAGAACGGCGATCTCGGTAGCCTTTCCGCTTACATGAGTAACGAACTGTTGCATTACACAGGGACAGAGACTCTCTTGCAAGAACAACAATCTGCGTTGATTGAAACCGTAAATCAAACGATTTTCCCCTCTTTTAACGGCTCCGTACCAGACGGAGCCGCATGGGTGCAGGGTTTTTATTATGCAGTGAAATCCACGATGACTTCCGATGGTATAAACTATTGGGGTAATGTGATCAATAATCACCCTGAACAGTTAAATCTGATTGCACAAAAGTTTGTCGATGGTAAAAAAACATTGTCTAATCTTAGCGACAATGATTTCGTCATCAAAATTTATGACAATATTTTTGGCTCAAACCCCGACAACAACCAATTGCAAAAATATATTACTGGGCTAAATATCGGCACGGAAAATCGTGGTGATGTTATAGTACGTATGATTAATGACCTCCGCAATGATGGCACCAGCGATCATGCTGATGCCAAAGCGATTTTTTTGGCTAATACTCATGTTTATGCTGCTGGAGAGTTACCGGCACCGGAGTATCAAGAGGCCATAACTGCAATATACTTGAGCATTGCCGGTTATTATATTGATGCCAATGCATTGGATACCTACAGTAAGCAATTAGCCGCAGGGCGATCCGAGAGTGATATCCTCGCCATGTTCGCTAAACAACCTGCGTTCGCCAAAGCCACCTCACACCAGATAATATTCAATAACCTATGGGGAAGGCCCATGACGACAGCCGAGTCTGTCGCAATTATGAACGAAAGTGGCAATGATGCACTGAAGGCAACATTGGCTGTATTGGCACACTTTCGTGCTAATGAGAGTATTATTGCAGGCAATGGCGGAGCACCGGGCAGTTATGCAGTCCAACAATTCGAACAAAAAATCGGTGCCAACTTAAACTATGTCAAGCAGGGTATACTGAAAAACGGCGGTGAAAACGGAGCATTAACCGGGATAATAAATAATCATGGCGTCGAACATATTATTTCTAATGCTGAGTTATCCATGCTGAATGACATTACTTTGAACGTCGTAAAACCCGGCACTATCGATATTAGTCACTTGAATGGGTGGCATACGCTTATCCTCGATGGTACTGAAAGTGTTTTGCTGAAGCTGTCACCCCAACCGCTCAATAATATTGATATAATCCTGAAAAACCCGAATGTAACCTTTGCCCACCCTATTACTGGAAACAATCAAAACGTCATCATCACAGCAGATGCGGATATGGCGCATGCCACCGGCGAGCTTAAATTCAATTATTCAAAATATATCAATGTGCAGTGGCAAGGTAATGGCATCAATGACGGTGCCAATAGCGTTAGCGATACTTTCAAGATTAAGGGGTATGACCAAGGCTCGGTATTAACCGCTAACCTTATCACCAAGAATGTTTATCTCACCACGGGTGGTGATGGTACGCTTTCCGGCACTATTGCCACCAATGTAGGCAACTTTACTCTTTTCCCCCAGATCGATTTGGCAGGCTATCGAGGTACGGGTTCTATCTACGTTGACGGACAATTAGTCGGTAACGAGGGCAGGCACGTATTTGATATAGGCCTCTTGGCCGATCCCTCGATCACTAACATACACAACAAGGATTATACGCATGTCACCGATCTGAAAGCCCCCGAGCTTTGGGATCCTGCGTGGGGGATGCCAAACGGCTTTACTGGTTCATACGGTTTGGCGCTGTCTGGCTTTGCCGATAATGTTACGGTGATTAATATGCCGGTAGATTCATTTATGGATGCCCCTTTTAGCCAACGTGCTTTAGAAGTCACCGGTAATGCCGGTGCAAACAGCCATATTACCTTTGAGTACGCTCCCGATTACCGCTATAAAAATTTTTCGCCAGTGATGACAATTACTTTTGATGCGAAAAATATAGCTCAAGCTGATGCCGGCACCTTATCGTTCAAAACCGATACGGTCTATATTGATTCTGGTATTCCGGAGGTCAGAGAGTTTTTGGAAATATCATCTAAAGGGGAGGCGGAAAACACCCTACGCCTTGAGGGCAATGACAACCATATCAGTGAAATTAACATTACTGGTGATAAGGCGCTTAACCTCACCATCAAAAACAACTTCAGTGAAGAATTGAAATCTATCACCAGTCACATGGCTAATAGCACGTTACTGAATTTAACCCTGGAACAAGGGGGGACAGGCGGCGGGCAGTTCTATCAGGTGCTAAAACAATTAGATGGGCTGACGGGATACGATACGATCATGACCCAAATGGCCGGTTACCAACTGTCGATCGCTAACGATGCCCCCACGACCAGTGGCACCCAGGCTAATCATATCTATAACGTAATGGGCAATACGATACTGGCAACCGGCAAAGGCGCGGATACGGTGGCATTCAGCCACAGTACCGTTGATAACATGGTCACCTTTAACGATTACGAAAACAGCAGCACGCAAAATGCATCATGGATTGAAGGCGACAACATTGCCGTCGGTAATGTCGATCGGCAGTGGCTCTTTTCCGCGGGTGGCAGCAAGACTATTGATCTCGTCGGCAGCTTATCCCTGAATGAGCTGACAGCGCTACTCTCCGGAATGAATGTCCAGACGAATACGACCCCGCAACAATTGTTCATTGATCTTATCTCTGAAGTCACTCAAGGCCACAGTCAGGGTGCATTGAGCGAAGTCAGCGCCTTATCGTTGAATGGATTCTATTTTGTAATGGTGGACAAGAACCTGAATCACAGCCTGGACAACGATGACATTATTTTTGGTCTCACAAACGACAATGCCTTCAAAATGGCCCATTACGATTCACCGGCTCTGGAAGTTAATGGCATTGGCAGTTTTACTCACAATGCCGTAGCTGCATAGCGGTTATTTATCACGCATAACTTTCACGCCGGGCTCTGACCCGGCGCGATTTTCACAAGGGTTTATGCGCCGTTTCCCGCGCGGCAATCACCGCCCACAGCGTGATCAGTAACGCCGCCACCACATAGGCCGAAATCGCCAGCGTGCTGTCGTAGGATTTGAACAACGTAGCGATAATCAGCGGCGCAAAGCCGCCACCGAGAATGCCGGCCAACGTGTAGGCCAGCGACGAGCCGGCATAACGTACCCGGGTCGGGAACTGTTCGGTGATAAATGCCGCCTGCGGGCCGTACATTGCCGCATGGATCAGCAAGCCGATCACCACCGCCAGGCAGATCAACACCGGCTGGCTGCTGTCCAGCAACGCAAAGAACACGAACGCCCAAACCATCGCCGCCAGCGCCCCGCCGATATACACCGGCCGACGGCCAAAGCGATCGGACAGCGCGCCGAACATCGGCACGGTAATGGCATTGCCAATCGCCCCCAGCATGGTGGCCGTCAGCGCCAGCGGGCGCGGCAGATTCAGCACCGTAGTGACGTAGGTCAGGGTAAATACCACCACCAGCGCATACAGTACGTCGGAACCGATGCGCGAGCCGCCGGCGATCAACAACGGCCGCCTGTGTTGAGTAAAGACTTCACGGATCGGAGCCTGAGTCACATCCTTCGACGCCTCCAGCTTCAGGAATGCCGGCGTTTCCCCCACGCCGCGGCGCAGCCACAAGCCAAAGACCACCAGCACCAGACTGAGCAGGAAAGGAATGCGCCACCCCCACAGTTGGAAATCATCCGCCGACATCGCCACCGTCACCAGCGTGATCAAACCTGTGCCAATCAAGGTGCCGCAGGAAGGGCCAACCTGAGCAAACGAAGCGTTGCGTCCCCGCTGATGCGATTTACCGTGTTCCATCGACAACAATACCGCCCCCGCCCATTCGCCCCCCAGCGCGATGCCCTGAATAAAACGCAACGTCACCAACAGCAGCGGGCTCCAAACCCCCCAACTGGCGTAACCGGGCAACAGCCCCATCAGTGCGGTGGTGACCCCCATAATCACCAGCGTGGTGACCAGCACAAATCGCCGACCCAATACGTCGCCGAGATGGCCAAAAACGATGCCGCCGATCGGCCGCGAAACATAGCCGACCGCATAGGTGGAAAACGCCAGAATGGTGCCCACCAGCGGATCGAACGACGGGAAGAACACGTGGTTGAAAATCAGCGCCGCCATAATGTTGTAAACGGTGAAGTCATACCATTCCAGTGCGGTGCCAATCGAACTGGCGGCCGCCAGCCTGCCGGTTTTTGGCGGATGGGCAGCAGAGGCGGCGGCAGATGAATCGACGATCGGCGTTTCAGTGGTTGATGTACTCATGATGTCAGCTCCTGCTTGGTCAATTGCCAGCCAAGTGCATAGTGTTGAGTGGCGTCGGCTGTTGTTTTCAACTGGCGACAGGCCAGTTCATTTAGCCGCAGACCGGCTGAGGCGCTGCTGCTTTCAATCAGCAGCATCGGCAGCAGGCGACGGTTTTCCCGCGATTCTTTTGGCAACGGCGAACTGAGTTCGACGTCGGGCGAGAGCAGGCTGCTGCGGACAAAACCGGGTTGTTCCGCCAGCATGTTTCCCAAATGGAGAATGGCGAGCTTAAGCCCCTCAGGTTCTGCCTGCTCAAGGGTGATGATGGCCAAATGACTGCCGCAGCCCTGCCCGGTTACGGCCTCCACCGCGCACACCCGACGCATCGGATCACGCATTTTATCGAGGCTCGACACCGACCAGGGGGTTTGTTGGGTAAAGGCGGCGCGGTAGGCCGCGGAGGTAAAACTGGCCAGGGATTCGGTTTTATACAACCCAAGGTATTTACGCCCGCCCTGCAATGCCTGGTAGCGCGTGCCCGACAAGAAACCGGGAACGCGTACCCGCTCTTCCACGTGCTCACGGTCGTACCACTGATTGAAATCCGCCTCGTCCTGCGCGGCGACATCTGTTGCGACAAACAGCATTCCGTTCGGGGAACCGGTCATGGGTACTCTCCTGTTAGCTCAAAGTATGGCGGGGCCATGCCCCACCGGAAAATCACGCACCGGCGAGACAGCGTTCAATCGCCAGCGCCCAGCCCAACAACGCCTCGTCATGCATGGGTAACCCAGCCAGCATCAGACCAACCGGCGCTCCGCCGGGCCGCTGACAAGGCAGCGACAGCGCGCAGCCGTCGAGGAAATTGATCACCGAAGGATTACGCAGCGCGGCGCCATTGATACGGAAATAGGCCTCTTCATCCATTTCAAGCTCGGCAACCGTCGGCGCGACCAGCGGTACGGTCGGCATCAGCAACGCGTCAAACGCTTGCACGGCGGCGGTAACTCGCCGTTGCCAATCGGCACGCTGCTGCTGTAGCTGCTGCAAATCCCCCTCCCCCAGCGGCTGACCGCGGCGAATGCGCGACAGCACCCGTGGGTCATATTCCTCGGCATGTTCGGCGATCAGCGCCTGGTGCCAGCGCCAGGACTCCAGCGCGCTAAAACCGCCGGCAGCATTGATGGCCGCCAGTTCGGCGAATTCCGTGCAGGGAATGGTTTCAATCTGCGCGCCGGCCTGCGCCAGCCGCTGCAGGCTGAAGCGAAACCCTGCTGCGACCTCTTCATCCAGGCCGTCCAGCACCAGGGTTTGCGGTACCGCAAAACGCGCCTGACTCAGGTTTTTTAACTGCGGCTGCAACGGCCGATCGGTTATCGCCGCATCCAGAGCGATGCAACCGGCAACGTCGTGAGCGATCACGCCGATCGAATCCAGCGAAGGTGACAGCGGCAACAGGCCGCCATCGTTAATTCGCCGGGCGGTAGGCTTAAAACCGGTCAGGCCGCAGAAGGCCGCCGGGATCCGCACCGATCCGCCGGTGTCGCTGCCAATCGAACCAAAACACATCCCGTCGGCCACCGCGACCGCAGCCCCGGAGGATGAACCGCCGGGAATACGACGTGCAGCGCGATCCCAAGGATTGGCAGGCGTGCCGTAGTGAGGGTTGATCCCAAGCCCGGAATAGGCGAACTCGGTCATGTTGGTTTTACCGATAACCACCGCCCCCGCCTGCAACAAGCGTTCCACCACCGCGGCATGTTTTGCGGCGGCCGGTGCGGCGGCCAGCACCCGTGAGCCGGCGGCGGTGGCTTCACCGGCCACGTCGAACAGGTCTTTGACCGACACCGGAACGCCGTCCAGCGCTGACAAAGGTTTCCCCTCCGCACGCCGGCGATCGGCCGCCAGTGCCTGCTGTTGCGCCCATTGCGCATAAACGCGGGTAAAGGTGCGCACTCCCTCGCCCTGCTCATCGGCAATGTGCGCCAGCGCGGCGGCGGTCAGTTGCACTGCGGTCAATTCACCGCTGGCCAGCCCGGCGGCGACTTGCCCTAAAGTCAGTTTTTTCATCACGCCACCACCGGCAGTTCAATGCTGTGATAGCCATGAGTGATAGAGCGCCCCAATACCTCGTCCGCCAGCTCCATGCGGAACTCCGCCGCCGGCCGGATGCCGCCAATCGCCGCTACCGTACCGCAGGTCATAGCTAATCCATCACGCGGCTGTGGTACCGTCAGCCCGCCTTCCGGCAACTGCTGGCCGCCCAGATAGCGCTCCAGCAGATCGCCCGGCGTACGCAGGCTCGCGAGGCTTCCCTGCTGATAAAGCCGGAATTCCCCGTCTTCCTTGATCCACGAACGCAGGATCAGCGAATCCCAGTGCGCGATCACCTCTCGCAGCGGCCAGGCGGTGCGCGCAACCGGCTTAACGCAGATCTGTTTAGAGAGCGCTACGCTGTGCGCTTCCAGTTGACGATCGGTATGATCGGACGCCAGCGAAACGTACAGCTCGCCGCGATGGGCGAAGATCAGCGGTTCCGCTTCCCCGGAGGTAGCGTTGCCGATCACTTCGATGCGTTCGCTCTGGCTTAGCTGGTTAACCGCCACCCGGTAAAACAGTGGGATTGCACTGGGTTGGGGCACGCCCAGCTCGGCCAACTCCCGAATATGGTGCAGGATCGCCTCGCGGTCGCGGCCGGTCCAACCGGCGATCACCAGATGATCAATCTCGGTATCCAGCGCCCCGGCGCCGCAGGATTCGGGTAAAATGAAGGTCAATCTCATGGCATTGTGCCCCTTTGGTTAAAATACTGTGAAATTTCACTATATCTTTAGTAACCAAATAAGCGATTTCCGTGCCATGTTTTTGTGTACTATGTCTAAAAACTTTCTTCTTGCAGGAGCAGAACGTGATGACCGTTGACGCAGAGAGCCAGGCACTCCCGACGGCAGAGGAAGCCGGGCTGTCACTGAACGAACTGGCCTATCGGCGCTTCAAGCAGGCGCTGGTGACGTTAAGCTATAAACCCGGTGAATATCTCAATACCGCACAGGTCATGAGCGAACTGGATATGGGCAGAACGCCGATCAATCAGGCGATCCACCGTTTGGCGAATGAAGGGTTGCTGCAGGTGATCCCGCGCAAAGGGGTGATGGTTTCTCCGCTGTCGATGGATGACGCGCTGGAGCTGATCGAAGTACGGCTGGCCAATGAAATGCTGTGCATGCGGCTGGCGAGCAAAAGGATTACCGAGCCACAGATCGCTGCGCTGACCGCGCTCAACCAACAAATCGAAGCCGCCTGCCAGAGTCGCGACCGGATTCGGATGATGACGCTCGATCATGCGTTCCATCAGGAACTGGCGCTGATCGCCGGCAATAACATGTTGGCGGATATCTTGAGCGTGCTGCACGCCAGGGCGCAACGTTTTTGGGCCAGCACGTTGTCGCGGGAAGGGCATATGCGGGAAGTGATCGAGGAGCATCGGGCGATTATCGCCGCACTGGCCGCCCAGGACAGCGACGCCGCGGCCGACGCGGCAGAAGCGCACATCCTGTCGTTCCGCAGCGCGCTGTTGCACGAGGGCTGAGCAGGCTCTTTCAGCATCGTTGCACGCAGCACCGCGTTCAATCACCGCCCGCCGGCAGCCTCGATAAAACTGCCGGTCACGTAAGACGCGGCATCGGACAGCAGAAAGGCGATGGCTTCTGCCACCTCTTCCGGATAGCCGCCACGCTGCATCGGCAACCCGCTTTTTACCCGGTCGACACGCCCCGGCTCACCGCCGCTGGCGTGCATTTCAGTATAAATAAACCCCGGTCGTACGCCGTTGACCCGGATGCCCTGCGCCGCCACCTCCAGAGAAAGCCCGGTAGTCAGCGTGTCGACCGCGCCCTTTGAGGCGGCATAGTCGACATATTCGCCCGGTGCCCCCAAACGGGCGGCGGCGGACGACACATTAACGATCGCTCCGCCCTTCCCTCCATGGCGCTTCGCCATGCGCTTCACCGCCTCGCGACAGCAGAGAAAATAGCCGGTCACGTTGGTGGTCAATACCTTGTTGATGCGCTCGGCGGTAAGTTGCTCGATACCGGCCTGCTGAAACAGAATGCCTGCGTTGTTGACCAGTGCGCCGATCGGGCCAAGGGTCGCGTCCAGTGCCGCAAACATCGCCGCCACCTGGTGTTCATCGGCGATATCCGCCCGCAGCGCCACCGCCCGGCCCCCCAGGGACGCGATCTCCGCCACCACCAGCTGCGCCGCCGCTTCATCTTTCAGATAGTTAACACCCACCGCGTAACCCTGGCGGGCCAGCAGCAGCGCCGTGGCGCGCCCAATGCCCCGGCTGGCGCCGGTGACCAGTGCAACTTTCGACATGCTATTCCTTGTTATGGTTGGGAAATCAGAAACTGTAACTGGCACTCAGGAAGGCAACCCCAGCCACTTTTTTCTCGACGATCGGGCTTTTGGCCGCGTCGCCCAACAGAGTATAGATACTCGCACCGGCCTGGAAGGCGATTTCCGGCGTCCATTGGTAATTCAGCACGCCATTGAGCGTCACCTGCTTAAAACCGCTCCCCGGTCGATAGGCGGCGAAAGAGGTTTGCTGCGCCTGCCGCTGCGTCACGCCAAAATAGCCGCGCTGATAACCGCTGTTGGCCCAGGTGGTGCTCAGATCACTCGACAGGGTCAGCGCCTCGCTCAGCGAATAAACCGCCGCCACCCCCAGATCGACATAGGCGGTATGCCCCAGATCCTCATCGCCGTAACGACGCGCTTTGGTGGCCTGCATACCTTTTACAAAGGCATGGAAAGGGTCAAATTTATAGCTCAGCTCTATACCCGCCTCAAGAGTGCCGTCGAGGTCACCCATGCCTTTTAACCGCTTATTGCGGCCGCTCAACGTTTTCACCTCCTCATCCCGCCCGTCGTCATAACCGGCCAATAAGGCGATGCCAAACGGCCCTGACAAGGGTAACTGCCAGCGTGCGCCGTCGATCAGGCCCAGACTGAAATCACCCCAGGCCGATTTATCGTAACCGGCCTGAATGTCGTACAGCGGCACGGCGCTATAGCTGGAAGCCCCCTGATAAACCGGTGCTACCGCCATACCGCCACTGAGTTTCAATGAAGCTTCTCCGTCATCCTGTGTAAACCCCTGCAGGGGAAATAACATCAATAACGTCACCGCAGAATAACCCAGGGTATTTTTCACCGTATCTACCTTATTATTTAATGGGAGTGTTATAGCGCTATCAGGCGCCGTAATTGTTTTTTCATACGTGGTTTTAAACTGTCAAAAACATCCGACATCTCCGTATGTGAGCTGAGCTGTACGGCTGGAGGGTGTGGGACTGAATTATTTTCCTCCCGGGCACCTATGTGAAAAATAAGCAGCTCCAGAGCGATAAATAAAATCACGCACGGACGGACAATCCCGCCAGAGAGGGCTAAATTTAAAGCGTTGCCAGCATGCATTTTTTTACCCTAAGGTGACTGTTGTGCTGGAGCAGCCTACCCGAAACCCTGAGTCGTTGCCTTAACGCGAAATTAACGCCAGATTAAGGTTTGCTTAAGAAGGCATAACCGAAGGGCCGTACGGCGTTGTCTTCCGCTGAGGGTTGTAGTTATATAGCCGCCAGCGCAGTGACATAAACCGGGTATCAAGTGAACATATTGCTTGTGGAAGACGATCTGCAATTGGGCAAAGCCCTGTGCCGCGCATTGGAACTGGCAGGGTTCGATCTGTGCTGGGTGCGGCTGGTCCATGATGCACAACTTCAATTATCGCAGGGCAGCTTCGATTTAATGCTGCTGGATCTGACCCTGCCCGATGGCGACGGCTTGACGAAACTGGTCGAATGGCGCGCCACCGGACAAAATATTCCGATCATTATTCTGACCGCACGCGACCGCATCGAGAGCCTGGTCAATAGCCTGGATTCCGGTGCAGACGACTTTCTGGCCAAACCTTTTGCGCTGCCGGAATTGATTTCACGCGTGAAGGCGGTGAACCGACGCATGGCCGGGTTCGCCTCCCAAACCTGGAGTCTCGGTAATCTGTATCTGGACCCGATGAACCATCAGGTCACCCTGGAAGACGAACTGTTGCTGCTATCAAAAAAAGAGTACCGCCTGCTGCATGAGCTGATGCGCTGCGCCGGTACTGTGGTGCGCAAAGCCACATTGGAACAGCGACTGTTCGGCAATGGCGACAGCGTAGAAA
Source organism: Serratia sp. 22264 (assembly GCF_052045345.1). NCBI lineage: Bacteria > Pseudomonadati > Pseudomonadota > Gammaproteobacteria > Enterobacterales > Yersiniaceae > Serratia > Serratia sp. 22264. Next base: position 185,174 of record NZ_JBQEOY010000008.1, read on the forward strand.
GTAATTCTCTGGAGGTGCACATGCATAACCTGCGACGCAAGATCGGCAAGGAAAGAATTATTACCGTGCGCGGCATCGGCTATTTATTAAAAAAAGAGATGCAGGGATGATTAGTTTCAAATCTTTTTTTATACGCACCATTGTTTTTCAGGTTATGGCAATACTTGTACTCTGGGGAATATTGCTTGGCTGGGTAAAATATCTGTATTACCCCGATGCAGAGAAGTATTTGGATAATCAGCAACGCATTGTCGCACAGGGCATCGCCAACATTCTCGATAAAACCGACATTACCGAACATAATTATCTCGAGATTATCAAAGATATCGAAATAATGTATATCGATTCGATCAAAAACGGCATGCAGGACGAAATAGACTATCGTCCGTTGTTTTTGGTTTACGACCATAATAATCGGATGCTCTACGCCTCGCCGCCGCAGGAAAAACCCTTGTCCCTGCCTCCTTCAGTGCTGTCCGGCACCATCAGCTATGCCAATATAAAGTGGCATATCGCCGGCAGTTGGAGCGATAAACAGCGCTTTAGAGTGATCGTCGGCGAATCCTTTGACAACCGCACCACTATTTTCGGCAACCCGGCGGAAAGTACCGCGATCCCGCTGCTGGTCGTCCTGGCTGCCATAATTGTTGCTCTGCTGATCACCGCCTATTTCAGCCTGCGGCCACTGCGGCAAATCGCCAGGATGATCTCCGATCGCAAACCCGGTAATTTATCGCCGATCAACGTCCGCGAGCAATATCAGGAAATCCGGCCGGTAGTGTTGGAAATCAATAAGTTGATGACGCGTATCGACGCCGCCAATCAGCGTGAAAAACGCTTTATGGCCGATGCCGCCCACGAGCTGCGCACCCCGATCGCCGCCGTGCTGGCGCAATTGCACTTGCTGACCCAGGTGGCGGATAAAACCGAGCGGCAGGAAATTATTGAGGACATGCAGCAAGGGCTGGATCGCGCGGCATCGCTGTCACGCCAGCTGATTGATCTGGCCAAACTGGAGTCGGAGAACTTTCCGCTGAAGATGGAAGCGGTGGATATCTACGCTGAAATCAGCAAGTGCATTGCGCAGCACGTGCCCTATGCGCTGGAGAAGAACATCGAACTTTCGTTGGATGGCAGTGAAAATGTGGTGGTTGAGACCGACCGCCACTCGCTGATTGCCATATTCACCAACCTGCTGGATAACGCCATCAAATACGCGCCGGCCGGTGGTCATATCGAAGCCAACATCCGCTCACTGTCGCCGATGGGTTGCTATATTAGCCTGCGCGACAACGGGCCGGGTGTGAATCAAGAACATTGCAAACGCCTGTTTGAACGCTTTTACCGCGTGCCGGGCACCCAGCAGATCGGCAGCGGCCTGGGGCTGGCGATCGCCAAGAACCTGGCCGATAAAATCGGCGCGCAATTGCGGATCACCGAAGGGCTTGACGATCGCGGTATCGGGTTTGTTATCGATCTGCCAGAAAATTACCAGGCGCCACAAGGAAAGTAATAAGGGATCTGGCCCATTTTGGGGCAGCTACGGAACTGTGGCTCGGGCTGGCCATCGGGGTGGCGGCACTGGCCAGTTTTTTCCTGGCGACCAAACTGGCCGCCAGGGCTGACGCCTAACGCGAAATACGGATCACCGAACGCACGTCGCTTTTCTTGTTCAAATCCCAGACGGCGGCAATCTCGGACAAGCCATGCTCCTGCGTCTCGACGGCGATCTTGCCTGCCGCCGCCAGGGCCAGGATCTCGCTGGCATACCTTTGCATCTCGGCTATCGGCGGGAAGTTGCCGGTGCCACTGCCCATAATCTGCAGTTGATTGCTGCGCAGCACCGCCGCCGGCAGTCGGATATCCGGCCCGGCCATCGACCCGACGTTAACCAAACGTATGCCGCGCCCACCGGCGTAGGAAGAGAGGTCATGGTTGTTCAAGGTGGCGAGCAGCGCTTCGGTGGCCGCTCCCCAGATATAATCGACAATCACGTGATAGCCATGCGGCCCCGCTGCGGCGGCGAAAGCCTGTGTCAATGCGGCCCCTTCCAGTCCAAGATCAACCGTGGCATCAACGTCCAGCGCATCCAACACGCTCTGACGGCGACCGGCAGCGACAATTCGCCCCGCTCCCGCCTGACGGGCGGCGGCCACCGCCAGCTTGCCCGACGTGCCCGTGGCACCAATAATCAGCACGGTTTCACCCGGCTGCACCTCGGCGCGCCAATGAAGCGGCAGCCAGGCGGCGAAAGCCGGATTTATCAGCGCCGCGGCAGTGGCGTCATCCACGCCTTCCGGCACCGGCACTGTCCATGACGCGACGGTTCTTTCCGCCAGTGCGCCATGCGGCTGGCGGAACGAGGCAAAATAAACCCGTTGGCCATCCGGCGTGTAGCCCACGCCATCGGTGCCGGGCACAATCGGCAAGGTCCTGGGGCTGGAGTAGTGGGTTCCCGCTACCATCGCGCGGTCAAGCTGCTTGATGCCCGCCAACGTTACCTCAATCAACACCTCACCGGCCTGAGCCTGCGGCTCTTCGACTGACCCGAAAACCGGTGGCTGCCCTAACGCTTTTACGATTGCCGCTTTCATAACGATTCCTTATGCCATTGAGTTTGCCCATTAAGCAGTGAAGCGCAACCACTGCGGCCCGGCAATAAAAAAGGGACACCGCATCATGCGGTGTCCCTTGCTAACAAACTTTACCGAATGTGTTATTCGTAGTCGCTCATTGGCACGCAGGAACAGAACAGATTGCGGTCGCCATACACGTCATCCAGACGCTTCACACTCGGCCAGTATTTGTTCTCACGCACACCGGCGATAGGGAACACCGCCAGCTCGCGGCTGTAGGCATGCTGCCAATCGCTGACCAGTTCCGCCTGAATGTGCGGCGCGTTCACCAGCGGATTGTCTTCCAGCGGCCATTCGCCTTTCGCAACCCGGTCAATCTCGCTGCGGATGGCCAGCATCGCGTCGATAAAGCGATCCAGCTCCACCTTGCTTTCCGATTCGGTGGGTTCGACCATCAACGTGCCCGCAACCGGGAACGACATGGTCGGCGCATGGAAACCGTAGTCAATCAGGCGCTTGGCGATGTCCATTTCGCTGATGCCGGTCTCTTCTTTCAGCGGACGAATGTCGAGAATACATTCATGCGCCACGCGATGGTCGCGGCCGGTATACAGCACCGGGTAGGCATCTTTCAGGCGGGTCGCGATGTAGTTGGCGTTGAGGATCGCCACCTGGCTCGCCAGTTTTAACCCTTCCGCGCCCATCATGCGGATGTACATCCAGCTGATTGGCAAAATAGAAGCGCTGCCGAACGGTGCAGCGGACACCGCGCCTTGCTGAGTGGTTACGCCGTCGATCTGCACCACGCTGTGACCCGGCACGAACGGAGCCAGATGCGCTTTGACGCCGATCGGGCCCATACCCGGGCCGCCGCCGCCGTGCGGAATGCAGAAGGTTTTATGCAGGTTAAGGTGCGAGACGTCTGCGCCGATGTAACCCGGCGTGGTGATGCCGACCTGAGCATTCATGTTGGCACCGTCGAGATACACCTGGCCGCCGAACTGATGAACGATCTGACACACTTCGCGGATGGTTTCTTCGTACACGCCATGGGTCGACGGGTAGGTCACCATGATGCAGGACAGTTCTTCGCCCGCCTGTTCCGCCTTGATGCGCAGATCGTGCAGATCGATGTTGCCGTTCTTGTCACAAGCCACTACCACGACGCTCATGCCCGCCATCTGGGCGGAAGCCGGGTTGGTGCCGTGCGCCGAGCTTGGGATCAGGCAGATATGGCGGCCCGCTTCATTACGGCTTTCGTGGTAACGGCGGATCGCCAACAGGCCGGCGTACTCGCCCTGCGCGCCAGAGTTCGGCTGCATGCAAACCGCGTCGTAACCGGTCAGTTGCACCAGCCACTGCGACAGTTGGCCAATCATCTGCTGATAGCCTGCCGCCTGCTCTGGCGGGCAGAATGGGTGCAGTTCGGAGAACTCAGGCCAGGTGATCGGGATCATTTCCGCCGCAGCATTCAGCTTCATGGTGCAGGAACCGAGCGGGATCATCGCCTGGTTGAGCGCCAGGTCTTTGCGCTCCAGACGGTGCATGTAACGCATCATCTCGGTTTCGCTGTGGTAGCGGTTGAATACCGGATGGGAGAGGATCGGATCCTTGCGCAGCATTGCCGCCGGGATCGACTGGCTGTTTTTGCTCACCACCGCGTCCAGCGCGTCGATGTCCAGCCCGTGCTCGTCACCCGCCAACAGGGCGAACAGCGTCTGCACGTCTTCACGCGAGGTGGCTTCGTCCAGCGTAATGCCGACTGCGCCGTGAATATCGGTACGCAGGTTGATGCCAAAACTCAGCGCGCGTTCCAGCACGGCGGCCTTGTCTTTGACTTCCACCGTCAGAGTATCGAACCAGGTTTTATGACGCAGCGCCAGACCGGCCTGTTGCAGCCCAGCGGCCAGAATGTCGGTCAGGCGATGGATACGCCCGGCAATGCGCTGCAGGCCCTGCGGGCCATGGTACACCGCGTACAGGCTGGCGATGTTGGCCAGCAGCACCTGCGAGGTACAAATATTCGAGTTGGCCTTTTCGCGGCGGATATGTTGCTCACGGGTTTGCATCGCCATACGCAGCGCGGTGTTACCGGCGGCGTCGCGGGAAACGCCGATAATGCGGCCCGGCATAGAACGTTTGAATTCATCGCGGCAGGCGAAGAAGGCGGCGTGCGGGCCGCCGTAGCCCATCGGCACGCCAAAGCGTTGCGCGGAACCGAAGACCACGTCTGCGCCCTGTTTGCCCGGTGCGGTCAACAGCACCAGCGCCATGATGTCGGCCGCCACGCTGGTGACGATTTTGCGGGTTTTCAGCTCAGCCAGCAACGCGCCGTAGTCGTGCAGCTCGCCGGTGGTGCCCACTTGTTGCAACAACACGCCGAATACGCCCTGCAGCTCCAGCACCTTCTCGGCTTTATCGACGATCACTTCAAAGCCGAAGGTTTCGGCGCGGGTGCGTACTACGTCCAGCGTTTGCGGGTGCACATCGTCAGCCACGAAGAAACGATTGGCGTCTTTCAGCTTGCTGGCGCGCTTGGCCAGCGCCATCGCTTCGGCGGCGGCGGTGGCTTCGTCCAACAGCGAAGCGGACGCCAGATCCAGACCGGTCAGATCCAGAGTCAGGGTCTGGAAGTTCAGCAACGCCTCAAGGCGGCCCTGCGACACTTCCGGCTGATATGGCGTATATGCGGTGTACCAGCCCGGATTTTCCAGCATGTTGCGCAGGATCACCGGCGGCGTCAACACCGCGCTGTAGCCCATACCGATATAGGATTTGTAGCGCTGATTCTGCGAGGCAATCGCCTTCAGTTCGGCCAGCGCCTGATGTTCAGTCGCCGCATCGCCCACCGGCGGCGGCCCCGGCAGTTGAATGTCTGCCGGCACAATCTGTTGGATCAGCGCGCTGAGCGACCGTGCGCCCACCGCTTCCAGCAACTGCTGCTGTTGTTGCGCAGAAGAGCCGATGTGGCGTTCGATGAACGCTTCGCTGTGTTCAAGTTGGCTGAGTGTCTGAGTCATTGCTACAAATTCCTGAATGCTGACGGGGTACGGGATATAGCCTGTTCTATAACTGAAACGCCCTACCCTCAAAGCTCGGATAAAGACGTTACATACTCAATGGATTTCAAGTTGCCGCCAGGCGACCGGCTTGCTTACCCCAGACGCTTACTTAAGTCAGTCACTGGGGTAAGCAAATGCAGATAACAACGCTGCTGCTTGAAAGACGAAGAGTATGCTGATTACTCGTCGATAGAAGCCTGGTACGCACCGGCATCCAACAGCTTACCGAGCTCGGCAGCGTCGGAAGCCTTGATGCGGAACAACCAACCGTCGCCATAAGGCTCGCTGTTCACCAGCTCCGGAGAGGCTTCCAGCGCATCGTTAATCGCAACGATTTCGCCGCTGATTGGCGCATAGATATCGGAAGCGGCCTTCACCGACTCCGCCACGGCGCAGTCGTCACCGGCGGTCACTGCCGCGCCAACGTCTGGCAGATCGACAAACACCATGTCGCCCAGTAATTCCTGTGCGTGTTCGGTGATGCCTACCACGTATTCGCCATTGCCTTCGTCACGCACCCATTCGTGGGATGCCGCGTATTTCAATTCTGTTGGCACATTGCTCATCGCCAGTTACTCCTTCGAAGAAATAAAGAATCAATAAACAAAAAATTAATTAATCAGTGGCTTACCGGCACGGACAAAGCCAGGTTTGGTGACCTTGACCGGCATTTCGCGGTTGCGGATTTGCACGATAGCCTGCTCGCCGATACCGGCGGGCACGCGCGCCAGGGCAATGCTGAAGCCCAGGGTCGGCGAGAAGGAGCCGCTGGTGATCACCCCTTCGTACGCCTGGCCTGCCGCGTCGGTGAAACGCACCGGCAGCTCATTACGTAATACGCCTTTTTCCGTCATGATCAAGCCGACCAGTTGTTCGGTACCCTGTTCCCGCTGCTGTTCCAGCGCGTCACGGCCGATGAACTGGCGATCTTCCGGTTGCCAGGCGATGGTCCAGGCCATATTGGCAGCCAGCGGCGAAACGCCTTCGTCCATCTCTTGGCCGTACAGATTCATGCCCGCTTCCAGCCGCAGGGTGTCGCGCGCGCCCAGGCCAGCCGGTTTAACGCCCGCCGCCAACAGCTTTTGCCAGAAATCCGCCGCCTGCTCTTTCGGCAAGGCGATTTCATAGCCCGCTTCGCCGGTATAGCCGGTGGTGGCAATGAACAGATCCCCGGCCTGTACGCCGAAGAAGGGCTTCATGCCTGCAACCGCGCTTTTTTGTTCCGGGGTAAACAGAGTGGCGGCGCGTTCTTTGGCCTGTGGGCCCTGCACCGCAACCAGCGCCAGATCGTCACGCACCCTCAGCTCAATGCCATAAGGTGCAGCGTGTTCTTCGATCCAGGCCAGGTCTTTGTCGCGCGTGGCGGAGTTCACCACCAGGCGGAAATAGTCTTCAGTAAGGAAGTAAACGATGAGATCGTCGATCACGCCGCCGGACGCATTCAGCATGCCGGTGTACAGCGCCTTGCCGGGTTGAGTGAGTTTGGCGACATCATTCGCCAGCAGATAGCGCAGGAACTCGCGGGTGCGGGCACCGTGCAGATCCACAATGGTCATATGGGAGACGTCGAACATACCGGCATCCTGACGCACGGCGTGGTGCTCATCGATCTGGGATCCGTAATGCAGCGGCATCATCCAGCCATGAAAATCTACCATGCGCGCACCGCACGCCACGTGCTGGTCGTACAGTGGGGTTTGCTTTGCCATCTTTTCCCTCATTCCACTCAGTAGCTGAAGTTAGGGTGCTGCCACGCAATACGTCAGATTATGGCTCGCGGGCCGGGTTACGTGGCGCACTGACTGCCCAACAGAAACGCTGCGCCGAAACGTACGGAAACTGTGGCTAACCGTCGTGACGCAAACGATACCTTTGTTCTGACGTTATCACCGAACGACCGCATTAACCATAAGTTAAAATAGGCTTGGCGGTGTCCGTCGTCAGTAAAACGCCGGGCTAGTGTGCAGAGTTTTTAACTGGAAAAATGCGCTTTAAGGCACAAAAACAACAATTGAAGCACCAAAAATCCAAAGTTATATAACAAACCAACGGCCAGTCGCGGGATTTCGACTTTTGATAACCGGTTATGGAATTAGAAAAAGTAATGCTAAAACCGGACTGGAATTAGATTATTTCAAATGAAGGGTTATATAAGGAAAAGCTATGGGTGATCCTCATATTTGCGCAGGTGAAACGGTCGTTCACTTGAGCGCCCTGGGTTCTGTGAATGGCGATGAATAGCTCCGTCCCAAGTCTCTCCGTCATATCGGGCAAATTGGATTCTTTCCCATGCAGAAAGTAAAAGGACTCGCTTACCCGCTCCGGTAAAGGTAAATATTTTTCACGTTTATTTTTCTTCTTTAAGAAGATTAATATTTCCACTCTTTACTCATTTTCTGTTTTTTTTGATTAACAAAATCACAACTATTGGTTTTATCACCTGCAAAAATAAAAAATGGTGGTTTTTAAAGCCAAAACCCATCGGCTTGTTAGAAAAAAAGAACCATGCTTCAATTAACGCTCAGTTTGTAATGTTAATGTTATCTTAACAATTATGAGGTGGACGTTAGATGGAATCCAGACGCACCAAGGTTTTAATCGTTGATTCGACAACGGAAAAACATTTTCCCCAGCCGGATATTGAACGAGAAATCCTGGCAGGACATGATGTTCGCTTGGTACATATCAGCAATATCAATGAAATACCCACCGAGATCCTGCCTGAAATAGAGTTCATGATCATCTGGGCGTGCATCCCGTCCATCCAGTTCAATCAGGCTTTTTTAAGCAATTTAAGCTGCTGCCGCGCAATCGTTAAAGCCGCCGTCGGTTACGATAATGTGGATATTGACGCTGCCAGGCAGCTCGGCATCGCCGTGTACAACATTCCCGACTACGGCACAGAAGAAGTGGCCGATCACACCTTGGCGCTACTGCTCGGCGTAGCCCGTAAACTCAACGACATCAATTTGCATGTCAGACAAGGTGGCTGGGACTGGGCCAGCGTCAAAAAATTGTATCGCTTGCGCGATAAGACCCTGGGGATCATCGGTTTTGGCCGCATCGGCGGTGCCGTGGCAAAAAGAGCGGCGGCCTTTGGTCTGAACATCCGGTTTTACGACCCCTATGTCGCCAGCGGGATTGATAAAACGCATGGCGTAACGCGCTGTGAATCCCTTGAGGAGCTGCTCGCTTCGGCGGATATCGTGTCTGTCAACGCTTCCCTAAACCGCACTTCCCACCATCTCCTTTCCGGACCGCAGTTTCAGCAAATGAAAGAAGGCGTATTGCTGGTCAATACTGCACGCGGGGGCATTGTGGATTCACAGGCTTTGTTGGCAGCGCTTAATTCCGGCAAGGTGGCTGCGGCCGGGCTGGACGTCCTGGAGAATGAGCCCGATATCCCCGCAGGTTTCAGAGATCTGGATAACGTTATTCTTACCGCACACTCAGCTTTTTACACTGAAGAATCGTTCCTGGAAATGAGAACCAAATCAGCCGAGCTGCTTTTGGGCATTATGGCCGGGGCTAGCGTGCGCAACTGTGTCAATGGGAACAGTATCTTACAGCCGTCGTGATCAATAAAAGCATGGAGAAAAACAATGTCTGCCGAGCAAAATATTGTCGTTAAACAGGTTGAAGAAGAAACGCGTTTTTCAGAAAAGCTGACGCCGTATTTAAAAGAACTCAGCAAAACCAGCCAGGCAATAAAGGATATGTATGAGTTCAATCCTGAATATGAAACATTGCCGGCCAATCTTGACGTTGACCTGCTGAACGAGAAAACATCCACGCCCGTTTTTGGTACGGTAAAAAAATATGATGGCCAACTATTGGTCTTGCTCTCTTACACCTGTGCCGCCAACTGCCGGTATTGTGAACGGCAGGATCGCGTGGGGGTTGGCCTGGATGTGGAAGGTCGGTTAAAAATGTCTCAGATTGATGATATCGTTGATTATATCGCCAACGATAAAAGCATCTACGAGGTCATCGCCAGCGGTGGCGATCCGCTGACCAACCCCAAAGGTCTGCAATATCTGTTTAATCGATTGAAAGCGATCGACCACGTAAAAGTGGTCCGGATCCATACCCGCTATCCGCTGCAAAACCCCGGCAAGGTGCGTATGGAATTGATGGAAGAGCTGGCGCAGGCTAAACCGACGGTATATTTGAGCCTGCATATCGACCATCCCGATGAGCTGCAACCTGAAGTCATCGAGATGATCCGGGCTTTCAAAAAGATGGGCTATGTGTTGCTGACGCAAACCGTCTTCCTGAAAACAATCAATGACGACAAAGACACGCTGAAAACCCTATTTTTGCGTTTATTCGAGTTGGGCGTTCGCCCGTATTACATTTATCACGGTCAGGAAGTCACCTCTACCCGGCGTTTTGTCATGCGCCTCGAAGATGAGATGGCGATCATGACGCAGTTGCGTAATGAACTGTCCGGCCTCGCCTTCCCCCAGCACGTTATCGATATCCCCAGCGCTTCCGGCAAAGTGGTGGTGCCGAGCGATCACTGGCAAACGGATACCGCTACCGTCACGGACTTTTACGGCAAAACGGTCAGAACGGCCGACTGGTCGCCCATTACCAACTAAAACTACAGGGAAAGAGGTTATCGCATGAAAACATTTATCATATTGCAGAACATCGTCACCTTCCGGACTGACTGGAATAAGCTGATCGACAGGGAAAAATACGCGGTCTGTCTGCTGACGGGGAAACAGGGCTGGGGCAATTTGCCCGCAGATCAAAAACCTTGTTTCGACGATATTCAAATCTGCGATCCCTTCACGACAGAAGAACTGACGCAAGCCTGTCGCGATCTTTTTACCCGTCGCAATATCACCAATATGGCGGAGGTGAGAATCATCACCAACGACGAGTATTTTCTGGGGCATGCAGCGCGCCTGCGGGAGACATTCGGTATTCAGGGGGCAACTTTTGCGCAAACTGAACCCTTTATCAATAAGTTGCGCATGAAGGCTGTCATCGCCGCCGGCGATATCGATATCCCTCTGGTCGTGCCCTTTTCTCCACAGGCCTATCAGGCAGCGCCTGAACGTTATCTTCAGCAAGTTGAGCAGCCTTTGTCTTATCCGATATTTGCCAAGCAAATTGATTCGGCTGGCAGTGAGCGAATCGCCAAAATTCATGACCGCCCGGCGCTGCGGCAATGGTGTGAAACCAATAAAGACGTTGAAAACTATGAGCTGGACCAATTTATTGAAGGAACGCTGTTTCATATCGACAGCCTGGTCTATCAAGGAAAGATCGCCGATATTTATATCTGCCAATACAGCCACCCCAACGCCGAGTTTATTGATGGCAAGCCAGTAGGCAGTTTGCCGCTGGACAAAGAAAATCCGCTGTATTCGCGCTTCGAAGCCTATAACTCCCGCGTATTCGACGCGTTGGGCTATGTGCCTGACGGCGCGACTCATCTGGAAGCCTTTCTGACCAAAGATGACCGTATCGTGTTTCTGGAAATCGCCGCCCGCGCGCCCGGCGGCTGGATCCCGCAAATGCATGCCCTGTGTTCTGGCCGCAATATCGAGGAACAGCATTTTCTGGCGCAAATGGGCCTGCTGGAACAGGCGAACGAGCGGCCTGTCGGTTACGCCGCCTGGGTGTGGTATCCGCATCGGGAAGGCGCACGCGCCGATATAGAAAAAAACATCAGCGTCGGCAGCGCATATAAAACGACATGGGAGGTTCCGCACGGCACGCTGCTGACCAGACCGCAGAGCGTACGCGACCGCATTGGCGGGATCCTGCTGTGGAATGATTCGCTGGCGTCTTTAACGGCGGATTTCCAATGGCTGGTAAATGACTACCTGCCTTATCACGATGCCGTGGCGGCAGATGACGGGGAGAGTCAGTAAATGAATACCGCCGGCATGTTGCGATTATGGTTTCCCAGTGCAATCAGCATCAGTCTGCTGAATCTGGAACTCCCTATCATCTCGCTTATTCTTTCGGCTTACAGCCTCAAGGCATCCGGCGATTACGCCGTTGCCTTGAGTACTTTCATGTTTGCCAACGCGTTTGTTTTCCCTCTGTGCGCGGTGGTCATCAAAATGAAAAAGAGTGCGGAGACGCTGATGTTTTCCGCGCTGCTCGCCGTCGCGGTCTTTTTGATATTCAATCTGGGCGTTTGGGGTTTTAGGCAACATATCAGCCCGCATATCGCCTTTATTACCCACGTGTTTTCGCTTTCTCTGCTGGCCGTAGGCGTCCGACGTTATCTGCAGGGATGTTGCATCCTGGAAGGCAAAACCGCCCTGATGAGCCGCGCCTCGTTCGTCCGCGTGCTGGTTTCGGTGCTCGGTTGTTATGCGCTGACCCGGTTTCAGGTGCCTGTGGATATGGCGGCGATCCTTGCGCTTGTGGCGGGTGCCTATACAGAGGCCATTTTGCTGTTGCTGTTGGTCCTGCGTCAGGGGATTCGGCTGCACGAAGGGGGCGGCAGGCACTATCGGCAAATCATCGCGCCTTACTTTTCGGCCTTTCTGATGACCGCCTCGTCGCTCATGAGCAACATCATTGTCGTCATCTGTCTGAGCCGGGTTATCGGCGGGAGTGAAGTGCTGCAATACTGGCCGTTAACCTTTGGCCTGATCTGCATTTCCATCGGCGCGGTGTTGGATATTGAGAGCATCCTGCTAAAAATATTGGGGCATCAGCCGCAGAAAAAACAGCAGTTCAGCTTCCTGGCGCTGCTGTGCCTGGCGGCACCCCTATTGTTCGTTGCGTTGTGCCTTATTCTTGATCGATTTGATCTGTTGCCGGCCGGGAGCAGAACGATTTACATGAATGCAGAATTTTTCATCGCCATCGTCGGTGTGTCGATGCTGTGGATTTTACGGGGTTATATTCGCGCCAACCTGATGAACGACAATCGGCTGAGGATCATCAATGCCAGCATTCTGGTGGCGATGATGACCCCTTTAGCCGTGTTTTACGCCGTCGAAATACCCAACTATGGCGTCATGCTGTCGCTGTCGATTTTTTCCGCGCTGATTATACTGGAGCTGTTGTGTTATGGGCTTTACGGCATGACGCAAGCCCTGCAACGGCGACAGATCGCCGCAGAGTAGTGCTCTTGGTTCATTCAATGACGATAAGGCTCCGCAAGGAGCCTTGATGATGACAAAGTGCTTTTTTCATGGTGGTGCAGAGCATGCCGCGCCCCGACGAAAGCTACAGGCGAAGGCTTTATCCTGAGTTTCCCGCCTTAAGCCAGCCACTCCGGCAAATCGTTCAGGCCCATTGCCTGGCGCACCAGTTTCGGCTTAACGCCCGGCAGGCTGTCGGCCAGACGCAGACCGACATCGCGCAGCAGTTTCTTCGCCGGGTGATTGCCGTCAAAGAGCTCACGGAACCCTTGCATACTCGCCAGCATCACGGCAGCGCCATGTTTGCGGCGGCGCTCATAGCGACGCAGGTACAAATGTTGGCCAATGTCCTTGCCCTGACGCTGCAGGCGCCGCAGTTCGGCGATCAGCTCGGCGGCATCCATAAAGCCCAGGTTCACCCCTTGGCCGGCCAACGGATGCACGGTATGCGCCGCATCCCCCATTAACGCCAGACGGTGCGCGGCAAAGCTGCGCGCGTAACGCCCGGTCAACGGGAAGGTCTGGCGCTCACTCTCAAGCCGACAGGCGCCGAGGCGCAGATCGAACGTCATCGCCAGCTCACGGTTAAATTGCTCCGGATCCAGTTGCTTCAGGCGCTCCGCTTCTTCCGGCGCTACCGACCAAACGATAGAGCACAGATGCGGATCGCTGAACGGCAGAAACGCCAGAATGCCATCGCCATAAAATACCTGCCGCGCCGTCGCCTGGTGCGGCTCTTCGGTGCGGATGGTGGCCACCAGCGCGTGATGACGGTAATCCCAGAAGGTCAGCGGAATATCGGCATGCTGACGTAGCCAGGAATGCGCGCCGTCGGCGCCCACCACCAGCCGTGCAGTCAGCATGCGGCCATCTTCAAGCGTGATAAAGGCATCGTTCTCGCCCCATGCCACCTGTTTTAGCGCCGCCGGGGTGATCAGCGTGACATCGCTCAGGCTTTCCGCACGCTTCCACAGCGCCTGCTGGATCACCGAATTCTCAATGATATGGCCGAGGTGACTGAAGCCGCATTCGTCGCCACGAAAGGCGATTTTGCCGAAGCTGTCGCGATCCCACACTTCCATCGCGTTGTAGGCGCTGGCGCGCAGGGCGAGGATTTCGTCCCACACGCCAATATGCTGCAGCAGGCGCTCACTGGCGGCGTTGATGGCGGATACGCGCAGCGCCGGCTGTTCCTGCGGCGGCGTCATTTCCGGTTGCCGGTGCTCCAGCACCGCCACGCGCAGACCGCTGCCTTGCAGGCCACAGGCCAGTGCCAAACCCACCATACCGCCGCCGGCGATAACCACGTCAAATGATTGCATGCTGCTTAATTTCCTTAAATGACTCGCGGCGCAGCGATTGCGCGGCGTTGCGGGCGCACTACGCTGCGCCCCTGCTTATACACCAGCCTAGCGATCCACCCAGCCCAGCGTACGTTTGGCAAAGGCATCGCGCACCGCCGGCAGCTGTTCCATCACCATCAGACTCAAATTGCGCCCGACCACCAACGGGCCGTAACGGTTGGCGAACAGCCGGATCAGGCCGTCGGTCACGCCGACCGTCGCCTGCTGATCTTTCTGTCGCCGCTGCTGATAGCGGCTCAGCAGCGCATAGCCACCGGGATCTTCGCCCGCCCGCTCCGCCTCTGCCAGCGTTTCCGCCAGCGACATCACATCGCGCAGCCCCAGATTGAACCCCTGGCCGGCAATCGGATGCAGCGTCTGCGCGGCATTGCCCACCAGCGCCAGCCGATGGCTGACATGCCGGCTGGCGGTCAGCAGACTGAGCGGATAGCTGTGGCGTTTGCCGGTTTTGACGATCCGGCCCAGCCGCCAGCCAAACGCCTGTTGCAGCTCACTGATAAAGCGGGCGTCATCCCAGCCATCGACCTCGGCGCGATCTTCACGCGCATGGCACCACACCAGCGAACTGCGGCCCTGAGACATCGGCAACAGCGCCAATGGCCCATAGCGGGTGAAACGTTCGAAGGCACGCCCCTGCGGGTCCTCCGAAGTGGTGACGTTGGCGATGGTGGCAAACTGCGGGTATTCGCTTTGTTGCCACTGTACATTGCAGGCTTGTGCCAGTGCCGAACGCGATCCGTCCGCCGCCACCAACAGTTGCCCGTTGATGCGCCGTCCGTTATCCAACAGCACTTCGGCGCGATCTGCGGTACGCAGCACGTCGACCACCCGTGCCGGGCAGTGCAGCGTGACGCCGGGCGCTTTGGCCAGCAACGCGAACAGCCGTTGGCCGGCGTCGTGCAATTCAATTACCTGACCAAGCGCATCGACCTGATAATCTTGCGCATACAGGTTAACAAAGCCGGCGTGGCCGCGATCGCTAACGTGCACATGGGTAATGGCCGTCGCACAATCGCGTAGCGCCGGCCAGACGCCAATACGCGTCAGTTGCTGGCAGGTGCCCTGCGCCAAGGCGATGGCGCGGGCGTCAAACCCCGGGTGGCTGCGGTCGTCCGGCCGCGTAGCTTCGATCAGATCAACCGCCATCCTTCCCTGGGTAAGCGACGAGATGGCCAGCGCCAACGTCGCCCCCGCCATGCCGCCGCCAACGATAATTACGCTCATCCGCTTACCTTGCCGCCGCCATCAACGCTTCAATGGCATCGGCGTCTTTCACCACCCCGGCGGTCAGGTTTTCATTGCCGCCGGCGGTGATCACAATGTCGTCTTCAATGCGAATGCCGATGCCGCGATATTGTTCCGGCACGTCGGCGTCCGGTGCGATGTACAGACCCGGCTCGACGGTCAGCACCATACCCGGCTCCAGTTCGCGATCGCGAGCCGGCGTGACGTAATTGCCGACGTCGTGCACGTCCAGCCCCAGCCAGTGGCCCAGCCCGTGCATGTAGAACTGACGGTGCGCCTGTTCGGCAATCAACTGATCCACTTCGCCTTTCAGGACGCCCAGTTCCACCAGCCCGGTAATCATGATACGCACGACTTCGTCGTTCGCTTCACGGATGCTGGCGCCGGGTTTTAACAGCTCCAGAGCCCGCAGCAGCGACTTCAGCACAATGTCGTACAGGGCCCGTTGCGGTTTGCTGAATTTACCGTTCACCGGGAAGGTACGGGTGATGTCACCGGCATAGCCTTTATACTCGCAACCGGCGTCGATCAGCACCAGATCGCCATCGCGCAACTCACTTTCGTTTTCTGTGTAGTGCAGGATGCAGGCGTTTTCGCCGCCACCGACGATGGTGTTGTAAGACGGGTAACGGGCGCCAAGACGGGTAAACTCATGCAGGATCTCCGCCTCAAGCTGATACTCGAACATCCCGGGGCGACATTTTTCCATCGCACGGGTATGAGCCAGCGCGCTGATCTCACCGGCGCGACGCATCACTGCCAGTTCTTCCGCGGATTTGAACAGGCGCATCTCGTGCAACCACGGGCGCCAGTCGGTGATGGTCGCCGGCGCTTGCAGGTTCTGGCGGAAACCTTTACGCAGCTTGTCCAATGCCGAGAACAGGATCTGATCGGCATAGGCGTATTCGCCCTGCGCGTGATAAACCACATCCAGGCCATTGAGCAGCAGGTGCAATTGATCGTTGATTTCGTCGAACGACAGCGCGCGATCCACTCCGAGCTTCGCCGGTGCGGCATCCTGGCCCAGGCGACGGCCAAACCAGATTTCCGCGGTCAGATCGCGCACCCGGTTGAACAACACGCTGTGGTTATGCGTTTCGTCGCTCTTCACCAGAATCAACACCGCTTCCGGCTCGTTGAAACCGGTCAAATACCAGAAATCGCTGTTCTGACGGTAAGGATATTCAGTATCTGCACTGCGCGTCGCTTCCGGCGCAGAGAAAATAATTGCCGCGCTGGCCGGAGCCATTTTCGCCAACAGCGCCTGACGGCGGTTGTTGAATTCCTGCTGAGTCATCACCTTCTCCTGAAATCAATCTGCCTGTGCTCACGGCCTCTACGGGCGTGGTATCGGGGTTTAGTGCAAGGTCGGTTTGGCATTCTCCGGCGCCGTCGGCTTGCGGCGGGTAAATTCGGTATGGCACAAAATAGCCGCCACCCGCACATACTCCACCACTTCCTCCAGAGAGTGTTCCAGCTCTTCCTGATCTTCGTCTTCGTCGTAACCCAGTTGAGCGATATTGCGCAGATCGTCGATCGCCTCACCCACTTCGTCTTTCACCTGAGCCAGTTTCGGTTGCATCATCCCCAACCCGAGCAGGAAATGGTTCACCCACCCGGCCAGCGCGTCGGCGCGATCGAAGACGGTTACCGTTTCGCCTTCCGGCATCATCAGTTGGAACATGAAGTCGTCGTCTTCCAGCGTTTCACGCGTAATTTCATAAAGTTGCTGGAGCGGCAGGTTCAATGCCTGCGGAAAGGCCACGCCTTCGTTAGTCAGATCGTAGACCAGCGTTTGCCAGCCGGCGTCGCGGCTGCCACCGCACAACAGGCCGCTGATCAAACCGTGCATTTCTGCTGCGGTCAACGCCACCGCTTGCTGGTTGAGAGCAACGGTCAAAGATTGGTAACTTGGAAATGTATTCTGTATAGACATGCGCATTCGTCATCGTTGGCAGGATAAGTTCGTGTTATGCTACCACCAAGGTCCATCGCTGTACCAGATAAGCGCGACACCTCAGTGGCTAGTTATAATCGTGATGCGCCAGAACTCACACAGTGCCGGCAAGGAGCAAAATGACGCTAAATACGCATTTTGAAACCCTTTTTTGACTGGTAATGTCTGTCGCGGTAGATTACAACCAGGTACTGAAAAAGGGGTTGTATCTTGGTACCGAGGTATATATAGTGGCGCCCGCTTTGGTGGCTCGGTAAGGGCGAACTGGGGCTGGCGCGAAATTTAGGCAGGAAGGTGGCATGTCTGCACAACCGGTAGATATTCAAATTTTTGGCCGCTCGTTAAGAGTCAATTGCCCGCCAGAACAACAAGATGCGTTGAACATGGCGGCGGACGATCTTAACCAACGGTTGCAAGATCTTAAAGTTCGCACTAGAGTCTCAAATACTGAGCAACTGGTTTTTATCGCGGCATTGAACGTATGTCACGAACTTGCTCAAGAACGGTTGAAAACCCGTGATTATGCGTCCAATATGGAACAACGCATTCGTATGCTGCAACAGACCATTGAACAGGCTTTGCTTGAACAGGGTCGCATCTCTGAACGTCAGGATGCACAATTCGAATAACTTAAGTTGCTGAAATCGAAGGTTTCGGCAATGAGTAAAAAATTTCTCTGAGATGTTCGCCAGCGGGCCAGTCCCCTGAGCCGATATTTAGTACCAACAGAATGTGATGATCCGCGATCGGTGTGCATGCTCGGCCCGCCGAGAAGCCTTAAGATTGCGACAGCACGTTCACCTTGAACCATGGGTTCAAGGGTTACAGCCTGCGACGGCATCTCGGAGATTCCCCCTTCCTCAGCGGTATGTGTGCTGATTATGTCTTTTCAATCCCAATATGCCCAACAGCGGCAGAATATCCGAAACCTAATCCGTCAACGTCGGCGCGCCTTAACGCCTGAACAACAACATGATTTTGCTTTGCAGATGGCCGATCGTATCGCTGCGCATCCGCGTATTCTGGCGGCGCAGAGCGTTGCTGTCTTCTTGTCGTTCGACGGCGAACTGGATACCGGTCCGTTGATCGAACGATTATGGCGGCAGGAATTGCAGGTTTATCTGCCGGTTCTGCACCCGTTCAGCGCCGGCAATCTGCTGTTCCTGCGCTATACCCCGGATACGCTATTGGTGAACAACCGCTTTAATATTCTCGAGCCACAGCTCGACGTACGCCACGTATTGCCGGTCGGTGAACTCGATGTGGTGCTGACGCCACTGGTCGCCTTCGACAGCGCAGGCCAGCGTTTGGGGATGGGCGGCGGGTTCTACGATCGCACCTTGCAAAACTGGCAGCTGACGGGCCTCTACCCGATAGGGTTAGCGCACGACTGTCAGCAGGTGGAAAAGGTCCCGGTGGAACATTGGGATATCCCGTTACCGGAAATCATCACCCCATCGCAGAATTGGGTGTGGCGGGAGCAGGAATAGCAAAAGGCCGGATTTATCCGGCCTTTTCGTTAACGCGCAAACACTCAGAACAACAGGCGGGCGCGAATGGTACCGGCAATCGCCTTCATGCGCTGCAATGCGGCGTCGGCACGTTCGGTTTCCGCTTCGATATCGATAACCACGTAGCCGATTTCCGGACCGGTTTGCAGGTACTGCGCAGCGATGTTCACCCCTTCTTCCGCGAAGATCTGGTTAATCTGCGTCAGCACGCCAGGGCGGTTCTCGTGAATGTGCAGCAGGCGGCTGGCGTTCGGGCCATGCGCCGGCAGCGACACTTCCGGGAAGTTAACCGCCGACAGGGTCGAACCGTTGTCGGAGTATTTCGCCAGCTTGCCCGCCACTTCGTCGCCGATGTTCTCCTGCGCTTCCTGAGTGGAGCCGCCGATATGCGGAGTCAGGATCACGTTGTCGAACTCGCACAGCGGCGAGTTGAACGGCTCGCTGTTGGTCGCAGGCTCTTCCGGGAAGACGTCGATCGCCGCACCGGCCAAATGTTTGCTGGCCAGTACATTGCACAGCGCAGGGATATCCACCACGGTGCCGCGCGAGGCGTTGATCAGAATCGAACCCGGCTTCATCAGCGCCAGCTCTTCTGCACCCATCATGTTCTTGGTCGACGGGGTTTCCGGCACGTGCAGCGTCACCACGTCGCTCATATTGAGCAAATCGGACAGGTGTCTTACCTGCTGGGCATTACCCAACGGCAGCTTGTTCTCGATGTCGTAGAAAAACACCTTCATGCCCAGGCCTTCGGCCAGGATACCCAACTGGGTGCCGATATGGCCGTAGCCGATAATCCCCAGTCTCTTGCCGCGCGCTTCGAACGAGCCGACGGCCAGTTTCTGCCACTCGCCACGGTGTGCCTTGGCGTTGGCGGAAGGAATGCCGCGCAGCATCAGCAACAGCTCGCCCAGCACCATTTCGGCTACGGATCGGGTATTGGAGAAAGGCGCGTTAAACACCGGAATGCCGCGTTTGGTCGCCGCTTTCAGATCAACCTGGTTAGTGCCGATACAGAAACAACCCACCGCCACCAGTTTTTCTGCGGCAGCGAAAACTTCTTCGGACAGATGCGTACGCGATCGGATGCCGACGAAGTGAGCATCGCGGATGGATGCCTTAAGCGCTTCGGTGTCTAACGCACCTTTGTGATATTCAATGTTGGTATACCCGGCCGCAAGCAGATTATCTACCGTGCTCTGATGAACCCCTTCCACCAACAGGAATTTAATCCTGTCTTTCTCCAATGATACTTTTGCCATTTACCCGACCCTATATTCAGACTTCAGAAGCGGCTGTTATGAAACAGCACGCATCCAACATAACAAAAATAACGCGGGCGGCAATACAAACGATTGCCTGCCCGTCAGTACAAGGCTCAGCGTTGTTGCCGGTTTTTGGCAGAAAATGCCAAAGGGAAAGAAATAGACAGAAGCTTTGTGGAGCCAAGGCTCACAATGTGACATATGTCACCAAATTTGGCGCTTTTAATAAAAGATATTTTAGCCAGTGAATTATGCGGTCGGGCAGGATCCAAGACCGCATACAAGATAAAGGCGCACTCTACGCGCCTCCGTAGCATGGGGTTTATTCAACCACCTTCACGCCGTCAGGCGTACCGACCAGCGCCACATCCGCACCACGATTGGCGAACAGGCCGACGGTCACCACCCCGGCGATGCCGTTGATTTTGTTTTCCAGCGCAATGGCATCCATGATGCTCAGGTTATGCACATCGAGGATCACGTTACCGTTGTCGGTCAGCACGTTCTGACGGTATTCCGGCAGGCCGCCCAGTTTCACCAGCTCACGCGCCACATAAGATCGCGCCATCGGGATCACTTCCACCGGCAACGGGAATTTGCCCAGTACGTCCACCTGTTTGCTGGAGTCGACGATACAGATAAACTTGCGCGCGATGGCGGCAATGATTTTTTCACGCGTCAGCGCCGCGCCGCCGCCTTTGATCATCTGCATCTGGCGGTTGATTTCATCCGCGCCGTCGACGTAAATATCCAGCGAATCCACTTCGTTGCTGTCGAACACGTGGATGCCCAGGCTTTTCAGCTTGGCGGTAGAGGCGTCGGAGCTGGACACCGCCCCTTCGATCTGGTGCTTGATGGAGCCGAGTGCGTCAATAAAGTGGGCGGCGGTAGAGCCGGTGCCCACCCCAACGATGGTGCCCGGGGTAACGTAATCCAGCGCTGCCCAGCCAACCGCTTTTTTCAGTTCATCCTGCGTCATGATATGTCCATTGCCTCTGTACGAAAACGTGTGCGTATTATAGGGTAAATCGCTATTTTTCACTCCGGCAGGATCACACTTCTTCACCCTAAGCCGCATTTTTAGGCGCGCCGCAGCAAAATAGCCCCGTGATTTTTCCACCTGTAAAACGCCAGAAATGTGGCATAGTGCCAGTATCAATCTAATTTAAGGGATATCTTTCCGATGAAACGCCCAGACTATCGAACGCTGCAAGCGCTGGACGCGGTGATCCGTGAGCGCGGCTTTGAGCGCGCCGCGCAGAAACTTTGCATCACCCAATCGGCGGTATCCCAGCGCATTAAACAGCTGGAAAATCTGTTCGGCCAGCCACTGCTGGTGCGCACCGTACCGCCGCGGCCGACCGAGCAGGGCCAGAAATTGCTGGCGCTGTTGCACCAGGTGGAACTGCTGGAAGAAGAGTGGCTGGGTAACGACACCGGTGCCGATACGCCGCTGCTCTTGTCGCTGGCGGTCAACGCCGACAGTCTGGCGACCTGGTTGCTGCCTGCGTTGAAACCGGTGCTTACCGATTCCCCCATTCGCCTGAACCTGCAGGTGGAAGACGAAACGCGTACCCAGGAAAGGCTGCGCCGCGGTGAAGTGGTGGGTGCGGTGAGTATCCAGCCGCAGCCGCTGCCAAGCTGTCTGGTGGATCAACTGGGCGCACTGGATTATCTGTTCGTCGCCTCGAAAGGCTTTGCCGAGCGCTACTTCCCGAACGGCGTCACGCGCTCCGCGCTGCTGAAAGCGCCTGCGGTGGCGTTCGATCATCTCGACGATATGCATCAGGCTTTCTTGCAACAGAACTTTGATCTGTCGCCGGGCAGCGTGCCCTGCCACATCGTGAACTCGTCGGAAGCCTTCGTGCAACTGGCGCGCCAGGGCACCACCTGCTGCATGATCCCGCACCTGCAAATTGAGAAAGAGCTGGAGTCGGGCGAGCTTATCGATCTGACGCCGGGCCTGTTCCAGCGCCGCATGCTGTTCTGGCACCGCTTCGCGCCGGAGAGCCGCATGATGCGCAAAGTGACCGACGCCCTGCTGGAGCATGGCCGTCAGGTTCTGCGCCAGGATTAAATGGAAAAGGTTCGCCGTGGCGAACCTTTTTTACTGCAACAAGCCTGCCGTTACTGAGCGGCGTTGCGCTGCAACTCGAACACCACATCCACCTGATCGTCAAAGTGAATGCTTTGCTGTTCGTAGGTTTGCGCCGCATCGGTTTCCGCCGCTGCCCCCGCCGATTTATACATGCGCGCTACCGGCATCGGTTGGTAGTTGGCCACATGGTAACGAATACTGAAGACCGGCCCCAGCTTGGCGTTAAAGCCTTTCGCCAAAGAAGCGGCCTGCTGGGTGGCATTCTCGATCGCCTTCTGGCGCGCCTGCTCGCGGTACACATCCGGCTTCGCCACGCCCAGCTCAACTGAGCGGATCTCGTTCAGGCCGGATTTCAACGCGCCGTCCAGCAGCTCGTTCAGTTTATCCAGTTGACGTAACGTCACCTGCACCTGACGTACCGCACGGTAGCCTTTCAATACCGACTCGCCGGTTTTCAGGTAATCATATTCCGGCTGAGTGCGCAGATTGGCGGCGCTGATGTCTTTCTTCTCGATATTGTTTTTCTGCAAGAAATCGAAATATTGCGCCACGCGCTCGTCGACCTGCTTTTTCGCCTGCCCGGCGTCTTTGGAAGAAACGCTGACTTCGATAGCCAGCGTCGCGATATCTGGGGTAGCGTCTACGCTCGAGGTACCCGAGGTGACTACGTGTGGCCCTTCCGGCAACTCCGCCGCCTGCAGCGCCAGAGGCAGCGTCCCTAATCCAACCATTGCGGCCATAGCCAATGCTTTAAGCTTCACAGTGTCTCCTTGATGACAGGCTGTAACTGATTACCGGCCTGACAGCCGGTTCCTTGGCATAAAACGTAGCATATCGCGCGGGCTTTTAAATTCGGATTAGTGACAAATTCTTATAAATTTGCCCCCTGCCAGGCCAATTGCCCTGCGATGGCCCACATCACCAGCCCCACCAGCGTATTGATAATACGCTGCGCCAGTTGGGTTTTCAGCCACGGCGCCAGCCAGGAAGCCAACAGGGCCAGCGCGAAGAACCAGACGATGGAGGCGCTCACCGCACCCAGCGCAAACCAGGAGCGCACATCCGGCGTCAGTTGGCCACCCAGGCTGCCCAGCACCACGAAGGTATCCAGATAGACATGCGGATTGAGCCAGGTCACGGCCAGCATGGTGACCAGCAGACGCCAACGGCTCTGTTTCAATTCCTCTGCCGTCGCCAAGACCAACTGTCGGCTGAACGCCGTGCGAAATGCGCCCCAGCCGTACCACAACAAGAATGCCACTCCACCCCAGGTGACGGCCGCCAGCAACAGCGGCGAACGGCTCAGTAAGGCGCTACCGCCGAAAATACCGGCGCAGATCAACACGATATCGCTCAATGCGCACAGCGACGCAATCATCAGATGGTACTGACGGCGGATGCCCTGATTCATCACGAAGACGTTTTGCGGGCCAAGCGGCAAGATCATCGCGGCGCTCAAGGCGAAGCCCTGCAGAAAGACAGCTAGCATGGTATTCCTCACAGAGAAAAAAGCGCCGTTCGGGGGGCGCGTGTCGGTCAACACGCGCATCATACGAGGAAGTAATTATTAGGTGAAATTGATATTTCTAATCAAGTATCAGTGATGCTAATACTCAAGCCGGGATCACAAACCCCAATTCCTGGGAAATGCGCTGTGCCGTCGCCAACACCGGCTTGATCAGGGCCTTCACGCCAATCTGTTGCAGTTTGGCGGTCGGCAGCGACACCGACACCGCATAGGGAACCCGCTGCTGGATATCAAATACCGGCGCCGCCACGCAGGACACGCCCAGCTCATTCTCTTCACGATCCATCGCCATGCCGCGCTGGCGGATATCGGCCAATTCCTCATACATCTCCGGCAACTCGGTAATGGTATTGCGCGTCAACGTCTGAATCTCTTGCTGATGGGTTTGCCAATAGTGTTCGGGATAGTCGCTGTTGCCGTAGGCCATGAAAATCTTGCCCATCGCCGAGCAATACAGCGGCATATGCTGGCCGATATAAGCACGGGTGCGCATCATGCCGGTGGTCGGCTCCAGCTTGTAGATCAGAATGACGTGGTCATCTTCCCGGCTGGAGAAATTCACCGTCTCCCCCACTTCCAGATTCAGCTGTTCCAGATGCGGCGCGGCAACGTGGATGATATTCAGCGAAGAAAGCGCCTTCTGGCCGATGGAAATAAACTTGGTGGTCAGGCGATAGCTGCCAGGCGACGGCGCCTGAGTCACATAGCCGCTGGTATGCAATCCCTGCAACAGACGATGGACAGTGCTTTTGTTCATTCCCGCCAGCTCGGACAGGTGCGCCAGCGGGCAGCCATTAGGGAAATTGCTCAGGATCTCTATCAGTTGCAAACCACGGAACAGGCTTTGGCTGCCCAGGGGTTTATCTTTCTTGTCATCTTTCTCGTCGACAGCTTTCAGGCTCATAGCGCAATTTCTCCAGTGTCGAGCCGCCGGCCAACGCCACGGCGTGGCAAGCGGACCCTTTGTCGGGAATGTTACCCCAAGGCCCGCATCAGGTGAAGACGGAACGCCGTTTCATTGTCAGCAGCAGGTTAAAAATGCGCAACAAGCGGGTAACCCCTGAAGTGAGTTGTCCGTCACAATTCCGCAAAGAGACAAATAACATATTGTTTTAAAACAACAATTAAAATGCCTCTGGCTTTGCTTTAGATCACCGATCGGCATATTATTTTTGAAATTGAATTTCGTATAGTGAAATTTAAAGGCGATATAACAACCATAAGTTCACCCATTTTGCATTGCGCCGATCGCGCATGCCGGAAACCAGGGGCGCATCACATGACACCAGACAATGCGGAACAACCCATTCTCACCCTCAGCCATATCGTCAAACGTTTTGGCGGCAACGTGGCTGTCAATGACGTCAGCCTGCAAGTGATGCCGGGCGAGGTACTGGCCCTGCTGGGCGAGAACGGCGCAGGAAAATCGACGTTGATCAAGGTGTTGGCGGGGGTTTACCCGCGCGACGGCGGCGACATTCAATTTCAGGGAGCCAGCATAGCCTCCGCCGCGGCGATAAAAAGTGACAGCCGCCAACCTATTGCCTTTATTCATCAGGATCTCGGGCTGATCGAATGGATGACGGTAGCGGAAAACATGGCGCTGGTGATGGGCTTCCCGCGCCGTTTTGGCTTGATCGACTGGCGCGCCATCCGCCACCGCGCCGTTCAGGCGTTGCAGGACGTCGGCATCGCGCTGGATCCCGATGCCAGGGTATTCGAACTGTCGCGCACCGAAAAATCATTGCTGGCGATCGCCCGGGCGGTGGCGGTCAATGCCGAATTGCTGGTGCTGGATGAACCCACCGCCTCGCTGCCCGCCAACGACGTGCGTCATCTGTTCGCGGTCATCAACCGGCTGCGCGCCAAAAAAGTCGGCATGATTTACGTCACTCACCGGCTGGATGAAGTGATCGAGATTGCCGACCGGGTGTGCGTAATGCGCGACGGGCGCTACGTGGCCGGTGGCAGTACCGCCGACTACACGCTGCGCGATCTGGTGCAGATGATCGTTGGCGAAGCCATGGCCGACGATCAGCGCGAGCCGCTGCCGGAACACCGGCCGCCGGTATTGCAGCTCAATAACCTGGTGGTGGGCGATATCGGCCCGGTCAGTTTCAGCCTGCAACCTGGCGAAATGCTGGCGCTGGCCGGTCTGCGCGGTGCCGGGCAAGAGGAGATCGGCCGGCTGCTGTTCGGTCTGCGCCAGGCCGACGGCGGCGAGATCCGTTTTCGTGACCAACCCTATACGGCCGGCAACCCGCAACAGGCGATGGCTTGCGGCGTCTCATTGGTGGCAGGCGATCGGACCGGCGAAAGCCTGGTGATGTCGATGAGCGTGCGTGAAAACCTGTTTATCAATCCGACGGCCTCCGGCCACAAGCTGCTTTCGCGCTACAGCCGCCGCGCGGAAATAGGCGCCAGTTGGTGGAAGGTCCAGCTGTTCGATGTACGGCCCAAGGACGTCAATATCGATATCAGCGCCCTGTCCGGCGGCAACCAGCAGAAGGTGGTGATGGCGCGTTGGATGCACCTGGGCGCACCGCTGCTGATCCTGGAAGATCCCACCGCCGGCGTGGACGTCGGCGCACGGGCGGAAATCTATCATCTCTTAAATAAATCCCTGGCAGAAGGCGTGGCGGTATTGGTTGTCTCCAACGATTTTGAGGAGATCGCCCATATCTGCAACCGCGCTCTGGTGTTTAACCGGGGAAAAGTGGTCGGCGAGCTGAAAAATCAGCAGGTGTCATTCGCCAATTTATTGGAACTGGCCTCCGCCAGCGCCGGGGAAACCCTCGCATCAACGTTAGAATCTGAGGTGGGTAATGTCTAAAACATCTGTTAAATCAACGGCACTTGAGCAAAGGGTCAGCCTGTCGCAAGACGGCGTCGGGCCGTGGCTGATGCAGGTTCTCACCCGCTACGGCCTGCTGCTGCTGTGCGTTGCGCTGGTTGTCCTGTTTTCGCTGATCGCACCGTCATTCGCCTCGATGTTGACGGTGCAGGCGATCCTTTCCAGCAAATCCAAGATCGCCCTGCTGGCGCTGGCGGCGACCATTCCTATGATCGTCGGCAAAATTGACCTTAACGTCGGCTTCGGCATCGTGCTGTGGCATATCCTCGCCATCACCCTGCAGGTGGAATACGGCTTCTCGTGGCAGATGGCGGTGCTGACGGTGTTGGTCATCTCCGCGCTGTACGGCCTGCTAAACGGCATTCTGGTGGCGCTGGCGGATATCGACAGCTTCGTTGCCACCCTGGGTTCCGGCACAGTGCTGTATGCGATAGCGCTGTGGCACTCCGGCGGGCGCCAGATCGTCGGCGATCTGCCGGACGCCTTTATCGCCCTGCACCACACCGAGATCGGCGGGATCCCGATCGTCGCGTTCTACGTATTAATCGTCGCCGTGGTGCTGTGGTTGATCACCGAACACACTCCGCTGGGCCGCTGCATGTACGCGGTGGGCGGCAACCCGGCGGCGGCGCGGTTAAACGGCATATCGGTCAACCGCTTTACTGTCGGCGCCTTTATTGCCTCCAGCGTGTTGACCGGCTTCAGCGGCGTACTGATCGCCGCCGAACAGGGCGTCGGCCAGGCCAGCGTCGGCATGGACTACCTGCTGCCGGCGCTGGTCGGCGCCTTCCTGGGCAGCACCACCATTCGCCCCGGCCGGGTTAACGTCTGGGGCACCGTAGTCGGCATCGCCATTCTGGCTATCGGCATCGCCGGTATTCAGCAGTTCGGCGGCGAGTTCTGGGTCGAGCCGCTGTTCAACGGCGCGACGCTGCTGCTGTCGATCACCCTGGCGGGCTATGCCCAGCGCCGCCGGTTACTCAATCAAAAAGCGGTACAACGCAGCCCGGCCGTTACGGCGGATAAAAATAACCAAAAAGCGATCAATCCTTAACCAGGAGCTCACCCAATGAAACGTCTTTGGATCTTACCGACTACCCTGCTGCTGGCCGGCGCCGCCTCACCCGCCTGGGCCGACGCCTATCTCGATCAGGCCACGGCGGCGGTCGCCAAGGCCACCGCCAGCGTCACCCAGTGGGACGGGCCGACCAGCGGCCCGCAGTTGCAGGCCAACAAGAAAATCATCTTTATCGCTTCGGACATGAAAAACGGCGGCGTGCAGGGCGTGCAAGAAGGGCTTAGCGAAGCGGCGAAAGCCGCCGGCTGGAAGCTGGAAACCTTGGACGGTGGCGGCTCGGTGAAAGACCAGTTGGCTTCGCTCAATCAGGCGATCGCCCAGAAGCCGGACGGCATCGTGATCGGCGGCTGGAACCCGAACGTAGCCAAGATCCCGCTGAAGAAGGCCATCCAGCAAGGCATAGTGCTGACCGCCTGGCACGCGGTGCCGGAGCCGGGACCGATCGCCAAATACAATGTGTTCTATAACGTCACCTCAGATTCCAACGAAGTGGCGCGCATCGCCGCCCAATACGCGGTGGTGCAATCCGGCGGCAAGGCCAGCGTGCTGATCTTTACCGATTCTCTGTATCAAATCGCGCTGGACAAGGCCAACGTGATGAAAGAAGAAATCGGCAAATGCAGTGGCTGTAAAGTGGTGGAATTCATCGACACCCCGCTGTCGGACACCTCCAACCGTATGCCGGCCATGACCTTCAGCCTGTTGCAGAAATACGGCGATAAATTCCAGTACGCGCTGGCGATCAACGATTTGTACTTTGATTTCATGGCGCCGGCGCTGAAAACCGCAGGCAAAGGCGGCAAGAATGCGCCTTATAACATCTCCGCCGGCGACGGCTCCATTTCCGCCTATCAGCGCATCCGTTCCGGCGACAGCCAGTCTGCCACGGTGCCCGAACCGCTGAAACTGCACGGCTGGCAACTGCTGGATGAGTTCAACCGCGCCTTCGCCAAGCAGCCACCTTCCGGCTATGTCACTCCGGCGCACCTGGTGACGCGCGACAACATCGCCGCCGACGGTGGCAGCAACAACCTGTATGACCCGCAAAATGATTATCAGGGCCACTACAAAACCATCTGGGGCGTGAAGTAAGCGGAGGTCGGTATGAACGGACTGATGGCGGACCATCAGCTTGAGCGCCTGTGTTCACCGGCCATCTGGGCTGAAGGACCGGTGTGGCTGCCGCAACAGGATGCGGTGGTGTTCAGCGATGTGAAAGGCAACCGCATGTTCCGCTGGTCACGGCAGGGGGAGTTGAGCCTGTGGCGCTCCCCTTCGCACTACGCCAACGGCAATGCCCGCGATGCCGAAGGGCGAGTGGTCAGTTGCGAGCACGGACGCCGCGGCATCTCCCGCACTGAAAGCAGCGGTGAAGTGCACATGCTGATCGAACGCGTTGACGGCAAGCGTTTCAATTCACCCAACGACGTGGCGGTGCGCTCTGACGGCACGATTTGGTTCACCGATCCGCCCTACGGCATTACCGGCGACGAAGAAGGTTACAAGTCGGAAAGCCAGGTGATCGGCTGCTATATCTACTGCTTTGACCCGCGCGACGGTTCGTTGAACATTGCCGCCTGCGATCTGCAGCGCCCGAACGGCCTGGCCTTTTCACCGGATGAGTCGTTGCTGTACGTGGCTGATATGTCGATCGTCGATTTCCCGACCCTCGGCCGCAGCGAATTGCGGGTGTATCAGGTCGATGGGCGTGAGTTGAGCTGCGGCCGGCGTTTCGCCGCCGTAGCCCCCGACTTCCCGGATGGCTTCTGCGTAGACAGGGCCGGCAACCTGTTTTGCAGTTGCGCCGATGGCGTGCTGATCTTCGACAGCCAGGGGAAACAGCAGGGAAAAATCGACGTGCCGGAACGGGTCTCCAATTGCACCTTTGGTGGTCCGGACGGCAACGAGCTGTACATTACCGCCACCACCTCGTTATACCGCAGGGTGTTGAATACCCAGGGATAACTGACAGGAGAAGTGAACGCAGAGCGGGCCTGTTCCGCTCTGCTTTGTCACGTCTGAAGCACGTCAATGGCCCAAAAACGTGCCGCCGATCACAAAACCACCAGATTAATTTAACCCACTGTTTTATATAAATAACTTTCTCTTTGCTTACTTTGACTTCACTCAGCCGCAGGTATAGCATTTATTTGAAATGTGATTTCGTATATTGAAATTTAACGAGCATAAAACACACGAAAACGCCGTAACGGAGAGTCCGCATGAGAGTGAGTTACACCGATCTGAAACAGCAATTCAAACGCGTACTGCTGTCGCGGGGCGTGGCGGAAACCACCGCTGACGACTGCGCTGGCATGTTCGCCGACACCTCGGCCAGCGGCGTTTACTCCCACGGCGTTAACCGGTTTCCGCGCTTTATTCAGCAGCTCGACGCAGGCGATATCGTGCCGGACGCCGAACCCAGCAAGCTGCTGTCGCTGGGCGCAATCGAACAATGGGACGCCCATCAGGGCATCGGCAACCTCACAGCCCGCAGGATGATGGATCGCGCCATGCAACTGGCCGATAGCCACGGTATCGGCCTGGTGGCGCTGCGCAACGCCAATCACTGGATGCGCGGCGGCGGTTACGGCTGGCAGGCGGCGGAGAAAGGCTATATCGGCATCTGCTGGACCAACTCGATAGCCGTGATGCCGCCGTGGGGATCCAAAGAGTGCCGCATCGGCACCAATCCGCTGATCGTCGCGGTGCCGGGCAACCCAATCACCATGGTGGATATGTCGATGTCGATGTTCTCCTACGGCGCGCTGGAGCTGAATCGGCTGGCCGGCAAAACGCTGCCGGTAGACGGCGGCTTCGATAACGACGGCCAGTTGACGCGCGATCCGGCCACCATTGAAGAGAACCGCCGCATTTTACCTATGGGTTACTGGAAAGGATCGGCGCTGTCGATTGTGCTGGATATGATCGCCACCCTGTTGTCCGGCGGATCCTCGGTGGCGGAAGTAACCGAAGACAACCGCGACGAGTACGGGGTATCCCAGGTGTTTATCGCCATTGAGATCGAGCGCCTGATCGACGGCAATACCCGCGACGAAAAGCTGCAACGGATCATGGATTACATCACCAGCGCCGAACGCGATAACCCGGAAGTCGCCATTCGCCTGCCGGGCCATAAATTCCCGCGCATCCAGGCGGAAAACATGCGCGACGGCATTCCGGTCGATGAACGCGTCTGGGCGCGCATTCAGGCGCTGTAACAGGAGAACCGCCATGATATTCGGTCATATCGCCAATACGGCATCCGAACAGTACCCTGCGCCGGTCGCCAACGCCGTCGCCTATTTGCAGAATACCGATTTCAGCGCCCTGCCCGCCGGGCGTTATGAAGATCCCGCCACGGGTTACGTGGTGCAGGTGCTGGATCTGCACACTCAACCGCCGGACGAACTGCGGCCCGAAGTACACCGCAAGAACGTAGACGTACAGTTTCTGGTCAGCGGCACCGAATTGATCGGCGTAGCGGCAGATCGCGGCGATAACCCGATCCATCAGGAATTGCTGGCGCAGCGCGACATCATTTTTTATCGGGACGTCGCGGACGAATCCTGGCTCACAATGCGCCCCGGCAATTTCGCGGTGTTTTTTCCGCAGGACGTTCATCGTCCGGCCTGTATTCATCAACGGCCCTGCGCTATTCGCAAAGTGGTGGTGAAAATACCGCTGGCGTTATTTAGCGCCCAATAAGCAACACCGAGTTTATAACCATGAACGACACAGGCCTGCGGGCCTGTGTAGGCGCCCCTACGCCTTAACACCACTAAATGACTCTACAGGTGTATATATGAATACAGCCTCTGTTTCTGTCACCCAAAGCCAGGCGATCCCCAAATTACGCTGGTTGAGAATAGTGCCGCCCATTCTTATTACCTGCATTATTTCCTATATGGACCGGGTGAACATCGCCTTCGCCATGCCAGGCGGCATGGACGATGAACTGGGCATCACCGCCTCGATGGCCGGGTTGGCCGGCGGTATCTTCTTTATCGGTTATCTGTTCTTGCAGGTCCCCGGCGGCAAGCTGGCGGTGTACGGCAACGGCAAGAAATTCATCGGTTGGTCGTTGTTGGCCTGGGCGGTGATTTCCGTGCTGACCGGGCTGGTCACTAACCAGTATCAATTGCTGTTCCTGCGCTTCGCCCTCGGCGTTTCCGAAGGCGGCATGCTGCCGGTGGTGCTGACCATGATCAGCAACTGGTTCCCGGACAAGGAACGCGGCCGCGCCAACGCCATCGTCATCATGTTCGTCCCGATCGCCGGCATTCTTACCGCACCGCTGTCCGGCTGGATCATCACCGCCTGGGACTGGCGCATGCTGTTCCTGGTCGAGGGCGCACTGTCGCTGGTCGTGATGGCGCTGTGGTATTTCACCATCAGCAACCGTCCACAAGAGGCCAAATGGATTTCGCAGGCGGAAAAAGACTATCTGATCAAAACGCTGCACGACGAACAGTTGCTGATCAAAGGCAAAACGGTGCGCAACGCCTCGCTGCGTCGGGTGCTGGGCGACAAAATCATGTGGCAGTTGATTCTGGTGAACTTCTTCTACCAGACCGGGATTTACGGCTACACCCTGTGGCTGCCGACCATTCTCAAGGGGCTCACCAACGGCAATATGGAGCAGGTCGGGATGCTGGCTATCCTGCCCTATATCGGCGCCATCTTCGGCATGCTGATCATTTCCACCCTCTCCGATCGCACCGGCAAGCGCAAAGTTTTCGTCGCACTGCCGCTGGCCTGTTTTGCCATCTGCATGGCGCTGTCGGTGCTGCTGAAGGATCACATCTGGTGGTCGTACGCGGCGCTGGTGGGCTGCGGCGTATTTATCCAGGCCGCCGCCGGGGTGTTCTGGACCATTCCGCCCAAACTGTTTAACGCCGAAGTGGCCGGCGGCGCGCGCGGCGTGATCAATGCACTGGGCAACCTCGGCGGTTTCTGCGGCCCCTATATGGTCGGCGTGTTGATCACCTTGTTCAGCAAAGACATCGGCGTTTACAGCCTCGCAGTGTCGCTGGCCATCGCCTCGGTGCTGGCGTTGATGCTGCCGAACCGATGCGACCAAAAAGCGGGGGCCGAATAATGGACTATTGGCTGGGGCTGGACTGCGGCGGCACCTTTATCAAAGCCGGCCTGTATGACCGGAATGGCGCAGAACTGGGCATAGCCCGCCGTACGCTGGACATTGTCGCGCCGCAACCCGGTTGGGCGGAACGTGACATGCCCGCGCTGTGGCATACCGCCGCCGAGGTGATCCGCGAATTGCTGGCCCGCAACGACATTGCCGCCGCTGATATTCAGGCCATCGGCATCTCGGCGCAGGGTAAAGGCGCGTTTTTGTTAGACGAGCAAGGCCAACCGTTGGGTAACGCCATGCTGTCTTCCGACCAGCGCGCATTGGCACAGGTGCAAGAGTGGCAGAAACAGGGCGTGCCGCAGGCATTGTACCCACAGACGCGGCAAACGTTGTGGACCGGCCACCCGGTCTCGCTACTGCGCTGGGTCAGGCAGCACCAGCCGGAACGCTACCGCCGGATTGGCAGCGTGCTGATGGCGCACGATTACCTGCGTTACTGCCTGACCGGCGAGCTGGCCTGCGAAGAAACCAATATCTCCGAATCCAACCTGTATCAGATGAGCGGCGGGCGCTATGACCCGGCGTTGGCGCAACTGTTAGGTATCGGCGACATCATGCCCGCCCTGCCGCCGATCGTTGGCTCCGCCGAGATCGCCGGGCGGGTTAACGCCGCTGCAGCCGAGGCTACCGGGTTATTGCCGGGAACGCCGGTAGTTGGCGGCCTGTTTGACGTGGTTTCTACCGCGCTGTGCGCCGGGTTGCAGGATGAAACGCAGCTTAATGCGGTGATGGGCACCTGGTCGGTCACCAGCGGCATCACCGACAGCATCGCCGAAGGTTTCGACCATCCCTTTGTCTATGGCCGCCACGCCGAGGCGGGGAAATACATCGTGCACGAAGCCAGCCCCACCTCAGCCGCCAACCTGGAGTGGTTCTGCCGCCAATGGGGGCTGAGCGACTACGCCCAACTCAATGACTGGGTCGCCGCGCTGCCCAAGGCCGCCAGCAGCCTGCTGTTCGCCCCCTTCCTGTACGGCTCCAACGCCGGTCTGGGGCTGAGCGCCAGCTTCCACGGCCTACAGGCCTTCCACCAGCGCGAACATCTGGTGCAGGCGATCTACGAAGGCGTGGTGTTCTGTCATATGACCCACCTTAACCGCATGCGGCAACGCTTCCCGGCGGCTAAAGCGTTGCGCGTCACCGGCGGCCCCGCCAAATCGGCGCCCTGGATGCAGATGTTCGCCGACGTCAGCGGCCTGCCGGTGGAACTGCCGCAGGTTGAGGAAACCGGCTGTCTGGGGGCCGCGATGGCGGCCATGGTCGGCAGCGGCGTATTCCGTGATTTCACCGACGCCCAGTTGGCGCTGGCACCGCGCATCGAACGGGTGCTGCCGGACACTGCAGCCGGTGAGGCCTATGTTCGAAAACACCAAGGTTATCAGGCGCTGATTACGGCGTTGCAAGGGCTGCAATCCGGCCACCAGGAGGTTCCATGAGCAATAAACCGCGCCTGCAACTGGCGCTCGACCATACCCGGCTGGAGGCCGCCTTGCAGACGGCAGAACGCCTGCAATCGCACGTCGACATCATCGAGGCCGGCACCATCTTATGCATCAGCGCCGGTATCCAGGCGGTGAGCGCACTGCGTGAGCGCTGCCCGCAGCATACGTTGGTGGCTGACCTGAAAGTGGCCGATGCCGGTGGCACCCTGGCGCAACAAGCCTTCGGCCACGGTGCCGACTGGATGACGGTGATCTGCGCCGCACCGCTGGCCACCATGGCCGGCGCACTGGAAGTGGCGCATCAGCATCAGGGGGACATTCAGATTGAGCTGTTCGGCCGCTGGACTCTGGACGACGCCAGACAGTGGCGCGAGCTCGGCATCCGCCAGGCGATCTACCACCGTGGCCGCGACGCGCAGGCCAGCGGGCAAACCTGGGGGCGGCAAGATCTGGATCTGATGAAAGCGCTGTCGGATCTGGGCATCGAGCTGTCGGTCACCGGCGGTATCACCCCGGCCGATTTACCGCTGTTCAAAGATATCGCCGTGACCGCCTTTATCGTCGGTCGGGCGCTGGCGGAGGCTGCCGATCCGCTGGCCGCCGCCGGTCAGTTCCGTTCCGCCATTGATGACATCTGGAGAGGTTGATATGCGCCAGCACCCGTTGGGAATTTATGAAAAAGCGTTGCCGAAACACCTGACCTGGCCCGAGCGGCTGGCGCTGGCCAAAGCCTGTGGTTTCGATTTTGTCGAGATGTCGGTGGATGAAAGCGACGAGCGGCTGGCACGTCTGAGTTGGAGCAAGGAGCAGCGGCTGTCGCTGGTCAGCGCCATGCTGGAAACCGGCATCAGTATCCCGTCAATGTGCCTGTCGGGCCATCGCCGTTTCCCGTTCGGCAGCCATGATGATGCGCTGCGCCAGCGCGCCTTCGAGGTGATGGAACAGGCCATTCAGTTGGCGAAAGACGTCGGTATCCGCACCATTCAGCTCGCCGGGTATGACGTCTATTACGAACAGCAGGACGACAGCACTCTGGCGCGCTTTACCGAGGGCATGCAATGGGCGGTCGAGCGTGCCGCCGCCGCCCAGGTGATGCTGGCGGTGGAAATCATGGACACCGCCTTTATGAACTCCATCAGCAAATGGAAGGCATGGGACGCTTGTCTGGCATCGCCGTGGTTCACGGTGTATCCGGACGTCGGCAACCTCAGTGCCTGGGGCAACGATGTGGCGCAGGAGCTGGCGCTGGGCATTGACCGCATTGCCGCCATCCACCTGAAGGACACCTATCCGGTCACCGAAAGTTCGCCGGGGCAGTTCCGCGACGTGCCCTTTGGCGAAGGTTGCGTGGATTTTGTCGCCGTGTTCCGCACGCTGAAACAGCTTAATTACCGCGGCGCTTTCCTGATCGAAATGTGGACCGAAAAAGCCGAGGAGCCGGTGGCCGAGATTGTTCAGGCACGCCGCTGGATCGAACAGAAAATGCAACAAGGGGGAATGACATGCTAACTCTGCCGCAGCTTAAACAACAGGTGCTGGAAGCCAACCTCGACCTGCCCCGCCACAATCTGGTGACCTTCACCTGGGGCAATGTCAGCGCGGTGGACCGCGAACGCGGGCTGGTGGTGATCAAGCCTTCCGGCGTGGAATACGAGCATATGGCAGCCGAGGATATGGTGGTGGTGGATCTCGCTAGCGGCCGCACCATCGAGGGAAGCAAGAAGCCGTCTTCAGATACCGCTACCCACCTGGCGCTGTACCGTGAATTCGCCGATATCGGCGGTATCGTACACACCCATTCGCGCCACGCCACCATCTGGGCGCAGGCCGGGCTGGACATTCCCGCCTGGGGCACCACCCACGCCGACTACTTCTACGGCGCCATCCCCTGCACCCGGCTGATGACCGAGCAGGAGATTGAACATGACTATGAGCTGGAGACCGGCAAGGTGATTATCGACACCTTCCGCCGGCGCGGCATCAGCCCCAACGCCATTCCGGCGGTGCTGGTGAATGCGCATGGCCCGTTCGCCTGGGGCAAGGATCCGCACAACGCGGTGCACAATGCGGTGGTGCTGGAAGAAATTGCCTATATGGGGATTTTTTCACGCCAGCTGACGCCGGGTATCGGCAGCATGCAGCAAGAGTTGCTGGATAAACACTATCTGCGCAAGCACGGCAAGAACGCCTATTATGGGCAATAAGTCGGGTTAGCCCGCCCTTGCAGGCAAACCGCCAGCGTAGTGGCCAGACGCCGAGAGGCGTCTGGTGAAAACAGCCATTGATATCGCGACATAATCTGCGTGACAGCTTGCCACCCGCCGCTCCGTCAGACGAATAGCCGGATTCGCCAGTCGGTTTAAAATTCGTTATCATCCGCTCCCACTCTTCGTCCGGGTAGCCTGATGTCCAAGATTATCGATACCTTTATTGCCCCGCCGTGCCATGACAAGATCGAAAATCTCTATCAGGACGAGAGTCTGGTACTGATCAATAAACCCGCCGGGCTGCTCAGCCTCTCGGGGAAAAACCCGCAAAATCTGGATTCGGTGCATCATCGGCTGGTACAGATATTCCCCGGTTGCACCCTGGTCCACCGCCTGGATTTCGGTACTTCCGGGCTGATGGTGATTGCCCGCAATAAGACTGTCAATGCCGTCCTCTGCCAACAGTTCAGCCAGCGAACAGTGACCAAAGTGTACAGCGCACTGCTCTGCGGGCATCTGGACAACGACGAAGGGGTGATAGACGCCGCGATTGCCAAAGACCCGGCGCTGTTCCCGCTGATGTCGATTTGCGCAACCCACGGCAAGCCCGCTCGCTCCGGCTATCGGGTCGTTGAGCGCTTTTATCGTGAGTTGGAAGGCGGGACGTTACTGCCCGTGACGCGGGTGCAGCTAACCCCGGAAACCGGGCGCACTCATCAACTCCGCATCCACTGCCAGCTGTTGGGCCACCCTATTTTGGGCTGTGACCTGTATGGCGGTCGCCTGCTGCCGGGTACCGAACGGATCCCGCGGCTGATGCTGCATGCCAGTGAACTGCATTTTGTTCATCCCATTGGCAAAGAACAGATCAAAGCCCGTCATGCCAGCCCGTTCTGAAAGCGGCATCTCATCACGATGAACGATGCCCCGGCGTGGTGCCAAAGTGTTTATGGCAAGGCTTAATCAGATGACTTTAGCCAAGAGGCGATAAAAGCGGGGAAGCCAAAAAGACATCATCCAGTCGGGTGGGCAGCAAAGGTGTTGGCAACTCGCCAGAATAACCCTGCGTTTAGCCATAAACTGGCTGAAGATAAATCCTAATGAAAAGCCCTGAAGGACTTTTCATGCATAAGCCGGTGCAAAACGTTAATTACCACATCAAATCATCGGGCACTTTAAAATCGGCATACGGATCTTCTTCATCTTGCTCTTCCTGACTAAGCGCACTATTTAATACAATGCTGTTCGCATCTCGCTGCGCAATTTTATCTGCTACGCTCGCAGGGATAATCACGTATTCACTCTCCTCGCGGTTATCAATAACCAAACGAGCAATGGCGAGGCGACCGCTAATCAGCTGAGCTTGGGTAAGCTTATCCACAACGACTTTTTTAATTACATTATTATCTGTGAAGTTAAAACCAATATCGCCTTTTGCAAGGTCGATTCTGTTCATTTCAATGAGCTGCTTCACCTGAGCTTTATACTCTTTAGATAAAGCCGCTTGTTTTTGTTGTTCGCTTAGCTGTTTATCACGCTCAAGTTGCGCTTTTTTATTTTCTTCCACCGCTTCTCTTGCCTCACGAGCCTGCACCCGTGATTTTTTTGCGGTTTTTTGGACTTTGGCCATTTTTTTGCTGGTCACTAGTCCAGCTTTCAGCATCTGCTCTTGCAAGGTGAGTTTTGTCATTTTCGTTTCTAAACCCGTTGAATAATTTGTGGGATTATACCTGTAATTTTCGAGGCTGTACCAGAGGCTGGCATGGCCTGCCGATGCTCAGCGCCTGGTGTCAGTTCGGTAGGCTCAGCCGCCCGCTTCCCGCTCTACCGGCTCAGCTTGTACCGCCGGCTACCCGCGTCTGGATTAGCGTTGCCAAACTGGCAAAACGAAAAGCCGAGGCTGCCTCTCAGGGAGATAGCCTCGGCCAGCAATAAAAAAAGGGGCCTGAGCCCCTTCTCGCTTATTCCGCTTTAGCGGCGGCTTGTTCAGTGCGATAGAGATGAACGTCCATCTGCGGGAACGGAATGCCGATGTTGTTGGCATCCAGCGCGCGCTTGAAGTTTTCCATCAGATCGAAGTACACGTTCCAGTACTCCGCGTTGGTGGTCCAGGAACGGGTCACGAAGTTCAGCGAAGAGGGTGCCATTTCGTTCAGACGCACGGTCACGCCCTTGGCATGCATAACGCGTTTGTCGGCAGCTATCACATCGCCCAGCACCTTTTTCACCACGTCGATGTCGGCGTTATAGGCCACGCCCACCACGATATCCACACGGCGATTCGGCTCGCGAGAGTAGTTGATGATGTTGCCGGCAATGATTTTTCCGTTCGGCACCACGATGGTTTTGTTGTCTGCGGTACGCAGAGTGGTGGAAAAGATTTGCACCTGATCGACAGTGCCGGCCACGCCGCCCAGATCAACATACTCGCCCACGCGCAGCGGACGGAAGATCACCAGCAGCACGCCGGCGGCAAAGTTGGACAGCGAGCCCTGCAGCGCCAGACCCACGGCCAAACCGGCGGCACCCAGTACGGCGATCACCGAAGTGGTCTGCACGCCAATGCGCCCCAGCACCGCAATAAAGGTAAACGCCAACACGCCATAACGCGCGATCGCAGACAGGAAATCCGCTACCGTGGCGTCAATGCCGCGCAGATTCATCACGCGGTTTAATGCGTTGCCGATCACTCGGGCAATAATCGAACCGATAATCAGGATAACGATGGCGGCGACGATGTTAACCGCGTACTGGATCAGCAGATCCTGGTTCTTCACCAGCCAGTTACCGGCGCCGTTGATGCCATCCACTACATTCAAATCTTTCATTCGTGTCGTCCTAACTTTGTCCCTAATGGGATAAACTCGCAAAAATATACTGACATCAATCGCCAGTTGGAAACCACCGTCTTAGGTTAACCAACATTCGTCCAGCATCCAACCGTAAGCGCTAAAAATAACCGAAACAACGGCGTGTTTGCAGCCATATCCTCTATGCTAAACAAAGCGCTATCCCCATTAAGTTAATCAGGAACCCCATCCGTTATGTACATTCCTTCGTCGATTAAACACTACTGGCAGGTTCGGCCGAGGCTGCTGCTTTCGGTGGGGGCCGGCATTCTGTGCTACCTGCTGCTGCCGGCTCAGCTTTCTGAACTGCAACGCCTGATGATCGGCTGGAACGTGCTGGCCTGGCTCTACCTGCTGTTTCTCTGGCGCCTGATGCTGGTGAGCACGCCACAGCACATCCGCCAGATCGCCCGCTTGCAGGATGAGAGCGCCAGTATGGTGTTGGCGCTGGTCAGCATCGGTTGCCTGGTGAGCATTCTGTCTATCATGTTTGAATTGGGCACGACCAAACAGGTCAGTGACTCGCTGAAAACGCTGCATCTGACGCTGACCGGCGCCACGCTGGTGGTGTCCTGGCTGCTGCTGCCGACCGCCTTCACCATGCATTACGCCCACCAGTTTTACCGTAAGGGCGCGCAGCAGGACCCGCTGCCGCTGGTGTTTCCCGGCAATCTTGCCGAACCGACCTATCTGGACTTCGCCTACTTCTCCTTCACCATCGCGGTGGCGTCGCAAACCGCCGACGTGGCGGTCGGTGCGGCGGAAGTGCGCAAAATCACCCTGCTGCAATCGGTCATCTCTTTCGTGTTCAATATGGTGATCCTGGGGCTGTCGATTAACGTTGGCGCCGGCCTGTTGAGCTAAAAACGAAAAAGGCTCCCCGGGGGGAGCCTTTATGGCAAAACAGCTAATCGAGATTACAGAACGTCTACTGCGTTCAGATCTTTGAAAGCTTGTTCCAGACGAGTAATCATCGAAGTCTGGGCTGCACGCAGCCATACGCGCGGATCGTAGTATTTCTTGTTCGGCTGGTCGGCGCC
This sequence comes from Serratia sp. 22264, assembly GCF_052045345.1. Taxonomy (NCBI): domain Bacteria; kingdom Pseudomonadati; phylum Pseudomonadota; class Gammaproteobacteria; order Enterobacterales; family Yersiniaceae; genus Serratia; species Serratia sp. 22264. Next base: position 225,529 of record NZ_JBQEOY010000008.1, read on the forward strand.
TTTCGGGTTGCCCAACTGGCCCTGCAGGTAAGCTTCGTTCGCTTTGTAGTACTGCAGGATACCGTCCCAGGTTGCCCATTGGGTGTCGGTATCGATGTTCATTTTGATCACGCCGTAGCCTACGGACTCTTTGATCTCTGCGTCGGTAGAACCGGAGCCGCCGTGGAACACGAAGTTCAGGCTGTTGTGCGGCAGGTTGAATTTCTTGGACACGTAGTCCTGAGAATCGCGCAGGATGGTCGGAGTCAGTTTAACGTTGCCTGGCTTGTACACGCCGTGCACGTTACCGAAGGACGCCGCGATGGTGAAGCGTGGGCTGATGGCGTTCAGTTTTTCGTACGCGTAAGCCACGTCTTCCGGTTGGGTGTACAGAGCAGATGCGTCCATATGGCTGTTGTCCACGCCATCTTCTTCACCGCCGGTGCAGCCCAGTTCGATTTCCAGAGTCATACCCAGCTTCGCCATGCGAGTCAGGTACTTGCTGCAAATCTCGATGTTTTCTTCCAGAGACTCTTCGGACAGGTCGATCATGTGAGAAGAGAACAGTGGTTTGCCGGTAGCGGCGAAGTGCTTCTCGCCGGCGTCCAGCAGGCCGTCCAGCCATGGCAGCAGTTTCTTCGCGCAGTGGTCGGTGTGCAGAATAACCGGCACGCCGTAATGCTCAGCCAACTGGTGAACATGATGTGCACCAGAAATCGCGCCCAGAATCGCTGCGCCCTGCGGAACGTCAGTCTTCACGCCTTTGCCGGCGATAAACGCGGCACCGCCGTTGGAGAACTGAACGATAACCGGAGCACGTACCTTCGCGGCTGTTTCCAGCACGGCGTTGATGGAGTCGGTACCCACGCAGTTCACTGCTGGCAGCGCAAAGTTGTTCTCTTTAGCTACTGCGAATACTTTCTGAACGTCATCACCAGTGATGACACCCGGTTTTACGAAATCAAAAATTTTAGACATGTTACTTTGTCCTGTTTCGTCGGCCGTAGATGGATGTAAATCGATTTTTTCATGCCGCGCCGCCTTGGCCGCGCGGTATAAAACAAACGGGCGGCTTTCGCCTCCCGTTGTTTGAATTACTGCTTAGCACGCTCTTCCAGCATCACTACCGCCGGCAATGATTTACCTTCCACGAACTCCAGGAAGGCGCCGCCGCCGGTTGAGATGTAGGAAATCTTGTCAGCAATACCGAACATGTCGATTGCAGCCAGAGTGTCGCCACCGCCTGCGATAGAGAAGGCTTCGCTGTCTGCGATAGCGTTCGCGACAATTTCGGTGCCCCGACGGAAGTTAGGGAACTCGAAGACGCCAACCGGGCCATTCCACAGAATGGTTTTGGCGTTTTTCAACAGCGCTGCCATTGCAAAAGCAGTTTCGTCGCCGAAGTCCATAATCTCTTCGTTATCAGCGATGTCTGAAACGCTTTTCACCGTTGCCGCGGCGGTTTCAGAGAACTCTGTGCCCACGCGTGAATCGGTTGGAACTGGAATGCCGTACTGATCGCGCAGATCTTTTGCCGCAGCAACGAAGTCTGGCTCGTACAGTGATTTGCCCACGTTGTTTTCGATAGCAACGAAGGTGTTTGCAATGCCGCCGCCGACAATCACGGTATCCGCGATTTTCACCAGTGATTGCAGAACGTCGAACTTGGTAGACACTTTAGAGCCGCCAACGATAGCGACCATTGGGCGAGCCGGGTTACCCAGCGCTTTGCCCAGGGCTTCCAGCTCGGCAGACAGCAGCGGGCCTGCACAGGCAACAGGAGCAAACTTGCCCACGCCGTGAGTCGAAGCCTGCGCGCGGTGCGCGGTGCCGAAAGCGTCCATCACGTATACGTCGCACAGCGCCGCGTACTTCTTGGACAGGGTTTCGTCGTCTTTCTTCTCGCCCTTGTTGAAACGGACGTTTTCCAGCACGACCAACTCACCTTCTGCAACGTCAACGCCTTCCAGGTAATCTTTAGCCAGACGTACCGGGCTTTTCAGGTGTTCTTTCAGGTAGTTTACAACCGGCAGCAGGGAGAATTCTTCGTTGTATTCGCCTTCGACAGGACGGCCCAGGTGGGACGTTACCATCACGCGAGCACCTTGTTTCAGCGCAGCTTCAATCGTCGGCAGGGAAGCACGGATACGTGCATCGGAAGTCACTTTACCGTCTTTCACTGGAACGTTCAGATCGGAGCGGATCAGAACGCGTTTACCTGCCAGATCCAGATCGGACATGTTAATTACAGACATGGTGAACCCTCTTGGTTAAATCTCTATAAAGTTGCCTGAGCGACGCACCGGCAAACTGCCGATGCCGCCGTACTAGAAACCGCTGGCGGCCATTGCCCGTGTTGTATCCAACATCCGATTGGCAAAGCCCCATTCATTATCGCACCAGACCAAGGTCTTGATCAGGTGCTGCCCGCTGACCCGGGTCTGCGTACCGTCGACGATAGCGCTATGCGGGTCGTGGTTAAAATCAATCGAGACCAATGGCAGTTCCGTGTAATCGACTATACCACGAAAAGATCCCTGTGCGGCCTTTTGCAACAGCTGGTTGACCTCTGTCACTTTTACCGCCGAACTGACGCTGACGCTGAGATCGATGGCCGTCACGTTGATGGTCGGCACGCGCACGGAAATCGCTTCGAAACGATCGCAAAACTGCGGAAAAATGCGGGTAATGCCGGCGGCCAGCTTGGTGTCGACCGGAATAATCGACTGGCTCGCCGCGCGGGTGCGCCGCAAATCCTGATGATAGGCGTCTATCACCGGTTGATCGTTCATCGACGAGTGAATGGTGGTCACGGTGCCCGATTCGATGCTAAAGGCATCGTCCAGCAGCTTGATCACCGGAATAATGCAGTTGGTGGTGCATGACGCATTGGACACGATACGGTGTTCCGCCAGCAGCGTCTGATGATTGACGCCAAACACGATGGTGGCGTCCAGATCGTTGCCGCCCGGGTGGGCGAACAGAACCTTCTTCGCGCCTGCCGCCAGATGGGCCTCGCCATCTGCCCGACTGCCGAACACGCCGCTGCAATCCAGCACCACGTCGACGCCCAGCTCGCTCCAGGGAAGCAGCTCTACCGCCGGCTGATGCAGCAAACGGATAGTGTCGTCCCCGACGGTCAGCATGTCGCATTCCTGGCGTACGTCCCAGGCAAAGCGCCCATGGCTGGAGTCGTATTTCAACAGATGGGCCATCCCCTCGGCGTTCGCCAGTTCGTTGATCGCCACCACGGAAATTTCCGCTCTACGTCCCGATTCATACAGTGCGCGTAAAACGCTGCGGCCGATGCGGCCAAAGCCGTTTATCGCTATGCGGATGGTCATGCTGCTCCTGAAAAAGGGCCTTCTTCCGCCGGGCGCGTTCACCGGCATCGAGAGGGCACTGGCTGGTTATCTGACTAACCTGCATAGAGTAGTGTATCGCACCGCCTGCTGTGAATCGCCGCGTAACATTATTCCTTTATGCCGGCGGATCTTCACCGGCGTCACTCGGGCATTTCTGCGAGATACTGCTACAACTGAAACGCTTCAGCCGAGCATAAACCAAAGTTTTGCCAAAAGGAACAGGTGCAGCAAGCCGGTGGGCAACGCGAGAGGGTTTTGCGAGAATAAGATGATCTAGCGCACACTTTTGACTTAAGACGGCACCAAAGCCCGACAATGAAACGCTCAACTTTTAGCCGGCAGGCCGCCCCCCATTGCAGGGTGCGGCCATGCCGATATTATTCTTTGGGGAAAATCCACAGGTGCTCTGCCGGTAACGATAACCTGCACAGCGCCTGCTCGCGAACCTCGCTGCCATAGGCACGCACCACAAAATCCTCGGCCACCGTGCGGAACAGATATTCCCAACGATCGCCAAGATACATGCTGGTCAGCAGAGGCAGCTCAAGTTGATTGCCCTGCGGATCGTCCCCCAGATGCACGCGTTCGACACGGATCACCGCCGTCCCCTCTGCGCCGGCTTTTACCCCCGCGCCTGCCATGCCCCACAGCGCCCAGTCTTTGCCTTCGATGCGCGCTTTACCGTCACTCACCTCCGTGACCTTGCCGTACAGGCGATTATTGCTGCCCATAAACTCGGCGGTAAACAGGGTCGAAGGTGAACCGTACATTTCCTGCGGTGTACCTTGCTGTTCGATTTTCCCGTTGTTGAGCAGCAAAATACGGTCGGAAATCGCCATCGCCTCATTCTGATCGTGGGTCACCATCAACGCCGACAGGCCAAGCTTGATAATCAACTCGCGCAGAAACACCCTCGCCTCTTCACGCAGCTTGGCATCCAGGTTAGACAAGGGCTCATCCAGCAGGATCACCGGCGGGTTGTACACCAGCGCCCGGCCAATCGCCACGCGCTGTTGCTGGCCGCCGGAAAGTTGGTGCGGATGGCGCTTGCCCAACGCCCCCAGCCCAAGCTGATCGAGCACGCCTTGCACCCGCTGGCTGATTTCCGCCGAGGCGACTTTGCGTAATTTCAGCGGATAGGCAACGTTCTCAAACACGGTTTTATGCGGCCATAACGCGTAAGACTGGAACACCAGCCCAAGGTTGCGCTCTTCGGCCGGGATCTCACTGCGTGAAGCGCCATCGTATACGGTATTGCTGCCGATGATAATGCGACCCTGCGTCGGCTTTTCCAGCCCGGCGACCGCACGCAGCAACGTGGTTTTCCCACTGCCCGACGGGCCCAGCAGCGAAACCACTTCACCCCGTTTCAACTGCATCGAAACGCCTTTCAGCACCGGGTTGTCGCCGTAGGTCAAATGCAGATTTTCTACCGAAAGTTCAATCATGTAATTTCACTCCAAAGCGCAGGGCGATCCCCAGACCCAACACCACCAACAGGATGTTGATAAAGGAGAGCGCCGCAACGATATCAATGGCACCCGCCGCCCACAGCGAAACCAGCATCGATCCTATGGTTTCCGTACCCGGAGAAAGCAGATACACCCCGGTGGAATACTCGCGTTCAAAAATCAGGAACATCAACAGCCACGAACCAATCAGGCCGTAACGCGACAGAGGAATGGTGACGTGTCGGGTGATCTGGCCACGGGTCGCCCCGGCGCTGCGCGCCGCTTCTTCCAGTTCGGGGCCAACCTGCAACAACGTGGAGGAAATCAGCCGCAGACCGTAGGCCATCCATACCACGGTATAGGCCAGCCAAACGCTGAAGATGGTGCTGCGCAAGGAACGCAACCAGACGATCAGGTTCTCCCGCAACCACTCGGCCACCGGCAGCGCCGACAGCCAGCCCTCTTTCAGTGATTTATCCAGCCACATCGGCAGGAACAGGAATACCCACAGGAAAGCCAGACCGGCCAGCAGGCCCGGCACCGCTCGCGGCACCAGCACGCTGTAGTCGAGGAAACGGGTCGCGCCGTCGGGCTTGCGGTGCATGGCGATGCCGATAAACAGGTAGCAAGCCACCGCCAGCGCGCCACCGAACACCCCAATCGCCATTGAGTTGACAATCGCCCGCAGCAAGTTGGGTTGCTGCCAGATGGTGCGGAAAGTATTGAGCGACAGTTCGTCCCAGATGGAAACGCCCACGCCCCAGTTGGAGATAAAGGCACGCAATACCACCCCCACCAGCGGTACGCCGATGGTGACCGTCAGCCAGAACACCACCACGGCACCGGCGACCCAGCGCCATTTACCCAGCGGCAACGCGCGGGCCTGCGAAGCCTTGCCTTTGACGGTAACGAAACGGTTGGCGGTGCGCATCAAACGGCGCTGCAACATCACCAACGGAATGGTGATGCAGATCAGCACCACCGCCACCGCCGCCATCAAATGGTAAGACGGCGTACCCAGCTTATTGGTCAGTTGATACAGGTAGGTCGCCAGCACCAGATTACCTTCCGGGTCGCCCAGCACCAGCATCAGGCCGAACACTTCCAGCCCCAGGAAGAACAGCAGCACACCGGCATAAAGAATGGACGGCCGCACCATCGGCAAGCTGACGGCGGTCATCACCTGCAAGGGCGAGGCCCCCGCCGTGCGCGCCGCTTCTTCCACGTCGGAGCCTACGCTGCGCAGCGCCGAAGAAATGTACAGATAGGCGTGGGGCACATGCGTCAGCCCGGCGATGACCACGATGCTGGACATCGAGTAGATATTCCACGGCACGAAGCCCAGCAGCGCCTCCGCCCACAGCGAGAAAAAACCCACCGGCCCGGCGGCCACCACGTAGCCAAACCCCAGCACCATCGGGGAGACAAAGATCGGCACCAGGATCAGCGGCTCAATGAAGCGGCGGCCGGGCAAATCGGTTCTGACCATCAAAAAGGCCAGAATTCCCCCCAACGGAATGGCGATCACCACCAGCCCGAAAGCCAGAATAAAGCCGCTTTTCAGCGCCTTGTAAAAGTCGGGGTCGGTAAAAATAAACTGAAACGCCTCAAGGCTGAACACCTTGGACGGAGAGAAAAAAGGGGCAGAGAGGAAACTTTGAATCACGATAAACGACAGCGGCACATAGATAACCAATGCGGTTATCAACACCACCAAGCCGCGTGGCAGGCTTTGCCACTTTCTACGCCATGCTTCCATAAAATATCCCAATGGTTGTAAACGACGACGACCAAAGGGCGCGCGCCGACGTGGCAGACGCGCGTCCGGATCCGGTTATTATTTTGCCGCGGCGGTACGCCACTGCTTGATATAATCCAGGCGTTTGGCCGGCTGCAGATACTCCAACAGGCTCTCATCCACCGGGATAGGTTTCAGCGCGTTGCCGAGCATTTTGGTCATGCCTTCAATGTCGTTCTTGCCTTCGATGTCATTGCGGATGGAAGGAATGTCCGCCTGATTGGCAAGTATGCTTTGGCCCTTTTCCGACAGCACGTAGTTAAGCCACAGTTTCGCTGCGTTAGCGTTGGTCGCCTCTTTGCTGATAAAGGACACGCGCGACAGCACCAGCGTGTAATCCTTCGGATAAGAAATACCGAGCGAAGGGTCGGTTTTGGCGCGCGCCTCGGCATAAGAACCCAGAATGTTGAAACCGATCAGGTTCTCACCGGATGACACCCTTTCCATCATGGTGCCGGTGGAGGACTGCACCGCCAGGCCGCCTTTGGCTACGTCAGCCAGGGTAGCGAAATAATGCGGATCGGCCTTGGAGTCCTGTACTGACAACATGAAACCCAGCCCTGACTTTTCGATGTCATAGGTGGTGACTTTCTTTTTGAACTTGTCGGTCTGGCTGGCGATCAGTTTTGCCAGTGCGGCGTGCGAGTCCGGTACGTCACCCTGCGGGATCAGCCGTTTGTTATAGATGAATACCACCGGCTCATAGGTGGTGCCGTAGGCCTTCTCTTTCCAGACCGCCCATTTCGGCAATTGGCCCTGTTCCGGCGAGGCGTACTCCTGCGCGTAGTCGGTCGCCAGTTTCAGCGCGGTGTCCATCGACGAGCTCCAAACCACGTCGCCGCTGGTGCCGCCCGCCGCCTGTTCGCTGATGTAGCGGTTGTATAATTCGGTGCTGTTCATGTCGTTGTATTCGACTTTCACGCCCGGATACAGTGCTTCGAACCCCTGAATCAGCGGGCCGGCAGCTTTGGTATCGGTGGTGGAATACACCACAACCTTTCCTTCTTTCTTCGCGCCATCGACTATCTTCTGATAGTCAGCCGGATAGCCTGCCGGGAAGTCGGCATAGGCAGGCGCTGCCCCCAGTACCGCGATCGCAACCACAGACGCACTGATTCTTGTCAACATGATCAACTCCTGGTTACATTTAAGAAACTAAAAATTAACATATAGTTAATCCTCGTTCTTAAGCAACGCCGTTGATTTTTTATCTTCGTGTTTTGTGAGGTTGGGCGATTTTTGGGCAATAAAAAGCCCGGCAAATTTGCCGGGCCTGGCGTCGTCATGTTCAGGGCGGAATAAGCCGCCCCTGCCGTGACTTACTTCAGCAGCGCCTGCGCCTTGGCCACCACGTTGTCCACGGTGAA
>NZ_JBQEOY010000009.1:0-197127 GCF_052045345.1 Serratia sp. 22264
GCCGACGCGCGCAGCTCGGGCTGCCGGTGGCCGCCGCGGCCGGCGACGTGACCCGGCAAAGCCTTCTGGCGGTGGTGGTGCTGGGGGCCATTTATCTGCTCAATGATTACCGCGGCGTACCTACGCCGGTACTGATCCTCACCGCGCTGATGCTGGCGGGGATATTTATGGCTACCCGCACCGCTTTTGGCCGCCGGATTTATGCCATTGGCGGCAATATCGACGCCGCGCGCCTGTCGGGGGTCAACGTCGAACGCACCAAGCTGGCGGTGTTCGCCATCAATGGCCTGATGGTGGCGATTGCCGGGTTGATCCTCAGTTCGCGGCTGGGCGCCGGCTCGCCGTCGGCGGGCAATATCGCCGAGCTGGATGCCATCGCCGCCTGCGTGATTGGCGGCACCAGCCTGGCCGGCGGCATCGGCAGCGTAGCCGGCGCGGTGATGGGGGCGTTTATCATGGCGTCGCTGGATAACGGCATGAGCATGCTGGACGTGCCGACCTTCTGGCAGTACATCGTCAAGGGCGCGATCCTGCTGCTGGCGGTGTGGATGGACTCCGCCACCAAGCGCCGGGCATAAGAATATATCCTTCATACTTGAAGTTGCATCTGTGTTGGCTGCACTTACTCACCCGAATCACTTACTTTAGTAAGCTCATCGGAATGAGTTCCTTTGCCGCCTTGATACAACTCCAATTATTTTGGATATAGCGCTTGAGCTCACAGTTATGAGGTAATGCTTTCTGCTCTCGAAGATAGCTATGCTATCCCAGAGAGCAGTTTATTTATCGGGGATGCCGCATGTTCGCGAAGCGCTTTCGCATTACGTTACTGTTCAACGCCAATAAGGTGTATGACCGCCAGGTGGTCGAGGGCGTCGGCGAGTATTTACAGGCTTCACAGTGTGACTGGGACATCTTTATCGAAGAGGATTTTCGTTGCCGTATCGACAACATCAAGGACTGGCTGGGCGATGGGGTGATCGCCGATTACGACGATCGCGAGATTGAGCGGTTGCTGCATAACGTCAATGTGCCGATCGTCGGCGTTGGCGGCTCCTATCACCGTGAAGAGGATTACCCGCCGGTGCACTATATCGCCACCGATAATCAGGCGCTGGTGGAGGCGGCGTTTATGCACCTGAAGGAGAAGGGGGTCAATCGCTTTGCCTTTTACGGCCTGCCGGCGGAAGGCGGCAAACGCTGGGCGCAGGAGCGCGAACAGGCTTTCCGCCAACGGGTGGCGGCGGAGCAATATCAGGGTGTGGTGTATCAGGGTATGGCCACCGCGCCGGAGAACTGGCAGTACGCGCAGAACCGGCTGGCGGATTGGGTGCAGACCCTGCCGCAACAGACCGGCATCATCGCCGTGACCGACGCGCGGGCGCGCCATTTGCTGCAGGTGTGCGAGCACCTGGATATCGCGGTGCCGGAGAAACTCTGCGTGATCGGTATCGATAACGAAGAGCTGACGCGCTACCTGTCGCGGGTGGCGCTGTCGTCGGTGGCGCAGGGCACTCGCCAGATGGGTTATCGCGCCGCCAAGCTGCTGCATCAGTTGCTGGACCGCCGCGAACTGCCGCTGCAACGCATCCTGGTGCCGCCGGTGAAGGTGATCGAACGCCGCTCCACCGATTTCCGCTCGCTGCGCGATCCGGCGGTGATTCAGGCCATGCATTACATCCGTCATCACGCCTGCAAGGGCATCAAGGTGGAGCAGGTGCTGGATGCGGTCGGCATGTCGCGCTCCAACCTGGAAAAACGCTTTCGGGACGAGACCGGCGCAACCATCCACCATATGATCCATCAGGAAAAGCTGGAGCGCGCCCGTAATCTGCTGACGGCGACCTCGCTGACCATCAACGAGATCTCGCAGATGTGCGGCTACCCGTCGTTGCAATACTTCTATTCGGTGTTCAAAAAAGGCTATGACGCAACGCCCAAAGAATACCGCGAACGCCACGGTGAAACCGGGTATTAAGAGGTGTAGCCATAATGGCTACAAATGTAGTTAATCAGGCTACATCGCTCTTCTCACACCAACCCGCAGAACGCCCTTAGCCGCTCGGCCAGTGCTGGGGTGGCGGCGGGTGCGCTGTCGCGGTAGTAAAGCGCCAGCTCGAAGCTGCCGACCGGCGGTAACCCTTCGGCGATGCCCAGCACCCGGTGGCTCGGTAACCGGCAGCCGGCCGGCAACAGGGTGACGCCCAACCCGGCGGCGGAGGCGGCGGTGAGTGCCGCCAGGCTGGCGCTGCTGTAGCCGATGCGCCAGCGTTTGCCGAGGTTATCCAACGCCTGACACAGCTCTTCGCGGTACAGGCCATTGAGCGGGAACACTGCCAGCGGCACCGGGGATTGCTCGATCGCCGGGAAGGCTAGGCTGTCGAGCCACAGCAGCGGTTCCGGCCTGGCGGCGCGCGGCGGCTGGCTGCGGCGCTGCTTGACCAGGATCAGATCCAGCTCTTCACGGGCGTAGGCGCTGTGCAGATCGGCGCTCAGGCCGCTGGCGACGTCGAGGCGCAGGTGCGGGTGCGCACGGCTGAATTCCGCCAGCAGCTCGGTGGTCGGTGCCGCGAAATCCTCCGGCATCCCCAGCCGCAATACCCCGTCGCGCCAGATGCCGGTCAGCGCGTCGTGCGCCTCTTCATTCAGCGCGATAATCCGCCGCGCATAGCTCAATAGCTTGACGCCCTCTTCGGTCAGCAATACCTGATGGGATGAACGTTCAAACAGCGGCTTGCCGAGCATCTCCTCCAGCCGCCTTACCTGCTGGCTGACGGTCGATTGCGACAGGAACACCCGATCCGCGGCGCGGGTGAAGCTGCCGCTGTCGCAGACCGCGACAAAGCTGAGCAATAACTGCGGATTGAACATCGGGTAACGATTCATTTTCCCACTGCCGGCTATTTCATTATTTAATTTCCCAATACTAGCGGCGATGCCTACAGTAACGCAACGCTGTGGCGCACAGGCTGTGACGCTGCACTCTTCATCCCGCAAGACCAGGATTATGCCGTGTTGAATCATTCCGTTTCCCCTGCTACCCCGCGCCGCGGGCTTAACCCGCTGCTGTGGGTGCTGGTGCTGATTGGCCTGAATATGCGGCCCTTGTTGACCTCGATTGGCCCGCTGCTGCCGACGCTGCGGCAGGCCACCGGGCTGAGCTTTGGCGGCGCTGCGCTGCTGACCACCCTGCCGGTGCTGATGATGGGGCTGATGGCGCTGGGGGGTGGGGCGATCAACCGCCTGTTCAGCGAACGGACCAGCGTGGTGCTGAGCCTGCTGGCGATCGGCCTCGGTGCCGCCTGGCGCGAACTGGCACCGGGCAGCGCGCAACTGATGCTGAGCGCGGTGCTGGGCGGCCTGGGGATTGGGGTGATCCAGGCGGTGATGCCCGGGATTATCAAGCATCACTTTCTCAAGCGGATGGCGTTGGTGGCCGGGCTGTGGTCGGCGGCGCTGATGGGTGGCGGCGGACTGGGAGCGGCGATAACGCCGTGGCTGATGAGCGCCGGGCATGACTGGCACAGCGCGTTGGCTTGGTGGGCTGCACCGGCGCTGATGGCGTTGCTCGCCTGGTGGCCGGTCAGCCGTGGGTTGGCTCGCCTTGCGCCATCCGGCGCTTCCGCCGGCCCGAACCTGCTGTTCAGCTGCCGCGCCTGGCTGTTGGGCGCTTATTTTGGTTTGATCAACGGCGGTTATACCAGTCTGATCGCCTGGCTGCCGCCGTATTATATGCAGCTTGGCTGGCAGCCGCAGGCCAGCGGAACGCTGCTGGCGCTGATGACCTTCGGCCAGGTGATTGGCGCGCTGTTGCTGCCGGCGGTGGCGCGGGCGCAGGATCGTCGGCCGCTGTTATGGTTGGCGCTGGTGATGCAACTGATCGGTTTTATCGGCCTGATTTACCTGCCGCAGACGCTGCCGTGGCTGTGGGTACTGATCGCCGGCCTGGGGCTGGGTGGGGCCTTCCCGCTGTGCCTGGTGCTGGCGCTCGATCATATCCTGCACCCGGCGGCGGCGGGGCGGTTAGTGGCGTTTATGCAGGGCATCGGTTTTTTGCTGGCGGGGGTGACGCCATATCTTTCCGGCCTGCTGCGCGACTACAGCGGCAGCTTTGTGCTGGACTGGCAAATCCATGCGCTGCTGGTTGTGGCGTTAATCGCCATCACCGGGCGTTTTCATCCGCGCAGCTACCGGCAGGCATTCCGCGAATAATATTTCTGTCATTGCGGCTCCCTATAGTGACGTTGCTTTTACCTCGGGGCGATAACAACAATTAGGGAACCATGACATGCACATCACCAAAACCCGTTTGGCGCTGTTAGCCGGCTGTATGGCATTAAGCAGCAACCTGTGGGCCGACGCGCAGCCGGCGCAGGCGATCCTGGCCGGGCATGCGCTGCTGCCGGTTAAATCCAGCATCTCCGCGCCACAGGATGCGCCGACCGATTTACGGCAAAGCGGCAAATACACCAGCGGTAAACGTGTCACCGAATTGGGCAGCGTGGCGGGTAAATCTGCCGATCGCATGACCGGCATCGGCCTGCCGATCAACGGCCAGCCGCTGCAGGGCCATTCCGGCATCAAGCACATGCCTGACGGCACCTACTGGGTGCTGACTGACAACGGCTTTGGCAGCAAGGCCAACTCGCCGGACGCCATGCTGTATCTTAATCACTACAAAATCGACTTCAGCACCGGCACGGTCACGCCGCTGAAGACGGTATTCCTGCACGATCCGGATCAGAAGGTGCCCTTCCATATCATCAATGAAAGCACCGAAAAACGTTACCTGACCGGCAGTGATTTCGACCCGGAGAGCTTCCAGTTCGCCGACAATGCGCTGTGGATCGGCGACGAGTTCGGTCCTTACCTGATCAAGGCCGATCTGGACGGCAAGGTGCTGGCGGTGTTCGACACCAAGGTGGACGGCAAGGTGGTGAAATCGCCGGACAACCCGACGCTGACCCTGCCGGGCGCACCGGACGGCAAACAGAACTTCCAGGTGGCGCGTTCCAAAGGCTTTGAAGGCATGGCGGCATCGCCGGACGGCAGAAAACTCTACCCGCTGCTGGAAGGCGCACTGTGGGACGGCGAGAAGTTTGAAAACGTCGACGGCAAACGCTACTTGCGGGTGCTGGAGTTTGACGTGAAACAGCAGGCCTGGACCGGTCGTAGTTGGCAATACGTACTGGAAGACAACCAGAACGCCATCGGCGATTTCAATATGATCGACGCCACGCACGGCCTGGTGATTGAGCGCGACAATGGCGAAGGCACGCCGGACAAAGCCTGCGCTGCGGGTGCGCCGACCGACAATTGCTTCAGCCAGGTAGCGAAGTTCAAACGGGTGTATAAAATCGCCTTCTCGGACGCCAACGTCGGCAAACCGGTGGAAAAGCTGGCGTATATCGATCTGCTGAACATTCAGGACCCGAACAAGCTGGCGCGCAAGCCGTTGAACGACGGCGTGCTGACCTTCCCGTTCTTCACTATCGAGAATGTCGATGTGGTAGACGGTAGCCATATTATCGTCGGCAACGACAATAACTTCCCGTTCTCTTCCAGCCGCCAGCCGAATGTGGCGGACGACAACGAATTTATCCTGCTGGACGTGAAAGATCTGCTGAAGCCTTAACCCCGCCGGCCTCCGGTATCGCTGCCGGGGGCCACCGCTATTTCCCTCTTAGCGCCAGGGATAAACTGCGCTATAATCAGCCTCTTGCTTCTGACTCCCGAAGGAAGATCCTCGTCCCCGGTGGGGCGGCCGGACTTCAAATCCGGTTGGGGCCGCCAGCGGTCCTGGGCAGGTTCGACTCCTGTGATCTTCCGCCAATGCTTGTCCCTCCTTATCAACATCAACACTGACGGTAGTAAATGTTGGCGTTTTCGCTATCGCTCGTGATTTCAATACCATGTGACATACTATGCTCAGAATAAAAGCGGCCAATTTGTAACTTTCACCTGGCAATGACATCAACTTAAAATCAATTGCGGCAGCTTCCCAGCCACAATCCAGTAGCCTGATAATTGATATCACCAACTTAGAGTTATGATGAGCAGGATGTGAATCAAAGTACGGTATTAACTAATGAGCACAACGATGTTATTGAAGTAGCTACAAAATATGTCCAGGCTTTACGCAGCGGTAACGTTGATGTGTTGGCTGATATTTTGAATAAGAATTTTTTGCGTACGGAACTGTTAATAGTGAGATTATGTAACCTCATGATTTATTTAATTAAGAACTATGGGGGGGCTGAAATTATTTTTAATATTGACGTTCTTGATATTACACTAACCACAGTATTTGTGCGAATGATTATGGAGAAGGATGCTGTTGGGGCTGACTGCAACGACTATCTCTCGTTTATTAAACTTGATAAAATTTTGGTTGTAATTGAAAATATTTTTCATCAATTAGATAAGGTTTTTTCGTTAACTAATCAATTTATTTATAAAATAATTTATGAGAATTATATTATTCGCAGAAATTTTAGTATATAAATAAGCATCAAGCCCAACCCTCTAGCTTCAGCAATATCATATTATTTAGGTTTGCTGATGTATTTCTCTGAATGCCAGTTTTACCCGGTGAAAAATGAAACCGTAAATTTCATTTTGAGAGCTTACGTAAAATATGTATATAAAAAGTTCTTAGCGTTGGATATTTCCTGTTTTCCAAGCTGAACCCTTTATGGATACCTATGTAATCAATGCCCCCAGGCGTTTTTCCTTGGTTAGAAAAATCATAAAAAACAAAATAATTCAATATGATAACTGGATTTTCATGATCGTGTTTTAGTACAACTGAACCTCGCGAATTAAGCGCTGCGTTGATGATTTAAACTACCAATTTTATCTGGTGCCAACCCAAAAACAGGTGAATGCAGCTTTTCCGGTTTACCTAGACTAATGCGGCAGGACTGTCGTTTTAAACAACAGCGTACAACAGAAAGTGTCGTCGAACACTCCTGCTCAGACGGATTGAAAGTAACTAAAATAATCCCACTTTGATTTTTATATACTAAGTTTTATGCTTACATGCAGTCCCTTACTATAAATTTATTTTATTTTTTAATAAATGCAATCACAATAATTTGCATTCAACGAAAATGATCACTATATTAAAGTATGGCAGAGTTTTCTTATAGAATGGACTTTATAATCTCTGTTTAAATAATGTTGTGTGGTCGTTAGTTTTGAAGGGGAATGTATGGAGTACATAATAAACAATTATGTAAGTTTTAACTCATCGGATGGCACGTTGTTTTGCCAAGATGACAGTATTGACATGATCACACTTAACCGAGTGAGCAATGAACTTTTATTGTTGTTTATCCAAAATGTTGGCGTTCCGATAAGCCGAGATAAGTTATTAAATGAGCTGTGGGAAAAAAAAGGCCTGAGCGCATCTAATAATAACCTCAATAACTATGTCTCTATGCTGAGAAAGGCACTGGCACAATGCGGTTGCCCTGGTGTTATTTCGACAATTCCAAAGCATGGTTTTTTATTTGAAGCAGATATTATATATATCGCTCCTTCTGCGACCTCCCCTGCCGTTACTGAAGATAATCAATCCCTCACCCCGCCATTAGGTCATGGAGATAAGGGGATTGGGATCGATTTTTTTTCATCCAAAAAAATTAAGATAGCGACCTTTTTTTTAGTTTTACTCACTGCCGGCGTTACCGCCTATATACACGAAAATCTGAGACTCAACTCGGTAAGGAGTGAGATTTTTCGTTACCAGCAATGCCGATTTTATCTTATTGATGACATGACCCGCCGACTTGATAGAAGTAAGGTGATTAACAGAATTAATGCCATTGTTAAGGATGAGAAAATAAACTGCGCCATTAAAGCTAATGTTTATTTTTCAGCAGACAAAAAAAGGAATACGTCAGGTAATTATGCCTATTTCGATATTCTCGGTCACTGTGCTTATAAAAGCAAGGCACCTTGTGAAAATTACATTTACTCCAGAGTTGAAGGTGTATATGAAAATAAAAACTAAAATTTTAGTATTTTTTCTCGCTGTAACAGCCTGTGTCATTTTTTGGAAAAACATGCACAAAGATAAAGGCTTTAATTGCTGGGCACGTTTACACACTTTAGGTAATGTGGAAAATTGCAAGGGAAAGAGTGTGTATGATATTTTTTTATCTCTGCACTCCGGAGGGGAAGGCTATATTCTTGTCTCTGGAGAATGGTCATGCAAGAACTCATCACCGAAGACTGTCGATGGCATAATGAATTTCAGTTATATTAAAAATGGCGATTACTATTCTATCCATATGAAGGAACGAAATCCGCAACTTGAAACCATATTTCGTGTTTTAACATACCGCGATATAAAGTTAAAAGTGACTGCGCTTAATTCTTCGGACTTTGTCCTGACGCTCCCTAATGAAACATTGATGCTATGCACTGAAGATTAATATTTTGAGTTTGGATAGAGTGGAATATTGTAATTGCCACCCATATAAAATGGGCAATGTCCTACACCGCGAGTGTTTTTCGCACTGCCTGTTTCGGCAGATTTTCTTGGTCACGGTCAACGTCACAGGCAGAGATCATCCGTCAGTGCCCAAGCTATTCTGGCTCCAGGTGACAGGATAAAAATGAACGCTGCTATGCCAATGCAGCCAAGGTTTACGACGGTTGTAAACCTTTTCCGATGAGTTACATTTGTCTGAAATATAAACCTATAAAAAACTATAAGGCAGAATATTAATCTATGAATGGTGTTGTATTAATTATATAAAACCAAATCGTGTTTTTAAGTGGTAACCTCTCTCATGCTTTGGCGCTGGATGCATGGCTTGCGGATATTCCGAGTAAGTGAATGTGCCCAGACAACTTGCAACTATCCTGGGTATCCATCCTTGGATTATTGAAACGTTCTAAACGAGAGGGGGTTCTATGCCAAATCATATTTTTTTTGAAAATGATGCGTTACTTATGAAATCTCGGGTGCTACATCTCAAGGGCCAGAATATCGTGGTTGCTCTGAGTAAAAATCAGGCCCTGCTGATATACTGTCTAATGAATAAAATAAATGAAAAGGCGTTGCTGATTGAATATATATGGCCCAAGCAGAACCATGACTTGATGGAGGCTCGTTATAATCAACTTATTTTCAAAACGCGGCGCGCTCTAAATGATAATGGATTTCCGTCGGATTTTATTCTGACCCTCAAGGGTTTCGGCCTCTGCCTGAACAGTGATTTCTTTGACATGAAAGAAAAAAACTTTGACCGTGATGTTTATGTGCGAACACAACCCTTTATTTTATAGGTTTTGGAGGGTTTGTATTAATTGTAATTAAATGTAGTTACATGTGTGCTTTTTCTTATGTTGTGTGAGCTTGCGCAAGTTAGGTTTTTATTGTTTCCATCTGACCAATGTTTACACCCAATTATGTGATGTTTCACTTGTAGGCTGAGTCTTTATTTTTATCCCGGTAGTGCTTGCGGTCTGTATTGTCGATGTGATGATCTGTACTTGATGTTGTCGCGATGTTTAGAAAAAATATAATGGCCTGGTCGAAGCTATTTTCTAGCCCGTAGATATTATAATAAATCACGTCAGGCAAACTCTTTGCATGCATTGCCGTTGCGTGACGCGTTGATCAAATAAGGATGTGTTTTTAGTTCTGTGATATTTTTTTCCCACGCTTCTGTTGCAAAGGAATCCCCCTGCCAGCGATAGTGCTACTGACGGGGTACGTGCCGATTTTTATCGGAACGATTTATTTCGGGGCATGGCTATTGTCAATACGTAGCGTATAGACCATGGTGGCATTGGGCGGCACCTTAGGCGGATAGCCGGTGTCCCCATAGGCCAGCGCTGGCGGAACCACCAGGGTCAGTGAACCGTGGTTGCGCAGGTAACTTATCGCCTCCTGGAATAGCGGTGGAAACGCTGAAAGCGGTTGTGACAAGACCTTTCCATTAAGATCCATGTCCTGAATGACGGTGTTGTCGGTCAAGGTTTCTTTCACCACCACGTCAATGACTGCATCCTTTGCAAGTTCACTGTCGCCGGCATAATCGACTCGATACCAGAACCCCATTGGAGAAAGGGTTGCACCTTTCATTTTTTTAAACTTAGCGAGATAGTCGTCATCGCGAATCGCTTGTGCATGAAGTCGTTTATCACGCGCCGCACTGGCGGTGGCATCGGTTTTTACCATTAATTGGGCCAGTTGCTCCTGCGGCAGCTGCAAGTGCCCCGATACGCTGTCGATAACGCCGGCCAGCAAGGCATCCCGCTCCACGGGGACTCCCCATTCTTGGCGCTCAACTATCATTGCCTGAATATCCTGACCCAGCGTTGAACCCGCGGCGTAGGATAGACGGGTTTTCTCCTGCGCCAGTTGCTCTGGTGTCATATTCCATGAAGTCCGTTTACGCAACGCGGCCAATTCCGTTTGTGCCTGGTTTGTTACCTCCTTCTGCTTGGCCAATTTCTGTTCATTGTCCAGTAGCGTTGCGCGCAAGGCCTGTAACGTATTTTCAGTCTCCTGCTGCAGTTTTTCACGTTCACCTTCGGCCTTTTGCGCTGCAACGTTGAGACTCTTGATCTGTTCGTTGGCCTGGGCTGCCGCTTTTTGTGCCCGATCTGTCTGTAGTACCGCCTCGCGAAGCAGGGCGGTAGTTCGTTGTGCATCGGGTGATCCACGCCAGGCCTTTCCCAGACTGACGACCCATTGTTTCAACGGTTGCAGGTCAGGCAATTTGGGGGGGATAACAGCGGGAAGTAAGATTTTTTCTGCCCGTAACGCGCTAACTTCCTTACGAAGTGTTTCCAGTTCGATGTATTGCCGTGCAAGTTGCTGTTTACTGGCTAGCAGCGATTGATGTTGCGTACTGGGTTTACCCTGCGGGGTTACGGCGCTCTGTTTCTCCGGCCTGCGGGTGGGCTGTGTCGGATTTTTCGTCGATACGGCGACACCTGACGTGGGCGCTTTTTCTGTGGTTGCCGGTTTTTCAAGCACCTGTTGTTGATATTGTTCGGCAAACTGTAATAAGGCAGGCACACCGTCATCCGCCGAGACGCTGCCGGTTATCATAAGGGCTGCTAATGCAGTGTAACCTTGGGTGAACAGCCATTTTCGTTGACTCATTTCACCGGTTCCTCTTTAACCTGCTCCGCTCGCTCAGCCAGGCCGGTCAACACGGCTTGGCTGAGACTGGCACACAGGTAGTTGATCTTGTAACGATATAGAGCATCCACCGTTTCCTGGGTATTGTTGTTCACTTGGACGCGCAGACTCGCATACTGTGAGGCACCGTTCATCAGGTTGTCGAAGGCCTGTTTGTACTGCTGATGCTGTTTTGGATTAATTTTAATCAACGCGCCTAATTGCTCTTGGCACAGAGTTAATCGCTCTATCTCACGGTGTTTGAGCTGGGCATCTTCGGTGATGTTTTGTTCTGTGGCGGCAGGGTCCTTGGTGGTTGGCTTGCCTGATTTTTGCGTTTGGCAGGCTACAGAGCCGAGGACAATGAGGTACACGATGCCCATACGAATTGTGTGATTGACCGATTTGTTCATTCTTGGTGCGCATCCTGCTGAGTAGGTTTTTTCTTTATTTATCATGCTGAGATCTCTCGTTTCCGAGGCGTGGCTTGATTGGCGTTACTCTTCCGAGGAGGGGGCAGCGTTTGGGCCTCGATGAGGCTTTGCGGCAGACCATTCTGGTTGCACAGCCAGAGATACAATTCGTGATTACGAGAGAACCCCAACTTGCGCATGGCGGCACATTTATGGGAGCTCACCGTTTTGGAGTGCACTCCGAGTTGCCTGGCTATACGGTTAGGCTGCAGTCCTTGCGCTATAGCGGTTAAAATTTGACCTTCCCTGAATGTTAGAGATGGATTTCTGCACAGAGCATCATCGGTGGTGCTGTCATTGTGTTTTTTGAATGCCGTCTCAATTAACTGCCGCACGGTGTTTATGCTGTCGCGGCGTTTGATGATGCTGGCCCGGTACAGTGGTGAAACTGCCCGGTATCGGGGGTTATCCTGGATCAGAAGTACATTTCGCCGGGCATTCATCATTGCTGTCGAATAGGCCTTGAAGAAAGTGGAGGGATCATCCGTTACTATTATCAGGTCGGCCAGATAGCGATTCTGATGAGTTAAAAAGGTGACTGTTGTGTCCCTACACAATTCCTCAATTTGTAACAAGGCACTGAGGCCCTGTGCAAAATATTGATTGGGGTCTTGTATAAAGATATTGACGTGGTTTTTTTTCATCGACTTTCCTGGTTATTGTGCGTTGCAGTGCTACCGACTGAAGGGGGGGAGAAACGAATATCGGTCGGGAAAAACAATGCCGCCTCACGGCGATAACGCTCTGCAGTTGCTCGGTGTTTCTGGTGCAGTAATATGGGGATTAGGTTGGCGTAAACGTTCTTGTCGATGCGTTGTTGCAGGTAGGTTTGTGCCCACTGGCTGTAGTCTTCCAGTAGATGTTCATCACGCGTCCGGTTGTAGGTCATCAGGGCACCGACCTGCTCATCAAAGGTAATACGTTCCTGAAGCAGTTGACGAGTCAGAGAGGGCAACGTTTTTAAGGGGGCGACATCTTCCATGCCAAATCTTTCCACTTGCGTGAGAGTCACCGCCCCCTTAAGGGTAAAGCTGGCCAGCACGGTAATGCCCAGCGCCAGAACCGTCAGGGTCCGGTTCAGTATTCTGCTCGAGATGTTCGGCAAGGGGTTTAGGGTTGCCTTTGTTGCGCTGAGGCGGTCCGCCATGGCGAGCATAAGCAGGAAAATGACGAAATGCAGCGTCGAGAGGTAGAACGGAAACTCCAGCAGACTATGGATAGCCATGGGCAGTGCGGCAATACTCAGCGCTGTCGTCACTCCGGCCATGCGATGACCGGCCCTTAGAGCAGAACGGTCCCGTTTTATCGCCTGCCTGACAATGGTCCCTATGCCGATAAGAACCAGCGTCATGCCAGTTAGCCCCATCAGGCCACCCTCAACGGCCCACAGCAATATTTCGTTATGTGGATGGCGAGCAATTTCGGTCACTTGGGTGGGTGAAGCCTGGGAAACGCGAAAGTGCTGAAAATCATACTCGAACCCTCCATACCCCCATCCCTGCCAGGGTCTGTCAGCAATCATGGCTAGCGTATCGCGTAGCATGGTCCAGCGAGACAGGTTGCTGTGAGCGTGGTCGACCAGAGGAATGAGGGATTGCCCCCAGAGCAGCAATGTACCCCCCAGGAAGACACCCACGGTCAGTGCTGCAACGGCACGGACCGTTCGTGGCGAATTGAGACGACCAAAACGAAAAAGGAGCAATACTGCGGCGATGCCACCCAACCAACCAGCCCGAGACTGAATGCAAATCAGAACGGCAGAAAGCATCGCCAGTAGCATGAGCAAGCCGCACTGGCGTGCTTGCTCATTTCCGGCGCGTTTTGAGGCCAGCCCGGGGAGCAGCAGCAATGCAAGGGGCAGGGTAACGCCGGTGGCAATAAAGCTGGCGAGGACGTTCGGCTGAAAGAATGAGCCGTAGACCCGCTTGCCATAGAGAGGGACCCAGGCATTATCAGGCATAAGCCACTGCTGTCCGGCAATAATGGCCTGCACGGCAACCAAAAAGAGTAAGCCATAGAGCGCCGCAAGCACCGTAGATCGGCGCCAGTGTATTTGCAGGCACGAAACAAACCAAAATAGTCCAAGTACGGTACCGCCAACCCGCCAGGCGGCACTCGTAACTCGCATGTCTGTGGTATATGCCAGTGGGAGGGCTAATACCACAACCCCCGCAGTAAAATAGGCCAAGGCGGGCGAGACTAAAATCGCGCGATGATTTGCGGCACGCCGAAACCAAAAACCAAACAACCCCAGGCACAGCCCCAGACATATCAGAATATTGACATAGAAGGCCAATATTAATTCCTCGCTCTTTATTATTTATTAATGGCTTTTGCCGGTAAAAAATTATCGACTGGAGAAGGGGTAGTTTTCTCTATCGGAAACCAGCGTAGCGAATTTTTTACTGCACTATTACTGACGACGACATGATTTTTTCTAACCATATCGAGTAGTAAATAACGTGCTCGATAAATCCCGATATCAAGAGCCATCGCCAGTTGCCGCGTAGAAGGCCAGCTCGTCTGCGGTGGTAACCTATTGTTTGTTACTGGCGGTGCTAACTGTTGCAAAGCGATAAGTAACGCGTGTTGCAGCCGGAGGCTTTCTCTGCGTGTGGCCTTTAGCTCCGCCATTGTATTCGCTCCATGATCCCATCCACACCCAATGCCATTATGTGTCGCTGAATGTGGGAATGCGCCCCTCATGTGGTTCATTGTAGTGCAATTTTGTGCTTTGGCGATCTATAAAATCGCATATCAATATGATTTCAGTTTTTTATGTCGCAACGGGGTTTTTCACGATCGTATATTTTGATTTTTACCTCAAAAAAAAAGGTTGTTAGTTTTATATTGTTTTTTTATTTGGTTTTGATAAAAGAGCTCTCGGTTTTTGTTTTTTTTTGCAATAATTAATTTCAGAACGAGGGTGTCCTTTGTTCTTATTCTGGATCTGCATGCTGTTTTAACGTGAGTCGATTTTATCTCTTATTGAGTTATTGTTTTTTGCGTAATGGATTGTGCAGTCCGTGGTCCGGAAATAAAACTTTAATCATTAATTATCTTAGGAAATTTACAAATGAACCTGAATAAGACACTTCTGGCTGCCGTAATTGCATTTGGTTCGGCTTCTATGGCACATGCTGCTGACCAGGGTCACGGCAAAGTCACCTTCACCGGGTCTATTATCGATGCACCTTGCTCTATCGCACCGGAGTCTATCGATCAGACCGTTGACCTGGGGCAGATTTCTAATGCCACTCTGAAAGACAGTGGCCAGTCCACGCCAAGAAACTTTGATATCAAGCTGGAAGACTGCTCATTCGGCACGCCGGCTGCCAAGAACAAGGTACAAGTGACCTTCACCGGCATGGAATCTTTGGCGGGTAACGGTCTGCTGGGGATTACGGGTAATGCCAAGGGCGCTAGCATCGCTATCACCCAGAGTGATGGCCAGGTCATCACTCTGGGCCAGGCAACCAAAGAGCAGGCATTGCAGGACGGTAACAACACGCTGAGCTTCGCGGCTTACATGCAGGGTGATGGCGCGTCCGCGACCATTACTGAAGGTGACTTCCAGGCAGTGACTGACTTTACCCTGGCGTACAACTAAGCCCCTTTTATTCCCCTTATTTTAAATATTGGTGTGCCTGTGCATGCGGGTTTCCCGCATGCCTTTTTTATGCGAACCACCCAAAGGAATAATGGAAGATGCACATTAATAGCAAAACGTTAATCGTATTTTCCTGCCTGTTTTCCCCTGTATTATTTTCTGCGTATGCCGCCGGGGGTCTGGCGGGGTGGGGACGGGTAAATATGCAAGGAAGTATTATCGATACCGCCTGCGCTATTGCAGTGGACAGCCGTGAACAAAGTATCGATATGGGGGTTATTCCCGTGGCCGATATTATTCGTGATGGTCAGGGCCGCAGAAAGCCCTTTTCAATTGGCCTCGTGAATTGTGTGCTTGAACGCCAGGGTAAAGAGGACTGGAAACAATTCCAGGTGACCTTCGACGGCGACAACGAAGGGGACTTGTTTGGTGTTCGTGGCGGCGCTTCAGGTGTAGGGCTGCAAATTTCTGATGGCTCGGGAAATATTGCGTCACCCGGAAAGGTCTTGCCGCTTGTGGGTATTATCCCCGGCAGCATGCAATTGAATTACTCCCTGAAACTGGTGGCGAATAATCACGCATTGAAGCCCGGCGATTATTTTTCGTCAATTCGTTTCAAACTGGATTATTTCTGAAGGTCTCGCGCACTGAGTCGGAAACGATTATTTAAAATAAAAAGGTAAGGATATGGGATTGTCACCAACAGGAAAACTGGTTCGGCTCCAGGCCGTGGGGTTGTGCGTCTCGCTAGCGCTGGGCACGCCGATGACCGTGGTCTACGCGGCAGACGACATTCAGTTCAATACGGATGTGCTGGACGTCAACGACCGAAAAAATATCGACCTGAGCCAGTTTTCCAGTGGTGGTTACATCATGCCAGGCACCTACGGCATGGTGGTGCATATCAACAAGAATGACCTGCCTGAGCAGCAAGTGCCTTTTTATGCCCCGAAGGATGACCCGAACGGCAGCCGGGCCTGTATCAGCAAAGCGCTGGCGAATGAGCTGGGGTTCAAGGAAGGCGTGCTCAAGGATCTGACCTGGTGGCATGGCGGCGAGTGCCTGGATGAGCGCAGCGTGCCGGGGATGGAAGTGCGGGGGGATTTGGCCACCAACGGCCTGTATCTCAATATCCCGCAGGCCTTCCTGGAGTATAGCGACGAGAACTGGGACCCGCCGTCACGCTGGGACGAGGGCATTCCGGGGTTGCTGTTTGACTACAACGCCAATGCCCGCAGCCAGCGTCAGCAGCAAGGCGGCAGCAGTACACAGACCCTGAGTGGCAACGGCACGGCTGGGGCGAACCTGGGGGCCTGGCGCCTGCGGGCGGACTGGCAGGCGAACCTCGACCACCAGACCGGAGAGGGGCAATCGACCCGTAAGCAACTGGACTGGAGCCGGTATTACGCCTACCGGGCGGTGCCGTCGCTGCGTTCGAAGATGACGCTGGGGGAGAGCTACCTGGATTCGGGCATGTTCGACAGCTTCCGCTTTACCGGCGCGAGCCTGATATCGGACGACAACATGCTGCCGCCGAACTTGCGCGGGTATGCCCCGGAAGTGGTGGGTGTGGCGAAGACCAACGCCAGGGTGGCCATCAGCCAGCAGGGGCGGGTGCTGTACGAGACCACGGTGGCCTCGGGGCCGTTCCGTATTCAGGACATCAACGATGCGGTCAGCGGTGAGTTGAACGTGCGGGTGGAAGAACAGGACGGCAGCGTGCAGGAGTTTGTGGTGAACACCGCGAACATCCCGTACCTGACGCGGCCGGGGGCGGTGCGCTTCAAGCTGGCGGCGGGTAAGCCTTCGGACTGGCAGCATCATTCGCGCGGCCCGGTGTTCGGCACCGGCGAGTTCTCCTGGGGGATCAGTAACGGCTGGTCGCTGTACGGCGGTGCGCTGGCGGGCGGGGATTATAACGCGTTGTCACTGGGTATCGGGCGTGACCTGATGCTGTTGGGGGCATTGTCGTTCGACGCCACGCAGTCACGGGCGCGGTTACCGCAGGAAGGCGGCACGCTCAGTGGCGGATCTTATCGCCTGAGTTACTCGAAGAACTTTGACGAGTACGACAGCCAGGTGACCTTCGCCGGCTACCGCTTCTCTGAGCAGGACTTCATGAGCATGAGCGAGTATCTGGATGCGAAATACTACGGCACCCGGTCCGGCAACGGCAAGGAGATGTACACCGTCACCTTCAACAAGCACTTCCGTGACTGGGGGCTGAGCAGCTACATCAACTACAGCCACCAGACCTACTGGGATCGGCCGGCCAACGACCGTTACAACCTGACTGTGTCGCGTTATTTCGACGTGGGCCGGTTTAAGAACCTGAGCCTGTCGCTGTCGGCGTACCGTAATGAATATAACGGTACCAAAGACGACGGGGCTTACCTGTCGCTGTCGATGCCGTGGGGGAGCAATGCCACGGTGAGCTACAACACCACGGTGAACCGCAACGACACCACGCATCAGGTGGGGTACTCCGACCGGATTGATGAGCACAATACCTACCAGCTGCGCGCCGGCAGCTCTCGCAGCGGCGTGAACGTGAACGGGTATTACAACCATGAAGGCGATACGTCGCGCATGAGCGCCAATGCCAGCTACCAGGAGAACCGCTACAGCGCCGTCGGCATGTCGATGCAGGGCGGGATGACAATGACGGCGAACGGGGGAGCCCTGCACCGTGCCGGCATGGCGGGCGGCACCCGGATGCTGATTGATACCCAGGGCGTGCCGGACGTGCCGGTGCGCGGGTATGGCCGGACCAGCCGGACCAACGTCTGGGGCAAGGCGGTTATCGGGGATGTAAACAGCTACTACCGCAACAAGGCGAGCATCGATGTGAACAAGCTGGGTGACAACGCCGAAGCCACGAAATCGGTGGTGCAGGCGACGCTGACCGAAGGCGCCATTGGTTACCGGCAATTCGACGTGATTGCCGGTGCCAAGGCGATGGCGGTGATTAAACTGGCCGACGGCAGCGAGCCACCGTTTGGCGCCACGGTGATGAATGCGCGCAAACAGGAGACCGGCCTGGTCAACGACGGCGGCAGCGTCTACCTGAGCGGCATTAACGCCGGTGACCGCATGACGGTGCACTGGGGTGGGGGGGCGCAGTGCGAGGTGCGGATGCCGGCACTGCTACCGGCGGACATGCTGATGAATACGTTGCTGTTGCCGTGTCATCCGCTGAGTGCCGTAACCCCAGAGCCTGACGGAGATAAACCCAAGGCGTGACAACACAAGCCTGTGCCGCTGAATGGCGAGAGCGGCATGCGGTTTTACCTAACACATTTCAGAGGCCCTGAGGCCGGGAAAGAGACAATGCGAAACGACTTAGTGAAAACGACCCTCCCTTCACGCTGCAGCACCGGCACGACCGCGTTGCTGACCGTCGCCCTGCTGGGCAGCATGGCGGCCCAGCAGGCCCAGGCGGCGATAGCCCTGGACCGCACCCGGATCATCTTCGACGGCAGCCAACAGTCGGTGAGCCTGAACGTCAGCAACCAGAACAAACAGTTGCCGTACCTGGCACAGGGCTGGATTGAAGACGAACAGGGCAACAAAATCCAGAGCCCCCTCACGGTGCTGCCCCCGGTGCAGCGCATCGAGCCCGGCAAGCCGAGCCAGGTAAAAATCCAGGCGCTGCCGGTGGTGAAGACGCTGCCGCAGGACCGCGAGACGATTTATTACTTCAACCTGCGGGAAATCCCGCCGAAGAGCACCAAGCCGAACACGCTGCAAATCGCGCTGCAGTCGCGCATCAAGCTGTTCTACCGCCCGACGAGCATTGCGATGGACAAGAACGCGCCGCCACCGCAGGAGCAACTGACCCTGAGCAAGCAGGGCGACAAGTACGTGGTCAATAATCCCACACCGTATTACGTCACTCTGGTAGATGCCGCGGCGAAAAAAGACGGCTCGGGCATCAAAAGCTTCGAACCGATGATGGTGCCACCAAAAGGTAACCTGCCGCTGACGGTGAGTGTGGCAGCGGTGGGCAACAGCCCGGTGCTGACCTACGTCAACGACTACGGCGGCCGACCGCAGCTGAGTTTCAGCTGCAACGGCAGCACCTGCAACGTGATGCCGGCGAAGAAGGCGTAGCAAAACAGTATCGGGTGGTGCCGGGCACCGGCGACGCGAAGGGAGACAGGATATGGGCATAACACGCGAGACAGGCAGACACCGGCAGGGCCCGCGCAGGGCGACCGAGCTGAAGTACTACGCCACGCTGGGCGGGCTGGCGCTGATGGCTCCGCTGACGTTGGGCGCGATACTGTGGCTGCTGCCACCGGCGCAGGCGGCGGTGAACAATTGGGATGTCGACGGTGCCAACGGCACCTTGTACGTGCACGGTGCACTGACGGAAAGCGCCTGTCGGCTGGATATGACCAGCGCCCATCAGGATGTTGCGTTGGGTGAGGTGGGAACGGGGCGTTTGCAGACGATTGGCGCCCGCGGCGAGCCGGTCCTGGTCGAACTGCGATTAACGGATTGCCTGCGTAGCCCGGCGGGCAGTCGCGACGTACGCACCGGCGGCCTGACCTGGGCGGACAATCAGCCGGCGGTGACGGTGAGCTTTAACGCCACCCGCGACGCCGATAACCTGCAGCTGGTGAAGGCGCAGGGCGTCTCGGGGCTGGGGCTGCGGCTGGAGAACGCGCAGGGTGACGATGTGCGCCTGGGCAGCCGGGGTAAACCGCTTTTGCTGACGCCGGGGCAGAATACGTTGAGCTACACCGTGACCCCGGAACGCACCCCCGCTCCCCTGATGGCGGGCAGCTATCGGGCCGTGGTGGATTTTCATCTGAGTTATGACTGAGGTGGGCAGGACAATGAAGGACACCCTGATACGGCGGCGGCATGCCTGGCAGACACTGGTTGCTTTACTGGCCGCGCTGCCGCTGCTGGCATTAGCCGCGTCCACGGCCACGGTCACGGTCAAGGTGACCGTGGTGGCGCCGCCGCCCTGCGTGATAAACGATGACCGCCCGATTGACGTGGAGTTCGGTGACGTGATGACCACCCGGGTGGACGGCGACAACTACAAAATGCCGGTGAATTACACGCTGTCATGCACCGGCGCGCCCTCTAATGCGATGAAGCTTCAGGTGAAGGGAACGGGGGCCGCGTTTGACGCCACGGTGCTGCAGACCAACAAGGCAGCGCTCGGTATCGAACTGCGCCAGGGCGACAGCAAGCTGGCCGTCAACGACTGGCTGAACTTCACCTATCCGAACATGCCTGAACTGTGGGCGGTGCCGGTGAAACAAACAGGCGCAACCCTGACGGGGGGCGAATTCAGCGCAGGGGCCACGATGGCCGTGGCTTACCAGTAACGGGAGCGGAACATGACCAGAACGATAAGCGTCCTGTTGCTGACCGGCGGCCTGATGGCGGGCATTGCCCCGGCACAGGCAACGGACGGTGAAGCGGACATGACGTTTCACGGCACCCTGATAGAGCCGCCGCCTTGCACCATCAACGACGGTAATCAGGTGGATGTCGACTTCGGCGAGCGGGTGGGTATCAACAAGGTGGACGGGGTGAACTACCGTCAGCCGTTGAATTACCAGATCACCTGCGACAAGGCCGTCGGCGGCAGTTGGGCACTGACGCTCAGCCTGAGCGGCAGTGTGGCCGGGTTCGACAGTGAGGCCTTGCTGACAGACAAGACCGACCTTGGCATCCGAGTGTACCAGAACGACACGCCCTTCACCCCGAACAGCACGCTGAAGATAAACCTGGACAGCCCGCCGCGTCTGGAGGCGGTGCCGATAAAACAAGCGGGTGCCACGCTGACCGAAGGGGCCTTTGAGGCCTGGGCCACGCTGCGTGCCGACTATGAATAAGGTGCACGAGATGAAAAGGAAATTGGGCAAACGTCAGCGTTCAGGACATCCCCGTTCCGGGGCCGCTGCCCTGCTGTTGGCACAGGCGCTGATTGCGATACCGCTGCCGATTCTGGCGGCGGATGACAACAACGTGCACCTGCACGGCGCCCTGGTGGCCGAGCCCTGTGTGATACCGCCGGGCGAGGAAGAAATCACGCTGGATTTTGGCACCATCATCGACAAGTACCTGTACCTGAACACGCGCACGTTGGGGCAGGCCTTCGAGATACACCTGGAAGAATGTGACCTGACGCTGGGCAAGACGGTCAGCGTGAGCTTTACGGGCACCGAAAGCAGCGCCTTGCCGGGCCTACTGGCCCTTGACGGCGGCAGTGCGGCCACGGGGATTGCCATTGGGCTTGAGACAGCGTCGGCCAAACCGCTGCCACTGAATCAGGTGAGTGATAAATCCCTGCTGCAGGAGGGGAGCAACATCATTGCTCTGAAGGCCTATGTGCAGGGCGAGCCGGGAGCCCTCAGTGACCAGAGTATCGAACGCGGCCCCTTCAGTGCGGTGGCGACCTTCCATCTGGAATATGAGTAATAACGTCAAACAGGCAGTGCGCTGAGCCCACTTATTGGCGGCGGCATGTTTATAGTTATTTTGCGACGTGTGAGGAGATATTTCATGCCCGATAGAGGGATGACTTTATTTTCTTCACCAAAAAGCGCTGGCATTTACGCAAGGCAAGCAAGCGACTGCATGAATTTTTTGATTTGGGTGGTTTTGAAACACACCCGGATAAAACGCAACGGGGGAAGATTGAACATGGCTTTGACTGGTTGGGACTATGGTATGCCCCCGAAGGGCCCCGGATAGCCCCGAGAGCAATAGAGAACCATCGGGCACATATTGCGCGGCTTTATGAGCAGGCATGTATGAGGAAACTGTCGAAGGCAGAGACCGACCTGCGTGTGCGGGAATATGAGACCCGATGGATGAATTAGGGCAAAACACCACTTATAAAACGTGAGCTGAATGCCTGCTGAACAAATTTTCACCCTAGGATGGCCCATGAACGCCCTTACCAAATTACTCCTCCTCGTTATACTCATCACGCCCGTAACCGCAGTTGCTGTCTTGCACCCAAACATCGTGAACCACCGGATCCTGTCTTGTCAGCCATATCCTCCGTACGCATGCGGCCTCAGTGTGGTTTATACCGCGGACCGCGTCGAACTCACTGAACAAACCCCCGCCGTGCCCCCATCCCCAAGCGCACAACTTCTGCTGATGGCCGTCATGATTCACTGTTTGGGCGGGAGTGGTCCCCTAGGCATGCCGTTTAACTACTGCTCGTTCGTGTCGGGGTACCATGCTCCCACTATCCGTAATTGTGTACTCAAGTCCCATTCGTCGTGGGAACTCACCCCCGAGTCCACGTGCACGCTCACCACTGGTACATGGACACATGGCGGGGCCGATACAGGGGGGGAGTGTGTCGTCTTTGTTCAGGCGGGGGGGTGGTCGGCGAACACCGCTCGAACTATATACGGCGAAATGAACGCAACTGCACTTGCCAATAGCGGCTCCGTCTATTGCCATAAACCCTTACCGCCAGACGCTATCTGTAATATCAACTTACCCCCGACGCTCGACCACGGCGTAATTAATACCAATGCTCACTCTATCGTTGGTATTGAAGGGACAGTAGACTGTGGTGCCAAACCCGTGATCACGATCCAGGGGGGCGGTAAAATCCAGCTCTCACCAGGCGTGACCGCCGATATTACAACACAAATGGACGGGACTGACCGTGTTCGCCTCACCTCGACACTTGATGCCCTCAATGCGGAGCCCGGGGATCACAGTGGGTCTGTTGTCGTCATTGCATCGCCTTACTAATCCCTGGTGTGCTATCCATTTGTCAAGGCTAGGGGCGCCTGACGTGGTAGGGGCCAACGGTCGGCCCCTCCTGCGTCACCGTGCATCCACCCCTTGGCGCTCTACTCCCTCAGGTAACAAATCTTCACACCGCGTAACCTCTTTGGTTCCTCCCAACTGCACCGACATTGTGATCTCTTCCCTTTGTTCAGTACCGGCGTAACGTAGTGTTTTCGGCCTTTCTTCTCCTAAAAAAAGAGGTCATCTGATATGAAAAAGACACGTTATACCGAAGAACAGATCGCGTTTGCCCTGAAATAGGCTGAAACCGGCACTCGCGTGGTGGAAGTGTGCAGAAAGATGGGAATTTCTGAACCCACTTTTTACAATAGGAAGAAGAAATTCGGTGACATGGGCGTAAGGGATATAGCCGAAACCCGTATTCGCTACGGCGTGCAGCGCATTCATATCCTGCTGCGCCGGGAAGGCTGGCTGATTAACCATAAGAAAACTCACCGTATTTATTGTCAGGAAGGGCTGAATCTACGGACAAAGCACCCCCGTCGACATGTCACAGCCAGGCACAGACGGGCGCGTCCGGCAGCGACGGCGGCCGATCAGTGCTGGAGCATGGATTTCGTGGCTGATAATCTATTCCGCTGGCGCCGGATCCGGGCGCTGACTGTAGTCGATAATTTTAGTCGGGAATGCCTGGCGATAGAAGTGGGACAGGGGCTGCGGGGTGACGACGTCGTTGCGGTAATGGCGCGGCTGAAGCAATTACAGCAGCGAGTCCCCGAACGGCTTCAGACCGACAATGGCAGCGAATTTATCTCAAAGGCGTTGGATAAATGTGCGTATGAAAATGGCGTCACGATGGACTTCTCCCGGCCGGGAAAACCGACGGACAGTGCGTTAATCGAATCCTTTACCGGTAGCTTCCGTGACGAGTGTCTGAACTTTCACTGGTTCCTGTCACTGGAAGATGCGCAGGAAAAGGTCGAGTGCTGGCGATAGGCATATAACCGCAAATACCCCATTCTCCATTAAATAACCAGACTCCGGAGGAATTTGTCCGAAGTCTGCAAAAAAGGCCGGATCTCTGATTTATCCTAGTGCTGATTTGGGGAAGAGATCAACCAGGTCGGGAGCTCAAAAAGTGCATGGAATTAAAACGGGTCTATTTACATTATGCTATGTTTTTATTTTCATAGTTATTATTGCAATAGTTATCTCTAGTGCAGCTGTTCTTACATTTGCACAATGGTCGGGTTGTCTGAGTTTTCAACCAGAAAGTACGGGCCTCCATAAACATGTGAAGGGAGCAAAGTAGTCGGTGTGGTTTACCTGAGAGTAAGGGGAATGCTGCTGGCTGACGCTGTTCACTCTGAAGTGAACGGTTATGTATAGTTTTAGATAACCATTCACCATGTAGTTTATTGATTTTTAATCATTTAAATTAAAAGTTACTACTGTGATCTGTTTTGCCATAAATCTTTTTCTGACCAGCGGTGAGTTGCAGGGGCTGAGTCAAAATTGTTCATGGCAATGTTTGTGTATAGCGAGGTGTATAAGATGGATTTTTATATTAAAAAATACAATTAATATCAATGTGATAATTTTGGTTTATCACTCCTGTGATCTCCGCCAACGCACTGTTTTCCGCACTTTCTTAAATTCAACGAAAGGTGCTCTGCATTTGGCCCGCATAAAAATTAAGACACCCGCGTTCGGTGTCTTTTTGCAGGTTTCGCCATCAAGTCAATAACGCATTGCGGGCAAACTATGACTGATAAACATTGCCTTCATGCATCTGCAACAGGTGGTTGTTTGCCTGTTCGCTAAGTTCTAACAGAGCAGGGAGCACATGCGCGGAAGCTTTGAGCCAGGCGCTGATTTGCACCCTGCTGCTTGTTGAGCTCTGTTCTCCATTCTCCAGCGATTCCGCCAGATACAATAAGCCATGACATAATCCTTCTGTGGATTCCTGAGCCACGGCGCTGAGATAATCGGGGGTTCCAATCCCGGCTACGGATTTTGCCGCAGCAAGAAGACTCTATCCCGGCGATAACGCGCAGGAAACAGGCTGGATAGATTTACAGGGATTTGTTGTAGAGATTGGAATCTGGCTCGCAATTTATTATTACCTTACGGACCTTATTATCTCCGACACCTGTACAGGGTGGGGCAATATTATCGGTAGGATAAACACCTTGCCCTGAGCGGTTAACATCTATTCCAGAGCGTTATTCTTCACGAGAATTTTTATTTAAATATTATCATCATGATAAATTTAACCCCCTCAGTGATTCCTGCCGAAATCATTTCAAGTGCAATCATAATTGGTTTTCCAGGGTAATAGAAAAACGTCTAATCTGTATTTAAGTAAACTACTACCGGAGCACATATGTTCGAGCCATGCTTTCCAGAGAATGAAGCCGAACGTCTGTCGGTTCTGAATTCGTTGAACGTATTGGACACGAATTCAGTGGAAAAATTGGACCGCATCACGCGGCTGGCCGCAAAATATTTTGGCGTCAGCATTGCGCTGATTTCTCTGATAGACCGTGATCGTCAGTGGTTTTTGTCGCGCTTTGGCCTGGATGCCAGGGAGACGCCACGCAATATTTCTTTCTGCGGGCACGCCATTTTGCAGCGAGAGACCCTGGTGGTGCCCGATACCGCCACCGACCCGCGTTTTTTCGATAACCCCCTGGTCACCGGCGGCCCAAAGATTGGGTTCTACGCCGGGCAACCCTTGCTCTCGCTGGATGGCCTGCCGCTGGGCACGCTGTGCATTATTGACAGCCGTCCTCAATCCTTTTCCCATGACAGGGCGCACGACTTACGGGATTTTGCCGCGGTAATCGAAGAACATCTGCATAGTGTTGAGCGGAATATTTATACCGAAAGCCTGAAATCTAACCTGCAGCGCACTGAAGCCATGTTTGAACAGACATTTTCTCAGGCGGCTGTGGGTATGGCCCTGGTCTCGCTGGAAGGGTATTGGTTGCGCGTCAACCCACGCATTTGCGAAATGCTGCAGTATTCTGAACGGGAATTGCTGGAGCGCACGTTCCAGGACATCACCCATCCGGACGATCTGCATATCGACCTTGGCCTGCTGAAACAGTTACTAGCCAACGAGATAGAAACCTATTCGATGGAAAAGCGTTATTACCGCGCAGATGGCTCAATTATTTGGGTTCAGCTTACGGTGGCCCTTAACCGCTTGCCGAATGGCAATCCCCACCATTTTATTTCGGTCATTGTGGATATCAGCGAGCGTAAAGCGGCTGAGGCCGATTTGTTCGCGTTGCAGCATGAGCTGGAAGAGCGGGTCGAACTCCGTACCCACGAGCTCAGCGTGGTCGTTAATAAACTCAATCTCGAAATTGACAGCAGAGTCCTTACCGAACATCAACTTAGCGCAGAGAAAGAACGTCTGCGCGCCATTACCGACAATATGCCGGCCCTGATCAGCCAGATTGACAACGAGGAACGTTATCTTTTCGCCAACAGCGCTTATAAGACCTGGTTTGGCCTGGATGAAGCGCGCCTCAAGGAAATGACGGTACGAGAGTTGATAGGAGAGGCTGCTTATGCGACGGCCAAACCTGTGATCGAAAGAGCGTTATACGGGGAAACCCTAAGCTTTGAGAATGAACTCCAGACGCGGCAAGGGTTATTGATGGTCCATACCACATTAGTGCCCTGTGAAACGCAGGGTTTCTATATTTTGTCTATGGACATCACCGAGCTTAAACGCTTGCAGCAGCGGCTGGAATACGATGTCACCCATGACATGTTGACAGGGTTAACCAACCGACGCGCTTTCCTGCGCCGGCTGGCCGGCACATTGCAGCTCTGTTGCCCCCAGCAGCAGATGGCGCTGTTGTTCATTGACCTTGATGGTTTCAAAACCATCAACGACACCTTCGGCCATGATTTTGGCGATCTGATCCTGAAGACTTTCGCCAAACTGCTCAGTGCCTGTGCCGGCACCAACAACAGTGCGTCGCGGTTAGCCGGGGATGAGTTTACGGTAATCCTGTGGCCGCTCATGCACCCGGAGCGGCAAGTCAGTGAGTTTTGCGAGAAGCTACTCACGGAGCTGGCGGCGATAACGCAAATTGGCAATCAGAAGGTGACCCTGTCCGCCAGCATCGGCGCCGCGATATCTTCAGACGGCAATATCAGCGCTGAAGCGTTACTGACCAAAGCCGATGACGCCATGTACCAGGCGAAGTCCGCAGGCAAAAAGACCTACACGATCCGCTAGTTGAATCGTCTTTATCGGCTTTGATGGGGGATTCCAGGCATGCTAAGACACCTCAGTAAAAACGAAGAGGAACGACAAGCCACGATCGATGCCCTGGAAGGGCTTGATACCAGCCATAATGACGCTATTCATAATGTGTTGGATCTGACGTGCCGGCTTCTGCAAGTGCCCGGCTGTTTTATCTGTCTCTACGGCTCAAAAAAAATCTGGATCAAGGCAAAAATCAATACCGAACTGCAGGATATCGATTTTAACAGCCCACTCTTCAACTTTGTCCGACATAGCGGTAAACCGCTGATCTGCAAGGATACCAAGCGGGACAAACGTTTCGCATCAGACCTGATGGTCACCGGCCCTGCCGCGATTCGTCACTATGTCGCCATGCCTATACGTACCCGCGAAGGCTATATTATCGGGGCGTTATGCATCACCGACAAACAACCGCGTTTTTTTTCGGCCGCCAGGGTCGGTTTGCTCAGTAATATGACCACCATCGTTATTGAGCTGATTGAGGCACAAAGTGAGATTGGTTTAGTCGACGCGGTAACGCGTTTCCCTAATCGCCAGAGGTTAATGAGAGAGATCGGCAATCTGTCGTCGGCCTCCGGTGAATATGCCTTGATTCTGCTCGATACGATCGACATTAAATACGCCTACGAAATGGCGCGCTCTTTCGGTCTCTCGGCCGTGGAGCTGGTGTTGATGGATATTGGGCATTTTCTAAAAGGCACCTTTCTTGGCGAACAACTTTTATACAGCATTTCCCCGGGACGTTTCGCCACCATTATCGATGCCCAAAAAATACACCCGGCAATAGGCATGCTGGAAACTTGTGCAGAGCGGATCCGCCATGAAGTGCGCGGTATCGTGCCGTTGAAACTGGAGCTGTATGCCGGCTACACCCTGTTCTCGGTCCAGGGCAGCAACCCGCAGGAGGTGTTGCGCGAAGCAACCAGCGCCTTGCATGACGCAATAGATGAGAGCCTGACCGTCTCGGCCTATAACGTCTCGAAGGATGCCATACGTAAATACAAATTCAATTTGCTCAATGAACTGGCGGAAAGTCTGAAACAAAGGGTCGGTTTGTATCTTGAGTATCAACCCAAAGTTGAGCTGATCTCGAAGCAGATTATTGGGGCGGAAGCGCTGCTGCGCTGGCAGCATCCGGTACTCGGGGCAATCCCCACCGGTGATTTTATTCGTCTCGCAGAGAACACGTCGCTGATCAAACCCCTCACCGAGTTTGTGATTTCACAGGCGACCCGCGAGGTCTTCAGGTTGCGTCAGGCAGGGGTCAATATACCCGTATCGATCAATGTCACCGCCGAAAATTTTGCCGAGAAAGACTTTTCGGGCAGGCTGGACGACGCACTCTGCCACTATAATCTGCAACCACAAGATATCGAGATCGAATGTCTGGAATCACAGCGGATCCTTGAAAGCGGTGAGGCGTTAGCCTGTTTGCAGACGCTCAAGGCCAGAGGTTACACCATTGCGCTGGATGACTTTGGCGCAGGCTACAGCAATCTAAACTACCTGCGGCATATCCCCGCCAACGTGATTAAGCTGGATGGATCTTTGATCAAAAACTTGAGAACGGACAACGAGAGCCGAATCGTGGTGCAAAGCATTATTGATATGTTACATAAGCTCAATTATGTCGTGTTGGCCGAAGGCGTAGAAGATCAAGAGTCACTGCACTACCTTGAGCAATATGGTTGCGATATCGCTCAGGGATTTTATTTCTCCCCTTCAGTCAGCCTGGAGAAACTGTGCGTGTTGCTTAATACCCACCCTCAGCGGGTAAAGATATCCTGACTGCATATACCCGGTTTTTCCAGGGTGCTGGCCGCTGGCCAGAGGGGTATGGTGCAGATGAATTTGAAAGTATAGGTTAATAATGCTAAAGTAATCTTCCCGGACAGCAGTGGCTTTTTGCATGCCCTGTCTGACCGGAAAATTTTCCCTGGTGTTGGCTATATTGGCTACCTGACCGTAACGGTCAGGTTTTTTTTACCAGAGCCTAACGAGGTTTATTATATACTGCGGGTTACAATATATAAGCTGTACTTAAGTCTAGGTTCTTTCCTCTAAAGGGTAAAGTCGGATCGCCACGGAGCGCGCATGTTTTCTACCCTCAATGAAAATCAAACCATAACGGGAACGCTTCGGGAGCATATCGACAGGAAGTTATCCCCACTCGGTAGCCCGGCATACGCCTACACGGTTGTCAGGAAGAATAATCCGTCAGATGTGCTTATTATCTCCAGTTACCCGGACGAATGGGTGGATCTCTACCGCGCCAATAATTTCCAGCTTACAGACCCGGTGATACTGACTGCGTTCAAACGCGCCTCGCCTTTTGCATGGGGCGAAAATATTACCCTGATGTCAGATAAAATATTTTCCCTCTCCAGGCGATACCACATCGTTAACGGTTTCACTTTTGTATTGCATGACCCTATGAACAACCTGGCGCTGTTGTCTGTCATCATCGGCAGCAACGGACAAGGGGCGTTGGAAAAGCGGCTCTCGTCCGATCGCGGCGCTCTGCAGATGTTACTGATCGATTTTAATGAACAGATGTATCGTCTCGCCGGGTCGGTCTCCTCCGGTATAAGCGAGCATCATGCGGGTGTTTGCAAACCCATTTTCACCCCACGGGAGAATGAGGTGCTGTATTGGTCCAGCATGGGGAAAACCTATGGAGAGATTGCTGCCATTGCGGGTATTTCCGTGAGTACGGTGAAGTTCCACATGGGTAATATTGTGGTGAAACTGGGCGTCGGCAACGCCCGCCAGGCTATCCGATTGGGCGCTGAGTTGGGGCTTATTACACCGGCAGCGACAGCGGCCAGGTGATAAGGAGGTCCCTCTACCATGCCTATCTAAGGCTGTTCTGGCTTTACCCTGCGGATGGGCAGGTCTCCGCCAATTGCGTCAGCCCCTCACTTTCCTGTTTAAATGACACCTTATTCACTCCGCCGCTGTTATCCAGCGTGACCACAAAAATGCTGTCGAAGTCGCTGCCCGGCCATTTGGGCACCTGATTGGCATCACCACCGCGTGCGGCAACGATGCTTTTCACCACCTTGTCGAGGTTCTTGTGTTCCCAAACGATGAAAATGCGCGAGTTTTGGTATTTATCGCTGAGCAGCGCTTGTTCAAGCCCGGCGATGTCGTCGGCGTGGAACTGAATGTTGATGGGTAACTCTGCACGCACGGCGGTGGGCATAATGGTCGACAAAGCGCGCAGCGAACTGCCGCTTTTGTTCTCCTTCGGCCCGGCAGCAAAGATAAAGTCCGGCTTGCCGTAGCGGCCCAGCAGCACCTGCGGTAATGCCAGTGCGCGGTTCAACCCCTTGCAGGTCAGTTGGCCGCTGTTGTTGGCGGGTTTCTCCCCGTGCCGGACGAAGATCAGCGTTTCCTGCGCTTGTGCGCTTTGGCTGCACAGCCACAATGCCGCCAAACAGCCCAGTATGTTGTGGCCTATCTTGTTGCGCATCTTTACCCTCAACCTTCATGCAATGGTTCGTTGATTTTCTTGCGCTTTGCCTCGCATAACTCGTTATCATAACCGGCGTAACAAATAGGGCCGGCCGCCATATCGACGCTGACGAGTCGCCTCTGGGATAATTAAATACTGACCTAAGGAAGGATTTACAATGAAAAATATTTTCTTTTTTGACGCGATGCTGACACCGAAAATCATCACCGCCGTTTACTGGCTTTGCCTGCTGGGCATTCTTGTTAGCGGCATTGGGGCGATGTTCTACGGGGAGTTCTTCCGTGGCCTGCTCGGGATTATTCTCGGCGGCGTGTTTACCCGCGTCTGTTTTGAAATGATCATCATTGCATTCAAAAACAACGAATACCTGCGCAAAATCGCCGAAAAGCCGTAATTTAGTTGAAAATGCCGGGCCATGCCCGGCATTTTTTCATTCGCCCAGCGTTATCGCCAGCCGCTCCCTTATTAATTCAATAAAATTCTCCGGCAGTGTTTTAGCCGTTGGCTCCCGTAGCGCCTGGCTCCATACCGGCTCGGGGAAATGCGAGTCGTCGAGGTAACGTGGGATGATATGCCAATGCAAATGCGGCAACGCGGTACCCAAGCTGGCGATGTTTATCTTCGCCGGCGTCAGCAATTGCCGCAACTGCGCTTCAACCTGAGCCACCACGGCCATGATGCTGTTGCGTTGGTCGTCACGCAAATCGCTCAGTTCCTCGATATGCTCATGCCATACCACTCGGCACCAGCCCGGGAAAGGGCTGTCGGCAATGAAAATGGCCCGGCACAGCGGGTTTTGCCACAGCAGGATTTCATTGGTTGGATGGCAGTAAACGCAGGATTCATTATTCATTTTTATTCTCCCGCTGCGGTTTTGGGCGCAGCGAAGCCCCGCCGCGCATGAGCGCAGCATGGATTCTGTATGAAAGAGAGCGGAACCGCAGCTCCGCCGGAGATTACGCGTTAATAACCGACTGGCGGCGCACCAGGCTGGGAGCGAATAAAAACTCCTCCACCGGCAATTCAGGGTTTTCCAGTCGACCCATCAGCCGATCGACAATTTTCACCGCCATCTCGCGCAGCGGCGGCGCCACTGAGCTGAGCGCCGGGTTAAACAGTTCGGACAGAAACATGTTATCGATGCCGACAACCGAAATATCTTCCGGTACCCGCACGCCGAGCCGCTGGAAGGCGGAAATCATGCCGATGGCCAACATGTCGTTCAGCGCTACAATGCCGTCCGGCCGGGTTGCACTCTGGTAAATCTGCTCGGCCAGCGTCTTGCCTAACTCGGCCATTTCAGCATCGCCGTAGGCAAACTGCGCCTTGCCTTCGATCACCCAAACCGGCAGCCCTGCGCCTTCCAGTGCCTGCCGGTAACCGGCAATTTTGTTGGCGCGGCTGCTGGTCATGCCGGATGCGGTAGCGAAGGCGATACGGTGGCAACCCTGGGCGATCAGATGCTGTGCCGCCATGCTGCCGGCAGCGCAATTATCCATCGACACGCTGTCGACCGGCAGTGCCGCCTCGCCTGGCGCCGCCAGGGTGCGTTCGTCATAGTTAATCATCACCAGGCCGCGTTTAAGGGCATCGCGAAAATGGGGGCGATCATAAAACGTGGAGGCTACCACTACGCCGCGAATGCCTAACGCCAGCAGATCGTCGAGAAAACGGATCTCTTCTGCCTGTTGGCGATGGGTATCGCCCAGCAGCACCTGATAGCCATAGTTTTGCTTTGCCGCCAACTCAATCTCGCGCACCAGCGCAGCAAAGCTGGGATTGACGATAGACGGTACCAGCAGGCCAAGCATTTTGACCTGCCCGGTTTTAAGCTGCTGTGCGGCGCGGTTTGGCTGGTATTGCAGCGCCGCCATCGCCTGTTCAATACGGGCCAGCGTATCCTTGCGCATCTGATCGACTCGTCCGTTCAGCACGTTGGATACCGTACTGACCGACACCCCGGCATGACGCGCCACATCACGTATATTCGCCATCACATTCCCGTTTTCATTAACCCATTGCCCCGACTTTATCACGCGGCCGAAAGTGAGTCACAGACCCTTAGGGCGCGAGTTGACCGCCGTTGACGTCGATAATTTGCCCGGTGATATATCCGCTGCAGTTATGCGATGCCAGGAACAGGTAGGCGGGTGCCACCTCTTCGCTGCGGCCAAAGCGGCCCATCGGAATGGAAGCGCGCATTTTTCCCAGCACTTCGTCGCTCTTGCCGTGATGGAAAGCGGTGTCGATGCTGCCCGGTGACACGATATTGAAACGGATATTGTCTTGGGTGAACTCCTTCACCCAGTTGCGGTGAATATTGTGCAACCAGGCTTTGGCGCTGGCATACAGACCGGCGCCGATGCCGCCGCCTTCGCGTGCAGCAATTGAGCCGGTGCTGATGACGCTGGCGGTCGTCCCGTTCTCGCGAGCCGAAGCGCGTAGGTATGGGATAGCGAATTTGGTCACCATCAGCGCCGAGCGGCAGTTCAGGTCCATCACCCGATCAAAGAATTCGTCGTCTATTGCTTCCAGCCCGTTGCGACCGCCCAGCCCACCGGCGTTGTTGATCAATATATCTATGCCGCCGAAGCGTGCGACAAAGGCTTCCACCAATTCCTCACAGCCGGCAGAGCGCGATAAGTCGGCCGAGAAGAACGCGCATTCACCGGGGAAGGTGCCGATTTCTGCCGGCGGCTCGCTGCGCATGCCGTTAATTCCCACCTTGGCACCATGTTGGGCGAACAGTGCGGCGGTTGCCAGCCCGATACCGGCGCTGGAGCCGGTGATCAATACGCGTTTGTCGGTTAAATCAGAGAACATGATATGACTCCTTGCTTGAGAAAATCAGTAACCCAGCCGCGTCGGCAGCCAGGTGGTGAGCGCCGGGAACAGCGCGATAACGATGATGCCGAACAGGACGATCATCAGGTATTTGGCCATAGGTTTAATCACGTCCTGCATCGGCACGCCGCAGATGGCACAGGTGGTGTACAAACCCAGGCCGATCGGCGGTGAAAACAGGCCGAACCCCATTGCCAGAATCATCACAATGGCGTAGTGCAGCGCGTTGAAGCCGAGCTGAGTGGCTATGGGTACCAGAATTGGTGCAAAGATAATCAGCGCCGGAGCCCCCTCCAGTACCGCGCCGAAGATAATCAGAATGACTATCGACAACAGCAAGAACAGCCACGGACCGTAGTCTGCGCCGATGGCAACCAGCAGTTGCGCGCATTGCTGCGGGATCATCTCTATGGTCAGGGCGAAGGACAAACTGGTGGCGCAGGCGACGATAAACAGCAGCATGCCGGACAGCGCGGCGGTGTCGACAAACAGCTTCAGGGTGGCTTTAAATGTCAGCTCACCAAAGGCCAGTCGACCTACCACGATGGCGTAGACCACGGCAAAGGCTGAGATCTCCGTAGAGGTGGCGATACCGGCTACCACACCCTTGCCGATCATCAAAATCATGACCAGGCCGACGGCGGCACCGATCAGCAGTTGGCGCGTCGGCATCCGTACCGGGTAGGCATCATCCACGTTGATGCGCTTGCCAAATATCACAGCGGCAACCAGCAGTAATACCAGCAGGCACAGCGCTGGGATCAGTCCGGCGATAAACAGCGCACCAATCGAAATGTTGGCGATAAAGCCCATTACGATCAGATTTACGCAAGGGGGAATGGTCTCCGCCATAATGGCTGAAGCGGCGAATACCCCGGCAGACTCTTCGGCAGGTTGGCGAGCCCGGCGTACCGCCGGCATCAACACACCGCCGACCGTGGCGACGTCCGCCAGCTTGGAGCCGGAAATGCCGGAGAAAAACGCCATTGATAGAATCGTCGTCATGTTCAGGCCGCCGCGGTAGCGCCCCATTCCGCGCACGATCAGCTCAACTAGCCGTGACGACATGCCGTTGACTTCCATCACCGCGCCAGCCAGCAGAAAGAACGGGATCGCCAGCAGC
Organism: Serratia sp. 22264; assembly: GCF_052045345.1. Taxonomy (NCBI): domain Bacteria; kingdom Pseudomonadati; phylum Pseudomonadota; class Gammaproteobacteria; order Enterobacterales; family Yersiniaceae; genus Serratia; species Serratia sp. 22264. The sequence goes on from NZ_JBQEOY010000009.1 coordinate 34,718, forward strand.
ACGAAATGGTCGACACCGGCGGTGACCTGTTGGGCAAAGAACACGAACGGCAGTGACGGATCGCTGAGGAAAAACACCATGGCCGAGATGCCGAGGGTAAAGGCGATCGGCACGCCGGAGATAATGCCCAGAATAAAGCAGGCCAGCATCAGCGCGGCGGGCAGCGAGCCAAGCCCGTTTGCGGTATGCAGGCTAAGGTAGCCCGCAGCACCCAACAGCGCGACGGCGGCGGCGCTGGTTAACACTACTTTCAGCGGTGCCCGGCAAGCGTGGTCGAGTGCGCTGACCAACATCACCGCCGCACCGATAAATACCGGCACCACAAAAATGGCCTGCGGCAGGCCGTGTTCGGTGGTCTGCTGTAGCGAAATACCGACCAGGCTAAAACTGGATACTGTCAGCCCCAATGCCACCAACACCAAAACCCAGCGGCTGGCATGGACTACATATGGCCGGGTGGCTGCCGGTAGCCAGCGCAGAAACAGATCGACGCCGATGTGTCTGCCGCGCCCGGTGGAGGTGGCGACGCCAAAGAATACCAGCGTCACCATCAGCGCACGCGCCACTTCTTCCGCCCATTCGATCGGGCTATGCAGCGCATAGCGCCAAACGACCGAAGCGAATACCACCACCACGTTCACCAGCAATGCCAGTGCGCCGCCCCAGGCGGTAAAGCGGGTCAGGCTGCGGCTTAACTGCGTCAGGATGGCCACTTTTTTCACGCTCATTTCAAGGGTTACAGGAAGGGTCATAGCAAGTCCTCCGCCAGTAGCGCGTTACGGCTGCGCCGCGGCATGAATGGCATCCAGCACCGCTTTGGCCTGTGGATATTTAGCGGTAAACGCCGCCTGTAGCGGCAGGGTTTGTCGGCGGAAATAGTCGCGGTCGGTTTCGCTGAAAATCACGCCGGCGGCTTTCAGTTTTTCCATGGCCTGAATTTCTTTTTCCGCCGCAATTTTGCGTTCATAAAGGGTGGCTTCGTTGGCTGCGGCCAGCACCTCGGCGCGCAGGTCTTGCGGAATACGCTGGAACGCCGCCTGGCTGATGGTAGCGACTATCGGATTGTAGATATGGCGGGTCAGCGTGGCATTTTTGGCGATCTCGTAATACTTGCTGGTGTAAACCGTGGCGGCATCGTGCTCCACGCCGTCGATCACTCCCATCTGCAGTGCGGAGTAAACTTCACCGCCGGGCATCGGGATCGCCGTGGCGCCCATACTTTTCAGCGTGGCGATGAAATTGGGTGCCGGCAGCACGCGCACCTTCATCCGGTTGAGATCCTGCGGCGACTGAAGCGGCTTTTTACTGTAAATGTTGCGCGCCCCCAGGCTGAAACCGTAACCCAGTACCTTGATGTTGCTTTGTTTGGCCAGCATGGCGCTCAGCAGTTGGCCTGCCTGGCCGTCGAGCGCCTGACCCAACTGTTGGTTGTCGTTAAACAGATAGCCCAGATCGAGCACACCTATTTCGGGCACCAGCGTGCCCCAGATGGAAGTGCCGGAGATCATCATATCGATCGCGCCGATACGCACCTGCTGCACCGCATCGGCTTCTTTTCCGAGCATGCCGTTAGGGAAATAGTTGAGGGCGATTTTGCCTGGTAGACGCTGCTCCAAATTCTGCTTGAAGCGGTTGAACCAGATGGCGTGTGCGGAGTAGCCATCGTCGGGTAACGATGAATAAACCCGCAGGCTGACTTCGGCGGCGTTGGCGTGCAGCGGCAGGGTAAACAGCACAAATAACAACGTGATAAACAGGCGCGGCGTTAAGCGACATGTCATTGATTTCATGAGCCTGGCTCCCGATCGCAGACGGCCTGCGATGCTGGTGGTGAAGATGACTCCCCTGCTGGGCAATGCGGTAGGGACAGGGGGAACGGTGGCGATACTTTGTGTCTGCTCTTTAACTGTAACGTTTTAGTGTATCGTTACAGAAAACCTACAAAGATTCGGTTTGCAGATCAATTTTTATCCGTGGAAAAGGTCGGGAAATGCGCATTCTGTGAGCCACTTCTAAAAATAGGCCGGTAGAGATTGGCGAACGCCGGACTGCCCCTAAGCCCTTTTAGCACCTATAATCGCTGCTGGATAACCGTGAATTCAGGGGTGAGCATGCCGTCCAGGGCGATAATCAAAGGGATCAAACGGCTGACGGTTGTGGTCGTCACGGTTGTATTCACGTTGCTTGCAGTGCGGGTTTACGACACCCAACGCGGCCCGGCGTTGGAGCCGTGGCACACTTTTGTGCCGCACGAGTTGGCTGCCGCCGAGTTGGATAAGGCTGACTGGCAAGCGTACCTGGCCGCCGAAAACCGGGTGTTCGACGAGGTGAAGGCCAACGTCACCGACAAGCTTTCCGCCAGCGAGCGCATTCCGCTTAACCGCTATTTCGACGGCAGCCCTGTGTATCCGCCGCATTTCGCTCAGGACTGGAACCGCTCCTATGAGCTGCTGCCGCAGGGCGAACCGCGTGGCGCGGTGGTGTTGCTGCACGGCCTGACCGATTCCCCTTACAGCCTGCGGCATATCGCCGAAAACTACCGGCAGCGCGGTTTTGTGGCCGTCGGCATTCGCCTGCCGGCGCACGGTACGGTACCGGGTGCGTTGACCGATATCGAATGGCGCGATTGGCTGGCGGCGACGCGGTTGGCGGTACGCGAGGCACGCAGTAAAGTCGGGGGCGACAAGCCGCTGCATATCGTGGGCTTTTCCAACGGCGGTGCGCTGGCGATGAAATATGCGCTGGACGCGCTGGAAGACCCGAAACTGGCGGCACCGCAGCGGCTGATTCTGATTTCGCCGATGATCGGCGTCACCAGCTTTGCCCGTTTCGCCGGCATCGCCGGTTGGCCGGCGGTATTCCCGGCGTTTGCCAAAGCGGCGTGGTTAGGGGTGCTGCCGGAGTTTAATCCGTTTAAATACAACTCGTTTCCGGTGAATGGTGCGCGCCAGTCTTATCTGCTCAGCAATAGCCTGCAACAGCAAATCGCCCGTGCGGCGCGTGACGGCAAGCTGGGCGCATTGCCGCCGGTGCTGACCTTCCAGTCGGTGATGGATTCCACCGTCAGCACCCGGGCGGTGATCCGTGCCTTATACAACGAATTGCCGGCGAACGGCAGCGAACTGGTGCTGTTTGACGTCAATCGTACAATCAACTTCGGGCCGCTGCTGCGGCCAAACGCGGCGGCGGCGGTTAGCCAGTTGTTGCCCGCACCCCCGCGCCGTTACCAGACGACGGTAATCGCCAATGCTTCACCGGAAAGCAGTGAGGCGATTGCCCGCATAACGGCCGCCGGTGAAACCACGGAAACCGTGCAGCCGCTGGGGATGACTTACCCGGCGGATATTTATTCGCTGTCGCATGTGGCGTTGCCGTTCCCGGTGAGCGATTCGCTGTATGGGCGTTTCCCGGTGCAGCGCGATGAGTTCGGCATTAGCCTGGGCACTATCGCTGCGCGCGGCGAACGGTCGGTGTTGGTGGTCGATCTCGATTCGTTGATGCGTATCGCTTCCAACCCGTTCTTCCCCTACCTGCTGCAGCGCATCGACAACAAACTTTAGGCGAAGCCCAGAATGCTGAACGCATCGTCTTGCGGGTAGTAGCCGAGCAGGCGGCTGGTCTCTTCCAGCGACAGCCGCTTATAGCGGTTGTTGGAGACGCCGTGCACCACCGCATGGTGCACGCCTTCAATACGGACGCAGCGGTCCAGCAGATCGGCGGCGTCGCGGTGGCTGAGAAAAGCGCTCATGTCACGGGCGCTTAGCTGCTCGCCGGCTTCGAGCGTGGTGAAGTTGGCGATGCGTACCGACAGCGCGGAAAGCCCTTCCTGATAGGCAAAATAGGCGGCGATGCCTTCGCCGAACGCTTTGCTGACGCCGTACAGGTTTTTCGGTTTGGGGGCGTCTTCCGGCCGTATCTGATAATCCAGCGGATAACCTTCCACAGCCTGCGCGCTGCTGGCGAATACCACGCGTTTGCAGCCGGCGTCTTTCGCCGCACGGAAAATATTGTAGGTGCCGAGGATATTGTTATCCTTCAAAGAGTTGCAAAAATCGGCGTCGGGGGAGGGGTCGGCGGCCAGGTGCAGCACGGTATCGATATTGGCGCAGGCCGCACGGCAGGCTTCGAGATTGGCAATGTCGAAGCTGATCACTTCATCGCCGGGGTGCAGGCCGGTCAGCAAGTTGATGTCCCTTTCCGCCAGCCGCAGTTGATAGCGATCGCCCACCGATTGACGGAATGCCGTGGCGACCCGCCCGCCCGCGCCGGTAATCAAAATTCGTCCAAACTCAGTACGCAATGTCATGATCGCAACTGTCCATAAAGTAAATTACGCGGTGATCAGTAATAATCCCCCGCGTGACTTTTGTCCAGCATTCAATTAGCCGCCCTGATGTTTTATGTTGCCAGAGGGCATTTTTTTCCGATGAGATCGCTCAGGAAAGTCATCACCGTGCGGATGGCGGTGGAACGCGCCAGATCGGGGTAGGTGACCAGCCATAACTCGCGCGTTGGCGGCGCTATCGATGTCGGCAAGGCAACCAGCGCCGGGTCGTCATCAGCGACAAACGTCGGCAATACCACCGCACCCAGCCCCGAACGGGCGGCTTCTTGCAGAGAGAACAGATCGCTGGCCTGAAATACCACCGGGCGGCCTTGCAACAGCTGCAGCAGCCACTGTTGGTGCGGCTGGTTGCTGTAGTGATGGTCGTAGGCGATAAAGGCCCGCGCCGCTTCCGGCAGGGCGGCGTGCTGCGGAGTAGCGTACAACCTGTAGCGCATCATGCCGATGCGCTGCACCAGCAAATCCGGCTGCTGTGGCCGCACCATGCGCACCGCCACTTCGGCGTCGCCGCGATCCAGTTCGGCGATGGAGGCTTCGCCGGAGAGTATCAGCGTAATATGCGGAAAAGCCTGGTGAAACTCGGCGATATGGGGTGCGATGACCCGTGCGGCGATCGACGGCGGCGCGCTGATACGCACCTGGGCCTGCGGCGTTTCACCGGCGCTGCGGGCATGGCGAGCAATGGCGTGACTTTGATTTTCGATCTCTGCCGCCAGCCCGGCCACCCTTTGGCCGTCCGGGGTCAGCGGTGTGCTGCGCGGCAATCGGAGGATCAGCCGCAGCCCGAGCGCCTTCTCCAGCGCCGCCACCCGCCGGCCGACCGTCGCGTGGTCACAGCCCAATTCCCTTGCTGCCGCCGACAATGAACCGGTGCGTGCCAGCACCACAAAGTGTTTTAAATCCTGCCAATCGAACATCAGTGAATTCCTGCACAGTATTGCCGCGATTTTATGGAATATTCACACAGAGTGGGTTGTGATTCAATGCCGTAATCTCTTCAGCTAAATTGAATTATTCAATTAGGATATCTTATGTATTTGCAGTTGCGGGATCGTATCGCGCTGGTCACCGGTGCCAGCGAAGGCATTGGTGCCGGTATGGTTCGGGTTCTGGCGGCGCAGGGGGTCACCGTGGTGGCGACCGCCCGCCGTGAGGAACGTTTGTTGGCTCTGGCCGATGAGGTTGAACGAAGCGGCGGCACGCGGCCCTATGCGATCGCGGCGGACATCACCGACGCGGCGGCGCTCGACAGCATGCTGGCGCAGGCGGCACGCCTGGCCGGGACGATTGATATCCTGATTAATGCGGTCGGCGGCGCTCGTCCGACCGCGTTGAGCGAAGGTGACGCCGGTTGGGAAGAGGCCTTTGCCCTGAACTTTACGCCGGCCCGCCGGGTGACCCACGCGCTGTTGCCCGGCATGCAAGCGCAAGGCTGGGGGCGAATCATCAACATCAGCGGCTCGATGGAACCGCGCAGCCTGAATGCCGCCACCGCCGCCAAGGGCGCACTGCACCTGTGGGCCAAGGGGCTGGCAAGCGAGCTGGCGGCGCAGGGCATTACCGTCAATACGCTGCAACCCGGGCGGATTAACAGCGAACAGGTGCGCGAAAAACTGCATCCGACCGAAGCCGCGCGCCAGGCGTTCATCAAGCAAAACATCCCGATCGGCTACTTTGGCGAGCCGGAGGACATGGCTTACCTGGCGGCGTTTCTTTGTTCCCCGCTGGCGCGCTATATCACCGGCGCCGTGATCCCGGTAGACGGCGGCATGCACTATTTCGCCCACTGAGGCCGTTTTGTACTGCGGATCACAGTTCAGGTATTTTGCCGCTGCAAGGTCTTGCCTCGGCAAAAAGCCGGATGTTAACGTCATAACTCAGCCGCTTTAGGGTTGTCACTGCTCCGGCAGGCAAAACCTAAACCTCGTGCTTCTGTCCTTATTGGGATCAGAGGCCATGAGGTTTAGGTTTTTTTTTGCGCTGAATTCCGTCACGGCGATTGGCCATCGCTGCGCAGGAGCGGCAGAACATCGATTGTAAGGATAACGCTATGAAATATGACACATTAGCCAGTGAGATTTTGGCCGGCGTCGGTGGCCGCGACAACGTGAAAAGCCTGGTGCATTGCGCCACTCGCTTGCGTTTTAAGCTGCGTGATCGTCAGCGCGCCGATGCTGCGGCGTTGAAAGCAAACCCCGGCGTCATCATGGTGGTGGAGAGCGGCGGGCAGTTCCAGGTGGTGGTAGGCAACCATGTGGCGGAAGTCTATAACGCAGTCAATCAGGTCGCCGGCCTGGGTGACGGCGCTGCTGCGAGTGACGGGGATGATGGCAAGAAGGAAAACCTGTTCAGCCGTTTTATCGACGTGGTGTCGGGCATCTTTACCCCGCTGCTGGGGGTAATGGCCGCTTCGGGGATCCTGAAAGGTTTTCTGGCGCTGAGCCTGGCCTGCAACTGGCTGTCGGGGGAGGGCGGTACCTATAAAATGTTGTTTGCCGCCAGCGACTCGCTGTTCTACTTCCTGCCGATCATGCTGGGCTATACCGCCGGGAAAAAGTTCGGCGGCAATCCGTTCGTTACCATGGCGATCGGCGGCGCGCTGACCCACCCGCTGATGATGGCGGCGTTTGAAGCCGCGCAGCAGCCAGGCGCAGTGCGCGAGTATTTCCTCGGCATCCCGATGACCTTCATCAATTACAGCTCGTCGGTGATCCCGATTATTTTCGCAGCCTGGGTCTCCTGCCGGCTGGAGCCGTTGTTTAACCGGGTGATCCACAGCGCGCTGCGTAACTTCATTACACCGCTGCTGTGCCTGGCAATCACCGTGCCGCTGACCTTTTTGCTGATCGGCCCGGCGGCAACCTGGCTCAGCCACCTGCTGGCCAACGGTTATCAAAGTATCTATGCCTTTAACCCGATCGTTGCCGGCGCCTTTATGGGGGCGATGTGGCAGGTGTGCGTGATCTTCGGCCTGCATTGGGGCCTGGTGCCGTTGATGATCAATAACCTGAGCGTGCTCGGCCGCGACACCATGGTGCCGCTGCTGTTGCCGGCGGTGATGGGGCAGGTGGGCGCCACGCTGGGCGTAATGCTGCGTACCCGTGACGCCAAACTGCGGGCGCTGGCTGGGTCCGCCATCGGCGCAGGGGTGTTTGGCATTACCGAGCCTGCGGTCTACGGCGTGACCTTGCCGAATAAACGGCCCTTTATCTTTGGTTGCATCGGCGGTGCGCTCGGCGGCGCGGTGATCGGCTATTTCCATACCGCCACATACTCTTTCGGTCTGGTGAGCGTCTTCACCTTTGCGCAGATTATTCCCGCCGGCGGCTTCGATGCCACGGTATGGGGGGCGATTGGCGGCACCCTGTTGTCGTTCTGTTTCGCTGCGGTAGCCAGTTATCTGTTCGGCGTGGCGCCGGCAGAGGAGGCTGCACCACAGGAGCCGATGCCCGTCGCATCGCTCAATCGCAAGGAGATTGTCGTCAGCCCGATCGCCGGTGAGGTGATGCCGTTGGCACAGGTCAACGACGCCACCTTCGCCAGCGGGTTGCTTGGCAAGGGCGTGGCGATCGTCCCGTTGCAAGGGCGGGTAGTGTCGCCGGTGGCGGGGCGCGTAGTGTCATTGTTTAAAACCAAACACGCGATTGGCATTGAGTCGGAGGACGGGGCGGAAATCCTTATTCACGTCGGCATCGATACCGTCAAGCTCGACGGGCTGCATTTCACCGCCCACGTGCAAGAAGGAGATCGGGTCAAGCCGGGCGATCTGCTGATTGAGTTCGACCAGGCGGCGATCCACGCTGCCGGCTTTGATACCACCACGCCGATCATTGTCAGCAACAGCGATGACTACGTCGACGTATTGGCCGGCGGCCAGGGCAGGGTGCAGGAACAGGCGCCGCTGCTGACTTTATTACGTTAACCAAGGAGAAAGCGATGAGCAGCAAATTTCCAGACCATTTTCTGTGGGGCGGCGCAGTGGCGGCAAATCAGGTGGAAGGGGCTTACCAGACTGAAGGTAAAGGGCTGTCGACTTCCGATCTGCAGCCGCAGGGCATTTTCGGTGCGGTGACGCCACGGGTTGACGGCGACAGCGGCATCAAGGACGTGGCGATCGACTTTTACCATCGTTACCCGCAGGACATCGCGCTGTTCGCGGAAATGGGCTTCAAGTGCCTGCGCACCTCCATTGCCTGGACGCGCATTTTCCCGCAGGGCGATGAGGAAACCCCCAACGAGGCCGGGCTGGCGTTTTACGATCGGCTGTTTGACGAAATGGCCAGGTATGGCATTCAGCCACTGATTACTTTGTCGCACTATGAGATGCCGTACGGGTTGGCGAAAAAGTACGGCGGTTGGGGCAATCGCAAGACCATCGGCTTCTTTGAGCGCTATGCGCGTACTGTGTTTGAACGCTATAAGCACAAGGTGAAGCACTGGCTGACCTTCAATGAGATCAATATGTCGCTGCACGCGCCCTTTACCGGCGTCGGCCTGCCGGAGGGCAGCAGCAAGAGTGAGATTTATCAGGCGATTCACCATCAGTTGGTCGCCAGCGCCAAGGCGGTGAAGGCCTGCCATGAGATTGTACCGGAAGGCAAAATCGGCAACATGCTGTTGGGCGGTATTTTGTATCCGCTGAGCTGCCGGCCGGAAGACCTGCTGGAAACCCAGCGCCAGAACCGCGACTGGCTGTTCTTTGGCGACGTGCAGGCGCGCGGTAGCTATCCGGCCTATATGAAACGCTATTTCCGTGAAAACGGCATTCAGGTCGAGATCACCGCCGAAGACCAACAGGCGCTGCGCGAGACCATCGATTTTATCTCATTCAGCTACTACATGAGCGGGTGCGTCACCACCGACGAGGCGCAAAACGAGACCGCCCGTGCCAACATTCTCAACATGGTGCCGAACCCACACCTGGCCAGCTCGGAGTGGGGCTGGCAGATAGACCCGATCGGGCTGCGTTACCTGCTCAACGTGCTGTATGACCGCTATCAAAAGCCGCTGTTTATCGTGGAGAACGGGCTGGGCGCCAAGGACCGCATTGAAGCCGACGGCAGCATCAACGACGACTATCGCATCAATTATCTCAATGACCATCTGGTGCAGGTGGCGGAAGCGATTGACGACGGCGTGGAGGTGATGGGTTACACCAGCTGGGGGCCGATCGATCTGGTCAGCGCCTCTAAAGCCGAGATGTCCAAGCGCTACGGCTTTATTTATGTCGATCGCGACGATGCAGGCAACGGCAGCCTGGAACGTCGCCGCAAAAAGAGTTTCTACTGGTATCGCGATGTGATCCAGAGCAACGGTAACAGCCTGAAAGACCAAGGCTAAATCTGAATGCCCGCCCGGCGGCAATCGTCGGGCAATCACCTTTACTCACTGCTGCCAATTATGGGGAATTCTCGCCCAGGGAATGCTGTTGCCCGCAGTCAGCGTTTTATATGCGGAGAAATATAATAATGAAATATCCATTACCTCACACCGGGACACTCGCGGCACTGCTGCTGTTTTGCAGCGGCGTGCAGGCGGAAACGCTGCAAACCGGCAAAGACGTCGAAGCGCCAACCGCCCAATGGGATGGCGTGGCGCTCGGTTTCGAACCGCCTTCGCCGGGGTTGCTGGGCGATATGCTGGGGATCAGACCTATCCTCGAAGAGAGCGGCTTCCACTATAACCTCGGCTATCTCAGCCAGCTGTCGTATAACGCCGGCGGCGGGTATAACCAGGATAAGCAGGCTTCGTATATCGATCAGTTCTCGTTGACCTTCAGTCAGGATTTGCAGACGCTGACCGGCATCCCGGACGCGGCCATTGAGGGCAATATCGTCAACCGCAACCACGACAATAACCTGACGCGCGATCGTTTGCAGGATCCGCGCGCCAATCCGACCGATCTGTCGCAGGAAAGTTATGGCGGCCAGTCGATCACCCGGCTGGGCTGGCTGACCTTCAGCCGCAGTTTTCTCGATCGCCGGTTGCAGTGGCGCATCGGCATGATGAACAAGGTGCAGGATTTCGATCAGATCATTCCCTGCGATTTCCAGACGCTGGCGCTGTGCGGCGGCAAGTCCGCCAACTCGCTGACCTGGTATAACTGGAACGTGCACTACTGGGGCACCACCCTGCAATACAAACTGACCGACGGGCTGACGTTCAAAACCGGCGTGATGGAGCAGAACCCGAACGCCACGAGCCGCGGCCATGCCTGGAGTACCACCACCAAGGGCAGCAAGGGCTTTTTACTGCCGATGGAACTGGAGCTGAAAACCAATGCGGTCAATCAGTTGCCGGGGGTGTACAACATCGGTGTCCTGTTCACCAACGCCAGGCAGCAGGATCTGTATGAAGGGGTTTCCGGTGGGGCGGGCGCGACCGATCCGAACGGGTATCGCAACCATAACCGTACCTGGTTCCTGTACAGCGGTTTCAACCAGCAGGTGACGCGCCACCGTGATGACGCCAGCCGGGGTTTGAGCCTGTTCTACAGCTTGGGGCTGGCGGATCAGCGCACCAACTATATGCACTATTCCACCTCGACCGGCATTCGCTACCACGGCCTGTTCGACGCGCGGCCGGACGACTGGCTGGGGCTGGGGGTATCTATGGTCAAGCTGAGCGATCATTATCGGGATAATCAGCGTTATATGAATCAAATCAACCAGGTTACCGATTATCAGGATCCCAACTATCGCCCGGTGCCGGGGCATTCGGTGACGGCGGAGCTGTTCTATCGCTTCAACGTCACCCCTTGGTTACAGTTGCAGCCGGGTCTGCAATACTGGCATCACCCGGCGGGCGTCAGCGAAACGCAGGACGCCTGGGTGACGGCGTTGAAAACGGTGGTGACGTTCTGACGGCTACGCCGCATCGCTTTCCCGGTAACGCTGGCGCGCATGTTCGAACCAGCTTGCCGGGACGTTATGCGGCGGTAACTGGAGCCGGGTCAGTCCTTGTTCGACGATATGGCTGGCCTGTCGCCACAGCGTCGGGTCGCCTTCGGTCAGCACTTCCAGCAGCCGCTGTTTTTCAATCAGATAGGTTCGGGCAAAGTGGCTGTCGTATTCCAGCAGCGAACGGGTGTTGTCGATCAGGTCCGCCAGTTTGATGGTTTTAGCCTGCGGCGAGGCGCCGGCACTGTGCCGCCGATCGCGGTTTTTGCGTTCAAAGCGGTTGCCGCCGCCGGTGCCGCTGACGTTGGTCAGCATGCCCACCAGTTCAGCGACCTGCGGCCCAAAATGGCTTGCGATATCCCCGAGGGTGGTCGGCGTGTCTTCCACCGTGTCATGCAGCCAGGCGGCGGCCAGCATCGCTTCGCTATGCGGTACGCTGCTGACGATTTCCATCACCGCCTGCGGGTGAACAATGTAGGGGTCATTGGTGTATTTGCGGCGCTGATCGATCGCCGCATGCGCTTTGGTGGCGTAACGGCGCGCACGTTCTACCAGTGTGGTTGTCATATCCTTTCCCTCCGCACAGCACCCTGCTGTGGCATCCCCTGCATTAAAAATGTAGCACATCGCGAAAAAAATAGTTTGCGATTGCATCGCGCACTATCTATATTTAGCTCATGAAAACCAAAGACACCGAACAACCCACTGCGAAAAACCTGCTGCTGCTCGACCAGCAGATGTGTTTTGCCCTGTACTCCGCCAACCTGGCGTTGAACAAGGTGTATCGTAAACTGCTGAGCCAACTCGAACTCACCTATCCGCAATACCTGGTGATGCTGGTGCTGTGGGAGCGGGATGAAATTACGGTCTCGGACATCGGCGAACGGCTGTTTCTCGATTCCGCCACCCTGACGCCGCTGCTGAAGAGGCTCGAGACCGCCGGTCTGCTGGTGCGCTACCGCGCCACGACCGATGAGCGGCAGGTGATCATCGCCTTAACCGAAAACGGCCGCGCGCTGCGTGAAAAAGCGCAGGCGGTGCCGGAAGCGGTGATGTGCGCCACCGATTGCAGCCTCGATGAAATAGTGAATATCAAGCAGCAGTTGGAAAAGCTGCGCGGCAAGCTGATCGACCAGATTTGATGGCCAGTGCCAGAAGCACGATCGCCGATCGTGCACTACACTGAGTTAAGCGCACAATATAAGTAGTGTACGATTTAATCGTGAAAGATAGAGCAGTGACGGCGTTCAGCCTACTGAAGCCGATGTCATACCTCCAACCCAGAAATAAGGAACGATTTATGTCCATTGAAAAAGTTGTTTACCGCGCTCATGCAACCGCCACCGGTGGCCGCGATGGTCGTGCGACCTCATCCGATGGCGTGCTGGATGTGAAACTGGGCGTGCCGAAAGAAATGGGCGGCGCGGGCGGTGAAGTCACCAACCCGGAACAGCTGTTTGCCGCCGGTTATTCGGCCTGCTTCCTTGGCGCGCTGAAGTTTGTCGCGGCGAAAGAAAAAGTGAAGATCCCGGCCGAGGCCAAAATCGACGGTACCGTCGGTATCGGTGAAATCCCCAACGGGTTCGGCATCGAAGTGCAACTGGATATCACCCTGCCGGGCATTGAACGCAGCGTAGCCGAAGACCTGGTGAAAAAAGCCCATGTGGTGTGCCCATATTCCAACGCCACCCGCGGCAATATTGATGTAACTCTTAACGTTAAATAACGTTTTCGCCGACACCACGGAAAAAATGGAGAGGAAACTCTCCATTTTCCCTTCTGCCCCGCATTTATCGTCATCACAAAAAACGGCAAAAAATGCCTGCTTTTTGAGAATTCACTTGATTATTACCCCCAAAATAGCGCTTATTGCCGATCGGCTGAACCTGCAGCCGCATCCAATGTCTGACTGATTCAGAACTGTTAAAGCTCCGGAGCCACCGCGTTACATGAACAAAGTTAAATCGCTATCACAGCAGAATTTATCGTTATTGTTAGCGATTTATATCGGCATCTTTTTGAACCTTTCCGTTTTTTATCGTCGTTTTGATTCGTTTTCGCACGGTATTCAGGGCATTAAGGTTATCTCTGCGGTCACTGAAGTTATCGCTATCGTTCTGTTCACCTTCTTCGTCATGCGGCTGATATCGCTGGGCGGCCGGCTGTTTTACCGCATCATCGCTTCGCTATTGGTGCTGATTTCCGTTGCCGCCAGCTATTACATGACGTTCTTCAACGTGGTGATTGGCTACGGCATCGTCGTCTCGGTGATGACCACGGATATCGACCTGTCGAAAGAAGTGGTCGGGATGCATTTCGTCCTGTGGATGGCGGTGCTCAGCGCATTGCCGCTGCTGTGCATCTGGAAAAACAACCTGCGCTACACGCTGATCGAACAGCTGAAAACTCCCGGGCACCGGGTGAAACCGCTGATGGTGCTGGTGGCGGTGGTGGCGTTGGTCTGGCTGCCGCTGCGCATGCTGGACAAAGAGCAAAGCGCACAGGAAAAAATCACTAACGTCGATCTGCCAAGCTACGGCGGCGTGGTGGCGCATTCCTACCTGCCATCCAACTGGATCTCGGCGCTGGGGCTGTTTGCCTATACCCGCTACGACGAAAGCCTGGATCAGGCCAATTTGTTCGATCCGGCCAAGAATTTTACCTATGTGCCGCCGGCGGATATCGATGACACCTACGTGGTGTTCATCATTGGTGAGACCACGCGTTGGGATCACATGGGCATTCTCGGCTATGACCGTGATACCACGCCAAGGCTGTCGCAGGAGAAAAACCTGGTGGCGTTCCGCGGTGAATCCTGCGATACCGCGACCAAGCTGTCGCTGCGTTGCATGTTCGTGCGCGAAGGCGGCACGTCGGACAACCCGCAGCGCACGCTGAAAGAACAAAACGTGTTTGCGGTGCTGAAAAACCTGGGCTTCACCTCCGAGCTGTTCGCCATGCAGAGCGAGGTCTGGTTCTACAACAATACCGAAGTGGACAACTATTCGTTCCGCGAGATGATCGCCTCCGAGAAACGCAACGACGGCAAATCGGTCGACGACATGCTGCTGGTGGACGAAATGAAAGAGTCGCTGTCGCGTTACCCGAAAGGCAAGCATATGGTGATCTTGCACACCAAAGGCTCGCATTATCTCTATTCGCAGCGTTATCCGCGCAGCTACGCGCGCTATCAGCCGGAGTGCATCGGCGTTGACGACTTCTGTTCCAAAGATCAGCTGGTTAACGCCTTCGATAACTCGGTGCTGTATACCGACAGCTTTATCACCAATGTGATCGACCAGGTGCGCGATAAGAAGGCGATTGTGTTCTATTCGTCCGATCACGGCGAGTCGATAGGCGAGAATTCACACCTGCACGGCACGCCGCGCGAAATGGCGCCGCCGGAGCAATTCCGCGTGCCGATGATGGTATGGACCTCCGACAAGTTCCTGGAAGACCCGCAGCACCGCAGCGCGTTTGAGCAACTGCAGGCGCAGCAGCGTATCGGCAAGACCCACCGTCACGTCGAGCTGTTTGATACCATTCTCGGTTGCCTCGGTTACACCTCGCCGGATGGCGGCATCGTGGATAAAAACAACTGGTGCAACATCCCGCAGGAAAAAGCGGCGGCGACCCCGCTGTAACATCTCCATGCCGGGCGCGGCTGCGCCCGGCGTTAATATCCCCATCATACTTGAAGCTGCATCTGTGTTGGCTGTGCCCGTGTACCCCAGTCACGTAGTTTACTAAGCTCCTGGGGATGAACGGTCTTGCCGCCTTGATGCAACTCCAATTATTTGGGGATACATGTCCCCCTCTTCAATTCATCCGGCTCAGGCTTGCGGTATACTTGCGCACTTTCCCCCTCGGACCGGAGATTTCCATGACCCTGCGCGTGGCGTTTATTGACGATCATGACATTGTGCGATCGGGCTTTGTACAACTGCTGTCGCTGGAGGCGGATATTCAGGTGGTCGGGGAGTTCAGCAGCGCGGCTCAGGCGCGCGCCGGCTTGCCGGGCCTGGAGGCGGACATCTGCATCTGCGACATTTCGATGCCGGACGGCAGCGGATTGGACCTGCTGGCGGACATTCCCTCAGGGATCCGGGTTGTGATGCTGTCGATGCATGACAATCCGGCGCTGGTGGAGCTGGCATTGGAGCGCGGCGCCTGCGGTTTTTTGTCCAAGCGCTGCAAGCCGGAGGATTTGATCACCGCAGTGCGCACCGTCGCCAGCGGTGGCGTGTATCTGATGCCGGAAATCGCCCAACAGTTGGCGCGGGTGAAGGTCGATCCGCTTACCCGCCGCGAACGCGAAATCGCGCTGCTGCTGGCGCAGGGGCAGGAAGTGCGGGAGATCGCCGTTGTGCTGGGGTTGTCGCCGAAAACGGTGCACGTGCATCGCGCCAATTTGTTCGCCAAGCTGGGCATCAATAACAACGTCGAGCTGGCCAAGCGGATGCTGAATCTGTGATGCAACGCCTGATCACCCAATTGGCGCTGTTCTTTATCTATGCCACCAGCGCCTTTTGCCTGTGGGGCATAGGTACGGCGCTGATCGACCCGCCGTGGCAGGCGCTGTTGCTGTTCCCGTTTGGTCTGCGGATGGGCATTTTGCTGCAAAGCCCTTACCGTTTCTGGCCAGGGATTTTGCTGGCCGATCTGCTGCTGATGGTGCTGCTGGCGGATCAGTTCGGCTATGGCCCGGCGCTGTGGGCTTCGGTTGTGGTGCTGGCGCTGACGGTGCTGCTCAGCCTGCTGGCTTCCCCCTGGTTGTTGCGCCATCAGCAAAGCGACAGTGAATGGCAATGGCCGCTGCTGCAGGGCGCGGTGGTGGCGGCGGCGGCCTTGTTGCAGGCCATGGTGTGGCAACTGGTGAACGGTGAGGGCGCGCGTGCGCTGCTGCTTGGCCTGGCGGGCGGTTTCACCATTGCGCCGACCTGCCTGCTGCTGTGGCATTATCTGGCGCGACAAATCTGGGTGCCGCTCGAGCCGGGCCTGATCCATAAACCGGTGACGCTGCGTTTGCGCCATCTGGCCAGCTATCTGCTGCTGTTTGCGCTCAGCATCTGGTTGCAGCAGCAGGTGAACGCCGCCGAGCTGCGCCGTTTCGCGCCGTTCTGCCTGGCTATTCCGATTGTCTTTATGTCCTACCGTTATGGCTGGCAGGGCGCGCTGCTGGCGACGCTGCTCAACGGCGTTGTGCTGGTGGCCAACGAGCCGCCGCAACCGGAATCACACCGCGATCTGCTGCTGTCGCTGCTGGCTCAGAGCCTGACCGGCCTGTTGCTCGGTGCGGGCATCCAGCGCCAGCGCGAACTGAACCAGCAACTGCGGTTGCGGCTGACGGAAAACCGTCAACTGGCGCGCGCGCTGGTCACCGCAGAGGAACAGACCCGGCGTGAGGTGGCGCGAGAGCTGCACGACGAGGTCGGCCAGACCATCACCGTCATCCGCACCCAGGCCAGTATCGTTAAACGCCTGGCGCCGCAGCCGCAGGTGATTGGCTGCGCCGAAGTCATAGATACGCTGGCGCTGCGGGTCTATGACGGCGTGCATGACGTGCTGACCCAATTGTGGCCAGCGGCGTTGAATAACCTGCCGTTGTCGGCGGCGGTGGCGGCGATGCTGCGTGAATCGCTGCCGCAGGATGCTTCGCTGGTGAGCGTGATGCAGTGGCAGGTGCCGGATGAGTTGCTGGACGAGACGCTGAAGATCACGCTGTATCGGGTGTGCCAGGAGGGGGTGACCAACGTCTGCCGCCACGCGGCCGCCAGCCGGATTGAGCTGGATGCGCGTCTTCGTCGTCGCAAAGGGCGGCCGCCGCAAATCCTGCTGACCATCCGCGATAACGGCGTGGGTATCGATCTGGCCAGCCACGAGCCGGGCTATGGTCTGCGCGGCATGCAGGAGCGCATCAGCGCGCTGGGTGGCCGGCTGCGGCTGACGTCAGAACAGGGCACCTGTTTGAATGTGATCTTACCCACAGTTTCACTGACAGAGGGGCAAAACTAGGAAATACTCCTAGCCGCGTCGGGAATCCGGCGTAAGCCATTCGCACGCGCGCGCAGCATGATAGCGGCACTTTCCCCTTCTTCTGAGGTTTCACATGTGGTCTTTCCTTAAAAGCCGCCAGGATGTGCCGCAGGTCACCGATCAAAAACAGATCGATGCCAGCTATAAATATTGGCGTATCCAACTGATGTGGACGATGTACATCGGCTATGCCGCGTTTTACTTCACGCGCAAAAGCTTCAACTTCATCATGCCGGCAATGCTGAGCGATCTTGGCCTGACGATGTCCGATGTCGGCATCCTCGGCACGCTGTTTTACATCACCTACGGCTGTTCGAAGTTTATCTCCGGTATGATCAGCGATCGCTCCAACCCGCGCTATTTCATGGGCCTGGGCCTGATCATGACCGGGATACTCAACATCTTCTTCGGCCTCAGCTCTTCGCTGATGATGCTGGGCACGTTGTGGATCCTCAATGCCTTCTTCCAGGGCTGGGGCTGGCCGCCATGCTCCAAAATCCTCACCAGTTGGTACTCGCGCTCCGAGCGCGGCAGTTGGTGGGCTATCTGGAACACCTCGCACAACTTTGGCGGCGCGCTGATCCCGCTGCTGGTCGGCTTTATCTCGCTGCACTTCAGCTGGCGCTACGGCATGATCATTCCGGGCATCATCGGTGTGGCGCTGGGCCTGCTGATGTGCTGGCGCCTGCGTGACAAGCCGTCCACCATGGGCCTGCCGAGCGTCGGCAAATGGCGCAACGACGCCATGGAGCTGGTGCAGGAATCGGAAGGCCAGGGTCTGACCAACCGGGAAATCATCAAGCGCTATGTGCTGACCAACAAGTACATCTGGCTGCTGGCAGTGTCTTACGTGCTGGTGTACATCGTGCGTACCGCGATCAACGACTGGGGCAACCTGTACCTGACGCAGGAAAAAGGTTATACGCTGATGACCGCCAACTCGGCGATCTCGCTGTTCGAAGTGGGCGGATTTATCGGCTCGCTGGTGGCGGGGTGGGGCTCTGACAAGCTGTTCCGCGGCAATCGCGGGCCGATGAACCTGATCTTCGCCATCGGTATTTTCCTGTCGGTTGCGGCGCTGTGGATCATGCCGGGCGTCACTTTCCTGTTGCAGGCTGCCTGCTTCTTTGCCATCGGTTTCTTCATCTTTGGCCCGCAGATGCTGATCGGCATGGCGGCGGCGGAATGTTCGCACAAGGATGCCGCCGGTGCGGCGACCGGTTTTGTCGGTCTGTTCGCTTACCTTGGCGCAGCGCTGTCCGGTTATCCGATCGCTCGGGTGATGGAAATCTGGCACTGGAACGGTTTCTTCGTGGTGATTTCCATCGCCGCCTGCCTGTCCGCGCTGTTCCTGTTGCCGTTCCTGCGCGCCCAGTCGCCGGCGCTGAATACCGCCAAGGCATAACGCAAAAGCGCTGCACAGGCTCTGGTGCAGCGCTTTATGCCGTTTTTATCGCCACTTGACGGGCGCGGTTGAAAAAGTCATTGACGCCTATGATGACCGGCAGTAACATGCGCCCCCATCGGCGAGTAGCGCAGCTTGGTAGCGCAACTGGTTTGGGACCAGTGGGTCGGAGGTTCGAATCCTCTCTCGCCGACCACATTTAAGAAACCTGCTTTTCAAGCAGGTTTTTTTTCGCCTGGAGTTTATGAGGATGAGAACCTCCGAAGGAGGTTTGAGCCGAGCGCAGCGAGACCACGTTGCTTTAGCAACGGCCCGCAGGGCAAGCATCAAAGATGCGCGTAATCCTCTCTCGCCGACCACATTTAAGAAACCTGCTTTTCAAGCAGGTTTTTTTTCGCCTGGAGTTTGTGTTTTGCCCCCAGCGTCCAGAACTCACGTATCCCGATGAAAAACATTTATCCTTTCTCACTAATTAATTCACTCTCCTTATTTCTACCTATTCCCTTTATTCATATTTAAATAAATTCACCGTTGCCCAATAAAACCCGGTTGATAGCGCTATTGTATTGTCGGCGGTTTTATCTATAGTCTGAGTACATACAGCGGGATTAATTAATTCCTGTTGTGTGGCAAGATATTTAATATTTTTTTACTTTAATCGGCCAGGATTATTGCGGAATTATTTTGCTCCGGCAATAGGCGGCCGTCATTAACTCTTTTACGTTTATCCTCTCGGAATAAAGGAATCAGTTATGCGCAAATTTAATAAACCGTTGTTGGCGTTGCTGATCGGCAGCACGCTGTGTTCTGCGGCGCAGGCCGCTACGCCGGGCAAGCCCACGCTGGCCTGGGGCAATACCAAGTTCGCCATTGTCGAGGTTGATCAGGCGGCGACGGCTTATAATAATCTGGTGAAAGTAAAAACTGCCGCGGATGTTTCCGTTTCATGGAATTTATGGAATGGCGATACCGGCACCACGGCAAAAGTGTTATTAAACGGCAAGGAAGCCTGGAGCGGTGCCTCAACCGGCGCTTCGGGCACGGCAAACTTTAAGGTGAGTAAGGGCGGCCGTTATCAAATGCAGGTGGCATTATGTAATGCCGAGGGCTGCACCGCCAGCGACGCGACAGAAATTGTGGTGGCGGATACCGACGGCAGCCATTTAGCGCCGTTAAAAGAACCGTTACTGGAAAAAAATAAACCTTATAAACAAGATTCCGGCAAAGTCGTCGGTTCTTATTTCGTTGAATGGGGCGTTTATAACCGTAACTTCACCGTCGATAAAATTCCGGCGCAGAACCTGACGCACCTGCTGTACGGCTTTATCCCGGTCTGCGGCGGTGACGGCATTAACGACAGTCTCAAAGAGATCGAAGGCAGTTTCCAGGCGCTGCAACGTTCCTGCCAGGGCCGTGAAGACTTCAAGGTGTCGATCCACGATCCGTTCGCCGCGCTGCAGAAAGGGCAAAAGGGCGTTACCGCCTGGGATGACCCCTACAAAGGCAACTTCGGTCAGTTGATGGCGCTCAAACAGGCGCGTCCCGATCTGAAAATCCTGCCGTCTATCGGCGGCTGGACACTGTCCGACCCGTTCTTCTTTATGGGCGATAAGGTGAAGCGCGATCGCTTCGTCGGTTCGGTGAAAGAGTTCCTGCAGACCTGGAAGTTCTTTGACGGGGTGGATATCGACTGGGAATTCCCGGGCGGGCAGGGCGCTAACCCGAAACTGGGCAGCGCGCAGGACGGGGCGACCTATGTGCAGTTGATGAAAGATCTGCGTGCCATGCTGGATCAGCTTTCGGCGGAAACCGGCCGCAAGTATGAGCTGACCTCCGCCATCAGCGCCGGTAAGGACAAGATCGACAAAGTGGATTACAACACCGCGCAGAACTCGATGGACCACATCTTCCTGATGAGCTACGACTTCTATGGCGCTTTTGATCTGAAAAATCTGGGCCACCAGACCGCGCTGAAAGCGCCGGCCTGGAAACCGGACACGGCTTATACCACGGTTAACGGCGTCAATGCGTTGCTGGCACAGGGCGTGAAGCCGGGAAAAATTGTGGTGGGTGCGGCCAAGTACGGCCGTGGCTGGACCGGCGTGAGCGGTTACCAGAACAACAATCCGTTTACCGGTACCGCCACCGGGCCGGTGAAAGGCACCTGGGAAAATGGCATCGTGGATTACCGTCAGATCGCCAACGAGTTTATGAGTGGCGAATGGCAGTACAACTATGACGCCACCGCAGAAGCGCCTTATGTGTTCAAGCCGTCTACCGGCGACCTGATCACCTTCGACGATCCGCGCTCGGTGCAGGCGAAAGGCAAGTATGTGCTGGATAAGCAGTTGGGGGGATTGTTCTCTTGGGAAATTGACGCCGACAACGGGGATATTCTGAACAATATGAATACCAGCCTGGGTAATAGTGCCGGCGCGCAATAATTCGGTTGTAGCACGTCGCCGGGGGATATCCTTTCGCCCCCGGCTTTTTCACAGACGAAAGTTTTTTTACGCTGCACAGTTTGTGGTGCCATAGAGCTCAAAAAGGACAACTCCGCCTCACCCTTTCGAGTAAGGAATCAGCATTTCGTCCTGTTTTTAACGCAGATAACAAAAATAACCGTTCAGATATTCATCATTCAGCAACAAACTTTTTTAGTTTTTTCTCGGAGTTAAATGCCAATAACTTTAAACATAACAGCCTAACGAGCTAAAAATGACCGTATAGCATAATTTTTAATGCTGTAACTGTTAAAAAAAGGTTTTTTTTATGTTTGTTTGCTGTTTCTCACAGTCTGCGTAAATCCCCACTGGTTATATTGACGACACCCCAAACAGTTGGCAATTTGGTAGTCTCAGGGGTAAGAGCTAGAGTTGTTTGAGTGAATTCCACGCGCTCAGACGCCCCGCCGGGGTACGTTCCCCCGGCCTCTCACGTGCGATTATCCCTTCTGCCTTCGGGCGCTGACTGCACAGGCCGTGCAATAAAAAATATAGGGCCTGGCAGTAATACACACATCACATCACATAACGGAGCACAGCGATGACAAGTTCCTTGGGAAAAACAGGGATTCTGAAATTCGGGATTGGGCTGATTGCGTTGACCGTAGCGGCCAGCGTACAAGCCAAAACGTTGGTTTACTGTTCTGAAGGGTCCCCGGAAGGGTTCAACCCGCAACTGTTCACCTCGGGTACCACCTATGATGCCAGCTCGGTGCCCATCTATAACCGTTTGGTCGAATTCAAAATCGGCACCACCGAACTGGAGCCGGGCCTGGCCGAAAAATGGGACGTCAGCGAAGACGGCAAAACCTACACTTTCCACCTGCGTAAAGGCGTGAAGTGGCAGAGCAACAAAGACTTCAAACCGACCCGCGATTTTAACGCCGACGACGTGGTGTTCTCGTTCGAACGTCAGTTGGACGCGAACAATGCCTACCATAAAGTCTCTGGCGGCAGCTATGAGTACTTTGAAGGCATGGACATGCCGAAGCTGATCGCCAAAATCGAAAAAGTGGACGATAACACCGTGCGCTTCGTGCTGAACCGTCCGGAGTCGCCGTTCCTGGCCGATCTGGGCATGGACTTCGCGTCCATCCTGTCAGCCGAATACGCCGACAACATGATGAAAGCCGGCACGCCGGAAAAAGTGGACCTGAACCCGGTCGGTACCGGCCCGTTCCAGCTGCTGCAATACCAGAAAGACTCCAAAATCCTGTACAAGGCATTTGACGGTTACTGGGGCACCAAGCCGAAGATCGACCGTTTAGTCTTCTCCATTACGCCTGACGCTTCCGTGCGTTACGCCAAGCTGCAGAAAAACGAGTGCCAGGTGATGCCTTTCCCGAACCCGGCCGATATCGCTCGTATGAAGCAGGACAAAACCATCAACCTGATGGAAAAACCGGGGCTGAACGTCGGTTATCTGTCGTTCAACGTCGAGAAAAAACCGCTGGATAACCTGAAAGTGCGTCAGGCGCTGACCCTGGCGGTCAACAAGCAGGCGATCATCGACGCGGTGTATCAGGGGGCGGGCCAGGCGGCCAAGAACCTGATCCCACCGACCATGTGGGGCTATAACGACGCGGTGAAGGATTACACTTACGATCCGGTCAAGGCCAAAGAACTGCTGAAAGAAGCCGGTATGGCTGACGGTTTCGCCATCGATCTGTGGGCGATGCCGGTACAGCGTCCGTATAACCCGAACGCGCGTCGCATGGCGGAAATGATCCAGAACGACTGGGCGAAAATCGGCGTGAAAGCCAAAATCGTGACCTATGAGTGGGGCGAATACCTCAAGCGCGCCAAGGCGGGCGAACATCAGACGGTGATGATGGGCTGGACCGGCGACAACGGGGATCCGGATAACTTCTTCGCCACGCTGTTCAGCTGCGCCGCAGCGAAAGACGGCTCCAACTACTCCCGCTGGTGCTATAAGCCGTTTGAAGATCTGATTCAACCGGCGCGCGCCGAACCAAACCACGACAAACGCGTAGAACTGTACAAACAGGCTCAGGTCATGATGCACGATCAGGCTCCGGCGCTGATTGTTGCCCACTCCACCGTTTATGAGCCCGTGCGTAAAGAAGTGAAAGGCTACGTCGTGGATCCGCTTGGCAAGCATCACTTTGAGAACGTCTCTCTAGATTGATTCTGGCCCTTCGGCCGGGGTGCACAAAAGGACTTGGCAGGGGCGCAACAGGTTGCGCTTCTGCTGAGTCGTCCCCGGCGTATGGCATCAGGGTTGTTCAAAGTGTGTGAGCTTTAATAAGCCTGGCGGACGATGAGCTGCCGGGCATTGATACAGAGAGTTCGGGATATGTTGCAGTTCATACTCCGACGTTTGGGGTTAGTTATCCCAACGTTTATCGGCATAACTTTGCTGACTTTTGCATTCGTCCATATGATCCCCGGTGACCCGGTGACCATCATGGCCGGGGAACGCGGGATCTCCGCAGAACGCCATGCGCAGTTGATGGCGGAAATGGGGCTGGATAAGCCGCTCTATCAACAATACTTCCATTACGTATCCAACGTGCTGCATGGCGATTTGGGTACCTCCCTTAAAAGCCGCATCTCGGTGTGGGAAGAGTTTGTTCCACGCTTTAAAGCCACGCTGGAGCTCGGTTTATGCGCGATGATCTTCGCCGTGCTGGTGGGCATTCCGGTAGGGGTGCTGGCGGCGGTCCGGCGGGGGTCGATATTCGATCATACCGCGGTGGGCATTTCGTTGACCGGCTATTCGATGCCGATTTTCTGGTGGGGCATGATGCTGATCATGCTGGTGTCGGTGCAGCTAAACCTGACGCCGGTATCGGGGCGCGTCAGCGATACGGTGTTCCTCGATGACAGCTTGCCGCTGACCGGCTTTATGCTGATCGACACCCTGATTTGGGGGGCGCCGGGCGACTTCACCGATGCGGTAATGCATATGATCCTGCCGGCCATCGTGCTCGGCACCATTCCGTTGGCGGTCATCGTGCGCATGACGCGCTCCTCGATGCTGGAAGTGCTCGGCGAGGATTACATCCGCACCGCACGCGCCAAGGGCGTGAGCCGTATGAGGGTGATTGTGGTGCATGCGCTGCGCAACGCGCTGTTACCGGTAGTGACGGTCATCGGCCTGCAGGTCGGCACCATGCTGGCCGGCGCCATTCTGACCGAAACCATCTTCTCCTGGCCGGGCCTGGGGCGTTGGCTGATGGACGCGCTGCAACGCCGCGACTACCCGGTCGTTCAGGGCGGCGTGTTGTTGGTCGCCTGTATGATTATTCTGGTTAACCTGCTGGTAGACGTGCTCTACGGCGTGGTCAACCCGCGTATTCGCCACAAGAAATAAGGGGCGCTCTAATGTCTCAAGTCACTGAGCCTGTTGTTAAAGGTGCGCCGAAGCCCATGAGCCCGTTCCAGGAGTTCTGGCACTATTTCAAGCGCAACAAAGGGGCCGTTGTCGGCCTGGTTTATATCGTTTTGATGTTTGTGATTGCTATTGGCGCCGGCGTACTGGCACCGCATGCCCCGGCGGATCAGTTCCGCGACGCGCTGCTCAGGCCACCGGCCTGGCAGGAAGGGGGCAGTTGGCAGTATTTCCTCGGTACCGACGATGTGGGCCGAGATGTGCTGTCGCGCCTGATGTACGGTGCGCGGTTGTCATTGCTGGTCGGTTGCCTGGTGGTTGTGCTGTCGCTGATCATGGGCGTGGTGCTGGGCCTGCTGGCCGGCTACTTCGGCGGCGTGGTAGATGCCGTCATCATGCGTATCGTCGACATCATGCTGGCGCTGCCAAGCCTGCTGCTGGCGCTGGTACTGGTGGCGATCTTCGGCCCGTCGATCGTCAACGCCTCGCTGGCGCTGACCTTCGTCGCCCTGCCGCACTATGTGCGTCTGACCCGCGCGGCGGTGCTGGTGGAAGTGAACCGCGACTACGTCACTGCCTCACGCGTGGCGGGCGCCGGTGCGATGCGCCAAATGTTCATCAATATTCTGCCAAACTGCCTGGCACCCTTGATCGTCCAGGCCTCTCTTGGCTTCTCGAACGCCATTCTGGATATGGCCGCTCTCGGCTTTCTGGGCATGGGTGCGCAACCGCCAACGCCGGAGTGGGGCACCATGCTCTCCGACGTGCTGCAGTTCGCCCAAAGCGCCTGGTGGGTCGTGACCTTCCCCGGCGTGGCGATTCTGCTGACGGTGCTTGCATTCAACCTGATGGGGGACGGCTTGCGTGATGCTCTCGACCCCAAACTCAAGCAGTAACAGAGGACGAGAGAGATGGCGTTATTAAATGTAGACAAGCTTTCGGTGCACTTCGGTGACGAAGGGACACCGTTCCGCGCGGTCGACCGTATCAGTTACAGCGTTGAGCAGGGCCAGGTGGTCGGCATCGTCGGCGAATCCGGCTCCGGCAAGTCCGTCAGCTCGCTGGCGATCATGGGATTGATCGATTTCCCCGGCAAGGTGATGGCCGAAAAACTGGAGTTTAACGGCCAGGATCTGCGCAAGATTTCCGAAAAAGAGCGCCGCCAACTGGTGGGCTCGGAAGTGGCGATGATCTTCCAGGACCCGATGACCAGCCTGAACCCGTGTTACACCGTCGGTTTCCAGATTATGGAAGCGTTGAAGGTACACCAGGGCGGTAGCCGCAGTACCCGCCGCCAGCGGGCCGTGGATCTGCTGACCCAGGTGGGCATTCCCGATCCGGCCTCGCGGCTGGACGTGTACCCGCATCAGCTTTCCGGCGGGATGAGCCAGCGCGTAATGATCGCCATGGCGATCGCCTGTCGGCCCAAGCTGCTGATTGCCGATGAACCGACCACGGCGCTCGACGTGACCATCCAGGCGCAAATTATCGAACTGCTGCTGGAGTTGCAGCAGCGCGAGAATATGGCGCTATTGCTGATCACCCACGATTTGGCGCTGGTATCCGAAGCGGCGCACCACATCATCGTGATGTACGCCGGTCAGGTGGTGGAATCCGGCAAGGCCGCAGAGATTTTCCGCGCGCCGCGTCACCCTTACACCCAGGCACTGCTGCGCGCACTGCCGGAATTCGCCGCCGACAAGGCGCGTCTGGCATCGCTGCCGGGCGTGGTGCCGGGCAAATATGACCGTCCTAACGGGTGTCTGCTCAACCCGCGCTGCCCGTACGCCAATGAGCGTTGCCGTACCGAGGAGCCGGAATTGCGCAGCATTCCCGGCCGTCAGGTTAAATGTCACACACCGCTGGATGATGCGGGGAGGCCGACCGTATGAGCCAGAATCAACCCTTATTGCAGGCGATTGACCTGAAGAAACACTATGCGGTCAAGAAGGGGATATTTGCCCCGGAACGGCTGGTCAAGGCGCTGGACGGCGTTTCCTTCACGCTGGAGCGCGGTAAAACGCTGGCGGTGGTGGGCGAATCAGGCTGCGGCAAATCGACCCTTGGCCGCCTGCTGACGATGATCGAAGTGCCGACGGCCGGTGAACTTTACTATCAGGGGCAGGATCTGCTGAAACCGGACGTCACCGCCGAGAAACTGCGGCGCCAGAAGATCCAGATTGTGTTCCAGAATCCTTACGGATCGCTCAACCCGCGTAAAAAGGTCGGGCAGATCCTCGAGGAACCGTTGCAGATCAACACCACGCTGACCAGCGCGGAGCGCCGTGAAAAGGCGCTGGAGATGATGGCGAAGGTCGGGCTGAAAACCGAGCATTATGATCGTTATCCGCACATGTTTTCCGGCGGCCAGCGTCAGCGCATCGCCATCGCGCGTGGGCTGATGTTGAACCCGGACGTGGTGATCGCCGATGAACCCGTGTCTGCACTCGATGTGTCGGTGCGTGCGCAGGTGCTGAATCTGATGATGGACCTGCAGCAGGATTTGGGGCTGTCTTATGTGTTCATCTCGCATGATTTGTCGGTGGTGGAGCACATTGCCGACGAGGTCATGGTGATGTATCTCGGGCGTTGCGTGGAGAAAGGCAGTAAAGACGCCATTTTCAACAACCCGCGCCATCCGTACACCCAGGCGCTGCTGTCCGCCACGCCGCGGTTGAATCCGGATATGCGTCGCGAGCGTATCAAGTTGACCGGCGAACTGCCCAGCCCGATGAACCCGCCGCCAGGCTGCGCATTCAATGCTCGCTGCCGTCGCGCCTTCGGGCCATGCACCCAGTTGCAACCGCAGCTTAAGCAATACGGCGACCAGATGGTGGCTTGTTTTGCGGTCGATCAGGATGAAAATCCTGCTGCATAACTTTGTTATCGCTGATAATTAATGAAAATGCCGGCGTTTACGCCGGCATTTTTTTGACGTTGATACTTGCATTTATTAATTAGATTATCATTTAGATACTTTGTTTATATTAATTACGCTTATTTTACCTTAACGAAATCCTTAAGAAACGTTATCTGTATTCGGATTTTTCGCACGATCATAATTAAACATTTCTTTGATTTAAGTCTGTCTGTTTTTCCCGGCGGGCTGAGAAGACTTAACGCCAATTAAATCGCATGCATTGAATTTCGCCGTGCTAATAGCCCTATAAAAAAAAGCACGCCCGAAGGCGTGCCTGAGAATTAACTGCGGGGTGGGCTGTACGCTTATTGCGGATAAGGCACCCAGTCGCCGCCATTGAGGCGAATGTAAGGTTTACCCTGATATTGCATCACGATGGCGTTGTCATTCTCCGAGATAACCGGCGTTTGCGGCAGATTCTGAGTCAGCGCTTGCCAGTCTACGCTCGGCGCGGTGAAGGCTTTACCGTCGACCAGGCGGGATACCAGCTCTGAGAGCGCCAGATAGCTGCTTGGCGTTTTAACTTGCAGCGGGCCGCCCTGATGCGGCGCTTTCATGCCCACCAGTTTGATGCCGACCGGCGTATGGGTAATGCTCGGGCTTGGGATATCACGCAGGCCGGACATCTGCATTTTGTCCCCCACCAGCGCCGCGCCGTGTTCCGGCACAATCACCACCATCACTTTGCGCCCGGATTTTTCCAGTTGTTCCAGGAAGGCATTCAACTGGTCAAACAGCTTTTGCGCCCGCGGCTGATAATCCGCGCTCTTGTTCGAACCGACGAAACGGTTGCCGTCATGCAACGGAATGACGTTGAAGAAGGTGGCGCTGCGGGTATCTCCGGCTTTCTGTTGTTGATCCAGCCAGCGGGTGAGCAGCTCCAGATCGTTGTAAATCGGTTCGCCGTCGAAAGAGGCCAACTCATTGCCGATCCCGGCTTGCGACATCAGCGGTGCCTGCATATCGGCCAGCTCGCGCAGATTTTTCAGGTAGTCGCCGAACACGCCCGAGTGGTCCAGCATCAGTTGCTCTTTAAAGCCCAGTTTGGCCAGATTATCAAACAGGTAGCACTGCTGGTTTGCCGCCTGATAGAGATCGTGGTGGGAGGTTTGACCGCAACTGGCGCGCAGCAGGCGGATCGCCGCCGGGCCGCTGTAGGCCGTCGCCGAGTTGAAGTTATCGAACATGATGTCCATCTTCGACCATAGCGGGTGATTCTGCAGTTTCACCGCATCCATATCGGCCCAGGCCAGCGAACAGACGTTGATCACCAGCAGGTCAAACGGCTGGGCGTCGGCGGGCAGGGTGGCCGGGAAGGCGGTGGTGCGGGCTTTTTCCTTATCGTAAAACTGATTCAGATAGGCCGTCAGGTTGGCGCTGGTCGGCGGCGCGCTGTCGGTTGGGGCGTTATCGCTGCCTGCTGCGGCCGGCGCCGTCGTTGCCGGCGTGGTGGCTGCGGTGGAGTTGGCGGGCAACAGCGACACGGCCGGGCCGGCGATGGTCAGGACATTCAGCCACACCAGCGCCCCCACGGTGAAGACCGTGACGCGCACCCACTGGGCCAGGAACAGATAGGCAATCAGCATCACGAAGGCGGCGCCGATCATCTGCCAGTTGATAAAACGGGTCACCAGTTCCAGCAGGTATTGGGCGCTGAAGCCGGTCAACTGCGAACCCTGGCTGATGATGCTGTTAATGCCCGGCAGCCAGGTATCGTAATAGAACAGAGCGATACCGACAGGAATGGCGACGTAGTGCCGCCAGCGGTGCAGACGCATCGCCGGTATCGGCATCAGCAGGAACGCCATGAACACCAGGTTCGGCAGCGGGTGGAAATTCAGGTAGCCGAACCACAGCAGGCCGAATTTGGCCAGGAAGTAGTAGTTCCAGCCGCCGAGCCCGCGCCAGTAGCGCCACAGGGAGTTATCGGGTTGGGTGTTGTTTTTTGGCTTCATGGCTGTTTTTTACGCTTAATCTGAGATGAAGAACCTTCGCGCACCCATAACCCGGTGGGTTTTAAATAGCGCGGTGATAAAAACAGGTTTTGCCAATATTGACGCCAGCGCGGGAAACGGCGATGAAAGAAGTACCCCAGCGGAATAAAAATGATCGCGCACAGCAGGATCAACTGCACGATATCGTTAAGGTTCAGCATGCTTGTTCTCCTGTGCGCCGGTAGTCAGCGTGAAGGCCACCGGTTGACGGCGCTCCTGCGGGCTGTCAGCCACGGCGGCGCTCTGGCGCGGCGCGGATGGCTTGGTGGCCTGCGGCGCTAACGGAATATTGGCGCTGTGCGCCAGCCGTTTGATTTCTGAAGTGATATCTACATCCTGGTGCCATACCACCCGGTTGCTGAACGCCTCGTTCACCGGCAGGCGGAAGATAAATTTCAACGCGGTGTCCAGATCGTTAATCCGGCAAGTGGATAGGAACAGCACCAGCCGTCCTTGCACCACGGTCATCACGTCGCCGAAGCGGCGCAGATGACACAGGGTCATCGCCTGTTCGGCGCGCAGCCCCGGCGCAGGGCGTAGCGCGACCATCACGCCTTTGCCGTCTTCCGGCAGCAGCGTGTTTTCCATCAGCGAAATGACCGCCTGGCTGAAGTCGTCCGGGCGCATATAGCCTTTCAATTGCAGCGGTCGCAAGCCGTGCAGCAGGGCGTCGATATCCGCCGGAACATGGCGTGAGAAGCGTTGCCCCTGGATGCCTTCCAGCATGGTCAGAAAACGCGACAGCGGCGCAACGTGCGGCACCGTCAGGTTGGCACCGCAGGCCAGCAGCAGGCGTTCATCGCTGTAGCGCAGGCTGGCGCTCATCTCGCGCACCACGATCTTCAGCCCGTTGCCGCGGTGGCGGCGCAGGCTGTGAATTTGATGGGCCAGCACATCGATCTCATCGCTCTGATAGAGCGCAAATATCAGCGTTGCCGAGAGCGTCAGCATGCCGTGCTGAGCCAGTTGCGCATTGCTTTCCAACAGTTGCCAGTTGGCCGACAGCGGCGGCGCGCCTTCAAGAATGCTTTGCTGGGCCAGGTAGAGGCCTTCGTCGCTGCGTATCGAGGTTGGCGAAGGTTGGTTGCCGTCATCGTCCCCCTGCCAGCCGTTTTCACCGGCGAACAGCGTTAGCAGCTGGTTGGCGTTGATGCCGTTTCCCGTACTCCACCAGTTAACCAGATACTGTGCGCTGTCTTGCTGCCACTGCAGGTTGGCCAGGCCGTTAAGAATACGGTGCTGGGTGCTGAGCTGCCCTTTGAGTTTGTTCACGCCGCTGCCATGGCTGAGGATCAACAGGGTGCACCCTTGCCGATGCAGCCAGTGGCCAGTGGTCCGGGCCCAGTCGCGCAACTCTTCGGTGGTGAAGGTTTGCCACAGGCTGGCGTGGGCGAGCAGGATCAATAAGCGGTTTTGCGGTTTTAAGGCGCGCATCAGGTCATCGCAGAAATGCGTCAGCGCCGCTTTTTTTTCCGGTAACTGGTACAGCGGAATTTTTTTCAGCGCGGGGGAGGCCAGCTCAGCCAGCAGTTTGTCGGGTTTATCTCCGCTGCAGATCAGCGCGACCTGGCTGGTTGCGGCCTGGGCAGCCAGGGTTTGTTGGCAGAGCAGAGCGGCATCAGTTTGGCGGTCGACATTCACCCAATAGAGCCCGGGGGACTGCATCACTGACAGTTCTTCCCAAATCTGCCGAATACCTAATGAGAAAGATTGCGCCATAGGATATTTTTCTACTTTCGTTGAAAGTGTCGTTGCGGCCAACTGAGTAATGCTAGTCAGTCATCGTATCATTGGGATCAATAATAACAAATCTGACAATCTGTGTAATAATATCTGTTAGGAATCATCTTATTGGCCATGTCTTTTTTTACGTTGCTATAGTTAATTAACATTAGCCTATTTTTAAAGGCGGCAGAATGAATAATCAATTAACGCGCTTTCAAACCGTGGCACCGTCGGAAACTCAGGATGATCTGCTGGCCCTTAGCGAGGCATTTTCTCTGCCGACATTAAGTTATGTCGATATTTCGCGTCAGGAACGATTAACGCAAATGATGACGCGCTGGCCGCTGCTGGCCGAATTGGCGCAGACAACGGGGAGCCGCTAGTTTATGCCGGTAATTGCTCTGCAGGGGCTGCGAGGCGGAATGGGCACGACGTCAGTGACGGCGGCGCTCGCCTGGGCATTACAACAGTTGGGTGAATCGGTGCTGGCGATTGATTTCGCGCCGGATAATCTATTACGCCTGCATTTTAATATGCCGTTTGGGCTGGCGCGCGGCTGGGCCCGTGCTGAGCAAGACGGCGGCGACTGGCAGCAGGGCGCGATGCGCTATTGCGAAAAGCTCGATTTTCTTCCTTTTGGCCGGCTAACGGCCACGGAACGGCTGAATCTGCAATCCCCCGCCCACTGGCAAGATAGGCTGGCGCAGTTGGCCGCCGGCGGGCAATATCACTGGATCCTGCTCGACGTGCCGGCGGACGACAGCGTACTGGCGCGTCAGGCGTTGGCGCTGGCAGACGGCATCTTCATGCTGATCGCCCCGGACGCCAACTGCCAAATCCGTCTGCATCAACAGGCGTTGCCGGAAGGCTGCCACTTTCTGATTAACCAATATTTCGCTGCCAGCCAGTTGCAGCAGGATTTGCATCAGTTATGGTTGCAAACGCTGGGCGGCCTGTTGCCGGTGGCTATCCACCGCGATGAGGCGATGGCCGAGGCGATGGCGGTGAAGCAGCCGTTGGGCGAGTACCGCCCGGAAAGTCTGGCCGCCGATGAGGTGCTGACGCTCGCCAACTGGTGTCTGATCAATCTCAAGGATGCGGCACCATGAGCCGGGTGATGAGCCTGTTGCTGGTGCCGCCGGTCCATCAGGCGGTGCAGACGCGCTATCGAACCTACCGCCGTAACGGATCCTCGGCCTTTAGCGCTTTCCTTGCCACGCTGCTGGTGGCGTTGGGCTGGATTTTCCTGCGCTTTGAATCCCCGGACTGGCAGCGAGTGCGCGCCAGCCGCGCCTATTGGTTCCCGCATTTATCCTTCAGCCGCCCGCGCCCTGCGGATGGGCTGCGTTATCTGTTGCAGGGGCTGTGGCTGCTGCTGTTTCGCACCGGTCGCGCGCCGATGGGCCGTCATTATTTCGCCGGTTGGCACCGTCTGCAACTGCGTTACGCCAACTGGTTGCAAAGGCTCCCGCACCGGTTGCAGAGCGCCGGGATGGAGCAGCGTTCAGTGGAACGTCTGAGCCAGATGAACCGGCGCATGCGCCGGGTGCTGTTTATCATTGTCGGCGTACTGGCGGCGATCCTCGCCATGCTGTGCATTTCGCAACCCTTCGATTTGCCGGCGCAGTTTGTGTTTGTGGTGCTGCTGTGGGGCATTGCGATGGTAGTGCGCAGGGTACCGGGCCGTTTGCCGGGGCTGATGCTGATCGTACTGTCGTTGACCGTTTCCTGCCGCTACCTTTGGTGGCGCTACACCGCCACGCTGAACTGGGACGATCCGCTCAGCCTGATCTGCGGCCTGCTGTTGCTGGCGGCGGAAACCTATGCCTGGGTGGTGTTGGTTCTGGGCTATTTCCAGACCGTTTGGCCGCTTAACCGCCAGCCGGTGCCGCTGCCTGCCGACAGCGCGACCTGGCCGACGATCGATCTGATGGTGCCGACCTACAACGAAGATCTTGGGGTGGTGAAACCGACGATCTACGCCGCGCTGGGTATCGATTGGCCGAAAGAGAAGGTCAATATCTACCTCCTCGATGACGGCAACCGACCGGAATTCAAAGCCTTCGCCGAAGAGGTGGGGGTGAAGTATATCGCCCGGCCGACCCATGAGCATGCCAAGGCCGGTAACATCAACAACGCGTTGAAGCAGGCCACCGGCGAGTTTGTGGCGATCTTCGACTGCGACCACGTACCGACCCGCTCCTTCCTGCAATTGACCATGGGCTGGTTCTTCAAAGACAAGAAGTTGGCGATGTTGCAGACCCCGCATCACTTCTTTTCGCCGGATCCGTTTGAGCGCAACCTCGGGCGTTTCCGCCAGACCCCGAACGAAGGCACGCTGTTCTACGGCCTGGTGCAGGACGGCAACGATATGTGGGATGCGACCTTCTTTTGCGGCTCTTGCGCCATCCTGCGCCGCAGCGCGCTGGATGAGATAGGCGGCATCGCGGTGGAAACCGTCACCGAAGATGCCCACACCTCGTTGCGTTTGCATCGTCGCGGGCACACCTCGGCCTATATCCGTATTCCGCAGGCCGCCGGACTGGCGACCGAAAGCCTGTCGGCGCACATTGGCCAGCGCATTCGTTGGGCGCGCGGCATGGTGCAGATTTTCCGGCTGGATAACCCGCTGTTCGGCAAGGGGCTGAAACTGGCGCAGCGGCTGTGTTACGCCAACGCCATGTTGCACTTCTTGTCCGGCATTCCGCGGCTGATTTTCCTTACCGCGCCTTTGGCGTTCCTGCTGCTGCACGCCTATATCATTTTCGCCCCTGCGCTGGCGATCGCGCTCTATGTGTTGCCGCATATGATCCATGCCAGCCTGACCAACTCGCGCATTCAGGGTAAATACCGTCACTCTTTCTGGAGCGAAATCTACGAGACCGTGCTGGCCTGGTATATCGCCCGCCCTACCACGGTGGCGCTGTTCAATCCGCACAAGGGCAAATTCAACGTGACCGCCAAAGGCGGGCTGGTGGAAGAGGAACATGTCGATTGGGTGATTACCCGCCCTTACATGTTTCTGGTGGTGCTCAATCTGGCCGGCCTGATCTTCGGCGCCTGGCGGATGGCCTACGGCCCGACGGACGAAGTCATGACGGTGATCGTCAGCCTGGTGTGGGTGCTGTACAACATGACGATTCTCGGCGGCGCGGTGGCGGTGGCGGTAGAGGCCAAGCAGGTGCGCCAGGCGCACCGCGTGGAGATTGCCATGCCGGCCGCGATAGCCCGCGCCGATGGTCACCTGTTTCCTTGCACGCTGCGCGACTATTCCGACGGCGGGGTAGGGATTGAAATGCGCGTGTCCGATGCGCTGAAAGACGGCGACAAGGCATCGCTGCTGCTGAAACGCGGCCAGCAGGAATACAGCTTCCCGTGTGTGGTCACGCGCGCCTTCGGCAGTAAGGTGGGGATCCGCATGGTCGATCTCACCACCCGTGAACATATTGATTTTATTCAGTGCACCTTTGCCCGCGCCGATACCTGGGCGCTGTGGCAGGACGGGTTCCCTGAAGATAAACCGATCGAAAGCCTGCGCGACGTTCTGGCGCTGGGCTTCCGGGGTTACCTGCGCATGGCGGACTATGCGCCGCCGATGGTGCGCAGCCTGCTGGTCGGATTCACGACGATGATTGCGTGGATAGCGTCATTCATCCCGCACGGTGTTGGCAGGAACCCGGCTTTCAGCCAAAAAGAGACAGTGGTATAGGCAAACCGCCCCGTTCACTTGCCTGGCTCCCAGGCTCTAACATTGATGATGATACGATGACGAGAAAAATAACCTGGTTTACCGCCCTGGCCTTAGGCATCAGCACCCTGTCTCAGGCTGAAACCGCCACTGCGCCGACCGTCGTCGCGCCACCGGCGAGTGTACCGGCCGATGCACCGGTCACCACGCCTATGGGAACGGCCGCACCGCAGGATGCGAATGCGCCGGTCCGCGACGTGCAATTGCCGTTTGCCCAGATAGCGCCGCCGCCGGGGACCTTTACCCTGCGCGGCACCCGGCCGGATGGCCAGGTTGAGTTCGGCGTCCGCAGTGACGAAGTGGTGTCGCAGGCGACGCTCGATCTGGAGTTCACGCCTTCGCCGTCGCTGATCCCGGTGGAGTCGCACGTCAAGGTGTACCTCAATGACGAACTGATGGGCGTGACTACCCTCACCAAAGAACAGCTCGGCAAGCCAAATCGTATCCAGATGGCGATCGACCCGCGCTATATCACCGATTTTAACCGCGTGCGGTTGGTGTTCGTCGGCCATTACCAGAACATTTGCGAAAACCCGGCCAACAGTACGCTGTGGCTCGACGTCAGCAAATCCAGTTCGCTGAATTTGCGTTTCCAGACGCTGCCACTGAAGAACGAACTGTCGCATTTCCCGGAGCCTTTCCTGGACAGCCGCGACAACCGGTCGTTGACCTTGCCGATGGTGTTCGCCGGCTCGCCGGACCTCACTCAGCAGCGTGCGGCGGGCATGTTGGCCTCGTGGTTCGGCAGCAAGGCGCAGTGGCGCGGCCAGTCGTTCCCGACGTTGTATAACAAGCTGCCGGACCGGCACGCCGTCGTCTTCGCCACCAATAAGCAGCGCCCGGATTTCTTGCGCGATTACCCGGCGGTCAACGGGCCAACGGTGGAGATGATCAGCCATCCTGACAATCCCTACGTCAAACTGCTGCTGGTGCAGGGGCGCGATGACAACGATTTGATCACCGCGGTAAAAGGCATTGCGCAGGGCAACATTCTGTTCCGCGGCCAGAACGTCACGGTGGATAAGGTTGAACAACTGGCGCCGCGCACGCCTTACGATGCGCCTAACTGGGTGCGCACCGATCGGCCAATGACCTTTGCCGAGTTGCAACAGTACGCCGAACAGCTGCAAACCAGCGGTATCGAGCCTGGCCCGATCTCGCTGACCATGAACCTGCCGCCGGATCTGTTCCTGATACGCAGCACCGGCATCGATATGCACCTGAAATACCGCTATACCGCGCCGCGCATTCAGGACGGCTCGCGCCTGAGCGTTAGCCTGAACAACCAGTTCGTGCAGGCCTATTCGCTGGTGCCGGAACACGAACAGGGCGCTCAGTTGCTGCGTCTGCCGCTGACCCAGGGGCTGATCGACTCCGACAAGAGCGTCAATATTCCGGCGCTGCGGTTGGGGGCCAGCAACCAGATGCGGTTCGACTTTGATTACACCACGCTGTTGGCCAGTGGGGCGGAAGGGCGCTGCGAGACGTATTCGTTCACCCAAAACCACGCGGTCATCGACGGGGCGTCGACCATTGATTTCTCCGGTTACCGTCACTTTATGGCGATGCCGGATCTGCGCGCCTTCGCCAATGCCGGTTTCCCGTTCAGCCGTCTGGCCGATCTGTCGCAAACGCTGGTGCTGGTCAACAAACAGCCGCAGCCGGCGCAGGTTAGCGCCATGCTGAACGCACTGGGGATCATCGGCGCCCAGACCGGTTACCCGGCGCTGGCAATGACGTTGAGTGACGACTGGTCGCAGGCCAAAGATCGCGATGCCGATATTTTGATGATCGGCACCATCCCGCCGGAACTGCGGGACGACAAAAAAATCAGCCTGCTGGTGGATGCCACCCAGAGCTGGGTGAAACAGCCAACGCGTCAGTTGCCGCTGCCGACAATGGATGTATTGCCGGAGGACACCAAACCGGACAGCCAGACCACCATCAGTTCCGAAGGTGCGATGTCGGCGATTATCGGCGTGCAGTCGCCGTTTAACGATCAGCGCAGCATTGTGGCGCTGCTGGCCGACAGCCCGCGCGGCTATGACCTGCTGAACACGGCGCTGTTGGACAGCGGCAAGCGTGCGGCGGTGTTTGGTTCGGTGGCGGTGATCCGCGAATCGGGGGTGAACAGCCTGCGCGTAGGCGACATTTATTATGTCGGTCACCTGCCGTGGTGGGAGCGCATCTGGCACGCGTTGTCGACCCATCCGGTGTTGCTGGCGGTGATTGCGGTGATTGTGGTGGTGATACTGGCGCTGATGCTGTGGCGTGGTCTGAAGGCCTTTAGCCGCCGTCGCCTGTCGCCGGAAGATCGGGATTAATCACCATGTCTGCAACGCTGAAACGCCTGACGTTCGGTA
The DNA here is from genome assembly GCF_052045345.1 of Serratia sp. 22264. NCBI lineage: Bacteria > Pseudomonadati > Pseudomonadota > Gammaproteobacteria > Enterobacterales > Yersiniaceae > Serratia > Serratia sp. 22264. Next base: position 72,012 of record NZ_JBQEOY010000009.1, read on the forward strand.
TGCTGCTGCTGTGTGCATTCGGCGCTTCGGCGGCCTGCGAGTGGCCGGCCTGGCAACAGTACAAACAGTTTTACATCAGCGACGAAGGACGGGTGATCGACCCGAGCAGCCCGAACCGCATCACCACCTCGGAGGGGCAGAGCTACGGCCTGTTCTTCGCCCTGGTGGCGAACGATCGGCCGGCGTTCGACAAGTTGCTTGAGTGGACGGAAAACAATTTGGCGGCGGGCGATCTCAGCGCCCATTTGCCCGCCTGGCTGTGGGGCGAGGACGATAAAAAACGCTGGACGGTGCTGGACACGAATACGGCGTCCGATGCCGATCTGTGGATTGCCTACAATCTGCTGGAAGCCGGTCGTTTGTGGAAAAGCCGGCGTTATCAAACTCTGGGGACGCTGCTGTTGCAGCGTATCGGCCGCGAAGAAGTGGCCGACATCCCCGGGCTGGGGCTGATGTTGCTGCCGGGCAAGATCGGGTTCGTGGCGCAAGATCGCTGGCGGCTCAATCCAAGCTACCTGCCGCCGCAGCTGCTGGCGCGTTTTGCCGCCCTGAACGGCCCATGGCGAGCGATGCAGAAAACCAATCAGCGGTTGTTGCTGGAAACCGCACCGCACGGTTTCTCCCCGGATTGGGTGGTGTGGCAGGCCGGCAAAGGCTGGCAACCGGATACCGTGAAACCGAATGTCGGCAGTTACGACGCCATCCGGGTTTATTTGTGGGTCGGTATGTTGGCGGACGATGACGAGCATAAAGCCGCATTGGTCAAACAGCTGCTGCCGATGGCGCAATTGACCGCTCAACAGGGTGTACCGCCGGAAAAAACCGACACCGCCAGCGGCAAAACCAGCGGCGACGGCCCGGTGGGTTTCTCCGCGGTCATGCTGCCGATGCTGGCCAATCAAACGGCTGCGCTGGACGTCCAGCGCCAACGCATCAATCAACACCCTCCGGGCGACGATGCCTATTTCAGCGCTTCTTTGACGCTGTTCGGCCAGGGATGGGATCAACAACGTTATCGTTTTAATCGGCAGGGTGAACTTCAACCCGCCTGGGGCGGCCAATGCGTAACTTCAAAATAAACTGGCTGGGCCTGGTGCCTTTAAGCCTGGCGATGCTGCCGCAGGCGCAGGCGGCAGAAGCCGTCTCGCCGGAGCAGTGGCTATTGGAGCAGGTGCGCGTCGGGGAGGCCAGTAACAAGGATGAACTGGTGCGCCAGTCGCTTTATCGGCTTGAACTGATGGATCCGAATAACCCGGACGTGATTTCGGCGCGCATGCGCCTGGCGTTGCGGCAGGGCAATCAGGCGCTGGCGCAGCAGCAACTGGATAAGCTCAAGCAGATTGCGCCGCAGTCCAGCGCCTATCGCCAGGCGGAAATGAACATGCTGCTGACCCAGCCGGAAACCCGCCAAAAACTGCAACAGGCGCGGCTGATGGCCACCGCCGGCCGTTTGCCGGAGGCGAAAGTGCAGTATGACGACCTGTTCCATGGCGATCCGCCGACGCTGGAACTGGCGGTGGAATACTGGCGTCTGGTTGCTCGTTTGCCGGGTCAGCAAGCGGCTGCGCTGAAGCAGTTACAGTCATTGGATCAACGCTATTCCGGTAACGTGCCGCTGCGCATGTCGCTGGCGCGGATGCTGTTCAGCCAGGATCGTGACGCGCAGGCTTATGATTTGCTGCAAAAAGTGGCCGCCGATCCCGCCGGACGCGGCGATGCCGCCGATCTGTGGCTGGAAAAGGTCAAAGCCATGCCGGTCAGCCCGCAAAGCGTAGCGGCCCTCAACCGATTCCTCGGTGTATTTGAAACCGGCGATCAGGCGGTGAGCGCCCGGCAGGAACTGGCCCGGCAGCAAGCGTTGTTGTCGGATCCCACCTATTTGGCGCGGGTGCGCGGGTTGGCGCAGGTGGACAAGGGCGGCAGCCGTGCGGCGATCCCCGAACTGAAAAAAGCGCTGGCAGCCTCGCCCAATGATGCCGAAGTGCTGGGGGCGCTGGGCCAGGCCTATTCACGCGCCGGTAATCGCCCACAGGCGTTGAGCTTGTTCCGTCAGGCGTTGCAGGCCGATAAAGGTGGCAATAACAGCAGCAAATGGCAGAGCCTGATTAAGAGCAACGCTTACTGGCTGGCGATTGACGAAGGCGACAAGGCGCTGAAAGCCGGCAATCTGGCATTGGCGCAGCAAAAATACCAGCAGGCGGGCCAGATTGACGGCCGTGACAGCAGTGCGGCGCTCGGCCTGGGTGACGTTGCGGTGGCGCGTAAAGATGACGCCGCTGCGGAACGTTATTATCAGCAGGCGCTGAGGCTGGAGCCGGGTAACGGCAGTGTGGTGCGCGGTCTGGTGAATATCTACCAGCGTCAGTCGCCGGAAAAGGCGCTGGCCTATCTCAATAGCCTGCCGCGCAGCCAGCAAAACAAGCTGCGCAGTACGCTCGACGGCCTGCAGCTCGATATGCTTAAGCAGCAGGCTGACGACTTGGCCGGGCAGCAGCAATGGCATCAGGCGGCGGAAAAATACCGCCGCGCCCAGTTGATGGACCCTGATGACGTCTGGCTGACCTATCACTATGCGCAGACGCTGCGTCAGGCCGGGCAACCGCAGCAGGCGGACGCCTTGTTCAGCCGGTTGGCGCAGAAACAGCGTGACAACCCGCAGCAGACCTATGCCTATGCGTTATACCTCTCCGGCAGCGATCGCGACCGGCAGGCATTGGCGCAACTGAATACCTTGCCCGCCGCGCAGTGGAACGACAACATGCGGGAACTGGCGCAGCGGCTGAAAATGCAGGCGACGCTGGAACAGGCCGAACGGCTGCGCGCGGCAGGCGACGAACCTGGCGCGGTAGCCTATCTGCGCCGACAACCGGCGGATACCCGTATCGACCTTCAGTTGGCCGATTGGGCGCTGGCGCGGGGTGAATATGATGCCGCGCTGGCCGATTATCAGCGGGTGCGGGCCCGTGAGCCGAACAACCCGGATGCGCGGTTGGGTGAGATTGAGGCCTATGTGGCGCAGGGCAAACTCAGCGAAGCGCGTCAGCGCCTGCAAACCGAACCGCAGGCGCCGGAACCTTCCAGCAACAGCGGGCGGCGAGTGGCCAATGCCTGGTATGCCGTTGGGGAACCGCAGAAAGCGAGCGACATTTTTACCCGGCTGAAAACGGCGGCGCAACAGGAGCCGGCGGGGCAGGCGAAAGCGCTGATTTACCGCGACGCGGCCAGAATTGAACGTGAACAGCGGCAGCCGGAATTGGCGCAACAGGATTATAAGCAGGCGATGGTCGCCGGCGGCATTACGCCGACCGTGCCGCAGGATAACGACAGTTACACTTATCTGACGCGCAACAACCCGAGTGACGACTGGCTCAAGCGCGGCATTCGAGCAGACGCGGCGGATCTGTACCGCCAGCAGGATGTCAACGTTACGCTCGATCACGATTACTGGCGTTCCAGCGGAACCGGCGGCATCTCCGACTATAAAGCGCACGACACCATGTTGCAGGTGGACATGCCGCTGTACGACGGGCGAGCCTTCTTGCGGACCGATACCGTGCAGCTGGATGCCGGCAGTTTCTCCTCCGACAGCAGCGGCAAGTATTACGAAACCTTCGGCACCTGCAATACCCAGGGCTGCAGCGGCGATGAACATCAGAAAACCACCGGCACCAGCGTGGCGGCCGGTTGGAAAAACGACCGCTGGGCAGGGGACATCGGCACCACGCCGATGGGCTTTGAGGTGGTCGACTGGGTAGGCGGGCTGGCCTACAGCAATGACTGGAACCACATTGGCTGGACGCTGGCGGCGTCACGCCGGCCGATTTCCAGCTCGCTGCTAGCGTTTGGCGGCACTAAGGATCCGAACACCGGCACCACCTGGGGCGGCGTGCGTGCCACCGGGGTGAGCCTTAGCGCCAGCTACGATCGCGGCGAAGCGCACGGCGTCTGGGCTGACCTCAGCGCGCACCAACTGACCGGCAAAAACGTCGAAGATAACCAGCGCGAGCGCTTTATGGCCGGTTATTACTACAAGCTGATCAACGAAGATAACCGCCGCGTCACCGTCGGGCTTAACACCATGCTGTGGCACTATCAAAAGGATTTGAGCGGTTACTCGCTCGGCCAGGGGGGGTATTACAGCCCGCAGCAATATATGTCGCTGGCGGTACCGGTAAATTATCGCCAGCGTACCGAGAACTGGTCGTGGGAACTGGGCGGATCGGTATCGCTGTCCCATTCGAAAACCAACAGCCAACGGCGTTATCCGCTGCAGGGGCTGATACCGGATTCATTGCCGGACAAGTTCGCGGTGGAAGACGGCAGCTCCTCTTCCGGCGTTGGTTATACTTTGCGGGCGATTGTTGAGCGCCGTCTCAGCTCGCACTGGACACTGGGCGCCGGCATCGATATTCAGCAGGCGAAAGATTATACACCGAGCCATGCATTGATTTATCTCCGCTATTCGTTGGCTGGCTGGCAGGGCGATCTCGATTTGCCGCCGCAGCCGCTCACGCCTTACGCAGACTTCAAATAACCCGGTTCAGTCAGATTCGGAGTGTCGGACGCAGGGTAGTTTTGCTACCCTGTGTTGAGGCTGCGCCCTGCCATTTTCCGCCACCGGCGCGCATGTGCCGGGGCGAGATAGGGCCTTTCGATTAAGAAAAGACTGAAACCCGCAGTTTTCTTGGTTCTGCAATGGGTATGGCAAGATAAAAACGGCAGACAATCGAGTATACTCGGACCGGTCCGAAGGGGGGGGGTAGGATGCTTCTTAACCTCTTTTTTATTTCAGCCCGAATTAGCGGAGAGCAGGTTTGCGGGTCAGGCGTTCATTAACGATTAAACAGATGGCAACGGTGTCCGGCGTGGCGCTGGTGACGATCTGCATATTTATCGTGATCCAGTTATTCCACTTTGTGCAGCAGCGCAGGGATGACTATGCCCAGCAACTGGAAAACATTGCGCATTCCGTACGCCAACCGCTGGCGGAAGCCGTACTGCGCATGGACGTGCCGGAAACCAAGCGGGTGCTGAATACTCTGCTGCCGGTGGGCATACTGACCCGTGCGGATATCGTGCTGCCGAATGAATTTCAGGCACTGCACGCCAACTTCCCGCCGGAACGTCCGGTACCTACGTTGATCGCCCGTCTCTTCGAGCTGCCGATCCAAATTTCCGTTCCGCTCTATTCGCTGGAGCGCGTGCCCGCCAACCCGCAGCCCCTGGCTTATCTGGTGCTGCAGGCCGATTCGTTTCGCATGTACCAATTCATTCTCAGCATGTTGTCGACCATGCTGTCGACCTATTTGCTGCTGGCATTGATTCTGTCGGTCGCTATCAGCTGGTGTATGAACCGGTTGATGGTGCATCCGTTGCGCGCCATGGCGAAAGAGCTGGAAAATATTTCGCAGGACGAAGCGCCGTATCACCAACTGATGCTGCCGGCCCTGCACCAGGACGATGAGCTGGGGTTGCTGGTGCGCAATTACAACCGCAATCAGCAGCGGCTGGCAAAAGCCTATGCCGAGATGAGCCGCCTGAGCACGCGCCATCCGGTAACCGAGCTGCCCAACCAGGCGCTGTTTACCGCCCTGCTGGAACAGCATATCGCCTCCAGTCTGCGCCCCGATCGCTTCAACCTGCTGGTCATTGGCATTGAGACGCTGCATGAGGCATCCGGCGTGCTCAATCCGGCGATGCGCGAAGCGCTGTTGCTGACGTTGGCGAAGAAGCTGCGCGAGTGTATTGATGAGAACGGCGTGCTGGCGCAACTGAGCAACACCGAGTTCGCCATTTTGGCCAAAGGCGTTGAGCGACCGTTCCACGCCATGCAGTTGGCGCGCCGCATTATGGCGCAGATCAATGCGCCGCTGAGCCTGCAGGAAATGCCGTTGCGGCCAAGCGCCAGCATCGGCATCGCCCACTATCTCAATGTCGGGGAGAGTGCGGAACAGCTGCTGCGCAGCGCCACTTCGGCGATGATGTCGGCGCATCGTGAAGGCAAGAACCAGATCCTGTTCTTTGAACCGAGCCTGACGGAGCGTACCCAAAAGCGGTTGACGCAGGAAAGTGAAATTCTGCACGCCATTGATCAACGCCGTTTCACCCTGTTTTTGCAGCCGCAGATGGATATGCAGTCCAATGCGGTGATCGGCGCCGAGGCGCTGCTGCGTTGGCAGCAGTACGACGGCAGCTTTACTCTGCCGGCAGACGTCATTCCGTTGGCCGAGGAGCTTGGCGTGATTGTGCCGCTCGGCAACTGGGTGCTGGAGGAGTCCTGCCGCATTCTGGCGGACTGGCAGACCAGAGGCATTACGCTGCCGTTGGCGGTCAACATTTCCGCCACCCAGATGCAGCATGAAGACTTTATTCCACACCTGAAGAGCATGTTGGCGCAGCATCATATTGATCCGCGCAAGCTGCTGCTGGAAATTACCGAAACGGTGCGCATTGACGATCTCGATCGTGCGTTGTCGCTGTTGCGGGAATTGCACGACCTGGGGCTGTCGATTGCGCTGGACGATTTTGGTATGGGATATTCCAGCCTTAATTACCTTAACCGCCTGAAATGCCTGCCGATCGATTTGATTAAAATCGACAAGAGTTTTATTCAGGGATTGCCGGCGGATGACGCGATGGTGCGTATCGTCAGTTCGATTTCTGAGGTGCTGCATCTGCCGGTGATGGCTGAAGGCGTCGAAAATGCCGGGCAGCGCGACTGGCTGTTGCAGCACGGTATTCACAGTGGTCAGGGGTTCCTGTTTGCCCGTCCGTTGCCGCGCGCGGAATTTGAAGCTCAGTTCTGCCAACCGCCAGCTTAAGCTCTCCGCCTTTGCCTTTCTCTTTGGGCGGCGCGTGCGTCGCCCGTTGCCTATCTTGCCCAAAAAGCGTTGATTATCAGCTACCCCTTTTGCGTTAGTGCAAAGAAATAGTTACGCAATTCGCCGCCTTACATTCGGGCTGGCGCGTTTCAGCTCTTAAATTCGTATCAACATGTGTCTGTGGGTGCAACAAATTATTTCCATGTTGTTATGTGGGTGTTATTTTCCGCGCAAGCGATGAACAGGCGAGATAACTAGACTACCGCCTGGTGCGTGTCTTCCCCCCCAAAGGATGTTCATATGAAAATCACTATCTTTAAGAGCCTCTATTTTCAGGTGCTGACGGCGATTACGCTGGGCGTCCTGCTTGGCCATTTTTATCCTGAGATTGGCGCACAGATGAAACCTCTGGGCGATGGATTCGTTAAGCTGATCAAGATGATCATTGCGCCGGTGATTTTCTGTACCGTGGTGACCGGCATCGCGGGCATGGAGAGCATGAAAGCCGTAGGCCGCACCGGTGCTATCGCACTGCTCTATTTTGAAATTGTCAGCACCCTGGCGCTGCTGATTGGCCTGCTGATCGTCAACGTGGTACAGCCGGGTGCGGGGATGAACATCGATCCGGGCACGCTGGACGCCAAAGCGGTGGCGGTATACGCCGAACAGGCTCAGCAGCAGGGTATCGTTCCGTTCCTGCTGGACATCATTCCCGGCAGCGTCATCGGCGCTTTCGCCAGCGGCAACATTCTGCAGGTGCTGCTGTTTGCCGTGCTGTTCGGTTTCGCCCTGCATCGCCTGGGTGATAAAGGCCAGTTGATCTTCAACGTGATCGACAGCTTCTCGCGCGTTATCTTCGGCATCATCAATATGATCATGCGCCTGGCGCCGCTGGGTGCTTTCGGGGCAATGGCGTTCACCATCGGCAAGTATGGCGTGGGTACGCTGCTGCAACTCGGCCAGTTGATTGCCTGCTTCTATATTACCTGCGTGCTGTTCGTGGTGGTGGTGCTTGGCACCATTGCTCGCGCCAATGGTTTCAGCATTTTCAAATTTGTTCGCTATATCAAAGAAGAGTTGCTGATTGTGCTCGGGACCTCTTCTTCCGAGTCGGTGCTGCCGCGCATGCTCGACAAAATGGAAAAGTTGGGCTGTAAAAAATCTGTGGTGGGGTTGGTTATCCCGACCGGTTATTCCTTTAACCTGGACGGCACCTCGATCTACCTGACCATGGCGGCGGTATTTATCGCTCAGGCGACCAATACCCATATGGATATCGTGCATCAGGTGACTCTGCTGGTGGTGCTGTTGTTGTCCTCGAAAGGGGCTGCCGGGGTGACCGGTAGCGGCTTTATCGTGTTGGCTGCCACCATTTCCGCAGTGGGCCATCTGCCGCTGGCCGGCCTGGCGTTGATTCTGGGCATTGACCGCTTTATGTCCGAAGCCCGCGCGCTGACCAATCTGGTCGGTAACGGCGTGGCAACCGTGGTAGTGGCGAAATGGTGCAAACAGCTGGATGAAAAACAGCTGAAAGACACCTTGTCCAACAAGCACGGCGGAGGTGCCGATAAAACACTGCCTTCTGCCTGATTTTAGCTTCAAATCACCGGCTGCGGCCGTGGCCGGTGATGTTTTATTCCTCCGAGTAACTCATTCTTGCATTAAAAACCCGACTATCCATTATTTTTCACTTCAATGAGTGACATCCGCAAAGGCATGCGGTCTAACAGAGTGGTACACTTTCCGCTTTCCGCCCCACTGTGAAACTCAGGGCGTATTTGTAGGCTGTACGACACAGCCTAATATTCCGGTGAATGGAATATCCGCATTTGTATACAGAAATTGGATAGTAATTAAGTAGGGGTTCACATGCAGGGCACCAGAATTCATCTTATAGTCGGTGGGCTGTTGTTGGCTGCCGCCAACGGCAGCGTGCAGGCTGAAGCACTACAACCCGATCCTGCCTGGCAGCAGGGTAAGCTCGACAACGGGTTTTCATGGCAGATACTTGATACGCCGCAGCGACCGAGCGATCGCGTCGAGCTGCGGTTGATGGTCAATACCGGCTCGCTGGTGGAGTCTTCCCAGCAGATCGGTTTTGCGCACCTGCTGCCGCGCCTGTCGCTGGCGCGCAGCGAAAGCTTTACGCCACCGCAGTTGCGCTCGCTGTGGCAACAGAGTGTGGACAGCGAGCGGCCTTTGCCGCCGGCGATCAGCTCTTACGATTTCACCCTTTATAACCTCAGCCTGCCGAATAACCGCCCAGATTTGCTGAAAGAAGCGCTGGCGTGGCTTTCCGATACCACCGGCAAACTGGCGATCGACGAACATACCGTGCACGCGGTGATGAACTCCAGCGTCGACCCGGTCGGTACTTTCCCGCCGAACCCCAAAGATGCCTGGTGGCGTTATCGCCTGAAAGGCTCGACGCTGCTGGCGCACGATCCGGCACAGCCGGTGAAACGGCCGGTGAATATCGATCAACTGAAGAAGTTCTACCAGCAATGGTACACGCCGGACGCGATGACGCTGTACGTGGTGGGTAAAGTGGACAGCCGCAGCCTGGGCGAGCAAATCAACAAAGCCTTCTCGCCGCTGAAAGGGAAACGCGAAACGCCGGCCACCATGCCGACGTTGACGCCGTTGCCGCCGCAGCCGGTCAGCCTGATCAGCGAGCAGGTGAAGCAGGATACGTTGTCGATCATGTGGGACGCGCCATGGCACCCGATCCGCGATTCGCAGAACCTTAGCCGTTACTGGCGCAGCGACATCGCCCGCGAGGCCCTGTTCTGGCATCTTCAGCAGGTGCTGGAAAAGAGTGACCAGAAAAACCTGCATCTGGGCTTCGATTGCCGCGTGCAGTACCAGCGTGGCCAGTGCGGCATTCACCTTGATACGCCGAACAACAATCTGAACAACAGCCTGGGCTTTATCGCCCGCGAGTTGGTCAGCGTGCGTAACAATGGGTTGTCGCAGGACGAGTTTAACGGCCTGTTGGCGCAGAAGAACGATCAACTGAGCAAGTTGTTCGCCACCTACGCCCGCACCGACACTGACGTGCTGATGAGCCAGCGTCTGCGTTCGCAACAAAGCGGCGTTGTGGACATCGCGCCGGAACAGTATCAGAAGCTGCGTCAGGAGTTCCTCTCCGGATTAACGCTCGAAGCGCTGAACCAGGAGCTGAAGCTGCAGCTCTCGCAGGATGCGACGCTGGTATTGATGCAGCCGAAGGGCGAGCCGGAAATGAGCATGAAGCAGTTACAGGAAACCTATAACGGCATTATGGCACCGGCACCGGCGGTGGTGACGGAAGAGGCCAAGCCGACCGACACCGCTCCGGCACCGGAGACCAGCGCACAGTAAAAGCGGAGGGGGCGGTCAGCCCCCTCAGTTGCGGTACAGCACCTTGATGATGTGGTAGCCGAACTGGGTTTTCACCGGACCATAAGGTTTCAGCAGCGGGATGCTGAACACCGCTTTATCAAAGGCCGCCACCATGGTGCCCTTGTTGAATTCGCCCAAGGCGCCGCCGTTGCGCTTTGACGGGCAGCTTGAATATTTGCGCGCCAGCGTGTCGAAGCTGACGCCGCGCTTAAGCTTGGCCAGCAGATCGTTGGCCAGTTTTTCGTTATCTACCAGAATGTGCAGGGCGCACGCCGTCTTTGCCATGGTATTGCCTTATCGATACAGAAATTGTGCCGAGTATACCCGTTAAATCTCATCGGCGCTTTCTGCTACAATCCCCTTCCACGTGATAAAGTCGAGCAATAAAGCGCCATGCGATTAAACCCCAGCCAACAACAAGCCGTCGAATTCGTTACCGGGCCTTGCCTGGTGCTGGCCGGTGCAGGTTCCGGCAAGACGCGCGTCATCACCAATAAAATCGCTCACCTGATCCACAACTGTGGGTATCAGGCGCGGCATATCGCCGCCGTGACCTTTACCAACAAGGCTGCGCGTGAGATGAAAGAGCGTGTGGCGCAAACCATGGGGCGCAAAGAAGCGCGTGGGCTGATGATTTCCACTTTCCACACGCTGGGCCTGGAAATCATCAAGCGTGAATATGCTGCGCTGGAGATGAAGTCCAACTTCTCGCTGTTTGACGATCAGGATCAGCTGGCGTTGTTGAAAGAGCTGACCGAAAAATGGCTGGAGAATGATAAAACGCTGGTGGCGCAGCTGATCTCCACTATCTCCAACTGGAAAAATGACCTGGTCGATCCCAAAAAGGCCATGGAGTTGGCGCGCTCCGAGCGCGACAAGCTGTTCGCTCATTGCTATGGCCTGTATCACGCCCATATGAGGGCGTGTAACGTGCTGGATTTCGACGATTTGATCCTGCTGCCGACCTTACTGCTGCAGCGTAATGAAGAAGTGCGCGAGCGTTGGCAAAACCGTATTCGTTACCTGTTGGTGGATGAGTATCAGGATACCAATACCAGCCAGTATGAACTGGTAAAACTGCTGGTGGGTAACCGCGCGCGCTTTACCGTGGTAGGGGACGATGACCAGTCGATCTACTCCTGGCGCGGCGCGCGGCCGCAAAATCTGGTTCTGCTGAAGGAAGACTTCCCGGCGCTGCAGGTGATCAAGCTGGAGCAGAACTACCGCTCCAGCGAACGTATCCTGAAAGCGGCGAATATTCTGATCGCCAATAATCCGCACGTGTTTGAAAAACGGCTGTTTTCCGAGTTGGGTTACGGTGAAGAGCTGAAAGTGGTGACCGCGAATAACGAGGATCACGAGGCCGAGCGAGTCGTGGGGGAACTGATTGCCCACCACTTCGTGAAGAAAACCAATTACGGCGATTATGCGATCCTTTATCGCGGTAACCATCAGTCGCGGCTGTTTGAAAAAATGCTGATGCAGAACCGTATTCCTTACAAGATTTCTGGCGGCACCTCGTTTTTCTCGCGGCCGGAAATCAAGGATCTGCTGGCCTATCTGCGCGTGCTGACCAACCAGGATGACGACAGCGCTTTCCTGCGTATCGTCAATACGCCAAAGCGTGAAATTGGCCCGGCGACGTTGCAAAAACTGGGTGAGTGGGCCAATCAGCGCAACAAAAGCCTGTTTCGCGCCAGTTTCGATCTGGGCCTGAGCCAGCATTTGACCGGCCGCGGGCTGGAGTCTCTGCAACGCTTCACCCATTGGCTGGACGGTATCGCCCAACTGGCGGAGCGTGAGCCGGTGGCCGCGGTGCGCGATCTGATCCACGGTGTGGATTATGAAAGCTGGCTGTTTGAAACGTCACCCAGCCCGAAAGCCGCCGAAATGCGCATGAAAAACGTCAACACGTTGTTTGGCTGGATGACGGAAATGCTCGAAGGGAGCGAGCTGGATGAGCCAATGACGCTGACCCAGGTGGTGACGCGCTTTACCCTGCGGGACATGATGGAACGCGGTGAAAGCGATGAAGAGCTGGATCAGGTTCAATTGATGACGCTGCATGCCTCTAAAGGGCTGGAGTTCCCTTATGTGTTCCTGGTGGGGATGGAGGAGGGATTATTGCCGCATCAGAGCAGCATCGATGAGGATAATGTCGATGAAGAGCGGCGTTTGGCCTATGTGGGGATCACCCGTGCCCAAAAAGAGCTGATTTTTACGCTGTGCCGTGAGCGGCGCCAATATGGCGAGCTGGTACGGCCGGAACCGAGCCGTTTCTTGCTGGAACTGCCGCAGGATGATTTGGCGTGGGAAAGCGAACGTAAGGTGGTCAGCCCGCAGGAGCGGATGCAAAAAGGGCAGAGCCATTTGGCCAATATTCGCGCGCAGCTGGCCAAGGCCAAAGGCGAAGGCTAAAAAGAAAGGGCGCTTGGCGCCCTTGTCATATCAACGTTGTTCTTCCAGCATCAGCGGCCAGTGCACATAGCTTTGCCAGTGGCTTTCCTGATCCAGCGCCTCTGCACGCAGCGGGTGCTGTTCCAGCCAGCCTGACGGCAGGATCACCGTCAGCTCGTCATCGTTATTGGCGCGCAGGCGCACCGCAGGCAGCGTGTCGTCGCGGCGTCGGCTGGCAAAGATGATGGCCAGCCGCAAAATGCGGCATAAACGTTGCGCCATACGCGGCGGCAGGGCGTTTTGCTGGCTCAGCAGCGGCAGATCGATAGGGTTGCTCTGGTTTTGCAGCAACGTAGCCAACAGCTTTTTTTGTGCCGGTGTGAAACCGGGTAAATCCAGATGACGGATCAGGTAGGCGGCGTGTTGCGGCGCCTGCTTGAAATCAACGCTGAGGCCGATTTCGTGGATCAGACAGGCGCTGTGCAATAACTCGCGACATCGTGCGTCCAACTGCCACTCATTGCTCACCTGCTGCGAGAAGTTGGCAGCCAGTTGGCTGACGCGCTCGGCCTGTTCGGTATCCAGCAGATAGCGCCGTTGCAGATTGCGAATGGTACGGCTGCGAATATCCTGTTCAACCGGCAGATGCAGCATGCCATAGACCAGCCCTTCGCGTAGCGCGCCGCCGGCCAGCATCATGCTTTCAATGCCCAGTTCCTGGAAAATCGCCAGCAGGATCGACAGTCCACTTGGAAACACCAGTGCGCGTTCCAGCGTCAACCCTTCGATTTCCAGCTCTTCCAGCTTGCCGCACTGAATGGCGCGCTGTTTCAACTGGCGCAGCTTGGGCAGGGTGATACGTTCATCCATGCCTTGTGCCACCATGATTTCCTGCAACGCCTGTACGGTGCCGGAAGCGCCGACGCAGATTTGCCAGCCGTGCTGACGCAGGTGCGGCGCTATCGGACGCACCATTTCGCGCGCGGCCTGTTCGGCGCGTTCGAAATTATCCAGCCCCAGATTGCGATCGCTAAAGAAACGCTCCAGCCAGGTGACGCAGCCCATAGACAGGCTGTATAGCTGGGCGGCCTGAGCGCCGGTGCCGGTGACCAACTCGGTACTGCCACCGCCGATATCGACAACCAAACGCTGGTCCGGCCCGCCGGTGGTATGGGCAACGCCATGATAAATCAGGCGCGCTTCTTCCTCACCGCTGATCACCTGGATCGGGCAACCGAGAATTTGCTCGGCGGTCTGCAGGAATTCATCGGCATTTGACGCCAGACGCAGCGTGGCCGTGGCAACCACACGGATCTGGGCGCGAGGGATGTCCTGCAAGCGTTCGGAGAACAGCTTCAGGCATTGCCAACCGCGCTGCATGGCGTCATGCGACAGGTGATTGTTCTGATCCAGCCCGGCCGCCAGACGCACTTTACGCTTGATGCGCGCCAGGGTCTGAATGCTGCCGGCCACTTCCCGTACCACCAGCATGTGGAAGCTGTTGGAGCCGAGGTCGATAGCGGCATAGAGCGTGCTGGAACTGAGCATGGTTATCAGCCTGGACGTTTACGGTTATTGCGTGGCGCGCTGCCACCGCGGCGCGGTGCGGAATTACGGCGTGGGCCGTTGCCGCCGCGTGGACGCGCAAGACGTTTCGGCGCAGGCAAGTCAGTCAGCAACGCGTCGCTGTTGTATTTGCTCACCGGAATGCTGTGGCCGGTATAGGTTTCGATCGCCGGCAGGTTGAGCGCGTATTCTTCGCAGGCCAGGCTGATGGAATGGCCGCTTTCGCCGGCACGGCCGGTACGACCGATGCGGTGAACATAGTCTTCGCAGTCGTCAGGCAGATCGTAGTTGAATACGTGCGTAACCAACGGGATGTGCAGGCCGCGGGCGGCGACGTCGGTGGCGACCAGAATATCGAGGTTGCCCTTGGTGAAGTCTTCCAGGATACGCAGGCGTTTTTTCTGCGCCACATCGCCGGTCAGCAGGCCTACGCGGTGCCCGTCGGCCGCCAAATGGCCCCAGACGTCTTCACAGCGATGCTTGGTGTTGGCGAAGATGATGCAGCGGTCCGGCCACTCTTCTTCGATCAGCGTCTGCAGCAGGCGCATTTTTTCTTCGTTGGACGGGTAGAACAATTCTTCTTGAATGCGGTGGCCGGTTTTCTGTTCCGGTTCCACTTCAACATATTCAGCGTTGTTCATCTGCTCGAAAGCCAGTTCGCGGACGCGATAGGACAGGGTGGCAGAGAACAGCATGTTCAGGCGTTGATCGACCGCAGGCATGCGGCGGAACAGCCAGCGAATGTCTTTGATGAAGCCCAGATCGTACATGCGATCGGCTTCATCCAGCACTACGACCTGGATAGCGCCCAGATCGATGTAGTTCTGTTTGGCGTAATCGATTAAACGACCGGTAGTACCCACCAGGATATCCACGCCGCTTTCCAGCACTTTCAGCTGTTTGTCGTAGCCGTCGCCGCCGTAAGCCAGGCCAAGTTTCAGGCCGGTGGACTGGGACAGGGCTTCCGCATCGGAGTGGATCTGCACCGCCAGTTCACGCGTTGGGGCCATGATCAAGGCACGCGGCTGGTTGGTCTGGCGATCCTGTTTCGCCGGGTTAGAAAGCAAATAGTGAAAAGTAGACGCTAAAAATGCCAGCGTCTTTCCGGTACCGGTTTGCGCCTGACCTGCAACGTCACGCCCGGAGAGCGTGAGCGGCAATGCTAACGCCTGGATAGGCGTGCAATGGTGAAACCCTTTTTTTTCAAGGGCTTCAAGGACTAACGGGTGCAGGGCGAAGTCGGAAAACTTCTGTTCGGTCAAGTGTGTTTTGCTCATAGTGTGGTAGAATATCAGCTAACTATTGCTTTACGAAAGCACATCCGTTGAAATAAACGCGGTGAAATAAAATCACCTTGGGTTGGTTAATGCTACACCAACAAGGTAGACATAATCCTGTGGAGTAGAACATGAGCGATAAAATTATTCACCTGACTGACAGCAGCTTCGACACCGACGTGCTAAAAGCTGAAGGGCCAATCCTGGTCGATTTCTGGGCTGAATGGTGTGGACCGTGCAAGATGATTGCTCCGATTCTGGATGAAATTGCCGTTGAGTTCGAAGGCAAGTTGACCATCACCAAGCTGAATATCGACCAAAACCCGGCAACCGCACCGAAGTACGGTATCCGCGGTATCCCGACGCTGTTGTTGTTCAAAAACGGTGAAGTGGCAGCGACCAAGGTGGGCGCACTGTCTAAAGGTCAGCTCAAAGATTTCCTTAACGCGAATCTGTAATCGGGCGTAACGTCCTATATCCTATGGGTTTAAAGCTACAGCCAACAACGCTGTCGCTTCAGGGACAATGGGGATATTCAGGCGTCTGGCGGGGATTTAAATTCACCGCTAGACGCCTGCCAATAAGCGTGTTAAGTTTAGCCACACTGCATATAGAACTTGCCCGAAGTTTTAAATCTAAAGAGTTTGAATCTAAAGCTATACTCTGTGCTGAACCGCTGGTGTTGAAAGTAAAATGAACTCAACCCGTGTTTTAGCAATCAAACGGTTTTGCAAAATCAATTTTAAGGTACCTTCGATCTTAAGCCGTCAATGCGCGCGTCTCCTGTAAGCCATTTCTTACCTTGACAGCTAGCGCCCGGTGGTCGAACGTCCAGTAAACAGGCACGTATCACGCTGCCATACCATTCACGATAGAAGTTCGAGACACACCCCGAGTTTAAGAACCCACCACTATGAATCTTACCGAATTAAAGAATACGCCGGTTTCTGAGCTGATTACTCTCGGCGAAAATATGGGGCTGGAAAACCTTGCCCGTATGCGCAAGCAGGACATTATCTTCTCCATCCTTAAGCAGCATGCGAAAAGTGGAGAAGATATCTTCGGCGATGGCGTGTTGGAGATATTGCAGGATGGATTTGGTTTCCTCCGCTCTGGAGACAGTTCCTACCTTGCAGGCCCCGACGACATCTACGTATCCCCTAGCCAAATCCGCCGTTTCAACCTCCGTACAGGTGACTCCGTTTCCGGTAAGATTCGTCCGCCAAAAGAAGGCGAGCGCTATTTTGCCCTGTTGAAAGTCAACGAAGTCAACTACGACAAACCGGAAAACGCCCGCAGCAAGATCCTGTTCGAGAACTTAACCCCACTGCATGCCAACTCCCGTCTGCGGATGGAACGCGGCAACGGTTCAACCGAAGACCTGACAGCCCGCGTGCTGGACCTGGCTTCTCCGATTGGCCGTGGTCAGCGTGGTCTGATTGTTGCTCCACCGAAAGCCGGTAAAACCATGCTGCTGCAGAACATTGCGCAAAGCATCGCTTACAACCATCCAGACTGCGTGCTGATGGTGCTGCTGATCGACGAGCGTCCGGAAGAAGTGACCGAGATGCAGCGTCTGGTGAAGGGTGAAGTCATCGCCTCTACCTTTGACGAGCCGGCTTCCCGTCACGTCCAGGTTGCGGAAATGGTGATCGAAAAGGCCAAGCGCCTGGTTGAGCACAAGAAAGACGTCATCATCCTTCTTGACTCCATCACCCGTTTGGCGCGTGCCTACAACACCGTGGTACCGGCTTCCGGCAAAGTGCTGACCGGTGGTGTGGATGCCAACGCCCTGCATCGTCCTAAGCGTTTCTTCGGTGCGGCACGTAACGTTGAGGAGGGCGGTAGCCTGACCATCATCGCTACCGCGCTGGTAGATACCGGTTCCAAAATGGACGAGGTTATCTACGAAGAGTTCAAAGGTACCGGCAACATGGAATTGCATCTGGCGCGTAAAATCGCCGAGAAGCGCGTATTCCCTGCGATCGACTACAACCGCTCCGGTACCCGTAAAGAAGAGTTACTCACCACGTCTGAAGAACTGCAAAAAATGTGGATCCTGCGTAAAATCATTCACCCGATGGGCGAGATTGATGCGATGGAGTTCCTCATTAACAAGTTGGCCATGACCAAGACCAACGATGAATTCTTCGATATGATGAAGCGCTCATAATGACGATGCGCTCATAATTGAGTAAAAAATTCAGAGAACGCCACGCCTAGTCGTGGCGTTTTTTGCATTTGGCGGATACGATAAGTAACAGAAATGGAAATGTAAGTTTTTTGTGACTTACTGAGAATTCATCTTATTTGCGGTCGGCGTTTTGCCGTTCGCGCTTTGTTGCTGTCGAAACGGCGGGCACACACACATTGGCGTAAGAATGAATGGCTGTTGTCATAGGAAATGACTGAAAGGTAGCGGGATCCCATGGCGCAACCTGTCGCCCGTGTTAAGCTGCCTTATCTTCTACAGAGATCTGTTAACTGTGAACTTACTCACTATGAGTACTGAAATTCTATTTGTTTTCCTGTTTTCTTTGGCGTTTCTCTTTGTTGCCCGTAAAGCAGCAAAACGTATTGGCCTGGTTGATAAACCTAATTACCGTAAACGTCATCAGGGGTTAATTCCTCTTGTCGGCGGTATTTCCGTTTATGCCGGCCTGTGCTTTGCCTTCCTTATCTCTGACCAAACGATTGCGCACGGTAAACTTTACCTCACCTGTGCGGGTATATTGGTGTTCGTTGGTGCTCTCGACGATCGTTTCGATATCAGCGTGAAAATTCGCGCGTTGGTTCAGGCATTGGTTGGCATTGCGATGATGGCCTTCGCCGGGCTCTATCTGCGCAGTTTCGGCCATGTGCTGGGCGACTGGGAAATGCAGTTGGGGCCCTTCGGCTATTTGGTCACGCTATTTGCCGTTTGGGCGGCGATCAATGCCTTTAACATGGTGGACGGCATTGACGGTCTGCTGGGTGGGCTTTCGTGCGTTTCTTTCGGCGCGCTGGGTGTTTTGCTGTACCTGAGCGGCCACGCCGATTTGGCTTTCTGGTGCTTCGCGATGATTGCCACCATCGTTCCCTATATCCTGCTTAACCTCGGCATTCTTGGCCGCCGGTATAAGGTCTTTATGGGGGATGCAGGCAGCACGCTGATCGGCTTCACCGCCATCTGGTTGTTGCTGCAAAGTTCGCAGGGTAAAGTCCACTCCATCAATCCGGTTACCGCCCTGTGGATTATCGCTATTCCGCTGATGGACATGATTGCGATCATGTACCGTCGCTTACGCAAGGGGATGAGCCCCTTCTCCCCCGATCGTCAACACATTCACCATTTGATTATGCGCGCAGGTTTTACGCCGCGGCAGGCTTTCGTACTGATTACCCTGGCGGCAGCGCTGCTGGCGGCAATCGGCGTGCTTGGCGAGCGTCTTACTTTTGTTCCTGAGTGGGTAATGTTGGCATTATTCTTGCTTGCCTTCTTCTTGTACGGTTATTGCATCAAACGCGCCTGGCGTGTTGCACGTTACATTAAGCGTATCAAGCGCCGCTTACGGCGTTCGACCGACAATAAGCAAGTATCTTAACCAGAGGCTTTTGGGCAGTGATGAATCCAGAAACAACGTCTGACAAGAATATCCCGGCAGTGGATAACGAACTCGATATCCGTGGCCTGTGTCGTACCCTGTGGCGCGGCAAGCAATGGATTATCGGCACTGCGGCATTGTTCGCGGTGGTTGCGCTGGTCGTCTCCTACCTGGTGAAACAGGAATGGAGCGCCGCGGCGATTACCGATCGGCCAACGGTGAATGCGCTGGGCGGCTATTATTCCCAGCAACAATTCCTGCGTAATCTGGATGTGCGCACTCTGCCGGCGGTTTCGGCTGAGCAGCCGGGCATTGCTGACGAAGCCTATAATGAATTCATTATGCAGTTGGCGGCGTACGATACGCGTCGCGATTTCTGGCTGCAGAGCGATTATTACAAACAGCGTCAGGAAGGTGATGCGCGCGCCGATGCGGCATTGCTCGATGAACTGATTAACAACGTTCAGTTCACGCCGCGCGATGACAAAAAAGTGCCCAACGACGGCGTGAAGCTGACGGCGGAAACTGCGGCGGACGCCAATCACCTGTTGCGCCAGTACGTGGCATTCGCCAGCCATCGCGCAGCCCAGCACCTGAATGAAGAAATCCAGGGCGCATGGGCTGCCCGCACGACTTCGATGAAGGCGCAGGTGAAGCGTCAGGAGGCGGTGGCGGACGCGGTTTACAAGCGCGAGCTGAACACTATTGAGCAGGCGCTGAAAATTGCCGATACGCAGGGCATCAGCCGGACTCAAACCGATACGCCGGCCGAACAATTGCCGGATTCCGATCTGTTCCTGCTGGGGAAACCTATGCTGCAGGCGCGTCTGGAAGGGCTGCAGGCTTCAGGGCCAACTTACGATCTGGATTACGATCAAAATCGTGCGATGCTGTCGACATTGAATGTTGGCCCGACGCTGGATGAGAAATTTCAGACTTACCGCTATTTGCGGACCCCGGAAGAACCGGTAAAACGTGACAGCCCGCGGCGGGTATTCTGGTTGATCATGTGGGGCGCGATGGGCGCTTTGGTTGGCGCAGGTATTGCCCTGGTGCGCCGCCCGCGTAATTAAAAATAATATAATAATTCGCTTATGGGCGTGCGAGCGCCCAATTCGCAGGTATGCCTGCGGTTAACCGACCAAAAGAGATTCGCTGTGAAAGTGTTGACTGTTTTCGGCACCAGACCTGAAGCCATCAAAATGGCACCGCTGGTACATGCCCTGGCTCAGGATGAAGCCTTTGAATCAAGAGTCTGCGTAACGGCACAGCATCGTGAGATGTTGGATCAAGTATTGCGGTTATTTGAAATCGTGCCGGATTACGATCTGAATATCATGAAGCCCGGCCAGGGACTGAGTGAGATTACCTGCCGTATTTTGGAAGGCCTGAAAGGTGTTCTGGAAGAATTCAAACCGGATGTAGTGCTGGTTCACGGTGACACAACCACCACACTGGCGACCAGCCTGGCGGCTTTTTATCAGCGTATCCCGGTCGGACACGTGGAGGCGGGTTTGCGCACCGGCGATCTGTACTCGCCGTGGCCGGAAGAGGCCAACCGCAAGCTGACCGGCCATCTGGCGATGTATCATTTTGCACCGACGGAAAATTCACGCCAGAACCTGCTGCGCGAACTGTTGCCGGACGATCATATTTTCGTTACCGGCAACACGGTTATCGACGCGCTGTTCTGGGTGCGCGATCGGGTAATGGGCGATGCCGCATTGCATGACAGCCTGGCGCAGCGCTACCCGTTCCTGGATGCCAGCAAAAAATTGATCCTGGTGACCGGCCACCGCCGCGAAAGCTTCGGCGGCGGGTTTGAGCGGATTTGCAGCGCGCTGGCGGAAATTGCCCGCACCCATCCTGACGTACAGGTGGTGTACCCGGTGCATCTCAACCCGAACGTCAGCGAGCCGGTCAACCGCATTCTGAAAGGGATCGATAACATCATCCTGATCGATCCGCAGGATTACTTGCCCTTTGTGTATTTGATGGCTAACGCTTATATGATCCTGACCGACTCCGGCGGTATCCAGGAAGAGGCGCCGTCGTTGGGCAAACCTGTGCTGGTCATGCGTGACACTACCGAACGGCCGGAAGCGGTGGATGCGGGCACGGTCCGCCTGGTCGGTACCAACGTGGCTAAAATTGTTGATGCGGTTACCCGGCTGTTGACGGACGAAAAGGAATATCACGCCATGAGTCGGGCGCATAACCCTTACGGTGACGGGCATGCCTGCCAGCGTATTCTCGCAGCTTTGAAGAATCATCAGGTGACACTATGAGTTTTAACACTATTTCGGTTATCGGCCTGGGGTATATCGGTCTGCCAACGGCGGCGGCGTTTGCCTCTCGCAAGAAAAAAGTGGTGGGCGTAGATGTTAACCAGCATGCGGTAGACACCATTAACCGCGGTGCGATTCATATCGTTGAGCCCGATCTGGATAAAGTGGTTAAAGAGGCCGTCGACGGCGGTTACCTGCAAGCGGTGACCAAACCTTTGGCCGCGGATGCTTTTCTGATTGCGGTACCGACGCCGTTTAAAGGCGATCATGAGCCAGACCTGGCTTATGTCGAGGCCGCCGCCAAATCACTGGCGCCGGTACTGAAAAAGGGTGACCTGGTTATCCTGGAATCCACCTCGCCGGTAGGGGCGACCGAACAGATGGCGCAGTGGCTGGCCGAGGCGCGCAGCGATCTCAGCTTCCCGCAGCAGGTGGGTGAAGCCGCCGATGTCAATATCGCTTATTGCCCGGAGCGTGTGCTGCCGGGGCAGGTGATGGTTGAGCTGATTCAAAACGATCGCGTTATTGGCGGCATGACGCCAAAATGCTCCGATCGCGCCAGCGAGCTGTACAAGATTTTCCTTGAAGGCGAATGCGTGGTGACCAATTCACGCACCGCCGAGATGTGCAAACTGACCGAAAACAGCTTCCGCGACGTGAATATCGCCTTTGCGAATGAGCTGTCGCTGATTTG
Source organism: Serratia sp. 22264 (assembly GCF_052045345.1). Lineage (NCBI taxonomy): Bacteria > Pseudomonadati > Pseudomonadota > Gammaproteobacteria > Enterobacterales > Yersiniaceae > Serratia > Serratia sp. 22264. The sequence continues at coordinate 94,023 of NZ_JBQEOY010000009.1, forward strand.
CGCCGAACAGGGCATCAACGTCTGGGAACTCATCCGCCTGGCGAATCGCCATCCGCGGGTGAATATCCTGCAGCCGGGTCCGGGCGTCGGTGGTCACTGCATTGCGGTCGATCCGTGGTTTATCGTGTCGCAAAATCCGCAGCAGGCGCGCCTGATCCATACCGCGCGTCTGGTGAATGACGGGAAACCGCTGTGGGTGGTTGATCGTGTGAAAGCCGCCGTTGCCGACTGCCTGGCGGCCAGCGACAAGCGCGCTTCAGAAGTGAAAATTGCCTGTTTCGGTCTGTCCTTCAAGCCGAATATCGACGACTTGCGCGAAAGCCCGGCGGTGGAAGTGGCGCATCTGATTGCAGACTGGCACGTAGGCGAAACGCTGGTGGTGGAGCCCAATGTTGATCATCTGCCGAAATCCCTGGCTGGCCATGTGACGCTGAAAGCGTTGGCCGATGCCTTGCAGCAGGCGGATGTGATCGTAATGCTGGTCGATCACAAAGAGTTCAAGGCAATTAAGCCGGAAGAAATAAAACAAACGTGGGTTGTTGATACAAGAGGAGTATGGCGTTGAAGCGTATTTTAGTCACTGGAGGCGCTGGTTTTATTGGCTCCGCGGTCGTGAGACATATCATTGAAGCCACACAGGACAGCGTCATGGTGGTGGATAAACTCACTTATGCGGGCAATCTGGAGTCGCTTTCGGTGATTGCCGATAACGAACGCTACTCGTTTGAACAGGTGGATATCTGCGATCGCACGGCGTTGGATCGGGTGTTTGCCCAGTATCAGCCGGATGTGATCATGCACCTGGCGGCGGAAAGCCATGTTGACCGTTCGATCGACGGCCCGGCGGCATTTATTGAAACCAACGTGGTGGGGACCTACACCATGCTGGAGGCGGCTCGCCATTATTGGCATCCGCTGGATGCGGAGAGAAAGCAGAATTTCCGTTTCCACCACATTTCCACCGACGAAGTGTATGGCGACCTGCACGGTACGGACGATCTGTTCACTGAAACCACGCCTTACTCGCCAAGCAGCCCATATTCGGCTTCTAAAGCCTCCAGCGATCATCTGGTGCGCGCCTGGTTGCGCACCTACGGCCTGCCGACCATCGTCACCAACTGTTCCAATAACTACGGTCCGTATCACTTCCCGGAGAAGCTGATCCCGCTGGTGATCCTCAATGCCGTTGCCGGCAAGCCATTGCCGGTGTACGGCGACGGTGCGCAGGTGCGTGACTGGCTGTATGTTGAAGACCACGCGCGCGCGTTGTACCAGGTTGTTACCGAAGGCGTGGTAGGTGAAACCTACAATATCGGCGGCCACAACGAGCGCAAGAATATCGAGGTGGTGCACACCATCTGCGATTTGCTGGAAGAACTGGCACCGAACAAGCCGCAGGGCATTGAGAAATACCGCGACCTGATTACTTACGTCAAGGATCGCCCAGGCCATGATATGCGTTATGCGATAGATGCCGGAAAGATTGACCGGGAACTGGGTTGGCGCCCGCAGGAGACCTTTGAAAGCGGTATCCGCAAAACGGTTTCCTGGTATCTGAACAACGAAACCTGGTGGCGTCGTGTTCAGGACGGTTCCTATACGGGTGAGCGTTTAGGTTTATCCGACTAAATTTATTGCAGCGCTGCCCGAGAGGCAGCCTGTAGATTCTGGAGTAAGTATGAAAGGCATTATTTTGGCCGGTGGTTCCGGTACCCGTTTGCATCCTATTACCCGCGGCGTATCCAAACAGCTGTTGCCTATTTACGACAAGCCGATGATTTACTACCCGATGTCAGTGCTGATGCTGGCGGGTATCCGCGACATTCTGATCATTTCCACCCCGGAAGATCTGCCTTCATTCCAGCGATTGCTGGGGAACGGCGATCAGTTTGGCGTGAATCTCAGCTATGCCGCGCAGCCGAAACCGGAAGGCCTGGCTCAGGCGTTCCTGATTGGTGAAGAGTTCATCAACGGCGACTCTTGCTGCCTGGTGCTGGGTGATAACATTTTCTTCGGTCAATCTTTCAGCCCTAAATTAAAGACCGTGGCGACGCGTACCGAAGGTGCAACGGTATTCGGCTATCAGGTGATGGATCCCGAGCGCTTCGGCGTGGTGGAGTTTGACGAAAACTTCCGCGCGCTGTCGATCGAAGAAAAACCGAAAAAACCTAAGTCCGACTGGGCGGTAACCGGCCTGTACTTCTATGACAAGCAAGTGGTGGAGTTCGCCAAACAGGTGAAACCTTCCGAACGCGGCGAACTGGAAATCACCAGCATTAATCAGATGTATCTGGAGCGCGGCGAACTGACCGTCGAGCTGCTGGGCCGCGGTTTCGCCTGGCTGGATACCGGCACCCACGACAGCTTGCTGGAAGCCAGCAGTTTTGTGCAGACGGTGGAAAAACGCCAGGGCTTTAAAATTGCCTGTCTGGAAGAGATTGCCTGGCGTAATGGCTGGCTGGACGACAAAGGCCTGAAGCGCGCAGCCAACTCACTGTCCAAAACCGGTTACGGCAAGTATTTGCTGGATCTGCTGCATGCGCGTCCACGCCACTATTGAGCCCTTAGCCTGGGAAACCGAGTTTTTCGCGCTCAACAGCGCGAAACTCAACTTTTCCTCTGCTGCCCCGGTACTTGCCGAGGCCGATCTGGCCGCCTATGAGCTGGTGCAGGCCAAAATTCCTGCCCATCAAACGGCCTGGGCGGACGGATTGACCAGGTTGGGTTTCCAACTGGTTGAAGGTGAAGTCGATCTGGTACTGAACATCGGCACGGGATGTGCTTCATCCCAGAGAGTGCTGCCACAGGCCATTCGTCCGGCAGTGCCAGCCGATATTCCGGCGCTGCGTGCCGCGGCGGCCAAGGTGTTTACCGCCAGCCGTTTTCGTGCGCCCTGGTATAGCGTTCATGACAGTGGCCGTTTCTATGCCATGTGGATAGAAAAAGCGGTATTGGGGACTTTTGACCACCAGTGCTTGCTGGCGCTGGACGAAGCCGGACAGCCTGAAGGGTTTGTCAGTCTGCGTGATATCGGTGGCCAGGAGGCGCGAATCGGCCTGCTGGCGGCTTTCCCCGGCGCCACCGGTAAAGGGATTGGCTCCCGATTGATGGCCGCGGCAATGGCAGAGTGCCGGTCGCAACAGCGTCTGCGGGTCGCGACTCAGTTCGGTAATATCGCCGCGTTACGGCTCTATCAACGACAGGGTGCCGCTATCGAAAGCACCTCGTATTGGTTATACAGAGGAAAACATGATCCCATTTAACGCACCACCGGTTGTTGGCACCGAACTTGAGTATATGCAGGCTGCAATGGGCAGTGGCAAACTGTGTGGCGATGGCGGGTTTACCCGGCGTTGCCAGCAGTGGATGGAACAGCGTTTTGGCTGCCCGAAGGTATTGCTGACACCGTCCTGTACCGCCTCGCTGGAGATGGCGGCGATCCTGCTGGATATTCAGCCGGGCGATGAAGTGATCATGCCGAGCTTCACCTTTGTTTCGACCGCCAACGCCTTCGTGCTGCGCGGCGCTAAAGTGGTATTTGTCGACCTGCGCCCGGACACCATGAATATCGATGAGAGCAAAATCGAAGCGGCGATCACCGATAAGACCCGCGCCATTGTGCCGGTTCATTACGCCGGCGTAGCCTGCGAGATGGACACCATCATGGCGCTGGCGAAAAAATACAATTTGTACGTGGTCGAAGATGCCGCACAGGGTGTGATGGCTACTTATAAGGGCAAAGCGCTCGGCACCATCGGCCATATTGGTTGTTTCAGCTTCCACGAAACCAAAAACTACACCGCAGGCGGTGAGGGTGGCGCCACGCTGATTAACGATCCGGCGCTGATCGACCGGGCGGAAGTCATTCGCGAGAAAGGCACCAACCGTAGCCAGTTCTTCCGTGGGCAGGTCGACAAGTACACCTGGCGCGATATCGGCTCCAGCTATCTGATGTCAGATCTGCAGGCCGCTTACCTGTGGGGCCAGCTCGAGGCGGCCGATCGCATCAACCAGCGCCGCCTGGCGCTATGGCAGAAGTATTACGATAGCTTCCTGCCGCTGGCCAAGGCCGGCCGCATCGTCTTGCCGACCATTCCGGCGGGCTGCGTGCAGAATGCGCACATGTTCTATATCAAACTGCGTGATATTGAAGATCGCACGGCGTTTATCGATTATCTGAAAGAAGCCGAAATCATGGCGGTGTTCCATTACATTCCGCTGCATGACTGCCCGGCGGGCGATCGTTTCGGCCGCTTTGCCGGTGAAGACCGCTTCACCAGCCAGGAAAGCGCGCGTCTGGTGCGCTTGCCTCTGTTCTATAATATGTCTGACGTTAATCAGCGTACGGTGATCAATACCATTCTTAGTTTCTTCGCCTGATATGTCGTTGGCAAAAGCATCGATTTGGACCGCCGGCTCCACGCTGATCAAAATTGGCGTGGGGTTATTGGTGGTGAAACTGCTGGCGGTGGCGTTTGGCCCCAGCGGCGTTGGGCAGGCGGGTAACTTCCGCCAACTGATCACCGTGCTGGGCGTGCTGTCCGGTGCCGGGATTTTTAACGGCATCACGAAATACGTTGCCGAATACCATCAGGATCCGCAGCGGTTGCGCCTGGCCGTCGGCACGGCGTCGACTATCGTGCTGGGCTTCTCCACGCTGTTGGCGCTGGTGTTTTTATTCGCAGCCGTTCCCATCAGCATCGCGCTGTTCGGTCATGCCGAGTATGTGAACGTGGTGCGTGCGGTGGCCTTTATTCAGATGGGTATCGCCTACGCCAACCTGTTTATGGCGGTGCTGAAAGGCTACCGCGATGCGATGGGCAACGCGTTGGCGGTGATTGGCGGCAGCCTGATTGGCGTGGTGGCGTACTACCTGTGCTTTACGCTGGGCGGCTATGAAGGCGCTCTGGCAGGATTGGCGCTGGTGCCGGCATTGGCGGTATTGCCCGCCGGCTTCATGTTGTGGCGGCGCAAAACCTTGCCGCTGAGCTATCTGGCGCTGGCCTGGGACAAGGCGCTGGCCAGTCATCTAGGCAAGTTCACCATCATGGCGTTGATCACCTCCGTGACGCTGCCGGTGGCCTATGTGATGATGCGTAACCTGCTGGCCAGCCATTACAGTTGGGACGAGGTGGGGATTTGGCAGGGTGTCAGCAGCATTTCCGACGCTTATCTGCAGTTTATCACCGCTTCGTTTACCGTCTACCTGCTGCCAACACTGTCGCGGCTGAAGGAAAAAAGCGCCATCTCGCAGGAGATCGTACGTTCGCTGAAGTTTGTGCTGCCCGCCGTGGCGGCGGCAAGTTTCACCGTCTGGCTACTGCGCGACTTCGCCATCTGGTTGCTGTTCACGGACAAGTTCGTCGCCATGCGCGATCTGTTCGCCTGGCAACTGGTGGGCGATGTACTGAAGGTGGGCGCCTATGTCTTTGGCTACCTGGTTATCGCCAAGGCGTCGCTGCGTTTTTACATTCTGACGGAAGTCAGCCAATTTCTGTTGCTGACGCTGTTTTCGCACTGGTTGATACCGCTGCACGGCGCATTGGGTGCGGCGCAGGCTTACATGGCAACCTACATTGTGTATTTCGCGCTCTGTAGCTGCGTATTTCTTCTTTATCGTAGACGAGTATGACCATACTGATTCACGTATTGGGTTCTGATATCCCGCATCACAATCAGACGGTGCTGCGTTTCTTCAACGACGTGTTGGCGAAGCGCCTGCCGTCCGAACAGACGCGCCATTTTATGGTGGCAGCCAGAGACGTAGCGGCGCTGGGCGATTTTCCCGAGTTGAGCATCGAGGCTTTCCCGGATAAAAAAAGCCTGGCGGCGGCGGTGATTGCCCGCGCTCAGGCCGATCGTAATCAGCGTTTCTTCCTGCATGGCCAGTTTAATCCTACGCTGTGGCTGGCGTTGCTGAGCGGTAAAATCAAAGCTCGCCAGGTGAGCTGGCATATCTGGGGCGCGGATCTGTACGAGGACGCCAGCAGTTGGAAATTCCGCCTGTTCTATGTACTGCGCCGCATCGCGCAAGGGCGGGTGGGGCGTGTATTTGCGACCCGCGGCGACGTGATCCATTACCAGCAGCGCCATGCGCGCGTGCCGGCCTCCCTGCTGTATTTTCCAACGCGAATGGACCCGGCCCTGACCGGCATCAGCGTGGAGAAGAACCTGGCCGGGCCCATGACCATTCTGGTAGGGAATTCCGGCGATCGCACCAACCGTCATGTTGAAGCGCTAAAAGCGATCCACCAGCAGTTCGGCGCGGACGTGCGCGTGATCCTGCCGATGGGTTATCCGGCCAACAACGACGCCTATATCGACCAGGTGCGTACCGCCGGGCTGCAATGGTTCAGCGACAAGAACCTGCAGTTGCTGACGCAGCAGGTGGCATTCGACGATTACCTGAACATCCTGCGCGAATGCGATCTCGGTTATTTTATTTTTAACCGTCAGCAGGGTATCGGCACCCTGTGTTTGCTGATTCAGTTCGGTGTGCCGTTCGTGCTCAGCCGGCAGAACCCGTTCTGGCAGGATTTGGCGGAGCAGCATCTGCCGGTGCTGTTCTACGGCGATTCACTGGATGAAGCGGTGGTGCGCGAGGCGCAGCGCCAACTGGCGTCGGTAGATAAACAGGCGATCGCTTTCTTTAATCCAAACTACGTCGATGGCTGGCAACAGGCATTGGCGCTGGCTGCGGGGGAAGGCTCATGACGTTGGCGCAATTTGGCGGATTGTTTGTCGTCTATCTGGTCAGCGTGCTGTTTATTCTTACGCTGACTTATCAGGAGTTTCGGCGTATCCGCTTTAACTTCAACGTTTTCTTTTCCCTGTTGTACTTGCTGACGTTTTACTTCGGCTTTCCGCTGACGTGTCTGCTGGTGTTTCAGTTCGACGTCGAGGTGGTGCCGGTCGAGTTCTTGCTGTACGCCATTCTCTCCGCTACCGCGTTTTACGCGATTTATTACGTCAGCTACAAGACCCGGCTGCGTAAGCCCAGCGTACGGCCGCGTAAGCCGGTCTTTACCATGAACCGGGTGGAAACCAATCTGACCTGGATATTGCTGGCGCTGGTGGCGATCGGTACCGTGGGCATTTTCTTCATGCAAAACGGTTTCCTGCTGTTTAAGCTCAACTCTTATAGCCAGATTTTCTCCAGTGATGTGTCTGGCGTAGCGCTCAAGCGGTTCTTCTATTTCTTTATTCCGGCAATGCTGGTGGTGTATTTCCTGAAACAGGATCTGCGCGCCTGGTTCTTCTTCCTGGCGGCTACGGTGGCCTTCGGCATCCTGACCTACGTGATTGTCGGCGGCACCCGCGCCAATATCATCATCGCTTTCTCGCTGTTTCTGTTTATCGGCATTGTCCGCGGCTGGATCTCGCTGTGGATGCTGGTGGCTGCCGGCGTGTTCGGCATTGTCGGCATGTTCTGGCTGGCGTTAAAACGTTATAGCCTCGACGTCAGCGGCTCTGAAGCGTTCTACACCTTCCTTTACCTGACGCGAGATACCTTCTCGCCATGGGAAAACCTGGCGCTGTTGCTGCAAAACTACGACAAAATCGACTTCCAGGGATTGGCGCCGATAGTGCGTGATTTCTACGTGTTCATTCCTGCTTGGCTGTGGCCGGGCCGTCCGGATACGGTGCTGAATACCGCCAACTACTTCACCTGGGAAGTGCTGGATAACCATTCCGGCCTGGCGATCTCACCGACGCTGATCGGGTCGCTGGTGGTGATGGGCGGTGCGTTGTTCATCCCTGTCGGTGCCGTGCTGGTTGGCATGATCATCAAATGGTTCGACTGGCTGTACGAAATGGGCAAAAGCGAGCCTAACCGCTACAAGGCGGCCATATTGCAGAGTTTCTGCTTTGGTGCGGTGTTCAACATTATCGTCTTGGCGAGGGAAGGCGTGGATTCGTTTGTCTCGCGGGTGGTGTTCTTCTGCCTTATTTTTGGCGCCTGTCTGTTGATGGCGAAATTGCTGTACTGGCTGTTTGACACTGCCGGTTTGATTAAGGCTCGGGTGCTGCGTTCACGCAGGCTGGCATCGCCGGTATCCTCCCCACGCGCCGACGGTCTTCTGTAAGGATAAGAATAACGATGGAAGCAACGATTAGGGTTCCCAAATACGAGCTGCGCGGTTTCAGCCTTTGGGGATTTCGCGATATGGCGCAATGCATGGATTTTCTGTTTGACGGCGGCCAGGTAAAGCAGGGCACGCTGGTGGCGATGAACGCAGAAAAGATACTGAAGGCGGAGGACGATGCGGCGTTGCATGCGTTGCTGGACGAAGCGGAATACAAATATGCCGACGGTATCAGCATGGTGCGATCAATCCGCCGCAAATATCCGGGGGCCGAGGTGTCGCGCGTAGCGGGAGCCGATCTGTGGGAAGCGCTGATGCAGCGTGCCGGTCGTGAGGGGACGCCGGTGTTCCTGATTGGCGGCAAACCTTCGGTATTGGCGGAAACCGAGCAGAAGCTGCGCAGCCAGTGGAATGTGAACCTGGTCGGCAGCCAGGATGGTTACTTCAAGCCTGAACAGCGCGATGCGCTGTTTGAACGCATCCGCGTCAGCGGCGCCGCTATAGTGACGGTTGCCATGGGATCGCCGAAACAGGAAATCCTGATGCGCGACTGCCGCAAGGTGCATCCGCAGGCATTGTATATGGGCGTAGGCGGGACCTACGACGTGTTCACCGGTCACGTGAAGCGCGCGCCAAGGATTTGGCAGAATCTGGGTCTGGAGTGGCTCTACCGGCTGCTCAGTCAACCCAGCCGGATTGGCCGTCAGTTGAAACTGCTGAAGTTCGTGAGTTACTACTATCGCGGTAAGATGTGATAACTACGTCGGGGTGTTTCGTGCTGCCCTGACGTATTCGTTTGTTCAAATAACCTGCTTTATGACGTATTAGCCAGCACCTCTATAACCTCAGACCCTAAGCCCACCCTCATTTATTCCATAAAGTTTTAAGTTGCGGTTTGCTTATAGCAGCAAAATGCGAAACGATACCGTCCGGAAATTATCCCCAGTTGCCGGCGCCCGGTGCGGTAGTGCTGAACGACGTTTTTCTCGCCGTAAGATCGCCCCGATCACATATCGATGTCAGCCAAAGCGGCGGGGGATGATTTACTCTATTTTCATCAAAAACAATAACGACCGGCAGCGGCCGGCATGCAAACACAATCAAAAAAACATCATTGAGGATTTATGGCACACATTGAAAAACCGCAAGGACTGCACCGGGGGCTCGAAGCCCGGCATATTGAGCTGATTGCTCTGGGCGGCACCATTGGCGTCGGTCTGTTTATGGGGTCGGCCAGCACGTTGAAATGGGCGGGGCCATCGGTCTTGTTGGCCTATATCATCGCCGGGCTGTTCGTGTTCTTTATTATGCGCTCGATGGGCGAAATGCTGTTTCTGGAGCCGGTAGCGGGCTCTTTTGCCGTTTATGCGCATAAATATATGGGGCCGTATTTCGGTTACCTCACCGCCTGGGGCTATTGGTTTATGTGGATTGCCGTTGGCATCTCCGAAATCACTGCCATTGGGGTCTATGTGCAGTTCTGGTTCCCGGAAATTCCGCAGTGGGTACCGGCGCTGATCGCCGTGGCGATGGTGGCGCTGGCCAACCTGGCGGCGGTGCGCCTTTACGGCGAGCTGGAGTTCTGGTTTGCCATGATTAAGGTGACCACCATCATTGTGATGATTCTGGTGGGACTGGGAGTGATCTTCTTTGGCTTTGGCAACGGCGGTGAGCCGATCGGCTTTGCCAATCTTACGCAGCACGGCGGCTTCTTTGCCGGCGGCTGGAAGGGCTTCCTGTTCGCGCTGTGTATTGTCGTGGCGTCCTATCAGGGGGTTGAGCTGGTCGGTATTACCGCCGGTGAAGCCAAGAACCCGCAGGTTACGCTGAAACGCGCGATTAACAATATCCTGTGGCGCATCCTGATCTTCTATGTCGGCGCCATCTTTGTCATCGTCACTATCTTCCCATGGAACGGTATCGGCACTACCGGCAGCCCGTTTGTGCTGACCTTCGCCAAGATCGGCATCGTCGCCGCCGCCGGTATCATTAACTTCGTGGTGTTGACTGCGGCGCTGTCCGGCTGCAACAGCGGCATGTACAGCGGTGGCCGCATGTTGTATGCCCTGGCCAAGAACCGCCAACTGCCCGCTTCGTTGACCAAGCTGTCCGCCAGCGGCGTGCCGGTGAACTGCATTGCCGTGACCATCGTCTGCCTGCTGGTCGGCTCCGGGTTGAACTACCTCATTCCGAATCCGCAGCAGGTGTTTGTTTACGTCTACAGCGCCAGCGTGCTGCCTGGCATGGTGCCGTGGTTTGTGGTGCTGATCAGCCAGCTGTATTTCCGTCGCGCTCATAAAGAAGCGATCAAAACCCACAGTTTCAAGTCAGTGATGTTCCCGTATGTGAACTATCTGACCATCGCTTTTCTGGTCTGCGTGCTGATTGGCATGGGAATTAACCCGGATACGCGAATTTCTTTGTTGGTCGGGGCGATTTTCTTAGCGGGTGTTAGCCTGTGTTACTTTGCTTTCGGCATGCACAAGAAACATCATCCGGCTGAAAAGCGGGCAGAAATGCAGCAATAACCGGTAAAAAGGGGCTACGGATAGCGCTTTCCTGCGCGGGAGTGAGCAAAGCGTAATCAAACGCAACATTTCTGCGAAAAAGCACTAGACAGGATTGGGTTAAATCCGTAGTATCCCCTCCCGCAACGGCGCTATGCGCCCGTAGCTCAGCTGGATAGAGCGCTGCCCTCCGGAGGCAGAGGTCTCAGGTTCGAATCCTGTCGGGCGCACCATTAAGTTTGTGTGCAAGAGCTGCGGTGGTAGTATTACCGCGTGAAGTTAAGAAGTAATGGTGGCTATAGCTCAGTTGGTAGAGCCCTGGATTGTGATTCCAGTTGTCGTGGGTTCGAGTCCCATTAGCCACCCCACTTCCTAAGAGAAGTGAAGAATTGTAAGCTGTTTTGTGACTGTGCGAAGGTGGCGGAATTGGTAGACGCGCTAGCTTCAGGTGTTAGTGTTCTTACGGACGTGAGGGTTCAAGTCCCTCTCTTCGCACCACACAAAATGTCTGATAAATTTTAATATTTACATAGACATAAGCGATAAAATTCAGTAGTATGTGCAACAAGAAATCGGCGAGTAGCGCAGCTTGGTAGCGCAACTGGTTTGGGACCAGTGGGTCGGAGGTTCGAATCCTCTCTCGCCGACCACTTTCAGAAAAGCCCGTTCAGCAATGAACGGGCTTTTCGCTTTCTGTAATTCGCACTTTTTATTTTCTTTGTCTTTGTCTTTGTCTTTGTCTTTGTCTTTGTCTTTGTCTTTGTCTTTGTCTTTGTCTTTGTCTTTGTCTTTGTCTTTGTCCTTCCTGTCTGCGGGTTTTGGCTCATCGTTGGGTTTCAGCGACATGGGCATCATGCATTGTCGTCAGGTTGAGACATATAACATGATGATTTTGTTTGGTAAAAATTACTTTGGCTTAAGTCGTCGTTCTAAGGTGACATAGTTTACTGCGACAGGCCAAGAGAATGGCGCAGGAGTGCGAACCGCGTTATCGGTGTGAAAATAATTAAATGTTTTGTAATTCAATAGAATAGTTGTTTTTATGCAAAGTCCGGCAAGCATCTGCCAGAAGTTGGCACGCCTTGTGCAATATCTATTACGTAGATGCTCATTCCACCTCTTATGTTCGCCTTAGGCTTCATAAACCCTGGGAATGATGCAGAGCCGATTTAGGGTGCCTATTGTCCACCAGAACGATGACAGCGTTGCTTGCAACTGCTGACATCACACTCCGGGCATAACGTTGAGTGAGGCACCGCCCCTGTTGTCCTAGACCTGATTGCTTTTTATACACTTGCCACCGCGGCAAGTGTTTTTTTTTGCCTATCTCCTTCAGACTCGAAGCCGTATCTGTGTTGGCTTGCGTTTGTATGCTCTGGTCAGAGAATAAAGCGGATAAAAAAGGCGCGACCAGGGGGCGCGCCTTGAGGACAATGCATTGCCGGCGTTACTCGCCGTTATGCTTCAACGTCAGCATCAGCCCTTCACGTCGCATTTGAGCGGCCTCGTCCGAACGGTGCAGCTTATCCAGCACATCAGCCAGCCAAGCGTAGTCGTAGGCATCCGGACGCTGTTTCAGCGCTTCCCGGAATGCGTCGGCGGCCTGTTGCCATTCACCGTGTTTCATCAACAACTGACCTAGCGTACTGTTCAGCAAGGGTGTAGCGCCATGCTGTTTGACCTGCTGACGCAGCGCTTTTTCCAACTGTTCCGGGTTGCCGGACTTCAGGCGCGGGATCAGCAGCACCAGACGTTCGTCATATTGGCGCTTCAGGCTGTCGAGCACGATTTCCTGCGCCATTTCGTGGTCATTGCATTCGATCAGGTGTTCCACCATCGCGATTTGCAGCGGGACTTCATGACGGGTTTTACGGCTCTGATCTTTCCACCAGCGCTTCAGGCCATCGCTGCCTTCGTCCGCCATCGCCTGATTCATCAGGCCGATGTAAGCCTGCTGTTGCAGCGCTTGCAGCTCAGCTTCGGTGTGCAAATTGATTTTGCCCATCGACGGTAGAATTTCCAGCAGTGAGGCAAAGGCGCCGGTGCGCAGATAAGCCTGCTCTGCCAGACGCAAGACCTCCGGATGACGCGGCGCTTGGTTCAGCAGACGATCGACGCCGTGACGTGCCGCATGGTTTTCCCCCTGCGCCAGTTGAATGCGCACGCGCGTGATATCTACCGGTAACTGATCGGTATCGGCGGCCTCGGCGGCGCGCTCCAGATACTGATTGGTGCGGAAATCATCACCGCGCTGCTGTGCGGCTTCGGCAGCCAGCAGATAGTTCACTACCGGCTGTTCGGCATGGTCGGCATTGCGCGTCAGCAGTTTTTCGACCTGCTTGTAATCCCCTTCAGCCAGTTTGATCAGCGCGGCTTTGGTTTGTTTGCGCGCCCGGCTGCGTTTGCGGCCAAGGAACCAGCCGCGGGTACGGGCACCGGTACGGAAGATGCGGCGCAGGATCCATTCGATCGCCAGCAGCACGACAAAGAGCAGAACTGCCATGATCACCAGGCCGGTGACGCTGGTTTCGACATTGTAGTTATCGGTCTGGATCAGCACATAGCCCTGATGGCCGGCCAGCATCGGCCCGACCACCACGCTTGCGATCAGTACCAGGAACAGAAATAGCACGCGTAACATGGCTTATCCCTCCTGGTGAGCGGCAGGGGACTGGGTCAGCAGATTGCGCACCCGGGTCTGCATCAGTTTTTCCAGCAATGGCTGGCTTTTCAAGTGATCCGGCACGTCCATGGAGATCGACTGCTGGCTCAGGTTATCCAACTCTTCCAGAAAAGCTTTGGTGGCGGGGTCGGTGGTGTCGAAATAGGCGCGTACCCAGGTGGAGATGGTTTCCAGCGACTGTTTGTACGTCTCATTCTGATGGCGCGGGATAGCTTGCGCAGCCACCAGCAGGCGCGAACGGATATTTTCGCGCAGATAGATGTCCTGATTCGGCGCCAGTAGCGGTTCGGCGCTGGCATCGCGGCGGCGGACGGTAATAAAGTCGGCCATAAAGTTGTGCCAGCTTTTGGCCAGGTTCTGCCGCCATTCGCCAATTGAACTGGAAAGCTCGCTGCTGTCCTGATCCATTGGCGCTTCATCGCTGTCGTTATCCGCCAGACGCAGGTTGTCGACCTGGTTAGACAGCTGATTGGTCTTGAGAATGATGCCGTCGAAATCGACTTGGGTCAGGGTGGACAGCGTGCTGATATCTTCGGTGATGGCGCGACGAATCTCTAGCAGGCTGGGGTCGTTCATGTCCGCCAGGCTGGCATCGGCGCTTTTCAACAGCGTCGCCGCACTGGTCACGTCCTGATCGCTCCACAGCTTGCGCCCGGCCATTTTCACCAGGAAATCGGCCTGCGCCAGTAGCCAGGTTTTGGCATCGCTGCCGGAGATGGTCGCGACCTTTTCCTGCAGCTCGTTAAGTTGCCGCGCCAGAGTGGCTTGCTCGCGGTCGGCGGCGTCCAGCGTTTTGCCCTGCTGTTGCAACAGGCCTTCCAGCGCGCTTCTTTCCTGCTGCTGGCTCTGTTTCAGCCCGTCAAGCTGTTGCTGCAGAGCCTGGTTGGCGGCGATGAGCCGTTGCGCCTGCTGATGTGTGTGGTAGTAGCCGCCCGCGCCCAGTGCGATAACCAGCACGATAGCGATCGCGCCGAGCACTGGACCGGTATTTTTCCCTTTGCGACGGTCAGCGTCTGGCTGCTGGGAGGTCTCAACCGCTGGGGTGGATTCTTCAACCGGGGCGGATGGGGTATTTTGTTCCGTCATAGTGGTACATCCCATAGTCAGGTTTATTGTAGCGCGCGGATCAGCGCGTCATTATCGGCGTTATCAGCTACCCGAATCATGCTCCAGCCCAATTCCTGGGCGAGGGTAGCCAGGCGTTCACTCACTACTACCAGGCGGCAACGCAACAGCCACGAAGAACGATAGTAGTCAGGAACTAAAGTATAGAGCTGTTGTAACATTTCACCGCTGGTGACGACCAGCGTATCAACACCGGCGCGCTGCCAGTGGGCGCTTTGCTCACTGCCATCATAGTGCACCGGGCTGCGTTGATAACATTCATAATAGCTGACGTTGGCGCCACGCTCGCTCAATCGGTCGCCGAGCAACTCGCGACCGCCGTTGCCGCGCAGGATAAGCGCCTGCTTGCCGTCCAGCTTCTGCAACGCCGGCAGCAGCAACAGCGTTTCGCTGATCTGCTGCTCGCGCGGGTACTCCACCGGCAGGCTGCTGATGCGGTGCATCGCCAGCCCGGTTGCGCGGCCAATGGCATAATAGGTCAGGCGCGCCGGCCATGTCAGCCCGGCGCGGCCAATGACCGAATTGGCGTAGTTCACCGAATGCTGCGACACGACAAACACCAGATCGCCATCATTGAGTTGCTGCAACGCCTGCGGCAGTTTGGGCAGATCGCGGCCAGGGGCGAAATCGATCAACGGGGCATGATAGGCAACCCGGCCGAGTGCGCGCAGGCGGCTCACCAGTTGTTCTCCAAAAGGAGAAGGGCGGGTTACCAGAATCGTCATGCCGGGGGATTTCCCTGATAAACGTCATGCAGGATTTCACGTGCGCCACGCGCCAGCAGTTCTTCCGCCAGCTCAACGCCCATTTGTTCGGCCAGGGCCGCCGGGCCGCGACGTTCGCCGCGCACCATCTGGCTGCCGTCCGGTGAGCCGACCAAGGCTCTCAGCCACAGGCTGTCGCCTTCCAGTTCGGCATAGCTGCCGATCGGCACCTGACAGCCGCCTTCCAACCGCGTATTCATCGCCCGTTCAGCGCGCACGCGGATATCGGTTGCGGCGTGATTGAGCGGTGCGAGCAGCGTACGGGTGGCGTCATCGTCGAGGCGGCATTCGATGCCCACCGCGCCCTGACCGACGGCCGGCAGGCACTCTTCGGGGCTCAATGGGCTGCGGATACGTTGCTCCAGCCCCAGACGTTTCAACCCGGCGACCGCCAGAATAATGGCGTCGTAATCACCGTTATCCAGCTTGGCCAGGCGGGTACCGACGTTGCCGCGCAAATCGCGCACGATCAAATCCGGCCGGCGTTCGCGCAACTGGCTCTGACGGCGCAGGCTTGAGGTGCCAACCACGCTGCCCTGCGGCAACTGATCGAACGAGGCGAAACGATTGGAAACAAAGGCGTCGCGCGGATCGTCACGCTCGCAAATGGTCACCAGGCCCAGGCCGGCGGGGAAATCTATCGGGACGTCTTTCATCGAATGGACGGCGATATCGGCGCGGCCTTCCAGCAACGCCAACTCAAGTTCTTTAACAAACAGGCCCTTACCGCCTACTTTCGCCAGCGGCGTATCCAGAATAATGTCGCCCTTTGTGACCATTGGCACCAGTTCAACCTGCAGGCCGGGGTGGCTGGCCATCAGGCGCTGTTGCACATAATGTGCTTGCCAGAGTGCCAGCGGGCTTTGTCGGGTGGCAATTCGAATAATTTTGTCTAACATGCTTGTTACCGTTTTTATAATTCGCCGTTCATCCTACCACTGAGTGCGAAAACTGTCAGTGCAAGAAGCCACAGGCGAAGAAAGGACAACGGAATCAACGGGACGTGTGATGTATTTTGGGGCAGTTGACACTGCGGGTAAATCGTTTAGAGAAGCGCTACAATAATAGTGGAGCGTTACCTCCTTTACGGTCAATCAGCAAGGTGTTAAATTGATCACGTTTCCAACAATAAGTTGCCAAATATTCTTCCAACACTAACGGCGCTTATGGAATACGGGTTTTTTCTAAACACCGGGATAATCAGGCGAGACGTCTTGTACCTCTACATCGAGACACTGAAGCAGAGACTGGATGCGATCAACCAATTACGAGTCGATCGCGCCCTAGCGGCCATGAAGCCCGCGTTTCAACGGGTATACAGTCTGCTGCCTACCTTACTGCACTACCATCACCCACTGATGCCGGGCTATCTGAACGGTAACGTTCCCCACGGCGTTTGCCTTTACACGCCTGATGAAACCCAGCAAGATTACCTCAACGATTTAGAAGACAAATGGGGCAGCCCGTTTGACAAATTGGCCAGCGGTGAGCTGCCGATTACCGGCGTTTACTCCATGGGCAGCACGTCGTCTATCGGCCAAAGCTGCAGCTCGGATCTCGACATCTGGGTGTGCCATCAGTCCTGGCTGGATAACGAAGAGCGTAGCCGTCTGCAGGAAAAATGCGGCCTGCTGGAAAAATGGTCGGCGTCGATGGGCGTAGAAGTCAGCTTCTTCCTGATCGATGAAAACCGCTTCCGCCATAACGAAAGCGGCAGCCTGGGTGGCGAAAACTGCGGATCCACACAGCATATCCTGCTGCTGGACGAGTTTTACCGCACTGCGGTGCGCCTGGCCGGCAAACGTATTTTGTGGAACATGGTGCCGGGCGAAGAAGAAGCGCATTACGATGAGTATGTGCTGTCGCTGTATTCGCAAGGCGCGTTGACGCCGAACGAATGGCTGGATCTCGGCGGCCTGAGCACGCTGTCGGCGGAAGAATATTTTGGCGCCAGCCTGTGGCAGTTGTACAAAAGCATCGATTCGCCTTACAAGGCCGTGCTGAAGACCTTGCTGTTGGAAGCCTATTCCTGGGAATACCCGAATACCCAACTGCTGGCGATGGACATTAAACACCGTCTGCATGAAGGCGAGATCGTCTGCTTCGGGCTCGACTCTTACTGCATGATGCTCGAACGCGTTACGCATTATCTGAACCAAATCAACGACACCACTCGCCTCGATCTCGTCCGCCGTTGTTTCTATCTGAAAGTCTGCGAAAAACTGTCGCGCGCTAACGCCTGCGTCGGCTGGCGTCGCGAAATCCTTAGCCAGTTGGTCAGCGAATGGGGCTGGGACGAAGAGCGCCTGGCAATCCTGGATAACCGCGCCAACTGGAAGATCGAACGGGTGCGTGAAGCGCACAACGAGCTGCTGGATGCGATGATGCAGAGTTATCGCAACCTGATCCGCTTCGCGCGGCGCAACAACCTCAGCGTCAGCGCCAGCCCGCAGGATATCGGGGTGCTCACCCGCAAGCTGTATGCGGCGTTTGAAGCCCTGCCCGGCAAGGTAACGCTGGTGAATCCGCAGATCTCACCGGACCTGTCGGAAAACGACTTAACCTTTATTCATGTGCCGATTGGCCGCGCCAACCGTACCGGTTGGTATCTGTACAATCAGGCGCCGGCGATGGATTCCATCGTCAGCCACCAACCGCTGGAATATAACCGCTACCTGAACAAGCTGGTGGCCTGGGCCTATTTCAACGGCCTGCTGACGCCGCAGACCCGCCTGCACATCAAGAGCGGCAACTTGTGCGACACGGCCAAACTGCAGGAACTGGTAGCCGACGTATCGCACCACTTCCCGCTGCGGTTGGCGGCACCGACACCGAAAGCCTTGTACAGCCCGTGCGAAATCCGCCATCTGGCGATTATCGTCAATCTGGAAAACGATCCAACCGCCGCCTTCCGCAACCAAGTGGTGCATTTCGATTTCCGCAAGCTCGACGTGTTCAGCTTCGGCCAGCAGCAGCAATGCCTGGTGGGCAGTATCGATCTGCTGTACCGCAACTCATGGAACGAAGTGCGTACCCTGCATTTCAGCGGCGAGCAATCGGTGCTGGAAGCGCTGAAGACCATTCTCGGTAAAATGCATCAGGACGCCGCGCCACCGGAATCGGTAGAAGTGTTCTGCTACAGCCAGCACCTGCGCGGTCTTATCCGTACCCGCATACAGCAACTGGTGTCGGAATGCATAGAGCTGCGTTTGTCCAGCACCCGTCTGGAACCGGGCCGTTTCAAAGCGGTGCGCGTCGCCGGCCAAACCTGGGGCCTGTTCTTTGAGCGCCTGAGCGTATCGGTGCAAAAGCTGGAGAACGCGGTGGAATTCTACGGCGCCATTTCCAACAACAAATTGCACGGCCTGTCGATCAAAGTGGAAACCGATCAGGTGCACTTGCCGCCGGTAGTGGATGGTTTCGCCAGTGAGGGGATCATTCAGTTCTTCTTCGAAGACACGTCGGACGATAAAGGCTTTAACATCTATATTCTGGATGAGTCTAACCGGGTGGAGGTTTACCACCATTGTGAAGGCAGTAAAGAGGAGTTGGTGCGTGACGTGAGCCGTTTCTATTCTTCTTCACACGATCGCTTCACTTACGGTTCCAGCTTTATCAACTTCAACCTGCCGCAGTTCTACCAGATAGTTCAGCTGGATGGTCGTACCCAGGTGATCCCGTTCCGCAGCAATGTCCTGTCGAGCCTGTGCGTTACCCTGGCCGATGGCGCCGCTCAGCCGCTGAAACAACAATTCCAGTTGCATTGATTCCGTAGGGCAGGCCCCACGGAATCAGCGGCTTATCAGGAAAAATGCACGTCTTCGCCGGCCTGTGCGCTGGCCGCTTCGCTGAGCAACGGGTAGAATCCGCGATCGCTGCGATCGCAGAACCAGGCGCCGTCCCGGTAGTTAAAGTGATAGCCGCCGGTTTTGGTTGCCAGCCACACCTGATGCAACGGCTCCTGACGGTTGATCACAATTTTGGTGCCATTTTCGAAACTTAACGTCATTACGCCGCCGTTAGTTTCGTAATCGAT
Organism: Serratia sp. 22264; assembly: GCF_052045345.1. NCBI lineage: Bacteria > Pseudomonadati > Pseudomonadota > Gammaproteobacteria > Enterobacterales > Yersiniaceae > Serratia > Serratia sp. 22264. The sequence continues at coordinate 113,225 of NZ_JBQEOY010000009.1, forward strand.
GTCCGCATCGCCGTCAAAATCGTCCAGTGTCTCTTCAATATTAAGCATCAGTTGGTCAGCCAACTGGTGAAACTCACTGTCGTTCATAATCAATTCCTATTGCTTTTCATGATCCACCTGCGATTATAGAGATCTTGGACGCATGAATTACAGGCATTAATGCAAATGAAAAAACAACTACGCTATGCGCTGATGGCAGTTCTGCTTGCCGGGCTCTCTGGCTGCGGTCTGAAAGGCCCGCTGTATTTCCCTTCGGACGAACCGGGTACTAAGAAACCCGCCTCTCAGGTTCAAACGGGCGATCAGGTACAGAAAAATCAGCAGGAAACCTCTGTCTCTCAGTAAAAACCGTCGATGAGCGACCAGTAACACCTGATTTGCGGTGGCGGGGCGTCACCGCAAACCCAAGACGGATAGCGCGTCCAGATAGCGGAGTATGATATGCAGTTCTCCAAAATGCACGGTCTGGGCAACGACTTTATGGTGGTCGATGCCGTTACACAGAATGTCTATTTTTCACCTGAACTGATCCGCCGATTGGCCGATCGGCACTTGGGCGTTGGCTTTGACCAGATGCTGGTGGTAGAACCGCCTTACGATCCGGAACTTGATTTCCACTATCGCATTTTCAACGCCGACGGCAGTGAAGTGGCGCAGTGCGGTAACGGCGCCCGCTGTTTCGCCCGCTTTGTGCGGCTGAAAGGGTTGACCAACAAACGCGACATCCGCGTCAGCACCCAAACCGGACGCATGGTGCTCAGCGTCACCGACGACGATCTGGTGTGCGTGAATATGGGCGAACCGAATTTTGATCCTCAGGCTGTGCCGTTTCGCGCCACCAAAGAGGAAAGGACATACATCATGCGTGCGGCGGAACATACGGTGCTGTGCGGCGTGGTGTCGATGGGCAATCCGCATTGTGTTTTACAGGTGGATGATGTAAAAACCGCCAAGGTAGAGCTGCTTGGGCCGGTGCTGGAAGGACACGAGCGCTTCCCGGAACGGGCCAATATCGGTTTTATGCAAATCGTCAGTCGTGAACATATCAAGCTGCGGGTCTATGAGCGCGGCGCCGGTGAAACGCAGGCCTGCGGCAGCGGCGCTTGTGCGGCAGTGGCAGTGGGGATTCAACAAGAATTGCTGTCAGAAGAGGTGCATGTAGAACTGCCGGGCGGCAGCCTGCATATTCGCTGGAAAGGGCCGGGCAATCCGCTGTTTATGACCGGTCCGGCAACCCATGTATATGACGGATTTATTCATCTATGAAGAGTGTTGAGGACCAGGCTGTCACGGGCATTGAGCTTGATGACGACGCCGTAATGCAGTTTTTGCTGCAAAACCCGGATTTCTTTATTCGCAACGCGCGTTTGGTTGAACAGATGCGCGTCCCCCATCCCGTTCGCGGAACCGTGTCGCTGGTCGAGTGGCATCTGGCCCGCCAGCGCAACCATATTGGCCGGCTCGAAGAAGAGATCACCCTATTGATGGAGCAGGCCAGCGCCAATGAAACGCTGTTTGCCAGCTTGCTGCATCTGCAGGCCAATCTGGCTACCGCCAGCAGTCTGCAAGACATGCTCAACCGTCTGCAACGCTGGGCGCGTGGTTTCGGTTTGGCCGGCGCCAATATCCGCCTGTTTTCCGAAAGCTGGAAAATCGGCGCGCCTTCCGACTTCACCCATCTCGCCCTGACGCGGTCGTCGTTTGAGCCGCTGCGCATTCAGCGCCTGGGTGACCAACAGCATTACCTCGGTAGCCTGAATGGCCCCGAACTGTTGCTGCTGTTGCCGCAGGCCAAGCTGGTTGGCTCGGTCGCGTTGTCGATGTTGGGCGAAGACGGCGAACTGGGCATGGTGATTTTCAGCAGCCGCGATACGCAACACTATCAGCAGGGCATGGGTACCGTGATGCTCAATCAGCTGGCGCGCATGCTGCCTGAACTGCTGGAACGCTGGATAGAACGAGCATGACCCCGATAGCGACCAGCCTGCAACAGCCGGTGGACGCTTTCCTGCGCTATCTGAAGGTTGAGCGCCAGCTCAGCCCGCTCACTCAGCTCAGCTATTCTCGCCAACTGCAGGCGCTGATGGCGCTGGCGCAGGAGATGGGCGTGACCGAATGGCCGGCACTGGACGCCGCCAAAGTCCGCATGCTGGCGGCACGCAGTAAACGCGCGGGCCTGCAGTCTTCCAGCCTTGCGCTGCGCTTGTCGGCGTTGCGCAGTTTTCTCGACTGGCAGGTTAGCCAGGGCGCGTTGATCGCCAATCCCGCCAAAGGTATCCGAACGCCACGCAGCGGTCGTCATCTGCCGAAAAATATCGATGTCGATGAAATAAACCAGCTGTTGAATATCGATCTCAACGATCCGCTGGCGGTGCGCGATCGCGCCATGCTGGAGGTGATGTACGGCGCCGGGTTGCGTCTGTCGGAGCTGGTGGGGCTGGATTGTCGCCATGTCGATCTGGCCGCCGGTGATATCTGGGTGCTGGGCAAGGGCAGCAAAGAACGCAAACTGCCGATTGGCCGCACCGCCGTTACCTGGCTGGAGCACTGGTTGGCGATGCGTGACCTGTTCGGCCCGGCTGACGACGCGATGTTCCTGTCCAATCAGGGAAAACGCATCTCGACCCGCAACGTGCAAAAGCGTTTTGCCGAGTGGGGCGTCAAGCAGGGCGTCAACAGCCATATTCATCCACACAAGCTGCGCCACTCGTTTGCGACCCATATGCTGGAGTCGAGCGGCGATCTGCGTGCTGTGCAGGAACTGCTCGGCCACGCCAATCTCACCACCACCCAAATCTATACCCACCTCGACTTTCAACATCTGGCGAACGTGTACGATGCTGCGCATCCGCGCGCCAAACGGGGGAAATCCTGATGCATTTTTATCGTCCGCTGCGCCCGCTGGCGGCGCTGACCTTCGATCTGGACGACACGCTGTACGACAACCGCCCGGTGATCAGGCAGACCGAGCTGCAGTCGGTTGCCTTTCTGCAGAACTATCATCCGGGGTTGAATCACTTTCAGTCGGCGGATTTTCACCGCCTGCGTCAGGAGCTGCGCGAGCAGGATCCGGAGATTTATCATGACGTCACCCAGTGGCGCTGGCGTGCCATTCATCTGGCGCTGAGCCGTCAGGGGTTGCGGGATGCCGAGGCTGCCCTCGGCGCCGACGCGGCAATGCAGAACTTTGCGCTGTGGCGCAGCCGCATCGAGGTGCCGGAGGCGACTCACGCCACGTTGAAAGCGCTGGGGGAGCGTTTCCCGCTGGTGGCGATCACCAATGGCAATGCCGATCCGGCGCTGTGCGGGTTGGACGGTTACTTCCAGTTTGTGCTGCGTTCCGGCCCTGATGGCCGCGCCAAACCCTATCAGGACATGTACCGGTTGGCCGCGGAACGGTTAGGGGTCCCCGTCGAACGTATTCTGCACGTTGGCGATGATTTGACCACCGACGTCGCCGGGGCGCTGCGCTCAGGCCTGCAGGCCTGCTGGATCAACGACCGCCAACGCAACCTGATGCAGGTCGCGGACAGCCGCCTGCTGCCACATATTGAGATTTCGCAGTTGGCATCGCTGACAGCATTGTTATAATCCCTGCCAGAACTCTGTATAAATTCCCAGTGGAAAACGCGTCCCAGGCGCGTTTTCCCTTACCAATTAATGGTGCCTATGGACGTTTCCGATCTGCTCGACAGCCTGAATGAAAAACAACGCGAAGCCGTGGCGGCGCCACGCTGCAACCTGTTGGTGTTGGCCGGCGCGGGCAGCGGTAAAACCCGGGTGCTGGTGCATCGCATCGCCTGGTTGCTGTCGGTAGAGAACTGTTCGCCGTATTCGATTATGGCGGTGACGTTCACCAACAAGGCGGCGGCGGAAATGCGCCATCGTATCGAACACCTGATTGGCACCAGCCAGGGCGGCATGTGGATAGGTACTTTCCACGGCCTGGCTCACCGGCTGTTGCGCGCTCACCATATGGACGCCAACCTGCCGCAGGATTTCCAAATCCTCGACAGCGACGACCAGTTTCGCCTGCTGAAGCGCATCGTTAAGGCGCTGAATATAGACGAAAAACAATGGCCGCCGCGTCAGGCGATGTGGTACATCAACGGCAAAAAAGACGAGGGCCTGCGTCCGCAGCACGTTGAAACCTATAACAACCCGGTGGAAGCGACCTGGTTGCGCATCTATCAGGCCTATCAGGAAGCTTGCGACCGCGCCGGGCTGGTGGATTTTGCCGAGCTGTTGTTGCGCGCCCATGAGCTGTGGCTGAACAAGCCGCATATCCTCAATCACTACCGCGAGCGCTTCACCAACGTATTGGTGGACGAGTTCCAGGATACCAACAGCATTCAGTACGCCTGGATCCGCCTGCTGTCCGGCAATAACAGCAACGTGATGATCGTCGGCGACGACGACCAGTCGATCTACGGCTGGCGCGGCGCTCAGGTGGAAAACATCCAGCGTTTCCTGAAGGATTTCCCCGGCGCGCAAACCGTGCGCCTGGAACAGAACTACCGTTCGACCAGCAATATTCTGAAGGCCGCCAATACCCTGATCGCCAACAACGGCGGGCGCATGGGTAAAAACCTGTGGACTGAGGGGGCCGAAGGCGAACCCATCTCCATCTATTGCGCGTTCAACGAGCTCGACGAGTCGCGCTTTGTCGTCGGCCGCATCAAAACCTGGCAGGAAAACGGCGGTGCGCTGAATGACTGCGCGATACTCTACCGCAGCAACGCCCAGTCGCGCGTGCTGGAAGAGGCGCTGTTGCAAACCGCCATGCCGTACCGCATTTATGGCGGGCAGCGCTTCTTCGAACGCCAGGAAATCAAGGATGCGCTGGCCTATTTGCGGCTGATCGCCAACCGTAACGACGACGCGGCGTTTGAGCGCGTGGTGAATACCCCGACGCGCGGCATTGGCGACCGAACGCTGGACGAAGTGCGCCGCACGGCGCGCGATCGCCAACTGACGCTGTGGCAGGCTACCCGTGCGCTGTTGCAGGACAAAGTGCTGGCCGGGCGTGCGGCGTCCGCGCTGCAACGTTTTACCGAATTGGTGGATTCCCTGGCGCACGAAACCGCAGATATGCCGCTGCATGTGCAGACCGACCGGGTGATCCGCGACTCGGGGCTGTTCATCATGTATGAGCAGGAAAAGGGTGAAAAAGGTCAGGCGCGTATCGAAAACCTTGAGGAACTGGTGACGGCAACGCGGCAGTACAGCTATCAGGATGAAGATCAGGATCTGATGCCGCTGCAGGCGTTTTTGTCACATGCCGCGCTGGAAGCGGGCGAGGGGCAGGCCGATGCCTATCAGGATGCGGTGCAACTGATGACCCTGCACTCCGCCAAGGGGCTGGAGTTTCCGCTGGTGTTTATCGTCGGTATGGAAGAGGGGATGTTCCCGAGCCAGATGTCGCTGGACGAAGGCGGCCGGCTGGAAGAAGAGCGCCGGCTGGCCTACGTTGGCCTGACGCGCGCCATGCAGAAATTGACGCTGACCTATGCCGAAACGCGCCGTTTGTACGGCAAAGAGGTTTATCACCGGCCTTCGCGTTTTATCGGCGAACTGCCGGAAGACTGTGTGGAAGAAGTGCGGCTGCGCGCCAGCGTATCGCGGCCGGTGAATCATCGCCGGATGGGCACGCCGATCAGCGAAAACGACACCGGCTACAAGCTTGGCCAGCGGGTGCGCCATCCCAAGTTTGGCGAGGGTACCATCGTCAATCTGGAAGGCAGCGGCGAACACAGCCGGTTGCAAATTGCGTTTCCGGGCGAAGGCATCAAGTGGCTGGTGGCGGCCTACGCCCGGCTGGAGACGGTGTAAGGCCGGCGAGTTGCAGGGGAAAGTCCCCTGCAATCAGCCAAATCAGTGAGCGTAACTGTCGCCGATTTGTGCGGTCGCATACCAGCGCATCACCGCTTCGGTGCCCTCACCGCCTTCCGCCGGCGCCCATGACATGCAGTCTTCTTCCGCCAGCGGCTGATACGGCCCTTGTTTCACTTCAAACACCACGCCGCCCGCATCGACCGACAGCACTGCATGCCAGGTAAACGCCGGCATCTCCAGCACTTTGGTTTCTTCGCCGAGCAGCGTGCGTTGGGTGACGACGCCGTCATCGTTGAACTGCAGCACGACAAAACGGCCGCGCAGCGGCGCCAGCAGCTCCCAGGTTTGCGGATGGCGGTGCGGACGGATATAGGTGCCCGGCTCCATGGCAATCGCCAAGCGCTGTACCGGATCGCTTAACTCTTCGTGTAACGTACGGTGCGCGCGCAGGCGCGCCACTTTGGCAGCCTGTTCGCTCATCGCGGTCAGGTCGTGGGCGGTAATCTGTTTCATCGGCTAAGTCCGCAGGTTTATAGTGGCCTAATCTTAGCAACTTTCCCGGATGCGGTGAGAGATTGCCGCAGACTTTTTCTGCACGCTTTACTTCGGGTTAAGCGCGCTTTTGGTCATTTGTCATGGTGATCAGTTGTTGCGCAATTATCCTGTCTAACGTGTTGACAGGCTTTTTCTTCTCGGCGTAACATGCGCGCACGATTATCAATGAGGACATACGCCTTGGACACACCCAGTAGATACTGGCTCACTGACCTGGACAACAACAGGTACAACTTCTAAGGCTATCCCATTGAGCTGATGGCCTTCGTGGTTGTCGGCGACCCGCAAAGCGTCGCTACGAGTCAGATCCTTCATGGTCTGAAACAAGCTGGTGATGCAACACCCCTCTGTTTCTGTGCTTCCACGCGTTGTCTGCACCTGTCACCGATAGGGAGTTTTGGCACATGCTAAGCGCGTTTAAATTAGATAACAGTCGCCTGTCCCGTCTGGAGTTGGATGACTCGGATGATCTCACCTCGTCACTGTGGGTTGATCTGGTTGAGCCGGAAGAGGGCGAGCGTGAGCGCGTGCAAAACGAGCTGGGCCAAAGCCTGGCGACACGCCCGGAGCTGGACGACATTGAAGCCTCCGCGCGTTTCTTCGAAGACGAAGATGGCCTGCATATTCACTCCTTCTTCTATTTTGAAGATGCGGAAGATCACGCCGGCAACTCGACCGTGGCCTTCACCATTCGCGACGGCCGGTTGTATACCCTGCGTGAACGCGAACTGCCGGCGTTTCGTTTGTACCGCATGCGCGCCCGCAATCTGACGATGGTCGACGGCAATGCCTACGAGCTGTTGCTGGATCTGTTCGAAACCAAGATTGAGCAGTTGGCGGACGAGATCGAAAATATCTATAGCGATCTGGAAAAGCTCAGCCGGGTGATCATGGAAGGCCATCAGGGCGACGAATACGATGAAGCGCTGTCAACCTTGGCGGAACTGGAAGATATCGGCTGGAAAGTGCGCCTGTGTCTGATGGATACCCAACGCGCGCTTAACTTCCTGGTGCGCAAGGCGCGCCTGCCGACCGGCCAGTTGGAACAGGCGCGTGAAGTGCTGCGCGACATCGAATCCCTGTTGCCGCATAACGAATCGCTGTTCCAGAAGGTGAACTTCCTGATGCAAGCGGCGATGGGCTTTATCAATATCGAGCAGAACCGCATCATCAAGATTTTCTCGGTGGTCTCGGTGGTGTTCCTGCCGCCGACGCTGGTGGCTTCCAGCTACGGGATGAACTTTGAGTTCATGCCGGAGCTGAAGTGGTCGTTCGGTTATCCGGGTGCCATCAGCCTGATGATCCTCGCGGGGCTGGCTCCTTACCTGTACTTCAAGCGCAAGAACTGGCTGTAAGCCGGCGGGCGACCCGGTCGTCCGTTATTTCTGCGTTACCTCAACGCTTAGCCTGCTAAATAGGGGTACAATGACGCCTCGTCTCATCTGCCCGTAAGGCGTGAGTTTGATGGAGAAGTTGCCCCGCTGGTCTCAATGGCTGCTCCTGCTGCTGGCTTCGCTGGCGCTGGGGTTTGGCCTGCAAACATTTCATATTCCCGCGGCGCTGTTGCTGGGGCCGATGATCGTCGGCGTGGCGATGGGGCTGTTGGGTGCTACGGTGCGCATTCCCACGCGCCTGTTTATCGTCGCCCAAGCGGTGCTGGGCTGCATGATCGCGCAAAGTCTTTCCCCCGCTATCCTCACGCCGTTACTCGACGACTGGCCACTGGTGCTGCTGGTACTCTTTGCCACGCTGGCGGCCAGCGGCGTTTCCGGCTGGTGTCTGGTGCGTTTCAGCGGGCTGCCGGGGCCGACCGGTGCCTGGGGTTCATCGCCCGGCGGCGCTTCGGCGATGGTGGCGATGGCGGGAGATTTCGGTGCAGATGTCCGGTTAGTGGCATTCATGCAGTACCTGCGGGTGCTGTTTGTCGCCACGGCGGCGGCCATGGTGGCGCGGATTGGGCTGGGGGATGAGGCGGGCCACGGCAGCGCCGCGCTGGAATGGTTCCCCCCGCTGGATTGGCGTTTTCTCGCGACGCTGGGTATCGCCGTTGCCGGCGCCTGGCTGGGCCCCCGGCTGCGCATCCCTTCCGGTGCGCTGCTTTTACCGATGATTATCGGCGCCGCGCTGCACTCCAGCGGCGCGATGGCGTTGCAGGTGCCGGAATGGTTGCTGGCGCTGGCTTATACCCTGATTGGCTGGAGCGTAGGGCTACGTTTTACCCGGCCGATATTTTTGCTGGCGTTGCGTACCTTGCCGCAGATGGTGGCGTCGATAGCGGCGCTAATGCTGTTTTGCGGGCTGCTGGCATGGATGCTGACCCGCTTCCTGCCGGTGGATCTGATGACCGCCTATCTGGCGACCAGCCCGGGCGGGCTGGACACCGTGGCGATCATTGCGGCGGGCAGCCGGGTGGATATGTCCTTTGTGATGGCGATGCAGACGCTGCGGTTGTTCACCATTTTGCTGACCGGCCCGGCGATGGCCCGCTTCATTTCCAATCGGGCCTCGCCTGCGTCAACGTAATTTGCGTTGAGTGTAAAGCGCGTCGAGGATAAACAGCAGCAGCGCCGCCCAGATAAAGCCGAAGGTCACCAGTTTATCCTGGCCGATGGTCTCTCCGTAAAAAGTGACGGCCAGCAGGAACATCAGCGTCGGGCCGAGATACTGGAAAAAGCCGAGTGTCGACAGGCGCAGGCGGGTCGCCGCGGCGGTAAAGAACAGCAGCGGTATGGTGGTGACGACGCCGGCGGCGACCAGCAGCAGGTTCAGCGACCACGGGTTGGCGCTCAGATGGCTGGTCGGGCTGTCGGCGAACAGGAACAGGTACGCCGCCGCTACCGGCAATAACCACAGGGTTTCAATCAGCATGCCGGTCTGCGCGTCGATGGCGATCTTCTTGCGCAGCAGGCCGTAGAAGGCAAAGCTGAACGCCAGCCCCAGGCCGATAATCGGCAGCGAGCCGAATTGCCATAGCTGAATCAACACGCCGGCAAACGCCAACACCACCGCCAACCACTGCATGCGGCGGAAACGCTCGCCCAGGAACAGCATCCCCAACAGCACGTTAACCAGCGGATTAATGAAATAGCCCAGGCTGGCTTCCAGCATGTGGTGGTTATTCACCGCCCAGATAAACAACAGCCAGTTGCCGCCGATCAACACTGCGGTCACCGCCAGCAACAGCAGCCGTTTGCGGTTGCTGCAGGTGGCGCGAACCTGCGGCCAGTTGCGGCCCAGCGTGATCAGCGCCAGCATAAAGAAGAAAGACCAAATGACCCGATGAGTGAGGATCTCATCGGCGGGCACCTGTTGAATCAGTTTGAAATAGGCCGGGGCGATGCCCCAAATAAAATAGGCGGCCAGAGCAAAGAAGATGCCCTGCCGCGTTTGCTGTGCGTCCATGACGATACTCGGATGGGTAAAACGGAGATGCGGTGAGTGTACTTAAGACGCTCACCGCACACAATCACCCGACCAGGTAGGTGGCGGTGGCGCTGGCGATATGCAGGCCATCGTGGTTATGCAGTTCGACGCGGGCGACCGCCACTTTGTTGCCGCTGCGCAATACGCTGGCGGAGGCGACGAAATGCTCGCCGCGGCCGGGGCGCAGGTAGTCAACGCGCAGATCTATGGTTCCCATGCGCGACAGGCGCGAGGCCACTTCCTCTTCGATCAGCGGGTCCAGACGCATCAGCACGCTGCCGGCGCAGGCCAAGCCGGCGGCAACGTCCAGCACTGAAGCGATCACGCCGCCGTGCAGGATCTTCTGGGCGGCGTTGCCCACCAGTTTGGGCTGATTGGTGAAGCTCAGTTCAACGTAGTCATCTTCAAAACGGCGCAGTTCAAGGCCCAGTTCGCGGTTAAACGGCATGTGATAAACAAAGATTTCGCCGATTTTCTGGCGTGCAGCATCGAGTGTCAGTGGTGTAGTGGACATAAATACCCGTTCTTTATTCAATAGAGTGAGGAGGTTATTAACTGGTCAGTCCAGGTTAATCGTTTGTTGATTTTATGCCTATATTTTGTTGCTTGCCAGACTAATCCAATAAATGCACACCGCACTGCTGCAAAACCGCCTTTGTGTGTAAAATGGCCTGTTTTTATTTCAGAGTTTGTCATTTTTGTTGGAGTGGGGAACGTTATGCGCATTTTGTCAGGGATCGTTTTGGCCATGTTGGCGGCACCATTGCTGGTGCAGGCGGAAGAGGCCAAAGAGCAGCAAATTCATGATAAACCCGCGGTGCGCGGCAGCATTATCGCCAACATGCTGCAGGATCACGACAACCCGTTTACGCTATACCCGTACGACACCAACTATGTGTTGTACACCGATACCAGCAATATCAACAAAGAAGCCATCAAGACCTACAACTGGGCCGAGAAGGCGCGCAAGGATGAAGTGAAATACCAGCTCAGCCTGGCCTTCCCGCTGTGGCGTGGCATTCTGGGCGACAACTCGGTGCTCGGCGCCTCTTATACTCAGCGTTCCTGGTGGCAGCTTTCCAACCACGGGGAATCGTCGCCGTTTCGCGAAACCAACTACGAACCGCAGGTATTCCTCGGCTGGGCGACGGATTACCGCTTTGCCGGCTGGACGCTGCGCGACGTTGAAGTGGGCCTCAACCACCAGTCCAACGGGCGTTCGGATCCTACTTCCCGCAGTTGGAACCGCGGTTACGCGCGTTTTATGGCGCAGAACGGCAACTGGCAGGTGGATCTGAAACCCTGGTTCCGCTTCTCGGAAAGCGACAGCAGCGATGACAACCCGGATATCACCAAATACATGGGGTATTACCGTCTGAAAGTCGGTTACGCCTGGGGCGACAGCGTGTTCAGCGTCGACAGCCATTACAACTGGAACAGCGGCTACGGCGGTGCGGAGTTGGGCTGGAGTTATCCAATCTCCAAACACGTGCGTTTCTACACTCAGGTGTTCAGCGGCTACGGCGAATCGCTGATTGATTACAACTTCCGGCAGACACGGGTTGGCGTTGGTGTCATGCTTAACGATATTATGTAATACGGCCGTCATGATGGCGGCGCTATGCAGCAAAAAGTGGGGATGTGTGTGTCAACCGCAGCAGTGATAAACAAAGAGTTGCTGGCAGAGCAGGTATTGCGCGATACCTTTGGCTACCAGCAATTCCGACCGGGTCAACAAACGATTATCAACGCGGCGATCGGCGGGCTGGATTGTCTGGTGGTCATGCCGACCGGCGGCGGTAAATCCTTGTGCTATCAAATCCCGGCGCTGGTGATGGATGGCCTGACGTTAGTGGTTTCCCCGTTGATCTCGCTGATGAAAGATCAGGTCGATCAACTGCTGGCCTACGGCGTTTCCGCTGCCTGCTATAACTCGACGCAGACGCGCGAGCAGCAGTTGGAGGTCATGGCGGGTTGCCGCAGCGGGCAGATCAAAATGCTGTACATCGCCCCCGAGCGGCTGATGATGGACAGCTTCCTCGACTTGCTCGACCACTGTCCGCCGGCGCTATTGGCGGTGGACGAGGCGCATTGCATTTCGCAGTGGGGCCATGATTTCCGTCCTGAATACCGCGCGTTGGGTCAGTTGAAGCAGCGCTTCCCGACGATGCCGGTGATTGCCCTGACCGCTACCGCCGACGAGTCTACCCGTGGCGACATCGTGCGCCTGTTGGCGCTGCACGATCCGCTGGTGCAGATCAGCAGCTTTGACCGCCCAAACATTCGCTATACGCTGGTGGAGAAGTTCAAACCGCTCGATCAGCTGTGGCGCTTCGTGCAGGACCAACGCGGCAAGAGCGGTATCATTTACTGCAACAGCCGCGCCAAGGTGGAAGACACCACCGCGCGTTTGCAGAGCCGCGGGCTGAGCGTGGGCGCCTATCATGCCGGGCTGGACAACGATCGCCGCGCGCAGGTGCAGGAAGCGTTCCAGCGTGACGATTTACAGGTGGTGGTAGCCACCGTCGCCTTCGGCATGGGCATCAACAAACCCAACGTGCGTTTCGTGGTGCACTTTGATATTCCGCGCAATATCGAGTCCTACTATCAGGAAACCGGCCGCGCCGGGCGTGATGGCCTGCCGGCCGAAGCGATCTTGTTGTATGACCCGGCCGACATGGCCTGGCTGCGCCGTTGCCTGGAAGAGAAACCGGCCGGGCAGCAGTTGGATATCGAGCGCCACAAGCTGAACGCCATGGGGGCTTTCGCCGAAGCGCAAACCTGCCGTCGTTTGGTGTTGCTCAACTACTTTGGCGAGGGCAAGCAGCAAAATTGCGGTAACTGCGATATCTGCCTCGATCCCCCCAAGCGCTATGACGGGCTGGAAGATGCACGCAAGGCGCTGTCCTGCGTATATCGCGTCGGCCAGCGGTTCGGCCTGGGTTACATTGTCGAAGTGCTGCGCGGTTCCAATAACCAGCGCATCCGCGAATACGGGCACGACAAGCTGCCGGTGTACGGCATAGGTCGCGAGCAAACGACCGAGCACTGGACCAGCGTACTGCGTCAACTGATCCACCTGGGGTTTATTACCCAGAACATCGCCATGCATTCGGCGCTGCAATTGACCGAGGCCGCGCGCCCGGTACTGCGTGGTGAGCTGGAGCTGCAACTGGCGGTGCCGCGCATTCAAAGCCTGAAGTCGCGTGGCAGCGCCAATCAGAAATCCTACGGCGGCAATTACGATCGCAAGCTGTTTGCCAAACTGCGCAAGCTGCGTAAATCGATTGCCGACGAAGAAAATATCCCGCCTTACGTGGTGTTTAACGATGCCACGCTGTTGGAAATGGCGGAGCAAATGCCGATCAAGGCCGGCGACCTGCTTAGCGTTAACGGCGTTGGCCAGCGCAAACTGGAGCGCTTCGGCGCCCCGTTTATGGCGATGATCCGCGATCACCTCGATAATGACGAAGAATAAGGGCAATAAATCATGTTGATGCTGTTTCTGACCGTGGCGCTGGTGCACTTGATCGCGCTGATGAGCCCGGGGCCGGACTTCTTTTTTGTTTCGCAAACCGCCGCCAGCCGTTCGCGCCGCGAGGCGATGATGGGCGTAGTGGGCATTTCATTGGGTATCGTGGTGTGGGCGGGGGTTGCGCTGATGGGCCTGCACCTGATCTTGCAGAAAATGGCCTGGCTGCACCAGATCATCATGGTCGGCGGTGGGATTTACTTATGCTGGATGGGCTGGCAATTGCTGCGTTCCGCACGCTCCCAGAATGCCCAATCGGTGCCGGCGGACGAAGTGAAAGTGGCGTTGCCAAAGGCCGGACGCAGCTTTATCCGCGGTTTCCTGACCAACCTTTCAAACCCGAAAGCGGTTATCTATTTCGGCAGCGTGTTCTCGCTGTTTGTCGGTGACGACGTGGGCGCCGGCGCGCGCTGGGGCTTGTTCCTGCTGATTATCGCCGAGACCTTTGTCTGGTTCAGCCTGGTGGCGGTAGTGTTTGCGTTGCCGGCAATGCGCCGCGGCTATCAGCGTTTGGCGAAATGGATCGACGGGCTGGCAGGCGTGCTGTTCACCGGTTTCGGGTTGCACCTGATCTTTACCCGTTAATCGCAGGAAGATATCGCGAGGGCCGAACAGTGATGTTCGGCCCTTTTGCATTATGCTTTTCTGGCCGTAGCCAATAACCCGGCCACCAGAATAAACAGCGAACCGAAGATGCGGTTCAGCAACTGCATTTGACGCGGCGTCTTCAGCCAGCCGGCAATGCGGGTCGCCAGTGTGGCGTAGCCAATCATCACCACAATATCCACCGCCACGGTGGTCACGCCGAGTATCAGATACTGCTCGGTCTGCGGCTGGTTAGGTAAAATAAACTGCGGGAACAGCGCGGCCAGAAACACGATGCTCTTCGGGTTGGTCAGATTCACCAGGACGGCACGGCGGAACAAACGGCGGCGCGGCATGGTACCCGCCAGCGTATGCAGATCCAACGAACCGGCAGCGCGCCACTGTTGGATACCGAGCCACACCAGATAAGCGGCGCCGAGCCATTTCAGCAATTCAAACGCCATCAGCGACTGTGAGACCAACGCACCCAGGCCAATGCCCACCAGCACGATATGCAGACTCAACCCGACCTGCAGGCCGGCGATCGATGCCGCCGCACCGCGATACCCGTGGCTGATACCGGTGCTCATGGTGTTGATTGCGCCTGAGCCGGGTGAGAGGCTGAGGATAAGGGTTGTCAGCAGATAGGTTAACCACCAGTCCAAGGTCATCGTAAGGCTCCCTGAAAGTACCAATTTGTGCCAAAATGGGCCCGGTTCTTGTAAGAATTCAATCACAATACGCTAGTATTATTTCTTGTGCCAGAGGCCACATTTTTGCCGCTGGCGGCTCAGGGAAAAGCTCTCAATGACGTCGTTCACCCACAGCACCGATGACTGGTTAATGCGTGAAACGCAGTTCGCTGCTTTCGCCACCGGCCCGCTGCTGGATTTTTGGCGGCTGCGGGAAGAGGGCGAGTTCAGTGGCGTGGGCGGCGTGCCGATCCGCTTCGTGCGTTTTAGCTCATCGCGCCATCAGCGGGTGGTGGTGATAAGCCCCGGGCGCATCGAAAGTTACGTTAAATATCCAGAAGTTGCCTACGATCTATTCCATTGCGGTTTTGATGTGATGATTCTCGATCATCGCGGGCAAGGCCGTTCTGGCCGTTTGCTGGCTGATACGCATCGCGGTCATGTGGTAAACTTTGCCGATTATATTGACGATTTCACCCAGTTTTATCAGCAGCAAGTGGCACCGCGCGGCTACCGACACCACTTTGCGCTGTCGCATTCGATGGGCGGCGCGATACTGGCGCAGTTTCTGGCGCGTCAGCCGCAGGCGTTTGATGCCGCCGCGTTTTGCGCGCCGATGTTCGGCATTCATCTGCCGATGCCGGGCTGGATGGCGGACCGCATCCTTAACTGGGTGGAGAAACACCCGGCGGTGCGCGATTACTATGCGATAGGCACCGGCCAGTGGCGGCCGCTGCCCTACGTGGTCAACGTATTGACCCACAGCCGTGAACGCTATCGCCGCTGTTTGCGTTATTACGCCGATTATCCCGAGTTGCAGGTGGGGGGCCCTACCTATCACTGGGTAAGAGAAAGCATTCAGGCCGGGCGGCAGATTGTCGCGCAGGCGGCTAAAATCACCACACCGCTGTTATTATTGCAGGCCGGTGAGGAACGGGTGGTCGACAACCGTTCCCAGCAGGCTTTTTGTCAGGCACTGTCAGACGCGGGGCACCCTTGCGAAGGGGGGAAACCGCGGGTTATCCAAGGCGCACGCCATGAGATCCTGTTCGAGCGGGACGCGATGCGCGCCGAAGCATTGAACGCAATCCTGCGTTTCTTTGCTCAACACTTAGGTGGCGCCCCTGCCGCCGACCACTCCATCAGAGGTTAGAACATATCCTTATGTATCACGTCGTCGCTTCCGATTTAGATGGCACGCTGCTATCACCTGACCACACCCTGTCGCCTTATGCCAAAGAGACGTTGAAGCTGTTGACCCAGCGTGACGTGCACTTTGTGTTTGCCACTGGCCGGCATCACATCGACGTTTCGCAGATCCGCGATAACCTCGATATCAGCGCCTTTATGATCACCTCCAACGGCGCCCGCGTGCATAACACCGCCGGCGAGCTGATTTTCAGCCACAACCTGGCAGAAGACATTGCCCGCGATCTCTACGGCATGCTGCATGACGATGCGGACATCACCACCAACGTTTATCGCAACGACGACTGGTTCATCAACCGGGAAAGCCCGGAGCAGGAAGAGTTCTTCCGGGAATCGATCTTCCAGTATCAGCTGTTTGAGCCGGGCCTGCTGGAAACCGACGGTGTGTGCAAGGTGTACTTCACCTGTGACGACCATGAAAAGCTGCTGCCGCTGGAAGATGCCATCAATGCGCGCTGGGGCGATCGGGTTAACGTCAGCTTCTCGTTCCCGACCTGTCTGGAAGTGATGGCGGGCGGCGTATCCAAAGGCCATGCGCTGGAAGAAGTGGCCAAAATCATCGGCTATTCGCTGAAAGAGTGCATCGCCTTCGGTGACGGCATGAATGACCTGGAAATGCTGGCGATGGCCGGCAAGGGCTGCATTATGCGCGACGCGCACCAGCGCCTGAAAGACAAGCTGCCGGAGCTGGAAGTGATTGGTTCCAATGCCGACGACGCAGTGCCGCATTACCTGCGCAAGATGTACCTGGGTTGATATGAGCAGGATACCTTCAGACGGCTGACAAAGTCCGTTATTAGGGAGAGCGTGCCGAAGGGGTCGTAGCGGCTTGCCCGCCGACCAATTTGCCTGGAGCAAATTGGAACGACTTCATGTCGGCCCGCAGGGTGGGACACAGGGATGTGTCCCATAATGGCCCCTCGGTGCGCTAGGCCCGGGTATCTCGGGTTTAAAGACAACTTTGTCATCAAATTCAGGGCGCCTTGCGGCGCCCTTGTCCGGGTTACTTGTGCTGGCCCTGCTTTTGCAGGAACTGCACGCCCTTGTCGGGGAAGTCGGTGAACACGCCGTCAACGCCCGCCTGGTTGTAAATCACGTCATACAGCTGATTCACGTCGGTCACGTAGTTTGGCAGCGCATCGGCGCGGATGGTGAACGGATGCACCGCCAGCTTGTTGGCATGGGCTTCTTTCACCATATCGGTCAGCACCACGTGGCCCGGCTTGGATTTCTCCGCTTCCACCAGCATGTGGTAGTCCGGGCCGATACCGTCGGCGTACTGAGCAATCTGCTTCATCGCGCCCGGCTTGAACATCCAGTCATAGTCGTATTCCACCCATTTGCCGTCGGCTTTCTGCTCATAGGTTTCCTGCCACTTGTTGTAGGCGATCAGTTGGATCAGCTTCAGATCCATGCCCATCTTCGGTTCCAGCTCGGTTTTAATGCGTTTCAGTTCATTGGCGTCGAAGCATTGCAGATAAACGTTATCACCCTTGCCGGTATAACCATACTGCTTCAACACCGCCAGCACTTTGCTGGAGATATCCTTGCCTTCCTGCTTGTGGAACCACGGCGCCTTGATTTCCGGGTAAATACCGATGTTTTTGCCGGTCGAATGGTTCAGCCCCTGCACAAACTCGATCTCTTCCTGGAAGGTATGAACGCGGAAGTCCGATTTGCCCATCGGGAAGCGGCCAGGGTAGCCCTGTACCTTTTTGCCGTTTTCGATCTCAAAGCCTTCCGTGAACTTCAGCGATTTGATTTCCGCTAGGGTAAAGTCGATGGCGTAATAACGGCCGTCTTTGCGTGCCCGGCTCGGGAAGCGTTCGGCCACATCGGTGACGCGATCGAGGTAATGGTCATGCAGCACCACCAGCTCGTTGTCCTTGGTCATCACCAGATCCTGCTCGAGGAAGTCTGCACCCTGCGCGTAGGCCATAGCCTTCGCCGGCAGCGTGTGTTCCGGCAAATAGCCGCTGGCGCCACGGTGGGCGATCACCACCTTGTCCGCCGCCTGTGCGGCGCTGACCATTGAGGTGGCCAGGATGATCCCTGTCAGCAGGGCTTTGACGTGAGTCCGCATTTTGTAATTCTCCATGTTATAGGTGCAGGGTAAAAAGTAGTAAAAAGGCCGCAGCGCGGCCTTCAAATAATGCGAAATGTGTATGACGCTTAACCGCGTTTGTTGGCAGCGATTTCCGCGTGGTGCTTTTTCTCGCTCAGCATGGTCAGCAACAGCAGCACTACCGCGCCGATACTGCCGCCAATCATCACCATAAAGCCGCCGTCCCAACCGAAGTAGTCCACGGTGTAACCGACGATGGCGCTGGCCGCAACGGAACCGCCCAGGTAGCCGAACAGACCGGTGAAGCCTGCTGCAGTACCGGCCGCTTTCTTCGGTGCCAGTTCCAGCGCGTGCAGGCCGATCAGCATCACCGGGCCGTAAATCAGGAAGCCGATGGTGATCATGCAGGCCATGTCGATGCCAGGATTGCCGACCGGGTTGAGCCAGTAGACGACGGTAGCGATGGTCACCAGCGTCATAAAGAACACGCCGGTGGCGCCGCGATTGCCTTTGAACACTTTGTCCGACATCCAGCCGCACAGCAGGGTGCCCGGGATACCGGCATATTCGTACAGGAAGTAGGCCCAGGAGGACTTATCCAGCGCGAAGTGTTTCACTTCTTTCAGGTAAGTCGGTGACCAGTCCAGAATGCCGTAACGCAGCAGGTAAACGAACACGTTGGCCACGGCGATGTACCACAGCAGCTTGTTCGGCAGAATATACTGCATGAAGATCTGCTTGGCGGTCAGCTCTTCTTCCGCTTTCTCGCTGTAGTCGTCCGGGTAATCGTTTTTGTATTCTTCGATCGGCGGCAGGCCGCAGGATTGCGGTGTATCGCGCATCAGCGCAAAGGCGATCAGGGCCACCAGAATGGCGCCGAAGGCCGGCATATACAACGCCGCGTGCCAGTCGTTGAACCAGGCCATCCCCAGCAGGAACAACAGCGGCGGCAGGCCGCCACCCACGTTATGGGCGCAGTTCCAGACCGAAACGATACCGCCGCGTTCTTTCTGCGACCACCAGTGCACCATGGTGCGGCCGCAAGGCGGCCAGCCCATGCCCTGGAACCAACCGCACAGGAACAGCAACACGAACATGACCGCGATGCTCGATGTCGCCCAGGGCACGAAGCCCATGAACAACATCACTGCGGCAGCCAGAATCAAGCCGGCGGGCAGGAACACGCGTGGGTTGGAGCGGTCAGAAACCGACCCCATGATGAATTTGGAAAAACCGTAGGCGATGGAAATACCCGACAGCGCGAAACCGAGGTCGCCGCGGCTGAAGCCCTGATCGATCAAATAAGGCATGGCCAGGGTGAAGTTCTTACGCACCAAATAGTAGGCGGCGTAACCGAAGAAAATCCCCATAAATATTTGCCAGCGCAATTTACGGTACAGCGGGTCGACTTTGTCGACCGGCACACGGGAAATGTGTGCTGCCGGCTTAAAAATACTCAACATGAGTGCCTCCGATGGCTTTTAGTTATCACATCAATATGATTTTTTACGTTCATTTGATGATTGAGCGGATATCGAATGTGGTGTTTTTTTGTTCCATAACGAGCGTCATCCTAGTCAAAACAGCCTGGTGTCGCTGTGATGAATGGCGCAAATGTTACACTTTTATGAAACTCAGGCGGATTTTGAGCGATTAGTTAACGATATGAAATAGAAAAACGGTCAAAAATCGTGATTCTGATCACATTCATGGTTTTTTGTGGACATTTTATTTTCGTTTTGAGTTCGTTATTGTTCCTTATCAAACAAAGACCCCAGTAACTGTGGCCCAATAGCATAATAACCACGGATCCTGAGGGAGCGTAATGAGCAGCCATTCACCGGACAGCGAAACGGATGTGATAATCATTGGTGGCGGTGCGACCGGAGCGGGTATTGCCCGTGACTGCGCGCGGCGTGGCCTGCGTTGCATACTGCTGGAGCGCCATGATATCGCCACCGGCGCCACCGGCCGTAACCACGGCTTGCTGCACAGCGGAGCGCGTTATGCGGTGACCGACGGTGAGTCGGCGCGTGAGTGCATAGAAGAGAACCGTATCCTCAAGCGCATCGCGCATCACTGCATCGAGCGTACCGACGGGCTGTTCATTACCCTGCCGCAGGATTCGCTGGCCTACCAACAACAGTTTATTGCTGCCTGTCACGGTGCCGGCATCAACGCCGAAGCCATTGATCCGCAATTGGCGTTGCGCCTGGAGCCGGCGGCTAACCCGGCGCTGATCGGCGCCGTGCGGGTGCCGGATGGCACCGTCGACCCGTTCCGTCTGACCGCCGCCAATATGCTCGATGCCCGTGAGCATGGCGCGCAGATCCTTACCTATCACCAGGTGGTCGGCTTGTTGCGCGTGGGCGATCGCGTGACCGGCGTGCGCGTTTTCGACCATCAAGCTGCGCGCCGCTACGATATCCACGCCGAGGTGGTGGTCAACGCTGTCGGCATCTGGGGCCAGCAGATTGCGGAATACGCCGATCTGCGCATCCGCATGTTCCCGGCCAAGGGCGCATTGCTGATCCTCGGCCACCGCATCAACAACATGGTAATCAACCGTTGCCGCAAACCGGCAGACGCCGACATTTTGGTGCCGGGCGACACCATCTCGCTGATTGGCACCACCTCCACCCACATCGACTACGACCAGATCGACAACATGGTGGTGACGCCGCAGGAAGTGGACATTCTGATCCGCGAAGGTGCGCTGCTGGCGCCGGAACTGGCGCAAACCCGCATTTTGCGTGCCTATGCCGGGGTGCGACCGCTGGTGGCCAGTGACGACGATCCCAGCGGCCGTAACGTCAGCCGCGGCATCGTGCTGCTCGATCACGCCAGCCGCGATGGGCTGGAGGGATTTATCACCATCACCGGCGGCAAGCTAATGACCTATCGCCTGATGGCGCAGTGGGCGACCGATAAAGTGTGTGAAAAGCTTGGGCTGGATAGCCCATGCACTACCGCGGTGGAACCGCTGCCCGGCTCCCGGCAGACGGCGGAGGAAACGGTGCGCAGCGTGGTGGCGTTGCCGGCCAGTATTCGCGGTTCGGCGGTGTATCGCCATGGCGATCGCGCCAGCCTGGTGCCGGCCGGTAATCGGCTGGACAACAGCCTGGTCTGCGAATGCGAGGCGGTTACCGCCGGCGAGGTGCGCTATGCGGTGAACTCTCTCACCGTCAATAATCTGGTGGATCTCCGTCGCCGCACCCGTGTTGGCATGGGCACCTGCCAGGGTGAACTGTGCGCCTGTCGCGCCGCCGGGTTGCTGACGCGCTTTAACGTCGTCACCCCGCAGCAGTCGATCGATCAGTTGTCGCATTTCCTCAACGAACGCTGGAAGGGCGTACGCCCGATCGCCTGGGGCGATGCGCTGCGCGAGAGCGAGTTCACCAGTTGGGTTTATCAGGGATTGTGCGGGCTGGACGCACGGGAGAAACAGGAGGCGGATGATGCGATTTGACGTGGTGGTGATTGGCGGCGGCTTGGCGGGCATGGCTTGCGCCATCGGGTTGGCGGAACAGGGCAAGCGCTGCGCCGTGGTCAGCTCAGGCCAGAGCGCGCTTTATTTCTCCTCCGGCTCGCTTGATTTGCTGGCGCAATTGCCCGACGGCACGCCGGTCGACGCGCCGCTGGCTGCATTGCCGGAACTGGCGCGACAGGCGCCGCGGCACCCTTATTCCTTGATTGGCGCAGAGCGGGTGGCGCCGTTATCTGATCAGGCGGCCCAGCTGTTGCAGCGCTGCGGCCTGAACCTGCAAGGCAGCAATGAAAGGAATCATCTGCGCATTACGCCGCTCGGCACGCGGCGGGCCACCTGGCTCAGCCCACAGGCCATTCCGGTGACGCCGTTGGCCGGTGAATTGCCGTGGGAAAGCGTTGCGGTGATTGGCATCGAGGGCTTTTTGGATTTTCAGCCGCAGCTGGCCGCCGATTCACTTATGCAGGCACTGAGAGTACGCACCGAGGTCAACGGGTTGCATTTACCTGCGCTGGACCGGTTGCGCAACAATCCCAGCGAGTTCCGGGCGGTGAATATCGCCAGAGTGCTGGATTTGCCGGAAAATCGGATGCCGATGGCGGACGAGCTGCGCCGGCTGGCCGGCGATGCCGAGGCGATTTTCCTGCCGGCCTGTCTGGGGCTGGAGGAGGATGCCCCGCTGCTGGCTTTACAGGCGGCGGTGGGCAAGCCGGTACGTCTGTTGCCGACGTTACCGCCTTCGGTGCTGGGCATGCGCTTGCACCAGGCATTGCGCCGGCGCTTGCAACAGTTGGGCGGTGTTTTTATGCCGGGGGACAGCGTGCTGCGGGCGGATATCGACGCCGGGCGTGTTACCGGCCTTTATACCCGCAATCACGGCGATATTCCGCTGCAGGCGCAGCAGGTGGTACTGGCCAGCGGCAGCTTCTTTAGCAATGGGTTGGCGGCGGATTTCGACGGCGTGCGCGAGCCGGTGTTTGGGCTGGACGTAGACAGCCAGGCGGATCGCGCCGACTGGAGCCGCAGCGATCTGTTTGCTCCGCAACCCTATTTGCAGTTCGGCGTGCGCACCGATGGCCGGCTGCGTGCGTTAAGGCGCGGGGAGGCGCTGACCAACCTGTATGCCATCGGCGCGGTAACCGGCGGGTACGATCCGCTACGGCAGGGCTGCGGCGCCGGCGTTTCGCTGATCGGGGCGCTGCACGTCGCGCAACAGATTGCCGCAGAGGAGGAGCGACCATGAGCCTGCAGAAAGACAACAGCTTTGAAAACTGCATCAAATGCACCGTCTGCACCACCTATTGTCCGGTCGCCAAAGTCAACCCGCTCTATCCGGGGCCAAAACAGGCGGGGCCGGACGGCGAACGCCTGCGGTTGAAGGATCCGGCGCTGTACGATGAAGCGCTGAAGTATTGCACCAACTGCAAACGCTGTGAGGTCGCCTGCCCGTCCGACGTCAAAATCGGCGATATCATTCAGCGCGCCCGCGCCGATTACGCTCAGAACAAACCGACGCTGCGCGACGCCATCCTCAGCCATACCGACATCATGGGGTCGCTGTCGACACCCTTTGCGCCCATAGTCAATGCCGCCACCGGTCTGAAACCGGTGCGTGCGCTGCTGGACAAAGCGCTGAAAATTGACCACCGCCGCGAGTTGCCAAAATACTCGTTCGGCACCTTCCGCCGCTGGTATCGCCGTCAGGCGCAGGCCCAGCAGCGCTATGCCGAACAGGTGGCGTTTTTTCACGGCTGCTTCGTCAATTACAACCATCCGCAGTTGGGCAAGGATCTGATCAAGGTCTTTAACGCGATGGATATCGGCGTGCAACTGCTGAAGCGCGAGAAATGTTGCGGCGTGCCTTTGATCGCCAACGGCTTTATCGCCCAGGCCAAAAAGCAGGCCGAAGTGAATGCCGAATCGCTGCATGAGGCGGTGCTGGAACGCGGAATTCCCGTGGTGGCGACCTCGTCGAGCTGTACCTTTACCTTACGTGATGAATATCCGCATCTGTTGGAGGTGGACACTTCGGCGGTGCGCGAGCGGGTAGAACTGGCGACGCGCTATTTGTATCGTCTGATCAACCAGGGCCGCACTCTGCCGCTGAAGCGCACGCCGTTGCGGGTGGCGTATCATACGCCGTGCCATATGGAGAAAATGGGCTGGACCGCCTATACGCTGGAGCTGTTGCGGCAAATTCCGGGGGTGGAGCTGATGGTGCTGGATTCGCAGTGTTGCGGCATTGCCGGCACTTACGGGTTTAAATCGGAGAACTATGCGACTTCGCAGGGGATTGGCGCTTCGCTGTTTCGCCAGATAGAGGAAAGCGGTGCGGATCTGGTGGTGACCGACTGCGAAACCTGCAAGTGGCAAATCGAGATGTCGACCAGTAAAAGCTGCGAACATCCGATCACCCTGCTGGCGCAGGCGTTGGCATAATCGGTGATGGGGTGGCGAAACGGGGCCGGCATGCCGGCCCCCTAAGGTTACTGCTTCAGTTTCAAGGTGCTGATGATGCCTTCGGCTTCACTTTGCGCCTGCTGCTGGTTATCTGCCGGCAGCGTGACCTGAATGGTCAGCATATTGTTATCCAGTGTGCCGATCAGGATCGAAGAGTAGGCTTTCTCGCCGCCGCTGGTGATGATGCTGTCCAGTTGACGCAGAGGGACGCCGTTAACGTCGATGGCTTTATTGGTAATCACCTGCAGATTGGCGTCACGCGAGCGCTGGGTGTCTTCCAGACGCTTGGCCAGCGTTTCCAGGTTGTCGGCTGTCTTGTCGCCGAGGATCACGATCAGCGCGCGCTGGCCGGTGCTGTCGGCGTAAACGTGCATGTTGTTCGCCTGGTTGCCCAGCTTACCGCTTTGGTCCGCCATGCCGACCGGCAGAGTGAACGCCAGTTTTCCGTCCAGTAAACTCACCTGTTGCCCGGCCGGTGCGCTGGCCGCAGCACCGCCCGCCGGCGCCTTGGTGTCTTTGGTGTCGCCGTCACAGGCCGCCAGGCCAAGCACTAACAGGCTGATACCCATCAATTTTGCTACTTTACGCATTGGGCTTCCTTCTTCCTTTCAGGTAGGTTTTTACTGCCGTATCGCAACCTATTCCACGTTGAAATGCAAGGCAGATGTTGTCACAAGGTTTTTTCAAGTAATAGCCGATAATCAGCCACTTCGCCTTTCTTTTCCAGCTGAACAATCTGATAGTGATGGCCGATGAGCATCGTCAACATCGCGCGGAATTGATTGCGTGTTTTCACGGTCAACCGCCGATATCCTTGCGCTCTCGCCCAGCGCTCCTGCTCGGCCAACAGTGCCCGCGCCACGCCGTGGCGGCGAAACGCCGGCAGCACGCCTCCCAGCCAGCTGTAAAATACTTTTTCTTGCGTCTGATAACCCAGTTTGAAACCGGCGGCTTGGCCGTCAACCTCGGCGATCAGCAGGTGGCAGGCGGACGGCCCGACGCGTTGCTGTAAATCGGCCAGGCTATGCAGGCCACCGAATTCGGGGATTTGCCGGTACAGGGCGTGGACTTCGTTGAAGGTAGCGTGGCGGGTGATTACTGTCATTGGCGGCCTCCGTAGGGTGCAGGTCGCCAATGATAACACGGGTCAGTTCGCTTGCAGGCCGCCGTCATTGCGGCGGACGGCAATGCGCTTAAGCAGCATATTCAGCAGTACGCCGTACATCGGCAGGAAGAACAGCAGGCAGATCAAAACTTTGAAGCTGTAATCCACCAGGGCGATCTCCACCCAGTTATTGGCCATAAAGGCATCGCTGCTCTTATAAAACGCAATAAAGAAGAACGACAGGGTATCGCTGATATTGCCGAGGAACATTGCCGCAGCAGGAGCAACCCACCAGGCGCTGCGTTGGCGCAGCCGGTTGAAAACGTGTACGTCGAGGATCTGACCGAGCACGTAAGCCATAAAGCTGGCGATGGCGATACGTGCCACAAACAGGTTAAAGCTGCCCAACGCGGCAAAGCCCTGCCATTCGCCCTGATAGGTCACGGTAGAAATCACGTACGAGATGAACAGCGCCGGGACCATTACCGAAAGAATGATACGCCGTGCCAGCGGGGCACCGAAAATACGCACCGTCAGATCGGTTGCCAGGAAGATGAACGGAAAGGTAAAGGCCCCCCAGGTGGTATGGAAGCCGAAAACGGTAATCGGCAACTGCACCAGGTAGTTACTGGAGGTAATGATGACAATATGGAACAGCGATAGCCAGACCAACGCGGTGAGGCGCTGCTGAGCGGTAAACGAATACATGTTGTAGCCTTTTTAGTCGTGGGGTGAGGGAACCCAGGGTGTCTTGTCGCAACAGCAAAATGCGCTGCGCGGCGGCATGATACGTGTTTGCGCAACCAATGCAATGGCTAAATTTAACGCAAACGTTAACGTATCTTGCGCAGAAAAACTACCGGCGTAAACTAGGCGCCAATGAGATGCGGCGGGCGTTCGCCGATCGCTTTTGATCGAGAAAAATTGCATGACTGACTTATTTGCCCAGGCAGACCAGACGCTTGATGCGCTGGGGCTGCGCTGTCCGGAACCGGTGATGATGGTGCGCAAGACCGTACGCCATATGGATGACGGTCAAACCCTGCTGATTATTGCCGATGATCCGGCCACCACCCGCGATATTCCGGGCTTCTGCCGCTTTATGGAGCACACGTTGGTGGCGCAGGAAACCGACAAGGCACCGTACCGCTACCTGTTACGCAAGGGCGTCTGATCGATGTGAGTTGCACCTCAGGGGGAATTGATTCACCCCTGAGGTATGCCGTTGCCTAGTTGCGTTTCTTCAGCAAGCGCAGTGCGTTGGCGGTGACCAGCGCGGTAGCGCCCGAGTCTGCCAGCACCGCCAGCCACAACCCGGTCATCCCCAGCAGTGTGGTGATCAGGAATATCCCTTTCAACCCCAGCGCAATGGTGATGTTCTGCCGGATATTGGCATGGGTAGCGCGCGAGATGCGGATCATTTCTGCCACACCGAGCAACCGGTTATGGGTCAGCGCCGCGTCGGCGGTTTCCAGCGCCACGTCGGTGCCGCTGCCCATGGCGATACCGATGCTTGAGGCTTTCATCGCCGGCGCATCGTTGATACCGTCGCCGATCATCGCCGTCGGGCGCAGTTCACTCAGTTCGATGACCGCTTTCACTTTATCTTCCGGCAGCAGCCCGGCCCGGTAATCGATCCCCAGTTCTGCGGCAATCGCCGCCGCCGCACGCGGGTTATCGCCGGTCAACATCACCCCGTGGATCCCCAGCGTGTTCAATTCGGCAATGGCCTGTTTAGCGTCGCTGCGCAGCGTATCACGCAGTGCCAGCAGGCCGATCGCTACGCCGTTTTCCAACACCACCACCGCCGTTTTGCCGGCGTTTTCCAGTTTTTCTACCTGGCTTTGCAACAAGGCGTCGAGCTGGCCTGCCACCAGTTTACCCGGTGCGCTGATCAACAGAGTTTTACCGTCAACCACGCCTTCCACCCCAACTCCCGCCAGAGCGCGACGCGCCTGAGCCGGCGGCAGAGGCGCACCATACTGCTCGGCCCGTTTGATAATCGCCTGTGCCAGCGGATGATGGGAGCCGGTTTCTACCGCGGCGGCCAGGGTCAGCAACTGCTGTTCGCTGATGCCGTTGATCGGCAGTACATCCGTGACCCTGGGCTTGCCTTCCGTCAGCGTGCCGGTTTTATCGAAAGCGATGGTTTGCACCTGGCCCAACTGTTCCAGCGCCGCGCCGCCTTTGATCAGGGCGCCGCGCCGAGTGGCCGCCGCCAGCCCGGAGGTAATTGCCGCCGGAGTGGATATGACCAGCGCACAAGGACAACCGATCAGCAGCAGGGTCAGGCCGCGGTAAATCCAGATATCCCAGGGCTGTGACAGCAGCAGCGGCGGCACCAGGATCACCGCAACGGCCAGCAGCATAATCGCTGGCGTGTAGTAACTGCTGAACCGGTCAAGGAAACGTTCGATAGGCGCTCGGCGTTCTTCGGCCTCTTCGATCAACTGCAAAATGCGGTCGATGGCGTTTTTGCCCGGCTCGGAAATCACCTTCATCTGCGCGGCCTGATCGACCGACAGGCTGCCCGCCGCGACTTTCTGGCCCTGCTGACGTTCGACCGGCACCGATTCGCCGGTCAGGGCGCTTTCGTCGAAACTGGCGAACGGGTTGAGCAGTTCGGCATCGGCCGGAAGGCGGGCGCCGGGGGCAATTTCAATCACATCGCCGGGGCGCAGGCTGGCGACCGGCACGCGTTTACGCGCCGAGCCTTGCAGCAGCAGCGCATCTTCCGGCACCAGCTCCATCAGTGCCGTCACGCCACGGCGGGCGCGGTTGGCGGCGTAGGATTCCAGCAGCTCGCCAACCATAAACAGCAGCAGCACCATGGCTGCCTCGGCGGTGGCACCGATAAAGAGCGCGCCTATTGCCGCCACGCTCATCAGCGTTTCAATGGCAAACGGCGTACCGGAGCGGATCAGCCGCAGCGCCTTGGCCGCGACCGGCGCCAAACCGACCAGCGTGGTGGCGATAAACGCAATGCGGCCCAGTTCGGGATTGACCCTATCGAGCACCCAACTGACCACCATCAGCGTGGTAAGCAACAGCAGCGGGCCGAATTCCTTCAGGCGCGATGCCTGGGGCGACTCGGCTTTGGTTGCCTGGGTGCCGAGCAGGGTAAAGCCGGCCTGTTGTACCGCGTCCTGGATGCGCAGGCTGACATCGGATTGGGCGTCGACCACCAGTTTTTCAGTGGCGAACAGCACGCGTGCGTTTTCTACGCCGGGAATGCCCGTAACGGCGTTCTCTATTTTTTTTGCGCAGCTTGGGCAGTCCATGCCGGTGACTTTCCAACTGTAACGTTGGCTGCCGGAAGGAGGGGCGGCAGCCAGACTGTGGCTTTCCTCATCCGGATCCTCATGATCGTCCGTGCTGCAACAGCCGGCGCCATGATCGTGCGAATGAGCATGGCCGGTTTCAACGGTGCCGATTTTTTGTTCGCTGCTGCAACCGTGCTGGGTTTTACCATGGCTGTGATTACAGCCGCAGGTACTTTCTGCAGGGTTATGTTCCTGATGATTATGATTTTTATGGGTATGCATAACGTCCCCCTCCGGGCAGTTAATGATCGACATTGCGCTGACTCTACACCCTGGAGTCAACTCCAGAGTCAAGCGCCGGATGAGAATTATTGTTAACTGTAAGGCTGAGGGGAAATCGGCGTTGCCGGTGAGTGTTAATCGGCGGTGCGACGCAGGGGTCATTAGGCAAAAAAAGAAAATGTTATTCCCGCAGGGACTAAAAAGGCCTGCCGGCTAATAATAAAGAGTTATTAATCTATAACGGTGTAGTTAAATTTAATTATTTTTATAAAAACAGCCAGCATGATTCTCTTGCGTCTGCAGGCCGCATTCTTATTGAAGTTTGTGACTAACTTATGCGTACTTGATTGCCTTTGATTTGTAAATATGATCAAAAAATAGCATAAATATCTTTCGTTATAAAAATATATAGTTGATTATTTTGTGTTCAATTTTAAGTGCCTGCCTATAATTGGAATCGATTACCATTTCTGTTGGTAATATTATTTACTGATATATATGCATTAATTCTATCTAACACACTGCCGTTAACGGCGCATAAACCCCTTCCAGCAAGCCGGTGATTCGTCTGCCGTGGCTTTCTGGCAGGTTATGTCTATCTGCCTGATTGATAACAATCAGCTAATGAGTGGAATCGAACCAATGCAATCAACTAAAAAGGCAATTGAAGTTACTGAATCCAGCCTCGCCGCTACCGGCTCCGGCTATAATGCTGTAGAAGATCTGTTGCATTACCACGAGCGTGGCAACGGGATTCAGGTTAATGGCAAGGATTCATTTTCTACCGAACAAGCTGGGCTGTTTATTACCCGTGAGAATCAAACCTGGAACGGTTATAAGGTTTTTGGTCAACCGGCTAAATTAACTTTCTCTTTCCCGGATTATAAATTCTCTTCTACCAATGTCGCCGGCGATACCGGGCTGAGTAAGTTCAGCGCCGAACAGCAACAGCAAGCTAAACTGTCGCTGCAATCCTGGTCTGATGTGGCCAATATTACCTTCACCGAAGTCGCCCCCAGCCAGAAGGCCAATATCACCTTCGGCAATTACAGCCAGGATCGTCCCGGCCATTACGACTACGACACTCAGGCTTACGCTTTCCTGCCTAACACGATTTATCAGGGGCAGAACCTGGGCGGCCAAACCTGGTACAACGTCAATCAGTCCAATGTTCAACATCCGGCAAGCGAAGATTACGGTCGCCAGACGTTCACTCATGAAATTGGCCACGCGCTGGGCCTGAGCCACCCGGGCGATTATAACGCCGGGGAAGGCAATCCAACCTACAACGACGCCAGCTATGCCGAAGACACTCGCGAGTTCAGCCTGATGAGCTATTGGAGTGAAACCAATACCGGCGGCGACAACGGCGGCCACTATGCCGCGGCACCGTTGCTGGATGACATTTCCGCCATTCAGCATCTGTATGGCGCCAACCTGTCCACCCGCACCGGCGATACCGTGTATGGCTTCAACTCCAATACCGGCCGCGATTTCCTCAGCACCTCCGGCAACGCGCAGAAAGTGATCTTTGCGGCCTGGGATGCGGGCGGCAATGATACCTTCGATTTCTCCGGCTACACGGCCAACCAGCGCATCAATCTGAACGAGAAATCCTTCTCGGACGTAGGCGGGCTGAAAGGTAACGTGTCGATCGCTGCGGGCGTCACCATTGAGAACGCCATTGGCGGTTCAGGCAACGACGTTATCGTCGGTAATGCGGCCAACAACGTGTTGAAAGGCGGCGCGGGCAACGACATTCTGTTCGGCGGCGCAGGTGCCGATGAACTGTGGGGCGGCGCAGGCAAAGATACCTTTGTTTTCGCCGCCGTCAGCGATTCCAAGCCTGGCGCTGCTGACTGGATCCGCGATTTCCAGAAAGGTACCGATAAAATCGACCTGTCGTTCTTTAATCAAGGGGCGCAGGGCGGCGATGCGATCCACTTCGTCGATCATTTCAGCGGTGCGGCGGGTGAAGCATTGTTAACTTACGATAGCTCGAGCAACGTCAGCGATTTGGCGCTGAACATTGGCGGGCATCAGACGCCGGACTTCCTGGTGAAAATTGTCGGGCAGGCGGATGTCGCCACCGACTTTATCGTGTAACAGTGAACATCATAACGCCCGGCGCAATCTGGCCGGGCGTTATGCGGGAGTTAACATGAAAGGTAGTTTAGCGCGCGCCGCCGTGGTGGCGGGGGGCATGATGATGACGGGAACCGTTATGGCCGGCAGTTTGGTTCTTCCCTCCGCGAAGTCGCTGGCGGGGCAATGGTTGATCGCCGATGCCGAACGACAGTGCCAGATTGAATTTTTGGCTAGCGAACAAAGCGAAATCAACGGTTATCAGTTGGTGGACAGTCAGCACTGTCTGAAAAAGGTGTTTACGGCAGAAGTGGTCGGCTGGCGCCCGGCGCCGGATGGCATCGCTCTGTTGCAGGCCGATGGCAGTACGCTGGCGTTCTTTTCGCGCGACGGCGAGAGTTACCGTAATCAACTCGGGGCGGATGACGGCCTGACTCTGAAGGCGCTGGCGTAATAAAACGGGTTCGGTTGCCCGAACCCGCCCTGGATATTTACAGGTACAACGAGCGTACGATCAGGAAATGGCCGGAGAAGTAGCAGAACGCCACCAGCGCGTCCGCCGCCCGGAAACTAAAACGGTAGCGGTTAATCAGCCATACCACGTTGGCCAGCAGCAGCAATGAGGTGCCCGCCAACAGCGAGAAACTGAAATCGGTGCTGCGCATAAAGTAATGCTCACCCGCCAGCCACACCATCAGCAATGTCATCGCCACGTAGGTGGCAATTGGCCAGCGCATCTCTTCCAGCCGGGTCCAGATAGTCGCTAGCAGCAACGCGCCGATAATCAGCAGCGCCAGCGGCAGCGGCCAAAACAGGCTGAAGCTCATCTGGCTGGCGAAGCTCAGGGTGTAAAGCAGGTGCGAAAGGAAAAATGCGCCGATGGCGTACAGCACACGCTCACGCGGCAGCAGCAGCAGGGCGTCGGCGATCAACGTCGCCACCAGGCCGAGGACAATCAGATACCCTGCGGCGCCCAGCACCGGCGCTTGCCAGGCCAGCAACAACAGCAGCAGCAGAGTAAGCGGTTTAAACACCCAACGCTGCCAGCGTGGCCCGCGATAGGAGGCGTCTACGAACAACCAACCGGAAAAGAATACGGCAAGGAACGGCCAACTCATTGTGTCTTCCTTATTCATTATGGGAGCCGCAGAGTCCGGCTCCAAATTGTCACCAGTGTCACTTCCTATGTGCAGTGTAGGCAGCACACCTGCAATCGACAATGCTTTCTTGAGAATGCTATGTTTACGCTGATTTAGCCGCGAAGGGAATGGGAAGAAAGATGAGTAAGCCGCCGCTGTTTTTTGTCGCCGTGATTGCGTTGATCGCCGTGCTGGCGACGCACCGTTACTTCAACCAGCGCCGGGCTGAGGCGGAAAATGACCGCGCGCCGGTGCGCAGCTTGCAGGTCAAGGTTAGCGACAAGCGCGAATTTCCCGTGGCTACCACCCGTTCGCGCCAGCGCGAACAGATGGTCAATGAGCCGATGCATTATGAGGTGGTGTTCAGCCCGTTGCGCGGCGGCGAGGACATTCGGCTACGGCTGAAACAGTGGCAGTACAACCCGATCGAAAAGGGCACGCAGGGCACGTTGAGCATGCAGGGCACGCGCTTCGTCTCCTTTACCGCCCAATAACCTATTTCCTTTTGATCGGCGGCTGTTTTTTCTGCCATGCCAGCAGCTCGAAGACGCCAAAGACGAAGATCTTGGCTTCCTGCCAGTAGCTTATCGGCTGATCTTTCGGCTGGGTAGACTTCAGCAACACCAGTTGCAGCCCGTGCATCACCACCATAAAGAACAGCGCCACGTCGATGAAATATTTCAGCGGCTTGGGAAAAGGGTGGAACAGATTGGAGAGCAGAAAGCCCCATACGCACAGCATCAGCAGGCGGCCCAGATTAATCAGCATTGTTGGTTTTCTCTTGCGAACGAACATAAAGCCGGTAAGCCACCTGACCGGCGACTTTTTCCCGGTGTAATTGCCAGTTGGCCGGCACGTCAGCCGCAGCGCTTTCCGCTTCGGCCTCTACGTAAATCCAGGCCTCATCGGCCAGCCAACCTTGCTGTTCCAGCAGGGTGACGGTTTCTGCCAGCAGCCCTTTGCGGAACGGCGGATCGAGAAACACCACGTCGAACGGCTGGCCGTTGCCTGCCAACCAGCTCAGCGTGTTGGTGTTGACCACCGTGCCTTTACCCTGCAGCAATGCCAGGTTTTTCTCCAGTTGCTGCGCTACCGGGCGTTCAAACTCCAGCAGCGTGGCGCTGCCGGCATAGCGTGACAGCGCCTCCAGCCCCAATGCGCCGCTGCCGGCAAAACAGTCAAGGCAGCGTGCGCCCTGAATGACCGGTGCCAGCCAGTTGAACAGGGTTTCGCGGACGCGATCGGTGGTCGGGCGCAGCCCTGGGCTGTTCGGCACCGGCAGTTTACGCCCGCGCCATTGGCCGCCGATAATGCGGATCTGCCCGGCTGCGGCCTGGGGCGGTTTTTTGGCCGACGCCCGTGGCGTTAGTCTTGTCATAGGTTTGCTTTATTTCTTTCTCTGGCCGCGAGGCCGCACGAGTTAACGAAAAGTTGCACCTATTCTACCGGTGAGAGGCGCCGGGGGGAACGGTAAAACTTTGTTGCCTGATTTCACAGTGGAAAGCATACCGGATGCGTGTTGCTGCGCGAGGGAAAGTGATAGACTCGGCGGATTATTGTCAGCATAAGCAAGCCTTAGGTACGGAGTAGAGTCATCACATGGCAAAAGATAAGAAACGTGGGTTTTTCTCCTGGCTGGGCTTCGGCCAGAAGGAAGAAGAGCAACAGCAACCTGAACCGTCGGTAGAGCAGACGGAAAATCAGGCCGTGGAGACACCGGCTGAACCGGTTGCCGCCCCGCTGGACGACAAGCTCCCCACCCAGGAATCTGAACCTGCCGCCTCCGTTGATACCCCAGGGGAATGGGACGGCAGCCTGACCGGCGAGCATATCGCCGAAAGCGTACCTGTCGCCGCTGAGCATTCCACCCCGGCGCAAGCGTTGGCGGAAGAGGTTGTCACCCTCACCGAGCAGGTGGCGGCGCAGCAGCCGGTTGTTGAAGCGATCGCCGAGCCGGTTGCGATTATGGCCCCTGAGCCAGTCGTTGAACCTGAACCCATCGCATCAGCGCCTGCCGTTGAGCCTGAGCCGATCGTTGAGCCTGAGCCGGAAGTGGTTGAAACTGTGGTTGAGCCAGAGCCAGAGCCAGAGCCAGAGCCAGAGCCAGAGCCTCTGCCGGCCAACGTTGCGCTGGAGCCGGTTATCATCGCCCCGGCCGCGGTTGAAATAATAGAAGAGCAAGAACCCGAATCGACGGAAGCGGACTTGCCGGCCCCGGCGGTAAATCAAGAGCAGGAACGCCCGACCAAAGAAGGCTTCTTCGCCCGCCTGAAGCGCAGCCTGGTGAAAACCAAGCAGAACCTGGGTTCCGGTTTTATCGGCCTGTTCCGTGGCAAGAAAATCGACGACGATCTGTTTGAAGAGCTGGAAGAACAGCTGTTGATTGCCGACGTCGGCGTGGAAACCACCAGTAAAATCATTACCTCCCTGACCCAGCACGCCAGCCGTAAGCAGTTGAAAGACGCCGAGGCGCTGTA
The DNA here is from genome assembly GCF_052045345.1 of Serratia sp. 22264. NCBI lineage: Bacteria > Pseudomonadati > Pseudomonadota > Gammaproteobacteria > Enterobacterales > Yersiniaceae > Serratia > Serratia sp. 22264. Next base: position 147,419 of record NZ_JBQEOY010000009.1, read on the forward strand.
CGGCAAGCTGAAGGAGGAAATGTCTGAAATTCTGACTAAAGTTGAACAGCCGCTGGATGTTGGCGGCAAAAATCCCTACGTCATACTGATGGTTGGGGTGAACGGCGTGGGCAAAACCACCACCATCGGCAAGCTGGCTCGTCAGTTCCAGGCGGAAGGCAAATCGGTGATGCTGGCGGCGGGGGATACCTTCCGTGCCGCGGCGGTGGAGCAACTGCAGGTGTGGGGCGAGCGCAACCGTATTCCGGTGGTGGCGCAGCATACCGGCGCAGACTCCGCTTCGGTGATCTACGACGCGGTGCAGGCCGCCAAAGCGCGTGGCATTGACGTGCTGCTCGCAGATACCGCCGGCCGCTTGCAGAACAAGGCGCACCTGATGGAAGAGCTGAAGAAGATCGTCCGCGTCATGAAAAAACTGGACGACCAGGCCCCCCATGAGGTTATGCTGACTCTGGATGCCAGCACCGGACAGAATGCTGTCAGCCAGGCGAAATTATTTAATGAAGCCGTGGGCTTAACCGGTATCACGCTGACTAAACTGGACGGTACCGCCAAGGGCGGGGTGATCTTCGCCATTGCCGATCAGTTCGAAATCCCGATTCGCTATATTGGCGTTGGGGAAGGTATCGAAGATTTGCGGCCATTTAAGGCTGACGATTTTATTGAGGCACTTTTTGCCCGAGAGGATTAATACGGATGATTCGCTTTGAACAGGTCAGTAAAGCTTATCTGGGCGGACGGCAAGCGCTGCAGGGGGTAGATTTCCATCTGCGCCCGGCGGAGATGGCGTTTCTGACCGGCCATTCCGGCGCGGGGAAGAGTACCCTGCTGAAACTGATTTGTGGTATCGAACGACCAAGCGCCGGCCATATCTGGTTTGGTGGCCACGACATCAGCCGGTTGAAAAACAGTGAGGTGCCGTTCCTGCGTCGTCAGATCGGCATGATTTTCCAGGATCACCATCTGTTGCTGGATCGCACGGTCTACGACAACGTGGCGATGCCGCTGATCATCGCCGGCGCCAGCACCGAAGACATCCGCCGCCGCGTTTCCGCCGCGCTGGACAAGGTCGGGCTGCTGGATAAAGCGAAAAACTTCCCGATTCAGCTGTCCGGCGGTGAGCAACAGCGCGTGGGCATCGCCCGGGCGGTGGTGAACAAACCGGCGGTGCTGCTGGCGGACGAACCTACCGGTAACCTGGATGATGCGTTGTCGGAGGGCATTTTGCGCCTGTTCGAAGAATTTAACCGTGTTGGCGTTACCGTGCTGATGGCCACTCACGACACCGGGCTTATCGCCCGTCGCAATTACCGCATTCTGAGCCTGAGCCAGGGCCGTATGGCTGGAGGAGCGCATCATGGCGAATAATGCAAAAAACGCCAAGAGCAAGGCGCTGCGCGGCGGCTGGCGTGAGCAATGGCGCTATGCCTGGATGAACGCCATCAAGGATATGCTGCGTCAACCGTTGGCGACGCTGCTGACGGTGATGGTGATCGCCATCTCCCTGACGCTGCCGAGCGTGTGTTATATCGTCTGGAAAAACGTCAGCACCGCGGCCACCCAGTGGTATCCGACGCCGCAGCTGACGGTGTATCTGGACAAATCTCTCGATGATGACGCCGCAGTGAAAGTGCTCGATGCCATCAAGGCGGAAGCCGGCGTAGAGAAGGTGAATTACCTGTCGCGCGAAGAGGCCCGGGGCGAATTCCGCAACTGGTCCGGTTTCGGCGGTGCGCTGGATATGCTGGAAGAGAACCCGTTGCCGGCCGTGGCCATCATCACGCCGAAGATGAGCTTCCAGAGTTCGGAAACCCTCAATACCCTGCGCGATCGCGTGGCGGCGGTTCAGGGGGTGGACGAAGTGCGGATGGATGACAGTTGGTTTGCCCGCCTGGCGGCACTCACCGGGCTGGTTGGCCAGGTGGCGGCGATGATCGGCGTTCTGATGATTGTGGCGGTCTTCCTGGTGATCGGCAACAGCGTGCGTCTGAGCATCTTCAGCCGCCGTGACACCATCAATGTGATGAAGCTTATCGGCGCGACCGACGGCTTCATCCTGCGGCCGTTCCTGAACGGCGGGGCGATGCTCGGCTTTTTCGGCGCGCTGCTGTCGCTGCTGCTCTCCGGGGCGCTGGTGTGGAAACTGGAGTCGGTGGTGACCGGCGTGGCGAAAGTGTTCGGCACCACCTTTACCCTGCATGGGTTGGGGTGGGATGAGGCGCTGTTGCTGCTGATTATCTCCGCGATGATCGGCTGGATCGCCGCCTGGCTGGCGACGGTGCAACATTTACGCCGATTTACACCACAATAAAGTTTTTTTGGTATACTCTTCTTCTGCTGCTCCGAGCGTGTTGCGGGAGAAGAGTTACCGGCAGTAAAGCAAGCACCATCCAGTCTCTTCTTAGCGCACAAATTCCCTATCGGTCTCAACCTTCGTCACGTATTGTCATGTGCAATGCGATCGAAAAACAGTGAACTTATAGGGCGGAACACGGTCAAAATTTGCAGCAAAATGTTAGGGTGCACGGCGTGTGGACCGCTTTTGCAACAGCAACTGCCGTAAAATCAATCTTTTCCCCGCCGTGAATCATCACCTGCATGACCTGTTTTCTCAAGAGAGGGTTTGAATGACCAAAGAAATGCAAACTTTAGCTTTAGTGCCCCAGGGCAGTTTGGAAGCCTATATCCGGGCCGCCAACACCTATCCGATGCTGACGGCAGAGGAAGAGAGGGAGCTGGCTGAACGGCTGCATTATCAGGGCGATCTGGAAGCCGCTAAGCAGCTGATCCTGTCTCACCTGCGCTTTGTCGCTCATATTGCCCGTAATTACTCTGGTTACGGCCTGCCGCAGGCAGACCTGATTCAGGAAGGTAATATCGGCCTGATGAAAGCTGTACGCCGCTTCAATCCGGAAGTGGGTGTGCGTCTGGTGTCCTTTGCGGTGCATTGGATCAAGGCAGAAATTCACGAATACGTGCTGCGCAACTGGCGTATCGTCAAGGTTGCCACCACCAAAGCACAGCGCAAGCTGTTCTTTAACCTGCGTAAAACCAAGCAGCGTCTGGGCTGGTTCAATCAAGACGAGGTGGAGCTGGTGGCTCGCGAGTTGGGCGTGACCAGTAAAGACGTGCGTGAGATGGAGTCGCGTATGGCTGCGCAGGATATGACCTTCGATCCTACGCCGGACGACGATGCGCGCGACGGTCAGTCGATGGCGCCGGTTCTGTACCTGCAAGACAAAAGCTCGGACTTCGCCGAAGGCATCGAGGAAGATAACTGGGAAAGCAACGCCGCAGACAAACTGGCCTACGCGCTGGAAGGTCTGGACGAGCGCAGCCAGCATATCATCCGTGCCCGTTGGTTGGATGATGACAACAAATCCACGTTGCAGGAACTGGCCGATCAGTACGGCGTTTCCGCCGAGCGTGTGCGCCAGTTGGAAAAGAACGCCATGAAGAAACTGAAAATGGCGATCGAAGCCTGATCCCGCGTCAGCGTTAAAAAACCCGTTCATTGCTGAACGGGTTTTTTTGTGCCTGAAATTCGGCGTTACTGGCCTGCCGCGGCAAAATCCGGTGCAGGGCAGTCGTAGCCAAACTTGCTGGCCCAGGAATAACGGGTGCCGGTGTTGATATAGCGCTGATACAGCGCCTGGCCGGTTTTCGCGTCGCGTTTAATAACCCAGCCGGCGGCATTGCACAGCACGGCAGCATACGCCTGGCTTTTGGGCGGCAACAAGTCGGCGGCCTGCTGGGCAAGGTCGACGGCCTGCCAGCGATAATGCAGGAAGCGATTGTCTTGTGCCGGTAGCGCCGCTTTGGCCCGCGCTGCCTCGGCGCTGCTGATCCAACTCTTGTGTTTCAGCTCGCGGGTATCAAAGGCATCCCCCAGGTACGAATAACCCGCGTCATAAATGGCGTAATCCGGCGTCATCTCATAGCCGGTGAACGTCAGCCCCTGTGTACGCAGCAGCGTCGCCGCCTGATAATAAGCTTTGGCTCGCACCAGTTTGTCGGCGGTTTTGTCCTGCGCGGTTTTCAGCGTATCGGCATACCCTTGCGCCACCTGGCGGTAGTTCGGAATATCAAAGTAACCCATCGCCTCCTGGGCCCGCCCGGCGCGCATCAGCCGCCGTGCCAGCAGTTCCCGCAATTGGATATCCGGCGTGATTTGCTGGCCGTTGTACTCATCGGGATTGACGGGTTTCAGCGGCGTTGCCGGCGCCGGCGCATGTTTGTCAACGAAGCCTTTCAGTTCGTCGATCGTCAGCACCCGCTCGGCCACGTCGGCGACATCTGCCCAATAAATCTCTTTGCCGCGATACAGAAAATCCATCGCCTGCAGGTAGTCGCCGCGATCCAAGGCAAGGATCGCCTGTTCCCCGGCTACCCGGCATTCGGGCACGATGGTTTCCGGCGTAAAGTCCGCATTGCGCTGCTCGCCCCAGCTTTCACTGGAGGGGAAGGCTGCCGCCGCTTTGGCATAGGCGGCTGTAGCGGCTTTAACATCCCCGTCGCGCAGCGCCATCTTGGCGCGCAGCCACCACGCCAGCCCGCTGTCACCGGCATGTTTTAACAGGCTGGCCGCCATGGGGTATTGCCCGGCGCGATAAGCCAGTGCCGCTAGCCGATCACTGCCGCTGAAACCGCTTTTCACCGAGGCGTTCAGCAGCGTCAGAATTTGGCTGACTATCTGTTTCGAACGGGTGCCGGTGGCATCGGTATCCGACATTTGCAAATTGCTGCTGCGCGCAAACAGTTCGATGGTCACCAACTGTTGGATCACCGGATCGTTAATGGCCTGCTTCAGCGCTGCAAAGTGATCAGGATTGACCAGATAGCTGGAGACGTACTGCAACGACAACCCACCGTTTTGATCGCCCTGCGCCGCCTGCTGGGCGTACAGTTGCGCCGCCGGGGCGATATTGCCCAGCCACAGTTGGATGCGCGCTTGCTGCCCGAGGCTGCTCAGCGCCAGTTGATCAGGATCGGCCGCGCCGGCTTTAACCCGGTCAATCACCTGCTGGAAAGTCGCCTGCGCCTGCTCTAACTGTGGTTTCGCAGGGCGTTTAACCGCCGTAGCCGGCGTATCGGACTCATTTTCCGGCGTGCCGTGGTCGTCCATCAGAACCCGTCCGAGCGAATACTGCGCCCGCAGTCCCCAGTCGCCCTGTTGTGCTGCGGGCAGGGCCAGGACCTGCTGGAAATACTCAGCGGCACGCGGATCAGAACCGGCAAAGGCCACGGCACCCAGTTGATAAAGGCGTGCGGCGTCTGACAACCCCTGAGAATTAACCGCATCGGCCTCCTCGACGGTCTTGGCGGCGCGCATTTTGCCGATAATGATCGTTTCCGGTGACAGCGGCATCGGTTTCGGCGGTGTCGCCGGTGGTGGCGCTTTCCACAACGGCAGTTGGTTATCTACCGCGACCAGGCGGCTGGCCTCAAAAGCAAAATTACCTTCCGGCATATACAGCAGGGTACCGTTGCGATCGGTCAGCAAACGGTTGGGAAAGTCCGGCCCGCAGGCGAAACCGTTAATGGGCATCGCCAGCGCTGAGCCGATCAGGGCGGCGAGTGGGAGATACCGGCCGTGGCGGTTGCGCACCGCGTGTGCATCAGGGTATGACAAGAGTGCCTCCTGGCGTCAATTGTTGGCAGCGCAACCAGCCCAGCGGCCGGGATTGCCCGGCGCGCAGCTGATCGCCGCTGATGAGGACAAAGCGCTGGCGCTGAGGCCCGCTTTCCAGCCGATAGTTGCCCGCCGCGTCCGCCGCCAGACAGTCCGTGGCGGCGACGGTGATTTCACGAGGCAGCGGGGCATCAACCGGCCCGTTATTATGAATTATCAGATCATACAGCCCATTTTGCTGTGGCTGAGGGCTAAATTTTACCTGCCAACTGACGCTGAGCGGCTGTTGTTCGATCACCGCCCGTAGCGTATTGAGCGACCAGGCGCGGCGATCGCCCGCCAGCGGCAGCCGGAACCAGATAATGCCGCGCAGATGCGGTGTGGCCTGAACCTTCAACTGTTGCAGAAAATCGGCCACCTGTTGCGGCGCTACCGTCAGTTCGCGGGGATTGCCCGCCACGCGCAGTGAGGTTTCGCTCTCGACCTGTGCGCCCTGCGCATCAACACTCAGCAGGCCCATACCGTAGGCCGGCAGCGCCACCCTGAAAGGTTTGGACGTGATGTTTGCGTACTGTTTTACCCAGCGCAGCGCCAGCGGGGCAGCGAACAGCCCCTGCTGCGGCGAGAGCACCGCATGCACCTGCAACACCGAGCTGTCTGCCTGTTGCAACACGCCGGGCAGTGCCGGTGAGCCGATCCAGGCCGGTAATGCGGTAATGCCGAGTTGTAAGGAGGAAGGCAGTTGTCGGCGCAGCTGTTGCAAGAAATGGTGATAGTCAGGCAGGCGAGCGGTGGCGGCGTCATGATCTATTTCGACGCCGATCACCTGCAACCCGGCGGCCTGCCATTGCTGAACCTGTTTTACCAGGCGTTGGCGAATAGCCGGTGCATCGAGTTGCGCCAGTTGCCCATCCAAACGGGCCACCAGCCACAGCGGGCGGCCATCCTGTTGCAACTGCGACAGATTGACCGGGATTTCGCGCCAGCCTTCACGCGGATGCGCTTGCGCACCCAATACACGCAGGGTAGAGAACAGGTCACGGCTTTGCGCCAGCGCAGTGGCGTGTTGCGGCGTCCAGACCCGTTGCCAGATATAAACCTGGTTGTCCTGGGGCTGTGGTAGCCGCAGCGCCTGGTGACGGCCACCGAACCAGGCCGTTAACGCCAGCGTCAACAGCAGCAACGCCATCAGCCCGCGTGTCATTTTTGCCAGAGATCGCCTTGCTGGGTGAAACCGCAGGCGCGCATAAAGTTATCCACTTCACCGCGTTCGCGCGGCGTCAGGCCGGCGGTAGAAAGCTGCCAGTGCGCGACTTGCGGCAGTTGGCGCTGCGCATCCTGGACCAGATACAGCCCGACGCCACGACGGCGCGTGACTTCACGCACCAGCAAATCCTGCAGTTGGGCGTTATCGCCATCCAGCGCAATTTTCACTGCACCCAGCAGCCGTTCGTTGAAGCGCGCGGCGAACAGGGCTTTATCGCCGTCCAGCCAGCTCTGCCATTGCTGCGGCTGTTGTTGCGGCCAGATTTTACCGAGGTCGATAAGGTCTTGCGGGGACAGCGTGGTTAATCGCTCAATAGTCAGTTTCATGCAGAATTTCCGAACGGCTAATCGATGCCGACAGTGTAATAGATCTTGCACAGAGCGTTGTGTAAGTTTTTCTGTACGATTACTGCGCAAAATGTTTTTTGCAGGACGCATTTTCCGAGTAAATAGATTGTTAATGGATCAATAACCAGCATAACGCGCTGCGCCTGATGCAAAACGGCGCAGATTTAATCCGGATTTTATCCTGTTTACACCGCTTGTTTCTGATTGTTCGAGTTGATTTGCAGCAGAAAATTCCTGTTTAATGGTATGAAAAATAAAGTCTTATTAGAAAATATTGCCACGAAAACACCTAAATCATTATTACTTATGAATAAAAGCAGTAAATAAGGGTTCAGGTGCAGGCAAACACAACAGGTACGTTCACAACGACAGATGGGGATTTGCGAATGAAATTAACAAAAGGTAAGGCGCTGTTGGCGGGTTGTATCGCGATGGCTATCGGTCATTCGGCAATGGCGAAAGACATCAAGGTGGCGATTGTGGGCGCGATGTCCGGCCCGGTCGCGCAGTATGGCGATATGGAGTTCACCGGTGCCCGTCAGGCGATTGCCGATATCAACGCCAAGGGCGGCATCAAGGGCGATAAGCTGGTCGGCGTGGAATACGATGACGCCTGTGACCCTAAACAGGCGGTTGCGGTTGCCAACAAGGTGATTAACGACGGTATTCGCTATGTGATCGGCCACCTGTGCTCGTCCTCGACTCAACCGGCCTCCGATATCTATGAAGACGAAGGCGTGATCATGATTACCCCGGCGGCCACCAACGCCGATCTGACCACCCGTGGTTACAAGATGATCATGCGCACCACCGGGCTGGATTCCGATCAGGGCCCGACCGCGGCGAAATACATCCTCAGCGAGATCAAGCCGAAACGCATTGCCGTGGTTCACGACAAGCAACAGTATGGCGAAGGCCTGGCGCGCTCGGTACGCGACAGCCTGAAAAAACAGGGTACCGACGTGGTGATGTTTGAAGGCATCACCGCAGGCGATAAAGATTTCTCCACTCTGGTGGCGCGCCTGAAGAAAGAAAACGTCGATTTCGTTTACTTCGGCGGCTACTACCCGGAAATGGGGCAGATCCTGCGCCAGGCAAAACAGGCCGGCCTGACTACCCGCTTTATGGGGCCAGAGGGCGTGGGCAACTCCTCGCTGTCCAACATTGCCGGTGCCGCCTCGGAAGGCATGCTGGTGACCTTGCCGAAACGCTATGACCAGGTACCTGCCAACAAACCTATCGTGGATGCACTGAAAGCCAAGAAGCAGGATCCGACCGGGCCGTTCGTTTGGACCACTTACGCAGCGCTGCAATCTTTGACTACCGGAATGGAGCGCAGCGGCAGCCAGGAGCCGGCCGACATCGTCAAGGATCTGAAAACCGGCAAGCCGGTGGACACCGTGATGGGGCCGCTGAGCTGGGACGAGAAGGGCGATCTGAAAGGTTTCGAGTTCGGCGTGTTTGAGTGGCATGCAGACGGCACATCAACACCGATTAAATAAGCCATAATAATCAGGGTAGGGCGCAGCATGCTGCGCCCGCGGGCCGGTAAGCCGGCCCGTCCCCCTTTACCTGAGTTTTTTCAGGTTTGCTATACAGCGCAGCCAAGGGTTCGAGTATGTCAGAGCAGGTTCTCTATTTTCTGCAGCAGATGTTCAACGGCGTCACGTTGGGCAGCACCTATGCATTGATCGCCATCGGTTACACCATGGTCTACGGCATTATCGGCATGATCAACTTCGCCCACGGCGAGGTGTATATGATCGGCAGCTATGTCTCCTTTATTGTTATCGCCGCCCTGATGATGCTTGGCATCGACGTCGGCTGGCTGCTGATTGGCGCCGCGTTTTTGGTGTCGATCGTGATCGCCAGCGCCTACGGCTGGAGCATCGAGCGGGTGGCCTACAAGCCGGTGCGCAACTCCAAGCGCCTGATAGCGCTGATTTCCGCCATCGGCATGTCGATATTCCTGCAAAACTACGTCAGCCTGACGCAGGGCTCGCGCGATCTGGCGTTGCCAAGCCTGGTAACCGGCCAGTGGGTGCTGGGTGAAAGCAATGGCTTCGCCGCTACCATCAGTACCATGCAGCTGATTATCTGGGTCGTCACCTTCCTGGCGATGCTGGCGTTGACGTTGTTCATCCGTTATTCCCGTATGGGCCGTGCTTGCCGCGCCTGCGCGGAAGATTTGAAGATGGCCAGCCTGTTGGGCATCAATACCGACCGGGTGATTTCACTGACCTTCGTGATCGGCGCCGTGATGGCGGCGGTGGCCGGCGTGCTGCTTGGCCAGTTCTACGGCGTAATCAACCCGTACATCGGCTTTATGGCCGGCATGAAAGCCTTTACTGCGGCGGTGCTGGGCGGTATCGGCAGCATTCCCGGCGCGATGATCGGCGGCCTGGTGCTGGGGGTGGCAGAAGCGCTGACCTCGGCCTACCTGAGCACCGAATATAAGGACGTGGTGTCCTTTGCGCTGCTGATCGTGGTGTTGTTGATCATGCCAACCGGCATTCTTGGGCGCCCGGAGGTTGAGAAGGTATGAAACTCAATCTGCTTAACGCGCTGATAGCCTCGGTGGTGCTGTTTGTGATGGCGTCGTTCCTGATGGGGATGCAACTGAGCCTGGACGGTACCAAGCTGGTGGTCCACGGTGCGGCGGAAGTGCGCTGGATGTGGATCGGCATCGGCTGCGTCATCGTTTTCTTCTTCCAACTGTTGCGCCCGCTGATGCAGCAGGGGCTGAAAAAACTCTCTGGCCCCTCTTTTGTATTACCGAGTTTTGACGGCACCACCCCACGCCAGAAACTGCTGGCGGCGGCGATTATTGTTGCCGCGATCGCCTGGCCATTTCTGGTGTCGCGCGGTACGGTGGATATCGCCACCCTGACGTTGATCTACGTGATGCTCGGTCTGGGCCTGAACGTGGTGGTTGGGCTGTCCGGCCTGCTGGTGCTGGGTTACGGCGGCTTCTACGCCATCGGCGCCTATACCTACGCGTTGCTGAATCACTATTACGGCCTCGGCTTCTGGGAAAGCCTGCCGCTGGCGGGCATCGTCACCGCCATCTTCGGTTTCCTGCTCGGTTTCCCGGTGCTGCGTTTACGCGGTGATTATCTGGCGATTGTGACGCTGGGCTTCGGCGAGATAGTGCGTATCTTGTTGTTGAACAACACCGAGATCACCGGCGGGCCGAACGGTATCAGCCAGATCCCGAAACCGACCTTTTTCGGGCTGGAGTTCAACCGCAGCGCGCGTGACGGCGGTTGGGATACCTTCCATAACTTCTTTGGCCTGAAATACGATCCCAGCGATCGCATCGTGTTCCTGTATCTGGTGGCGCTGCTGCTGGTGGTGCTGACGCTGTTTGTGATCAATCGCCTGCTGCGCATGCCATTGGGCCGTGCCTGGGAAGCGCTGCGTGAAGATGAAATCGCTTGTCGCTCGCTGGGGCTGAGCCCGACCAAAATCAAACTGACCGCTTTTACCATCAGCGCCGCCTTCGCCGGTTTTGCCGGCACGCTGTTCGCCGCGCGCCAGGGCTTCGTGAGCCCGGAGTCCTTCACTTTCGTCGAGTCGGCCTTCGTGCTGGCGATTGTGGTGTTGGGCGGCATGGGGTCGCAGTTCGCGGTGATCCTGGCGGCTATCCTGCTGGTGGTGTCGCGCGAGATGATGCGTGATCTGAACGAATACAGCATGCTGCTGCTCGGTGCGTTGATGGTGTTGATGATGATTTGGCGGCCGCAAGGGTTGCTGCCGATGAAGCGCCCGCAACTGAAGTTGAAAACGGCCGGCAAGGAGGAACAGGCATGAGCTCGCAACCTCTGTTGAAAGTTGAAGGGCTGTCGATGCGTTTCGGCGGCTTGCTGGCGGTGAATAACGTGGCGCTCGAGCTGAACGAAGGCGAAATTGTTTCGCTGATCGGCCCGAACGGCGCGGGAAAAACCACGGTGTTTAACTGCCTGACCGGCTTCTACCGCCCCACTGGCGGCACCATCAAACTGCGCGATCGCCATCTGGAAGGGTTGCCTGGCCAGACGATTGCCCGCATGGGCGTGGTGCGCACTTTCCAGCATGTGCGGCTGTTCCGCGAAATGACGGTGATCGAGAACCTGCTGGTCGCCCAGCATCAACACCTGAAAAGCGGCGTATTCGCCGGGCTGCTGAAAACCCCGGCCTTCCGCCGCGCCGAAGCCGATGCGCTGGAACGAGCCTCCGTGTGGCTGCAACGCGTTGGGCTGCTTGAGATGGCTAACCGTTCGGCGGGCAATCTGGCCTACGGCCAGCAGCGGCGGCTGGAGATTGCGCGCTGTATGGTGACCCGCCCGGAACTGCTGATGCTGGACGAACCCGCTGCGGGCCTGAACCCGAAGGAAACCGACGAGCTGGACCACTTGATCGTCGAGCTGCGCAACCAGCATAAAGTGTCGGTGTTGCTGATCGAGCACGACATGAAGCTGGTGATGGGCATTTCCGATCGTATCTACGTGGTGAATCAGGGCACGCCGTTGGCGCAGGGCACCCCGGCAGAAATTCGTAACAACCCGGACGTTATCCGGGCCTATCTGGGCGAATAATTATGTTGTCATTTAATCAGGTTTCCGCCCATTACGGCAAAATCCAGGCGCTGCATCAGGTTAGCCTGAACATCAAGCAGGGCGAGATCGTCACCCTGATCGGCGCCAACGGTGCCGGTAAAACCACGCTGCTCGGCACGCTGTGCGGTGAGCCGCGCGCCACCGAAGGCAGCGTTACCTTCCTCGATCAGGACATTACCCAGTGGCAGACCTCGCGCATTATGCGTGAGGCGGTGGCGATAGTGCCGGAAGGGCGCCGGGTGTTCTCGCGCATGACGGTGGAAGAGAATCTGGCGATGGGCGGTTTTTTTGCCGATCGTCACCAGTACCAGCAGCGTATCGAGCGGGTGTTCGGCCTGTTCCCGCGCCTGCTGGAACGCCGCAACCAGCGCTCCGGCACCATGTCCGGCGGTGAACAGCAGATGCTGGCTATCGGCCGCGCGCTGATGAGCCAGCCGAAGCTGTTGTTGCTCGACGAGCCGTCTCTCGGGCTGGCGCCGATCATCATCCAGCAGATTTTCGACATTATTCAGCAACTGCGCGAAGAGGGCATGACCATCTTCCTGGTGGAGCAAAACGCCAATCAGGCGCTGAAATTGGCGGATCGCGGTTATGTACTGGAAAACGGGCGCGTGGTGTTGGAAGATACGGGAGCCGCATTGTTAGCAAACGAAGCAGTAAGATCGGCGTATCTGGGCGGCTAAATACCCGTCGTCTTTCAGGCTACAGCGTTGTTGGCTGCACTCACTTCCCTGTGGGGGCGAATAGGGTCGCCCGAGTCACTTGGTCGCCGTGTACCCTGCCCCTACAAAATTTATAACGATTACGAGAATAAGAAATGAAGACAGAAGGGTTACTCGCACAGCGCATCGTCAACGTAAAAAGCTCGGCAATCCGTGAATTGCTCAAGCACAGTAAGATGGAAAACGTCATTTCGCTGGCGGGCGGCATCCCCTCTGATGCCCTGTTTGATTTTGAAGGGCTGAGCATTGCCACCCACCAGGCGATCACCGAACAGCCGAAAAGCGCCTTCCAGTATGGCCTGACCGAAGGCAGCCCGTTGCTCCGTGAACGCATTTGCGAGCTGTGCGCCGAGCGCGGCGTCGTCGCCACGGCAGAAGAAGTGATGGTGACCGCCGGTTCCCAGCAGGCGCTGGATCTGGTGATGCGCGCTATCGTCAATCCAGGCGACGTGTTTGTGGTGGAGCGTCCGACCTATCTGGCGGCGCTGCAGACGCTGGAACTGGCGGAAGCCAACATCATGTCGGTGTCATCCGACAGCGACGGCATGGTGGTTGAAGAGCTTGCCGAGCTGCTGAAAACTCAGCGTATCAAGGGCGTGTACGTAGTGCCGAATTTTGGCAACCCCAGCGGTCTCACGCTGAGCGCACCGCGCCGCGAACTGCTGGTGAAATTGGCTGCCGAGCACAACTTCCTGATTATCGAAGATGATCCGTACGGCGAGCTGCGTTTTACCGAAGAGCGCAATGCCACGTTGCATCAGGTTTCGCAGCGGGTGCTGGGCCATACCGATAACATTATCTACACCTCGACCTTCTCCAAGATCCTGGCGCCGGGCTTGCGTCTGGGCTGGGCTATTCTGCCTGAGTTCCTGCTGCATAAAGTGGCGATCATCAAGCAGGCGGCGGATCTACACGCCAGCGCGCTGTCGCAGAGCATCGTCGAATGCTACCTGGGCTTGGATCGCCTGCCGGGGCAGATCGAAAAGATCCGCGCCGCCTACAAGCAAAAGGGCGAGATCCTGGCTGCGCTGGTGGAGAAAGAGCTGGGTGATCACATCACCTTTGATATGCCGAAGGGGGGGATGTTCCTGTGGGCGCGTTTCCGTCAACCGTTCAACGCCACCGAATGGCTGAAAACCACCCTGCAACAGGGCGTGGTGTTTGTGCCGGGGGAATATTTCTTCTCCGATAACCCGGATCGCTCAACCTTCCGCCTGTCGTTTGCCACCGCCACTGAGCAACAGATGCAAGAAGCGGTCGCCCGCCTGCGTCGTTCCCTGTAATCCCCGCGGCGGCGGGGGAAATTTCCTCGTCGCCGACATCAAACCGCAACCTGCACTTCACCTTTTGGTCACATGGCTGTCATCTGACGGTTATTTTTCTGTCATCCGAGCATGGCATGTTAGCTTCCGAACAAAAAACTGATTCTTTTCGCTCACGCGCTTATTACACCAGCTTTTTCAGGAGTTAGGCATGCTCACCTACGCTATTCGCAAAACTACGCTGTGCGTCGCGTTGACCCTGGCGGTCAGCACTCAGGCACTGGCGGCGACCGAGATCCCGTTCTGGCATTCGATGGAAGGTGAACTGGGGAAAGAAGTGGACTCCCTGGCGGACCGCTTTAACCAGTCGCACAGCGACGTCAAAATCGTTCCGGTTTATAAAGGCAACTACGAACAGAGCCTGGCGGCGGGCATTGCGGCTTACCGCTCCGGCAAGGCGCCGGCGATTTTGCAAGTTTACGAAGTGGGCACCGCCACCATGATGGCGAGCAAAGCGATCAAACCGGTGTATCAGGTGTTTAAAGACGCCGGCATCAACTTTGACGAATCGGTGTTCGTGCCGACGGTGGCCGGTTACTATACCGACAACAAGAGCGGCCATCTGCTGTCCCAGCCGTTCAACAGCTCCACCCCGGTGCTGTATTACAACAAAGATGCCTTCAAAAAAGCCGGCCTGAACCCGGATCAGCCGCCAAAAACCTGGCAAGAGCTGGCGGCGGACACCGCCAAACTGCGTGAGGCCGGCATGAAGTGCGGCTACGCCAGCGGCTGGCAGGGCTGGATCCAACTCGAGAACTTCAGCGCCTGGCACGGTGTGCCTTTCGCTACCGAAAACAACGGTTTCGGCGGTGCGAATGCCAAGCTGGAGTTCAACAAAGCGTTGCAGGTCAAGCATATCCAACTGCTGGCGGACATGAACAAGAAGGGTGATTTCACCTATTTCGGTCGTAAGGACGAATCGACCGAGAAGTTCTACAGCGGCGACTGCGCCATCACAACCGCCTCTTCCGGTTCGCTGGCGGACATCAAACACTATGCCAAATTCAACTACGGTGTGGGCATGATGCCTTACGACGCCGACGCCAAGAATGCGCCGCAGAACGCCATCATCGGCGGTGCCAGCCTGTGGGTGATGAACGGCAAAGATACCGCCACCTACAAGGGCGTAGCCGAGTTCCTGCAATATCTGGCGCAGCCGGAAATTGCCGCCGAATGGCATCAGAAAACCGGTTACCTGCCCATTACCACCGCCGCGTACGATCTGACCAAGCAACAGGGCTTCTATGACAAGAACCCGGGTGCCGACGTTGCGACGCGTCAGATGCTGAACAAGCCGCCGTTGCCGTTCACCAAGGGCCTGCGCCTGGGCAATATGCCGCAGATCCGCAGCGTGGTGGATGAAGAACTGGAAGGCGTGTGGACCGGCAAGAAAACGCCACAGCAGGCGCTGGACGCTGCCGTACAACGCGGTGATGTGTTGCTGCGTCGCTTCGAGTCCCAGACCAAGTAATAACGGTTACTGCGCTTAGCCAGTCTGGGATTGGGCAATGCTCGCTCTCCTCATGGACTTTGTGTCCGCTCCGGGAGCCGTGCGCTGTCCGCACCCAGGCCGGCTTTGCTTGCGAACCCACCCGTCTTTCGTCTTCATGAGTCCCTATTATGAGCTCACATCGTCCCGGTTTCGGCTGCAGCTGGCTGCCCTATGCGCTGGTGCTGCCGCAGTTGCTGATAACCGCAATATTCTTCCTGTGGCCCGCCGGCGAGGCGCTGTGGTATTCGGTCCAGAGCCTCGATCCCTTTGGCCTGTCCAGCCAGTTCGTCGGGTTGGATAACTTTAGCCAACTGTTCCAGGATCCGTACTACCTCGATTCTTTTTACACCACGCTGGTTTTCAGCTTCCTGGTAGCGGGGATCGGGCTGGTGGTGTCGCTGTTCTTCGCCGCGTTGGTGGATTACGTGCTGCGCGGCAGCCGGATTTACCAGACGCTGATGATCTTGCCCTACGCCGTGGCCCCCGCTGTGGCGGCGGTATTGTGGATCTTCCTGTTTAACCCCGGCCTGGGGCTGATCACCCATTTCCTTGGCGGACTGGGCTACAACTGGAACCACGCGCAGAACAGCGGGCAGGCGATGTTCCTGGTGGTGCTGGCTTCGGTGTGGCAGCAAATCAGCTATAACTTCCTGTTTTTCCTGGCGGCGCTGCAATCGATCCCGCGTTCGCTGGTGGAAGCGGCGGCTATCGACGGCGCCGGCCCGGTACGGCGTTTCTTCAACCTGGTGTTGCCGTTGATCACCCCGGTGAGCTTCTTCCTGCTGGTGGTTAATCTGGTGTACGCCTTCTTCGATACTTTCCCGGTGATTGATGCCGCCACCGGCGGTGGCCCGGTACAGTCCACCACCACACTGATCTACAAGATCTACCGCGAAGGCTTTGCCGGTCTGGATCTGTCCAGCTCAGCGGCGCAGTCGGTGATCCTGATGCTGCTGGTGATTGGCCTGACGGTGATCCAGTTTCGCTTCGTCGAACGTAAGGTGCGCTACCAATGATTGAGAACCGACGCGGGCTGGATATCTTCAGCCACGTAATGCTGATTATCGGCGTGCTGGTGGTGCTGTTCCCGCTGTACGTGGCCTTTGTCGCCGCTACGCTGGACGATAAGCAGGTGTTTCAGGTGCCGATGACCCTGATACCGGGCGGCCATCTGTGGGAAAACATCCGCAATATCTGGCAGGGTGGCGTGGGCAACCTCAAGGTGCCGTTCTCGCTGCTGTTGCTGAACAGCGTGATCATGGCGCTGGCGATTACCTTCGGCAAAATTGTGGTGTCGGTGTTGTCGGCTTACGCCATCGTGTATTTCCGTTTCCCGCTGCGCAGCCTGTTTTTCTGGCTGATTTTCCTCACTCTGATGCTGCCGGTAGAAGTGCGTATTTTCCCGACGGTGGAGGTGATCTCCACCCTGAACCTGCTGGACAGCTACACCGGTCTGACGCTGCCGTTGATGGCCTCGGCGACCGCGACCTTCCTGCTGCGCCAGTTCTTCATGACGCTGCCGGATGAGCTGCTGGAAGCAGCGCGCATCGATGGTGCCGGGCCGATGCGCTTTTTCTGGGACATCGTGCTGCCGCTGTCGAAAACCAATCTGGCGGCGCTGTTTGTCATCACCTTTATCTACGGCTGGAACCAGTACCTGTGGCCGATCCTGATCACCAGCGACGCCTCGATGGGGACCGCGGTGGCGGGCATCAAGAGCATGATCTCCACCTCCGGCGCGCCGACCCAGTGGAATCAGGTAATGGCGGCGATGATTCTGACCTTAATTCCACCGCTGACGGTGGTTCTTCTGATGCAGCGCTGGTTTGTGCGCGGTCTCGTCGACAGCGAGAAGTAACGAGAGAAATGTTCACATGGCAGGTTTAAAACTACAGGCAGTCACCAAATCCTACGACGGTAAAACGCCGGTGATTAAGCAAATCGATCTCGACGTGGCGGACGGCGAGTTTATCGTGATGGTCGGCCCTTCAGGCTGCGGAAAATCGACGCTGCTGCGCATGGTGGCCGGGCTGGAACGCACCACCAGTGGCGATATCTATATCGACAGCCAGCGCGTGACCGATATGGAACCGAAAGATCGCGGCATCGCGATGGTGTTTCAGAACTACGCACTGTATCCGCACATGAGCGTGTACGACAACATGGCCTATGGCCTGAAAATTCGCGGTTTCGGCAAACAGCATATCCAGCAGCGGGTGGAAGAAGCCGCGCGCATTCTGGAGTTGGAGCCGCTGTTGCAGCGCAAGCCGCGCGAGCTTTCCGGCGGGCAACGCCAGCGGGTGGCGATGGGGCGCGCCATCGTGCGTGAACCGGCGGTATTCCTGTTCGATGAACCTTTGTCCAACCTGGATGCCAAGCTGCGCGTGCAGATGCGCCTGGAATTGCAGCAGCTGCATCGCCGGCTGAAAACCACCAGCCTGTACGTCACGCACGATCAGGTTGAGGCGATGACGTTGGCGCAGCGGGTGATTGTGATGAACAAGGGCGTAGCGGAACAGATTGGCACCCCGAGCGAGGTTTACCAGCGCCCGGCGTCGCTGTTTGTCGCCAGCTTTATCGGCTCTCCGGCGATGAACCTGCTGCCCGGCACGTTGAGCGCCGACGGCAGCCAACTGTTGCTGGCCGGCGGGATGACGCTGAATTTACCTCAGCCCAAAACACAGTGGGGCGGTCGTCCGTTGACGCTCGGCATCCGCCCGGAGCATATTCAACTGACCACCCTTGAACAAGGCGGCGTGCCGCTGGAGCTGCAAACGCTGGAATTGCTGGGCGCGGATAATCTGGCGCACGGGCAATGGGGCGGCCACGGCGTGATTGCGCGGTTGTCGCATGAAACTATGCCGACGGCGGGCAGCACGCTATATTTGCAACTGCCTGCACAGGCGCTGCACTTTTTTGATTCAAACAGCGGATTACGGATGGAACAATGACCACAGCCTGGCCTTATCCTCATATCGTCGCCCACCGCGGCGGCGGTTCCCTGGCGCCGGAAAATACCCTGGCGGCGATCGACGTTGGCGCGCGACACGGCCACAAAATGATTGAGTTCGACGTCAAGCTGGCGCAGGACGGGCAGATCTTTTTGTTGCATGACGATACCCTCGATCGCACCAGCGACGGTTGGGGCGTGGCGGGCGAATTGCCCTGGGACAAACTGGTGCAGCTGGATGCCGGCAACTGGTACAACTCCGCCTACAAGGGCGAGCGTCTGCCGTTGTTGTTGGAGGTCGCAGAGCGCTGCCGGCAACACGGCATGATGGCGAATATCGAAATCAAACCCACCACCGGCACCGACGATGAAACCGGCCGCGTGGTGGCGCTGGCAGCACGGCTGTTGTGGCAAGGCCAGACCGAACCGCTGCTTTCTTCGTTCTCGGTTGAAGCGCTTGAGGCGGCACAGCGTACGGTGCCGGACCTGCCGCGCGGCCTGTTGCTGGATGAATGGGATGACAACTGGCAGGCGCTGACAGAGCGGTTGGGCTGTGTGTCGTTGCATATCAACCATAAAGAGCTGACCGCTGAGCGGGTCGCGGCGCTGAAGGCGGCCGGCCTGCGCATTCTGGTGTATACCGTTAACCAACCGGCGCGTGCGCGCCTGTTGTTGAACTGGGGCGTTGACTGTATTTGTACCGACCGGATAGATTTGATCGGCCCGGATTTTCCCAACGAATAACCCCCGTTGCTACGGGCGCAGTCTGCTGCGCCCGTGAATTCGCCGGTGCCTGTTGATTCTTGCGACGTCAGCCCCTTGCCGCCGCGCTAACGGAAGGGATGTGATGTCTGTTTTTATTGTTTCTCTGTGGCACCAGATAGCGCTGTCTTTGCCGCTATTTGTTCTGATCGTGCTGGGGTATGGCCTTATCCGCTGGGGTAAGTGGCCGGCTACCATCACTGACGGTTTGACCCGCTTCGTCTTCTCCCTGGCGCTGCCCGCCATGTTATTTCGCATGATGTGCGATTTCTCGCAACGCCCGGCGGTGGATGCCCGCTTGCTGATCGCTTTTTTCGGCAGTTGCCTGATCGTGTTCGTGATGGGCCGCATCACCGCGCGCCGGGTGTTTAAACTGGATGGGGTCTCCGGTTCGGTGTTCGCGCTGGGGGGGATTTTCTCCAATAACGTGATGCTGGGCCTGCCGATCGCCAGCGTGATGTTGGGGGAGGCGGCAATCCCTTCGGTTGCCCTGGTGCTGGTATTCAACGGGCTGATCCTCTGGACGCTGGTAACCATCTCGATCGAATGGGCGCGCAACGGCTCGCCCACCCTGCACGGCTTTATAAAAACCGCGCGCAGCGTGCTCACCAATCCCCTGATCATCGGCATTCTCTCCGGCACGCTGTTCAGCCTGACCGGGTTGCCGTTGCCGACGTTTGTCGATCAGCCGGTCAGTATGCTTGGCCAGGTGGCGGCGCCGCTGTCGCTGGTGGTGCTGGGAATGGGGTTGGCGGAATATCGTATCAGCGAGGGGTGGCAACTGAGCAGCGCCATTTGTTTCTTCAAGCTGATCGTCCAACCGCTGATCGTCTGGCTGCTGGCCTGGATGATGGACCTGCCGCCAATGGAAACCCGCGTGGTGGTGCTGCTGGGTTCAATGGCGGTCGGGGTCAATGTTTACCTGATGTCACGCCAGTTCAACGTGCTTACCGGCCCGGCCGCCACCAGTCTGGTGATGTCCACCGCGCTGGCGGCAGTCACTACGCCGCTGATCCTCACCATTATGGGCGTGCGGGTGTAACCGGCATCTGCGTTTGCGGCACCGTCGGCGACGTGCGGTTAAACGGATTGCGCGGTTGGTTGCCGTTTGGCAGCAATTGACCGCCGTTTGGCGCATTTCGCAGCAACTTTTGCTGATTTTCGTCGAATTGCCGCTGTTGTTGCAGGCGGCGTTGATCCAGCTGTTGGTTATTCAGCATGCGCTGTTGCTGCGTCTGCTGATTGCGCTGGTTAAGGAACTGCTGTTGCGAACTGAGCTCGGTTACGCCATTGGCCGCGGTTGCCAGCCCGGACAGCAACAGCAGGCCGTACAGAATGCGATAACTCTTCATGATATTTATCCTCGCTTTTAATTAAGCCTAACCCACCGGCGAAAAATTGCCGAAAAGTTTATATTTTGCACAGCTGTAAACCGCCTTTTCATCACGCGGCATTTCGCCTTCCGTTACAATCGCCTTTTCTGATTGTTTAGGGTGAACCCGACGTGCTGCTTCTGGTGATTACTACCGTCTTATGGGCGTTCTCTTTCAGCCTGATTGGCGAATATCTGGCGGGCCAGGTCGACAGCTGGTTCTCGGTGCTGATGCGTATCGGGTTGGCGGCGTTGGTCTTCCTGCCTTTCCTGCGCTGGCGCAATATCAAACCGAAAGTGATCCTGATGTACATGTTGGTGGGTGCCTGCCAACTGGGCATCATGTACCTGTTCAGCTTCCGTGCCTACATGTACCTGACGGTACCGGAATTCCTGCTGTTTACCGTGCTTACGCCGCTGTACGTCACGCTGATCTACGACCTGATCAGCGGTCAACGCCTGCGTTGGGCCTATGTGTTCAGTGCGTTGCTGGCGGTACTGGGCGCGGCGATCATCCGTTACCATCAATTGAGCGAGCATTTCTGGTGGGGGCTGTTGCTGGTGCAGGCGGCGAATATCAGCTTCGCCATCGGCATGGTCGGTTACAAGCGCCTGATGGAAGTGCACCCGCTGCCGCAACATACGGCGTTTTCCTGGTTCTACCTCGGAGCGTTGGTGGTCGCGGTGGTCGCCTGGTGTCTGTGGGGTAATCCGCAACAGTTGCCGACCACTAATCTGCAATGGGGCATTCTGGTTTGGCTGGGCGTGGTGGCTTCCGGGCTGGGTTATTTCATGTGGAACTACGGTGCAACGCAGGTGGATGCCGGGACGCTCGGCATCATGAACAACATGCACGTGCCCGCCGGGTTGCTGGTGAATTTGGCTATCTGGCAGCAGCAACCGCACTGGCCGAGTTTTATTATCGGCGGGGCGGTGATTGTCGCTTCGCTGTGGGTGCACCGCCGCTGGGTGGCGCCAAAGCCGACTAATTGAGACCACGGGCTACCCAAGCGCAGGCAGCCCGCAAAATCAGGCTTGTGAAGACAGCGGCTTGATGCTGGCGGCGAGGGTGCCCGGGCGCGCAGCGTCGCGTACGAACGGCAGGTGATTGCAGGCGTGTTGACGCGCCGAGCGGATAAAGGCTTCGGTCACCGCCTGGCGCTGCTCGCCGTCGCGTACCGCGGCATACAGGCGGCTCCACAGGCCATCGCCCAGGGTTTTTGTCACTACCAGTCCCTGGCGTTCGAAACTTTCGACTACCCAATGCGGCAGCGCCGCAATCCCCATCCGTGCCGACACCATCTGGATCAGCAGCAAGGTGTTATCGACGTTTTTCAGCGCCGGGCTGACGCCGGCCGGTTGCAGGAAATTCCGCCATATATCCAGCCGTTGGCGCTGCACCGGATAAATCATCAGCGTCTCATCGCTCAAATCTTCCGGTTCAATCTGCAGTTTGCCGGCCAGCGGGTGATCCGGCGCCAGCACCAGACGCACCTCGAAATCAAACATCGGCGAATAGTGCAGGCCGCTGCGCGGCAAAATGTCTGAGGTCAGCACCAGATCCAATTCCCCCTGCTGCAGCGCCGGTTGCGGATCAAAAGTGACGCCGGACTTAAAGTCCATCACCACCTGCGGGAAGCTCTGGCGGAAGTTGTCCAACGCGGGCGTCAGCCACTGAATGCAACTGTGGCATTCGATGGCGATGCGCAGCGTGGCCTGATGCGGTTCGTGGCATGCCTGCAACGCCTGCTGGATTTGCGGCAGTACTTGTTCTGCCAGCTGTAACAGGATTTCTCCCTGCACGGTAAAGCGCAGCGGTTGGCTTTTTCGAACGAACAGTTTGAAGCCCAGACGCTGCTCCAGATCGCTGAACTGATGCGACAGGGCCGATTGCGTCTGATGAAGTTGGGCCGCGGCGGCCGCCAGAGAGCCGGTGTTGCGCAGAGCCTGCAGCGTCCGTAAGTGTTTCAGTTCGATCATGAGAGTCCTTCACAGTGACAGTGAATAAATTGCGCTTGTGGTTAATACAGTACCTGCGGATTATGGATGTGTAAACATCTGGACGGCTAAATGGGGAATATGACGATGGCAATTCTAAATCACACACTGGGTTTTCCGCGCGTTGGGCTGCGACGTGAACTGAAAAAAGCTCAGGAAAGTTACTGGGCAGGCAATTCAACGCAGGAAGAACTGCTGGCGGTTGGCCGCGAGCTGCGCGCTCGCCATTGGCAACAGCAACAGCAGGCCGGGGTGGATTTGGTGCCGGTCGGCGATTTCGCCTGGTATGACCATGTTTTGACCACCAGCTTGCTGCTGGGCAACGTGCCGGCACGTCATCAAAATGCGGATGGCTCAATCGATCTGGACCAGCTGTTCCGTCTGGGCCGTGGCCGCGCACCGACCGGTGAACCGGCGGCGGCGGCAGAAATGACCAAGTGGTTTAACACCAACTACCACTACATGGTGCCTGAATTCCAAAAGGGCCAGCAGTTCAAACTGGGTTGGACTCAATTGCTGGATGAAGTTGACGAAGCGCTGGCGCTGGGCCACAAAATCAAGCCTGTGCTGCTGGGGCCGGTCACTTACCTGTGGTTGGGTAAAGTGAAGGGCGAGCAGTTTGATCGACTGTCGTTGCTGAAGGACATTCTGCCGGTTTACCGGCAGGTTCTGGCCGAACTGGCGAAGCGCGGCGTAGAGTGGGTGCAGATCGACGAACCTGCACTGGTGCTGGAGCTGCCGCAGGTATGGCTCGACGCTTTCAAACCGGCTTACGACGCGTTGCAGGGCCAGGTAAAACTGCTGTTGACCACCTATTTCGACAGCGTCGGTCACAACCTCGACACTATCCGCGCATTGCCGGTACAGGGTCTGCATGTCGATCTGGTGGCCGGTCACGACGATATCGCCGTATTGCACAAGGCATTGCCAAAAGAGTGGTTGCTGTCGCTGGGCGTCATCAATGGCCGTAACGTCTGGCGTGCCGACCTGAGCCGTTGGTTCGACCGCCTGCAACCGCTGGTTAACAGCCGTCCACTGTGGATTGGCACCTCTTGTTCCCTGCTGCACAGCCCCATCGATCTGAGCGTGGAAACCCGCCTGGATGAAGAGGTGAAGAGCTGGTTCGCCTTCGCTCTGCAAAAATGCGCCGAAGTGGCTTTGCTAAGCGCAGCGCTGAACGCGCCTGGGGCAGAAAAGCAGGCAGAACTGGACGCATACAGCACACCAATCCGCGCTCGTCGTCAGTCCAGCCGCGTACATAATGCGCAGGTAGGCCAGCGTCTGGCCGCCATTACCGCACAAGACAGCGAGCGCCACAGCCCTTACGCTCAGCGCGCTCAGGCGCAACGCGATCGCTTCAACCTGCCGGCCTGGCCGACCACCACTATCGGCTCATTCCCGCAGACCACCGAAATCCGCGGCCTGCGCCTGGATTTCAAACAGGGGCGTCTGGACGGCAACAATTACCGAACCAGCATTAGCGAGCACATCAAACAGGCGATCGTTGAACAAGAACGTCTGGGCCTGGACGTGCTGGTGCACGGCGAAGCCGAGCGTAATGACATGGTGGAATACTTCGGCGAGAACCTCGACGGCTTCGTCTTCACCCAAAATGGCTGGGTACAGAGCTACGGTTCCCGCTGCGTAAAACCGCCGGTCATCATTGGTGACATCAGCCGTCCTGAAGCCATTACCGTGGAGTGGGCGAAGTATGCGCAATCGCTGACCGACAAGCCGGTAAAAGGCATGTTGACCGGACCGGTGACCATCCTTTGCTGGTCGTTCCCGCGTGAAGACGTAACCCGTGAAGTGATCGCCAAGCAGATCGCCCTGGCGCTGCGCGACGAAGTGGAAGATCTGGAAAAAGCCGGTATCGGCATCATCCAGATTGACGAACCGGCACTGCGTGAAGGGTTGCCGCTGCGTCAATCCGACTGGGCCGCTTACCTGGACTGGGCAGTGGATGCCTTCAAACTGAACGCCGCCGTGGCGCAGGACGATACGCAGATCCACACCCACATGTGTTACTGCGAATTCAACGACATCATGGATTCCATCGCGGCGCTGGATGCCGACGTGATCACCATCGAAACCTCGCGTTCCGATATGGATCTGCTGGAAGCCTTCAAAGAGTTCGAGTATCCAAACGAAATTGGCCCTGGCGTGTACGACATCCACTCGCCAAACGTGCCAAGCGTGGAATGGATCGAAGCGCTGCTGCGTAAAGCGGCGCAGAACATCCCGGCGGAACGCCTGTGGGTTAACCCGGATTGCGGTCTGAAAACCCGCGGCTGGCCGGAAACCCGTCAGTCGCTGGCCAACATGGTGTTGGCGGCTCAGCGCCTGCGCGAGCAGCAAGCCTGATCGGAGTGCGTTGCCCGGCCGTTGAGGCCGGCGTGCAATCAATAAGGTTCTGGTGTGATTATTTTGGGCGCTTCGGCGCCCTTTTTTACATTGCAGGCGGCCACCGGTGAAGGCAGCCGTGAGGGGAGGGGTTATTTGACGCCGACCACGCCGTGTTGAGCGAACCAGGCCAGCATGCGTTGCCAGCCGTCCGTCGCCGCTTCGGCATCGTAACTTGGGCGATAATCGGCATTGAAAGCATGACCCGCTTCGGGGTAGACCACGATCTCGGCATCGGCGTTAGCTGCGCGAATCGCCTGGCGCATGGTCTCCACCGTTTCCAGTGGAATTCCGCTGTCCTGGCCGCCGTATAATCCCAGCACCGGCGCAGACAGCTGCGTAGCCACATCGACCGGGTGTTTCGGCGAGTTCAGCGTTTTTTCGCCCACTAACTTGCCGTACCAGGCTACCGCTGCCTTCAGTTGCGGGTTATGCGCGGCATACAGCCAGGTAATACGGCCTCCCCAGCAAAAACCGGTAATCGCCAGCTTGCCGGCGTCGCCGCCGTGGCGGCTGGCCCAATGGGCTGCGTGGTCGAGATCGGCCAACACCTGACGGTCCGGGACCTTGCTCACCAGCTTTTGCAAGATGTCGCCAATCTCCTGGTAATCTTTGGCATCGCCCTGTCGGAAGTACAACTCTGGCGCTATCGCCAGGTAGCCCTGTTTCGCCAGGCGGCGACACAGATCCTGAATATGCTCGTGAACGCCAAAAATCTCTTGTACCACCAGCACCACGGGGAAGGGGCCGTCGTGGTTCGCTGGTTTGGCAATATAGGCCGGCAGGTTGTCACCCTGCGAGGGAATGGTGGTTTCCCCGGCATGAATGCCCTGTTCGTCGGTAAATACAGTAGAAGCGGCCAACGGCGTTACGGCCGGGGCGAATCCCCCCTGAGCCTGTTTTAATGTCATCACATGGTCGGTTTTCATTGCGGTCTCCGTGCAATAGAAAAAAGCGCTGAGAATAACTATAGGAAAGATTACCCGTTATTGGCACCCGGTTGAGCATTTTCGGTCAAGTCTGTAAAAAACGATTAATTATCTGGCTTTAGCGCATTTTTGTTATCTTTTTATCAGGATATTGCGCATTTTGGCCTGCATTAGCGCCATAAGGTACGTTAGCCCCATTTTTTGTTGCTAAGTCGCCGATAAAATAAGGCTATTTTTCGGTGGCGACATAAGTGGCCTCGTGGTGGAAAAGGGGGCCTGTCGCCAAGAGGAAAGGCGGTAAACGGCGGGCTGTTTTGTCGGCTAGACTTGTGGCAAGTGCGGCGTTTACAGCGTCTTTGGGTTATTTAATGTGACTTTTGTCACAAAAATTATGTAGATTGATCTTTGTTTCTTTATTCATGGTGATGGCCATCACGAAATTGGATGGCGATTTTCAGTAGAGTACTTTTTTGTTCCTCCCAATAAACATGATCTATGAGGAGTCTCGTATGTCTCAATCTGATGTTTTTCATCTCGGCCTCACTAAAAACGATTTACAAGGGGCCCAGCTTGCCATCGTTCCGGGCGATCCGCAGCGCGTAGAGAAAATTGCCAAGCTGATGGAAAATCCGGTGCACCTGGCTTCCCATCGTGAATTTACTACCTGGCGCGCAGAGCTGGACGGCAAGGCGGTGATCGTCTGCTCCACCGGCATCGGCGGCCCGTCTACCTCGATCGCCGTTGAAGAATTGGCGCAACTGGGGATCCGTACCTTCCTGCGTATCGGCACCACCGGGGCTATTCAGTCGAACATCAACGTCGGCGACGTGCTGGTCACTACCGCGGCGGTTCGCCTTGACGGCGCCAGCCTGCACTTTGCGCCGATGGAATTCCCTGCCGTGGCCGACTTTGCCTGCACCACCGCACTGGTCGAGGCCGCCAAGGCCAGCGGTGCCACCACGCATATTGGCGTGACCGCGTCTTCTGATACCTTCTATCCGGGCCAGGAACGTTACGATACCTATTCCGGCCGCGTTGTCAGCCGCTTTAAGGGCTCGATGGCAGAATGGCAGGCGATGGGCGTGATGAACTATGAAATGGAATCCGCCACTCTGCTGACCATGTGCGCAAGCCAGGGCCTGCGTGCCGGTATGGTTGCCGGCGTGATCGTCAACCGCACCCAGCAGGAAATTCCAAACGCAGAAACCATGAAAAACACCGAAAGCAAAGCGGTGCAGATCGTGGTTGAAGCGGCGCGCCGCCTGCTGTAATAGCCTCCCTCCCTTCAACGGGCCGCCAACGCGGTCCGTTTTTCCATTCAGCCCTAATCTGTTACGGTGATACCCGTCGTCTTTCAAACTGCGGTTGGCCGCAACGTGAAAGGCAGGGTGTATCTAGCTATCAGCGCCCCCTTTTTACCTGTTGATTTTCGGCTTTGCTGCCCCAGATGACGATTTTTTAGACAATAACGGCGAGGACGTCTATGACAGCCCAGATTCTGCTTCTTCCTTCACAAATTCTGCGTGATGGCGGCATTACCGTCCGCGATCAGTGCGGTTTACCGGCCGCTGGTTGGCAGCGCAATACGGCCTGGGTCGACGTCAGCGCGAAGTGCAACTGGCGTTAACCTCGAGTAAACCGCTACGCGTTTAGCCGGAGTTTAACCTGCCCCGGCCGGCATTGCGTATCCTTGGCACAGGAAACCCCGTATCAGGAGCCCGTGTATTGAGCCTCAACGACATTATCAACTGGGTCAGCGATGCCGTGCGTCAGCACGAAGGCTGGGCCATCCCCATTATTTTCTTCCTGGCATTCGGCGAATCGCTGGCGTTCTTGTCCCTGCTGTTGCCGGCCACGGTTATCCTGCTGGCGCTGGGCGCGTTGATTGGCGAGAGCGGCATCGCTTTTTGGCCTATCTGGGCCGCCGCTGCCATAGGGGCATTTTTCGGCGACTGGCTTTCTTACTGGATCGGTTACCACTATCAAGACCGCGTGGCGCACATGTGGCCGTTATCGCGTAATCCGCAGTTGCTGGACCGCGGCCATGCGTTTTTTGAACGCTGGGGCGTGCTGGGCATTTTTATCGGCCGCTTCTTCGGGCCGCTGCGCGCGGTGGTGCCGCTGGTCGGCGGTATCTGCGGCATGCCCCAACGTTACTTCCAACTGGCGAATATCACTTCAGCGATGATCTGGGCGTTCGGCATTCTTGCGCCGGGAGCCTTTGGCATCAAGTGGTTAACCCAGTGGTTTGGCTAGTTTTTGCCTGACTTGCGCGGCGTTTCGCAATATTGCGTTGCCGGTGCAAAATCAGACTGGACATCCATACAGCGTCCCCTTAACGTGACGGGCAACGGGCGCATAAACGGCAAGGGTAACAGGAGGCAGGGTGGATACCAGTTTGGTTTACGGTGTGGGCGGGGTAGTGGTCGGCATACTGTTGGGGTGGTTGATCGCCAGCCTGCGCGTGCAGCAGGCCCATGCGCAGCATGAAACCGAGCTGCGGCTGCTGGAACAGTCGTTGCAGCAGGCACAGCAGGAAACGGCGGCCCGGCAGGACGTTCTGCAACGCAATGAACAGCAAATGCGGCAAACCGATTTGGAGTTACGTAATTTGCACAGCCAATTGGCGGCCGGGCACGAAAAGCTGCAACAACTCAATCACTGGCGCACCGAATGCGAACTGCTTAATCAGGAGCTGCGCGCCCAACGCGAGGTCAACAGCGCTCAGGAGGCCGAACTGCGGGAAGTGACCATCCGTCTGGAAGAGACCCGCATGGCGGCGGAAGAGAAGCAGCGTTTGCTGATCAACAGCGAACAACGGCTCACCACCCAGTTTGAAAACCTGGCCAACCGCATCTTCGAACACAGCGGGCGCAAGGTGAACGAACAGAACCAGCAAAGCCTGGATCGCCTGCTGCTGCCGTTGCGCGAACAACTGGACGGTTTCCGCCGTCAGGTGCAGGACAGCTTTGGCCAGGAAGCCCGCGAACGCCATACCCTGACCCATGAAATACGTAACCTTCAGCAACTCAACGCGCAGATGGCACGTGAGGCGATTAACCTGACCAAGGCGCTGAAAGGCGACAATAAAACCCAGGGCAATTGGGGCGAGGTGGTGCTGAGTCGGGTGCTGGAAGCCTCGGGTTTGCGCGAGGGGCACGAGTATGAAACTCAGGTTAATGTGCGGCTGGATCACCAAAGCCGCATGCAGCCTGACGTTATTGTGCGTCTGCCGCAGGGCAAGGATGTTGTGATCGATGCGAAAATGTCGCTGGTCGCCTACGAACGTTATTTCAACAGCGAAGACGACGCGGAATGCGAGGCGGCGCTGAGCGAGCATATCGCCTCGTTGCGCGGCCATATCCGCTTGCTGGGGCGCAAAGATTATCAACAGTTGCCCGGCCTGCGTTCACTGGACTATGTGTTGATGTTTATTCCGGTGGAGCCGGCTTTCCTGCTGGCCATCGACCGGGAGCCGGAATTGATAAGCGAAGCGCTTAAACACAATATTATGCTGGTCAGCCCGACCACGCTGTTGGTGGCGCTTCGCACCATCACCAACCTGTGGCGCTATGAGCACCAGAGCCAGAATGCTCAGCGCATTGCCGACCGGGCGGCACGGCTGTATGACAAGATGCGGCTGTTTGTCGACGACATGTCGGCGCTGGGGCAGAGCCTGGACAAGGCCCAGGGGAGTTATCGCCAGGCGATGAACAAACTGAGCGAAGGCCGTGGTAATCTTATCGGCCAAACCGAAGGGTTCCGCGCGCTGGGGGTTGAGGTGAAACGGCCGATCAATCCGTTGCTGGCACAGCAAGCCGGCGCGCAGCATTATGATGAAGAAGATGAGGCAGCGGATGACGATGACGTCAGCGCGTTGCCGCAGGCGGAAGACG
The DNA here is from genome assembly GCF_052045345.1 of Serratia sp. 22264. Classification (NCBI taxonomy): domain Bacteria; kingdom Pseudomonadati; phylum Pseudomonadota; class Gammaproteobacteria; order Enterobacterales; family Yersiniaceae; genus Serratia; species Serratia sp. 22264. Next base: position 177,109 of record NZ_JBQEOY010000009.1, read on the forward strand.
ACGATTCCGCCGAAGAACCACGCTCCGCTTCGCAGGCATGACAGCCGCCTTGAGGTGGGGTATTCCGTGGGGTTCTGGTACACTCGACCACACAAAATTGACTGAATAGCAGGCAGGACAATGGCAGATCAATCGCAGGAAACCACAGATTTCGGTTTTCGCACCGTAGCTAGAGACGAAAAGCAGGCCATGGTGGCAGACGTTTTTCATTCGGTAGCGGCAAAGTATGACGTGATGAACGACCTGATGTCGTTTGGCATCCACCGTATCTGGAAGCGGTTTACCATTGACTGCAGCGGCGTGCGCCGTGGGCAGCGCGTACTGGATCTGGCCGGCGGCACCGGCGATCTGGCCGCCAAGTTCTCCCGGATGGTCGGTGAGCAAGGGCAGGTAGTGCTGGCAGACATTAACGACTCCATGCTGAAGATGGGCCGCGAGAAGCTGCGCGATCGCGGCATTATCGGCAACATCAGCTATGTGCAGGCTAATGCCGAAGCGCTGCCGTTCCCGGATAACTATTTTGACTGCATCACCATTTCCTTCGGCCTGCGCAACGTCACCGACAAAGACAAAGCGCTGCGTTCGATGTTCCGCGTGCTGAAGCCAGGCGGCCGCCTGCTGGTGCTGGAGTTCTCCAAACCGCTGCTGGCGCCGCTGAGCAAAGCCTATGATGCCTATTCGTTCCACGTGCTGCCGAAAATCGGCGAGCTGGTGGTGAAGGATCCGGAAAGCTACCGTTATCTGGCCGAGTCGATCCGCATGCACCCCGATCAGGAAACGCTGAAAGGTATGATGGGAGCCGCCGGTTTTGACAACGTGACCTATTTCAATCTTACAGGCGGTATTGTGGCCCTGCATCGTGGTTTCAAGTTCTGATATGGACATGCCGATGCTGCTAACCCCCTTGTTGACCGGCGCGCTGGAGACATCGCTCAATAGCCTGCTGTTCCGCGATCGCAGTATGAAGGCCGCCCGTCAGCGGTTGGCCGGCAAAATACTGCGTATTGAGTTGCAGGAACTTGCTTCGCCGCTGGTGCTGATTTTCAGCGAACAGCGGGTGGACGTGCTTGGCCAGTCTGAAGATACCGCCGATTGCACGGTGCGCAGTCGGGTATCGGTGTTGTTGAAGTTGCGCGATCGTCAGCAGCTTTCGCCATTGATGCGCAGCGGCGAGTTGATCGTCGAGGGCGATATTCAGGTGGTGCAGCAACTGGTGGGGCTGCTTGATCTGGCAGAGTGGGATCCGGCGGAATGGCTGGCACCCTATATCGGCGATATCGCCGCGCAGGGTATTACCCAGGTGCTCGGTAAAGGCGCAAGCCTGTTGAGATCGGGGTTGCAGCGTCAGCAGCATTACGTGGCGGAAACCCTGACGGAAGAGTGGCGTGTGGCGCCGGGGCCGCTGGAAGTGGTGTGGTTCAACGAGGAAGTTGACGCCACCGTTCGCAGCGCCGAAGCGCTGATTGCCCGCATGGACAAGTTGGAGGGTAAACGATGACCCCTGGCGAACTACGCCGCCTGTATTTGATCGTCCGCGTTTTTCTCAGCTATGGCCTGGATGAACTGATCCCCAAGATGCGTCTGACGTTGCCGTTGCGTTTTGGCCGCCGTCTGCTGTTTTGGATGCCAAACCGCCATGCAGACAAGCCTCTGGGTGAGCGTTTGCGCCTGGCTCTGCAAGAGCTGGGGCCGGTATGGATCAAGTTCGGCCAGATGATGTCCACTCGTCGCGATCTGTTCCCTCCGCAGATTGCCGATCAACTGACCTTGCTGCAGGATCGGGTTGCGCCATTCGACGGAGCATTGGCGCGCAAGCACATCGAATTGGCGATGGGTGGCCCGCTGGAAACCTGGTTCGACGATTTTGACCAGCAGGCGCTGGCATCTGCATCGATAGCACAGGTGCATACTGCACGCCTGAAAACTACCGGGCAGGAAATTGTGCTGAAGGTCATTCGGCCGGATATTGGGCCTATCATCAAGGCCGATGTTCGTCTGATGTATCGTTTGGCCGGCTGGGTGCCGAAACTGATGCCGGATGGGCGTCGCTTGCGGCCGCGTGAAGTGGTGCGCGAGTACGAAAAAACCCTGCTGGACGAACTGAATCTGCTGCGTGAAGCGGCAAATGCCATCCAGCTGCGCCGTAATTTTGATGGCAGCCCGATGCTGTACGTACCGGAGGTTTACTCCGATTACTGCCGTGAAAGCGTGCTGGTGATGGAGCGCATCTACGGTATCCCGGTTTCGGATATCGCTACGCTGGAAAAACAGGGCACCAACATGAAATTGTTGGCGGAGCGTGGGGTGCAGGTGTTCTTTACCCAGGTATTTCGCGACAGCTTTTTCCATGCGGACATGCATCCCGGTAATATTTTTGTCAGCTACGATCACCCTGAAGATCCCTGTTATATCGGCATTGACTGCGGCATCGTCGGCTCGCTGAACAAAGACGACAAACGCTATCTGGCGGAAAACTTTATCGCCTTCTTCAACCGCGATTATCGCAAAGTGGCTGAGCTGCACGTCGATTCGGGCTGGGTACCGCGTGATACCAACGTAGAGGATTTCGAGTTCGCCATCCGCACCGTGTGCGAGCCGATCTTCGAGAAGCCGTTGGAGGAAATTTCGTTCGGCAACGTGCTGTTGAACCTGTTCAATACCGCACGCCGCTTCAATATGGAAGTGCAGCCGCAACTGGTGTTATTGCAGAAGACCTTGCTGTATGTTGAAGGCCTGGGGCGGCAGCTCTATCCGAAGTTGGATTTATGGACCACTGCCAAGCCGTTTCTTGAAAGTTGGATGCGCGATCAGGTCGGCATACCGGCGGTGATTCGCGCCCTGAAGGAAAAAGCGCCGTTTTGGGCGGAGAAGCTGCCTGAACTGCCTGAATTATTTTACGATAGTTTGCAGCAGCATAAACGGTTGCAACAAAGCGTTGATAAGCTGACCCATCAGATGCAGGGCCAGCGCGTTCGTCAGGGGCAATCGCGTTATTTGTTCGGCGTTGGCGCTACACTGTTAGTAAGCGGTACGATTTTGCTGTTAGGGAAGGTCGAGATTTTCCCCGGGTGGCTGATGGCTGCCGGCATCGTATCCTGGGTGATTGGCTGGAAGCGAACCACCTGAATTGATTCAAAACTCTGGTAAAAACTGCCGTATAATGCGGTAGATTTTGAAAAACCCTGTAAAAATAGAGGTAACTGCAATGGGCGGTATTAGTATTACGCAATTGTTGATCATCGCGGTGATCGTGGTGCTGCTGTTTGGTACCAAAAAACTTCGTACGCTGGGTTCCGACCTCGGCGCATCCATCAAAGGTTTTAAAAAGGCGATCGGCGACGACAATACGCCTCCGACCAACACGGCTGAGAAAAGCAGCCTGGATGACGCTGACTTCACGGCAAAGCCTATTTCCGATAAGCAGCCGGAAGTGAAAACGGAAGAGCCGAAGAACAAAGAGCAGGTATAAACCGTGTTTGACATAGGGTTTAGTGAACTGTTGCTGGTTCTGGTCATTGGCCTGGTTGTACTTGGGCCAGAACGGTTGCCGGTAGCGGTTAGAACAGTTTCGGGTTGGATCCGCGCCCTCCGTTCGTTGGCGGCTTCGGTGCAGAATGAACTCTCTCAGGAACTGAAGCTGCAGGAACTGCAAGACAGCCTGAAAAAGGTCGAGAAGGCGGGCTTGCAGAATTTGTCGCCGGAGCTGAAGGCGTCAATGGATGAACTGAAAGACGCGGCGGAATCGCTGAAGCGCTCCTATCATGGCGAAGACAAAGACGAACCTGCGCACACCATTCATAACCCTCTGGTCACAGACCCGGAAGCCATTCATGACGGCGTGACCCCGGCGGAGGCTGCGACCACCGCCGCCTCACCGGCTGCCGTACCGAAACCGGTAGCGCCGGAGCCTGTCGTTGCGGCAACGCCGCAGGCAGTGCAAGCGCCGGCCGCGCAGCCGGTTAAGCAGCCTGCTGCGGTGACCGTGGAGGCAACCCCAGAACCTGTTGCGGATAAAACCCCAGCGTCTCACCAACCTAGTGGCGATCGTTAAAACATGGCTGTTGAAGATACCCAACCCCTTATCAGTCATCTGATAGAACTGCGTAAGCGGTTGTTAAACTCGATTATCAGCGTGCTGGTGATCTTCCTGGTGCTGGTTTATTTCGCCAACGACATTTATCAACTGGTGTCTGCGCCACTGATCAAACAGCTGCCTGCCGGGGCGAGCATGATCGCCACCGACGTGGCGTCACCGTTCTTTACCCCCATCAAGCTGACCATGATCGTCTCGGTGTTTGTTTCTGCGCCGGTGATCCTGTATCAGGTCTGGGCCTTTATCGCCCCGGCGCTGTACAAGCATGAACGTCGCCTGATGATGCCTTTGCTGGTCTCCAGCAGCCTGCTGTTTTATCTCGGCATGGCGTTTGCCTATTTTATCGTGTTCCCGCTGGCGTTCGGTTTTTTTGCCAAGACCGCGCCGGCTGGGGTCATGATAGCCACCGACATCAATAACTACCTCGATTTTGTCATGGCGCTGTTTATGGCGTTTGGCGTGGCGTTTGAGGTGCCGGTTGCCATTATTCTGCTGTGCTGGAGTGGCGTCACTTCGCCGGAAGACCTGAAAAAGAAACGTCCTTACGTCTTGGTCGGGGCTTTTGTGGTTGGCATGTTGTTAACGCCGCCGGATGTCTTCTCGCAGACCTTGCTGGCGATCCCGATGTATCTGCTGTTTGAAGTGGGCGTGTTCTTTGCCCGGTTCTACACCGGCAAACGCCGCCCGCGACCGGAAGAAGAAGACGAGGGTGACGAACCCCCGGCGGCTTAATCCGCGTTTTGTCTCTAAAGCCGCCCGATGGGCGGCTTTAGATTGATGGCAAACACCCGAAAAACGTGGTTTTCGGGTGTTTGGGGTAACCCGTAAAACATAATCCTTTGTTTTTAATCGCACTAAGATCATTACTTTTAGGCGCAGAGGACTTTGTCAGCCGCATCAAGCCGCCCGATGGGCGGCTTTTGCTTTGGAAAAACCATGTTTGATATCGGTGTTAATCTTACCAGCTCGCAGTTTGCCAAAGACCGTCCAGCGGTGGTGGATCGCGCACGCGCCGCAGGGGTGAAGGGGTTGCTGATTACCGGTACCGACCTGCAGGAGAGCCAGGCCGCCAGTGAACTGGCGCAGTCACATGCCGCCTACTGTTGGTCTACCTCCGGAGTGCATCCACATCAGGCCAGCAGTTGGAACGATCAGGTTGCGGAGCAAATTCACGCCTTGGCCTCCCGGCCAGAGGTGGTCGCTATCGGTGAATGCGGGTTGGATTTCAACCGCAATTTCTCCACCCCGGCGCAGCAGGAAGAGGCTTTCAGCGCCCAGTTGGCGCTGGCCGCAGAGCTGGGGATGTCGGTATTTCTTCATTGCCGCGATGCGCACGCACGTTTTGCCGCGCTGTTGGTGCCGTGGTTGGATAAACTGCCTGCGGCTGTGGTGCACTGCTTTACCGGCACCGCCCAGGAATTAGACAGCTGTCTGTCGCTGGGTCTTTCGATCGGCATTACCGGTTGGGTCTGTGATGAACGGCGTGGTCTGGAGCTGCGAGCGCTGTTGCCGCAGATCCCGGCGGACCGTTTATTGCTGGAAACCGACGCACCCTATCTGTTGCCCCGGGATTTACACCCTAAACCCGCATCTCGCCGCAACGAACCCTGTTTTTTGCCCCATATCGTCCGGCAGGTGGCTGCCTGGCGGCAAGAAGATCCTGAATGGTTGGGGCAGAAAACCGATGAGAACGCCCGCCGGCTGTTCCGGCTGGTATGAGTTAGGAGAAAACTATGAGCTATGCATTTCCGGGCGCCTTTCCAGGCCGCCGTATGCGCCGTGTGCGCCGTCATGATTTCAGCCGTCGTCTGGTGGCGGAGAATCAACTGACGGTTAACGACCTGATTTATCCGGTATTTGTCATGGAAGGCAGTAACCGTCAGGAAGCGGTAGCATCCATGCCCGGCGTATCGCGCATGAGCATCGATTTGTTGATTAAGGAAGCGGAAGCCATCGCCAAGCTTGGCGTGCCGGTGATCTCCCTGTTCCCGGTGATTGAACCTGGCCTGAAGTCATTGCATGCGGAAGAGGCTTATAATCCGGACGGTTTGGTGCAGCGTACGGTTCGTGCGTTGAAAGACGCGGTGCCAGAGCTGGGTGTTCTGACTGACGTGGCGCTGGATCCTTACACCACTCACGGCCAGGATGGCGTGATTGATGAGCACGGCTACGTCATTAACGATATCAGCAAAGATATTCTGGTGCGTCAGGCGTTATCCCATGCGGAAGCCGGAGCGGAAATCGTGGCGCCGAGCGATATGATGGACGGCCGTATCGGCGCGATCCGCGATCGTCTGGAGCATCAGGGGCTGATTAATACCCAGATCATGGCGTACTCCGCCAAATATGCCTCCTGCTACTATGGCCCGTTCCGCGATGCGCTCGGTTCCAGCGGCAATCTGAAAGGCGGCAACAAGAAAACCTATCAGATGGACCCTGCCAACAGTGACGAAGCGCTGCAGGAAATTGCGCAAGATCTCCAGGAAGGCGCGGATATGGTGATGGTGAAACCCGGTATGCCTTATCTCGATGTGGTGCGTCGGGTGAAAGACACCTTTGGCGTGCCGACCTTTGCCTATCAGGTTTCTGGTGAATATGCGATGCACATGGCGGCGATTCAGAACGGTTGGTTGCAGGAGCAACCGGCGGTGATGGAGTCGCTGATGTGCTTTAAGCGCGCCGGGGCCGATGGCGTGCTGACCTACTTCGCCAAACGGGTAGCCCAGTGGCTGCACGATGAAGCGATGCAGCGCTAAGGCGTGAGTATCCAATAACAAAGGCGCCATTTGGGCGCCTTTTCGCTTTATAACTTTTGGAACTGCCGATTATCGACGCTTTGGCTGACCTGCTTGTTAATCAGGTTCAGCAGCAGCATCGAGCGCGCTTCCCCGTCCGGCTCGGTGTAAATCGCCTTCAGCCCTTCGAACATGCCGTCGACGATCAGCACGGTATCGCCCGGCTGAGGGGTTTCCGGGTCGAAGTAGGTTTCACAGGTATGAGTCTGCAGCTCTTCGATAACCTTCTGCGGGATGGTCGTCGGCAGCGAGCCAAAGCGCACGAAATGGCTGACACCACGCGTTGCACTGATGGTCGTTGTGTGAATGCGCTCCGGGTCGAACTCCACAAACAGGTAGTTGGGGAACAGAGGCTCGCTGACCGCAATGCGTTTGCCGCGCACGACTTTTTCCAGCGTGATGATCGGGCTCAGGCAGTTCACTTCCTGTCGCACCAGATGTTCCTGCGCCCGTAAAAGTTGGCCGCGTTTGCAATACAGTAAGTACCAAGATTCCATAATTTCACATGCCTTTCTGTCAGCCGGTAAGCATATCAAAAGCCGGTACGGATACATAGTGATGCAAGTTTCCGCTTGTAACAGCCGCTATCTGCATGAATCGCCGGCAATTAGCGGAAAGTCACACACTTATTCGCACGGCTTGGGTATAACAGAGGGCTGAAAATTTGTTACCGTCGCAAGTATGCCTTGGCCTGATGCGGCCTGATGTGACGTTATTCATCGTTTTTGATTGAGGGGAAGACATGGAGTTATTTCTGTTGAGCAACGGCAAGCTGTCCGGCGAGGATGAATTGTTGGGTTATGCCAAAAGCCGACTGCTGGCGATGATCGAGCGCCACGGGATTACGTCTGCCGTATTCGTCCCTTATGCCTTGATCCGCACTGACTACGATCAGCGTGCGCAGGAACTGGCGCAGACCCTGGGTATCCAGGTGACCAGCATTCATCACGCCGAATCTCCTGCGGCGGCGATTGATCAGGCGCAATGCATTTTGGTCAGCGGCGGCAACACCTGGATGCTGAACCAGATGCTGCATGAAAAGGGCCTGATCGTCCCCATCCAGCGGGCGGTTCGTGAACGTGGTGTACCTTATGTTGGTTGGAGTGCCGGCTGCAACGTCGCTACGCCAAGCATTCGCACCACTAATGATATGCCGGTGCGCAACAGCGTAGTGTTGCCGGCATTGGGTTTGTTCCCGGTACAGATTAACCCGCACTATATTGATGCGCATATCAGCGGCCACATGGGCGAAACCCGCGATGAACGTTTGGCGGAGTTCTGCGCGGTCAATCCGAGCGAATCGGTTGTGGCGCTGCGTGAGGGCAGCCTGCTGCACGTTGAGGGCAATGATTTGCGCTATTTCAGCGCCAGAGATCAAGGCTTCAAGGTGTTCCGCCACGGCGTGGAGGCCCGGGAGTATGACAATACGCAGGCGCTACGCCCGCTGGTGCCATTCACGTGCCACTGAGAACCGGCGATGTCTTTACCGGTGTTTAACAAAAGTGCAGCAACAACCGTGAAGAGGGCTTATAATGCCCTCCTCACTGGCCGTTATAATGATCAGCATGAAATACCGTGACTTACGCGATTTCCTCTCGTTGCTGGAAAAGAGAGGAGAACTAAAACGCATCAGCCAGCCGATTGATCCCTATCTGGAAATGACAGAAATTGCCGATCGTACTTTACGTGCGGGCGGCCCGGCGTTGCTGTTCGAAAACCCGAAAGGGTATGACATGCCGGTGCTGTGCAATCTGTTCGGCACGGCCAATCGCGTGGCGATGGGCATGGGCCAGGAGGATGTCAGTTCCTTGCGCGAGGTCGGCAAACTGCTGGCGTTTCTTAAAGAACCGGAGCCGCCGAAGGGGTTTCGCGATCTGTTCGACAAGTTGCCGAAGTTCAAGCAAGTGCTGAATATGCCGACCAAGGTACTGGGCTCCGCACCTTGCCAGGAGCAGGTATGGCAGGGCGATGACGTCGATCTCGGCCGCATTCCGGTGATGCACTGCTGGCCTGAAGACGCCGCACCGCTCATCACCTGGGGGTTGACCGTTACCCGTGGGCCGCAAAAAGAGCGGCAGAACCTGGGCATTTACCGTCAGCAGGTGCTGGGCAAGAATAAAGTGATCATGCGTTGGCTGTCGCACCGCGGCGGCGCGTTGGATTACCAGGAATGGTGCCAGGCGCATCCCGGTGAGCGTTTCCCGGTTGCTGTCGCATTGGGTGCAGATCCCGCCACTATCCTCGGTGCCGTCACGCCGGTGCCGGACAACCTGTCTGAATATGCCTTTGCCGGGTTGTTGCGCGGCAATAAAACCGAAGTGGTCAAGTGTATTTCCTGCGATCTGGAAGTGCCCGCCAGTGCGGAAATCGTGTTGGAAGGCTACATTGAGCCGGGTGAAATGGCGCCAGAAGGTCCGTATGGCGATCACACCGGTTACTACAACGAGATAGATCACTTCCCGGTATTCACCATTACCCACATCACCCAGCGTCGCGACGCAATTTATCACTCGACCTACACAGGCCGTCCGCCGGATGAGCCGGCGGTCTTGGGGGTGGCGCTGAACGAAGTCTTTGTTCCCATCTTGCAAAAGCAGTTCCCGGAAATCGTAGATTTCTATCTGCCGCCGGAAGGCTGCTCTTACCGCCTGGCGGTGGTGACTATCAAGAAACAGTATGCCGGTCACGCCAAGCGCGTGATGATGGGCGTCTGGTCGTTCCTGCGTCAGTTTATGTACACCAAGTTTGTTATCGTCTGTGATGATGACATTAACGCACGTGACTGGAATGATGTGATTTGGGCGATCACCACCAGAATGGATCCGGCAAGGGATACCGTAATGGTGGAAAACACGCCGATCGATTATCTGGACTTCGCTTCCCCGGTTTCTGGATTGGGATCGAAGATGGGGCTGGATGCCACCAATAAATGGCCGGGTGAAACCCAGCGCGAATGGGGCCGTCCAATTCAGATGGATGAAAAGGTGCGTACGCGCGTCGATGAAATCTGGGATGAGCTCGCAATTTTCAGTGACAGAGAACCGACGCTGTAGCGCAGGCTCTGTTCTCAGTTTTGCATTGATGACCCGACAGAGGGAACGCATGACAATATTGAGCTGTAAAGTGACCTCCGTAGAGGCCATTACCGATACGGTTTATCGGGTACGTTTGGTGCCAGAAGCGCCGTTTTCTTTCAAGGCAGGACAGTATCTGATGGTGGTGATGGATGAGCGCGACAAGCGTCCTTTCTCGCTGGCATCGACGCCTTCACAGCAAGAATATATCGAGCTGCATATCGGCGCTTCGGAGCTGAATTTGTACGCTATGGCGGTGATGGATCGCATTCTGAAAGAGCAGGCGATTACCGTTGATATTCCGCATGGCGATGCCTGGCTACGTGAAAACGGTAGCCGTCCGTTGGTGTTGATCGCTGGCGGTACCGGTTTCTCCTATGCACGCTCAATTCTGCTGACTGCGCTGGAGCAACAGCCGGACCGCGATATCTCTATCTATTGGGGCGGGCGCGAGCTGAAGCACCTGTATGATTTGAGTGAGCTGGAAGCGCTGTCGTTGCAGCACCCGAATCTGAAGGTGATCCCGGTGGTCGAACAACCGGAGGACGAGTGGCGTGGCCGCAGCGGCACGGTGCTCAGTGCGGTATTGCAGGATTTCGGCACGCTGGCGGAGCATGATATTTATATTGCCGGCCGGTTCGAGATGGCCAAAATTGCCCGTGAGCGTTTCTGCGTTGAACGCGGTGCGCAGGAAGCGCATATGTTTGGCGATGCCTTCTCGTTCATCTGAGGCGTAAGGTTGACATAAAGTGGGGTGGCCGGTGGCTGCCCTTTTTTATTGGCGCGCCTGTAGATTTCAGGCATAAAAAAACCCGCCCCTGACAGGCGGGAAGTACGGCAACTAAACTTGTCGGGATGCTGCGGTTTGAATCAGTTACGCAGTCATCCCAATATAGACACAGCTAAACGCGTTCAAATACGGTGGCAATCCCCTGGCCCAGACCGATACACATGGTCGCCAGACCAAATTGCACGTCACGGCGTTCCATGTTGTTCAACAGCGTGGTGGAGATACGTGAACCCGAGCAGCCCAGCGGATGGCCCAAGGCAATGGCGCCGCCGTTCAGGTTAATTTTATCGTCGATGCTGTCCAACAGCCCCAGATCCTTGATGCAGGGCAGTGACTGGGCGGCAAAGGCTTCATTCAATTCAAACAGATCGATGTCTTGTATGCTCAGGCCGGCGCGCTTCAGCGCCAGTTTGCTGGCCGGTACCGGGCCATAACCCATAATGGACGGATCGCAACCGACCACCGCCATAGAACGAATGCGGGCGCGGGCTTTCAGGCCGAGCGCTTTGGCGCGTGACTCGCTCATCAGCAACATGGCGGATGCGCCGTCGGATAAGGCCGAAGACGTGCCGGCGGTTACGGTGCCGTTGACCGGATCGAACGCCGGGCGCAGCGCCGCCAGGCTGGCAACGGTGGTTTCCGGGCGAATGACTTCGTCGTAGTCATAACGGGTCAGCACGCCATCGGCGTCATGGCCGGTGGTGGGGATGATTTCATTTTTGAAGTAACCGGCCAGGGTGGCGGCGTGCGCGCGTTGGTGCGAGCGTGCCGCGAATTCATCCTGCATCTGGCGGCTGATATTGTGCATCTTGGCCAGCATTTCGGCGGTCAGGCCCATCATGCCGGCGGCTTTCGCTACGCTGCGGCTCAGGCCAGGGTGGAAGTCGACGCCGTGATTCATCGGCACGTGGCCCATGTGCTCAACGCCGCCAATCAGGCTAACCTGCGCATCGCCGACCATAATGGCGCGAGCTGCGTCGTGCAGAGCCTGCATGGACGAGCCGCACAGTCGGTTGACGGTAACGGCCGGTACGCTATGCGGGATTTCGGCCAGCAGCGAGGCATTACGGGCAATGTTAAACCCCTGTTCCAGCGTTTGTTGCACGCAGCCCCAGTAAATATCGTCAATTTCGGCCGCGTCCAGAGCCGGATTACGGCTCAGTACGGCACGCATCAGGTGAGCGGAAAGATCTTCAGCGCGTACCTGGCGGAAAGCGCCGCCCTTGGAGCGGCCCATCGGCGTGCGTACGGCGTCAACAATAACTACGTTTTCCATCTTTATGACCTCATGCCGGTTGGCCAGTGGCGATATCGGACAATGGCGTCGCCACCGGGTAGTAGCTTTCATTGCGTTCAGCTTTGGCGCGCAGGCCGGCAGGCACTTGATACAGAGCGCCAAGATGCGCGTAACGCTGGGCCAGTTCGACATAGTTTGCGGTGCCAAGCGTATCCAGGTAACGGAACGCCCCACCGTGGAACGGAGGGAACCCGATGCCGTAAACCAACGCCATATCGGCTTCAGCCGGGCTGGCGATGATGTTTTCTTCCAGGCAGCGCACCACTTCGTTGATCATCGGGATCATCATTCGAGCGATGACTTCTTCGTCGCTGATGGTCTGGCGTGGCTGGGAGACGGCGGCCAACAGCGCATCGGTCTGCTCATCGTTGTCTTTACGCGGCTTGCCTTTGTTATCCTGACTGTAACGGTAGAAACCCAGTTGGTTTTTCTGACCAAAACGTTGGTTGTCGAACATCACGTCAATGGCGTCGCGATAATCTTTGCCCATACGCTCAGGGAAACCGGCCGCCATCACCGCCTGGGCATGGTGCGCGGTATCGATCCCCACCACGTCGAGCAGGTAAGCCGGGCCCATTGGCCAGCCAAACTGTTTTTCCATTACCTTATCGATTTGGCGGAAATCCACCCCATCGCGCAGTAGCATGCTAAAGCCGGCAAAATAGGGGAACAGTACGCGGTTTACGAAGAACCCCGGGCAGTCGTTGACCACGATCGGCGTTTTGCCCATGCGGGTGGCGTAGGCCACTACGGCGGCGATGGTGTTGTCGCTGGTCTGCTCGCCGCGGATGATTTCCACCAGCGGCATGCGGTGTACCGGGTTAAAGAAGTGCATGCCACAGAAGTTTTGCGGGCGTTTCAGTGATTTTGCCAGGTGATTAATCGGAATGGTCGAGGTATTGGATGCCAGCACTGTGTCTTCACCGATCAGACCTTCCACCTCGGACAACACTGCCGCTTTGATCTTCGGATTCTCGACCACGGCTTCAACGATCACCTGCGCGCGTTCGATACCGGCATAATCCAGCGTCGGCTGAATGGTCGACAGCACCTGCGCCATCTTCATGCCGTCCAGCTTGCCGCGCTCCAGCTGTTTGTTCAGCAGTTTGGCGGCTTCGTTCATGCCGAGCGCCAGGGATTTGTCGCTGATGTCTTTCATTATCACCGGCACGCCTTTCAGCGCTGACTGGTAAGCGATGCCGCCCCCCATAATGCCTGCGCCCAATACCGCAGCCTGCTTCGGCGCTTCCGCGTTTTTGGCCAGCTTTTTCGCCTGGCTTTTCACAAACTGATCGTTGAGGAAGATACCGACCAGTGCGCGCGCTTCGTTGGAACGCGCCAAAGGCACAAAGCTGGCGGTTTCCAATTTCAAGGCTTCATCGCGGCCCAATGTAGCGGCGGCTTCGATGGTTTTAACCGCGGTCATCGGCGCTGGATAATGTTTGCCTGCGGTTTGCAGCACCATGCCTTTGGCGGTGGTGAAGCTCATGGCCGCTTCGATTGGGCTGAGTTTCAACGGATCGAGTTTCGGTTGACGATAGGCACGCCAGTCCAAGTGACCGTCAATAGCCTGTTGCAGCATTTTCAGCGCGGCTTCTACCAATTTCTCCGGTGCGACCACCGCATCCACCAGACCGACCTTCAGCGCGTCTTTGGCGCTGACGTCTTTACCGGCGGCGATAATCTCCAGCGCGCTGTCGTTACCCAACAGGCGTGGCAAGCGAACGGAACCGCCGAAGCCCGGCATAATGCCCAGCTTGGTTTCCGGCAGGCCAATGCGAGCATCGGGAGAAGCGACCCGGAAGTCGGTGGCCAGAATGCATTCGCAGCCGCCACCGAGCGCATAGCCGTTAATGGCCGAAATGGTCGGTACCGGCAGATCTTCCAGTCGGTTAAAGGTCGCGTTGGCGAAGGCCAGCCATTGGTGCAGTTTTTCAGCCGGAGCCGCGAACAGTGAAAGGAATTCGGTGATATCGGCACCGACAATAAATGCGGCCTTGCTGGAACGCACCAGCAGCCCTTTCAGCTCGGTCTGTTTTTCCAGTACGTCGAGCGCTTCGCCCAGGCTGGCAACGGTGCGGGTATCCAGCTTGTTTATCGAGCCTGGGGCATTGAACACCAACTCGGCGATGCCGTTATCGAGCCAGTGCAGTTGTAATGTTTCGCCTTGGTAGAGCATGTCTATCTCCTGAATCAGCGTTTGATCTGGTATGACCAGATGATGAGGAGTGTGGTTTTTATGTTAACAATATGCAAACCAGAGATTGCGTTTTTGCAAAGCGGATCACACGGGTTAAATTTAAAGTATTGATTTTATATGTAATTATATTTTAGGCGTTCTTGTCATTTGCCGGGAGCCAAAAGGCTCAATACACTTGCCCGAGATAGAGCGCTACCCATACAGAGGTGTTGGATGAGTAAAGCGATATGTGCAAGACAGAGCGGATTTTGGAGTATTCCCGCCAGAACCATGACGCTGTCGTGTTTGCTGGTTTTTATGGCGCAGATGGCGACAACGGTGTATTTGCCTTCCTTGCCGACGGTGATGCAGGAACTGGCGATGACGCGCCGCGCCACTGAGCTTTCCATATCCCTGTTCGTGATTGGCGCTGCATTGCCAGTGCTGTTCTGGGGGGCCGCGGCCGATCGTTTTGGCCGCCGTTTGCCGCTGACGCTTTCTCTGGTGTCGTTTATCGGCTGCAGTGCGCTGTTGGCGTTTTGTCACAACGGGATCCAATTGTTGGTGCTGCGCACTCTGCAGGGCGCCGCTGCCGGTGGGGCGGCGATCATCGCGCGCATTATTGTGCGCGACAACTGGAGCGGGGATGAACTGGCGCGGCGTCTCTCGGTGCTGTCGATAGCCTTCATCACTGCACTGGGCGGCGGGCAGTTTATTGGTGGGTTGCTCAGCCGGTATTCGCACTGGCAAATGGGTTTTGTGTTGATGGGGCTAACCGGGCTGGCGATCCTGCTGTTAATGGCGACGTTGCCGTTGGAGGCGGGCCGTGCGGTGGGCCAACGGCCTGCAATGGCGGCGACCTATTGGCGTATCCTGCTTCGTCCGGGCTTTTTCTGGCCGGCCTGCGTGGGCGGGGTGGGGTTTGCTACGACGGTAACCTTACAGGAGGTGAGCCCGTTTGTGATGCAGCAGGGCTTTGGCCTCAACGTTACCGCCTTTGGTGCGTTGGGGCTGGTGATCGGCGTGGCTTACTTTACCGGAGCGATGGCGGTGAACCGCACAGTGGCCCGTTTGGGCGGCAGACGGTTGATGCAGGTGGGAACGAGCATGGTCGCATTGGCGACCGTCGCGATTATGTTGTTGTGGTGGAGCGGCATGTTGGTGGGAGTTTCCGGCATGACGATATTCATTACCTTGTATTGCTTGACGATTTTTGGCCAGGCGGTGCTGTTCCCGAATAGCATGGCGATGGCTGTCAGCGACGCTAAAGAACAGGGTGCTTATGCTATGGCGTTATGCGGTTTTCTGCAGCAATGCCTGGCGGGCGTGGCCGCTGCCGGTGCTGTTTTGTTGGAGCATGGTGGTCTGTGGACGGTGGCAATTGCACTGCTTGGTTTACTTGGTTGGTTGATGGTTCAGCGGCGGATGTAACGACTTTACGCTGATTTGCGAACTGCCCCGCATGCCAGAAGTGATGGGGTTGGTGCGCCAGAGCGGTGTGTTAAGATGGCGCATTCCGTTTTAAGGGTATAAGGGTATTGTGATGGAAACGCTGGCTTCATTGTATAACGACCACCTGGCAGAGCTGCAAAAACGGGCGCGTGAGGTATTGGCGCGCAACAAACTGGATGCTCTGTTGATTCACTCCGGAGAACTGCAACGGGTTTTTCTGGACGACCATAGCTATCCGTTCAAAGTGAATGCGCACTTCAAGGCTTGGGTGCCCGTCACATCGGTACCGAACTGCTGGTTGTGGGTGGATGGCGTTAACAAACCGAAACTGTGGTTCTATTCGCCGGTTGATTACTGGCACAGCGTTGAGCCGCTGCCGGACAGCTTCTGGACCAAGTCTATCGATCTGTTGCCGCTGGCCAATGCGGATGATATCGCTCAGCAGCTTCCTGCTCAGCGTGAGCGCGTGGGCTATATCGGTTACGGGCAGCAACGCGCCCGCGATCTCGGTATCCCAGCGGAAAACGTGAACCCGAAAGCGGTGCTGAACTACCTGGATTTCCATCGTTCAATCAAAACCGGTTACGAGCAGGCCTGCATGCGCGAAGCGCAAAAGACGGCCGTTATGGGGCACCGTGCGGCCCATGAAGCCTTCCTGTCCGGCATGAGCGAGTTTGACATCAATCAGGCCTACCTCACTGCTACAGGTCACCGCGATACCGATGTGCCTTATGACAATATTGTGGCGCTGAATGAACATGCGGCAGTGTTGCATTACACCAAGCTGAACCATCAGCCGCCAGCCGAATCGCTGAGCTTCCTGCTTGACGCCGGTGCGGAATACAACGGCTATGCCGCCGATTTGACGCGTACCTATGCAGGCCAGAGCGGCAGTGATTTCGCACAGTTGGTGAAGGACCTCAATACCGAGATGTTGGCGCTGGTGGGTACCATCAAAACGGGAGTGCGCTACACCGACTACCATGTGCAGATGCATCAACGTATCGCCAAATTGCTCAAGAACCACAAGCTGGTGAGTGGTATCAGCGAAGAAGCCATGGTGGAACAGGGGATCACCACCCCATTCCTGCCGCATGGCCTTGGCCATCCTCTGGGCTTGCAGGTGCATGACGCCGCCGGCTTTATGCAGGACGAGCAGGGTACGCATCTGGCAGCGCCGTCCAAATATCCGTTCCTGCGTTGTACCCGAGTGTTGCAGCCCGGCATGGTGCTGACTATCGAACCTGGCCTGTATTTTATTGAGTCATTGTTGGCGCCGTGGCGTAGTGGTGAGTTTAGCAAGCACTTTGCATGGGATCGCATTGATGCGCTGAAACCTTATGGGGGAATGCGTATTGAAGACAATATCGTGATCCACGAGAAGCGTATCGAGAACATGACGCGCGATCTGAATCTGGCCTGATGCAGCCTTATCCGATCCCTGCGGGGCCCGTCAGCGTCAGCGAGGAGATAAAGAAGAGCCGTTTTATCACCTTGTTGGCGCCGACGTGCGGGCCGGATGCAGCAAAGGCATTTATCCAACAGACTCGTGATGAGCACCCGGCGGCACGGCATCATTGTTGGGCGTTTATCGCCGGGCCACCGAATGATTCACAGCAGTTGGGTTTCTCCGACGACGGTGAGCCTTCCGGCACTGCGGGTAAACCGATCCTCGCGCAGCTTATGGGCAGTGGCATAGGTGAAATCACCGCCGTAGTGGTACGTTATTACGGCGGCATCAAGTTGGGCACCGGTGGCCTGGTGCGAGCCTATGGCAGCGGCGTGCAGCAGGCGCTAAAGCAGTTGATTGTGAGCAACAAGGTTCCGCAGGCCGAATATACTTTGCAATGTGACTATGCGCAGCTGGCGCTGGTCGAGAATCTGTTACAGCAAACTGAAGGGCGGATCGTTCAGGGTGAATATGGCGCCTGCGTCATGCTGCACCTGGCTTTGCCGGTAACCGTCGTTGAGACCTTTGGGAAAAAATTACGTGATCTCAGTCGCGGTAATTTGCAATTGATCCCTGTTTCGCAATAATTCCCCCAACTGAATTGCTAAGGATCGTGCTGAAATGCATTTTCGCGCCATAACCCGTATCGTAGGTTTGCTGGTCATCTTATTCTCCGGAACGATGTTTATTCCTGGTCTGGTGGCGTTGATATATCGCGATGGGGCGGGCAGGGCTTTCAGCCAGACCTTCTTTGTGGCGGTGACGATTGGCCTGATCCTGTGGTGGCCTAATCGCAAACAAAAACATGAGCTGAAGCCACGTGAAGGTTTCCTGATTGTAGTGCTGTTCTGGACGGTGCTGGGTAGTGTGGGGGCATTGCCATTTTTGTTCTCGGAGCGGCCTAATCTGTCGCTTACTGATGCTTTCTTTGAGTCGTTTTCCGGCTTGACTACCACCGGCGCGACGACGCTGGTGGGGTTGGATTCGTTGCCTAAAGCCATTTTGTTCTACCGGCAGATGCTGCAGTGGATGGGCGGGATGGGGATCATCGTGTTGGCGGTAGCAATATTGCCGATACTCGGCGTCGGCGGCATGCAGCTGTATCGCGCGGAAATGCCCGGCCCGCTGAAAGATAACAAAATGCGACCGCGTATCGCCGAAACGGCCAAAACCCTGTGGCTGATCTATGTTCTGCTGACGATTGCCTGTGCGCTGGCGTTATGGGGGGCGGGGATGTCAGTCTTTGACGCTATCGGCCACAGCTTCTCAACCATCGCCATCGGTGGTTTCTCTACCCACGATGCCAGCATCGGTTATTACGCCAGTCCGACCATCAACACCATAATTGCTATTTTCCTGTTGATCTCTGGTTGTAACTACGGCTTGCACTTCGCCCTGCTAAGCGGTCGCAATCTGAAAGTGTACTGGCGCGACCCTGAGTTCCGCATGTTCATTGCCGTGCAATTTACGCTGGTTGTGGTCTGTACTGCGGTACTGTGGGGCCATGGCGTCTATAAAACCGGCATGGAGACACTTAATCAGGCTTTCTTCCAGGTGGTGTCTATGGCGACGACGGCGGGTTTTACCACTGACAGCATTTCCAAGTGGCCGCTATTCCTGCCCATGTTGCTGTTGTGTTCTGCTTTTATTGGCGGCTGTGCAGGTTCGACCGGCGGCGGTCTGAAGGTTATCCGTATTCTGTTGCTGTATCTGCAAGGCTCGCGTGAGCTGAAAAGGTTGGTGCACCCTAATGCGGTTTATACCATTAAGCTGGGTAACCGTGCGCTGCCGGAAAGGATCCTGGAGGCGGTGTGGGGGTTCTTCTCGGCTTACGCCCTGGTCTTTATCGTCAGCATGTTGGCGATTATCGCCACCGGCGTTGATGACTTCTCCGCCTTTGCCGCCGTAACGGCAACACTGAATAACCTCGGGCCGGGACTGGGCGTGGTAGCGGATAACTTTACGACTATGCCTGCGGCGGCGAAGTGGATTCTGGTATTGACCATGCTGTTCGGACGACTGGAAGTCTTTACGCTGCTGGTTCTCTTTACGCCAACGTTCTGGCGTGAATGATCCTGATAGAAGGAGTAACGCCGTGAAGGCACTGATTCTTTATTCGAGCCGTGATGGGCAAACGCGTTCTATCGCTTCTTATATAGCAAGTAAATTGCAGGATACATTGGGCTGTGACGTGATTGACTTGTTGCAGGCAGACAATGTCAATCTAAGCCAGTATCAACAGGTGTTGATTGGCGCTTCGGTGCGTTACGGCCATTTCCATCCGGTGCTGGAAAAGTTCGTTAAGCAGCATGCCGACCAGTTGAACCAGATGCCGAGTGCGTTCTTTTCCGTTAACTTGACCGCCCGCAAGGCGGACAAACGTTCACCGCAGACCAATGCCTATACCCGTAAGTTCCTGCTTTCCTCTCCGTGGCAGCCAAAACAGTGCGTGGTGTTTGCCGGCGCGCTGCGCTACCCGCGTTATCGTTGGTTTGATCGCGTCATGATTCAATTTATTATGCGTATGACTGGAGGAGAAACGGATACCAGTAAAGAAGTGGAGTATACCGATTGGCAGCAGGTGGACCGTTTTACTCAAGAGTTTGGCCAGATTCAGTATGAAAAGTGACGGAAATGCTGGCTTGTGCAGCGTTTTGCCGAAAAAATCCGCGCTTGAAAAGTTTTTTGCATTTAGGGGTTGCGGCCTTCTGAGAACTCCCTATAATGCGCCTCCACTGACCGGGAACAACGACTCCTCTAACGAGAACACGTCGCCAGGTCGGTAAGAGAAAAGCGAAATAAACGCTTGACTCTTCGGGTGAAAAGCGTAGTATACGCCACCTCGAGATAGCAAGCTACGGCGGCTAACTCACTGCTCTTTAACAATTT
>NZ_JBQEOY010000010.1:0-125731 GCF_052045345.1 Serratia sp. 22264
TGACCCCATGCCGAACTCAGAAGTGAAACGCCGTAGCGCCGATGGTAGTGTGGGGTCTCCCCATGCGAGAGTAGGACACTGCCAGGCATCAAATAAAGCAACAAGCCCTATGCGAAAGCATGGGGCTTTTTGCTTTTGGGCCAGGAAACTCCGGGCGCAGCTACGCTGCGCCTTTCAGCCACTCGACGATGAACTCAGCTATTGCCTCTGGCTGGTTAATATCCAGGGATTTAACCCCTGTAACAGGCCGATCGCTGGCTACGGCAATGACAAACTTATCCAGCATATCCTCCAGCGGCCTGCCTATATCTTCACGATACAGAATGATCTTACTCACCGGCTCGTGTTTAAACCCTTCCACTAAAATTACATCTACCTTGTCACGATCAAATCGGCTGGCCAGATAGTGCAGATCAAGCGGTAATTGCTCCGGTGTTTCTGTCATTAGTGCCCAGCGACGATCGCTGGCGACCAATGTTTGATCGGCGCCTGCTTTACGTAATTCATAACTGTCTTTGCCTGGCGTATCTACATCCATATCATGATGCGTATGTTTAATCAGTCCTACGCGGATTTCCCGCTGTCTCAATAACGGTATTAGCTGCTTAAGCAGGGTAGTTTTACCTGTACCGCTATAGGCAGCAATGCCCAGCAAAGGAGGGGGGGGGTTATTCATGAGGGAATCCTTTTTCCTGCTGCCAGCGCAGGCAGTCTTCTCGCGTATTAAGGTTGTGGAATGCGGCTTGCTGACCAATGAACGTTACCTGGCGCGCGCCTGCTGCGTCCAGAAACAGCATTAGCTTGCGATCCCCTCTAGCCAGATAGCCTGCTAACTGGGGCACCAAGCTGGTGTGCAACAGTGCCAGCGTTGGATGTGCCCGCTCCCCATCGCTGGCATAGGCGGCCAGAGCCGGGCCTTTTTGCTGCCAGAGTTGTTCGACCAACGTGGTGGGAAAATCGGGCACATCGCAGGGAACAAATACCACCCATTCAGTGGCGGCGTATTTCAGCCCGGCCAATATACCGGCCAGAGGACCGGAAAAGTCAGTGGTCAGATCGCCGATCGTCGGCAGGCCGCTTTCCTGATAACGGGCCTGATTGCGGTTGGCGCTGATGGCAATCGAGCCTACCTGCGGTTGTAATCGGGCAAGCACGTACTGATACATCGGTATTCCGGCAACCTGAACCAAGCCTTTATCTTCCCCACCCATTCGCGTGGCGCGTCCCCCGGCCAGAATAATGCCGGTAATGTCCTCGTGCATATTTCTCATCCTGCATTGTGGCTAACGTCCTGATTGTAGCGCTAAAGCCGGTGCGGCATCAGGATTTACCTTTATTGACAAGCTGCTTCTTTCACTGCGTTGGTAAGCCTGTTACTTTGTGTGCTTATTCATTCTATTGGACGGTATTGCGATGAAAACGCACCGCGTAAACGAGCTGATTGAGCTGTTACACCCGGCCTGGCAGGAAGATCCTGATCTCAACCTGATTCAGTTTTTGCAAAAGCTGGCGCAAGAAGCCGGTTTTCAGGGGGATTTGGCTGAACTGAGTGATGATATTCTTATCTACCATCTGAAAATGCGCGGCAGCGCCGGCACGGAACAGATCCCAGGGCTGAAAAAGGATTACGAAGAAGACTTTAAAACGGCCTTGCTGCGCGCCCGTGGCGTTATAAAGGATTAGCATTTGTGCGGTACGGTGAACCAGTGCTCGTGAAATTTGTCATTAATGCTACTATTTCTCATTCCCGGCACAGTGCTGTCACCCAATGAAACTGAATGTTGTTATGAACAACTCCGCTTTTAATTTTCAAACCCTGTCGCCCGACCTGATTATGGACGCGCTGGAAGGGGTTGGCCTGCGTGTAGATTCCGGGCTAACGGCGCTGAACAGCTATGAAAACCGCGTTTATCAGTTTATGGACGAAGATCGTAAGCGCTACGTGGTGAAGTTTTACCGGCCCGAACGTTGGAATGCGGCGCAAATTATTGAAGAACACCAGTTCGCCGGGGATCTTGCTCAGGCGGAGATCCCTGCAGTTGCGCCGCTGGCTCTACAGGGCAATACGCTACATACGCACAGCGGTTTCTTTTTTACCGTATTTCCCAGCGTTGGCGGGCGTCAGTATGAGATAGACAACCTCGATCAACTGGAGTGGGTTGGCCGTTTCCTGGGGCGTATTCATCAGGTGGGCAGTGAAAGCCTGTTTGCGGAGCGTCCTACAATGGGGATTGAAGAATATCTCACCGCGCCGCGTGAAGTGCTGGCTGGCTGCAAACTGTTGCCCAAGGCACAGCGCGACAGCTTCCTGACTGCGACGGACGCTCTGATTGAGGCGATAAAACACCATTGGCATCTGGACTGGCAGCCGCGGCGTTTGCACGGTGACTGTCACCCGGGCAATATCCTGTGGCGTGATGGCCCACTGTTTGTTGATCTTGACGATGCGCGCAATGGGCCGGCGGTACAGGATCTGTGGATGCTGTTGCACGGTGAGCGCCGTGATCGCCTGATGCAGCTGGATGTTTTGCTGGAGGCTTACTCAGAGTTTGCCGAGTTTGATCAGAGTGAGTTGGCGTTGATCGAACCTTTGCGTGCCATGCGAATGGTGTACTACCTGGCATGGGTAGCTCGCCGTTGGCAGGATCCCGCATTTCCTAAAAGTTTTCCGTGGATGGCGGAGTCTGATTTCTGGTTATCTCAGACCGCGGCATTCACTGAACAGGTTAAGCTGTTGCAGGAACCTCCTCTGCAGCTGATGCCAATGTATTGAAGCTTTAACACAATGGAGAGTTTAGTCTTATGAAGAAAATATGGTTGGCGCTCGTTGGCATGGTAATGGCATTCAGTGCCTCGGCTGCGCAGTTTAGCGATGGTTCTCAGTATGTAACCCTGGACAAACCGGTGACCGGTGAACCTCAGGTGCTGGAGTTCTTTTCCTTCTATTGCCCGCACTGCTATCAGTTCGAGCAGGTTTACCACGTTTCCGAGAACGTGAAAAAAGCGCTGCCTGCAGGCACCAAAATGACCAAATACCACGTTGAGTTTCTGGGGCCGCTGGGTAAACAGCTGACTCAGGCCTGGGCGGTTGCGATGGCGCTGGGTGTGGAAGATAAAGTGAGCCCGCTGATGTTTGAAGCCGTACAAAAAACTCAGACCGTGCAAACCCCTGATGATATCCGTAACGTGTTTGTCAAAGCCGGCGTGAGTGCGGAAGACTACGATGCGGCCTGGAACAGCTTTGTGGTGAAATCCCTGGTGGTTCAACAGGAGAAAGCTGCGGAAGATCTGCAGCTGCGCGGTGTTCCGGCAGTATTTGTGAACGGTAAGTTTATGGTTAAAAATGATGGCCTGGACACCAGCTCGATGGATGCTTACGTGAAGCAATTCGCCGACGTGGTTAAATTCCTCAGCCAGCAGAAATAACTGAGATTGAAAGTGAAGAACGCCGGCTGAGCCGGCGTTTTTTTTAACTGTATTGCCGCTTTAACTTATCCAACAGCCTGTCTTTTTCCTGCCATAGCGTATTCAGCCACAGTTGGAAACGCCGTTTAAAGAGCTTGTCGTTAAAGTAATCGCCATGCAGGGTTTCATCGATCGGCAGCAGCTCGATTCTTACCACAATGCGCTTTAATCGGCCGCACAGCATATCCCTAAAAGGCCGTTCGCTATTCTCCGGATAAAGCAGGGTGACATTTAACACTTTATCGAACTGCTTGCCTAATGCACTGAGCGTAAAAGCAATACCGGCGGCCTTTGGGGCCAGTAAATTGCGATAGGGGGAGCGGGTTTTAATTTTCTTGGCTTCAGTAAAGCGGGAACCCTCCACAAAATTGACGATAGTGGTCGGACGTTTTCGGAATTTCTCGCAGGAGCGGCGTGTGGCTTCGATATCCCTGCCGCGTTTTTCCGGGTGCTTGAGCAAATAGGCGCGCGAATAGCGTTTCATAAATGGCATATCCAGTGCCCAACAGGCGAGGCCGACAAAAGGCACCCAGGCTAACTGTTGCTTGAGAAAGTATTTATTCATGGGAATATGGTTACGGAGCAGCACGCACAGCACGACAATATCCGACCAGCTTTCGTGATTGCTGATAAGCAGATACCAGTTTTTACGGTCCAGCCCTTCCAGCCCCTCAATATCCCAACGTAGCTGCCAGTTAATGCGCAATAACAGCGACAATCCCTGACACCAGCACCACATCATAAAATCGGCAAAGGCGGAGGTCTGTCGCCAGATGACAGGATAGGGGATCAATAGCTTAACGATACCGGCCAATGTGATGGGGATCGAACACAGCATGGTCACCAAAATGGCGAGCAGTGCCGAAAATATAAAAATAACAGGGGATAGCAGTCTAAGCATGATTATGGGCTGATGGTCGGTGGGAACAGCGTTACATGCCGATATGCATGAACAAAAAAATATTTTAACAGAAATTATGGGGGGAAAGCGCTCACTAACAGCAACAGTTTTTATAGATGAATAAATAATCATTTGCTGCGTTTTCGTGCAACTTGCTCATCTTGTGCTAGGGTAATTGAGTTGCCAAATTTGATTAATAGTGCGATTAAAATCGAGCGCAAGTTATATCCACAAATTGTGTAAAAGTCGATAAATACCTTTCTTCAAAATAACACCATTTAACACGGTGATTTCAATAGGAATTTTATTTTCAATTATAACGATAAATGCATCGTTATAATCTGTTGTCTTTTCTATGCACAAAGTTATCCACAGGTAGGATCTTGCGGATCGCTTCGCATAATCACATCATTTTCATCCGTAATGCACGCTAAGGTTCGTCTCAGGCGGCCAGCTATGGCATGCTTACCGCTATGTCCGATCACGATAAAGAAACGCTATGGCCCAGATTGCAGAAAACCCATTAATCCTGGTTGACGGTTCCTCTTACCTCTACCGTGCTTATCACGCCTTCCCTCCGCTGACCAATTCCGCGGGCGAACCGACCGGAGCAATGTACGGCGTACTGAATATGCTGCGCAGCCTGCTGTTGCAGTACCAGCCAAGCCATGTTGCGGTGGTGTTTGATGCCAAAGGAAAAACCTTCCGCGATGAGCTGTTCGCAGAGTACAAATCACATCGGCCACCGATGCCGGACGATCTGCGCGCTCAAATCGAGCCACTGCACAAAATGGTCAAGGCCATGGGCCTTCCGCTTTTGGTCACGCCTGGCGTAGAAGCGGATGACGTTATCGGCACGCTGGCTCTGGAAGCCGAAAAGGCCGGCCATGCGGTGTTGATCAGCACGGGCGATAAAGATATGGCGCAGTTGGTCACACCGAACGTGACGCTGATCAACACCATGAATAACACCATTCTTGGTCCGCAAGAAGTGTGCGATAAGTACGGCATTCCGCCGGCGCTGATTATCGACTTCCTGGCGCTGATGGGCGACTCCTCGGATAACATCCCAGGTGTGCCAGGTGTGGGTGAGAAAACCGCGCAGGCGCTGTTACAGGGGCTTGGTGGGCTGGATGCACTCTATGCCAACCTGGACAACATCGCCACGCTCAACTTCCGTGGCGCCAAGACCATGGCAGCCAAGCTGGAACAGAATAAAGAGGTAGCGTACCTCTCCTATAAGCTGGCGACGATTAAAACCGATGTCGAGCTGGATCTTTCCTGCGCAGAACTCGAAGTCTCTCCGCTGGACGTTGACGCGCTGCAACAGTTGTTCAAACAGTACGAATTCAAACGTTGGCTGGCGGATGTTGAAGCCGGCATTTGGCTGGAAGGCAAAAAAGGCTCCGGCGCGAAGGCGGTCAGTGCGTCGAAACCTGCCGGCGTAGTGGCAGACACCCCAAAAGTGGCTGCGGAAGCGACGCTGTCGCAAGAAGGTTACGTCACCATATTGGATGAGAAGACTTTCGCTGATTGGCTCAAAAAGCTGAAAAAAGCCGAAGTATTTGCCTTCGATACCGAAACCGACGGTCTGGATACCCTGACCGCCAACCTGATCGGCCTGTCCTTTGCCGTTGCGCCGGGCGAAGCCGCTTATTTGCCGGTGGCGCATGACTATCTCGATGCGCCGGCGCAGTTGGATCGCGCTTATGTGCTGGAAACGCTGAAACCGTTGCTGGAAGACGAGAAAGCGCTGAAGGTCGGTCAGAACCTGAAGTTTGATATGGGTTTGTTGGCGCGTTACGACATCACCCTGCGCGGCATTGCCTTCGACACCATGCTGGAATCCTATGTGTTGGACAGCGTGGGCGGTCGCCACGACATGGACAGTTTGTCCGATCGCTATCTCGGCCATAAAACCGTTACCTTTGAAGAGATCGCAGGTAAGGGCAAAAAGCAGCTCACCTTCAACCAGATTGCGCTGGAGCAGGCGGCGCCTTACGCGGCCGAAGATGCCGATGTCACTCTGCAGTTGCATTTGGCGATGTGGCCGCAGTTGAAAGAAAGCGCCGAGCTGTTGACGGTGTTCAATGAGATTGAAATGCCGCTGGTGCCGGTTCTGTCGCATATCGAGCGCACCGGGGTGCTGATTGACCAAAGTATTTTGGCCACCCACTCGATCGAGTTGACCAAGCGACTGGCCGAGCTGGAAATTCAGGCGCACGAACTGGCGGAAGAGCCGTTCAATCTGGCGTCGACCAAACAACTGCAGGCGATCCTGTATGAAAAGCAAAAGCTGCCGGTCCTGAAGAAAACGCCTGGTGGCGCACCATCGACCAACGAAGAAGTGTTGGCCGAGCTGGCGCTGGATTATCCGTTGCCGAAGGTGATTCTGGAATACCGTGGGTTGGCGAAGCTGAAAACCACCTACACCGATAAGCTGCCGTTGATGATTAACCCGTTTAGCGGGCGGGTGCACACCTCCTACCATCAGGCGGTGACGGCAACCGGACGCCTCTCCTCCAGCGATCCTAACCTGCAGAATATTCCGGTGCGTAACGACGAAGGACGCCGCATCCGGCAGGCATTTATTGCCCCTGAAGGCTACCGCATCGTCGCGGCCGACTATTCGCAGATTGAACTGCGCATCATGGCCCACCTGTCGCAGGATGAGGGGCTGCTGAAGGCATTTGCCGAGGGTAAAGACATCCACCGCGCTACGGCAGCCGAAGTGTTTGGCGTGCCGTTGGACAAGGTGACCGGCGAACAGCGCCGCAGCGCCAAAGCGATCAACTTTGGCCTGATTTACGGCATGAGCGCATTCGGCCTGGCGCGTCAGTTGGGGATTCCGCGCGGCGAAGCGCAGCGCTATATGGATCTTTATTTCGAGCGTTATCCGGGCGTGCTGGAGTATATGGAGCGCACACGTCAACAGGCTGCCGAACAGGGTTATGTCAGCACATTGGATGGTCGTCGCCTGTATCTGCCGGACGTCAGTTCCAGTAATGGCATGCGTCGCAAGGCCGCCGAACGTGCGGCGATTAACGCCCCGATGCAGGGGACGGCAGCCGATATCATCAAGCGCGCGATGATTGAGGTGGACGCCTGGTTGCAAGGTCAGGATGAGCCATTGGTGCGCATGATCATGCAGGTGCACGATGAACTGGTGTTCGAGATACATGAGTCAGTGATTGAAGCGTCCAGCCAGCGCATCCGCGAGTTGATGGAAAACAGCATGACGTTGGCGGTACCGCTGAAAGTGGACGTCGGCGTGGGTGCCAACTGGGATGAAGCCCATTGATAATGCGGCCGCTTACCCGTTAATCATCATCGCTGATGAGCTAACTGGTGATAACCTAAGCACTTTTCGTAATTTAGCTACAAGATACGGCGATTGTTTCCCCAACCTCGCCGTTATTACGCGCTAAGTTGTGTAAGTAAACTACAAAAAATTCTTTTGCACTGCGAAAAAATCATGTAGAGTTACAGGCGTAGGGTACAGAGGTAAGATGTTCTATCTTTCAGACCTTTTACTTCACGTAATCGGATTTGGCTGAATATTTAGCCGCCCCAGTCAGTATTGACTGGGGCGTTTTTTATTGTAAAAACAACGCCAAATCATAGTTTTTTCTTATTCATCCCCGCATTTTTCTGCCTGACGCTTCTCTGTCATTGCCCGCGAACTCTGTCGTTGCCAATAAGTCATCATAAGAATTTATGATGGTTTTTTGTCAAAACTGTAATTAGATAACGAAAACGCCAAAGGCTTTGAAAATTAGGCATAAAAAAACCGATGTGTTTCCACATCGGTTATCTCGGCACCTGCGGCAGATTACTCGCCGGCGGCGTCGTCTTCCGGCAGAACTTCCGGCGGGATCTCGTTAAACCAGGTATTCAGCTTCTGGCTCAGCTTGTCGACACCGATTTTTTTCGGTGAGGAGAAGGCTTCTACCTGGATATCGCCCATAAACGGCACTACCGCTTCACGCACCATATTGAGCTGCGCTTTACGCGCACCGGAGGCCAGTTTGTCCGCTTTGGTCAGTAGAACCAGCACCGGCGTGCCGACATCCACCGCCCATTGAATCATCTGCTGGTCGAGATCTTTCAGCGGGTGGCGGATATCCATCAGCACCACCAAGCCTTTCAGGCAGTTGCGCATCTGCAGGTATTCACCCAGCGCCCGCTGCCACTTGCGTTTCATCTCTTCGGGAACTTCGGCGTAGCCATAACCCGGAAGGTCGACCAGGCGAATGCCTTCTTCCACTTCAAACAGGTTGATGAGCTGGGTACGGCCCGGCGTTTTACTGGTACGTGCCAGGCTTTTCTGATTGGTCAGGGTATTTAACGCGCTGGATTTACCGGCATTGGAACGACCGGCGAACGCAACTTCAATACCTTCATCCCCCGGCAGATGGCGAATATCGGGCGCACTGGTGACGAAATGGGTCACATGATAATTGTAATTCTTGCTGGTCAAAATTTTTCGTCTCCGCGAGGATGGCTAACTGGTTGGCGATTATAACTGCATCAGCGGCAAAAATGGTGTGTTTCTCTGTTTTTAAGCGCCGGGCCAGCAGGGCGTGGCAGTCACGCCGCATTGAGTGTGTGAGACATTTGCCATTCGAATAGTGGGCAATGTCGCTTTATTCGAAAGTGATTTTTGTTCTTTTTATTAAAAAACAAAAAGTTAACATTTTTCTGTGTTATTGAGGGTTGGCATTCCACGGCAGATACCTTGAGCGTCACCTTTGATCGCGTAAAGTAGATCGCAGCACAAGGCTGTGCAGGAGTAAGGAACATCCGGGAAGGGTGACAAATCTCAGGGAGCGCACGGGAAGTGCAATGAGTGACAGGATGACCCCAGCAGGAACGCCTTGTTTGCACCTGAATGTGTGAACAGCATAAGGATGGTGAAGTTATTGCAATCTGGATGCCCGCAGGAAGCGCGCTCAGGGAGAGCGGATGCGAACGGATTGCGCCATGGACGATTTCCCTTTCAGGATGAAGGACGTAGTAGCAGGGAATGCGTTTATAGCAGAGGGAAAAACCAGGATGTTGAGTGTGCGCACGGAACGCGTGGCAGGAATATCCTTCGAAAGAGGGTGAGAAATAGGCGGCAGGTTTAACCTGCCGCCTTTTTTCTTTGTCCGCTTTCTGCTAGATTCCGCCGCAATCGTATAGCATCTCTATACTGAATCTACATACCTAAGAGCGTACGCCATGAACCAACCATCAAAAGCACCTCGCGCCCCACGCAGTAGCGCGGCGACGTCGAAATCGAAAAAGAAAAGCCGTGTGGAGCTCGATCAGGAAGCCCGTGAGCGCAAGCGCCTGAAAAAACGCCGTGGTCTCGCTTCCGGTTCTCGCACTCAGGTTGAGTCCGCTAATCAGAAAAACAAGGCCGAAGCGCAGGTCAAAGATCCGCGTATTGGCAGCAAAGTGCCGGTAGCGCTGGTGGCTGAAGCTAAACCAAAAGCCAAACCGCAGCCTAAGCCGAAGGCCGCAGCCAAACCGCGCCTGTCGCCGGAAGAAGAGCTGGCGAAGCTGGAAAATGACGAGCGTTTGGATGCATTGCTGGATCGTATCGACGACGGTGCGACGCTGAACGCCGAAGACCAGGCTTACGTTGACCAGACGCTGGATCGCATCGATGCGCTGATGGAGCAATTGGGCATTGAGCTGGGCGACGACGAAGACGATGAAAAAGAAGAAAAGCAGGAAGACATCCTGAAACTGCTGAAAAGCGGTAACCCGAAAGACGTATTTTAACGTGCCATGTGGCCGATCCTGGCAATAGCCCTACTCTTGATGTGTTATCTGCTGTGGTTATTCGGTAAACTATGGCGGCTGTCTAAACGCAAAACGCGTTTTCGCAGCGCTTCCGCGGCCAGACAGCGTAGACAACTGCCCATTTCCCGGCCCGGTAGGAAAAAATATCGGAAGGAGTGAGCATGTCAGAGCAGGCAATCGTCTGGGATCTGGCCCTGATCCAGAAATATAACTATTCAGGGCCGCGTTACACCTCATACCCCACGGCGCTGGAGTTTAACCAGGGCTACGACGAAGCGGCGTTTCAAAGCGCCGCGGCGCGTTATCCTGAACGTCCGTTGTCACTGTACGTACATATTCCGTTCTGCCATAAACTCTGTTATTTCTGCGGCTGCAACAAGCTGGTGACGCGTCAGACCCACAAGGCTGATGAGTACCTGGCGGTACTGGCGCGTGAAATCGCCGAGCGCGCTCCGCTGTTTGCCGGGCGCAAGGTTGGCCAGATGCACTGGGGCGGCGGTACGCCCACCTACCTAAGTAAGTCGCAAATCAGCAGACTGACGGCGATGCTGCGGCAACACTTTGATTTCTTGCCCGATGCGGAAATGTCGATCGAGGTTGATCCGCGTGAAATTGAACTGGACGTACTCGATCATTTACGCAGCGAAGGTTTCAACCGCCTGAGCATGGGGGTGCAGGACTTCAATAAAGAGGTTCAGCGGCTGGTTAATCGTGAGCAGGATGAAGAATTTATCTTTGCCCTGATCGCCCGCGCCAAGGCGCTGGGGTTTAACTCCACCAATATCGATCTTATTTACGGGCTGCCAAAACAGACGCCGGAGAGTTTTGCTTTCACCCTGGAGCGGGTGGCGGAGCTAAACCCGGATCGCCTCAGCGTGTTCAACTATGCGCATTTGCCGAGTCTGTTCGCCGCACAGCGCAAGATCAAGGACGCCGACTTGCCAAGCGCGCAGCAGAAACTGGATATCTTGCAACAGACCATCGCTTCCCTGACCGAGTCCGGTTATCAGTTTATCGGCATGGATCACTTTGCTCGCCCGGACGATGAGCTGGCGGTAGCCCAGCGCGAAGGCAAGCTGCACCGCAACTTCCAGGGCTACACCACTCAGGGCGACAGCGATCTGTTGGGGTTGGGCGTTTCCGCCATCAGCATGTTAGGCGACAGCTATGCGCAGAACCAGAAAGAGTTGAAGACCTATTACAGCAGCGTTGAGGCGCAGGGCAATGCGCTGTGGCGTGGCTTGACGATGACGGAAGACGATTGCCTGCGGCGTGAAGTGATTAAAACGCTGATCTGCAATTTCCAATTGGGTTATCGCGCGATAGAACAGCAGTTCGCCATCGACTTCGCCGCTTACTTTGCCGAAGACCTGCAGTTGTTGGCGCCGTTTGAACGCGATGGGCTGGTGGAGCGTGATGAACGGGGAATTCGCGTAACCCCGCGCGGCCGTTTGCTGATCCGCAATATTTGCATGTGCTTTGATCTCTATCTGCGTCAGCAGGCGCGCACTCAGCAGTTCTCGCGGGTGATTTGATGCATAAAAAAACGGCCGCTGATGCGGCCGCTTTTTCAACTGAAGAAATTAATCAGTGCTGCGCACAGCACCGCAGCAACGGCTGCCTGCGGCGTGTGGCTGGCGGAAGAGCCAAGCTCTGCGCCTTGGGAAATAAATACGATGAATGAGTCCAACATCCTGAGCCTCCAGAGTGTGCGACCCGATCATACTGCGACCATGCAGGCTGTAAAGCCTGAAATAGCCGTTTTTTTGTGCGCTTGATTGTGTTTTTTATAATCAATTACGCAAGCTATTCCATTCCCAACTCTTTCAATTTCCGCGTTAAGGTATTGCGGCCCCAGCCCAGCAGCCGGGCGGCTTCTTGCTTATGCCCCTGGGTGTGACGCAGCGCGGTCGTGAGCAGCGTACGCTCCATCTCAGGTTGTGCTTCCGACAACAGGTTTTGATGACCGGAACGCAGGGCGCGATCGGCCCACTGCGCCAGCAGCGTAGCCCAGCTGTCCGGCAGGCTGTGGCCGGCGGCTTCCGGTACGGAGGTTTCAAACAGCTCGCTCGGCAGATCCTGAATTAACACTTCCTGTCCGGCGGCCATCACGGTTAACCAGCGACAGGTATTTTCCAACTGACGCACATTCCCTGGCCATGGCAGGCGGGTCAGCGCGGTTTCGGTTTCCGGATGCAGATTCTTCGCTTCAACGCCCAGCTCTTTTGCCGCTACCTGCAGGAAGTAACGTGCCAGGCGTGGGATATCCTCACGGCGCTCGCGCAGTGGCGGCAAGTGCACGCGGATCACGTTCAGGCGGTGGAACAAGTCCTCGCGAAATTTGCCTTCCTGTACCCGCAGCTCCAGGTTTTGGTGCGTGGCGGCGATGATACGCACGTCTACCTTCACCGGCGCATAACCGCCGACCCGGTAGAATTGACCGTCTGCCAGCACGCGCAGCAAGCGCGTCTGCACGTCCAGCGGCATATCGCCGATTTCGTCCAGGAACAGCGTGCCGCCGTCGGCCTGTTCAAAACGCCCCTGACGGATCTGATTGGCGCCGGTGAACGCGCCTTTCTCGTGGCCGAACAGTTCGGATTCGATCAGGTCTTTGGGGATCGCAGCCATGTTCAGCGCGATAAAAGGCGATTTGGCGCGCGGGCTGTGGCGATGCAAGGCATGGGCCACCAACTCTTTGCCAGTCCCCGATTCGCCGTTGATCAGCACGCTGATCGACGAGCGCGACAGGCGGCCGATGATGCGAAACACATCCTGCATCGCCGGCGCTTCGCCGATGATGTCCGCCGCCGGATCGTTGGCCGGCTGGCTACGCGCCGGCTGCTGTTGTTCCTGATAATGGCTGATGGCGCGTTCGACCAGCGCCACCGCTTCGTCGATATCAAACGGCTTGGGCAGGTAATCGAACGCCCCTTGCTGATAGGCGCTGACGGCGGCGTCCAGATCCGAGTGCGCGGTCATTATGATGACCGGCAGCATAGGGTGGCGCTGTTTGATCTGCTTGAGTAACGCTAAACCATCCATACCCGGCATGCGGATGTCAGACAGCAACACGTCGGGAGTTTGCGTGGCCAATGCTTCCAGCACTGCATTGCCACTGTCGAAGGTGGCG
Organism: Serratia sp. 22264; assembly: GCF_052045345.1. NCBI lineage: Bacteria > Pseudomonadati > Pseudomonadota > Gammaproteobacteria > Enterobacterales > Yersiniaceae > Serratia > Serratia sp. 22264. Next base: position 13,290 of record NZ_JBQEOY010000010.1, read on the forward strand.
CAGCTCACACCCGCTCCAGTGAGCGCGCGTTCAAGCACCCAGCGGATGGAGCTATCGTCATCGACGATCCAGACTATCCCTCGTTGCATAGAAAACCTCACTGGCGAATAGGCAGGTAAACCGAGAATTCGGTATGTCCTGGCCAACTGTTAAATTCAATTTTTCCGCAATGCTGATCGATAAGATTACGGGCGATGGATAAACCCAGGCCGGTGCCGCCTTCGCGGCCGCTGACCATCGGGTAGAACAGGGTGTCCTGCAACTGCGCTGGAACACCGGGGCCGTCATCTTCGATATCGATACGTGCCGCCAATCGGTAGCGAGTGCCGTGCAGAGTGATCTGGAACGCGGTGCGGGTGCGCAGTGTGATAGTGCCACCTTCAGCGCCCAGAGCCTGCAGGGCATTGCGGGTAATGTTCAGCAGCACCTGTTCTATCTGATCCGGATCGTGCGCCATTTCCGGCAGGCTGGGGTCATAGTCGCGCACCAGCGTCACGTTGTCCGGTTTCTCCAGCGACACCAGTTGGCATACCCGTTCCGCCACCTGATGAATGCTCTGGGTAATGTGCTGGCCGGGCCGCTGAGGCCCCAGAAGGCGATCGACCAGGTTGCGCAGGCGATCGGCCTGTTCAATGATCACTTTGGTGTATTCGGTCAGCGCCGGATCGGGGAGTGCCTTGGCCAGCAACTGTGCAGCGCCGCGCAGGCCGCCAAGCGGATTTTTGATTTCATGCGCCAGGCCGCGGACCAGATCGCGGGCCGCCACCTGCTGGGCGTGTTGCAATTGTTCCTGGCTGAGACGGCGTTGGTTATCCATTGGCGCCAGCTCGACCAGGATATAGCCTTCAGGCAGCGCCTGAGCGGTCAGGGAGAGGATATGCGCACGGCCGTCAACCACCAGGGTCACTTCACTATCGGTAAAGCCCTGGCCGGCTCGCAGGCTCTCGCGCATCAGATCGACATTCAGCGAGAAATAGCCGAGCAGCTCGGGTAACGGTGTACCGAAAAGTTTACGGGAACTTTGCGCCAGCAGTTGTTGTGCTGCCGGATTGGCGTAATGAACCGCCAGATCATCATCCAACAGCAGGATGCTGTTGATGAGAGAATTGAGGATCTGCCCAGCATCGGGCAGCTTGCCAGTTGCCATACAGCAGACTCCTGCACCTTTTTAGTGCATCTATGCTACTCCATCCGTGATGCGAGCGGTATGGAATAGTGTTGCAGAAAATACGGTGGAGAAAAAAACCCATCCGAAGATGGGCTGAAAGTTTCCACGGCAACAAAAAAACGACAAATAAAATTTGGTGCGCCATCCGCAGATGGCGCGGTAAAGGCTTAAACGCTGTAGTACAGTTCGAACTCAACCGGGTGCGGCGTCATGCGAACGCGGTCCATTTCTTCTTTACGCAGGTCGATGTAAGCGTCGATTGCGTCGTCGGTGAATACGCCGCCACGGGTCAGGAACTCGCGGTCTTCGCTCAGTGCAGCCAGCGCTTCGTCCAGAGAGCCTGCAACTTTTGGAATTTCAGCTTCTTCTTCCGGCGGCAGGTCATACAGGTTTTTGTCCATGGCATCGCCAGGGTGGATTTTGTTAATCACGCCATCCAGGCCTGCCATCAGCAGAGCCGCGAAGCACAGGTACGGGTTAGCCGCTGGATCCGGGAAACGGGCTTCGATACGGCGCGCTTTCGGGCTGGCAACCACTGGGATACGGATGGAAGCGGAGCGGTTACGGGCTGAGTAAGCCAGCATGACCGGCGCTTCGTAGCCTGGGACCAGACGCTTGTAAGAGTTGGTGGTCGGGTTGGCCAGGGCATTGATCGCTTTAGCGTGCTTGATGATACCGCCGATGTAGAACAGGGCAGTTTCAGACAGGCCGCCGTATTTGTCGCCAGCGAACAGGTTAGTGCCGTTCTTGGACAGCGACATGTGGCAGTGCATACCTGAGCCGTTATCACCGAACATAGGTTTCGGCATGAAGGTCGCGGTTTTGCCAAATGCGTGAGCCACGTTGTGAACCACGTATTTGTAGATTTGGATTTCGTCGGCTTTCTTGGTCATGGTGTTGAAGCGGGTTGCCACTTCGTTCTGACCCGCGGTTGCCACTTCGTGGTGGTGCGCTTCGACCACCAGACCCATTTCTTCCATGGTCAGACACATGGTAGAACGGATGTCCTGTGAAGAGTCGACCGGAGGAACCGGGAAGTAACCGCCTTTTACTGCCGGACGGTGGCCTTTGTTGCCGCCATCGTATTTGGTGCCGGAGTTCCATGCGCCTTCGACATCGTCGATAGCCACGTGGGAACCACGGATGCTGCTGCCGAAACGAATATCGTCGAACAGGAAGAACTCAGGCTCTGGCCCGAACAGCACGGTATCCGCGATGCCGGAAGAGCGCAGGAAGTCTTCTGCACGCTTGGAGATGGAACGCGGGTCACGGTCGTAGCCCTGCATGGTGCCTGGCTCGAGAATGTCGCAGCGAATAATCAGGGTGGATTCTTCGAAGAACGGATCCAGCACCGCAGTGCTGGCGTCAGGCATCAGCACCATGTCAGATTCGTTGATGCCTTTCCAGCCGCCGATCGAGGAGCCGTCAAACATCTTACCTTCTTCGAAGAAGTCGGCATTCACCTGATGAGCAGGGATGGTGACGTGTTGTTCTTTACCCTTGGTGTCAGTGAAACGCAGGTCTACGAATTTCACTTCATGCTCATTCAGCATCGTCAAAACGTGTTCAGCGGACATACTTAACTCTCCCGGATTTATTATTGTCGTCGTCGTGGAACGAATCTGTGGAACTGGCTGTTTTTGCCTTGAATAGACTAAAGCGAAAACTGTGCCAACTTTGCAAAAGCGCTTTAATCGCCTTCCTGCGCGGGTTTTGCACAGAATCAGTATGCACCATCAGTGACGCATTGCACCTATATGGTGCAAATAACGCAGTGTGGGGCACTGTAATGGTGCAAAAGTGCACCAACTGCTGCTTTTTGCACCGTGAAAGGGATCACAAACTGACCTGTACACAGTTGTTTATAAGAGACTGTTGTGATCTTGTTTAGTACCTCGCTTAATACGTGTACAATAGCGCGCTATTTCTAATGCCTGAGGCAAAGCTGTGATCGAAAATTTGCGTAACATCGCCATTATTGCCCACGTTGACCATGGTAAAACCACCCTGGTTGATAAGCTGCTGCAACAATCCGGTACTTTCGGAGAGCGTGTAGAAGCCACCGAACGCGTAATGGACTCCAACGATTTGGAGAAAGAGCGTGGGATTACCATCCTCGCAAAAAACACCGCCATTAATTGGAAAGACTACCGCATCAACATCGTGGATACCCCAGGACACGCCGACTTCGGCGGCGAGGTTGAGCGTGTGATGTCAATGGTTGACTCGGTGCTGCTGGTTGTGGATGCAATGGATGGCCCAATGCCGCAAACCCGCTTCGTGACCAAAAAAGCCTTCGCTAATGGTCTGAAGCCGATCGTGGTAATCAACAAGGTTGACCGTCCGGGCGCACGTCCTGACTGGGTTGTCGATCAGGTCTTCGACCTGTTCGTTAACCTCGACGCGACCGATGAGCAGCTCGACTTCCCAATCATCTATGCTTCTGCATTGATGGGTATCGCGGGCACCGACCACAACGAGATGGCGGAAGACATGACCCCGCTGTATCAGGCGATCGTAGACCACGTGTCTGCGCCGCAGGTTGAGCTCGAAGCGCCGTTCCAGATGCAGATCTCTCAGCTGGACTACAACAACTACGTTGGCGTTATCGGTATCGGCCGTATCAAGCGCGGTAAGGTTAAACCTAACCAGCAGATCACTATCATTGATAGCGAAGGCAAAACCCGTAACGGTAAAGTCGCTAAGGTTCTGACCCACATGGGTCTGGAACGTATCGAAGCTGCCGTGGCTGAAGCTGGCGACATCATCGCTATCACCGGTCTGGGCGAGTTGAACATCTCTGACACCATCTGCGACACCAACGCTGTTGAAGCGCTGCCGGCGCTGTCTGTTGATGAACCTACCGTCACCATGTACTTCAACGTCAACACCTCTCCGTTCTGCGGTAAAGAAGGCAAGTACGTGACTTCACGTCAGATCCTCGACCGTCTGAACAAAGAGCTGGTGCACAACGTGGCACTGCGCGTTGAAGAAACCGAAGATGCTGACGCATTCCGCGTATCGGGCCGTGGTGAACTTCACCTGTCGGTTCTGATCGAAAACATGCGTCGCGAAGGTTTCGAGCTGGCGGTTTCCCGTCCTAAAGTTATCAACCGTAAAATCGATGGCCGCATGCAAGAGCCGTTCGAGAACGTGACGCTGGATATCGAAGAACAGCACCAGGGTTCAGTCATGCAAGCCATGGGTGAGCGCAAAGGTGACGTTAAGGACATGATCCCAGACGGCAAAGGTCGTATTCGCCTGGATTACCTGATCCCTGCGCGTGGCCTGATCGGCTTCCGTACCGAGTTCATGACCATGACTTCCGGTACCGGTCTGCTGTACTCCACCTTCAGCCACTACGACGATGTACGCCAGGGCGAAATCGGCCAGCGTCAGAACGGCGTGCTGATCTCCAACGGCCAGGGTAAAGCGGTAGCGTTCGCCCTGTTCGGCCTGCAAGATCGCGGCAAGCTGTTCCTGGGTCACGGTGCGGAAGTGTATGAAGGCCAGATCATCGGCATTCACTCACGTTCCAACGACCTGACCGTAAACTGCCTGACCGGTAAGAAGCTGACCAACATGCGTGCTTCCGGTACTGACGAAGCCACTACTCTGGTTCCGGCTATCAAGATGTCTCTGGAGCAAGCTCTGGAATTCATCGATGATGACGAACTGGTAGAAGTAACGCCAACGTCCGTACGTATTCGTAAACGTCACCTGACGGAAAACGATCGTAAGCGTGCAAGCCGCGGTCCTAAAGACGCTTAATCGCTGATTGAGTGTTCTATGCTTAGGGCGCGTTCTGCGCCCTGAGTTTTTTCCTCTGCCTTTCCCCATTTCTGCCGTGCGCTATGCGCTTTTCCGTCGGCTCTCTGTTCAGCCCCCCCTTTTCCCGCTACAGTGAAATCTCACCGGCCCATCAGGAGAGGACTATGTTGTATATCTTTGATTTAGGTAATGTGATTGTCGATATCGATTTCAAACGTGTACTGGGTGTATGGAGCAATTTGAGTGGCACGCCGCTGGCGGTATTGTCTGAGCGTTTCACCCTGGGTGAGTTGTTCCAGCAGCATGAGCGAGGTGAAATCAGCGACGAAGATTTTGCCGAACGGCTAAGTGATGAAATGGGTATCGCCCTCAGTTTTGAGCAGTTCGCTACCGGCTGGCAGGCGGTGTTTGTCGCCCTGCGTCCGGAGGTGATCGATATCATGAAGCGCCTGCGCAGCGAAGGTCACCGGGTGGTGGTGTTGTCGAACACCAATCGTCTGCACTGCAACTATTGGCCGCAGCATTATCCGGAAGTGGCCGAGGCCGCCGATCATCTGTATCTGTCTCAGGACATCGGTATGCGCAAACCGGACGCCAACATCTATCTGCACGTACTCAACGCCGAAAATACGCCGCCGGAAGCCGCAGTGTTCTTCGACGATCATCCGGATAACGTCGCCGCCGCACAGGCGCTGGGAATCAAAACAGTGCACGTGACCGACCGTAACGTGGTGCCTGCTTATTTTGCCCAATGACCGCGAAGGGTTAAGCTTAAGGCGTACAAACTGACATCAAGGAGTGACCATGTCGTTTTTCCGCCGTAAAAAGTTGTCTTCTGCGATCAAACCCAGTGTCACCTTCGGGCGGCTGCTGTTCCAACGCGTCGATAACGATGGCCTGACCATGCTGGCGGGCCATCTGGCCTATGTTTCCCTGCTGTCGCTGGTGCCGCTGATTACCGTGGTGTTCGCACTGTTTGCCGCATTCCCGATGTTTTCCGACATCAGCGTCCAGTTGAAAAGCTTTATCTTCTCTAATTTCATGCCTGCCGCCGGCAACGTGATCCAAAGTTATCTGGAGCAGTTTGTCGCCAACTCCAACAAAATGACCGCTGTCGGTACCTGCGGGCTGATTGTCACCGCGCTGCTGCTGATCTCCTCGGTGGACAGCGTGCTGAATACTATCTGGCGCAGCAAGAACAAACGGCCAATCGTATTCTCGTTTGCGGTGTATTGGATGGTGCTGACTCTGGGGCCGCTGTTGGTGGGTGCCAGCATGGCTATCAGCTCCTATCTGCTGTCGCTCAATTGGCTGGCGCAGACCGGTGTGAACAGCCTGGTGGATCAGGTACTGCGAATTTTCCCGTTAATTCTGTCGTGGGTATCGTTCTGGCTGCTGTATTGCATCGTGCCGACGGTGCGTGTGCCGCCCAAAGATGCGCTGATCGGCGCGCTGGTGGCCGGGGTATTGTTTGAGCTCGGTAAGAAGGGCTTTGCGCTGTATATCACCATGTTCCCGTCTTATCAGCTGATATACGGCGTGCTGGCGGTGATCCCGATTTTATTCCTGTGGGTCTACTGGAGCTGGTGTATCGTGTTACTCGGCGCGGAAATCACCGTTACCCTCGGGGAATACCGTGACTACCGCCGGAAAAAGACGGAGCAACAGGATCAGACACAAGAAGGGCAGTTATGATTGCGTTAATACAACGGGTGTTAAACGCCAGCGTCACGGTCAAGGGAGAGACGGTAGGCAAGATTGGCTCCGGTTTGTTAGTGTTATTGGGCGTGGAGCAGGACGATAACGAGCAAAAAGCCGTGCGCCTGTGTGAACGCGTGCTGGGGTATCGCATCTTTGGCGACGAGAACGACAAGATGAATCTCAATGTCCAGCAGGCGGGAGGCAGCCTGTTGGTGGTTTCGCAGTTCACGCTGGTGGCCGATACCCAAAAAGGCATGCGCCCGAGTTTCTCACGTGGTGCAGTACCGCAGGAGGCCGATCGGTTGTATCAATATTTTGTTGGCCAGTGCCGCGAACGCGGCGTAGAAACACAGACCGGGGAGTTCGCCGCCGACATGCAAGTGGCGCTGGTGAATGATGGACCGGTGACGTTTTGGCTTCAAGTCTAAGTATTTTGAGAGAGAAGGCGTCTATGTATCACCTACGAGTACCCGTAACAGAACAAGAGCTGAAGGATTATTACCAGTTTCGTTGGGAAATGCTGCGCAAGCCATTGCACCAACCGGTGGGTTCGGAAAAGGATGCCTACGACGCCATGGCGCACCATCAGATGGTGGTGGATGAGAGCGGTAAAATTGTCGCTATCGGGCGGCTGTATATCAATGCCGACAACGAGGCGGCGATCCGCTTTATGGCGGTAGACCCTACGGTGCAGGACAAAGGCCTCGGCACGCTGGTGGCGATGACGCTGGAGTCCGTGGCGCGTCAGGAAGGGGTAAAGCGGGTGGTGTGTAGCGCCCGTGAGGATGCGGTGGAGTTCTTTGCCAAGCTGGGTTTCGTCAATCAGGGCGAGATCACCGCGCCGCAAACCACCCCAATCCGCCACTTCCTGATGATTAAGCCGGTGGCCACGCTGGACGATATTCTGCATCGCCCCGATTGGTGCGGCCAGCTGCAGCAGGCCTGGTACGATCATATCCCGCTCAGCGAGAAAATGGGGGTGCGCATCAGCCAGTATACCGGCCAGCGTTTCGTCACCACCATGCCGGAGATTGGCAATCAGAACCCGCATCATACGCTGTTTGCCGGCAGCCTGTTCTCTCTGGCCACGCTGACCGCCTGGGGGCTTATCTGGCTGCTGCTGCGTGAGCGCCATCTGGGCGGCACCATTATTCTGGCAGATGCGCATATCCGCTACAGCAAACCTATCACCGGCAGACCGCGCGCGGTGGCGGATCTCAGCTCGCTGAGCGGCGATCTGGCACGTCTGGCGCGGGGCCGCCGCGCACGGGTGCAGGCGGAGGTGCATCTGTTCGGTGACGACGATAAAGGCGCGATATTTGAAGGCACGTATATGGTGCTGCCGGCCGAGTCGGACGCGCCCCTGGACCAGGGCGGCTCTGAGGCGATAGAAAGCTGAGTTATCGGCCCTCTTCCCTGAGAAGAGGGCGTGAAAGCCTAGGGTAACTGTTGGTCGACCGTCCGGCCATCGCCGGCGGTGGCCTGCAGTTCGCCCTTAAGTGAAGATTTAAACGGGCCATCGCTGTTCAGCAACCCTTTCAACTGCAACTGCAGATTTCCGTCACCTTCCAGCGGCACCGGCTGCCATCCCCATTGCTGCAAAGTATTCACCGGCACCGAGCGGCCGTTCAACGACAGCGTAAACGGTTTGCCCGGCAGCTGTTCGACCGTGGCTTTGGCTTCCAGTAATCCTTTTGGCATAAAGGCGCTTAGGTCGGTGACGTTGATCTGCCCGTCGTTAGCGTTTAGCGCCAGCGATGGGCGTCTAATGTCAATCTTGTTGAAGGTGGCTTCGCTGCCGTTCAGGTTCAGCGTGCCGGACCAAATGCCCCACTGGTGGTCACGTGCCAACAGCAGGTTACCGCCGTAGCCGTCCAGTGCGGTGATCTGGAACGGGAAGTCCGGATTAATATCGATGATCAGGTTGCGATTGGTGGTCAGCTTGTTGACGTAAACCTCCGCCAGCCAGTGCGGCAGCGGTTTCAGCCACAGTGCGCGCCAATCTGAAGGTAAAGTGTATTCCAGTGCGGCGACGGCCACTTCGTCCAGTTGCAGGCGATTGTTGGCGCGCAGCCAGTTGCCGGAGGTGCGCAACAATCCGCCTTCCCAGCGGCTGGTGAACTGCTGAATGGCGATACCGGCCGGTGAAAGCCGCATATTCATGATCGGGTCGATCAGGTGGAAACCCCCATTGATCAGATCGCTGGCGTTGAAGTTCAGCGAACCGTCCTCGCTGCGCCAGTCGCCCTGCTGGAAGGTGATGTTCTGCAGCGACAGATCGAGATCGTTGAACGCCCACTCTTTGCCTTCCAGTCGTGCGTCGATCAGATCAAAACGTTTGAGAGTGACCGGTGGCAGGGCGGTAAAGCGTTGCCAGAATTCGGCCAGCGTCATCGGAGTTTGCATGCGCACACCGCTCAGCCGCAGGCGTTCCACTTGCCAACTGCCGTCGGCGGCGCGGCTGGCAACACCGGTCAGGTCACCCTGAGCCAGATCGGCACCGAAGTTGTTGAGTTTCAGCTGGTTCTGTTTAAGTTCACCCTGTACCAGCACCTGCGAAGTCGGGATACCGTTCAGCGTCATCGAGCCGGCGCTGAACTGGAACTGATTGTTTTCTCCCAGCGGGTGGCCGGCTTTGGGTTGCCAGGGCGTAATGCCGGCATTGACCTGCTGCGCATTGAGCTGCCAGGTTTCATCGTTGGACTGCAGCGCCATATTGCTCAACTGCAACACATCGGCCTGCACCGGCAGTATCGCGGCTTGCGGCTGAACGGTAAGCGTACCGTCGCGCAGCGTTACGCTGTGAAAATAGCGCGGTTCAGTGATTTGGCGCAGGCTCAGGCCGAGATCTACCCGTTTGGCGACCAACGCCTGCGGCTGGTTATTTTTGGCCAGTTGGACGTCTTCCAGGCTGATTTGGCCCGGCTGATTCCATGAGTGCGAGATTTTTGCCACCGACAGGCGATATTCGCTGTTGTCGCTGATCCAACGGCTAAGCCAGCCCGCCGCCCAGCCGGTTTGCCCCACGACGTACAACAGCACAATGGCAAGCACTACCAGCAGCAGCAACGTCAGCAACAGTTTTCCGATAAATTTCATCGTCTACATCCGCGTCGGTCAAAAAAGATACCCTGTTTATGCCGCAATTGGCCGGGCATCTCAAGTGCAATGGTCTGATAGGCAATAAAAAACGGCCGCAAGCGGCCGTTTGTGGCAGGCAGCGTGGCGGATTATGGCTTCTCGTGTTCGTGCGGGAACACCAGGTTGAGCACGATGGCGGTGATGCCGCCGGCGGCAATGCCTGAGGAGAGCAGGGTTTTCAGCCAGTCGGGCGCGAACTGCAGGATCAGCGGTTGCTGAGAAACGCCCATGCCGACGGCCAGCGACAGCGCCATGATCATGATTGCGCGGCGGTTCAGCCTTTCGCGTGACACGATACGCACGCCGGAGGCTGCGATGGTACCGAACATTACCAGGGTAGCACCGCCAAGCACCGGCTCAGGAATATGTTGCACGAAATTGGCCACTGCCGGGAACAAGCCCAGCGCGATCAGCATCAGCGCCACCACAAAACCGACGTAACGGCTGGCAACCCCGGTCAGTTGGATCACGCCGTTGTTCTGACCAAAACAGGAGTTGGGGAAGGTGTTGAACACCGCCGACAGCATCGAGTTCAGGCCGTTGGCCAGCACGCCGCCCTTCAGGCGCTTCATATACAGCGGGCCGCTGACCGGCTGTTCCGACACGTCTGAGGTGGCGGTGATGTCGCCGATGGTTTCCAGCGAGGTAACCATAAAGATCAGCATCAGCGGCAGCAGCAGGCTCCAGTCAAAGCCCAGGCCATAATACAACGGGATCGGCAGGGTGACTGCCGCCGTTTGCGGAGCCGGTTGGCTTGCCGGCAGCATGTCCATCGCCCAGGCCAACAGGTAGCCGACCGCCATGGCGATCACCAGCGAGGCGACGCGCAGGTACGGGTTGCGCTGGCGGTTAAGCAGAATAATCACCGCCAATACCGCGCCGGCCAGCAGCAGATTTTTCGGTGCGCCGAAGCTGCCTCCGCTCATCGCGGCATAGCCGCCGCCGATGGAGGTCAGCCCAACCTGAATCAGCGACAACCCGATAATCATCACCACAATGCCGGAGACCAGCGGGGTGATGATGCGTCGCGCCAGGTGCAGCACGCGGGAGAGCAAGATCTCGGTGCAGGAAGCGACCATCAGCGTGCCGAATAGCGCGGCCATCATGGTGGGGACGTCGGCACCGCCGTTCTTCAGCGCCAGCCCGCCCATAATCAGTGGCGAAACAAAGTTGAAACTGGTGCCCTGAATCGACAGCAGGCCGGAACCGACGGGTCCCCAGGTTTTAATTTGCAGAATGGAGGCCAGGCCGGAGGCAAACAGCGACATGCTGATAATGTGCTGAGTATCCTGTGCCGGCAGACCGAGCGCCTGACAGATCAACAGAGCCGGGGTAATTACCGCCACGAACATCGCCAGCAGATGCTGACCGGCGGCAAACAGCGTTTGCGGCAGCGGCGGGCGGTCTTCCAGGCGATAAATCAGTTCGCTGGTGTGGGGCGTTACGGCGGCTTTTTGCACGGCATCAAGCTCGGTGGATGGCATGGTCATGATGTGACATTTCCAGAAACGGCAAAGCAGGCATTTTAATGATCCACCCCGCAAAAGCAAACGGTTGCGCCCTAATATTACGTCGGGGTTATTAATGCTTATGTCGTATTTTTGTTCATTTTTTCTTGTCTTCTCAGCATTTTTTACTTCTAATCCCACCCTCATCAAGTTTTAAAAACTAAGCGGTTTTCTATAACTTATTATTTCTTATTGGATCTTTTCCGTTACAGGGAGTACCCGGATGTTTCATCTTGATACTTATGGCACGTTAGTCGCGGCAACGCTGGTTTTGCTCCTTGGGGGCAAATGCGTCACAAGCATTCCGCTGTTGCGAAAATACACTATTCCCGCACCTGTCGCCGGTGGGTTGCTGGTGGCGCTCTTGTTGTTAGCCCTGAAAAAGTTTGCTAACTGGGAAATCAGCTTCGATATGTCGCTGAAAGACCCGTTGATGCTGGCCTTCTTCGCCACCATCGGCCTGAATGCCAACCTGGCGCGGTTGCGCGCGGGTGGCAGAGCGCTAATGGTGTTCCTGTTTGTGGTGCTGGGCCTGCTGCTGGTGCAGAACGCTATTGGCATAGGCATGGCGAAAATACTGGGCTTGGATCCGCTGATGGGCCTGATCGCCGGTTCAATTACGCTATCCGGCGGTCATGGTACCGGCGCAGCCTGGAGCAAGCTGTTTATCGAACGCTATGGGTTTGAAAACGCGACCGAAGTGGCGATGGCCTGTGCGACTTTCGGCCTGGTGCTGGGCGGCCTGATCGGTGGTCCGGTGGCGCGTTACCTGGTGAAACACTCCTCTACGCCGGAGGGCACACCGGAAGATAGCGTGCAACCTAGCGGTTTTGAAAAGCCGGAAAGCGGTCGACTGATCACGTCCTTGGTGATGATCGAAACTATCGCGATGATCGCCATCTGCTTGAGCCTGGGCCAGTTTATTGCCGGTCTGTTGAATGGCACGGTGTTTGAATTGCCAAACTTTGTTTGCGTGCTGTTTGTTGGCGTGATCCTCAGCAATACGCTGGCGTTCAGCGGTTTTTACACCGTGTTCGAACGGGCGGTGTCGGTGCTGGGGAACGTCAGCCTGTCACTGTTTCTGGCCATGGCGCTGATGAGCCTGCGCCTGTGGGAGTTGGCGTCGCTGGCGCTGCCGATGCTGGCCATTCTGGCTGTGCAGACGCTGGTGATGGCGCTCTACGCGATTTTCGTCACTTACCGGGTGATGGGTAAAAACTACGATGCGGCGGTACTGGCTGCGGGCCACTGTGGTTTTGGCATGGGCGCCACGCCAACGGCGATCGCCAATATGCAGGCGATTACCGATCGCTTCGGTCCCTCGCATCTGGCGTTTCTGGTGGTGCCGATGGTGGGGGCGTTCTTTATCGATATCGCCAACGCGATCGTGATTAAGCTGTATCTGCTGTTGCCGGTATTCCCGGCGGTGGGCTGAATAACGTTCGAGAGGTAAAGCAAGGGCGCCATTGGCGCCCTTGTCTATGGCTGAGGGTCAGGCGTTGGAGTAGCGCGCTTTCTCCGGTAGCCAGCGTTCAATCAGGGCGCGGGCATGTTCCGGATATTGCTGGTGAATATGACGGGCGACGCGTTGCACTTCCGGTATCATCGCCTGGTCGCGCAGCAAGTCGGCCACCTTGAACTCCGCACTGCCGGTCTGGCGCGTCCCAAGCAGCTCGCCTGGGCCACGAATTTCCAGATCGCGCTGGGCAATCACGAAGCCATCGTTACTGTCGCGCAGAACCTGCAGACGTTTCTGCGCAGTTTTACTCAGCGGGGTTTTGTACAACAGCACGCAATGCGATGCCACAGCGCCACGGCCAACGCGGCCGCGCAACTGATGCAGTTGCGCCAATCCAAGCCGCTCCGGGTTTTCGATGATCATCAGGCTGGCGTTCGGTACGTCGACGCCCACTTCGATCACGGTGGTTGCCACCAACAGCTGTAACTCGCCCTGTTTAAAGGCCTGCATTACCGCCTGCTTTTCCTGCGCTTTCATGCGGCCGTGAACCAGAGCGACTTTCAGTTCGGGCAGCGCTGTCTTCAACTCTTCCCAGGTGGCTTCTGCCGCCTGCGCTTCCAGCAACTCCGACTCCTCGATCAACGTACAGACCCAGTACGCCTGCCGGCCTTCTTCCATACAGGCGCTTTTTACCCGCTGGATAATATCGGCGCGCCGGGTGTCAGGAATGGCGACGGTGGTGACCGGTGTCCTGCCTGGCGGCAGTTCGTCGATCACCGAGGTATCGAGATCGGCATAGGCGGTCATTGCCAGCGTGCGTGGGATTGGCGTGGCGGTCATGATCAACTGGTGGGCATGGAAGCCTTGCTCCTCGCCCTTTTCCCACAGAGCCAGCCGTTGGTGCACGCCAAACCGGTGCTGTTCGTCGATGATCACCAGCGCCAGGCCGGAAAACTGTACCTGTTCCTGGAAGATGGCGTGCGTACCGACCACCATCGACACTTTTCCGCTGGCGATCGCTTCCTGCTGAGCAATGCGTGCCTTGCCTTTTTGCTTGCCGGCCAGCCAGCCGACTTCAAGCCCCAACGGTTCAAACCACTGGCGGAAGTTATTGGCGTGTTGTTCGGCCAGCAGCTCGGTGGGCGCCATCAATGCCACCTGTTTGCCGTGGGCGATGGCGCGCAGCGCCGCCAGCGCTGCTACCAGCGTTTTGCCTGAGCCGACATCACCTTGTACCAATCGCATCATCGGGAAGCCTTTTTGCATATCGGCTTCGATATCGGCCACCACGCGCTCTTGCGCGCCGGTCGGCGAAAACGGCAATTCGGCGAGAAATTGTTGTTTCAGACGGTCATCCGGCATCAGCGGCAGCGCCTGATAACTCTGCGCGCCGGCGCGTACCGCCAGCATGCTGAGGTTATGCGCCAGCAGCTCTTCCAGGATCAGGCGTTTTTGCGCCGGATGCTTGCCCTGTTCCAAATCTTCCAGCTGGATATCCGGCGGCGGGCGGTGCAGGGTGTGCAGCGCCTGCGGCAGGCTCATCAGCCCGCCACTGAGTTCCGGTGGCAGCAGTTCGGCGATGGCGCAGGTGTCCAGCAGCTCCAGCGCCTGATCGGTCAGCTTGCGCAGCGTGGCTTGCCTGATGCCTTCGGTGGTCGGATAAACCGGCGTCAGTGATTCTTGCAGCTCAACCTCGCTGCTTTCCCCCTGAATGCGGTATTCCGGGTGGATGATTTCTGCGCCGTGGTTACCGCGTTTGATCTCACCGTAAGCGGTCACGCGCCGGCCTGCGGCCAGGCTGTTTTTCATCGCTGCGTTGAAGTTAAAGAAACGCATGGTGAGCAAGCCGGTACCGTCGCTGATTTGGCAGGTCAGCATACGCCGACGGCCAAAACTGATATCGCTGCGCAGCACTTCGCCTTCCACCGTGGCAAAAATGCCCGGCAGCAGATCGTTGATCGGATAGAGACGAGTGCGGTCTTCATAACGCAGCGGGAGGTGCAGCAGCAGGTCCTGAATGGTTTCCAGGCCAATTTTGGCCAGCTTGCCCGCCTGGCTGGCTCCAACCCCGGAAAGCGTGGTGAGAGGGACGGCGTCCAGCAGGCGGCCTTTCATCGGCGTACCGTTGCCTGCATGGTTGCCCACCATTCGGCGTCGGCAACCACCTGGCCCTGTTGGTCAATCTGCGGGCGCGGCAGCCCTTTGCGCTTGGCGACGTTGGCCAGCACCGGGTAGCCGCCCTCGAACAGCAGGCGTTGTTGTTCTTCTTCGTCCAGCGCGCTGCGGGTGCGCAGGTACATGCCGGCGTTGTGGCGTTGGCGCTGCGCTTCGTACAAGATCAAGGCGGAGGCGACCGACACGTTGAGGGATTGCACCATGCCGATCATCGGAATGATGATGTCCTGGTCGGCCAGGGCCAGCGCTTCTTCGGTGATACCGGTTTTTTCCTGGCCCAGCAGCACGCAGGTTGGGCGGGTGTAATCCACCTCGCGGAAATCAACCGCGCGGGCGGAAAGGTGGGTCGCCAGAATCTGCATACCTTGATCTTTCAGGTGGGTCACTGCGTCAGAGATGGTACGGTGGGTTTTTACGTTGACCCAGCTGTTGCTGCCGGCAGCGGAGGAAACCAGGGTACGCATGCGTGAGGTCGGCCACACGGCATGCACCTGATGCACGCCGACGGCGTCGGCGGTGCGGATAATGGCGGAGACGTTATGCGGTTTGTGTACCTGTTCCAGGCAGACCGTCAGATCCGGCTGCCGGGTTGCCAGCATTTCACAAATCCGCGCATAGCGTTCAGGGCTCATAGGCGCTAATTTCGGTTACGGTTAACTTTAATCACATCCGGCATGATACGGATTTTACGCATAATATTTGCCAGATGGATGCGATCGCGGGTGGTCAGGCGGATAAAGGCGCTATAAACCCGGCCGTCTTTCTCTTCGGTATTCAGGCTCTGAATATTGGACTCGGCCGCGTTGATGGCCGCCGTCAGGTTGGCCAGCGCGCCCTGATGGTTAAACATGTCCACTTTGATCTCGGCGATGAACTCCTGCTCGATGTCCTTATCCCACTCTACCGCCATGAATTTCTCAGGCTCTTTCTGGTAGCCGCGGATGTTTCGGCAGGATTCATGGTGGATCACCAGCCCTTTGCCCGGGCTGACGTGGGCAATGATCGGGTCGCCCGGAATAGGTCGGCAGCATTTGGCGAAGGTGATCAGCACGCCGTCTGCGCCCTTGATCGCCAGGTTACGAACCCCGGAGGAGGTGCCCAGGTTGGATTGGTCACCCTGCAGGTTTTTCGCCACCACCACGCTCATGGCATTGCCGAGGCCGATTTCAGCCAGCAGATCGTCCAGGGTCGCCAGCTTCATGCGATCCAGCTCGTGCTGGATATTTTCCGGTGGAATTTCTGCCAGTTTGCGGCTGCCGCCCAACGCATGGTTCAGCAAGCGGCGGCCGAGGCCGACCGAGTCATCGCGCTTGAGGTTTTTCAGCATCTGGCGGATTTTGGCGCGCGCTTTCGAGCTGACGACAAAGTTCAGCCAGGCGGCGTTTGGCCGGGCACCCGGTGCGGTGATGATTTCCACCGTCTGACCGCTGCTCAGCGACTGCGACAGCGGATAGGGCTGGCGATCGACGCGGGCGCCAACGCAGGCATGACCGATATCGGTATGCACCGCGTAGGCGAAGTCGACCGGCGTTGCGCCCGCAGGCAGTTCAACGATGCGGCCTTCCGGGGTGAAAACGTAAATCTCATCCGGGAACAGATCGGATTTCACGCTCTCGATAAATTCAAATGAACTGCCGGCGCTTTGCTGCAACTCCAACAAGCTTTGCATCCATCGCTGGGCGCGGATTTGCGCGGTAGTGCCGGTTTCGCCCTGTTCTTTTTCTTTATAAGCCCAGTGCGCGGCCACCCCCATTTCTGCCATCTGATCCATATCTTCGGTACGGATCTGCACCTCAACCGGCACGCCGTGAGGGCCGATCAGGGATGTGTGCAACGATTGGTAGCCGTTGGCTTTGGGAATGGCGATATAGTCTTTGACCCTGCCCGGGCGCGGTTTATACAGGCTGTGGGCCTGGCCCAGCACGCGGTAACAGGTATCGACTTCCTTCACGATCACCCGGAACGCATAGATGTCCATAATCGAATGGAACCGCTGTTCTTTCAGGTGCATCTTGAGGTAGATGGAATACAGATGCTTTTCTCGCCCGCTGACGCGGCAAGGAATGCCGGCTTCGTTCAATCGGCCTTCGATCTCGGAGAGAATCTTTTGGATCATCTCCTTACGGTTACCGCGAGCGGCTTTCACCACTTCTTTGATTACACGGTAGCGGTTCGGGTACAACGCCTCAAAACCCAGCTCTTCCAGCTCGGTCTTCAGGTGGTGAATACCCAGGCGATGGGCCAAGGGGCTGTAGATTTCCAGGGTTTCACGCGCGATACGCCGACGTTTGTCAGGACGCAGCGAACCCAGGGTACGCATATTGTGCGTGCGGTCGGCCAGCTTGATCAGCACGACGCGGATATCCTGCACCATCGCCATGATCATTTTGCGGAAGTTTTCCGCCTGGGCTTCTTTCTTATCCTGGAACTTCAGCTTGTCGAGCTTGGATACGCCTTCAACCAGTTCAGCGACGCTCTTGCCGAACAGTTGTTCCATATCCTGGTAGGTGGCCGGGGTGTCTTCGATGACGTCATGCAGCAGCGCTGCCATCAGCGTCTCATGGTCGAGACGCATTTCCGCCAGAATGCAGGCCACGGCGACCGGGTGAGTAATGTAGGGCTCACCGCTGGAGCGTGTCTGTCCCTCGTGAGCATCACGTGCAACGAGGTATGCCTGTTTGAGGCGCTTAATCTGCTCCTCAGGCAGGTAACGTTGAATCAGCAGATTCAGGCTTTCAAACAGGTACAAGGCAGACTCGCAGTCTAATTAACGACGACCTTCAGCAATTGCGGTAACCGCTTGAATTTCTGCGGCTTCCTGCTCTTGCTGCTCCTGACGATCACGAACATCGAGGATCTGGCTGGTGATCAGGCCTTCTTCGATTTCGCGCAGAGCGATAACGGTGTACTTGTCGTTTTCTTCCGGAACAAGTGCATCTTTACCGCCAGTCTGGATTTGACGTGCCCGACGAGCAGCGACCAACACCAGGTCAAAACGGTTACCAATTTTCTCTACAGCGTCTTGAACAGTTACGCGTGCCATATTTGTGCTACTCCACAGGTGACGAAAAGACTGGGCATAATACTGAAACTGTCTTCAGTCTGCCAATAGTTTGCTGATTAAAGCGTCATGCCGCAGTAATTGCCGGCCTAAACGCAGGCGCTCGGCGCGAATAATGGTTTTCAGATCGGACAGAGCCAGATCGAAATCATCGTTCACGATTAAATAATCATACTCCGCGTAGTGCGTCATTTCCGCTACGGCTTGCGCCATGCGTTTGGCGATCACGTCTTCGGAGTCTTGCCCGCGGCCACGCAAGCGGCGGCCAAGTTCATCCTTCGACGGCGGCAAAATAAAGATGCTGCGCGCCTGCGGCATTTTAGCGCGGATCTGCTGTGCGCCCTGCCAATCGATATCCAGGAAGACGTCTACGCCGGTCGACAGCACCTGCTCAATGGCGGCGCGTGAGGTCCCGTAATAGTTGCCGAACACTTCAGCATGCTCAAGAAACGCATCCTGCTCAATCATCCGGCGGAATTCATCTTTTGAGACGAAGAAATAATGTTCGCCGTGATGTTCACCCGGGCGGCTGTCGCGCGTGGTGTGCGAAACCGAAACCTGCGTGTCGTACAGCGGTTGCGTCTTTAACAAAGCCTGAATCAGACTTGATTTCCCTGCGCCACTGGGGGCAGAGACAATAAAAAGCGTGCCTTGAGCCATGATGATGTTCGTTGATAGCGGTTGATGTGCCAATAACAGCGGATGTGTATTTTCTCCGCACAGTATACACGGCTAACGCGCCGGGTGCAGCGTTAGCTCGCATTTTGCCCGCCGCTTTGTGCTGAAAAAACCGCTAAACGGCGGATTTGCGCAGCGGATCGGCAAATTTCCGCGATTTCATGTAACGCAGCCTTCCTTTCTCGAGCCGCTTGGCAGCACGGACAACTGGCCGTTGCCGAGACGTCGCTACCCGGTTTTACTGCCGGTTATCAGGGAGGTGCACCATGCGAAAATATGGAATACGGGTCGGGATGACGCTGTTGGGCGGGTTAATGTTCTGCGGTGCGCTGCGGGCGGAAAGTTGTCCGGCGTGGCGGCCGGAGCGGCTGCAACTGGAGATAACCGCGTTAAAAAACCAGCTTGAACGCTGGGATGTGGCCTATTACCAACAGGGTGACAGTTTAATTGAGGATCAGGTCTACGACAGCCTGCGGCAAAAGCTGCAGTTGTGGCACCGTTGCGCCGGGCTGGAAAGGGTCGAGGAGCCCAGTTCGCTTTTACCGGCGGGCAAGACGCCTCACCCGGTGGCGCACACCGGGCTGCATAAATTGGCGGATCCTGCCGCCGTGGACCAATGGCTGCGAGGCCGTAGCGATGTCTGGGTTCAGCCAAAGGTGGACGGCGTAGCTATTACTTTGGTGTATCGCGATGGGGAACTGGCGGCGGCGGTCAGCCGGGGAAACGGGCTACAGGGGGAAAACTGGCTGGAAAAGGTGCGGGCTATTCCGGCGATACCGGCGGCGGTGAAGGACGCTCCGGCGACGTTGATTCTGCAGGGCGAACTCTTTCTGATGGTGAACGGTCATCAGCAAAAGATTCATGGCGGCATCAATGCCCGATCCACGGTAGCCGGTGCGCTGATGAAAAACCGGCTTTCGCCGGTCTTGCAACAGATAGGTCTGTTTGTCTGGGCATGGCCGGATGGCCCAAAGGAAATGACTCAGCGTTTGCAGCAGCTTGCCGCAATGGGATTTCCTCTCGCGTTGGCTTATTCACAGCCCGTGAGTTCACTGGACGACGTGCGGCAATGGCGTGAGCGTTGGTATCGCGAAGCATTGCCCTTCGTCACGGATGGCGTGGTGATTCATCAGGCGCGTTCACCGCAAGGGCGCTATTGGCAGGCAAAGCCCGGTGATTGGGCGGTTGCCTGGAAGTATCCGCCGGTGCAGCAGGTCGCCAGGGTCAATGATGTCGAGTTCAGTGTAGGCCGTACCGGAAAGATTGCCGTGGTGCTGAAACTTGATCCTCTCAGGATGGATGATAAATGGGTCTCGCGGGTTAACCTGGGATCGCTGCCCCGCTGGCGGCAGTGGGCGGTTGTGCCCGGAGATCAGGTGGCTATTAGCCTGATGGGGAATGGGATCCCGCGTCTGGATAAAGTGGCCTGGCGGGCCACAGAAAGAATCGAGCCCAGTGCGCCGGCTGCCGATCGCTACCATGCTTTGAGTTGCTTTACCTGGCTGCCGGAGTGTCGCCAGCAGTTTCTGGCGCGGCTGGTGTGGTTGGGCGGCCCACAGGGACTCGGCCTGCACGGTGTCAGTGAATCTACCTGGCAGGTGCTGATTGATCAGGGGCTGGTGCGGCACTTGCTGGATTGGTTGGTGTTGACGCCGGAGCAACTGATGTCAGCGCCCGGCATCGGTGATAAACGCGGGCGAAGCATCCACCGGCAATTTCAGCTGGCGCGACAACAGCCGTTTGCTCGCTGGCTGATAGCCTTAGGCGTGCCGCTGAGCCTGCAACAAACGCAGGCGCTGAAAAGCTGGCATCAGATACGGCAACTCCCCGTAGGAGAGTGGCGAAAAATGACCGGGATAGGCGCGAAAAAGGCCGAGCAAATCACCGGTTTTCTACAGCATCCGCCATTTCTGACGCTGGTCAGCACGCTGGAGGCACAGGAAATAACAGGTTTTGTCGGAACCCAGTGATGTGCTGTTACTCCGTCGATCTCTCGACAAGTGAGGTTGCGTCTGTGGTCTGTGGATGCGTGCTCGGCGAGGGTGAGGCATGACGCAGGAAAATAAAAACGATGCCTGCGGATATCGCCGTCATTAATGCCAGAATATACAGCAGGTTATGAAACGCGGCTTCGTAGCTCTGTTTCAAGGCCGCAGTATCGACATTCAGCAGTGCCGCCGCTTGTTGCAGGTCGCCCATTGCCAGCCGATGGGCGCCGGCGGCCGCATTGGCCAGAGGAGAGCCCGGTAGATGCTGTTCAACCAGGGTGGCCAGCAACGCGCCTACCACGGCGAGTGCGATACCTTCGCCCGCCACGCGGACGGTGCTAAAAATGCCGGTAGCCATGCCTGCGCGATCCTTCGGTACCACGCTGACAGCCAAGCCATCCATTAATCCCCAGGGCAAGCTGATGCCGCAGCCAATGGTCAACAGCGGCAGAATCAATAGCACGAAGGGTTTCCCCGGCGCATATTGCGCCAGCCATAACAGGCCGAAGGCGCAGATCAGTAAACCCAGGCTGGAAATGATACCGGCGGAAAACCGGTGCGCCAACATGCCTGCAAGCACAGGCAATACCAGCATTGGCGCCGAGAGTGCGAACATAACGATACCCGCCTCCAGGGTGCCGTAACCTTCGATGCCAATAAAGCGCAGCGGGAGTAAAACCAGCAGCACCACGTAGGAATAGGCTGGGGCGGCCGCCAGAAACTGTACGCCGACAAAGCGCGGATAGCGGAATAAAGACAGATCAAGCATCGGCCTGCGCACGCGATTCTCGATCGCGACAAAGGCAATCATGAAAAGCAGCGCGCCGCTGAACAGGGCGATGACTCCACGGTTGCTCCAACCGCTGTCGGGGGCTTGCAGTACGGCATAAGTCAATAGTGTCAGAGCCAGCGTAAAGGTGGCCGCGCCGGGCCAGTCGAGTTTGGCCGCTGCGGGATCGCGCGACTCATGCATATAGCGTATACCGGCGAACAGGGCGATGGCGCTGAACAGCGACACGCTGATAAAAATCGCGCGCCAATCAAAATGCTGTACCAAAAAACCGGCCAGCAGCGGGCCAAATGCCAGGCCGATGCCAAAGGTGGTTCCCAACAGGCTGAAGGCTTTGGCGCGTTCTGCGCCATCGAATACCTGAGCCAGGCCTGCGGTTCCTCCGGCAAACGCCGCTGCGGCGGCAATACCCTGAAGCGCACGAATCACATCGAAGGCGATGATATCTTGCACCGTCAGCATAACCATTGAGCTTAGGGTAAGCACCGCCAGGCCGCTGATGAACACGCGTTTGCGGCCAAAGCGATCGGCGAGCGCGCCGGCAATCATCAGGCTGCAGCCAAAGGTCAGCATAAAGGCGTTGGTGACCCAACTGAGGGCGACTACGCTGCCGCCCAGGCTGGCGGCGATAGCGGGTAAAGAGACTGCCGGGCCGGTAAAGTTAATCGGCATAATCAACCCCGCCAGGCAGACGGAGAACAGGATAATCCAGCGTTGCGGATCGGGAGCGGGGTCTGGAAGACGGTGAGGATGGTTCATGATGAGCTCCAGCGGCAGTATTGTCGGTTGGGGTGGATGATAAAGTGGATTTAATTGGCTAAAAATGGGGCTATATTCCACTCTTTAAGGACAATAACGCTCTAATTGGAGATCCTATGGACAGCCTCAGTGGCCTATTGGCCTTTGTGCGCGCTGCCGAGCTACGCAGTTTTGTCGCCGCAGGTGAACGGCTGGGCGTGTCCGCCTCTGCCGTCGGGAAAAGCGTGGCCAGGCTTGAGGAATCGTTGGGCGTCAGGCTGTTTAACCGCAGCACCCGGCGTATCAATCTCACCGATGAGGGGGCGTTGTTTTTTGAACGCTGCCAACGCATCGTCAGCGAAATTGAAAATGCCGAAGCCGAAATGGCGAGGATCTCCGATGCGCCGCGCGGCAAGCTGCGCGTGAGTATGCCGGCTATCGGCTATCGAATGTTGGTACCTCTGCTTGCTGATTTCAGCGCGCTTTATCCCGAGGTTGAGCTGGACGTGGACTTCAATGACCGGATGGTGGATCTGATCGCCGAGGGAATCGACGTGGCGGTTCGCAGCGGTGAGTTGGCGGATTCCCGGCTGATGGCCCGGCGGCTGGGGCCGTTCCGGTTGATACTGGCGGGTGCGCCTGAGTATTTACAGCGTCGGGGTGTGCCGCAGGGGCCGGAAGATTTGCTCGAGCATGCCTGCCTGCGCTACCGCTACCCGGGGGGCCAGCAACTGCAGGAGTGGAGGTTGTTTTCTGAGGGAGAGCCGGTTTCCCAACGAATCCCGGTGACGCTGAGCTGCAACAGCATTGAAGCGCTGATCCACGCCACCCAGGAAGGATTGGGCATCGCTTACCTGCCGGATTTTACGCTGTGTTCGGCCATTAACGCCGGGCAACTGGTAGCGGTGTTGGATCAACATACGCAGGAGCAGGGATTTTTCTCAGCTCTGTGGCCGTCAAGCCGGCATATGCTGCCCAAGGTGAGGGTCTTTGTAGACTACCTGGCGCAGCATATGTTGCCTCTGAGGTGAGCCGTATTAATGGTCTGGATGCTGGTAGTTGAATACCGGCAGCCCCAGGCGAAAGCGCAGGGCGATCAAGCGGGCGCTCAGGCCGGCGACCAGCGTGATGATGACGACCAGGTTATGCGGCAGGCTGAAGTGTTGCAGGCCGATGTACAGCCAGGCGGCGGCGAAGGAAATACCGGCATAGATTTCCTTCTGGAAAACCAGAGGGATGCGGTTGCAAAGCATATCGCGCAGCACGCCACCGAACACGCCGGTGATGACAGCCGCAATGGCGGCGATGATAGGGCCGTGGCCCATATCCAGAGCGACCTGCGCCCCGATGATTGAAAATACAATCAGGCCAACGGCGTCCAGCACCAGGAACAGGCGACGCAAGTGGCGCATCAGCGGCGCTACCCAGGTAGTGACAATCGCGGCAATGGCGACAATCACGATATATTCAGGATGCTTGACCCACCCCAACGGAAAGTGCCCGAGCAGCATATCGCGCACCGAGCCACCGCCAATAGCTGTGGCCGAAGCGATAATAATCACGCCAAACATATCCATCTGGCGGCGGCCGGCAGCCAGCGCGCCGGTCATGGCTTCGGCGGTGATGCCGATGATATAAAGAATGCTCAGTAACATAAGGTATTCACAGGGTGGGCGGGAGTGAGTGTAAGGCCGAAAGGGTAATCGCCGACGGGGCATATCGCTACTGAGTTTTTCTAACCAATGCCTATTCGGATTACTTTAATTAATCTGGAAGTGGTTTATCTGACTTGTTATTGGCCTTTTTTAACCTTTCAATGACCATACAGGTATTAGATATTTCGTGTTAGTTTCTAGAGCTGACTATGCTTTTTGCATTCTATCTTTACGCTGCGCATCGGCGGTGTATTTCAGGCTGATGACGGGTGTGCCCATCGAGGAATATGAATATAAAATGAAAAATACTCCCATGCTGGCGGCGGCCTTGGTTACCGCCCTGTTGTTGAGCGGCTGTGTTGCAACGGCCCAAAATGCCACGCAGCAAAAACCGAAGGTTTGCGGCACCGGCGATCCGATGGTCCAAACCACGCTCTATTTCGGTTTGAACCGCCCAACCGGACCGGTGATTACCGCAGCAGAGTGGCAGGGTTTTGTCGATCGGCAGGTAACGCCGCGCTTTAAAGACGGTCTGTCGGTGTTTGATGCCAAAGGGCAGTGGCTGGGCAATGATGGCAAACTGGCACGCGAAAACAGCAAGGCGTTAATGCTGATACATGCGCCGGGCAAGGAGAGTGAAACCAACATCGAGGCGCTGCGCAGCAGCTATAAGCAGCAGTTTGCGCAGGATTCGGTGATGCGCGTTGATGCGCCGGTGTGCGTCGCGTTCTGAGGTGATCCCGGCCGGAGCCGGGATATTGACTTACAGCACCAACCCTGCGATGGCTGCCGAGAGCAGGCTGACCAGCGTTGAACCATAGACCAGCTTCAGGCCAAAGCGGGATACCACGTTGCCTTGTCGTTCATTCAGCCCTTTGATCGCCCCAGCGACGATGCCGATAGAGGCAAAGTTGGCAAAGGAGACGAGGAACACGGACAAAATACCCAGGCCGCGCGGCGACAGTTCCGTCGCAATTTTCTTCAACTCGATCATCGCCACGAATTCATTGGCCACCAACTTGGTCGCCATGATGCTGCCGGCCCGCAACGCATCCTGTGCCGGGATGCCGATCAACCAGGCCAGCGGATAAAACACGTAGCCCAGAATTTGCTGGAAGCTGATGCCGAACACGGCCGAGAACAGAGCATTTACCGCAGAGATCAGCGCAATAAAACCAATCAGCATCGCGGCGATAATCATCGCAATCTTGAAGCCCGCCAGAATGTATTCGCCCAGCATTTCAAAGAAGCTCTGATCTTCATGCAGTTTGTTCAGTTTCAGTTCAGGCTCATCGTCCAGTTGATAAGGGTTGATGATCGACAGAATGATAAAGGTGCTGAACATATTGAGGATCAGTGCCGCAACCACGTATTGCGCATCGATCATCGACATGTAGGCGCCAACGATGGACATGGAGACCGTCGACATGGCGGTTGCGGCCATGGTGTACATGCGGCGCGGCGAAATATCGCCGATGATCCCCTTATAGGCGATGAAGTTTTCCGACTGACCGAGTACCAGCGTGCTGACGGCGTTGAAAGACTCCAGCTTGCCCATGCCGTTAACCTTGGACAGCAGGGTGCCGACCAGGCGGATAATCAGCGGCAAAATACGAAAGTGCTGCAAAATACCGATTAGCGCGGAAATAAAGATAATCGGGCACAAAACGCCCAGGAAAATGAACGCCAGCCCGTCCTTGCTCATGCCACCGAAAACAAAGTCGGAGCCTTGCGCTGCGTAGGTCAGCAGCGTTTCAAAGAAGCCGGCGACGTGTCTGATTACGCTGAGGCCACTTTCTGAATGCAGGAAGAAATAGGCGAGTGCACCTTCAATGACCAACAGCTGAATAATATAGCGCAGGCGGATTTTCTTGCGATCGTTGCTGACCAGCAACGCCAGGGCGATGATCACCACCAGGGCGAAAATAAATTGCAGAATTTGCGGCATAAAGGGTCCGTACGGCTTGCGGGCATGAAAAAAACACATTTAGCCACAGCTTCGCCTGCCTTTCATTACCTTACGTGATAATTAGAACAAAATACTTCGGGCGGCTGGTATGGGTTATGGATTGTCATTCTCTGGGTGATCGTCGCAGTTTTTCGTAAAAGCCTCGCTTTTACGGCGCAGATGCCTGTAAACCCATCGCCGATGGAGCGGGCCGGCTGGAATCTGTCCCGCATAATCTGAACGTCATCCCGCTTAACTATTGATTTTTTCCTCGCTGAGAGAGAAAAAGAGTTCACTATTTCGCCGCAAAAGACGGCCTACTTTCTCAGGATGAGGATGCGGATATGAAGACACAGGCAATGTTGCGGGCGCTGGCAAATGGCATTAACCCCGAGACGGGGGAGTTGCTGGGTACGGCGTCAATGACCGGTTCGCCGGAGGCGATTCGGCTACTGTTTGCATTGGCCGAGTGAGCCGGAGCGCCAGAAGAAAGTAAAGCTCTCACCGGAAGAGCGGCTGCAGGAGAGCTATGCAGAGGGCGGAACGCTTGAGGCATTGAGCAGCGAATTTGAACGCACCACTTGGGCCATAGCCGTTCAACTGCAAAAATTGGGGCTAATTACCGAACAGCAGGCGGCTAGGTATATATAGGGTTGGTTCATAAAAAAACCCGCATAGCGCGGGTTTTGGTTAGTGAAGAAAATATCACTCGATGTTCTGGATCTGCTCGCGCATTTGCTCGATCAGCACTTTCAGTTCGATAGCGGAAGTGGTGACTTCGGCATTAATCGACTTGGACGCCAGCGTGTTCGATTCGCGGTTAAACTCCTGCATCATAAAGTCGAGGCGGCGGCCCACGGCTTCTTTCTTCTTCAGGATGTTATGCGTTTCTTTTACGTGGGCTTCCAGACGGTCCAGCTCTTCGGCAACGTCAATACGTTGCGCCATCAACACCAGCTCCTGTTCCAGGCGAGTGTTTTCCAACTGCACCTGAGCTTCTTCCAGCTTGCTGACCAGGCGCTCACGCTGCCATTGCAGGATGTTTGGCATCTGGGCGCGCACTTTGATCACTTCGGCGCTGACGCCGTCGAGGCGCTGTTCGATCAGGGCTTTCAGCGCGGTGCCTTCGCTTTCGCGAGCGGTGATGAAATCATCCAATGCGCTATCCAGAGCCTGCATCAGCTGTGCGCTGATGGCGTCCAGATCCTGCTCCTGAGCAGACATCACACCCGGCCAACGCAAGACGTCGATAGGATCGATTTCCCCTTCGTCGCTCTGCATTTTTACCCAGTTGGCGGCTTCAACCAGCTGTTTAGCCAGTTTTTCGTTCAGGATCAGCGAGCTTTGCGCGCTCGGGTCCAGCTCGAAGCGCAGGTTGCATTCCACTTTGCCACGGGTCAGACGGCCACGGATACGTTCGCGGATCACCGGCTCCAGGCTGCGGAATTGCTCCGGTAAACGGATGTAGGTTTCTAGATAGCGTTGGTTAACGGAACGCAGCTCCCAAGCTGCGCTGCCCCATTCACCCTTGATTTCACTCCGTGCGTAGGCGGTCATGCTGCGGATCATTGATGCGTACCCGTAATAGGAAAAGATGGAACGATTATAACGTTGGACCTCCGGGCAGGATAGGCATTACGTCACGAAGCCCGTATAATGCGCAGCCAATCGTAGATTAGAAGCCGGAGAGAACCCATGCGTCCTGCAGGCAGAGCACCACAACAAGTTCGCCCACTGACACTGACCCGTCACTATACCAAACACGCTGAAGGTTCAGTGCTGGTTGAGTTTGGCGATACCAAAGTTTTGTGCACCGCCACGGTAGAAGAGGGCGTTCCGCGCTTCCTGAAAGGTCAGGGCCAGGGTTGGATCACCGCCGAATACGGCATGCTGCCGCGCTCTACCCACAGCCGTAACGCTCGCGAGGCCGCAAAAGGCAAGCAGGGCGGCCGTACGCTGGAAATTCAGCGCCTGATCGCCCGTTCGCTGCGTGCGGCGGTCGATCTGAAAAAACTGGGTGAGTTCACCATTACCCTGGATTGCGACGTACTGCAGGCTGATGGCGGCACCCGCACCGCCTCCATTTCCGGTGCCTGCGTTGCGCTGGCTGATGCGCTTAATGCATTGGTTGCTGCGGGCAAACTGAAGGCCAACCCAATGAAAGGGCTGGTGGCTGCAGTGTCTGTCGGTATCGTCAAGGGCGAAGCGCTGTGCGATCTGGAGTACGTCGAAGACTCTGCGGCAGAAACCGATATGAACGTGGTGATGATGGAAGACGGCCGCATGATCGAGGTGCAGGGCACCGCCGAGGGCGAACCTTTCAGCCACGAAGAGCTGTTGGCGCTGTTGGCGCTGGCTCGAGGGGGCATCGAAACCATCTTCCAGGCGCAGAAAGCGGCGCTGGCAGAGTAATTTTTAAGGCGACTGAAGAGTCGCCTTTTTTACGCCCGACTATCGGGTGGCAGTAATAACAGATCTAACAGACCCAGACGAGGAGAAGCAGTAATGAA
Source organism: Serratia sp. 22264 (assembly GCF_052045345.1). Lineage (NCBI taxonomy): Bacteria > Pseudomonadati > Pseudomonadota > Gammaproteobacteria > Enterobacterales > Yersiniaceae > Serratia > Serratia sp. 22264. The sequence goes on from NZ_JBQEOY010000010.1 coordinate 41,581, forward strand.
AGCCTATCAGCGCCAGTTTATCGAGTTCGCGCTTAACAAGCAGGTATTGAAATTCGGTGAGTTCACTCTGAAATCCGGCCGTACCAGCCCGTATTTCTTTAATGCCGGCCTGTTTAATACCGGGCGTGATCTCGCGTTGTTAGGACGCTTCTACGCCGAAGCGCTGATGGACTCCGGCATCGATTTTGATCTGCTGTTTGGCCCGGCATACAAAGGTATCCCGATCGCCACCACCACGGCGGTAGCGCTGGCGGAACACCATGAACGCGACGTACCTTACTGCTTTAACCGTAAAGAAGCCAAAACCCACGGCGAAGGCGGCACTTTGGTGGGCAGCCCGCTGCAGGGCCGAGTGATGCTGGTGGACGATGTGATCACCGCCGGCACCGCAATCCGTGAGTCGATGGAAATCATCGGTGCCAGCGGTGCGACGTTGGCCGGGGTGTTGATCTCCCTGGACCGTCAGGAACGCGGGCGTGCGGAGATTTCAGCTATTCAGGAAGTCGAGCGCGACTATCACTGTAAGGTGATTTCCATCGTGACGCTGAAAGATCTGATTGCTTATCTGGAAGAGAAACCGGAAATGGCGGCGAGTCTGGCGGCGGTGCGCGCCTATCGTGAACAGTACGGGGTTTAACGCGCTATTCACGTTGTCAGGCGCGCCAAAACGCGCCTGACAACGGTTTATTGCAGCTGTGCCGCCAGCAGCGGCCAGCGGCCGTCGAAGTCTTGCGTAGGACGGTAACGGAACTCGGAGCGCACGTAGCGTGACAGCATACCTTCGCAGAAGGCCAGCAGTTGGCTGGCCAGCAGCGTTTCATCCACGACAAAGCCTTTGCCTTCCCGCAGTTTGCGCTCTTTCAGTACCTGCCGCAGCTGCGCCTCTATACGTTCAAACAGCTGGCTGATCCTTCCCTGCAAACGGTCCTGCTCAAACATCAGCGCATGGCCGGTCATGATGCGCGTCAGGCCAGGGTTACGTTCGGCAAACCCCAAGATCAGCAACAGGATCAGACGCAGGCGGTTAAAGGTTTCTTTTTCGTCCTGCAGGATCAGGTTGATGCGCGTTATCAGGCTGTCTTCAATAAATTCGATCAGACTGTCGAACATCCGTGTTTTGCTGGGAAAATGCCGATACAACGCAGCTTCGGAGACACCGACGTTAGCGGCCAGTTTCGCAGTGGTGATACGCTGGCTGCCGTCGCTGGATTCCAGCATCTGGGCTAACGCCTGCAGTATTTCCTCGCGCCTGTTCCTTTTGGTATTTTCTTTTTCTGCCATGTCTGATTAGACCCTTGCTAAAACTGCTTAGACTTTCGGAAACCCGCGCACCGGCCATTGCAGAGAGATCTCTGTGCGGCTTATGTGATAGCTTTTTTACGATGCTGGGGTCAGCGGCCTTAACGACCTGTGTTCTCCGCGCGACCTGGTGTGCACTGTAATCGTTGCCGGACAAACCTTGCCATATACCCGCCATACTTGAAGCTGCATCTGTGTTGGCTGCACCCACTCACCCCGTAGGGGCCAGCGCAAGCGCTGTTCAACAAAGCCACGGCTTTGTTGTGATGCAACTTCAATTATCTTGGGTATAGAAATGTCCTTCTCTCTGGGCGGCAAGATTTCGGACGACATTTCCCTGCCGACAATCAAGTCTTGGGCTGCGCTTAGTGGCGACCCGAGTGGCCAAAGCCACCTGCGCCACGTTCGCTGCTGTCGAACTCTTCTACCAGATTGAACTCAGCTTGCACAACAGGCACAAAGACCATTTGCGCGATACGTTCGCCAGGTTCAATGGTGAAGGATTTTTGGCCGCGGTTCCAGACGGAAACCATCAGTTGGCCCTGGTAGTCGGAGTCGATCAGGCCAACCAGGTTGCCCAGCACCACGCCGTGCTTGTGGCCCAAACCTGAGCGCGGCAAGATCACCGCCGCCAGATCGGTGTCGGCAATGTGAATAGCCAGACCGGTAGGCAGCAACGTGGTTTCACCCGGCGCCAGTTCAACCGCGGTGTCCAGGCAGGCGCGCAGATCGAGACCGGCTGAACCCGGGGTAGCGTAGGTCGGTAAAGGGAAATCCTGTCCGATACGCGGGTCGAGGATTTTAACGTCGATTTTTTTCATCATAACGGCTGACTATCTCGTCTATTAAACGTTGGCCAAGGAGTGCCTTATCGCTCAGCGCCAGGCGCTTTTCTCCATTCTGCCAAAAAAGGTGCAAGGCATTGGTGTCACTGTTAAACCCATGCTCTGCAAGCGATACATCATTAGCGCAAATTAAATCCAGTTTCTTACGCGCCAGTTTTTGTCGCGCGTATTCTTCCACATTCTGGGTTTCGGCGGCAAACCCCACGACAAAGGGGCGATTTTTAGTCATTGCGGCGACGCCGGCAACGATGTCGGGGTTTTTTACCATTTTGAGGATGATTTCATCACCCTGTTTTTTTATTTTTTCACCGGCGATCTGCCCGGCACGGTAATCGGCTACGGCGGCACAGGAAATGAAAATGTCCTGCTGGGCGGCGCGCTGCTGTACTGCGTGTTCCATTTCCAGCGCACTGATGACGTCTACCCGGGTTACCGACGGCGGCGTCGGCTGGTTGACCGGACCGGCAATCAAGGTGACTTGCGCACCGCGTGCGGCGGCGGCTTGGGCGATAGAGAAGCCCATTTTACCGGAACTGTGATTGCTGATGAAACGCACCGGGTCCAGCGCTTCACGCGTTGGGCCGGCGGTGATCATAATCTTTAAATGTTGCAAATCTTGTGAAGCGGAGAAATAACCGTTCGCCAGATCGACGATGTTCAAGGGATCGAGCATGCGGCCCGGCCCAATATCGCCACAAGCCTGGCTGCCGCTGTCCGGGCCCCACAGCAACATGCCGCGTGCCTGCAGCGTTTGCAGATTGGCTTGGGTGGCGGTGGCGCGATACATCTGTTGGTTCATGGCAGGCGCTGCGGCTATCGGTGCGTCGGTCGCCAGGCAAAGGGTCGTCAGCAGATCGTTGGCCATGCCGGCAGCGACGCGTGCCAGCAGATCGGCGGTAGCTGGGGCAAGAATCACTAAATCCGCCCATTTTCCGAGCTCTATGTGACCCATTGCGGCTTCGGCTGCGGGATCCAGCAGATCGTCGGAGACCGGATAGCCGGAAACCGCCTGCAGCGTCAGCGGCGTGATGAACGCTTTCGCCGCGCCGGTCATTACCACACGCACTTCCGCGCCTCTGTCACGCAGGCGGCGCACCAGTTCTGGGCATTTGTACGCAGCGATACCGCCACTGATGCCAAGCACAATATGTTTGCCGGAAAGTCCCGTCATCATGATTGTCCGATTGAAAACCGAAAGATGCGCCATTTTAGCATAACCGCCAGACAGGTGAGCGATTCCGCTGTCTCTGCAGCTCGTTACATTGCGCTTTGCGCAGCACTTCGCAATGTTATCAAACACCTGTCGTTACCCTTTGTTCCGCATGGCATGCTTGGACGCTTTCGGGGGGTGATGATGAGCAGTCAGGTAATGACCTTATGGCCGGGAGCGTTAGCGCCCCGGGAAAAGTTACTGCGGTACGGCGCGGCGGCGCTGTCCGATGCGGAGTTGCTGGCGATTTTTCTGCGTACCGGGTTTCCCGGCCTGCATGTCATGCAACTGGCGGAGCAGCTGTTGGGGCAGTTTGGCTCGCTGTATCATCTGATGTCGGCAGACCATCAGGTTTTCTGCAGCCACAAAGGATTGGGCAATTCGAGCTATGCGCAGCTTCAGGCGATTTCAGAATTGGCGTTTCGCTTCTTTTCCAGCCATCTGGCGCAGGAAAACGCCATGCTCAATCCCAAAATAACGCAGCATTATCTGCAAAGCTTACTGGCGCACCGTGAGCGGGAGGTATTTTTGGTATTGTTTTTAGACAATCAGCACCGCGTTATTCGCCATCAGGAGATGTTTGCTGGTACCATCAGCAGCGTCGTCGTGCACCCGAGAGAAATTGTGCGTGAAGCGTTGAAGGCTAATGCGGCCGCCATTATTCTGGCGCATAATCATCCTTCGGGTAAGGCTGAACCCAGTCACGCTGACCGTTTGATAACAGAGCATGTGGTTAATGCCTGCCTGTTATTGGAGATCCGAGTGCTCGATCATTTGGTGATAGGTCGGGGTGAATGCGTCTCTTTTGCCGAGCGCGGATGGCTTTAAGCGATTTTTTCGCGATCCTTCGGGGATCTTTAGCTGTTCGGGACTTGAGCACTTACGCCTCAGAGCGTATACTACGCCACCTTTGAGAATCTTGGGTTTGGCGTAAGAGCCTATCTCAGCAGGTTTCTAACCTGATGTGTGGTTTCTGACCTGATGACGGGAGTCTCCTCAGTATGGAGTTTGCTGAGATGGGCTCTAAAAGCCTGACGAGGCGGCCATACCCTATACGAAGCTCGAGCTGATTTGATTTTTGGAGAATAGACATGTCCCGAGTCTGCCAAGTTACTGGCAAGCGCCCGGTGAGCGGTAACAACCGTTCCCACGCAATGAACGCGACCAAACGCCGTTTTCTGCCGAACCTGCACTCACACCGTTTTTGGGTTGAGGCTGAGAAGCGCTTTGTAACGCTGCGTGTATCTGCTAAAGGTATGCGTGTTATCGATAAGAAGGGTATTGAGACGGTCTTGGCCGATCTGCGTACCCGTGGTGAGAAGTATTAAGGAACTGCATCATGGCTAAAGGTGTTCGCGAGAAGATCAAGCTGGTTTCTTCTGCTGGTACTGGTCACTTCTATACCACCACGAAGAACAAGCGTACTAAGCCGGAAAAATTGGAACTGAAGAAATTCGATCCAGTTGTCCGTCAACACGTACTGTACAAAGAAGCTAAAATTAAATAATTTTAGTGGATTAATAAAAACCCAGCTTAGGCTGGGTTTTTTGTTTTATAAGGGTAGAAAACCGACGGGAGAGCGCTAGATGCCTGAATTACCAGAAGTTGAGACCAGCCGACGTGGTATTGAACCTTATCTTGTCGGCCATAGCATTCAGTATGCGGTGGTGCGCAACGCGCGGCTGCGTTGGCCTGTTTCCGAGCAAATTCTGGCGCTGAGCGACCGACCGGTACGCAGCGTACAACGCCGCGCCAAGTATCTGCTGATTGAACTGGACCACGGCTGGATTATCGTCCATTTGGGGATGTCCGGTAGCCTGCGTATGCTGGCTGAGGAAACCGAAGCCGGTAAGCACGACCATGTTGATCTGGTGATCAGCAACGGCATGACGCTGCGTTATACCGATCCCCGCCGTTTTGGCGCCTGGCTGTGGTGCGAAGACCTGGCGAACAGCAATGTGCTGGCCCACCTTGGGCCGGAACCGCTAAGTGAAGCCTTTACTGGCGCCTACCTGTACGAAAAATCGCGCAATAAGCGCACGCTGATCAAACCCTGGCTGATGGATAACAAGCTGGTCGTAGGGGTTGGCAATATCTACGCCAGCGAATCACTGTTCACCGCCGGGATCCTGCCCGATCGCCCGGCCGCTTCGCTGAGCAAAACGGAAGCTGAGTTGCTGGTGGAGACTATCAAGGCGGTATTGCTACGCTCGATTGAGCAAGGGGGTACCACATTGCGCGATTTCCTGCAGTCGGACGGTAAACCAGGCTATTTCGCGCAAGAATTGCAGGTGTATGGTCGTGCGGGTGAGCCTTGCCGCGCGTGCGGCACGCCGATTGAATCCGCTAAACACGGGCAGCGCAGTACCTTCTTCTGCCGTCGCTGCCAACGCTGATTATTGTACGGCGAGCCTTTCCATCAGTGCCTGGGTGACCACGTCCGGCAGGAAAGGTGCGATATCGCCGCCGTGGCGCGCCACTTCCTTCACCAGAGAGGAAGAGATAAACGACCACTCTTCGGAAGGCATCAGGAACACGCTTTCCAGCGTTGGCATCAGGTGGCGGTTCATGTTCGCCAACTGCAATTCATATTCAAAGTCAGACACCGCACGCAGGCCGCGCACCAGAATATTGGCATTTTGGTGGGCGGCAAAATGCGCCATCAGCTCACTGAATCCCAACACTTCGACATTATCCAGATGCGATGTCACCTGAGTGGCTAACGCCACGCGCTCTTCCAGCGTGAACAGCGGTTTTTTGCTTGGGCTGGCGGCAATGGCCAGAATGACGTGATCGAACATCAATGACGCGCGCGTCACCAAATCCAGGTGGCCGTTAGTCAGGGGATCGAAAGTACCGGGATAAATGGCTTTACTGGTCATGATTCACTTCTCTGAAGAGTTGCGGCCCAATGCCCACAATGCGGCATATTTATTGAAGGTATATTGCGCGTTGACCACGGCTAACAGCAACCCCTGTTTACCGTCGAGGAAGCCGGCGCGCAGCAGCCAGGTTTTGCAGAAGGCACCGAGAGTATGAGTCAGTATGGAGGAGTAACCGCAGCGCTTGCCGGCCTGATGACGCTGATTGGCCCATTCTTCGGCATAACGCAACTGCTTGCGCTGGAAAGCGAAAAAGTCGCGACAGGTCAGGTGTAGCAGATCGCCGCTGAGGGGCACCACTTTCGCGGCGCCGATATTGAGCGATTCATGCACCAGATCGTCGTTATAGCGATAGCGTCGGTTGGCGTACAGCCGGTTGACGCGATCCGGATACCACCCGCTGTGACGCATAAAACGTCCAAGGAACAGGTTGCGGCGCGCACAACTGTAGACCTGATTGTCGTCAGGCGCGGCCAAGGTCTGTTCAATCGACTGGCGCAGTTCGGGGGTGACGCGCTCGTCAGCGTCGATCATCAGAATATAGTCGTGGCTGGCGTAGCTTTGAGCCAATTGGCGCTGTTTGCCGAAGCCCTGCCAGTCGGTATGGACGAACACTTTGGCACCGAGGTTTTCGGCAATGGCGATGCTGTCATCCTGGCTGCCCGAATCGAGAATGACCACTTCGTCCGCCCAGGCCACAGAGTTCAGGCAATCCGGCAGCAGCCCGGCTTCGTTCTTGGCGATGATCACCACCGACAGGCTTTTGCGGTCGCTCATTTAATGGCTCCGTGGCGGCAGGTGCGGTTCCAACAGTTGCAGCAGGCGCTGCAGCGCTCCCTGATTCTGATACAGCACTTCCACGGCGTGGCGGCCGTAATAGCGGCGATAGTCTTCGTCGGTGAGCAGAGTGGCGACTTCCTTGACCAGCGAGTCCTCGTCGGCCACGGTGATCAGCCCTTCGGCCTGCGATAACTTGGCGCAGATATCTTTAAAGTTGAAGATATGCGGCCCCATCAGCACCGGAATGGCATGTGCGGCTGCTTCCAGCGGATTATGCCCGCCGCGTTCCACCAGGCTGCCGCCGACAAAGGCCAGGTCGGCAATGCCGTACAGCAGCATCAGTTCGCCCATGGTATCGCCAATCACCACCTGGGTGCTGCCGGAGGGGATTTCACCGCTGCTGCGCAGGGTGTAGCTGAAACCGGCTTTCTGCACCAGTTCTTTGGCGGTAGAGAAACGTTCAGGGTGACGCGGCACCAGGATCAGCAGCAGGTCGGGATGTTTTTCCAGCAGCTTGCGGTGTGCCGCCAGCAGAATGGTTTCTTCACCTTCATGAGTGCTGGTCGCGATCCACACCGGGCGACGCGGTGCCCATTGGCGGCGTAACGTGATCGCGCGCGCAGCCAGCTCGGGAGTGACGGAAATGTCGAATTTCAGGCTGCCGGTCACGGTCAGCTGCGAGCGTTTCAGGCCAAGTTCGATAAAGCGTTCGCCATCTTCCTGATTTTGCGCGGCGATTAGCGTAATGCGGCGCAGCATGTCGCGGACAAAACCGCCGATTTTTTTATAACCGGCGGCAGAGCGAGCGGAAAGGCGTGCGTTGGCGATCACCAGCGGGATCTGACGCTGATGCAGCGCGTTAATCAGATTTGGCCACAGCTCGGTCTCCATGATGATAACCAGCTTGGGGTTCACCTGATCGAGGAAACGGCGCATGGAGCCGGGCAGGTCGTAAGGCAGATAAACATGATGAACGTCTTTACCGAAAGCGGACTGAACGCGCTCTGAACCAGTTGGCGTCATCGTGGTCACAGTAATCGGTAAATAGGGATAGCGGTGTCGCAGCGCGCGGACCAACGGGATGGCTGCCAGCGTTTCCCCCACGGAGACGGAATGCAGCATGATGCCGCCCGGCACCACTTTTCCGGCGCAGAAGCCATAGCGTTCTGCCCAGCGTTTACGGTAGGCTGGAGCTTTGCGGCTGCGCAGCAGTAAGCGGAGCCAGATCAGGGGTTGGATGAGGTAGAGTAGTACCTGATATAAACGCAGCAACATTCTATCAATTTCATTATATGGGTTAGTCAGAATAGTACCATAACTGGAAGGGAAAGGCGCTAATTTGGTAACCTTTGGTGTCAGTTTTAGACAACAGGCGAGAGATTTCGCTGATAGGCTTGGAATGAAGAATATTTTAATTATTCGCCGTGACAATATTGGCGATCTTGTTTGTACGACTCCTTTGATTGAAGGGGTGAAAATTGCCTATCCGGATGCCAAACTTTATCTGTTAATCAATAAAGTCAGCCAGGATGTCGTTAAAAACAACCCGCACCTTGAAAAGGTTTTCGTCTATAAAAAGGCAAAGCACAAGGCGAAAAATGAAACGACATTAGGGGTTTATTTTGAGCGTCTGATGATTTTTCTTAAGCTGCGTAAAATAAAATTCGACGCGGCGATCCTGGCCAACCCGGTTCCTTGCAAGTACAGCCTGCGGTTGGCGAAAATGGCGGGGGTAAGCAATATTATCGGCGCAGATTTAGGTACGCCTGATATTCATCATCCTTTCCGTAAGGAAAATTTCAGCGGCAAGCATCAGGTAGAGCATACTTACAGCTACCTATCGGCGATTACCGAACAGCGCATCCCGATCCCGCCGGTCCGCGTGTTTTTGGCCCCGGAAGAGCGCCAGCAGGCGGCGCAACGTTTGCAGAAACTCTTGCCGCCTGTCGGGCGAGTTTGCGCGGTCCATATCAGCAGTCGCAGCCCTAAACGTCGCTGGCCGATAGAACGCTATGCCGAAATTATCAATCGCTTAGTCGCCGATCAGAACACCGCAGTGCTGATTTTCTGGTCCCCGCAAGGCACGTTGACGCCTGACGATATCGGTGACCAAAAACGTGCAGAGCAGTTGTTGGCGCTGTGTCAGAATGAACGCGTGGCGCTTTACCCGACGGCCTCGGTGCGGGAATTACTGGCCGGTTTTGATTTATGCGACAGGGTATTGTGCAGCGATGGCGGGCAGATGCATCTGGCTGCGGCGTTGAATAAAGATATGGTGGTCTTTTTTGGCGATACGGATAAAGAATCCTGGCATCCCTGGACGGGGCGTTATCACATTCTGCAGACCGAATCGGGTGATTGTATTGATGTGTCCGTTGACGATGTCTGGCAAAAAATACAAACGTTCGATTAATTAAAGTAAGGGCAGGGAATTCCCTGCCCTTATTTATTTCTTGAGCGCCAAATAGCGCTGACAAATAGATTTCAGTCCATAGCTCAGCAACTGCTGGTGATTAATCTCCGGAGGTTGGGCATAAATTTTTGCCATTTTTTCCGCCAGCGATTTTTCATTGAGTTCTGCCAGTGCGTTATCCATTCCGGCTTTTTCCAGAATTTCCGCAGGCCCCCCTGGACAACGGGTGCTGACCACCGGCGTACCGCATAACAACGCTTCCACCAGCACATTGCCAAAGCCTTCGCTGTCGGAGCTGAGCACCAGCAGCGATGCGTGCCGAATAAAAGGATAAGGGTTGGCCTGGAAGCCGAGGAACAGTACGCGATCGGCGATGCCCAACTGATTGGCCAGCTGTTTCACTTCCCCTACGTTGGCTTCGCTGCCGGTGCCAATCAGTGCCAACGGCGCCTGTATGCCCGATTGCGCATAGGCTTTCAACAGGCGATCGTGCCGCTTGTGCGGATGAAAGCGCCCGACGTGCACCAGATATTCCTGACCCGCCAGTTCACAGGGTTCCGCCGCCTGTTGTTCGATGGCGGCAATATCAAACGGATTGTTGATGACTGCCAACCGGTTCGGGTGGATAGGCAGGTTTTGTTGCAGATCGTCACCGACGGCCTGTGAGACGGCGACGATATTCTGGCCCTGATAAACGCCGGCGATTTTCCGCTGTTTCAGCCAGCGATCCAGGCCCTTGCGATGGCCGAGATAAGAAGTCGATAGCATGCCGTGGATGCAAAACCACAGGCGATCCGAGGAGAGCAGCTTGCTGCGGCTGACGATGCGATCGGTTTTATGCAGGTTCGAGAACACCAAATCATAGGCACCCTGCCGGCGTTCGTTATCGGCAATCACCCGATCCAGCGCGGCGGCGCGGCGTGACAGCTCGGTCAGTTTTCGCCAGGGGGTGCGGCTGTGATCCGCAACCACCTGATAATGAACGCCGGCCGGGATAGGGTAGTTACAGACGTCGCGAAGCGAAATCAGGCTGACGTCATTGCCCATTTCCTGCATGCCCTGACACAGCGTCAGCACCACTTTTTCTGCGCCGCCGCCGGGCAGGCCATCGATAATCATCAAAATACGCATAGTTAATCCAGCAGCCGGTTATAAAGGGAGATCAACTGTTCCGACAGGTGCGCCGGGGTGGCAGACATGATACGCGCTCTCGCGGCTTCACCCATGGCGGAGCCCAGTGCCTGGCGTGGCAATGCCTTGATCGCCGTGACGAGGGCGGGGACATCCAGAGCATCGGTAACGAAGCCGTTTTGCCCTTGAGCGATAAATTCCGCGCCGCCGCAGGTGGTGCTGGTGATGACCGGCAGACCGCAGGACATTGCCTCCAGAATCACGTTAGGGAACGGGTCGTACAGCGTTGGCAACAGCAGTGCATCGGCGGCCTGATAGAACGGCAGCGTCTGTTTTTGCACGCCCATAAACCGCACCCGATCGCCGCATCCTAGTGACTGTGCCAGCGCCTGATAGCGCTTTTCAGCCTTATCTTTACCGACGACCAGCAGATAACTGTCCGTGGCCGCGACGGCGCGGATGGCGGCGGCCAACCCTTTGCGCTCAAAGCCGGAGCCGACAAAAATCAGGCAGTGCGCCTGTTGAGGGATCTGGTGTTGCCGACGCAATTGCTGCCGCTGCTCGGCCGTGGCCGGCAGAAATTTTTGATTATCAATGGCGTTGTAGATCACCGTGATTTTATCGGCCGGGACCCCAAAGTCGTCGATGATTTCCTGTTTAATCATTTCCGCATTGCAGATGACCGCTTTCAGTTCCGGCGCGGCATACATCGCACGTTCCGCACACATTACGTAACGGTGATAGCGGTTGGAGAACAGCCATTTGCGGCGCCAGTCGGGCAGCAAACGCGCTCTTTGCAGCAACCAGCGGCGGTGAACGCCATCGCCGGCGCGGTAAATATCGCAGCCGGGGATACGTTCGTGGCTCTGCACCAGATCAAATTTCTCTTTCTGCCACAGCGCTCTGGCGGCCTCGGCAAAACCGCGCTCACGGCTGATGCGCCCAAGCTTTATCGGATTGCACAAATGAATATGCCAGTCCGGATGGGGTTCACCCTGCCATTCGCGGGTGATAACGTTCAGATCGAGGTTCTGTTGCTCCAGTGCTTCCAGAGCGCGTGAGACGAAACGCTCGGCACCACCGTCCGGGCGGTATTTTTGACGAACGATCGCCAAACGAAATGCTTTCATGCTAGCCGGCTCCGCGCGGCTGCAATCACCGCGTCTGTAGGGATAAGGTCCAGGTAACGTTCATCGGTGCCGGTGTTGATGGCGTCCGGATCGGGTAAGGTGCCGAAGTCCCCGGCCCATATCACGCAGCCATTAACCTGCCATGGGCGCCAAAACACCAGCTTGGAAGGACCAAACAGCGCAATGCAGGGTGTTTGCAGCGCGGCGGCCATGTGCATGGGCACCGAGTCTACACCGATAAACAGTTTAGCGTGGTCGATCAGGGCGGCAAGCTGACGCAGCGTTAACTGGCCGGCCAGCGAAACGACTCCTTGCGTCGGGCAGAGCGCCAGAATGCGCTCCACCATTTCCCGCTCTTTTGTGTCCGGCCCGGAGGTGATCACCAACCGGTGACCGTCGGCCTGCAACGCGCTGACAGTGGCGGCCATTTTTTCTTCGCTCCAGCATTTGAAGAACCAGCGGGACGTAGGTTGTACCACGATATAATCGCCGGTAATGCCCTGCTGCCGTAACAACTGCTCGCAGGTCTGCCAGTCCTGCGGCGGATAGCTCATGGTCACCTGCTGGCTGAGGGTCGGCAGACCGAGCGGCCGCAACAGGGACAGGTTCTGTTCAACGGTATGCAACCGCGCGTGATCGCTTACCGGCACCAAATGCGTGTGGCAATGACGCCATAAGAAGCCTCGCCGTTTGGGAAAATCGAAACCCAGCCGAATGCGCGCGCCGGTCAGGCGGGCGATAATGGCGCTGCGCCATTGATCGGCCAGATTGACCACCAGATCGTAACGTTGGCCTTTGAGCTGCCGGATCAGGTTAAGCTCGTGGCGCAGATGAGCTTTCGTACCCTGTTTTTTCCACTGGCGATCGATAACGAACACATTCGACAGCGCCGGGTGGCTGGCCAGCATATCCTGGGTTTCTTTATACAGCAGCACGTCGATCTGCGCCTGCGGATAGTTTTGCTGCAGGCTATTGATGACCGGTGTGACCAGCAACATGTCGCCATGGTGGCGAAGTTTAACGATCAGAATACGCTGTATCGAGGTATCAGGAGCTAGGGCTGGCGCGTCGTTCATCATGAGTCGCTTTCAGGGAAACCAATATTTGATTCTAAATGACCCGATCGCATGTGGCTACTGTTGCACGGTTTTCTTGCCGCGAAGTGAAAAAATAGCGCGAAGGAGAGACAAAAGGCCTTCAACGTTGTCCAAACCAGGCAGTAAAGTCGTTTGCCCTGGCGAAACGCCCTGCGTAACATATATGCATTCTGTTGATATCAGGCCCGATATTTATGACTAAACCGGCGTTTCTCATCACCATTGATACCGAAGGCGACAATCTGTGGCAAAACCACGATCGTATTTCGACCGAAAACACGCGCTTTTTGCCGCGCTTTCAGGCGTTGTGTGAGAAATATGGCTTCAAGCCGGTGTATCTTACCAACTATGAAATGGCGGTAGATGCCGAATACGTCGAGTTTGCCCGCGATGTGATTGCGCGCGGTACCGGGGAAGTAGGAATGCACCTGCACGCCTGGAACAGCCCGCCTCTGACGCCATTGACCGACGATGACTGGCGGCACAAACCTTATCTGATCGAATACCCGGCCGAACAAATTCGCGCCAAGGTCGATCATATGACCAAGCTGCTGGAAGATGCCTTCCAGACCAAAATGCTCAGCCACCGCGCCGGGCGCTGGGCGTTTAACGAGTACTATGCGGCGTTGTTGCTGGAATATGGTTATCAGGTAGATTGCTCGGTCACGCCACGCGTCAACTGGCAATTTTCGCCGGGCAACCCGCAAGGGAACGGCGGTACCGACTACCGGCACTTCCCGTCGCAGGCCTATTTTATCGATCCGGAAAATATCGCCGCAGCGGGAGCCTCAACGTTGTTGGAAGTGCCGATGAGCATCCAGTATAAGCATTCTGCGCTGATGAATACGCTCAAGCAGGGTTATGATCGGTTGCGTGGCAAGCAGCGTTCGCCGTCGGTAAACTGGTTGCGGCCAAGTGGTGGCAATCTGGAAAAAATGCAGCAGGTGGCCGAACGTTGCCTGTTGCAGGGACATGACTACGTCGAGTTTATGCTGCACTCTTCCGAGTTTATGCCGGGCGGCAGCCCGACGTTTAAAACCGAGCAGGACATTGAAGTGCTGTATCGCGATTTAGAGCAGCTGTTCGCCTGGCTACAGCAGCGTACGGTGGGCATGACGCTGGCCGAATATTATCAACTTAAAGTGAACTGACATGTCGAAAAAATGGAAAATTAAGGTCGCGGATTGGTTTTTGCGACGTTATACCGCAAAGTCCGGCCGTTTCCAGGATAAGGCGACTTTCGACAGTCGGCTTCAGTTTGACAATATCGTCATCTATTCGACCACGGCGTTGGGTGATTTTATGTTCAACACCCCCGCGCTGCGGGCGATGCGGGAACGCTATCCCGATGCGCACATTACGCTGGTGGTGCACAAGAAGAATCAGGAACTGGTGGAGAATGGCCGCTACTACGATCGCGTGGTGTATTGGGACAGTAAAATCAAGAGTATGCGGCCGCTGCTGAAGTCACTGCGCGAGCATCAGCCGGATTTGGCGCTAATCCTGCATTCGCATCTGCCGTACGACATCATCAGCGCGGTATTATCCGGTGCGAAATATATTATCCGCGATAACTACAGCTCCGGGATTTGCGGGCTTGAACCTTGGCTAACCAATTATATCTTCCATTATTACGGTCATTTTATTCGCCGCAAGCTGGAGCTGATTTCAATTTTGGGTTGTCGCAGTGACGATCCCACCATGGAAATCCCTGCGCCTTATCAGCCGGGTATCAAAAGTAGCGAGCACTGTACTATTGGTTTTCAACTGGGCGCTTCTACTGAATCACGCTGCTGGCCGGTCTCGCATTTCGTCCGGCTGGCGGACGAACTGGTGGCCAAACACGGCAAGGTGCGTGTTGTGCTGATTGGCGGTCCTTTTGATGAGGGGAAAGCGCAGCAGTTCCTGAGCCAGGTGAAACCTGAAACCCGGGCTTGCGTGGACAACCGGATTGGTAAAACGGGATTGCAGGCGCTGCTGACGCTGATCGACAGCTTCCATGTGCTGATCACCGGCGATACCGGGCCGCTGCATCTGGCGGTCGCGCTGAAAGTAAAAACCATCAGCCTGTTCGTCACGGCTGATTCACGTTCTACCGGGCCCATTCAGGATCCGGAGCTTCATCGGATTATTCAGGTTTCCCGCACCGGTTACACTATGCCGCTGGAAGCCGAAAGCCCAATGGGTGTGATCCAGCCGCAGCGTATTTATGCTGAGGTGGTGGAGCATCTGTCATTGAATTAAGCGTGTTTTTAGCGCGTTTTCAGTCGCCAGCGGATTTTTGACAACCAGGTATCGACCCGGGCGTAGCGCATTTGCCGGATTTTTTTTCGCGGTACGCCGCTGTTGCGGCATACCTCAGCCACGCGGTTGAAGGTGCGCAGCGCTTCCGGCTCATAATGGTAGTAGCCGTACAGCGCTTTCGACATGCTTTTCACTTCCGAGAAACAGTTGGCGAGCATTAAGGCCGCCAATTGTCGCAAGGGCTCATCATGCGGGTGCTGATCGATAAAACGCAGCGTTTTGCTGATGGCAAACAGCATATCTTCAATATCTTTGGCTTTGACGTTGCGGGTGATGCCCTGGCTGTTATCCCGATAGAAATAAAGCTCATGGTCGAGATGGGCGATTTTCCGGGTTTTGAAATACTGGAACGGCGTGAAGATAACGTCTTCATAGCGCCGGCCGTTTTCGAATGATTCCCCTTCCAACAGCGTACGCCGGTAGACCCGGCTCCAGAGATGCCACATTGAGCGGGCAAACAGCGGAGTGAGGCAGGACAGGCCCTGGTTGTCAAAATCATAAACGCTGCGGCGGGCGGTTGTCTGGTGAGACAGCACTGGCGGGGTATCGATAAACTTTTGATAATTAAAGTCGATCAGGTCATCTTCATCGGCCAGTAGCAACGGCCGCAGAATGGTCAGGTAGTCACCGCTCAGCAAATCGTCCCCGTCAAGGAAGGTAATGTAGCGCCCACGCGCGTGTTGCAGCCCGATGTTCCGGGCACAGGCGATGCCGCCATTTTTCTGCGAGATAAAGGTCACATGCGGGTGCGGGAGCTCTGCCAACAACTGGCGTACCCGATCGGCGGAAGCATCGGTTGAACCGTCGTCAATGATGACCACTTCAATATCATCGCCGATTTGGTCGAACAGTGAACTCAGGCTGGCGACAACGAAATCCTCATTATTGTAAAACGGCACAATAAAACTGAGCAGCGGCGGTGATGAGTTCATATCGTTCAATCCTGGGAAACCGGCATTTTCTTCATCGACAGCATGCTGGCAATTATCGCCAGGCAGAATATTGCCGTGCCCTCGGTGCTGAAGAAGATAACGTCGCTGAGTCCATAAACAAACAGGCTGAATGTCACCCCTAACAATAACGCATTACGGTGCGGCTTAAGAGAACTGACGAATAAGCCAACGTAGAGCGCGAGTAAAAACAGCACACCCCAAACACCTTTGAGCGAGTAGGTTTCCAGCAGTTCGTTATGCAGATGCACATTGATATAAGGCATGACGCCGGACAGATGGGGCTCGTGGGCAACCATGGCGCGGATTTCTTCCCCGCGTTGTTCCGCGGATTGGCCCAGCGGCGCCGCCGAACCGGCGCGTATTGCGACGATCTGCATTGAGATGCGGGAAATAATCGAGTTCTCGGTCTGCGGTTGATCGATCAGCCGCATGTCGGTCTGAAATGCCGCGATGCGCTGCTCTATTTGTGATTTGAAGACCAAACCGCAGGCGAGCAACAACAATGGCACTGAGGCTATCAGCAGGATCTTGTGCTTATGGGATATCAGTTGTTTCGTCGCCAGTATCGACAGGCCAATCGCTACCGGGTAAACCAGCATGGCCGCTCGCGTTCCGGTGAGCACCAGCGTAGAAAACGTAACCAGGAAGCCAATGATATACAAAGGGATTCGGTATTTACTGCGCAGCATCAGTATCGCCTGCAGCATCACCAGGTTGATGGCGGTAATCAGGTAGGCGGCGACTGTGGCGCGGTCGAAGTTGATTTCTATACGCGGAATATCCAGCCACAACCCTTGGTAAAGCGAATAACCGTTGACCGCGATGCCGGTCGCCAGCGCGACGACAACAAACGCGCGCTGCATGCAAAGGCGTTCATTTAACGCAATCAACAGGATAAACGCGGTAGCGATCAGCAATTTCCCGGTCGACATATAGGAACGGTAAATATTGATGTACTCGCCCGGTTGTTTAAAGTGCTGCAACCAGAAAATGCTCCCCATGCCTACGCAGAAAAACAGGACCGGCAGAATTAGATTTCTTTTGTTTTTAACAAAATACTTTATGTTCAGGCAGACGGCGATGAACGAGATATAGCTGGAAATATAAAACAGATTGCGCCCGGTGGCGGAGCCAAAGGGGATAGTGCAAAAAGCGATAGCGCATCCCAAATAAATAAGATAGCTGAAGGCGGGATGCGGGGTTGTTTCTTTTAGCAGCATGGGGCTGGGTTTCCTGCTCATATCACGTTTGGGCAATAAATGATTTCAGCGAATCATCAAACTCGGTCTTGAACATAGCGTAGCTGAAATGTTCGACGGGGTAACGCTGCGCATTTCGGCTCATGGTTTGGTAGGTTTCTGGCACCATCAGCCTTTCGACCGCATCCGCGCATTCCAGGTGCGACAGCAGCTTTGGCACCACCAGGGCATCGGTAGCCGGATCGTAAACATCGTGAGGGAAATCCACCTTGATGCCGGTCAGCCGGCGATGTTCTTCGATTGTCACTGCAGGCGTCAGCCCAATACCGCACTGCCCGTCCTTGATCACTTCAGGCTGGCCGTCCACCTGCGGGAAGATCACCGGTACGCCAAAATAAAGCGATTCCATGCAGGATAAGCCGAAGGGTTCGGTAATCGGCGTGCTCATATAGATATGGGTACGGTTGAAAAAGTCGGCCACGTTATCCTGAAAGCCGCTGAAAGTGACCCGATCGCCCAGTTCGAGTTTTTCTGCCAGTGCTTCAAACGCCGCCCGATCCGGCCCCTTGCCGGCGATTTCCAGGGTGACATCATGCCCGCGGCGCAGCAACTCCTGCAGCGTCAGCAATGAAACGCTGATGCCTTTCAGGCTTACCAGGCGAGACGCCGTACCTATCCTCACCGGCCGGCTAAGTGGTTTCAAACTATCATGGATACCGATAGGGGTTTTAAGCCGGTTAATCACCACGTGATTGGGACAGGGCAGGTTAAAGCGTAGCGCCATCACCCGCTTTGAGGCGTAAGACGCAGAGATGCAGCCGTCCAGCATGGCGAGAAATCGTAATGTCTTCGGGTTTTTCGGATAGCGCCAGGAGCAGCCATGATCGTAATAAACCAGTTTGCCGCGTTTAGGCTTCGCTGCCAGGCCGGGCACAAGATCCCAGACAATCACTATGTCGGCGTTGGCTTTCTCGATTTTTCTTTTCAGCAGGTATTTGCGCAAGAATTGCGGGCAACGCAGCGGGAACGCGTTAATCAACCTGTTGGCAAAGGTGATCTTCTGGTCAGGCATTTGCCGACGGATTTCTTCACCGACCTCACCGCTGATGCAAATGACTTCGTTGCTGCCATCGGTCGTGTCGTTGATATACTGCAGGAACAGACGTTCGACACCACCCATTTTCCCTAAATTGATAATGTGCAGTTTTTTCATCAAATAACCTTTTGCAATTCTGCCCAGACTGCGTCAGCGCTGAGCGTCGCCATGCTTTTTTCCGGAGAAATCAGGGAGTGCTGATTTTGCCCATAGCCGCCGATCAATCCCGGATCGGTCGGGCCGAACAGCGTGATATTAGGCCTGTCGAGCGCAGCGGTCAGATGGCTGAGACCGGTATCGACCGAGACCACGCCTTTCGCGCCAGCCAGCACCTCGGCGACCTGCTGCAGGCTGAGTTTTGGCAGCACCTCGACGTGCGGGAAGCCTTCCGCCAAACGCAGCGCGCGCAGGCGTTCGTGTTCCGCACCCCATGGCAATTTGATCTTCAGCCCGCTTGGTGCCATCAGCCCAATCAATTCCCGCCAGTGCGACTCAGGCCAATGTTTCTCATCGCGGGTCGTGGCGTGCAAAAACACCAGGTATTGTCCGGCGTCGGCCGGCAGGTGGCTGAGAAAGCGCGCCGCAATGGCGTAATCGCCGTAGCTTTCCGGCTTAGCATAGCCCAGGCTTTTGGCGAACAGTTCGCGGGTACGCTCCACGGCGTGCTGCTGCTTGTCGATGTCATGACGGTGGTTATAGAACCAGCTGGCGAAGGGTTCGCGGGCACTCTTGGCATCCTGGCCGTGTTTGTTGCCTTTGGCGATGCGGGTGATCAGTGCGGCGCTTTTGATTAGCCCCTGGGCGTCGATCACCGCGTCGTAGGTGCGCTCCTGCACCAGGCGTTTAAAATCGCAGCGTTCCTGGCGCGTCTCGCTGCCAAACCAGTTTTTGCGCCAGCGGCGGATCGCCACCGGGATCACGCGGTCTACCGCAGGATGCCAGGTGGGGATCTGGCTGAAACCTTCCTCCACCACCCAGTCGAAGCGAATGCCGGGAATGGCCTGCATGGCGTCGGTCAACGCCGGTAGCGTATGGAGTACGTCTCCCATCGAGGAGGTTTTTACAATCAACACCTGCATGCTTACTTATTCCTCGCTGGCGGCAAGTAACGGCGTCAGCGCGTCCAACACCTGCTGTGGCTGAATATCGATCAGGCTCTGATGGTAACCCTGATCGGCATCGCCTTTGCGTATCTTATGGTAACCACTGATTAAGCGGATCACTTTGGCTTTATCGGACAGCGGCGGCGTGAAATCCGGGCTGCTTGGGCCGTACAATGCTATCAGCGGTTTGTTCAATGCCGCTGCAACGTGCATCAGGCCTGAGTCGTTGCTGACCACGGCCTGGCAGGACGCCAGCAGGATCACGGCCTGCTCCAGCTGAGTTTCCCCGGCCAGATTCATGCAAAATCCTCGGGCGTCGTCATCCAGCGCCGTGCGGATTTGTTCGCCCGCTTCGTGATCCTTGGCCGAGCCGAACAGCGCGATTTGATAGCCTTGATCGATCAGCATCTGCGCCAACTGGGCGTAGTGGTAGTGCGGCCAACGTTTGGCCGGGCCAAATTCGGCCCCTGGGCAGAAACCGATAATCGGCCGGTGATCTGTCAGGTTGAAGGCCGCGGTGGTTTCGGCAATTTCTTCGTCGCTTACCTGCAACTGCGGCCACAGCAGCGGTTGCGGCAGATCTTCGGCGCGCTGAATGCGTTGCTTGTCGTAAGCCAGCGCCACATAGCGCTGTACCATCAATGGAAAGGCGGCTTTGTCCAGGACGCGGATATCATTGAGCAGACCGTAGCGCATTTCGCCACGCCAACCGGTCCGCTGCGGCACCTGGGCGAAGAACGGCACCAACGCGGATTTGAACGAGTTGGGCAGCACGTAAGCGCGATCGTAGCCGTTGGCGCGCAGGGCGCGCCCCAAGCGCCGGCGTTCACCGAGCGCCAGCGCGCCGTGGCCTAACGGCATCGACAGAGCCTGATTGACCTCCGGCATACGCGCCAGCAACGGACGGCACCAGGCAGGCGCCATCACGTCAATTTCCGCTGTCGGGTGCTCGGCCTTCAGGGTGCGGTAGAGACTTTGCGACATCATCATATCGCCAACCCACGAAGGGCCGATAACCAGTATTTTCATACCCTGAATGATTTCCTTCAGCTTAAGCGGTGCGGTTCAACCAGGCCATGTACTCTTTCACGCCTTCGGCGACCGTTTTGAACGGCGCGTCATAGCCGGCAGCGCGCAACTTGGTCAGGTCGGCCTGGGTAAACGCCTGGTAGCGACCTTTGAGTTTTTCCGGGAACGGGATGTTTTCCACCGCGCCTTTCTGGTGGAAATCGACTACCGCGTCGGCCACCGCCTGGAAGGTTTCCGCACGGCCGGTGCCGCAGTTGAAAATGCCGGACACGCCGCTTTTCCAGAACCACAGGTTTACCGCGGCGACGTCGCCGACGTAGATAAAGTCACGCTTGAAGTCTTGGCTGCCGTCGAACAGTTTCGGGTTCTCGCCGCGGTTGATCTGGCTGTTCAGGTGGAATGCAACGCTGGCCATGCTGCCTTTGTGGCCTTCGCGCGGGCCATAAACGTTGAAGTAACGGAAGCCGCAGATCTGTGAATCCGCCTCAGGCAGGATTTCACGTACGTACTGATCGAACAGGAATTTGGAGTAACCGTATACGTTCAGCGGCTCTTCAAACTGGCGCTCTTCGATAAATTCTTCACGGCCGCCGTAGGTGGCTGCCGATGAGGCGTACAGGAACGGGATTTCGCGATCCAGGCAATAATGCAGCAGGTCTTTGGAGTACTGATAGTTGTTGTCCATCATGTACTTGCCATCCCACTCGGTGGTGGATGAACAGGCACCTTCATGGAATACCGCGTCGATTTCACCCAGATCGTCACCGGCCACGATGTTGGCGATAAAATCTTCTTTATCGATATAGTCGGCGATATCCAGATCGACCAGGTTGGCGAATTTGGTGCCGTCTTTCAGGTTATCTACCACCAGGATATCGCGATACCCTGTGTCATTCAGCGCCTTAATGATATTGCTGCCGATCATGCCGGCGCCACCAGTAACGATAATCATTGGGTTACCCCTATTATTCTGCCCGGTGGGACAGGGTGCCCCACGCTCAATGCCGCTTATAATAGCATTTCATGCCGCCGCAAACATCGGACGGGCTCCGAATATCCCGCGATGTCGAGCATCAAAGCACTTTGCCGTGATATCTGCTGCAATTTTCATATTCTCTCCTGTGTATTGTCGTCAGTTTGGTTACAAATCAGTAAAATATGTGGAAAACAGACCCATCCTGGAGATAACCGAATGTCCGCGTCTTTTTATCAGCAGTTGGAACAACAGCTTGCAACCGCCCGTAGCGAAGGGTTGTTCAAGGAAGAGCGCATTATCACCACCGCTCAGCAGGCTGATATCGCCGTTGCCGACGGCCGCCATGTCATCAACTTCTGCGCCAACAATTACCTTGGCCTGGCCAACCATCCGGCGATGATCGCGGCGGCCAAGGCCGGTATGGACAGCCACGGTTTCGGCATGGCGTCGGTGCGCTTTATTTGCGGCACTCAGGACAGCCATAAGCAGCTGGAGCGGAAATTGGCCGATTTTCTCGGTATGGAAGACGCCATCCTGTATTCCTCTTGCTTCGATGCCAACGGCGGGCTGTTCGAAACGCTGCTTGGGCCGGAAGACGCGATTATCTCCGACACGCTGAACCACGCGTCGATCATCGACGGCGTGCGTTTGTGCAAGGCGAAGCGTTACCGCTATGCCAATAACGACATGAACGAGCTGGCTGCGCAGCTGAAACAGGCCAAGGCCGATGGCGCGCGCCACATCATGATCGCAACCGACGGCGTGTTCTCCATGGACGGCGTGATCGCCAACCTGAAAGGGGTATGCGACCTGGCGGACCAGTATCAGGCGTTGGTGATGGTGGATGATTCCCATGCGGTAGGTTTCGTTGGCGCCAACGGGCGTGGCACCCACGAATATTGCGACGTGATGGGCCGCGTCGACATCATTACCGGTACGCTGGGCAAAGCGCTGGGCGGCGCGTCCGGCGGTTATACCGCGGCGAAAAAAGAGGTGGTGGAGTGGTTGCGCCAGCGTTCGCGGCCTTATCTGTTCTCCAACTCGCTGGCGCCGGCGATTGTCGCCGCTTCGATCAAAGTGCTGGAACTGCTGGAGCAGGGCGATGCGCTGCGCGATCGTCTGTGGGCCAATGCGAGCCTGTTCCGCGAAAAAATGACCGCGGCGGGCTTTGAGCTGGCCGGGGCCGATCACGCCATCATCCCGGTGATGTTGGGTGAAGCAAAGCTGGCGCAGGAGTTCGCCAACGCGCTGCTCAAGGAAGGCATTTATGTGACCGGTTTCTTCTATCCGGTGGTGCCGAAAGGCCAGGCGCGCATCCGTACCCAGATGTCTGCTGACCACACCCCGGAGCAAATTGAGCGTGCAGTCGCGGCGTTCATTCGTATCGGTAAGGATCTTGGCGTTATTGCATAAGGTAAAACCATGAAAGCATTGTCAAAACTGAAAGCGGAAGAAGGGATTTGGATGACGGATGTGCCTCAGCCTGAGCTGGGCCATAACGACATCATGATTAAAATCCGTAAAACCGCGATCTGCGGTACCGATGTTCATATTTATAACTGGGATGAATGGTCGCAGAAAACCATCCCGGTACCTATGGTGGTCGGCCACGAGTACGTGGGTGAAGTGGTTGCCATGGGGCAGGAAGTTAAAGGGTTTAACGTCGGGGACCGCGTTTCCGGCGAAGGCCATATCACCTGTGGCCACTGCCGTAACTGCCGTGGCGGCCGCACCCATCTGTGCCGCAACACCATTGGCGTGGGCGTGAACCGTCCAGGTTCCTTTGCCGAATACCTGGTGATCCCGGCGTTTAACGCTTTCAAGATCCCGGACAATATTTCCGATGAGCTGGCGTCAATCTTCGACCCGTTCGGCAACGCGGTTCATACGGCGCTGTCGTTTGATCTGGTTGGCGAAGACGTGTTGGTTTCCGGTGCCGGCCCGATAGGCATTATGGCCGCTGCGGTGTGCAAGCACGTTGGTGCCCGCCACGTAGTGATCACCGACGTTAACGAATACCGGCTGGAACTGGCGCGTAAAATGGGCGTGACCCGTGCGGTGAACGTCAGCAAAGAAAACCTGAACGACGTGATGGCCGAACTGGGCATGACCGAAGGGTTCGACGTGGGGCTGGAAATGTCCGGCGCACCACCGGCGTTCCGTACGCTGCTGAATGCGATGAACCACGGCGGCCGCATCGCCATGCTGGGTATTCCACCGTCGGATATGTCGATCGACTGGAATCAGGTGATCTTCAAAGGGCTGTTTATCAAAGGGATTTATGGCCGTGAGATGTTTGAGACCTGGTATAAGATGGCGGCGCTGATCCAGTCTGGTCTGGATCTGACACCTATCATCACCCACCGTTTCTCGATCGATGAGTTCCAGCAGGGCTTTGACGCCATGCGCTCCGGGCAGTCCGGAAAAGTGGTTTTGAGCTGGGATTGACAGTAAAAAGGGCCGGAAGATTCCGGCCCTGATTTTATGCTTTCGGTTTGTCTGGCGCTGAGTCGACCCAGCGATGCCACTGGCGCTTGATAAACTCTGCCGCCGGCGACTGTGTCACGCTTTCGCCGATCACGCTTATCGCCTTGCCTGCGTTGACTTTTTCCTTCGGCAACTTGACCTTGCACTGCTTGATACCGCCGGTGAACGGGTTCTTCGGCTGCGGTTTCTGCGGCTTGACCGGCGGTGGAACGTAACTGCCGCCGCCGCTGTTACTCTGCGGTTCATTCAGCAGCGAACTGGGTTTTACCAGCACGATATCGGCTGGCAACGTCGGCAGCATTTGCTGCAGCACCTTTACCGTCGCCGGACGTGGATGGCCAATCGCGATGGCGGAACCGTTGCGGCGTGCCAGATCGACCGCACGGTTAAACTGGCGGCGAATATCGGCCTCGTTGGCGGTATCGTCCAGAAACACTTTACGCTTGATGACCTTCACTCCGGTCCCTGCAGCGGCACGGGTGGCCTGGCTATTGCCAATGGTCATGCTATCGAGAAAGTACAGGCGGTAACTTTCGAGCGCCTGCATGACTTTCTGCATGCCCGGCAGGCTGGAGGTCATGGCGCTGCCCATGTGGTTGTTCATCCCGACCGCGTAGGGCACGTTATTCACCGCATTGCGGATGATGCGCTGGATCTCTTCGCTGCTCATGGACGGCTGCAGCGTATCGCGCTCCAACGGCTGTTTGCTGAGCGGGGCCATTGGCATGTGAATCAACACTTCGCGGCCCTGGCTGTGGGCGCGAGTGGCCATTAGACGGGCGTGAGGGGCATTGGGCAGCACGGCAACGGAGATCGCCGTCGGCATTTGCAGCACGGCGCCTTCCTCGTGCGGCCGATAACCCACGTCATCGATAACGATGGACAACTTCCCAGCCTGCGCGGCGCAAACCTGCAACAGACAGCCAATCAATACGACAGTACGGGTTTTGATATAGCGCAAATCTATCTTCCCAACCACGGTAGTGGGTTAACCGCCTGACCTTGACGACGGATTTCGAAATAAAGCGACGGCGTTCCCTGGCCTCCGCTGGTGCCTACCAAGGCTATCGGCTGCCCGGCGCGGACCTGCGCCCCGACGTTGACCAACGCGCTCTGGTTATAGCCATACAGGCTCATGTCGCCCTTACCGTGCTCGACTACGACGACCAGACCATAGCCTTGCAGCCAGTCGGCCAGCAATACGCGGCCGTCGGCAATGGCTTTCACTTCGCTGCCTTCGGCGGCCGAGATCACCATGCCTTTCCAGCGTAACTCGCCCTGCAATTGTTCACCAAAACTGTGCAAGGTGCGGCCACGAACCGGCCACATCGCTTGTCCGCTCGGTCTGCCAAGGCCGCCGGTCCGGGCAATCAGCGAGCGGTCGGCTTCGCTAGGTTTGTAACTGGTGCCGGTTTTCTTCGCCTGCTGTTCTTTGGCGCGCATTTGCTCGCGCACCTTGGCGGCTTCACGCGCTTCACGTTCGGCACGGGCGCGGGCTTCGCGTTCAGCTCGGGCAATTTTATCGCGCATGCGGGTTTCGTTTTGACGCAGTTCCACCAGCCGCTGCTGATCTTTTTCCAGCGAGGCTTCCAGTGCGGTCAGCGTTTGCTTACGTGCGCCACGTGCCTGCTCCAGCTTCTGTTGTTGCGTTTGCTGTTCGCTCAACAGCGATTTTTGCTGGCCCTGTTTGGCCACCAGCGTGGTTTTTTGTTTTGCCAGCTCGACACGGGTTTGCTTCAGTTCTTCGATAGTTTGCTGACGCGCCTCGTTCAGATAGCTGAAGTAAGCCAGAATACGCTCGCTGCGCTGGCTCTCCTCACCGCTGAGGATCAGTTGTACTGCACTGTGTTGCCCCTGCCGGAAAGCGGCGTCGAGCTGTTTGGCGAGGATCTCTTGCTGAGTAGACTGCTGCTTTTGCAGCTTGGCGATGGAGGCGTTCAGGCCGGAAATGTCTTTCCCCAGTTTGCTTAGCGTGCCCTGGGTGTCACGCAGCAGGCGGCTGGCCTGCGCGATGGTTTTTTCCTGCTGTTTAAGCTGATCCTGCAATGAGCTGCGTTGCTGTTGCTGCTGTTTAACCGCCTTCTCTTTTTCGGCGATGCTTTGCTGGATGTCTTTGAGCTGGGATTTGTTGTCTTCCGCCGCCTGTCCGGCTAACGGCAACAGCAAGACGCCAGCGCAAAATACGCTGGCGCACATGGCGGTCAACTTCCTTGGCGCTGTGCGTTCAGGCAGCGGCCGGCTGCCTGCGTTTGCGCTTCGGGTTACCCTTGATAGTGCAAAAAACGCCTTCTCCCTCATGGAGAAGGATTATTCCACGATGAACAGCGGCTTACCAGTCATCTCTTTCGGGATTTCCATTCCCATCAGCGTCAACATGGTCGGCGCGATATCGGAAAGCTTGCCGCCGTTGACCGCGTGAGCAGGCTTGCCGACGTAAATCAGCGGCACCGGCAGGCTGGTGTGGGCGGTATGCGCCTGACCGGTGGCCGGATCGCGCATTTGTTCGGCGTTGCCGTGATCGGCGGTGATCAACAGCTGTCCGTCAACGGCCTTAACGGCCTCCACGACCTGCGCGATGCAGCTATCGAGGGTTTCCACCGCTTTCACCGCCGCGTCATAGACGCCGGTATGGCCCACCATGTCGCCGTTCGGGTAGTTGCAGATAATGGCGTCGTATTTGCCGCTGCTGATGGCACTCAGCAGTTTGTCGGTCAGCTCCGCCGAACTCATTTCCGGTTGCAGATCGTAGGTGGCGACCTTCGGCGAGTTGACCAGCACGCGTTCTTCGCCTTTGAACGGTTCTTCCACACCGCCGTTATAGAAGAACGTGACGTGTGCGTATTTTTCGGTTTCCGAGATGCGCAACTGCGTTTTGTCGTGCTTCATCAGCCATTCGCCGAAGGTATTGTTTAACGACGCCGGCGGGTAGGCGCAAGGGGTTTTGATGTCGGCGGCATATTCGGTCAACATCACGAAATCACCGAAGTTCACCACCTTGGCGCGGGGGAATCCGTCGAAATCGGCATTCACGAAGGCGCGAACGATCTGGCGCGCGCGATCGGCGCGGAAGTTCATGAAAATCAGCGCGTCGCCATCCTGCAGAGCGGCGGAGGCTTCACCGGCGGCCTGAAGCACGGTCGGTTTCACGAACTCGTCGTTTTCGCCGCGCTCATAAGCGGCTTGCAGTGCGGCAACGGCGTTATCGGCCACATAATCGCCCTGAGCCTCGGTCATCAGTGCATAAGCCAGTTGAACACGGTCCCAGCGATTGTCGCGGTCCATGGCGTAATAGCGGCCAATCAGCGAGGCGATGCGCCCGGCGCCCAGTTTGGCAAAGGCGTCGCTAAAGCGTTGCAGCGAGTTTTCTGCGCTGCGTGGCGGAGTGTCGCGGCCGTCCAGGAAGGCGTGCAGGTACACGGCTTTCGCGCCGCGTTGAGCGGCCAGTTCAATCATGGCCAAAATGTGGTCTTCATGACTGTGCACGCCGCCCGGCGACAGCAGGCCCATGATATGCACCGCTTTGCCCGCTTGTACGGCCTTGTCGACCGCTGCCGTCAGCGTCGGGTTGGCGAAGAAGTCGCCGTCTTTGATTTCTTTATCCAGTCGGGTCAGATCCTGATAAACGATGCGTCCGGCGCCCAGGTTGACGTGGCCGACCTCCGAGTTGCCCATCTGGCCATCAGGCAAGCCCACGTCCAGGCCGGAAGCGGCGATCAGGGTATGCGGCTGCTGTTGCCACAAGCGATCCATCACCGGCGTTTTGGCGTTCAGAATGGCATTGTCCTGTTGCTCCTCCCGATGGCCGTAGCCGTCCAGGATCACCAGCACCATCGGCTTTTTGTTACTCGACATTGCATTAACCTCGTTATGAACTTTTAAGTTGTGAATAGCCATCTGCCCGCAATCGGAATGATGGCTATTCACCTTAAAACCGCCCGATTTTACAACGCGTACGATTAAAAAGAGCCCCGAGAGATCAAAGTTGCGGCGAACAAGACCGGCTTTTATGCTCTGACGTCAGGAATTTCTCAGCGTACTCCGCAGTTTCTGCAATAGCGCTTGCTTATTGGCTGTATTTGCCGCACTCGGCAGGTATACTCTGGAACCTTGACTTATTTTATCCCTTAACTGACGGGAGTTGTTACACCCCATGCTGCAAGAAATTATGCAATTCGTTAGCAAGCATCCGATACTGAGCCTGGCTTGGATTGGCTTGCTGGTTGCCGTGATCGTCATGACGTTCAAAAGCCGTTTCTCCAAGGTGAAAGAGATCGCTCGTGGTGAAGCCACTCGCCTGATTAATAAAGAAGATGCCGTTGTGGTTGATACCCGCAGCCGTGATGATTTCCGTAAAGGCCACCTGGCCAACGCCATCAACCTGACGGCGAGCGAAATCAAAAGCGGCAGCCTGGGCGAGCTGGAAAAACACAAGGCTCAGCCGATCATCGTGGTTTGCGCCAACGGCACTGCCTCTCGCGAGCCGGCGGAAAACCTGAGCAAGGCCGGTTTTGAAAACGTGGCCATGCTGAAAGACGGTATTGCCGGCTGGAGCGGGGAAAACCTGCCGTTAGTGCGCGGTAAGTAATTCTTTAATGTATTTGAGGTGGTAATCCATGGCTAACATTGATATCTACACCAAAGCGACCTGTCCGTTCTGCCATCGCGCCAAAGCGCTGCTGAACAGTAAGGGCGCGGCGTTTAACGAAATCGCCATTGATGGCGATAATGAAAAACGCGAAGCGATGATTGCGCGCAGTGGGCGCACCACCGTGCCTCAGATTTTCATCGACGACCGGCATATCGGCGGCTGCGATGATTTATATGAACTCGATGCTCGTGGTGGTCTGGATCCGTTGCTATAAGCGGACCACTGCCGGTTACTGAGTGTCAATAAGGACGTTTAACCAAGGGTATTACACACATGTCAGAACAAAACAGCACAGAGATGGCTTTCCAGATTCAGCGCATTTACACCAAGGATATCTCCTTCGAAGCGCCAAACGCTCCGCAGGTTTTCCAGCAGGAATGGCAGCCAGAAGTTAAACTGGATCTAGATACCGCTTCCAGCCAGTTGGCTGACGAAGTGTATGAAGTTGTACTGCGCGTAACCGTGACTGCGTCTCTGGGCGAAGAAACTGCGTTCCTGTGTGAAGTGCAGCAGGCGGGCATCTTCTCCGTTGCAGGCATCGACGGCACGCAGCTGGCGCATTGCCTGGGTGCATACTGCCCGAACATTCTGTTCCCGTATGCGCGTGAGTGCATCACCAGCCTGGTTTCTCGCGGCACATTCCCGCAACTGAACCTGGCACCGGTTAACTTCGACGCGCTGTTCATGAACTATCTGCAACAGCAGGCGGAAGGCGAAGGTGCCGCACCACATCAGGATGCCTGATGAACACCGTCAATGCTTCAATGACCGTTATCGGTGCCGGCTCGTACGGCACCGCATTAGCCATTACGCTGGCGCGTAACGGCCACCCCGTGGTGCTGTGGGGGCATAACCCAGAGCAAATTCAAAAATTGCAGCGTGACCGCTGCAATCAGGCGTTTCTCCCCGACGTTGCCTTCCCCGACACGCTGCTGTTAGAAGCCGATCTGGCACGTGCGCTGGCTGCCAGTCGCGATGTGCTGGTGGTGGTGCCAAGCCATGTGTTCGGTGACGTATTGCGCCAGCTAAAGCCGCATCTGCGCCCGGATGCCCGCATTGTGTGGGCGACCAAAGGGCTGGAAGCGGAGACCGGCCGGTTGTTGCAGGACGTAGCGCGCGAAGCGCTGGGCGATGATATCCCGCTGGCGGTGGTCTCAGGGCCAACGTTCGCCAAAGAGCTGGCCGCCGGGCTGCCGACCGCGATTGCGCTGGCTTCCACCGATACTCAGTTTGCCGAAGATCTGCAACAGCTGCTGCATTGCGGTAAAAGCTTCCGCGTTTACAGCAACCCCGATTTTATCGGCGTGCAGTTGGGTGGTGCGGTGAAGAACGTGATTGCCATCGGCGCCGGGATGTCAGACGGTATCGGCTTTGGCGCCAATGCGCGTACTGCATTGATTACCCGTGGCCTGGCGGAAATGAGCCGCCTCGGCTCGGCGTTGGGCGCCGATCCCTCGACCTTCATGGGCATGGCCGGTTTGGGTGATCTGGTGCTGACCTGCACCGATAATCAATCGCGCAACCGCCGTTTCGGTATTATGCTGGGGCAGGGAAAAGGCGTGCAAGAGGCGCAAGACAGTATCGGTCAGGTGGTTGAAGGCTATCGCAATACCAAAGAGGTGTTGGCGCTGGCGCAGCGACACGGTGTGGAAATGCCGATTACCGAACAGATTTACCAGGTGTTGTACTGCCATAAAAATGCCCGGGAAGCCGCGTTGAGCCTGTTAGGGCGCACCAGAAAAGACGAAAAGCACAGCATCTGATCCCCATACCCTGGAGATTTCAGGTTGCAGCCAACGGTGGGTGCTACGGCTTGAAGGGCGACAAGTATAAAACCGATAGGCGGGGCAGCGAGCTGACCCCGGCAATTGATTTGGGCTGCCTGACCGTGATGCGGTGAGGCAGCCTGTTTTGCAAGGTGGAGAGGAACCTGATGTCGTCAGAAGAGTTAGAGCAGGTCTGGAAGAGCATCAAATCAGAAGCGAGAGAGCTGGCTGAGTGTGAACCGATGCTGGCTAGCTTTTTCCATGCGACGTTGCTCAAGCATGAAAACCTGGGCAGTGCGCTCAGCTATATTCTGGCAAACAAGCTGGCAAATCCGATTATGCCGGCTATTGCGGTGCGTGAAGTGGTGGAAGACGCCTACCTTGCCGATAAGCAGATGATCGTCTCGGCAGCGCGCGATATCCTGGCGGTGCGTTTGCGCGACCCGGCGGTAGATAAATACTCGACGCCGTTGCTGTATCTGAAAGGTTTCCATGCGCTGCAGGCTTACCGTATCGGCCACTGGCTGTGGTTGCAGGGGCGCCAGGCATTGGCGATTTACCTGCAAAATCAAATTTCGGTCGCCTTTGGCGTTGATATTCACCCTGCGGCCACTATTGGCTGCGGTATTATGCTCGACCATGCCACCGGCATCGTTATTGGTGAAACCGCAGTAGTGGAAAACGACGTGTCTATCCTGCAGTCGGTCACCCTTGGCGGTACCGGCAAAACCAGCGGCGATCGTCATCCGAAGATCCGAGAGGGCGTAATGATTGGCGCCGGGGCTAAAATTCTCGGCAATATCGAGGTGGGCAAAGGCGCAAAAATCGGTGCCGGCTCGGTAGTATTGCAATCCATACCGCCGCATACCACCGCCGCCGGGGTGCCGGCGCGCATCGTCGGCCGACCGGAAAGCGATACGCCTTCGATGGATATGGATCAGTACTTCAACGGCACCAATCAGGGTTTTGAGTTCGGCGACGGCATTTAAGCCGGTTTGCTGATGGATAAAATCGGGGGGAGCTTTAGGCTCCCCCCGATGTTTTCCGGCAGAGAATTAACCCTGTTTCGGGAATTTCACGATATCGGTAACCATGCTATCGATCGCCGCTTTGACCTCGTTCGCCGTCACCGGCGCGGAGTCATTGCTGACGGTCTTGCCATAGCCTTTACGCACCACTTCCATCACCGTTTTGCCGGTATCCTGATCGATCAGTTGCGCTTCGAGGAACAGCGTGGTGTTTTGCGTGCGGTGCCCGCTGGCGGCCATAGTGCTGGCGATCACTGCGGTAACCGGGGTCACTTCATAGAACTTCAGATCTTCATTTTCAGCCGACACGGCGGTGATCGCCACTTTGGCGAGCAGCACGCGCGATCCTGACGGGCTTTGCAGCACTGTCATTCGCTCGCTCAGTGCGGCGTTGATTCGCTGATTGGCGTAGTCTTTGATTTTGTTCAGCGTATCCTGGTTGACGCGTGCCGTCGGTTTGGCCGCCGGGTAATAGGTCACAGGAGAAAAATAGACGCCCCGGTAATTGGATTCTTTAAAGGTAGGATCGATCCAACGCAGCGTTTTATGGCCGGTGGCCGATTCGGTTTCCTGCAGCTTGCTGTAATCGCTCAGAAAACCTGAATACTGCTGCTTATTTGCTACTTTAGACGAACAGCCCGCCAACAACAGGCCTGTTGCCAGCACCGCCATGGCAACGCTCAAGCGTTTTTTTTTCATACGATTTCCTATGATGAATGTCTATTACCCTTACAAAACATAGCTCATTATCTTCTATTGCAGCGAATGTTTTGGGGCCAGACGTGCACTGTCTTTGCATACTTTGTCAGGATCGTGATGCGTCGCGGGTTTTAGAGGTGAGCGCCCGCGAAAGCGCAAACAATGCAGCTTCAGCCCTCTCCAGCGCTGTTTCCTGAGCGTCTTGCCATTCTGGCAGCAGCGGCCAGAGATCTTGCTGATTTTCGGCTTGCCGGCACCAGACAAAACGATCGTGCCAGTCTCCCAGTGCATTTTGCGCCTCTTTCAGGCTGGCGGCGGCTTCCGGTGTGATAAGCGAGAACTGTGGGTAGGCGTCGGTAACATAGCGCAACCGCTTGATCAGCAGGCGCAGCCGGTGGCGATCGTAGTGCCCGTCGGCCAGCGCCAGACGCAGCTGTTTCACCTGCCGGGACAGGCGATGGGCAACGCGACGTTTTGCGTGCCGGCGTTTGGCTTTATGGAAGCTTTTTGGCCAGTCGTGCAGCAAGTTGGGAAAGCGGAACAGCAAGGGATGTGACGCAAGGGCGAGGTTGCGGCTTTGCAATTCGGTTTTGCGGACGTTGGTCTGCCACTCTAGCGGATGTCGCGCCAACTCGGCGATCAACACTTCCAAATCGCGTATCGGCGTGGTGAGTTTCCCCAGGCTGGCGGCGGCGTTGTCGAGTTGTGCGACGCCGGGTGTGCCGCGCAATGGTCTCAGCAGGCTCCTGATTCGCCGCAGGTTGATGCGTACGTCGTGCAGAGCCTCAGTGTCCGTCGTGTCCTGCAAACGCGCCAGCGCCTGATTCAGCGCATTCTCGAGCCTGCGGAAGTGGGCGATAATACTCTCTGTGAAAGCCATGCGATGTCCCCGGAGAGGTGATCTGTTCAGATTATCCTCCCCGCAGGACGGGTTGTCACCGCTTAAGGTTTAATCAGTGCACCGGCATAGTCCAACTGCCGCCAGGCTTCGTACACCACCACCGCGACGGCGTTCGACAGGTTCATGCTGCGGCTTTGCGCCTGCATGGGGATGCGGATTTTCTGCTGTGCAGGCAAGGCCTCGAGGATCTCGGCGGGCAAGCCGCGAGTTTCCGGCCCAAACAGCAGGTAGTCGCCGGGCTGATAGCTGACCGCGCTGTGTGCTGGGGTACCTTTGGTGGTCAGGGCAAACAGTCGCTGCGGGTTTTCGCTGGCGATAAAGGCGGCGTAATCGGCGTGACGTCGGATATTGGCGAATTCATGATAATCCAGCCCGGCGCGGCGCAGCCGTTTGTCGTCCCATGGAAAACCCATCGGTTCTATCAGGTGTAACTGGAAGCCTGTATTGGCGCACAGACGGATAATATTGCCGGTATTGGGTGGAATTTCAGGTTCAAATAAAACGATGTTCAGCATGTAAAAGGCCCCTCATGAAGAGGGGCGCAGAATAACAAAATCTTGCCGATCTGTCTTAGGCGATCAACGCTGGTGCAGAGGTAGCCACAGTACCAACCGCAGGCCGCCGAGCGGGCTGTCTTCCGCCTTCACCCAGCCGCGGTGTTGATTGACCGCAGCCTCGACAATCGCCAGGCCCAGACCGGTGCCGCCCGATGCACGATCGCGTGCTTCGTCGGTACGGTAGAACGGCCGGAAAATCTGCTCGCGATCTTCCTCGCTGACGCCAGGACCGTCGTCGTCGACCACAATAGTGATGCCCTGGTTGTCGGCGCTAAACGCCACGGCAATGCGCGTGTTCGAATAGCGCAGGGCGTTACGCACGATGTTTTCCAGCGCGCTGTCCAATGCGCTGGCGTTGCCGAATAGCGCCCAGGGGCCTGGAGGGGAGCTGACTTCCAGGTGTTTGCCCATTTGCTCGGCTTCGAATCCGGCGTCATCCAGCACGTCGGCCCACAGTTCGTTGGCCAGCAGCCGCTCGCGCGCCAACTCGCTTTTCTGCTGCCCGCGCGACAGCACCAGCAGATCGTTGATCATCGAGTCCAGACGCTGCGCCTCGGTTTCGATGCGCGCCAGTTCATGTCCTTCGCCGTGACGACGGCGCATTAGCGCGGTAGCCAACTGCAAGCGGGTGAGCGGTGTGCGCAGCTCATGCGAGATGTCGGAGATTAGCCGCTGTTGGGCGGTCATCATGCGCTCCAGCGCACTAACCATCTGGTTGAAGCTGGCGCCGGTGGCCAGAAACTCTTGCGGCCCAGATTCCAGCTCCGGATGCTGTTTCAGGTTGCCGCGGGCGACGTCATCGGCGGCGTTTTTCAACTTGCGCGCCGGTTTGGCCAGGCTCCAGGCCAGCCACAACAGTAGGGGGGCGCTGATCAGCATGGTGACGATCAGCAGCAACAGCGGCCGGTCGAACATCAGGTTGATAAAATCGGATTGTGGGCTGTTGGCGGGACGAATGAGATACAGCTGGTAGTTGTCCTCGCCATCGCGCACGGAGAACGGGCCGACCAGCTCGACGCGGCCGTATTTTTTCTTCTTCGGATGATCAGAGTTATCAGACTGGCCGATAAAGTTACGCACCAGCTGCATTTCGTTGCGCTGCATGTTACCAATCACGCGGCCTTCGCTGGTGACCAAAAGCAGCCGCTGCCCCGGTGGGGCCCATTTTTCGATGGCGCGAAATAAGCGCCGCCACCACATCAGGTCGTTGGCCGGATCGTTTTGCAACTCGGCCTCGACGTGTTGTTCCAGCATTAACCCCTGCCGCTGCTCGCTGTCCAGCAGCGAGGTCATTTGGCGGGAGTCGAGCTTGGGCACCATCAACACCAGCATCAGCACCAGGGCTAATGTGAACCAAAAAATGGCGAAGATACGTGCCGTCAAACTGTTGATCATGTTGCAGATACCATTAAATAACCCCGGCCGCGCAGGGTCTTGAACCACGGATGGCCATCTTTGCGGTTCGGCAGTTTACGTCGCAGGTTGGAGATATGCATGTCGATGGCGCGATCGAATGGCGTCAGGCGCTTACCCAATACTTCCTGGCTCAGCAGCTCACGCGACACGACCTGGCCAAGGTGCTGCGCCAGCAGGTACAACAGGGTAAATTCGGTACCGGTGAGATCCAGCGTTTGGCCGTCAAAGCTGGCTTCCTGGCGGCCCGGATTGAGCTGCAGGCCGTCAACGTCCAGCGTCGGTGCGCCGGTATCGACATTTTGCTGCTGTTCGCTCCAGTTGGAACGGCGCAGGATGGCGCGGATACGCGCCACCAATTCACGATCGTTAAAGGGTTTCGGCAGGTAGTCATCGGCACCCAGTTCCAGCCCCAGCACGCGATCCAGTTCGCTGCCGCGGGCAGTCAACATAATGACCGGCGTCTGGTGATGCTGGCGCAGCTCTTTCAAGGTATCGATACCGTTTTTCTTCGGCATCATGATATCGAGCAGCAGCAGATCGATGGAGCTGTCGAGCAGCGACAACGCCTGTTCGCCATCGTAAGCAACGACGATAGTAAAACCTTCCATTTCAAGCAGTTCTTTTAACAGCGAGGTCAGCTCGCGGTCGTCGTCAACTAACAGAATTTTATTCATTATGTTTTACCTCCTGACGCAAAATACGTCATCAACTGTTGGCATTCCATGACTTTACGTAGTTTTACATGCACTGACGCATGTTTGCAGGTGCAGCAGTACACTGCTCCTCGTTGATTCGCAAAGTGAGAAAGAACGAGGAGTTAAAATGCGTAAGGTAACCGCATTAGTTATGGCATCAATGCTGGCAATAGGTTCTACCGCTGCGTTTGCTGCTGACACTACTTCGGAAACTGCACCGACTCCCGGAAACGATGCGATAACCAGAGTCCCTGGCCAGCACCACATGTTTGACGGTGTCAGCCTGACTGAGCAGCAGCGCCAGCAAATGCGCGATTTAATGCGCCAGGCGCGCCACGATCTGCCTGGTGTCAATGTAGCTGAAATGGAAGCCATGCATAAACTGGTGACCGCAGACAAATTTGATGAAGCCGCCGTGTATGCTCAGGCGGAAACAATGGCTCAGCAACAGGTTAAGCGCCAGGTCGAAATGGCCCGGGTGCGTAATCAAATGTATAACCTGCTGACGCCACAGCAAAAAAGCGTTTTAGACCAGAAACATCAGCAGCGAATGCAGCAGATGGAGCAACAAATTTCTGGTTTGCAGCAAACTTCTGCCCAGAAGTTGAGTATGACTGAGTAGTCCCCTGTTTTTCCTTGCCATAGACACCATCCCTGTCTTCCCCGCCATGATGGCGGGGCTTTTTTTGCCCGTCATTCCGTTATACTGACCCTCTCATGTTTTACCCAAGGTGGGTTATGGAACCGCAATATGCGCGTTTGGTGAAGTCCACCGCGTTAGCTGCCACCGTGTTGGCCTCCACGCTGTTACTGATAAAAATTGTTGCCTGGTATCGCACCGGTTCGGTGAGCCTGCTGGCTGCGCTGGTGGATTCCCTGGTGGATGTTGCCGCGTCGCTGACTAACCTGCTGGTGGTGCGTTACTCGCTGCAACCGGCCGATGAGGAGCACACCTTCGGGCATGGTAAGGCGGAGTCGCTGGCGGCGCTGGCGCAAAGCATGTTTATTTCCGGCTCGGCGCTTTTTCTGTTTCTGACCGGTTTTCAGCATCTGTATTCGCCGGAAACCTTGCGTGACCCCGGCATAGGTATTGCCGTGACAATCGTTGCGCTGGTCAGCACCCTGATCCTGGTCACATATCAGCGTTGGGTGGTAAGAAAAACTCGCAGCCAGGCCGTGCGAGCAGATATGCTGCATTATCAGTCAGATGTCATGATGAATGGTGCTATTCTTATTGCGCTTGGGCTAAGCTGGTACGGTTTCCAGCGGGCAGATGCGCTGTTTGCATTGGGAATTGGCGTCTACATTCTCTATAGCGCGCTGCGGATGGGCTATGAAGCGGTACAATCGCTGCTGGACAGAGCATTGCCGGATGACGAGCGCCAGGCGATTATCGACGTAATTTCTTCCTGGCCGGGGGTGAAAGGCGCGCACGATCTGCGCACACGCCAGTCCGGCCCGACGCGTTTTATCCAGTTGCATCTGGAAATGGACGATGAGCTGCCGCTGATGCAGGCGCATATTCTGGCCGAACAGGTGGAGCAGGCGCTGTTGCACCGTTTTCCGGGGGCGGATGTCCTCATCCACCAAGATCCTTGTTCCGTGGTGCCATCGGGCCGGCAGGGGCATTGGGAGCTATAATTCATGCAGGGCGGTCAGGATAAGTACGGCAGGCGAATAACGAGTTAGCTCAGCGTGCCATGTCGATTTTTTACCGTAATATTGCGTGACTTGAATCAATTCAGCTGGGTGTTTTTGTTATAATATCCAGCAATAAAGCCGTAACGCTGGTTTTCTGCAGCCGGAGAGGTTCCAAGGCAATCGGCGAATACAGAATTCTTAAGAAATTGCATCTACAGTTCAGAGGTAGTCATGATCAAGAAAATCGGTGTACTGACGAGTGGCGGTGATTCGCCGGGTATGAATGCTGCGATCCGTGGCGTTGTGCGTGCCGCGCTTTCGGAAGGTCTGGAAGTTTTTGGTATTTACGATGGCTACCTTGGTTTGTACGAAGATCGCATGGAACGGTTGGACCGCTATAGCGTGTCCGATATGATCAACCGCGGTGGCACCTTCCTCGGTTCAGCGCGTTTCCCTGAGTTCAGAGACGACAGCGTGCGTGCCAAGGCGATTGAAAACCTGAAAAACCGCGGTATCGATGCGTTGGTGGTGATCGGCGGCGACGGTTCCTATATGGGGGCCAAGCGCCTGACGGAAGAAGGTTTCCCTTGTATCGGCCTGCCGGGCACCATTGATAACGACGTGGCCGGTACCGACTACACCATCGGCTTCTTCACCGCGCTTGAAACCGTGGTCGAAGCGATTGACCGTCTGCGCGATACCTCATCTTCGCATCAGCGTATTTCCATCGTTGAAGTGATGGGGCGCTATTGCGGCGATCTGACGCTGGCAGCGGCCATCGCCGGCGGCTGTGAATTTATCGTGTTGCCTGAAACCGAATTCAACCGCGAAGACCTGGTTTGTGAAATCAAGGCCGGCATCGCCAAAGGCAAAAAACACGCGATCGTGGCGATCACCGAGCACATCTGCGATATCGATGAACTGGCGCGCCATATCGAACAAGAAACCAAACGCGAAACCCGTGCTACCGTGCTGGGGCATATTCAGCGCGGCGGTTCGCCGGTGGCTTACGATCGTATTCTGGCTTCCCGCATGGGCGCTTACGCCATCGAACTGCTGTTGCAAGGCTACGGTGGCCGTTGCGTCGGTATCCAGAACGAGAAGATGGTGCATCACGACATCATCGATGCGATCGAAAACATGAAGCGTCCGTTTAAGGGCGACTGGTTGGATACGGCGAAAAAACTGTACTGATCCCCGTCCAGCCCAGCAGTCACAGCCTCCGCATGCGGGGGCTTTTTTTTGTCCGGCGCGTTTATATTCCATAATCGTCTAGCCCAAAATTTTTAATTCTTTAATTGGTGGGAGAGTTTCTGGCAGGCTCTGATGCTAAATCAACCGATTGAGGTTGCGATTATTTTCCTGGGAGAGCGAGTCGATGCGTAAATGGGGTGTAGGTCTGACAATAATGCTGCTGGCGTCCGGTGCCATGGCGAAAGATATCCAACTGCTGAACGTTTCGTACGACCCGACGCGTGAGTTCTATCAGGAATACAACACCGCATTCGGTAAGTACTGGCAGCAGCAAACCGGCGATAAAGTGACGGTGCGTCAGTCGCATGGCGGTTCCGGCAAGCAGGCCACCTCGGTGATTAACGGTATTGAGGCCGACGTGGTTACACTGGCGCTGGCCTATGATGTGGATGCCATCGCCGAGCGTGGGCGCATCGACAAAGACTGGATTAAACGTCTGCCGGACAACTCCGCGCCTTATACCTCGACCATCGTGTTCCTGGTGCGCAAAGGCAACCCAAAACAAATTCACGACTGGGCCGATTTGATTAAACCGGGCGTGTCGGTGATTACACCGAATCCGAAAACCTCCGGCGGTGCTCGTTGGAACTATCTGGCTGCCTGGGGTTACGCGCTGCACCACAACAATAACGATAAAGCCAAGGCGCAGGAGTTCGTGAAAAACCTGTATAAAAACGTTGAAGTGCTGGATTCCGGTGCGCGTGGCTCGACCAATACCTTCGTTGAACGCGGTATCGGCGACGTGCTGATTGCCTGGGAAAACGAAGCGTTGTTGGCGGAAAAAGAGCTGGGCAAAGACAAGTTTGAAATTATCACCCCGAGCGAATCGATTCTGGCGGAGCCGACCGTCTCAGTGGTAGATAAAGTGGTCGATAAGCGTGGCACTCGCGATGTGGCTACGGCTTACCTGAAGTATCTGTATACGCCGGAAGGGCAGACCATCGCGGCGAAAAACTACTATCGCCCGCGTGATGCGGCGGTGGCGGCCAAGTTTGCCGACCAGTTCCCGAAACTGAAGCTGTTCACCGTGGATGATACTTTCGGCGGCTGGACCGAAGCGCAGAAGGTGCACTTTGCCACCGGTGGCGTGTTCGACGAGATAAGCAAGCGCTGATGCTTTTGTGACTGCAATAAAAAACCCCGGCATGCCGGGGTTTTGTTATTTATGAGCCGAATGAAATCAGGCTTTTTTAGCGGCTGCAGCGGCTTTGACGATCACGGCGAAAGCGTCAGCTTTCAGTGATGCGCCGCCAACCAGCGCGCCGTCGATGTCCGGCTGGGTGAACAGCTCGGCAGCATTCTTATCGTTTACAGAACCGCCGTACTGGATGATCACTTCTGCAGCTACGGCTGCGTCCTGCTTGGCGATGTGATCGCGGATAAATTTGTGTACTGCCTGTGCTTGCGCAGGCGTAGCTGACTTGCCGGTACCGATGGCCCAAACTGGCTCATAAGCGATAACGGTACCTTTGAACGCTTCAGCGCCCTGGGTTTTCAGCACGGCGTCGATCTGGCGTGCGCAAACTTCTTCGGTTTTACCCGCTTCGTTTTCTGCATCGGTTTCACCGATGCACAGCACCGGGATCAGACCAGCCGCTTTCAGCACGGCAAATTTTTCGGCGATCGCAGCGTCGGTTTCTTTGTGGTAAGTGCGACGTTCGGAGTGGCCGATGATGATGTATTGCGCGCCTACATCTTTCAGCATGTCAGCGGAAACTTCGCCGGTGAATGCACCGGACAGGTTCACGTCTACATTTTGAGCGCCCAGAGCAATGCGGCTGCCGGCCAGAGCGTGCTTGGCCTGATCCAGGTACATCACCGGCGGTGCGATAGCCACGCCACAACCGTCAACGCTGCTCAGTTCATTGCGCAGAGCGGCAATGAGTTCGTTAACCATGTGAGTGCTGCCGTTAAGCTTCCAGTTACCCATAACTAATGGATGACGCATGTTTTTTCCTCCAACAAGGGAACGCGAGAGTCGAAATAACCACTGCCGGACCGGCAGTTTACCTGGCCAACAGTATAGAGATGATTAAGCGCGAAGGCTTTGCTTTTCGTCATTAAATACCCAGCTGTTAAGGCTCGGATAACGCCAGCTTAACCGGTTCAACAGCGAAAGTTACCCCTTTATCGCCGTTGTCCGATACCACGTAGCGGATCGCGCCGACCTGCTGTTGGTAGAAGCGTGAGCCTTTGCCCTTTTCCAACAGGCTGGTCACTTTCGCCAGACTTTGCTCCACCGTCAACGCAGGTTCAAATTGGCGCATCAGCGCGGCCATGTAGCTGACGGCAACGCTGCGAGCGGCTTTCTCTTCGCTGCTTTGTTGCAGCGGCAGGTGAGTGATCTGCAGCGTTTTGATTTTACCGGTGCCTTTTTCCAGCGCGGTGGAGGCATAGAGGTTTTCATTCAGCTTGCTGGCGGCACGCGTCAGCAATGGCGAGTCGTCTTCTGCGGTTGCAATGGCGCGAAATTCGCCGATCGGCAGCGTTGGATTATCGCGATTGTATTTTTCGCGGAATATTACCACCGTCAGATCAAACGTCGGCGCGCCGGCCAGCAGGTAAGGTGCGGTGGGCGACGCACTGGCGGCGGCATCCGGTGGATCGGCCCAGGCACTGCTGATACCCAGCAACAGGCAGGCGATGGCGATGGATTTTCTCAGCATGGCATACACGGCATCAAGAACAAAGATGGCTCCGATTAAAGCGATAACCGAGGGGGATTGTCAAAGATCCCGCGCCATTATCGCTCGCTGACAGGAAAGCTGTGCGTTACTCCGCGTAATGCAGGGCGTAAATCTCCGCCCGGCGGAGCCTATGTTACACTGCGCGACAGAATATGGGCAGGCTAAGAGCGCAGGAATCGATGACGTTACAGCAGTGGTGTTTTTCTTTTAAGGGCCGTATCGGGCGGCGTGACTTCTGGATTTGGATGGGGGCCTGGCTGGTATTGATGGCCGTCGCCTTTACGCTGGCGAATTACCAACTGGTGGCTATCCAGTCGATAGCGTTCTTTATCGTTGCGTTGCTGTGGCCAACTGCGGCGGTGCTGATCAAGCGCTTGCACGATCGCAACAAGGCCGGCTGGTGGGCGCTGCTGTTGATTCTGGCGTGGATGCTGGCGGCGGGCAATTGGCAGATGCTGGCGCCAATCTGGCAGTGGGGCGTCGGGCGTTTTATCCCGACGCTGATTCTCGTGATGATGATGATTGATCTGGGCGCCTTTGTCGGCACCCCAGGGAACAACCGTTTCGGCCCGGAAGCCGAGCCGGTCAGGTTCCGCAGGAAATAAGCCTGCGGTTACCAGTAATGCTCGCTGGTCATATGGCCCGGCTTGCGGCGCAGATGTTTACGCATCTGCCGCTGATCCTTCAGCGTCTGCTGGGTGTCTCGCACCATCTGCGGGTTACCGCACAGCATGACGTGGCAGGTTTCGGCATCTAGGGGCAGCCCCACCGCCGCTTCCAGCCGGCCGTCTTCGATCAGCGCTGGCACACGCCCGGTCAGTGAACCTGCGGCGTCTTCGCGGCTGACGACGGTCTGAATGCGCAGCTTACCGTTGTAGCGCTGCTGCAATTGCTGCATCAGCGGCAGGTAGCTGAGATCGCGCGCAAAGCGGGTGGCATGCACCAGCACCAAATTTTTGAAGCGTTCCAGGTCTTTGCCTTCCTGCAGGATGGACAGGTAAGGGCCGATGGCGGTACCGGTCGCCAACATCCACAGGGTGTCGCACTCCGGCACTTCTTCCAGCACGAAGAAACCGGCGGCCTC
The DNA here is from genome assembly GCF_052045345.1 of Serratia sp. 22264. NCBI lineage: Bacteria > Pseudomonadati > Pseudomonadota > Gammaproteobacteria > Enterobacterales > Yersiniaceae > Serratia > Serratia sp. 22264. The sequence continues at coordinate 83,891 of NZ_JBQEOY010000010.1, forward strand.
TTTGGTCACCATCACTTCCGATCCCGGTCGCAGTTGATTGAGCCGCGGGCTCAGTTTGCCTTCCGGCACGGTGACCAGGTAAAACTCCAGATTCGGATCGCTGGGCGCATTGACGTAGGAATAGGCGCGCTGCACGCGCTCACCGTCAACTTCCAGCGCCAGTTTGGCAAATTGCCCGGCGGTAAAGGTATCAATAGGGGCATGGACGGTAATGCTGAACAGCCCGTCGGTCCATTGCTCTACCTGCGTAACCTTGCCATTAACCCAGTCAGCCATACTCTAAAGCTCCAATGGTCGAATCAAATAAGCGCAATGTCGTGAGCCGGAAATGGCATGCGCAGCGCGTTCTATTCGGTAGCCGTGGCCAAACAGGCGGTGAAACAGCCGCAGTTCCGAGTTGCACAGGTTGCTGCAGACGGTGGCCGCCACGCCGATCGGGCAGTGGTTTTCCACCAGCAGCATGCCCTGCGGATGTTCGAACAGTTCGGCCATGTAGCCATCGTGCTGCCGCAGGCGCACCAACCGGGCGAGTTTGCCTTGATGGCTGCGTTCTTCCGACAGCTCTTTGGCATAGCGCTGATAGAGCTTTTCTTCCCGTTCGCTAATCAGCTGTTCCACACCTTCGGCGCCAAACAACTGATGGGCAGACTCCAGTAACGCCGTGGCAAGCGTATCGTGGCAATCGGCGAACTCAGCGTGGCCTTGCTGGGTCAGCGACCAGTAACGCGTTGGGCGGCCTACTTTGGTACGCGCTTCTTCGTAACAAACCAGCTCACGTCTTTCCAGGGATTGCAGATGCTGACGGATACCCATTGGGGTGATGTCCAGACGCTCAGCCAGCATTTTGGCGGAATGCGGCCCCAAGGTTTTCAACTGCAATAAAATCAGCTCTGGTGTTTTCATGAACCAAATCCCTATGGTGTTATTTTATTTCAAGATGATGAAAATAATTATCGATTAAATGCTAAAGCCAAATTACGGCGATCTCGCCATTTTTACCCCTTAAGCGTTAGACGTACAGTTTAATTTACGAGGTTGGTTGCCTTTGCTGCCAGTGTGACCGGGATCAATATCTGCCTGAAACTCGCTAAAAAAATCAGATTTGTTAGCTTATGCCGCCATAGAGGGCTGCTCGCCGTTCTGACTCAATCCGGAGTCATGCCGGGACGCTGTGACGAGTTAATACGCTAACGAAGACAATGAGAAAAATAGACAATTTTCACCTGCTGGTGATGCTCACCCTGTTGGTGGCCGTCGGTCAGATGGCGCAAACCATTTATGTTCCTGTCATTGCCGACATTGCCCGAGATCTGTCGGTGCGTACCGGTGCGGTACAGCGCGTGATGGCGGCGTATCTGATGACCTATGGCTTTTCACAGCTGATTTACGGCCCGCTGTCGGACCGCATTGGCCGCCGCCCGGTGATCCTCGCCGGGATGATGATTTTCCTGATTGGTGCCCTGGGCGCGTTTTTGTCCAATAGCCTGACGATGCTGGTTGCCGCCAGCGCCATTCAGGGGATGGGCACCGGCGTGGCGGGGGTGATGGCGCGTACCATGCCGCGTGACCTGTATGCCGGGACCTCACTGCGCTATGCCAACAGCCTGCTCAATATGGGCATTCTGGTGAGCCCGCTGCTGGCGCCGATTATCGGTGGGGCATTGGCGATGATATTCGGCTGGCGCGCTTGTTACGCTTTCCTGTTGGCGCTTTGCGCCGGCGTCGCCTTCGCCATGTTCCGCTGGCTGCCGGAAACCCGGCCGCAACAGACAGAAAAACGGCGCATGCTGGCGAGTTTCGGCAAGCTGCTGGCCGACGGCACTTTCAGCTGTTATCTGGTGATGCTGATCGGTGCACTAGCGGGGATCGCGGTGTTCGAGGCCAGTTGCGGCGTGCTGATGGGCGGCGTGTTGGGCTTGAGCGGGCTGACCGTCAGTATCCTGTTTATCCTGCCGATCCCTGCCGCATTTTTCGGTGCCTGGTACGCCGGCCGTGACGGCAAAACCTTCCACAGCCTGATGTGGCATTCGGTCATCAGCTGTCTGCTGGCAGGTCTGATGATGTGGATCCCGGGTTGGTTTGGCGTGATGAACATCTGGACGCTGATCGTGCCGGCGGCGCTGTTCTTTTTCGGCGCAGGGATGTTGTTCCCGCTGGCTACCACCGGCGCGATGGAGCCATTCCCCTATCTGGCGGGTGCGGCGGGCGCCTTGGTGGGCGGTATGCAGAATATGGGCTCGGGTTTGGCGACCTGGCTCTCCGCCATGCTGCCGCAGACCGGGCAGTTTAGCCTCGGCCTGCTGATGTTTGCGATGGCGCTGCTGATTTTGCTGTGCTGGTGGCCGTTGTCAAATCGTCTCCAGCATCAGGGACATACCGCATAAAACCAACAGGGCGCCAATGGCGCCCTGTCGAATTACAGTAGAAACTCGTGCAGCGCCGGATCTTTACGGTCCAGATAATGGGTTGAGCGAATTCGGCGGATAGTGCGGGACTTACCACGGATCAGCAAGGTTTCCGTGGTGGCCATATTGCCCTGGCGGCTAATGCCTTCCAGCAGGTCGCCCTTGGTGATGCCGGTGGCGGAGAAAATGACGTTGTCGTTGCGCGCCATTTGGTCCAATACCAACACCTTGCCGGCCTCAATCCCCATCTCGTTGCACCGCACCAGTTCTTCTTCACCGATGCGGCGGTTCTCGGCGCTGTCGCCTTTTACTTGATGGCGCGGCAGCAGTCGCGCCTGCATATCCCCGTCCAGCGCACGGATCACCGCAGCGGAAATTACCCCTTCAGGTGCGCCGCCGATACCGTACATCACGTCGACTTCGCTTTCAGGCATGCAGGTCAGGATGGAGGCCGCTACGTCGCCGTCAGGGATAGCGAAAACCCGTACCCCGAGCTGTTGCAGCTGCGCGATAACGCCGTCGTGGCGCGGTTTGGCCAGAATGACTACCGTCAACTGCGCCAGCGGCTTGTTCAGTCGGGCTGCGACATGGTTCAGGTTTTCTGCCAGCGGCAGGTTGAGATCGATAGCGCCGCGCGCCGCCGGGCCCACCACCAGCTTTTCCATATACATGTCCGGCGCGTGCAGGAAGGTGCCGCGATCGCCCACAGCCAGCACGGCCAGCGCGTTGGGTTGGCCCATGGCGGTCATGCGGGTGCCTTCGATGGGATCGACCGCGATATCCACCGCATCGCCCTGGCCGCTGCCGACTTGTTCGCCGATATACAGCATGGGCGCTTCATCAATTTCGCCTTCGCCGATCACGATGCGGCCATCGATATCCACTTTATTGAGCATAATGCGCATTGCGTTGACCGCAGCGCCGTCGGCGGCATTCTTGTCGCCGCGCCCCAGCCATTTGTAGCCCGCCAGCGCGGCGGCTTCGGTAACGCGGGAAAATTCGATGGCTAATTCACGTTTCATGGCAAAACCCGTTGTGAGAAAGGAAGAAAATATCGGCAAAGTTTATCACAGCAGGGCGGCAGCGGGCGGGGCAAAAAAAAACGCGCCGCCCGGGGGCAGCGCGTGATTCGGTCAACAAAGCAAAGGGGGGTTAGTCGTGATCTTCCCATGCCTGGGCACGGGCAACCGCTTTTTTCCAGCCGCTGTAGCGGAAGTTACGCTCGGTGGTTTCAATGCTTGGGCGGAACTCGCGCTCGATAACGGCTTTGCTCTTCACCTCATCCAGATCGTTCCAGTAGCCAATGGCCAGGCCCGCCAGGAAGGCCGCACCCAGAGCCGTCGATTCACGCACTTCAGGGCGCTCAACACGGGTACCGAGGATGTCGGACTGGAACTGCATCAGGAAGTTGTTGGCCACTGCGCCACCGTCCACACGCAGCGACTGCAGGCGGGTGTTGGAGTCGGCCTGCATGGCGTCGAGCACGTCGCGCGTCTGGTAGGCGATGGACTCCAGCGTGGCGCGGATGATGTGGTTGCTGTTCGCACCGCGGGTCAGGCCGAAGATGGCGCCACGGGCATACGGGTCCCAGTAAGGGGCGCCCAGGCCGGTGAAGGCCGGTACGACGTAGACGCCGTTGCTGTCTTTCACCTTGGTGGCGAAGTATTCGGAGTCGGCCGCATCGCTGATCAGTTTCAGCTCATCGCGCAGCCACTGGATAGAGGCGCCGCCGATAAATACCGCGCCTTCCAGCGCATAGTTCACTTCACCGCGCGGGCCACAGGCGATGGTGGTCAGCAGGCCGTGGCTGGATCGCACCGCTTCTTTGCCGGTGTTCATCAGCAGGAAGCAACCGGTGCCGTAGGTGTTTTTCGCCATGCCCGGTTGAACGCACAGTTGGCCGTACAGCGCCGCCTGCTGGTCGCCGGCGATACCGGCGATAGGAATACGCGTGCCGCCTTTACCGCCGATATTGGTCTGGCCGTACACCTCGGAGGACGGACGGACTTTCGGCAGCATGACGCGCGGAATATCCAACGCTTCCAGCATGCGATCGTCCCAGTCCAGCTCATGGATATTGAACATCATGGTGCGCGAGGCGTTGGTGTAATCGGTCACGTGCACCCGCCCCTGGGTCATTTTCCACACCAGCCAGGTGTCGACGGTGCCGAACAGCAGCTCGCCGCGTTTGGCGCGTTCACGGGCACCTTCAACGTTATCGAGGATCCACTTCACCTTGGTACCGGAGAAGTACGGGTCGACCACCAGGCCGGTGTTGTGACGAATGTACTCTTCCAGGCCATCGCGCTTGAGCTTTTCGCAGATGTCGGCGGTGCGGCGACATTGCCAGACGATGGCGTTGTAAATCGGCTTGCCGGTCTCTTTTTCCCACACGATGGTGGTTTCACGCTGGTTGGTGATGCCGATGCCGGCAATCTGATCGGAGTTGATGTCGGCTTTTGCCAGCACTTCCACCAGCGTGGAACTTTGTGATGACCAGATCTCCATCGGATCGTGTTCAACCCAGCCGGCTTTCGGGTAAATCTGCGTGAACTCGCGCTGAGATACCGCAACAATATTGGCATCGTGATCGAGCACTACGGCACGTGAACTGGTGGTTCCCTGGTCGAGAGCGACAATGTATTTTTTTTCTACTGTCATGATCTTAATCCTGCTGTTGTTAACCGTTTTAAAACTGTGTCAATCACGCTTTGCGCTGTTGGGCCTTGGTAGCGGGTTCTTCTTCCTCTACGCAAACATCGCACGGCAGATGGCGGCCAATCAGGGCGCGGTAGCCGAAGGCACCCAGACCGGCACCGAGGATAGGGCCAAAGATTGGCACCAGGAAGTACGGGATATCACGTGCCCCGGTGAAGGCCACTTTGCCCCAACCTGCCAGATAAGCGAACAGTTTCGGGCCGAAATCACGCGCCGGGTTCAAAGCAAAGCCGGTCAATGGTCCCATGGAGGCGCCGATAACGGCAATCAGAATACCGATCAGCAGCGGTGCCAGCGGGCCACGTGGAATACCGTTGCCGTCGTCGGTCAGCGCCAGAATCAGGCACATCAGAATCGCGGTAATCACCGTTTCCACCAGGAAGGCCTGGCCGACGGAGATGTGCGCGTTAGGATAAGTGGAGAAGATACCGGCCAGAGCAAGGCTCTCGTCGCTGCCGCGGACCATATGGTTGGCCGCTTCGAAATCGAAGAACAGGTTGTAATACAACCCGTAGACCAGGGCTGCTGCGCAGAAGGCTCCGGCGATCTGCGCGACAATGTAAGGGAGTACTTTGCGTCCGTCAAAGCAGGCGAACAACCACAGCGCGATAGTGACGGCCGGGTTAAGGTGCGCACCGGAGATGGCAGCAGTCAGATATATGGCCATGGCAACGCCCAGGCCCCAAATGATACTGATTTCCCACTGGCCGAAGCTGGCGCCCGCCAGTTTCAGTGCGGCAACGCAGCCTACGCCAAAAAAGATCAACAAACCTGTGCCGAGGAACTCGGCGATACACTGGCCTTTTAGGGTCGGACTGGTGGTTTGGCTCATAATGTTGTTGTCCTGCAAAACGGCGGTTATAGGTTTATAGGCTCACTGTGCTAATCCACTTGGCCTATGGGTACAGTTTTTTTCATCTCGTCCAATTATTAATTGAGGACGTGATGTAAATTTATCGTTAACGAACATAAACGAGAAATAGCGAAATCAAAATGTGTGTGCTTCGTCATAAAATTGAGCGAATTCGCGTCGTCTGGTGTTCTTTCTGCGCCATGAAAGTGTGATCTGACCAGTGGTTTTCCCACCAATTGTTAACAAACCCTTTTTTGTTCGACGGGCATTTTCAGTTTTTGCTGATAGTGAGGGCAGGAAAATTGCAACAGACTGCGCGATGAGCCGGTATGTTGCTAGACAGTCGGGGACAGGCTACTTACAATCGTTTTTATCGAAAGAACCGTTTTATCGAGACAGGCGCGTTTTTTCAATAAAAACGCGTGTCACTTGGCGCGATGCATATTCGCAGCGGTTGCAACCTGAGTTGCGGCCGTTAGCTATAGATGTACGCCTTGCTATCATGAGGGGACTGAAGAATGTCATTTGAAGTATTTGAGAAATTGGAAGCAAAAGTTCAGCAGGCGATCGATACCATCACCCTGCTGCAGATGGAAATTGAAGAACTGAAAGACAAAAACAATACTCTGTCTCACGAAGTTCAGGCTGCTTCAGGCAACCACGAATCTCTGGTGCGTGAAAATCAGCAACTGAAAGAAGAGCAGCACGTATGGCAAGATCGCCTGCGCGCGCTGCTGGGCAAAATGGAAGAAGTTTGATTCCCTGATGCCGGAATCGAAAAGGGCGCCTTAGGCGCCCTTTTTCATCTCTGCGGGTTACTCGATATCGAGCGGGTCCTCAGACAGAATGATCCCGGTATTGTCGGCATAGAGATGATCGCCGGAGAAGAAGGTGACGCCGCCAAAGTTAACGCGAATATCGCTTTCGCCGACGCCTTCGCTGATGGCGCCCGCCGGAATGGCCGCCATCGCCTGAATGCCGATGTCCAGCTCTTCCAGATCCTCTACCTGGCGCACTGCACCGTAAACCACGATGCCTTCCCATTCGTTCTGGGTTGCCAGACGCGCCAGCTCAGCGTTGATCAGTGCGCGACGCACCGAGCCGCCACCGTCGATCAGCAGGACGCGGCCACGGCCGTTCTCCTCGAGCAGATCGAATAACAGGCCGTTATCCTCAAAGCATTTCACCGTAGTGATTTGCCCGCCAAATGAAGTACGCCCGCCAAAATTGGAGAATAGAGGTTCAACAACGTTCACCTCTTCATGATAGATGTCGCAAAGTTCGGAAGTATCGTATTTCATAGGATTTTACGTCTGTTTGCCGCTGGAATAATCAGTATATCCCTTTATTCGCCCTGTTGGCAAAATCATCAGTTTTTAACTGAGCGCCACGCCGATGGCGAACAATACGTTGGCCAGCAGCGCCGCCTTGACCATATGTTCCAGCATCGGCCGCATGCCGGCCGGGGTCGGATCGCGCAGCACGCGCAGGCCATGACGCACCAGCAGCGGGATAGCCAGCACAAACAGCCAACCCCACAGGCTATGCAGATTAAGCAGCGTAAACAGCGCAAAACACGCAACCGCGCCAATCAGCAGCAGGGCGTGGTAGTAGCGCGCCTTCTGCGGGCCGAGCCGCACCGCCAGGGTATTTTTGCCGTTGGCGCGATCGCTTTCGATATCGCGCAGGTTATTGATATTGAGTACCGCGGTTGCCAGCAGACCGCAGGCGGTGGCCGGCAACATCACTATGCTGTCAAAAGCGTGGGTTTGCAGGTAGTAGGTGCCCGCTACGCTCAGCCAACCAAAGAACACCAGCACCGAAATATCGCCCAATCCCAGATAACCGTAAGGCTTGTTACCTACGGTGTAGGTAATGGCGGCGACGATAGAAAGCCCGCCCAGCACCAGGAAGCCGATGACGTCGCTGGGCTGCTCACAGGCCACGGCGATCAGCGAACAACCGGCGATGGCAATCAATACCACCGTCACGACCAGCGCGCGTTTCATCTGTGCCTGGGTGATCATGCCTTTCTGCATGCCGCGTAGCGGTCCGATACGATCTTCCTTGTCGCTACCTTTTACCGCATCGCCATAGTCGTTCGCCAGATTGGAGAGAATTTGCAGCAAGCCGGCGGTCAGCAGTGCCAGCAGCGCCACGCCGGGTTTCAGGCTGTCATGCCAGGCGGCAATGGCGGAACCGACCACGATCGAGGCAAAGGCCAGCGGCAGGGTGCGCGGTCGTAAACTTTCAAGCCAGGCTCTGGCCGGGGAGGTGGAAGTTGATGAGCTCATTTTTCGCTTCAGAGTAAGTGGCTGTGTCCGTTAGAAATAATTGTGGGAGGCAATGCCTCCCACACAGATGACCGACAGGACATGATTGAGCGATTATAGGATAAAACGACTCAAATCTTCATCCGCTACCAGTTCATCCAGATGATTACGCACGTAATCCGCATCAATTGTAATGGATTGGCCGTTAATTTCACTCGCATCGTAGGAAATATCTTCCATCAGACGCTCAAGCACGGTGTGCAGACGGCGCGCACCGATGTTTTCGGTGCTTTCGTTAACCTGCCACGCGGCTTCGGCGATACGACGGATACCTTCGGCGGTGAACTCGATATTGACGCCTTCGGTGCCCATCAACGCTTTGTACTGCTCGGTCAGCGAGGCGCTTGGCTCGGTCAGGATACGCTCGAAATCTTCGGTGGTCAGCGCCTGCAATTCAACGCGGATCGGCAGGCGCCCCTGCAGTTCCGGGATCAAATCCGACGGGCTGGCGGTCTGGAATGCGCCGGAGGCGATAAACAGAATGTGATCGGTTTTCACCATGCCGTGCTTGGTGGAAACGGTACAGCCTTCCACCAGCGGCAGCAGATCGCGCTGCACGCCTTCGCGTGACACGTCCGGGCCGGAGCTTTGGCCACCGCGCTTACAGATTTTGTCGATCTCGTCGATAAACACGATGCCGTGTTGCTCAACCGCTTCGATCGCCTGCTCTTTCAGCTCTTCCGGGTTCACCAGCTTGGCGGCTTCTTCCTCGATCAACAGCTTGAAGGCTTCTTTGATCTTCAGCTTGCGCGGTTTGTGCTTCTGGCCGCCCAGATTCTGGAACATCGACTGCAGCTGATTGGTCATCTCTTCCATGCCCGGAGGCGCCATGATTTCCACGCCCATTGGCGCAGAAGCCAGATCGATCTCAATCTCTTTGTCGTCCAGCTGGCCTTCACGCAGTTTCTTGCGGAATGCCTGACGCGCGGCCGACGGCTCTTGATGTTCTTCCGGCAGGCCCCAGTTGTTTTTGGCCGGTGGGATCAGGACGTCGAGAATGCGTTCTTCCGCCATCTCTTCGGCGCGGGTGCGGTTTTTCTCGATCGACTGCAGACGCACCATTTTGATCGCGGCGTCGGTCAGATCGCGGATGATGGAATCCACTTCTTTACCGACATAGCCTACTTCGGTGAACTTGGTGGCTTCTACCTTGATGAAGGGTGCATTGGCCAGCTTCGCCAGACGACGGGCGATTTCAGTTTTACCGACGCCGGTCGGGCCGATCATCAGAATATTTTTTGGCGTAACTTCATGACGCAGCATCTCGTCGAGCTGCATCCGGCGCCAGCGGTTACGCAGGGCGATGGCAACGGCACGTTTGGCCTTGTTCTGGCCGATAATGTAGCTGTCCAGCTCGCTGACGATCTCGCGCGGGGTCATTTCAGACATGGTATTCGATCCTTACGCTTTGGAAGGCAATTCTTCGATGGTGTGGAAATGGTTGGTGTAAATACAGATGTCACCGGCGATGTTGAGGGATTTATCAACGATTTCGCGGGCGCTCAGCTCGGTATTTTCCAACATCGCACGAGCGGCAGCCTGGGCGTATGGGCCGCCGGAACCGATCGCAATCAAATCATTTTCAGGCTGGATCACGTCACCGTTGCCGGTGATGATCAGCGAAGAGTGTTCATCCGCCACGGCCAGCAGCGCTTCAAGCTTGCGCAGCATGCGGTCGGTACGCCAGTCTTTAGCCAACTCAACGGCCGCTTTAACCAAATGGCCCTGGTGCATTTCCAGCTTGCGCTCGAACAGCTCAAACAGCGTGAAGGCATCCGCAGTGCCACCGGCGAAACCGGCAATCACTTTGTCGTTATACAGGCGACGCACTTTCTTGACGTTGCCCTTCATTACCGTATTGCCCAAGGTGGCCTGGCCATCGCCACCGATCACTACCTGGCCGTTGCGGCGTACGCTTACAATTGTTGTCACGAGCAGACCCTCGTTGAAGACGGAAAGAAGCCCTCGCAGCGTCTGCTTGCGCAGACACTACGAGGCATATTGAGAGTATAGATGGGGGGGGATTGACGCTTTTCAACCCCCAACGGCGAGGGGAATGCAACTTGACATGCCAGCGCCCTTCAGACGCGATAGGGTTTTGTCCGCTGTTGCGCGGCTGCTGTAGGGGCCGAGCACCACGCGATTCCAACCGCCGCCGGCGGTGATGCGGCTTTCGATACCTTCAAACGCCAGGCGCGCACGGACGGATTCCGCCTGATCGGTGGCACGGAACGAACCGCATTGCACCATCCACTTCTGTTTCTGCTCAGGCTTGGTTTCCTGCTTGGCCGTTTCCTGTTTCACTTCCGGCTTGGTTTCCGGTTTTACCTCAGGTTTTGGCTGCGGTTTAGGCTCAGGCTGCTTAACCTGGACCGGCGGCGGCGTTACCGGCTGCGGCTTGGGTTTGGGTTGAGCTTGCTGCTGGTGCTGTTGCACCGGCGCCGTGGTTGCACCGTTGTTAAACGGATTACGCGGCTGGGTAACCTGTGGTTGCTGCACCTGTTGCTGAACTTGCTGCTGTATTTGTTGTTGCTGCACCTGCTGCTGGCGGCTGTTGCCGCGCGCCGCGGCTTGAGAAGGGTCGTTATACGGCACTTCATTCAGTTGCGTAGGGCGCTGTTGCATATCTGCCTGCATTTGTTCCAGCAGTTGGCGTTGTTCAGTGGTCAACTGAGTCTTGGAGTTGACTTCGCCGCCGGCCGTTGGCTCGGTCGGGGTCTGCACGCCAATCTGGCGGTTCTCCAACTCTTTGATATAGCGCCAGCGCTCTTCCGGCTTCGGCGGCAGGCCATTGCCAGGGCGGTTGCTGTGTGCAGGCAACAACGGTACATCGTCCGGTTTATTGTGCGTAATGAAATAGAGGCCACCGATAAAGATCACCAGAAGTGCTACGGCTAGCGCCAGCACGGTTTTGGATACTTTCGGAGAACTGCTCTTTTTACGGCTGGGGGTTTTGCGCCGCGCTCCTGTGCGCCCACGGCCTACATAGTCTTTTTGTGCCACTATTATTCCGCTGTGTCCTGATGAGGAGATAAGTCCTGCATGTTACTGAACCCTAAAATATTTGACTAGCGTTTAGGGGCAGCGGTGCTGCCTCTGATAATTAATTCACTGTCCAATAGCCGGGAGCCACTTGGTACTGTCTGTCCGTGCAGTTGTTCCAACAACAGCAGCATCGCTTGCCGGCCGATCTCATAGCGCGGTTGAGCCACCGTGGTTAACGGCGGATCGCAATACTGCGTCAGCTTGATGTCGTCAAAGCCGACGATGGAAAGGTCCTGCGGTACTCGCAGCCCCATTTTTTTCGCCTGTGACAGCACGCCGATTGCCATGACGTCACTGTGGCAGAATATTGCCGTCGGGGGTTTTGGTTGCGCCATCAGCGCTGTCAGCGCCTGCGCACCGGCTTCGTACGTGAAATCACCCCGGGTAATATAGCTGCTTTCGACGTTAATGCCATTACGACGTAGCGCCTGAATGTAACCTTGCAGCCGATAATGGCTGAGAGGCATCTGTTCCGGTCCGGCGACACAAGCGATTTGCTTGTGTCCGAGCTGGTGCAAATAATGTACAGCCTCGAAGGCGGCGGTCAGGTTATCGATGTGTACCGTCGGCAGTTCCAGCTCCGGGGCAAACTCGTTGGCCATCACCATTGGCGGCAGATTGCGCTGCTCTTCCTTGCTGGCGTCGAAGGGCAGGTTGGAGCCGAGCAGCAGCATGCCGTCGATTTGCTTGGTGATAATCAGATTGACGAAGGTCCGTTCCTGCTGGTTTTGCTGAGCGCAATCGCCAATCAGCACCAGATAGCCTTGCTGCGCCGCGGTCTGCTCGATCCCCTGGATCACGTCGGCGAAGAACGGATCGCAAATGTCGGGGACGATCACCAGAATGGTACGAGATTCATTGCGCTTGATATTGCGCGAGAGGGCATGAGGAGAGTAGCCCACGGCCAAGACGGCCTGCTCCACTTTCTGACGCGTCGGCGTTGACACCTTCTCCGGGTTCATCAGCGCGCGCGACACGGTTGCCGTTGAAACGCCCGCCATCTCGGCAACGTCTTTCATGGTTGCCATGGGTAATTCTTTCTTGTGTTCCAACGCCTTTCTCCTTGCGTTAGCCCCATGCCAACGCGACTACTGCAGTTTGCTCACAAATTTTGGCGTACGGTGGTGTTGTTATCATTTAGCGCCATCCGCATTCGAACATTCTGTCACGGTGCTACTTTAGGTGCCAAAATTGCCTTGGCAGACATTCTAAACAGAATATGTCCCGCCTTTGTTACCTAATTTGCATAAAAAGTGTGACCCGGGAAGGTTTTTTAGCGTTCGCTCGCAATTTCAAGGGTAAACGTTTGCCTTGCCTGAACTGAATCAGACTTTTCCGGGTTCAGCTATCTATCGGATCGACGTCCAGCGTCCATTTCACCTTACGTGCCTGTGGCAGTGTACCGATCAACGGCAACGAGCTTTTCATCAACTGTTGCAGCACGCGTCGCGAAGGGTGCTGCAACAGCAGTTGCCAACGGAAGCGGCCGCCGCGTTTTGACTGCAATGCCGGGACGGGCCCCATGACCCACAACGAGTCGTCTTTCAGCGGGCTGGCTTCCAGCAGGTTGCGCAACTGCTGCAGGAACAGCGGCGCCTGTTGGTTATCGTGATCTTCCGAACGCACGATGATATGGCTGGTGTAGGGCGGCAGGAAGACGCTGTTGCGTTCCGCCAGCGTCTGTTTGGAAAAGGCCTCGTAGCCCTGCTGCAACAGAATTTGCAGCAGCGGGTGTTCCGGGTGGTGAGTCTGCAAAAGGACTTCACCCTGCTTGCCGGCGCGCCCTGCACGGCCGGAGACCTGAGTATACAGTTGGGCAAAGCGTTCAGCGGAACGGAAATCAGCCGAAAACAGCGCGCCGTCGACGTCCAGCAAGGCGACCAACGTCACGTCCGGGAAATGGTGACCTTTTGCCAACATCTGGGTGCCGATCAAAATGCGTGAGCCACCACGGTGAATATCCGCCAGATGCTGCTCGAGCGAGCCCTTGCGGCTGGTGGTGTCTCGGTCAATACGGGTGATCGGCGTTTCCGGGAACAGCGGCGCCAGTTCGTTTTCCAATTGCTCGGTACCGACGCCGACCGAGACCAGGTGCGTTGAACCGCATTGCGGACACTGGTGCGGTACCGGCCGCTGGCTGTCGCAGTGGTGGCAGCGCAGTTGGCGATGGTTCTGATGGAAGGTGTAGTAATGATCGCAGCGTTGGCATTCGGCAATCCAGCCGCACTCGTGGCACAACAACGCCGGCGCATAGCCGCGGCGGTTAAGGAATAACATCACCTGATTGCCGGCTTTCAGGTGGTGCTGCATGCTTTTCAGCAAAGGCTGCGACAGACCCACCTTCAGCGGCAGGCCTTTCAGGTCGATCAGATGCTGCGCCGCCGGTTTGGCGTTGCCCGCGCGCTGGGTGAGCTTGAGTTGACGGTATTTACCCAGTTGCACGTTGTGCAGCGTTTCCAGCGCCGGCGTGGCGGAACCCATGACCATCGGGATGTTCTCTTCCCGGGCGCGGAACACCGCCAGATCGCGTGCGTGGTAGCGCCAGCCTTCCTGCTGTTTATAGGAGCTGTCGTGCTCTTCGTCGATAATGATCACGCCCAGGCGTGAGAACGGGGTAAATAGCGCAGAGCGGGTGCCTATGACAATCGCCGCTTCACCGCTGCGGGCGCGCAGCCATACCGCCAGCCGTTCGCTGTCGTTGAGGCCGGAGTGCAGTACGTCTACCGGCGCATTGAAGCGCTCGCGAAAGCGGGCGATGGTTTGCGGTGTCAGGCCGATTTCCGGCACCAGTACCAGCGCCTGTTTGCCCATGGCCAGAATGTTTTCCAGCACGCTGAGATAGACTTCTGTCTTGCCGGAGCCGGTGACCCCGGCCAGCAGCCAGGCGCCAAACTGATTGTCTTCGCTGCGGATCGCACCCACGGCGGTGGCCTGCTCGGTATTCAGCCGCAGCCGTTCGCCGAGCACTTCAAAACCCGGTCGCCAGTCCTGCGTCGCCAAAGTCTGAGCCCGTAAGTCGATCAGCCCTTTGGCGCGCAATGCCTGCAGCGCGCTCTCGGTCAGTTCAAGTTCGCTGACCTGGTGGCGATACACCGGGCGTTGCAGCAGCGCGGCCAGTGCCTGCTGTTGTTTGGGGGCGCGTTTCAGGCTTTCCGGCGGCGTGGCGCGGCCCTGTTCAGTGGCGAACCATTGCCACAGCGGCGCGGCTTCAGCCGGTTTGCCTTGCCTCAGCAGGATCGGCAGCGCGTGGAACAGTACTTCGCCGATAGGATAATGATAATAGTCGCTGGCCCAGCGAAGAATGCGCCACAGGCTGGGGGAGAACAGGGAGGCGTTGTCGATGATGCTGTCGATGGGCTTGAGCTTATCCAGCGGCAGTTCGCTGGTGTCGCTGCTGCCGGTGACGATGCCGATTGCCCGTTGCTTACCCCAGGGTACGCAAACGCGCGCGCCGGCTACCGGCTGCAGGCCTTGCGGCAGCAGATAGTCGAAGGTGCGGGCGAGGGGAACCGGTAAAGCAACGTGTACAACGGGCATGTGGCGGCCATCCAGATGGAAAAAGTGTCGGGTAGTTTACACTGCGGGCCGCAAAATGTACGGTTCCAATTGCGCGCTACATTGAATTTCTGTATAGTTTGCCGCCTTTGGTATAATCCGATACCAAAATATATTATCAACCACGTGTGGTGTCTGGCGAAACAGGGCTGGATAGCGACACGGCCTTAACTGAGGTTTCCCATGAAACAAGGTATCCACCCAAAATACGAAGAAGTTACTGCTAACTGCTCTTGCGGTAACGTGATCAAAATCCGCTCTACCGTGGGTCACGATCTGAACCTGGACGTTTGTGGTCAATGCCACCCGTTCTACACTGGCAAGCAGCGTGACGTTGCTACCGGTGGCCGCGTTGACCGCTTCAACAAGCGTTTCAGCGTACCAGGCGCTAAGAAATAATATTTCTTACCGTCAGATGAAAAAGGCGCCTTCGGCGCCTTTTTTCGTTTCTGCCGCCTGCTTTCGCAGGCCGACCTGTTAGTATTCCCAGGTATCGGGATCCACACCCAATTCACGCATCAGCACTTTTGCGGCTTCCGGGATTTCATCGCTGCGTTCTTTGCGCAGGTCTTCATCGTTCGGCAGCGGCTGGCCGGTAAAAGCATGCAGGAATGCTTCGCACAGCAATTCGCTGTTGGTGGCGTGGCGCAGGTTATTGACCTGGCGACGAGTCCGCTCATCGGTGAGGATTTTCAGGACCTTCAGCGGAATGGATACCGTGATTTTTTTTACTTGCTCGCTTTTTTTACCGTGTTCAGCGTAAGGGCTGACATACTCGCCGTTCCACTCAGCCATGGGACACCTTAAATTTGTCAGAAAAATTACAAAATTCTAAAAACCGGCCAATTATGCCCGATCTTCACTGTTCTCACTAAATAAATGTCAATTTTACGCGACCAGGGTCACTGTATGCTCAGGATCAATAGGTGTCGCCTATGCATTTCGCGTTAACATCGTATCGTCATATCAAACCGGCATAATTTTAGCGGGTATTACCGCTTTGCTCAATCTATACGCAAAGAAGTTTAGATGTCCAGATGTATTGACGTCCATCTCCGCTGCGATTAATCTTTAGCCCTCATTCATCCGAATCCTGAGAGCCGAGCGACCCTATGACGCGTAAACCAGCCACGATTGCCGTACGTAGCGGCCTGAACGATGACGAACAGTACGGCTGCGTTGTCCCGCCGATCCATCTTTCCAGCACCTATAATTTCACCGATTTCAACCAGCCTCGCGCTCATGACTACTCGCGCCGCGGCAATCCGACGCGCGATGTGGTGCAACGTGCGCTGGCGGAGCTGGAAGGCGGCGCCGGTGCGGTAATGACCAGTAGCGGAATGTCGGCGATCCATCTGGTGACCACCGTGTTTCTGAAACCCGGCGATCTGCTGGTGGCGCCGCACGATTGCTACGGTGGCAGCTACCGTCTTTTCGACAGCCTGAGCAAGCGAGGCGCTTACCGCGTGCTGTTTGTCGATCAGAGTAATGAAGAGGCGTTGGCGCAGGCGTTGGCGCAAAAGCCAAAACTGGTGCTGATAGAAAGCCCGAGCAACCCGCTTTTGCGCGTGGTGGACATTGCGGCGATTTGCGAGGCGGCGCATGCGGCAGGCGCGCTGACGGTAGTGGATAACACCTTCCTCAGCCCGGCGCTGCAGCAGCCGATTGGACTGGGAGCCGATCTGGTGGTTCACTCCTGCACCAAATACCTCAACGGCCATTCCGATGTGGTGGCCGGCGCGGTGATCGCCAAAGATAAAGATCTGGCGGTGGAGCTGGCTTGGTGGGCCAATAATATCGGCGTTACCGGCGGCGCGTTCGACAGCTATTTGCTGTTGCGCGGCATGCGTACCCTGTCGCCACGCATCAAGGCGGCGCAACAAAACGCCGAAGCGATTGTCAGTTATTTACAGCAGCAACCGCTGGTGAAAAAGCTGTATCATCCTTCTCTGCCACAGAACCCAGGGCACGAGATTGCGCGCCGCCAGCAACGCGGCTTTGGCGCGATGCTCAGTTTTGAACTGGATGGTGATGAGGCGCTTCTTCGCCGTTTCCTCTCTGCCCTTGAGCTGTTTACTCTGGCAGAATCCTTAGGGGGCGTAGAAAGCCTGATTTCGCATGCAGCGACCATGACCCATGCCGGTATGGCAGCGGAAGCACGTGCGGCGGCCGGTATCTCCGAGAGCCTGCTGCGTATTTCCGTGGGTATTGAAGACAGCGAAGATTTGATTGCCGATCTGGAACGTGCTTTCCAGGCGGCGGCAACGAGGTAAGCATGAATGCAATTGCGGTAGCAGGGCCGGTGAGCGGGCGTCAACTGCACAAGTTTGGCGGCAGCAGCCTGGCGGACGTGAAGTGTTATCTGCGTGTGGCCGGGATCATGGCCGAATACAGCCAGCCGGGCGATATGATGGTGGTGTCGGCTGCCGGCAGCACCACCAACCAACTGATTAACTGGCTGAAGCTCAGCCAGAGCGATCGCCTTTCTGCGCATCAGGTTCAGCAGACGCTGCGCCGTTATCACAGCGAATTGATCGGCGGTTTATTGCCGCCGGAAACCGCCGAACCGCTGATCGCCGAATTTATTCAGGATCTGGAGCGTCTGGCAGTTTTGCTGGATGACAAGATTGACGACGTGACTTATGCCGAGGTCGTCGGCCACGGCGAAATCTGGTCGGCGCGGCTGATGGCTGCGGTACTGAACAAGTTGGATATGCAGGCGGCCTGGCTGGATGCGCGCGATTTCCTGCGTACGGAACGCTCTGCTCAGCCGCAGGTTGATGAAGGCCGTTCTTACCCGCTGCTGCAACAATTGCTGGCTCAGCACCCAGGCAAACGCCTGGTGGTGACCGGTTTTATTTCACGCAACGACGCCGGTGAAACCGTGCTGTTGGGGCGTAACGGCAGTGACTATTCCGCGACCCAGGTCGGCGCTTTGGCCGGCGTGGAGCGCGTGACTATCTGGAGCGACGTGGCCGGGGTGTACAGCGCCGACCCACGTAAAGTGAAAGATGCCTGCCTGCTGCCGCTGCTGCGGTTGGATGAAGCCAGCGAACTGGCGCGTCTGGCGGCACCGGTGCTGCATACCCGCACCTTGCAGCCGGTTTCCGGCAGCGATATCGATCTCCAACTGCGATGCAGTTACCAGCCGGAACAGGGTTCAACGCGCATCGAACGCGTGCTGGCTTCCGGCACGGGCGCGAAGATTGTCACCAGCCATGATGACGTGTGCCTGATTGAGCTGCGCGTCGCCAGCCAGCATGATTTCAAGCTGGCGCAGAAAGATCTGGATCTGGTGCTGAAGCGCGCGCAGATCAAACCCTTGGCTGTCGGCATTCATCCGGACCGCAACCTGGTTCAGCTGTGCTACACCTCGGAAGTGGTGAACAGCGTGCTGCGTACCTTGCAGGATGCCGGGTTGCCGGGGGAACTGAAGCTGCGCGAAGGGCTGGCGCTGGTGGCGCTGGTGGGGGCGGGGGTTTGCAAAAACCCGCTGCACAGCCATCGTTTCTACCAACAGTTGAAAGACCAGCCGGTTGAGTTTATCTGGCAGGCGGAAGACGGCATCAGCCTGGTGGCGGTACTGCGTCAGGGGCCGACTGCCTTGCTGATTCAGGGCTTGCACCAGTCATTGTTCCGCGCTGAAAAACGCATCGGTCTGGTGCTGTTCGGCAAAGGTAACATTGGCGCACGCTGGCTGGAACTGTTTGCCCGCGAGCAGAAAAATATTTCCGCCCGCAGCGGTTTTGAATTCACTCTGGCCGGGGTGGTGGACAGCCGCCGCAGCCTGCTGGATTACGACGGGCTGGACGCCAGCCGCGCGCTGGCATTCTTCGAGGACGAAGCGCAGGAGCTGGACGAAGAGTCTCTGTTCCTGTGGATGCGTGCGCACCCGTTCGACGATCTGGTGGTGCTTGACGTGACCGCCAGTGAAAATCTGGCCGAGCAGTATCTGGACTTCGCCAGCTACGGTTTTCACGTGATTAGCGCCAACAAGCTGGCGGGCGCGTCGTGCGGTGATAACTACCGCCAAATCCGCGATGCCTTCGCCAAAACCGGTCGTCACTGGCTGTATAACGCCACCGTCGGTGCCGGTCTGCCGGTCAATCATACGGTGCGCGATCTGCGCGACAGCGGCGACAGCATTTTGGCGATCAGCGGTATCTTCTCCGGTACGCTTTCCTGGTTGTTCCTGCAGTTCGACGGCACGGTGCCGTTCACCGAACTGGTGGATCAGGCCTGGCAGCAGGGGCTGACGGAACCGGATCCGCGCGTCGATCTCTCCGGCCAGGACGTAATGCGCAAGCTGGTCATTCTGGCGCGCGAAGCGGGCTATGACATCGAACCGAATCAGGTGCGGGTAGAGTCGCTGGTGCCTGCCGGTGCCGAGCAGGGCTCTGTCGATCAGTTCTTCGAGAACGGCGATGCGCTGAACCAACAGATGCTGCAGCGTTTTGAGGCTGCCAGCGAAATGGGGCTGGTGCTGCGGCACGTGGCGCGCTTCGATGCCAACGGCAAGGCGCGTGTCGGGGTAGAGGCGGTGCGTCCTGAGCACCCGCTGGCGGCGCTGTTGCCGTGCGACAACGTGTTTGCTATCGAAAGCCGCTGGTACCGCGATAATCCGTTGGTGATCCGCGGGCCGGGTGCCGGCCGCGACGTCACGGCCGGGGCGATCCAGTCAGACCTTAACCGTTTGGCGCAACTGCTTTAATTTTCTTGCGGGCGCGGGTTCACCGCGCCCCTCGTTTTTCCTGCCATAATTCATCTTGTTTCGAACATGAAATTCTTTCTCTTTGCCGGTGAGGATTAATCATCTTATTCCCCCAGTTTCCTGTTGACTCTTTAGCCAACATACGGCATTTTCTATTTAGACGTCTAAACGTATAGACGCTTATTAAAATAAAGCAAAATGCAAAACAGTGATCGATAAGAGGCGGACAGGGTATGAGTTTTTTTCACGCAAACCAGCGGGAAGCGCTGAATCAGAGTCTGGCGGAATTAAACGGCCAGATTAACGTATCGTTTGAGTTTTTCCCGCCGCGCACCAGCGAGATGGAAGATACCCTGTGGCAGTCCATTGATCGTCTGAGCAGCCTGAAACCTAAATTTGTCTCTGTGACCTATGGCGCAAACTCGGGCGAGCGCGATCGCACCCACAGCATCATCAAAGGGATCAAGGACCGCACCGGTCTGGATGCGGCTCCACACCTGACCTGCATCGACGCCAGCCCGGCTCAGCTGCGTGAAATCGCCACCGATTATTGGAACAACGGCATTCGTCATATCGTGGCGCTGCGCGGCGATCTGCCTCCGGGTGGCGGCAAGCCGGACATGTACGCGACCGATTTGGTTCGGTTGCTGAAAGA
Source organism: Serratia sp. 22264 (assembly GCF_052045345.1). Taxonomy (NCBI): domain Bacteria; kingdom Pseudomonadati; phylum Pseudomonadota; class Gammaproteobacteria; order Enterobacterales; family Yersiniaceae; genus Serratia; species Serratia sp. 22264. The sequence goes on from NZ_JBQEOY010000010.1 coordinate 104,166, forward strand.
GGTCGGCGATTTCGATATCTCCGTTGCCGCCTACCCTGAGGTGCATCCGGAGGCGAAAAGCCCGCAGGCGGATCTGATTAACCTGAAGCGTAAAATCGATGCCGGCGCCAACCGCGCGATCACCCAGTTTTTCTTCGACGTGGAAAGCTATCTGCGTTTCCGCGATCGCTGTGTCGCCACCGGTATTGACGTGGAAATCGTGCCGGGCATTCTGCCGGTATCCAACTTCAAGCAGCTGCAGCGTTTCGCCACCATGACCAACGTACGCGTACCGAGCTGGATGACCAGCATGTTTGAAGGGCTGGACGACGACGCCGAAACCCGCAAAATGGTCGGCGCCAATATCGCGATGGACATGGTGAAGATCCTCAGCCGCGAAGGGGTGAAAGATTTCCACTTCTATACGCTGAACCGCGCCGAGATGAGCTATGCCATCTGCCATACGCTGGGTGTGCGCCCGGCCGCTGCATAATCCATTCACTATCGGGAGGGGCGCTGCGTAAAAACAGCGCCCTTTTTGTTGGGCGCAATTTCTTCCAATACCCCTCTTTAGCGGCATGGTGAGATGACGCATCATCCCCATGAAAAGAGCTCGTCACCATGATGCCGTTTTCCAATGGTTTTTTACTCAGTTTGTCGCTTTGTCTGGATATTGGCATCGCCAATATCGCCATGATCACGCTGGCGATGCAACGCGGCTATTTTCACGGCTTCTGGCTGGGGATCGGTACCTGCGTGGGTGACCTGATTTATGCGGTGCTGGCGCTGGCGGGCATGGCGGTGCTGTTGCAATACCAAGGTGTCCGCTGGGTACTGTGGATCGGCGGCTCAATGATGCTGCTGTGGTTCGCTTACAAAATGCTGCGGGCGGCCTTCGCCAGGGCGACTGAGCTGGCAGTGGCTGAGCCGGAGACGCCACGCTCGGTGCCGCGCAACTTTCTGCGCGGCGTGGTGCTGGCGATGTCATCTCCTACGGCGATCCTGTGGTTTGCGGCGGTGGGCGGCGCGCTGATTTCACGTATGGGTCAGGGGGGGCCGGCGGCAACGTCGTGGTTCCTCTCCGGCTTTTTTATTGCCGGCGTGGTGTGGACGGCGGTGCTTTGTTCCGTTGGCAGCCTGGGCGGCAAAATGCTGGGGGCACGCCTGCTGAAATATTCTTACTTTGCTTCGGCGGTGATTTTTGGCTACTTCGCGCTGTACGTGGTGGTGTCGGGCTACCGTGAGTTTATTTAGCGGGTGAAGGATTGCAGATAGTGATGCGGCGTGATGCCCATTGTTTTGCGAAAAGCGTTAATAAAATGGCTTTGATCGTAAAAACCCAGGGCCAGCGCCACGTCCAGCGTGTGTTGATTCTGCCGCAACAGGTTACGCGCCTCCAGCAGCCGCAACTGCATGTGATATTGCAGCGGCGGCATGCCGACGCGTTGCCGGAACAGCCGGACAAAATGATATTTACTCATGCCGCTGATCTGGGCCAATGTGTCCAGGCTGATTTTCAGCGTCAGGTTGTCGCGCATGAATTCCAGTGCCCGGCCGACGGTTTCCGTCGGTTGCGGGTGATCCGCGGTGCGATCGTCCAGCAGGGTACCCAGCAGCCACAGCAGATTCTGCTCTTGTTCAACGGCGTCGTGCGGGGTGCAGGCATAGCGGCAAATGGCGTCGAACAACGCCGGGTTGCGCAGCACGCCTTCGGTCAGCGCCGGCGCCTGGCGATCGGAACTCAGGTTATGGGTGTTAGTCAGGCTGCGCAAAAGTGATTGCGGCAAATGCACGCTGCAGAATTCGACTTGCTCGCTGCCAAATTGCGAGGACTGAATGCTGGCCGGGTTGTAAACGGTGATTTCGCCACCGCGTACCAGCGAGGTTTTGCCGTTCAGCCAAATCTGTTCGGTACCGCTCAAATTGGCGCTGATCACGTATTCATCGTGGGTGTGACGGGGGAAGGAGGCATTGATCGCCGTCAGGCGCGAGCACTCGATATCGTTGGCAACAAACCAGTCCGAGAGGGATAACGCCATCGCGCACCTCCGCGCCCGTCAGCGACACATGGAAAAACGGCTCCTGTGAACAGGAGCCGTGCTTTGACGCGCAACCTAGCCGGTGTTGCGCATGCCGGCGGCGACGCCGGCAATGGTGACCATCAATGCCTGTTCAACGCGGGTATCAGGATGTTCCTGCTGGCGCGAGCGGTGCAGCAGTTCTGCCTGCAGCACGTTCAGCGGATCGGTATACACGTTGCGCAGCGCGATGGATTCGGCGATCCACGGCAGATCCTCCATCAGGTGAGCGTCATTGGCGATGGTCAACACGACCTTGATGTCGCTTTCGAGCTGATCGCGCAGTTGCTGGCCCAGCGGCCACAGCGATTTGTCGACCAAGCGCTGATCGTAGTATTCCGCCAGCCACAGGTCGGCCTTGGCGAAGACCATTTCCAGCATGGCGATGCGGGTAGAGAAGAACGGCCAGTCGCGGCACATGGCCTCCAACTGATTCTGTTTGCCGGCTTTCACCGCTTCTTGCAAACCTGCGCCGGCACCCAGCCAGGCCGGCAGCATCAGGCGGTTCTGCGTCCAGGCGAAGATCCACGGAATGGCGCGCAGGCTTTCTACGCCACCGTTTGGCTTGCGCTTGGCCGGGCGTGAACCCAGCGGCAGTTTACCCAGTTCCAGCTCCGGCGTTGCGGCGCGGAAGTAGGGCACGAAGTCCGGATTTTCGCGCACGTAGCCGCGGTACATTTTGCACGATGTCTCCGACAGGTCGTCCATCAGCGAACGCCACTCTTTCTTCGGCTCCGGCGGCGGCAACAGGTTGGCTTCCAGAACCGCGCCGGCATACAGCGCCAGGCTGCTGATGGCCACTTCCGGCAGGCCAAATTTGAAGCGAATCATCTCACCCTGCTCGGTCACGCGCAGGCCACCTTTCAGGCTGCCCGGAGGCTGCGACAGCAGCGCCGCATGCGCAGGCGCGCCGCCGCGACCAATCGACCCGCCACGGCCGTGGAACAGCGTTAACGCCACGCCGGCCTTTTCACAGGTTTTGATCAAGGCATCTTGCGCGCGGTACTGCGCCCAGGACGCGGCCATCACCCCGGCGTCTTTCGCCGAGTCGGAATAGCCGATCATCACCATCTGCTTGCCCTGGATAAAGCCGCGATACCAGTCGATATTCAGCAACTGGGTCATAACGTCGTCGGCGTTGTTCAGGTCGTCGAGGGTTTCGAACAGCGGCGCGACCGGCAGTGCAAACGGGCAACCGGCTTCTTTCAGCAGCAGATGGACCGCCAGCACATCAGAAGGGGTGCGTGCCATGGAGATGACGTAGGCGGCGATGGAGCCTTGCGGCGCTTCGGCGATCACGCGGCAGGTTTCCAGCACTTCCTGGGTATCGGCGCTCGGTTCCCACTTCAGCGGCACCAGCGGGCGTTTGGAGTTCAGTTCGCGGATCAGGAATGCTTGTTTGTCGGCTTCTGACCAGCTTTCGTAGTCGCCGAGGCCCAGATAACGGGTCAGTTCGGCGATGGCTTCGGTATGGCGGTTGCTTTCCTGACGGACGTCGATACGCACCAGCGGCACGCCAAAGCAGCGAACGCGGCGCAGGGTATCCAGCAACTGACCGTTGGCAATGATGCTCATGCCGCAGGCCTGCAGCGACTGATAACAGGCGAACAACGGTTCCCACAGCTGATCGTTGCTTACCAGCAGGTCGTTCGGTTTCAGCACGCGTTCGCCTTTCAGGCGGCCTTCCAGATAGGCCTGAGAGCGCATCAACTGGCCGCGCAGCTGTTTCATGATTTCGCGGTACGGTTCCTGCACTTCGTCGCCACCGGCGAGGGCGCGCAATTCCGGAGTACATTCGGTCATCGACAGCTCGGACACCAACACCTGGATATCGCGGGTGAACAGGTCGCAGGCTTTCCAGCGGCTGAGCAGCAGCACGTGACGGGTGATTTCGGCGGTCACGTTCGGGTTACCGTCGCGGTCACCGCCCATCCAGGAGGTGAAACGCACCGGCACGGCTTCCGCCGGCAGGCTGTAATCGATGGAGTTTTCCAACTGCTCGTTGAATTCGCGCAGGAAGGCAGGCACCCCTTCCCACAGGCTATTTTCCACCACCGCAAAGCCCCACTTGGCTTCGTCGATAGGCGAAGGGCGGTTTTTACGGATCTCGTCGGTGTGCCATGACTGGGCAACCAGCTGGCGCAGGCGGCGCATGATCTTGTTGCGCTCGTAATCGGCCAGATCGTTATGATCGAGTTGGCTCAGACAGGTATTGACCTCAACCAGCTTGTGGATCAGGGTGCGGCGGGTGATTTCCGTCGGGTGCGCCGTCAGCACCAGCTCGATGGAGAGCTGAGAGACCGCATTTTGCAGCTCTTTGGTGCTGAGCTTTTTGTCTTTCAGCCGGGTGAACAACTGGGCCAGCGCTTCGGGATTGCTGGCGGCTTCGCCATTGGGCGAAATGCTGTGGTACTGCTCGGCGACGTTGGTCAGATTAAGGAACTGGCTGAAGGCGCGCGCGACCGGCAGCAACTCGTCGTTGGACAGGTTCTGCAAGGTGGAAAGCAGCTCCTGACGATGCGCCTCGTTACCGGCACGTGAAGATTTGGAAAGCTTACGGATAGTTTCAACGCGATCGAGAATATGCTCGCCCAGCGCATCTTTGATGGTATCGCCGAGCAATTTGCCGAGCATACTGACATTACTTCGCATTGCCGAATATTGTTCGTTCATATAACCCCTGGCCCAGTTCTGTATGATTTTTTATCTTGTAAGTAAATTTCACGTGTCAGGCGAAGAGCGCCTGTTTCATCTCGCCACGTTCCTGTCCAATCGTCAATTGACACTATTTTTAGCAAAAAAACATCAAAATCGGCGCATTTTCTGAAATTTAATTACGGCGCGCCGGTTATCAGTCTGGCTTATTATATTGTTTTGATACTTCTTAATAGGTAGGGACGATGATAAATCATTACCCCTACCTTGTGTCAGGTTTATTGATGGCAAAAGTGCTCGACCAACTGACCCAGCAGCTTGCGCGTCGGCTCGATAAACGCCGTATCGATGTATTCATCCGGCTGGTGCGCCTGGTTGATTGACCCCGGGCCAAGCACCAGCGTCGGGCACACCTGCTGGACGAACGGCGCCTCGGTGCAGTAGTTGACTACCTGAGTGCGGGTGCCCAGCAGTTTCTCAATCACCGCCACCATATGATGATCGGTCGGGCACTCGTAGCCCGGGACCGAGGCATGCAGTTCCTCAATGTTCAGGCGGCCCGGCCAGCGCTGGCTGACCGGCTCCAGCGTCTGGTGCATCAGCTCGTTGATATTGTCGAGCGTCATGCCCGGCAGCGGGCGAATATCCAGGTGCAATTCACAACAGGCGCAGATGCGGTTGGCCGCGTCGCCGCCGCTGATATGGCCGAAGTTCATCGTCGGATAAGGCACGGCGAATGCCGGGTTGTTGTAGCGCTCCTGCAGCGTTTTGCGCAGTTCCATCAGGCGGCCAATGGTTTCGTGCATCAAATCGATGGCGTTGACGCCGCGCGCCGGATCGCTCGAGTGGCCGGACTGGCCGACAATGCGGATGGCGTTGGCCATATGCCCCTTGTGCGCGCGCACCGGTTGCAGTGAGGTGGGCTCGCCGATAATGGCGAAATCCGGGCGGATGGCGGTCGAGGCGGCGAAATAACGTGCGCCGGCCATCGTCGTTTCTTCATCTGCGGTGGCCAGAATGTATAGCGGCTTGGTCAGTTTGCCGGCATCGATGTCGCGCACGGCATCCAGAATAAAGGCAAAGAAGCCTTTCATGTCCGCGGTGCCCAGACCGTACAGCTTATTGTCGTGTTCGGTCAGGGTGAAGGGATCGCGTGTCCAGCGGCCTTCGTCATAAGGTACGGTGTCGGTGTGGCCCGCCAAAAGCAGGCCACCGCTGCCTTCGCCGATGCTGGCGAGCAGGTTGAATTTGTTGCGGGTATCGGGCACTGGCTGTACGTCGACGCGAAAGCCCAAATCGGCAAACCATCCGGCCAGCAAGTTGATTAACGCTTCATTACTCTGATCGAGGGCGCCATCGGTGGCACTGATCGACGGAGTGGCGATCAACGCCCGGTACAGCTCAATAAATGGAGGTAATTTCATCTTCACTGTTGACAGCCTTTGGTTAGGGTAGTATCAATATTCATGCATTTATTTTGAATAAAAATACAGTAAGCTAGAGCGTAAGGGAACCCGATTCCCGGATGATTATAAAAACATCAACGCTCGACCACGTGGGTGAACGGCGAAACAACGCTGGTGAGCCCGGTTACCTGAGTCGAATACGACCACTCGTAAGCCAAGAAGGTGAAAGGCCACATGTTGAATACGCTGATCGTTGGTGCCAGCGGTTACGCCGGAGCGGAGCTCACGGCTTACCTGAATCGTCACCCACATATGAACATAACCGCATTAGCGGTTTCAGCGCAAAGTGCAGATGCAGGAAAATTGCTTTCTGATTTGCATCCCCAGTTAAAAGGCATCGTCGATCTGCCGTTACAACCGCTGGTTGACGTGGCTGCCGCCGCCGATGGTATCGACGTGGTGTTCCTGGCCACGGCGCACGAGGTCAGCCACGATATCGCGCCTTTGTTCCTGGCTGCGGGCTGTGTGGTGTTCGATCTGTCCGGTGCGTTCCGCGTAAAAGACGCCGGTTTCTATACCCAGTACTACGGTTTCGAGCATCAGCATCCTGAGCTGCTGGATCAGGCGGTATATGGCCTGGCGGAGTGGCAGAGCGAAAAAATCAAACAGGCGCAACTGATCGCCGTACCGGGTTGCTACCCGACGGCGGCGCAGTTGGCGCTGAAACCCCTGATCGATCAACAACTGTTGAATCTTGACCAATGGCCGGTCATCAACGCCACCAGCGGCGTCAGCGGCGCGGGCCGCAAAGCCAGCGTGACCACCAGCTTCTGTGAAGTGAGCTTGCAGCCGTACGGCATCTTCAACCACCGTCATCACCCGGAAATCGTTGCGCATCTGGGTGCACCGGTCATCTTCACGCCACATTTGGGTAACTTCCCGCGTGGTATTCTCGAAACCATCACCTGCCGTTTGAAAGCCGGCGTTACCTCGCAGGACGTGGCCGCAGCCTATCACGCCGCCTATGACGACAAACCGCTGGTGCGGCTGTACGACAAAGGCGTGCCGGCATTGAAAGCGGTGGTGGGCCTGCCGTTCTGCGATATCGGCTTTGCCGTTCAGGGCGAACACCTGATCGCCGTAGCGGCGGAAGACAACCTGTTGAAAGGCGCGGCTGCTCAGGCGGTGCAATGCCTGAATATCCGTTTTGGGTTCCCGGAAACCCAGTCATTACTTTAATGAATAACCAGCGTGGGATGTAAACAGCGATGAATCCGTTAATTATCAAGTTAGGTGGCGTGTTATTAGACAGTGAAGAGGCGCTGGAGCGTTTATTCACCGCCCTGGACAGCTACCGTCAGCAGCATCAGCGCCCGCTGGTTATCGTTCACGGCGGCGGTTGCCTGGTGGATGAGCTGATGAAACAACTTTCTCTGCCGGTGGTGAAGAAAAACGGCCTGCGGGTGACCCCTGCTGACCAGATCGACATCATTACCGGCGCGCTGGCCGGTACTGCCAACAAGACCCTGCTGGCGTGGGCCATCAAGCACCGGATCAATGCGGTGGGCCTGAGCCTGGCGGACGGCGGCAGCGTTTCCGTGACCCAACTCGATCCGGCGCTGGGCCACGTAGGCAATGCGCAACCCGGTTCACCGGTGCTGCTCAATACCCTGCTGGGCGCCGGCTACCTGCCGGTGATCAGTTCTATCGGCATCACCGCCGAAGGGGAATTAATGAATGTGAACGCCGATCAGGCGGCGACGGCCCTGGCCGCCACGCTGGGTGCGGATTTGATCCTGCTGTCGGATGTCAGTGGCATTCTCGATGGGAAAGGGCAACGCATTGCAGAAATGACGGCACAAAAAGCGGAACAACTGATTGCCCAAGGCATCATCACCGATGGTATGGTGGTGAAGGTGAATGCGGCGCTCGACGCGGCCCGCACCCTTGGCCGGCCGGTGGATATCGCCAGCTGGCGCCATGCCGATCAGCTTCCAGCTCTGTTTAACGGCGTGTCGATTGGCACCCGGATCCTCGCTTAAATTTAGAATTAAAAAGGAAAAGACCATGCAAAACCAAGGCATCAAAAAAATCGTTCTGGCGTACTCTGGCGGCCTGGATACTTCGGCCATCATTCCTTGGCTGAAAGAAAACTACGGCGGCTGCGAAGTGGTGGCGTTCGTGGCGGATATCGGCCAGGAGCGCAGCGATCTGGAAGGCGTGGAGCAAAAAGCCCTGCAATCCGGTGCCTCTGAGTGTCACGTGGTTGATCTGCGTGAAGAATTCATCCGCGATTACGTTTATCCGGTTCTGCAGACCGGTGCGCTGTATGAAGGCAGCTACCTGTTGGGCACGTCAATGGCGCGCCCGATTATCGCTAAAGCGCAGGTTGAGCTGGCGTTGAAGGTCGGCGCTGATGCGCTGTGCCACGGTGCAACCGGCAAAGGCAATGACCAGGTGCGTTTCGAAACCACCTACACCGCGCTGGCGCCACACCTGAAAGTGGTTGCGCCTTGGCGTGAGTGGAACCTGCGTTCCCGTGAAGCGCTGCTGGATTACCTGAAAGAGCGCAATATCCCAACGACTGCGTCGCTGGAAAAAATCTACAGCCGTGACGAGAACGCCTGGCATATCTCTACCGAAGGCGGCGTGCTGGAAAGCCCGTGGAATGCCCCGAACAAAGACTGCTGGGTTTGGACCGTAGATCCGCAGGAAGCGCCGGACCAGCCTGAGCAAGTGACCATCACCGTAGAAAAAGGCCGCGTTGTGGCGGTTAACGGTGAAGCCTTGAGCCCATACAAATGTCTGGAAACCCTGAACGTGCTGGGCGCCAAACATGGCGTGGGCCGGATCGACATCGTGGAAAACCGTCTGGTAGGCATCAAATCTCGCGGTTGCTACGAAACTCCGGGCGGCACCATCATGGTGGCGGCACTGCGCGGCGTTGAGCAACTGGTTCTGGATCGCGACAGCTTCAAATGGCGCGAGCAGTTGGGCCTGGAAATGTCCTACGTGGTGTACGACGGCCGCTGGTTTGCTCCGCTGCGTCGTTCTCTGCAGGCCTCTGCAGAAGCGCTGGCCGAAGAAGTGAACGGCGAAGTGGTGCTGCAGCTGTACAAAGGCCAGGTGACGGCGATTCAGAAGAAATCCGCCAACAGCCTGTACTCTGAAGAGTTTGCTACCTTTGGCGAAGATGAGGTTTACGATCACAGCCACGCGGGCGGCTTTATCCGCCTGTTCTCGCTCTCTTCACGCATTCGCGCGCTGAACGAGAAAAAGAACAAGTAATTTCATTATTCGGCGTGACTTGTTAAGGGCGCAGCGTGCTGCGCCCTTTCGTATAAAATTTATACCCTAAATAATTCGGGTTGCAGGAAGGCGGCAAGAGCGAGAGTCCCGATGAGCTTACATCGGTAAGTGATTCGGGTGAGCGCTCGCAGCCAACACACCTGCGGCTCGAAGTATGACGGGTACAGGAGTAAAAGTATGGCACTTTGGGGCGGACGGTTCAGTCAGGCGGCAGATCAGCGGTTCAAACAGTTAAACGACTCTCTGCGCTTTGATTATCGCCTGGCGGAACAGGACATTGTTGGCTCTGTGGCCTGGTCGAAAGCGCTGGTCACCGTCAACGTGCTGACGGCAACCGAGCAGCAACAGCTTGAGCAGGCTTTGAGCGTGTTGTTGGAAGAGGTGCAGGCCGACCCGCAGGCGATTGTCAGCAGCGATGCGGAAGATATTCACAGCTGGGTGGAGCAGAAGCTGATCGATAAAGTCGGCGATCTGGGCAAGAAGCTGCATACCGGCCGTAGCCGTAACGATCAGGTCGCGACCGATCTGAAACTGTGGTGCAAACAGCAAATCGGCGAACTGCATCAGGCCATCGTGCAACTGCAGCAGGCGCTGGTGGAAACTGCCGAAGCCAATCAGGATGCGGTGATGCCGGGTTATACCCACCTGCAGCGCGCACAACCGGTCACTTTCGCTCACTGGTGCCTGGCCTATGTGGAAATGCTGGCGCGCGATGAAAGCCGCCTGCAAGATACGCTCAAGCGCCTGGACGTCAGCCCGCTGGGCAGCGGCGCGCTAGCCGGTACCGCTTATCCGATCGATCGTGAACAGCTTGCCGGTTGGTTGGGCTTTGCCTCGGCCACCCGCAATAGCCTGGACAGCGTTTCCGACCGCGACCACGTGCTGGAGCTGCTGTCGAATGCCTCCATCAGCATGGTGCATCTGTCGCGCTTTGCCGAAGACCTGATCTTCTTCAACAGCGGCGAAGCGGCGTTTGTCGACTTGTCTGACCGCGTAACCTCCGGCTCTTCGTTGATGCCGCAGAAGAAAAACCCGGATGCGTTGGAACTGATCCGCGGCAAATGCGGCCGTGTACAGGGCGCATTGACCGGCATGATGATGACGCTGAAAGGCTTGCCGCTGGCGTATAACAAAGACATGCAGGAAGACAAGGAAGGGCTGTTCGACGCACTGGATACCTGGATGGATTGCCTGCAGATGGCGGCGCTGGTGCTGGACGGCATTCAGGTGAAACGCCCACGCTGCAAAGAGGCGGCTGAGCAGGGTTACGCCAACTCGACCGAACTGGCGGACTATCTGGTCGCCAAAGGCGTGCCGTTCCGTGAGGCGCACCATATCGTCGGTGAAGCGGTGGTAGAAGCCATCCAACAGGGCAAGGCGCTTGAGGCGCTGACGCTGACCGAATTGCAGAAGTTCAGTGCGGTGATTGGCGACGACGTGTACCCGATTCTGGCGCTGCAATCTTGCCTGGATAAGCGTTCGGCCAAGGGCGGCGTTTCTCCTCAGCAGGTCGCCAGCGCGATCGCCGAAGCGAAACAGCGGTTGTTTTAAGTTAAGTTAGCCGGTTCATAAAGGCGCGGTTCACAGTGTGAGCCGCGCTTTTTTTATGGTGGGTTACTCACCCGGGCAGCGCTGGCAGCGTTCCGCCTCGGCCTCACCCAGTTTGAGCTTGGCCTGCAGGTCGCGCAGTGCGGTGCGCAGGCCTTCTTCGATCACCGGGTGGTAGAACGGCATATCCAGCATCTGGTTGATGGTCATCTGCTGCTGATGCGCCCAGGCCAGCAGGTGAGCGATATGCTCCACGTCCGGCCCCATCATTTCCGCGCCGAGGAAACGCCCGGTGCCTTGCTCGCCGTAGACGTGCAAGAGGCCTTTATTACGCAGCATCACGCGAGAGCGCCCCTGATTCTCGAACGAAACCTCGCCGACGTCGAAGCAGCCGCAAGCGCTGAATTTCTCGTTGAGTTCGCGGAAAGTCGAACCGACCATGGCTATCTGCGGATCGGAGAATACGACCGAAATCGCGCTGCGGCGCAGGCCTGGGGTGATTTCCGGGAAGCTGCCGGCGTTGGCCCCGGCAATGCGCGCCTGATCGCTGGCTTCGTGCAGCAGCGGGAGCTGGTTGCTGGCGTCGCCAGCGATGAAGATATGCGGCACGTTGGTTTGCATGGTCGAACGATCGGCCTGCGGCACGCCTCGAGCGTCGAGTTTGAGGCCGGTGTTTTCCAGGCCCAGCTTATCGACGTTCGGCCTGCGGCCGGTGGCGGCCAGTACGTAATCCACCATGATTTCCTGCGGCTGACCCTGCAGATCCTGGTAGCGAATAAACACCTTGTCGCCTTCGCGCTGCATCATCTCGACCTTTACGTCGGCATCAAGATAAAACTCTTCGCCCAGGGCTTTGGCGGCATAGCTGCGCACCGCACTGTCGGTTAATGGGCCGACGGCGCCGCCGACGCCAAACACTTTGGTGTCGACGCCCAGACGGTGCAGTGCCTGACCCAGCTCCAGGCCGATGACACCCGGGCCAAACACCGCGACGGACTGCGGCAAATCGTCCCAGTTAAACACGTCGTCATTGACGATCAGCCGGTCGCCCAGTGCATTCCATGCTGCCGGCCAGCTTGGGCGGGAACCGGTGGCGATAACGATCCGTTGCGCCACGATGCGCGTGTGTTCATCGACCTGCAGGGTATTGTCGTCGATAAAGCGGGCGTAGCCGTGAATCTTGTCGGCGGCCGGGATCTCGTCGACGCCTTCCAGCACAAAGCCGACAAAGCGGTCACGCTCGCGTTTGACGCGATCCATCACTTCACGGCCGTTAACGGTGGTTTTACCGGCGGGATACACGCCAAAGCCGGGTGCACGCTCGATTTGATGCACTGCTTCGGCGGCGGCGATCAGCAATTTGGATGGCATGCAGCCAACGCGTGCGCAGGTGGTGCCATAAGGCCCGCCTTCGATCATCACCACGCTGGGGGTAGAAAGTTTGGCAGCGCGATAGGCGCCCAGACCGGCGGTGCCGCCGCCGATAACCGCGACGTCAACATTCAACTGTTTCATATCCGCTCCTGAAAGGTAAAAAAAGGGCGGGCCGGAGCCCGCCAAAGTTCACGTTGGCTTCGTTATTATTGATTAATCAGGCTGACAGGAAATTTTCCAGGTCATCGCTGCCGCCGATGTGACGGCCGCCGATAAATACCTGAGGTACGGTGGCGCGGCCGCTGACGGCACGCAGGCTGACGGTGGTGGCGTCTTTGCCCAGCACGATTTCTTCATACTGGATACCGCGTTCTTGCAGCATCTGTTTGGCTTTGGCGCAGAACGGGCAGCCGGGCTTGGTGAACAGCGAAACCGATTCCTGCACTTTGAATTCCGGCGCCAGGTATTTCAGCATGGTGTCGGCGTCAGAGACTTCAAACGGGTCGCCCGGTTTGTTGGGCTCGACGAACATTTTTTCCACCACGCCGTTGCGCACCAGCATCGAGTAACGCCATGAACGTGGACCGAAGCCCAGATCGGCTTTCTCGACCAGCATGTTCATGCCTTTGGTGAACTCTCCGTTGCCGTCCGGCACGAAGGTGATGTTCTCAGCGTGCTGATCGGCTTTCCAGGCGTTCATCACGAAGGTGTCGTTCACCGAGACGCACAAGATGCTGTCGACGCCGTGCTGTTTGAATACGCTGGACAGCTCGTTGTAGCGTGGCAAATGGCTGGAAGAACAGGTCGGGGTAAACGCGCCCGGCAGAGAAAATACGATGACGGTTTTATCTTTGAACAGGTCATTGGTGGTGACATCAATCCATTGGTCGCCCTGACGGGTGTGGAAAGTAACCTGAGGAACTTTTTTGCCTTCTTGGCTGGTAAACATGGATTAACCCCTTAATTAGGAAAATAATTTTTGACCGTTAGCGCTGTATCGCTTCGTTGGGACACATTATTGACGTCGGGGCTTGATAGATCTAATCGCTCATTGCTATCTTATCTATCGCCATGAGCTATCATGGTCTGGAGGGAAAAAATGAATATTCGTGATTTAGAGTACCTGGTCGCCTTGGCCGAGCACCGGCATTTCCGCCGTGCCGCCGATTCATGCCATGTTAGCCAACCCACGCTCAGTGGGCAGATCCGCAAGCTGGAAGACGAACTGGGCGTGATGCTGCTCGAACGTACCAGCCGCAAGGTGTTATTCACCCAGGCGGGCTTGTTGCTGGTGGAGCAGGCGCGTACCGTGCTGCGCGAAGTCAAAGTCCTGAAAGAGATGGCCAGCCAACAAGGGGAAGCTATGTCAGGGCCGCTGCATATCGGCTTGATCCCTACCGTCGGGCCTTATTTGCTGCCACAGATCATTCCTACCCTGCATAAAACCTTTCCCAAGCTGGAAATGTACCTGCATGAAGCGCAGACCCATCAACTGCTGGCGCAACTCGACAGCGGCAAGCTGGACTGCGCCATTCTGGCGCTGGTGAAGGAAACGGAAGCTTTTATCGAAGTGCCGCTATTTGATGAGCCGATGAAGCTGGCGGTGTATTCCGATCACCCATGGGCACAGCGCGATCGCGTAGCGATGCCGGATTTGGCGGGCGAAAAACTGTTGATGCTGGAAGATGGCCACTGCCTGCGCGACCAGGCGATGGGTTTTTGCTTCCAGGCGGGGGCGGACGAGGATACCCACTTCCGCGCGACCAGTCTGGAAACGCTGCGCAATATGGTGGCGGCAGGCAGCGGCATTACCCTGTTGCCAACGCTTGCGGTACCGCCGCAGCGTGAGCGAGACGGCGTCTGCTACCTCGACTGTTATAAACCGGAACCGAAGCGCACCATTGCGCTGGTGTACCGCCCCGGCTCCCCATTGCGCAGTCGTTATGAGCAATTGGCCGAGGCGATCCGCGAGCACATGCAGAACTACTTCAGTACCACGTTAAAACAGGCGGTTTAAGCCGTTTAGCGCTGCCACCCGGTAGGCTTCGGCCATGGTCGGATAGTTGAAGGTCGTATTAACGAAATATTCGATAGTATTGCCTTCACCTTTCTGTTCCATGATCGCCTGGCCGATGTGGATGATCTCCGCCGCACGCTCGCCGAAGCAGTGGATCCCGAGGATCTGCAGGGTGTCGCGATGGAACAGGATCTTCAGGCTGCCGACGTTCATCCCGGCAATTTGCGCACGTGCCAGATGCTTGAACTGGGCGCGGCCCACTTCATACGGCACTTTCATTGCCGTCAGTTCCTGCTCGGTTTTACCGACGGAGCTGATTTCCGGAATGGTGTAGATACCGGTCGGAATGTCTTCGATCAGATGCCCGCTGGCTTCGCCGGAGGCGATCGCCTGTGCGGCGATGCGGCCCTGATCGTAAGCGGCGGATGCCAGGCTCGGATAACCAATCACGTCACCCACGGCGTAAATGTGAGACAGCGCGGTCTGGTACATGCTGTTCACTTTCAGCAGGCCGCGGCTGTCTGACTCCAGACCGACCTTCTCCAGCCCGAGTGAATCGGTGTTACCGGTACGCCCGTTGGCGTACAGCAGGCAATCCGCTTTCACTTTCTTGCCGGATTTCAGGTGAACAATCACGCCGTCTTCGGTGCCTTCGATCTTCTCGAACTCTTCGTTGTGACGGATCACCACGCCATTGTTCCAGAAGTGGTATGACAGTGAGTCCGACATTTCCTGATCGAGGAATGCCAGCAGGCGATCGCGGGTGTTGATCAGATCCACCTTCACGTTCAGGCCACGGAAGATCGACGCGTATTCACAACCGATCACCCCGGCGCCGTAAATGATAACGTGCCGCGGTTCGTGGCTCAGTTCGAGAATGGAATCGCTGTCATAGATGCGCGGATGATTGAAGTCGACGCTGGCCGGGTGGTAAGGGCGCGAGCCGCAGGCGATCACGATATGATCGGCGCGGATGGTGTCCTGGGTGCCATCCATGTAGCTGACGCTGACGGTGTTGGCGTCGATAAAGCGCGCGTCGCCGGCAAACAGTTTGCACTGGTTGCGTTCATAGAAACCCTGGCGCATTCGGGTTTGCTGATTAATGACGTTATCGGCGTGGCGTAAAATGTCAGGGAAGGTTGCACTGAGCGTGCGTGAATTATTGTAAAGCGGGTTCTGGTTGAATTCGATAATGCGGCTGACGGCGTGGCGGAGGGCTTTGGACGGGATGGTACCCCAATGAGTACATCCGCCGCCCACATTATTGTACCGTTCGATAACGGCCACGCGGGCGCCCTGTTTCACCAGCCCCATAGCGGCACCTTCACCACCAGGGCCCGAGCCAATTACAATGGCATCAAATTGATAGTGCTGTTGCATGTAGGAGAGACCTGTTCTTATACAAAATTACAACGGTATCTTAACATCATAGCGCTGAGCGCCCAATCACCATTAGGCTTTTTGAGGCAAAGCACAAATGGTACAGGCTGAAACTGTGACAGGACGCGTTTGTATAAATGCTGTTGCAATAAAATTTGCTATATTGCCGACTCCACGGCGTTAGACTCAATGAATGGATCTTATCTGGATATGCATATGGGCGTCAGAGCACAACAAAAAGAACGGACTCGTCGTTCCCTCATTGAGGCGGCATTCAGCCAGCTAAGCGCCGAACGCAGCTTTGCCAGCCTGAGTTTGCGCGAAGTCTCACGCGAGGCGGGCATCGCGCCAACGTCATTTTACCGCCACTTCCGTGACGTGGACGAGCTTGGGCTGACCATGGTCGATGAGAGTGGCCTGATGCTGCGCCAACTGATGCGGCAGGCGCGCCAGCGTATCGCCAAGGGCGGCAGTGTGATCCGCACCTCGGTCTCCACCTTTATGGAGTTTATCGGCAACAACCCCAACGCCTTCCGCCTGTTGTTGCGTGAGCGTTCCGGTACCTCGGCCGCCTTTCGTGCGGCGGTGGCGCGCGAGATCCAACATTTTATCGCCGAACTGGCGGATTACCTCGAGCTGGAAAACCATATGCCGCGCAGCTTCACCGAAGCGCAGGCGGAAGCCATGGTGACTATCGTGTTCAGCGCCGGCGCCGAAGCGCTGGATATTGACATCGACCAACGTCGTCGGCTTGAGGAACGTTTAGTGTTGCAACTGCGGATGATTTCCAAGGGCGCTTATTACTGGTATCGCCGCGAGCAAGAAAAAGCTTCTGTGTCCCACGTATAAAGGTAGAAAATGATGGAAAAATCAGGCCGTGAGAATGGCACTTTACTGCTGGCGTTGATTGCCGGCCTTTCAATCAACGGTTCGTTTGCCGCGTTGTTCAGCTCGGTAGTGCCGTTTTCTATTTTCCCGATAATCGCTTTGGCTCTGGCGGTGTACTGCCTGCACCAACGTTATCAGCACCGCGCCATGCCGGATGGCATGCCGAAACTGGCCGCAGCCTGTTTCCTGTTGGGGGTGTTGTTATACAGTGCGATCGTGCGTGCGGAATACCCGCAGATTGGCTCTAACTTCTTGCCTGCGATTGTCGCAGTGGCGCTGGTGCTCTGGATTGGCGTGAAGCTGAAGGCACGCAAGGCGCTGGAGGGGAATTCGCAAGCGTAAAGGTAAGGCAGGGGCGCAGCAACGACGCCCCTGTCAGGTTATACGCGTTTTTCCAACAGCACACCGCATTCCATATGATGGGTGTACGGGAACTGATCAAACAGCGCCAGACGACTGACGCGGTGAGTCTCCTGCAGCGTTTCCAGATTGGCGCACAGCGTTTCCGGGTTGCATGAGATATACAAAATACGCGGATAGGCTTGCACCATTTTTACCGTTTCATCGTCCAGCCCGCTGCGCGGCGGATCGACAAAAATGGTTTCGCAGTTATAGCTGCTCAGATCGATACCTTTCAGCCGGTTAAACTCCCGTACCCCGTTCATCGCCTGGGTAAAATCTTCCGCCGCCATGCGGATAATTTGCACGTTATCGATATGGTTGGCCGCAATGTTGTACTGCGCCGCCGCGACCGAAGGTTTGGCTATTTCGGTGGCCAACACCCGCTCGAAATTACGCGCCAGCGCCAGCGAGAAGTTACCGTTGCCGCAGTAGAGTTCCAGCAGGTCGCCTTTAGAGCCGGTCGTCACGTCCAGCGCCCATTCCAGCATCTGTATGTTCATTGCCGCGTTCGGCTGGGTGAAGCTGTTTTCCACCTGGCGGTAGATCATATCGCGGCCGGCGACCGGCAGGACTTCATCTACATAATCCTGATCCAGCATGATTTTCATTTTCGACGCGCGGCCAATCAGTTGCAAATCAAAGCCCTGTGCGCGCAGGCTATCACGCAGCTTTTCCGCCTGTTGTTGCCAGGCCTCGTCCAGTTTGCGGTGATACAGCAGCGAAGCAATGATTTTGCCGCTGCGGGTCGACAGATAGTCAATCTGGAACAGCTTGTGGCGCAGGATGGGCTCTGGCTTGATAGCGGCGATCAGGGCGCTCATCAGGCGGTTAATCAATTCGCTGGCGGCCGGGAAACGATCGACGCGGATACGTTGCTTGGTCTGCTGGTCAAACATGATGTGATACATCTCGTCTTCATCATGCCAGATGCGGAATTCGGCGCGCATACGGTAATGTTCGACTTGCGAGCGGAACACTTCCGGCTCGGGTGCCGTGAACGGTGACATCAGCGTCTTCAGCCGGGCAGTTTTCTCCGCCAGTTGGTCATCGTAACGTTCAATAGGCAAATTCTCGGGCGTCATGTTTCTTCTCGTCAGGCAAATTTGATCAGCGGGGATTGTAGGGAATCAGCCCGTGAAGTCCAGTTTTGTCGTGTTTATTATTTGTAACATTAGTGGAAGTCTAGACATCTATTTACATTGATCGTAGCATTGCCGTCCGGCCTCAAGCAGCGAGTGAAAAGGGAATCCGGTGTGAATCCGGAGCTGACGCGCAGCGGTAAGGGGAAGTCACGGCGATAGCGTTTTTACGCAGACACTGTCCACTGCAGGATGGGAAGTCATCGCCTGGTGCAGGTTGCCTGTGCAACTTGTAACTCCCAAGCCCGAAGACCTGCCGGTATTACGTCGCAATGTCCGTGGCCGTCGCGAATTACCGGCCATGATCCTGCGGCATCCGCCAATTAAGTTTGGATGCTTTTTCATGACAATTACAAAAAATACGCTGCTGATGGTGGTTTCCTCCGTCACGGCTTTTTCTGGATGGGCGCAAGACAACACCACAGCCAATAACAGCGATAACCTGGTGGTTACCGCCAACCGCTTCCCGCAGCCGGTTTCTTCCGTGCTGGCGCCAACCTCTGTTGTTACCCGTGATGATATCGACCGCTGGCAGGCCAAAAGCCTGACCGACGTGATGCGTCGTTTGCCGGGCGTGGATGTCGGGCAAAGTGGCGGCCTTGGGCAAAAAAGCTCGCTGTTTATCCGTGGTACCAACTCCAGCCATGTGTTGGTGCTGATTGACGGCATTCGCCTTAATCAGGCCGGCGTCAGCGGCTCTTCCGACCTCAGCCAGATCCCGATCTCGCTGGTGCAAAAAGTCGAATATATCCGCGGACCGCGTTCGGCAGCGTACGGATCTGATGCCATCGGCGGGGTGGTCAACATTATTACTACCCGCGTGAAGAATGGCACCACGCTTTCCGCCGGTGTAGGTTCCAATGGCTATCAGGCTTACGATGCGTCTACTCAGCAACAACTGGGCGAGAGTACGGTAGCGACGGTTGCAGGCAACTATACCTATACCAAAGGCTATGATGTGGTGGCCTATGGCAGCACTGGCATGCAAAGCCAGCAGGATCGCGACGGTTTCATGAGCAAGTCGCTGTACGGCGCCGTTGATCATCAATTCAGCGAGGCTATCAGCGGTTTTGTTCGTGGCTACGGTTATGACAACCGTACGGCTTATGACGCTTACTACTCTTCGCCAACCAGTCCGCTGGTCGATACCCGCAAACTGTACAGCCAAACCTGGGATACTGGCCTGCGTTATAAGGAAGGTATCTACGCAACGCAGTTGATCGGCAGCTACAGCCACAGCAAGGATTATGATTACGATCCACGTCTGGGCATGCATGACAGCTCGGCAAGTTTGGTAGACGCCGAGCAATACAATCTGCAGTGGGGGAACACGCTTCAGGTGGGCCAAGGGACGGTCAGTTCAGGGATTGACTGGCAACACCAGCAAATCAAGCCAGACTCTACTACGGTTAACGGTGAAAAAACCCAACGCAATGCCGGTGTTTACCTTACCGCGCAGCAACTGGTTGGCCCGGTCACGTTGGAAGGTGCGGTACGTGGCGATGATCACTCTGAATTCGGCTGGCACGGCACCTGGCAAACTAGCGCTGCCTGGGAATTTGTCGAAGGGTATCGTTTCATCGCTTCTTATGGCACGGCGTTTAAAGCACCCAATATGAGCCAACTGTATGGCAACTTCGGCAACAACACTAATTTGAAGCCAGAAGAAAGCAAACAGTGGGAAGGCGGCTTTGAAGGTTTGACTGGGCCGGTAACCTGGCGCGTGTCCGGCTACCGCAACGATATTGATAACCTGATTGATGCCACCGGCGAGACCAATTACGTTTATTACAATGTCGGCAAGGCCACTATTAAAGGTATTGAAGCTACTGCCTCATTCGACACCGGTCTGTTAACCCATCACATTGGTTACGACTATGTCGATCCACGCAATGCCAAAACTAATGAAGTTCTGCTGCGTCGCGCCAAACAGCAGGTGAAGTATGAGCTGGATTGGCAGGTTTATGATTTTGACTGGGCAGTCACCTATCAATATCTGGGTGAGCGTTATGACAAAGACTACAGCACCTACCCAGAGCAAAGCGTTAAACTCGGCGGCGTCAGCCTGTGGGATCTCGCAGTTTCGTATCCGGTCACATCTCATCTGACAGTTCGTGGTAGAATTGCCAACCTGTTTGATAAAGATTATGAGACGGCTTATGGCTACGCTACTCCAGGAAGAGAATACTACCTCACTGGAAGCTATACCTTCTAACACCACCGCGACGCCACGCCCGACGGTGCTGGTATTTGATTCCGGCGTCGGCGGGCTGTCGGTGTATCAGGAGGTTCGGCAATTGCTGCCGGACCTCCACTATATCTATGCCTTCGATAACGTGGCATTCCCCTACGGCGAGAAATCCGAAGAGTTTATCGTTGAACGCGTGCTGGAGATTGTCAGCGCGGTGCAACAGCGGCATCCTCTGGCGATCGTCGTCATCGCCTGTAATACCGCCAGTACCGTATCGCTACCGGCGCTGCGCGAGCGCTTTACCTTCCCGGTAGTGGGCGTAGTGCCCGCGATTAAACCTGCTGCCCGCTTGACCGCCAATGGCGTTGTCGGGCTGTTGGCGACCCGGGGTACCGTACAGCGCACCTATACCCATGAGTTGATTGCCCGCTTCGCTACCGATTGCAAGATCGAGCTATTGGGATCTTCAGAGCTGGTGGAACTGGCGGAAGCCAAGCTGCACGGTGAAGCCGTACCTCTGGCCACGCTGAAGAAAATTCTGCATCCATGGCTGAGCATGCGCGAGCCGCCGGATACCGTGGTACTCGGTTGCACCCACTTCCCTTTATTAGCCGAAGAGTTAATGCAGGTGTTGCCTGAGGGAACCCGACTGGTGGATTCCGGTGCGGCTATTGCTCGTCGCACCGCTTGGCTTATTTCTTCGCAGGAAAATCTGGTGTCGACTCAGGAAGATAATCTGGCGTATTGCATGGCGTTGAATGAAGACACTGACGCTTTATTGCCCGTTTTGCAGGGTTATGGCTTTAAATCGTTGAAAAAACTGCCTCTTTAACGGGGTTTTGGTTAAACATTCAACGGTTGGAAAAAATATTGAAATTAGGGGTTGCGGGCTTCTGAGAACTCCCTATAATGCGCCTCCACTGACCGGGAACAACGACTCCTCTAACGAGAACCAGTCGCCCAGCCAGGAAGAAGCAAGCCGGTGAAAACACCGTTTCTTAATAAGAAAAAAGCTTGACTCTTCAGCGGGAAAGCGTAATATGCACCTCCCGCGTTACCGAGAGTTATCTCAGTAACGAACGCTCTTTAACAATTTATCAGACAATCTGTGTGGGCACTCCACAAGACGATATCCAGTACCTTCGGGTACGAAAAAATATCAAGTCTTGAAGAGTGACTACTGAAGTAAAATTCATTTAG
>NZ_JBQEOY010000011.1:0-108723 GCF_052045345.1 Serratia sp. 22264
TGGTTCATGTAGTCGCGCCACAGGACTTCGGCGATGTCCGCCATGCCCATAGGTGCGCCCGGATGGCCGGAATTTGCTTTTTGTACGGCGTCCATGCTGAGTGCGCGGATGGCGTTGGCAAGCTCTTTACGAGAGGACATGTTTTACTCCAGGTCGGATTAAAAAATCAGTCAAGTTTTCTATTTTCTCAGACTCAGCATTAAAACGGCAATCCCTAATGCCAAATGAGAGCGAGTTCACAACTTATTAGCACGATCGGCCGTTTTTTCGGAATAACACTATTCTCCCGATTGCTGACGTACACTAGTCTCATGCGACAAGATTTCCCCTAAACTACAATCGCATTCCCCCTTGTTACCATTACAGGAAGATGGCCTTATGAAGATTCGTACCTCTTTGATTGCATTAAGCATTGCCACTTTGGTAAGCGGCTGTCAAAACCTGAATACCGATACGCTGATGCAGTCTGGGGCGCAGGCGTTTCAGGCGGCAACGCTGAGCAATGACGACGTAAAAACCCTGAGTGTTAAATCCTGCGCAGAGATGGACAGCAAGGCACAAATCGCGCCTGCCGACAGCACCTACGCCAAACGTCTGAACAAAATCGCGGCGGCGCTGGGAGATAATATCAACGGCACGCCGGCCAACTACAAGGTTTACGTCACCAAAGACGTGAACGCCTGGGCGATGGCCAACGGCTGTATCCGCGTTTACAGCGGGCTGATGGACATGATGACCGACAACGAAGTGGAAGGCGTGCTGGGCCATGAAATGGGCCACGTGGCGCTCGGCCATACCCGCAAGGCGATGCAGGTCGCTTACGGCACCGTGGCGCTGCGCACTGCGGCATCCTCAACCGGCGGCATAATAGGTTCGCTGTCGCAATCGCAACTGGCGGATGTGGGCGAAAAACTGGTTAACGCCCAGTTCTCGCAGAAACAGGAAAGCGAAGCGGACGATTATTCGTTCGATCTGCTGAAAAAACGCGGTATCGATCCTAACGGCCTGGTCACCAGCTTTGAAAAACTGGCGAAAATGGAAGCCGGTCGTCAAAGCAGCATGTTCGACGATCACCCGGCCTCCGAAGAACGTGCGCAGCATATTCGCGACCGCATCGCGGCAGGCAAGTAAACCTCAACGCCCGGCGTCCGCCGGGCATTTTTTATCTATTAATACAATGATTTCTGCGGCGGCCCGGCGAAGGTCAGCGGCCCGATACTGTTCATATCCACCTCCACCACCGACGGCCCCGGATAGTTAATCGCTTCCGCCAGCACGCCCTTGAACTGCGCCGCACTGTCCACCTTCCAGGCCTTCAACCCCATCGCCTCGGCGACCAGCGTAAACGCCGGGGTATGCAGCTCGTTGTAATACTGGCGGCCGGCAAAGTATTTATCCTGGATGCCGCGCATCACGCCATACCCGCCGTCGTTCATGATAAGCAGCGTGATATTGGCCTGCTCCTGCGCCATCGTCGCCAGTTCTCCCAGCCCCAGCGCCAGCCCGCCGTCGCCCACCAGCCCAACCACCTTGCGCTGCGGGTTAGCGATCGCGGTGCCGATCGCCATCGGCAGGCCCATGCCGATCGCCCCGGCCAACGAGTGAATATTGCAAAGCGGCGAAATCGCACGGAACAAACGGCTGCCCCATACGCTGCCGGACACGGTGATATCGCGCACCAGCAGCCCATCCTGCGGTAACGCGGCGGCAATGGCGTCGTTCAATTTGGCGTATTCTCCCGACTGCTCGCGCAGCGCGCTTTCCGCCTGACGCACCGCAGAGGCGATCTCGGCATCCCAGTCGGCATTTACCTTCTCCGCCAGATTCAACCGGGCGGCCAGCGCGTTAAGCAATGCGGCGCAGTCGCCGTTGATTTGCTCATCGGCCAGATAGTTGCGGTTGCCCGCCGCCGGATCGATATCAATCTGCACCAACGGGCGCGGCAGCGGCAACGTCCAGGTGCGGGTTTCGTTGCTGCGCAGGCGCGAACCGGCCACCAGCGTCAGATCGCACTGCGTCAGGATCGCCTCAATGCTCGGCGAATTATGGAAAGCACGCAGGCTGCGCGGATGGCTGTCCGGCAGAATGCCGCGTCCGTGGGTGCTGGAGATCACCGCCACCCCAGCGTCGGCCAGCTTGCGCACCGCATCGCCGCAGGCAAGCGCCCCGCCCCCCAGCCACAACAGCGGCCGTTTGGCGCTTTTCACCCGCTGATACAGACGTTCTACCGCCTCATCATCCGCCGGCGGCAGCGGCGCGGGCGCTAACGGCCGGCTCAGCACCGAGCGGGATACCAGGCTGCTTTGAATATCGATCGGAATCTCTACCGCCACCGGGCCGCAAGGCAGGGTCTGCGCATCCAGGATCGCCCGCTGGATCACCGCCACCGCCTGCTCCGGGGAATTAACCCGGTAGGCGCGCTTGGAACAGGCGCGCAGGAAACCGAGCTGATCGCGGGTTTCATGAATAAACCCGGCATCGGCGTCCAGCCAGGCTTTTTCCACCTGGCCGGTAATGTGCAGCAGCGGCGTGTTGGCATTTAACGCCTCGATCATCGCACCGACCGCATTGCCAGCCCCTGCGCCGGTGCTGGTCAGCGCCACGCCCAGGCCGGAAAAACGCCCGTGAGCATCGGCCATGGTGACCGCCCCCGCTTCACCGCGTGCCGGTACGAAGCGGATTTTTCCGCGCTGCCCCACCGCATCGGCAATCGGCAGATTGTGGATCGAAATGATGCCGTACATCG
Source organism: Serratia sp. 22264 (assembly GCF_052045345.1). NCBI lineage: Bacteria > Pseudomonadati > Pseudomonadota > Gammaproteobacteria > Enterobacterales > Yersiniaceae > Serratia > Serratia sp. 22264. The sequence continues at coordinate 2,747 of NZ_JBQEOY010000011.1, forward strand.
CCGACACCTCGTATTGCTCCAGCGTCCGGGCTATCGCTTCACCAACCGTTATTTTATCGCTCATCATCTGCCTTCTCATGTGTTCGTTGTAGGGGTACGCACCGTCGACCAAAGCTAATCGCTCCAGCGGTTCACCTGATGGCTCAGCGCCAGGTACAAGCTTTTCTGCTGCATGTAGGCTTTGATGCCGTGCAGACCCTTTTCGCGGCCCAGACCGCTCTCTTTGAAACCGCCGAAAGGCGTAGAAATAGAAAATGTTTTGTAGGTATTGATCCATACCGTGCCGGTTTCCAATTGCTCCGCCAGCGCCATTGCCCGTGGGAAATCACGGCTCCAGATCCCGGCCGCCAAGCCGTACACCGAGTCATTGGCCTGTTCGATCAATTGCCGTTCGTCGTCGAACGGCAGCGCCACCAGCACCGGGCCAAAGATCTCTTCCTGGCAAGCGCGGGCGCTGTTGCTCAACCCTTCGATAATCGTCGGCAGGTAATAGCTGCCGCCCGCCAGCAGCGGATCGGCCGGTGCCTCGCCGCCAATCACGACCCGCCCGCCCTCTTGCTGCGCCAGCGCCACATAGTCCGCCACGCTCTGGCGATGTTTGTCGTTAATCAGCGGACCAAGATGCACCCCCGGCGTCAGCGGGTTGCCCACCCGCAATCCCGCCGCCAGTTCACTCAGGCGCGCCAGCAGAGGCTGGTACAGCGAACGCTGTACAAACAGCCGCGAACCGGCGATGCACGCCTGGCCGGCAGAGCTGAAAATGCCGTAGCAGATCCCACGCGCCGCCTGTTCCAGATCGGCGTCTTCCAACACGATGGTCGGCGACTTGCCGCCCAGTTCCAGCGAGGTGGGGATCAGTTTTTCAGCGGCAATATGCGCCAGATGGCGACCGGTACTGGTGCCGCCGGTAAAGGAAATCTTTTTCACCAACGGATGACGCGCCAACGCTTCGCCAATCACCGAGCCTTTGCCCGGCAGCACGCTGAGCAGCCCGGCAGGCAGCCCCGCCTGTTCGAACAGCTCCGCCAGTTTTAGCGCCATCAGCGGCGTGGCTTCGGCCGGCTTGAGGATCACCGCATTGCCTGCGGCCAGCGCCGGGGCCACCTTTTGCATTTCACTGGCAATAGGCGAGTTCCACGGCGTGATGCCGGCGATAACGCCCATCGGCTGATACTGGCTCAGGGTCATCACTTCGGCGCTGCGCTGGGTGGGCAGCTCGCCCTCCAGCACTTCGCAGGCGGCGGCGAAATAGCGGGCAGTGGCTGCCGCGCTGGCCACCAGACCACGGGTTTCCGCCAACGGCTTGCCGTTGTCGCGGGTTTGCAACTGCGCCAGCTGTTCCTGCTGCGCCAGTATCAGGTTGCTGACGCGATAGAGGATCGAGGCGCGCTGGTGCGGCACCAACCCGCGCCACTCGGGGGCGCGCCAGGCGCGCTCCGCCGCTTCCACCGCCTCATTCACATCCTCAACGCTGGCGGCATTAAGCCGCGCATTGATGCTGCCGTCGGCCGGGAATACCGAGGCCATTTCATCGCCCCGGCCTTCGCACCAGCGCCCGGCCACAAAAATCTTTAACTTTTCCATACTCCGCTCCTGCCGTTCAGGCAATAAAGCCACCGTCGATCAGACGGCGACAGGCTTGTACCGCGCTCAGCGCCGCCAGGGTTGATGTCTTGGGATTGCTCGCCAGCGGGTTGCCGCTCAGCTCTATATGGAACTCACCGAAGCTGCCGCACACCTGCAGCCGGTGAGTATTGCGCCGGGTATGCGGATCGACCTGCAATCGCACCCGCGTAGCATCCATGCCCAGCCCGTTCAGCGCGATGGTCGCCGCCACGTTGGCGTTAGCCGGAAACAGCCGCGCCGCTTCACGTGCCGACCCTTCAAAGAACACCCGCGCCTCGCTGACCGTATCGAGGTCGATCAGTTTTTCTGCCAGGCTGCCGCGCCAACTGGCGGGGCTTTTACTGGCCTGGTAGGTGACGCTGTCCAGCCCGCCCTCGCGCGCCGACGCCAACCCGTCCATGCCCGCCACCGCACCGGACAGCACGATCACCCGCCCCTGATATTGCCGCCCGGCCTGCTGCAACCTGAGTTGCAGCGCCGCATCCGCCAACGCACCGGTAGAGATCACCGCCAACGACCAGCCGCGTTTCACCACCGCCTCGCCAAACTCTGCCACCGCCTGCTGGCTGGCGCACTCCAGCACCAGATCCGGCTGCCCGGTACAGTGATCCGGGTGCGTCAAGGCCTGCACTTTGCCGTCGAAAGCGCTATTGATAGCCGCATGATGGGCCGCGCGCGCCACAATCCAGCCGACGCAGACGCCCTCCGGCAGGCGGGAAAGCACTTCCTTCGCCATCGCGCCGTAGCCAATCATCATGATGTTCTTCATTTTTCAGCTCCCAGCCATTACAGATGGCGGTTAAATCCGCCGGAGACGTCGAGCGCCGCACCTGTGGTAAAGGACGCTAACGGCGAGGCAAGGAACAGTAACGCCCGCGCCGGTTCCTGCGGCTTACCGAGGCGTTTCATCGGAATGCCGCGCCGTTCGGCGATCGCCGCCGTCCATTGCTCCCAGCTTTGATCCTTGTCGCTGCGCTCCTCGAAACGCCGCCGCCACTGGCCGGATTCGACCATGCCCAGCAGAATCGAATTAACGCGAATGCCCTTCGCCACCAGCTCTTTCGACAGCGTCAGCGTCAGGTTTAACAGCGCGGCGCGCGCCGCCGAGGTGGCGATCATGTGTTCTTCCGGCTGCAGCGCCAGCAGCGAATTCACGCAGGTGATTGAGGCAATGTCCGAGCGCTCCAGAGCCGGTAGAAACGCCTGCACCGGGTTAATCACGCCGAACAGCTTCAGCTCCGCCTCATGCAACCAGGCGGCGCGCGGCGTTTGGTCAAAATGGGCGACGAATCCCTGGCCGGCGTTATTGATCAACAGATCAACGCCGCCGAAGTGCGCGGTCACCCGTTCGGCGAACTGCGCCACCTGCTGCTCATCGAGCACGTCGCAGCACAGCGCCAGCACTTGCGCCTGTGGGAATTCATTGCGCAGGCTGGCTTCGGCGCCGGCCAGTTTGTCCGCATTGCGGCCGCAAAACGCCACCTTGGCCCCTTCCGCCAGCAGCAGACGCAGGGTTTCGAAGCCAATGCCCGACGAGCCGCCGGTAACGACCGCGACCCGATCCTCAAGCTGAAAATTCATGGTTGAATTGCTCCCGTAAAATCCTGCAGATAGCGGTTAAACAGCGCCGGCGCCTCGAGATAGCTGGCATGCCCCGCGCCGTCAATCAGGCGCAGCGGCGCGTCATGCTGTTGCGCCAGCCTCGCGGCCGCCTCGGGGGGCGTGATGCGGTCTTTATCACCGCACCACACTTCCAGCGGGCCGCGATAGCGCGCCAAATAACGGTCGATATCCTCGTTGGCCAGCATCCAGGCGGCGCTGAGGAAACCCTCGGGATCGAGTTGCTGCATGCCATTGCGCACCCAGGCGATATCCTGAGCCGACGCCTCGTCACTCAGCAGCGCAGCCGCCCGCTGTTCGCCGTAGCCCAGCGGCCCCAACGTTTCAATCATCTGTTTGCGCTGGCTGTAAACCTGCCGGCGTTTTTCCTCCGGCGCCGTGGCATAGCCCTGTGCGGGGTCCGCCAACACCAGCCCGCACAACCCGTCCGGATAGCCTGCGGCATAAGCGCCGGCGATCAACGCGCCGAGCGAGTGGCCAACAATCAGCGGCTGCTCCAGCCCCAGTTCGGCTACCAGCGCGGCCAGCGCAGCGGCATAGGCGGCAGCGTCCGGCTCGGCGGCGGCCAGCGGCAGGCTGCCGCCATATCCGGGAGCGTCCCAAGCCAGCAGACGGTGGCCGTCGCTCAATCCAGCGTCGTTAAACTGCTTGATCCACGAAGCTGAGCCTGAGCTGATGCCGTGCAGCAACACCACCGGTCGGCCCTGTCCCGCTTCGCGCCAACTGAGGGAGTACCCCCCGCAGCGCCGCTGCTGACGTTGTGCCAGGCCGTTCATCAGTTACGCTTCACTTTGGATAACGGGTGATCGGCCGGGTAGGTCGGCGTTTCCGGTTTGGCCGTGCCAAGCATCACGCACATCAGCGCCTCTTCCTCGCCGTGGTTGAACAATCCACGGTAGACGCCGGCCGGCACCGAGATCAGATCGCGCTCTTTCAGCTTGGTTTCGTAGTATTCCGCACCGTCCTGGATCATCAGCGTGATGCTGCCTTTCAGCATAAAGAACACCTCTTCCACATCGTCGTGCAGGTGCAGCGGCCCTTCGCATTTTGACGGCAGCACCATGGTGGAGAAGGTGAAGTTTCCCGCCGGAATGGTGTTGGTGTCGTTAACCACCCCGGTAGCACCGGTGCCGATGTAACGCATCTGCGCGCGACGGTATTTCGGGTCGTAGTCGGCCTGGAACTTCAACGCATTCCAGTCATATTTACGGCCTTCAAAGCGGGCGATACGCGATTCCACCCAATTCTCTATCGATTGATCCTGCGGCTTGACGCCGACTTGTTTCTCAACCTGGGACATGTTGTCACTCCTCTGTAGCCATAGATAAATCAGTATTTTTTCAGCAACGGCAGCAGGATGATGCAGCCGATGAAGGCCATCACCACCAGGAACAGCAGGCCGTTATCCATGTTGCCGCTGGCGGCGATCAGCGCCCCCATCAGCACCGGCGCCAACGCGCCGGCAAAATTGCCCAATCCGTTAAAAATACCGCCTGCGGTGGCGCTGACCTTGCTGCTGGTGGCTTTCGCCAGCAGCGCAAAGATATTCGGCGCGCCGGCGCCCCACATAAAGGTGCTGAAGGCCATCGCGGCAATCACGCTGTAGGTACCCTGCAGATGCAATACCACGGCCAACCCCAGCCCGGCGCCGCACAGCGAGACAAAGCAGGCCAACGCGCGACGATCCAGCTTGTCCGACAGCCAGGCGCCGACCACCTCGCCGAGCAGCATGGCGATAAACGGTAACGATGACAGGTAACCGGCATGTTCCAGATGGATGCCTTTCCCCTTGATCAGGTAGCTGGGCAGCCAGCCGTTCATCCCCCACAGGTAGGTCAGGAAGGCGATGTTAAACAGGCAGATCATCCAGAAATGCGCATTGCGCAAAAGTTCCCGGCGCTGCTGTTTACGCTCCGCCGCCACAGGTTGCTCATCGGTTTTGGCTGCCGGGCGCGCCACGTTCAGATGACGCATGCCAAACAGCACCAACAGCATCACCGGCAGCGTCAGAAACGCCATAAAGAAGAAGGTGGTCTGCCAATCGAAGGTGTTGAGGATATACAGCGTGACCGGGAAACCGAGTGCGGCCCCCAGCGGCGTGCCAAGCAGCCATAACATGGTGGCGCGTGCCTGCAACCGCTGCGGGAAAGCCTGGCGGATAATGGCGTATGCCATCGGCAACAGCGGCCCTTCCGCGATGCCGAGCAGGATGCGCAGCGTCATCATGGTGTGATAAGACCGGGACAACCCCATCAACACCATCAGCACGCCCCACACCACCATCATGCCGATCAGCACCTTAACCGGATTCAGCCGGTCGCCAATGCCGCTCAACAGCATGGAAGATATGCCGTAAGAGAACAAAAACGCACTCATCAGCAAGCCAAGCCGCGCCGGATCAAAACTGATGCCCAGCGCCTGTTGGAACTCGCTGTCGGAAAACAGCGCCGCAATGCTGATCTTGTCGAAAAACGCCAGCAGCACGCAGGCGAACAGCGCGATCGGCACCGACCAGCGCACCCGTTGCTGTGGATTTTCGGCAACGGTATCCCCCACCCGTCCAGCGCGGGCGTCAATGTCTTGCGTAGTCATAAAACGCTCCCGAGGTTCGGGCGTTATTTCAACGCCATCAGAGAAAATTCCGCGTCCGCCAACTGCTGCGGCTCCAGCACCCGCCCGCCGGCCAGCCAGCGTTTACCCAGCTTGATGGTGCGCGCGTCGTTAAACGCCACCATCTGCACCAGTTGCCGGTCGGCGTTGAGCGTAAAGAACACCTGCGACTGCGGCGTGCGGCGCACCACGTGATGCACCCCGCCGATCGGCACGCCGAGGATCTGAATATTGGTGTCGTATTGATCCGACCACAGCCAGGCCACGTCGTTGTAAGGGGCGGCAAAGGCATCCAGCATCGCGCAAGCGGTGCTGATCGCCTGGTTCTGCGCGTAGGCCCAGGACTGCAGGCACAGGCCAAGCGTCGGGTGGCGCGCCACATCGCCGGCGGCGAAGATGGCCGGGTGGCTGGTGCGCCCCTGGCCGTCGATCACGATACCGGCGTCGACCTTCAGCCCGGCACTGTGCGCCAACTCGAGGTTAAGCTCGACGCCGATGCCCACGACCACCAGATCGAAAGCCTGAGGATCGCTGCTTTCACTGCCGATCCACGCAGCGCCGCCGCGATCTTCCAGCGAGATCTCGCCGCAGCCGCAGCGTACCGTTACGCCCTGCTGCTGATGCAGCTCAAGCAACGCCTGTGAAACATCCGCGCCTACGCTGCGCATGCATAACGCGGGCTGGCGCTCAAACACCGTCACCTCGGCACCGAGCCGCCGGGCGGAAGCGGCGATCTCCAGCCCAATCCAGCCGCCGCCGACGATCGCCAACTGGCGACACCCTTGCAACGCCTGGCGCAGTTTTGCCGCATCGTCCCAGGAGCGCAGCGTCATCACCCGCGGATGGCTGGCCCAACGGACGTCCGGCAGGCGTGGCCGGCCGCCGGTGGCGATCAACAGTTGATCAAACTGCAACTGCCGCCCGTCGCTGAGCGTGACGATTTGCTGCTGCCCATCAATGGCTTCGGCACGCAACGGGCGACACCAGTCGATGTTCAACCCCGCGACCACCTGTTCGCTGAATAGCCTGCTGAGCGGCGCATTACCGTCCAGCAACGCCGCCTTGGAAAGCGGCGGACGCTCGTAAAAATCATAGGGTTCGTCGCTGATCACCGTCAGCCGGCCCGCGTAACCCCGATCGCGCAGCGTTTTCGCCGCCCAACCGCCGGCCTGCCCGCCGCCGATAATCACGATGCCCGCCTGCACTGGCTGGCTCATAGCCCCTCCGCTTTTTTCTGCTGGCGACGCGTGTCGTGGTCGATACCGCCTTCCACCGCCCACTCGGTGAACGACACCAGTGAGTGCTCCAATTCGCGCGGTTGCCAGTTTTCGGTCAGATAATCGTCGTTGGTGTAGTACTCGAATGCGCCGCCGGTCGGGCTGTTGACGTACCAGAAATAGGCCGAGGAAATCGGGTGGCGGCCAGGGCCGATGAACGTGCTCCACTTCTCTTTGTTCATGGCGATGCCGCCGCCGATCACCTCGTGGATGTCGCGTACGGTAAAGGCCACATGATTGAGCCCGCGTGGGCGATTAGGCAGTTTCAGCAGGAACAGATTGTGATGGCCGCCGCGCGCCTGGGTCCGCAGGAACACCGCGCGGTCGATATAACGATCCGACACCTGAAAACCCAGCGCTTCACGGTAAAATTTTTCGGTGGCGGCAAGATCCTCGACGAAGAACACCACGTGGCCGATGTTGATCGGCTGCGCCTGCGCATATACCGGGCTGGGCTGATCGATGCGGCGCACGTCGCCCCATTGGTTGATCGGCGATACCGGCAACTCGACATCACGTTGTTGGCTGACGCTAAAGCGCAGCGTCATGCCGTTCGGATCGCGGCACTCCAGCTCTTCCCCCACCTGGCGGAAACCCGGCATCTGCGCCAGCAACGGCGCCAGGGCCGCCAATTCGCTTGGGCTGCCGACGCCCCAGGTCATGCGGCGCAGGGTGGACCCGCCCTCAAATGCCGCCGGCAATGCCTCGCTTTGCAACGGATGCAGCACCACGCGCGCACCGCTCAGGGTAGTGAATTCGCGCTGGCGTTCCCCCCAATGTTGCTGCGCCGCCTGCAGGCCGAAGTCCTGCATGAACTTTTCGCAAGTTGGCAAATCTTCGACGCCAAATTCCAGTTTTTCGATTCCGATTACGCTCATTATTGTGCCTCACGTTCTCGCTGAATGCGTTTTTCAGGCATGATCGAACCCCGGCCCCTGATGGCTGTGGACCTTATCCCTGCCTGAGTAAAAGAGTCGGTGTCGTCAGTTAACCGACGTTTGCCTGCGGCGGTGCGCCCAGGAAGCCGGAGATTTTCTCTGCGGCATCCCGCACTTCCTTGCGCAGCCGTTCGCGATCCGCTTTCGGGATCTCATCGAACGGCACCATAATGCTGACCACGGCCTCAACCCGCTGCTCGCGGTTGAAGATCGGATAGACGATCGAAGAAATGCCGTGGCGGAAAAACGATTCGCCGATCACATAGCCGCGCGCTTTGTCCTGCTGAACCATTTGCCACAAGGTTTCACGATCCGCCGGGGTACCCGGCCCGCTGCCCGGCAATTGTTCTTGCGGGTACAACAGTTCGAACTCTTCGCGGGTGGCGCTGGTCAACAGCATGCGGCCGAGCGAAGTCTGGTGGACCGGCAGGCGAGTGCCGACGCTGACCTGATTGATTTGCGAACCGGCGGCGCTGACGCGGGCGATGTAGATAACATCGCGCTCATCGCGGATCGCCAGGTGACTGCTGCATTGGCTGCGGTCGCGCAGCTGTTCGATCACCGGTTGGCCGGCCTGCGCCACGTCCAGCGAGGCGATATATTCAAAACCGAGCCGCAGCACCTTGATACCCAGTGCAAAGGTGTTGGTGCGCGGGTTACGCTCCAGAAAACCCAGATGTTCCAGCGTTTGCACCACGCGGTAGGCGGTCGCCTTCGGCATATCGACCAGGCGATGTAATTCTGCAAAGGTCATTTCCTTGTGCTGCTCGCCAAACGCCAGCAGCAGCTGCAACCCGCGATCCAGCCCCGGGATCAGATACTTACACGCTTGATCGTCTGCCATGTGCTGCTCCTGGCTAAAATGTAGATTAGTTAAAAACAAAGCCGCCGTTGACCGGCAACAGCTGACCGGTCACGAAATTCGCCAGCGGCGACAGCAGATAAAGCACCGTGCCGTTCACGTCGTCAGGATGTTGCGCCCCGGCCAGCGCCCGGCCCTGTTCGTACAGCTGGTGGCGCTCGGCGGGCACATATTCGGTAGCTTCCACCCGCGTCAGGCCCGGTGCGATGGCGTTAACGCAAATCCCCTGCGGGCCCAGTTCACGCGCCATCGAGCGGGTCATCGAGATAATCGCCCCTTTGCTGGCCACATAGGCCATCAAGCGCGGTGCGCCCCACAGCGCGGTATCCGAAGCCACGTTGACGATCTTGGCATGCGGGTTTTGCGCCAGCAGCGGCACCGCGGCCTGGCTCACCAACCAGGTGCCGCGCACGTTAACCTGCATGACCCGATCCCACAGATCAATATCGTATTCCATCATGGTTTTACCGCCGACGCCGGTTGCCAGCGCCGCGTTGTTCACCAGCCCGTCGATCGTACCGCCTTCGGCAATGGCGCTGAACGCGGCGGTGATCGAGACCGACGACGCCAGATCGATAACCTGCGTTTCCACTTCGGCTCCCTGCTCACGCAGGCCGGCGGCGCTGTCCGCCAGTTCATCCGCCAGAATATCGCACATCACCACCCGACCGCCCGCCTGGGCGATGGCCCCGGCGAAGCTACGGCCCAGACCGCGCGCCGCGCCGGTCACCACAATGCGTTTTCCCGCCAGCAGGCCGTTCACTGCGCGGCCTCCTGTTCGGCGAGCATCGCCAGCTGTTTTTGCGCTTCTTTCTGCATCATGCGGCGCAGGCGGGAAAGGCCAACGTCATGCTGATACAAATATTCACGGCCACGCGCGTTTGGTGCCATGTTCTCCAGCACGATGCGATCTTGTTCCAGTACGTCCCAATGCAGCGCTTCCAGGCGGTTGCGGTACATAAAGCGCCAGATGTCGCGCTGCCAGTCTTTGACCTTGCGGATACGCCAGAAGAATACCCGGCAATGATCTTTATCTTCCGGCACCACCATGCCGATGATCCAGAAGTGGCCGCCCGGCCCAAAGCGTTTTTTGTATGGGATCGACAGCCGCATCCAGTAGGCACCGCTGCTGCCGAACTCTACCCAGTCAAAGTTAACGCCGATCTGGCCGTTCTTCTTGAAGATGAACCCGGTATCGGTCGGTTCCAGCGCCATGTCCGCCTTGCGATCCCCTTCCGCCATCGAATGCGAAGAGGAATGCAGGTAGGTGCCGTGCATGGGATCCATGACGTTTTCCAAGGCGTATTGATAGTTGCAGTCCCAACTGGCGGTACACAGGAAGTTGCTGTAAGCCGCCTCGTCCGCCAATTCCTGCGGGAAAGTCAGCTCCGGAGGTGCCTCGTCGGCGGTGATGCCGAAATAAAGGAACACGGCGCCGTAAGCCTCTTTGGCCGGATAAGAACGCAGGCATTTCTGCCCCACCAGCGGGCAGCGATCGACCGCAGGCACGTCTTTGACCGTACCGTCGCCACCGACTTCCACGCCGTGATACCAGCAGGCGATGCGATCGCCCAAATTCCAACCCATCGAAAGCCGCGCGCCGCGATGCGGGCAACGATCTTCCAGCGCGTGGATCGCGCCTTCACCGTCGCGCCACACCACGATCTGCTGCTCAAGACGCGTAATGCCTACCGGATTATTGCCCACTTCCCAACTGGCCAGCACCGGGTACCACATGCCGCGCAGCCCCTGATCGAGATAGTTCTGCAAAGTCTGTGCGGAGGATGTTGTGTTTGCTGTCATTGCCTTCTCCCGGGCTGCTCAGTAACCGTTAACGTGAAGGAATTCACGGAACGCCGCCTCATTCCACGGCTGGCCGTTGCGATCAAACAGGCGGCGCTGGTTCAGCGCGCTGACGATCTGCTCAAGCTCTTCCGCACCCTGCTCGAAGATGTCTTCCAACGCCGCGACCAGCGCGGTCTCGAAACCGTCCGGTACCCGGCTGCGGTTCTGCCAGATGACGTTTTGGAATTGGCCAGGTTGGTGGATCTGGCCGTTGCCGCCTTCACGCGCCGGGATCACCTGTTGGGTGTCCGGCAGCCAGGGATTGAAATCGGTGATGTGCTGCATGATTACTCCTCCGCAATAAAGGTGATTTGGATTTGATTGTCTATCACCCGGGTGGGATAGGTTTGCAGATCACGGCCGCCTGGCTCACGCAGACACTGACCGGTACGGACATCGAACAGCGCTTCGTGCAACGGACACTCGATCTTGCCGTCATCGACAAACCCTTGGCTGAGCAAGGCATAAGCATGTGGGCAAACGTCTTCCAGCGCGTAATAGTTGCCGTCGATCAGATACACCCCGACTTCTTTCCCTTCCACGTTGGCGGAGAAAGGAAAATCTTCTTTCACCTGAGACACTTCACACACGTTCTTCCAGCTCATTGCTTCTATCCTCTATCTGATTGTTTCATATATGAAACTCAGTTTCTTATTTAATACACTCACTATAAGTCTGGCGAAACTTTCGTCAAGGGAGCAAGGCGGCAAATGTTAATGAAAGGTTGTTTGATCGTAACAAGTGTGGGAGGGATCACGAAAAAATGCACCGATATGAAAAACCGATATCAGGCATGCGTTTTATAGTGAGTTTATATATTAGAAGTCGTTAATGGGGTTCTGTCGTTTTTGTTGGCGAGAGCGGGTGACCTAAAGCAAAACGCCCCCGATCATCAAGACCGGGGGCGTTTCATTGTCGCTATTCAAAACTACCCGACGCGGTGGCTAACGGGAATTCTTTACCACTCAGCGGCCTTTCTTTTTGCGGCCTGGCTGGGCAAAACGCTTGCGGGCAGCCGCATTGCCAGCGGGTTTCTCGGTGCTTTTCGGCGCACTGCCGGCCGGTTTTTTCACCGCAGGTTTGGCCTTCTTCGCCGGCTTGGCTTCTGAGGAGGAACCCTCAATCGATTTGAACAGTTCAACCAGTTCGTCATCCGTTAAATCGCGCCATTCACCCGGCGGCAGCCCGGCCATGCTGACATTCATAATGCGAGTGCGTTCCAGCTTGGTAACCTCATAGCCAAAATGCTCGCACATGCGGCGGATCTGGCGGTTAAGCCCCTGGACCAGCACGATGCGAAAGACAAAAGGCGCTTCTTTCTTTACCTTGCACTTTTTAGTCACCGTGCCCAGCATCGGCACGCCGGCCCCCAGGCCACGGATAAAATCGTCGGTCACCGGTTTGTTGACCGTAACCCGATATTCTTTCTCGTGATCGTTGCCTGCGCGCAGGATCTTGTTGACCAGATCGCCGTGGTTGGTAAGGAAGATCAGGCCCTGCGAATCCTTATCCAAACGGCCGATCGGGAAGATGCGGGTGCTATGGTTTACGAAATCGACAATATTGTCTTTCTCGCCCTCTTCCGTGGTGCTGACAATCCCCACCGGTTTGTTGAGCGCAATGAAGATCAGGTTGTCTTCGTTGCGGGGTTCAATCAGTTGTCCATTGACCTTGACCACGTCCCCTGGAAACACTCGATCGCCAAGCGCAACGCGCTTGCCATTGATAAAAACGTTGCCTTGTTCGATATAACGATCGGCATCGCGGCGGGAGCAGATACCGCTCTCGCTGATATATTTGTTAAGACGTGTGGATGGTTTGCTCAGCATGGTTCCCCCGTAACCCCGGATTATAGACATTCAAGGCAACAGATACAGGCATTTTCATTGTGCAGTAACGAGTGGCGACATGGGCGTTTCGGGCTTTATTTTCCGCCCTGTCCTCACCGCCCGCTATGCCCGTCGTCTTTCGAGCTGCTGCCTGAAAGACGACGGGTATCGTTTAGGCGTGTTTCTTGGCCGCTTGCAGATACAGCATTTCCAGGCCCAGAGTCGCCGCGGCCAGCGCGGTGATTTCGGATTGGTCATAGGCTGGCGCCACTTCTACCACGTCCATGCCGACGATGTTCAGCGACTGCATGCCGCGTACCAGTTTCAACGCGCGATCGGAGGTCAGGCCGCCGATCACTGGGGTGCCGGTGCCCGGCGCGAAGGCCGGATCCAGGCAATCGATGTCGAAGGTCAGGTACACCGGCATATCGCCGACGATCTGTTTGATCTGCGTCAGCAGGTCGTCCACGCTGCGATCGTTAACCTGTGCGGCATCCAACACGGTGAAACCGTTGTCGTGATCGAACTCGGTACGAATACCGATCTGCACCGAGCGGTTCGGATCAATCAGGCCTTCGTTCGGCGCATGGAAGAACATGGTACCGTGGTCGTATTTACTGCCGTTGGCGTAGGTGTCGGTGTGCGCGTCAAAATGCACCAGCGCCAGTTTGCCGAAATGTTTGGCGTGCGCGCGCAGCAGCGGCAGCGTGACGAAGTGATCACCGCCGAATGAAAGCATGCGTTTACCGGCCTTCAGCAATTTCTCCGCGTGCGCCTGCAGCTTGTCGCTCATGTCCTGAGCGTCGCCGAAGTTGAACACGATATCGCCGCAGTCAACCACGTTCAGACGATCGCGAAGATCAAAGCTCCACGGCCAGCGGTTGCCTTCCCACGCCAGATTGGTGGAAACCTGACGGATCGCCGCAGGGCCATGACGGCCACCGGCGCGGCCGGAGGTTGCCATATCGAATGGAATGCCGGTGATGACCCACTCTGCATCGCTGTCATAAGGCATGAAATTCAGCGGAAAGCGCAGGAAACCAAAGGCGTTGGACACTAAGGAATTATCGGACTGATGGCCTAACGTGCTCATTGTAAACCCTCATATTTTAACGTTTCGCCTGCGGTAAAATCACCAGGCGTTGGCAAAAAAAAATCCCTCCCGCGTCGTTAGCCCGACGAGAAAGGGATTGATACGATGTCTGTTTCGGTACTGCTGATGCGGCAGATTATCGCCGTATTTGGTTCGCGCTTCAAGCCCGCGCATCGTCTTCCTGGCTGCTCGTCGTTAGCAAGTATAGACCCCACATCCTTCAGCTATGTGACCGTTACCCCCTTCACGAGCCTGGCAGCTGACACCCATTAATCTCCCGATGATTATTTTTGTGATTTCCATCCCTTTATCTAAAGGTGGAAATATATAAATTAATTAACTCAAGTCACTCTATTAACAACACATCGAATTAGTGGCTGTAATATTAAAAACAGGGAGAAACTAATTTTTAAAATATATTTAAATGAGAAAAGTTAATAGTGCACGCAACAATTATAACTTACATACAAAGATAACATAGAGATAAATAAACCCAATGTTTAATATCATGCCAACACGTCAAAAGCGGACTATTAAAAATAAAAAACTTTATGTAACACTAGAGGTTATTACTTTTCTATTAAGTATTCCGCTGGGCTATCTTTGTTCTCAAATTGATTCACTGAATGATATTACCTTGGAAATCATCCTCATCTATGTCCCTGTATCTATGATCACAGTGGATTATCTTCATCAACGTCTTGAAAGGAAATAAGCGTTATGAGAGAGCTGACAACAAAGGAAATACTCACTATTTCTGGTGGAAATGCAGATTCTGGCTATGAAGATCGAGGATGTGCCTCGCAGTATAGTGACAACCTACAGAGAAAACCCTGTCCGAATCCTCACGGAGAGTTAACAAATTTGTGATAACCGTTCGGTGGCATCGGGCATATCGCGGGGGGAAACCATTAAAAAAAGCCGGACATCCTTAAAATGCCCAGCCTTTCAGATCGGCCTTACTTATTCATCTTCTAAATAAGTATAACCATACAAACCGGCTTCGAACTCTTCTACGAACTGCGCCTGCAATTCATCGTCCAGATCGGTTTCTTTCACCTGATCGCGGAATTTGGCCAGCAGTGCGATCGGATCGAGCTGCACGTATTCCAGCATGTCGGCAACGGTGTCGCCTTCGTCGGACAACTCGGTTTCTACCGTACCGTCCGGGAAGACGAACACGTCAACCGAGGCGGTATCACCGAACAGGTTGTGCATGTTGCCGAGGATTTCCTGGTAGGCACCCACCATAAAGAAGCCCAGCGCCGGCGGGTTTTCCGGATCGTACGGCGGCATTGGCATGGTGGTCGCCACGCCGTCGCCGTCGATGTAGTGATCGATAGTACCGTCGGAGTCACAGGTGATGTCCAGCAGCACCGCGCGGCCTTCCGGCGGCTTATCCAGCCCTTCCAGCGGCAGCACCGGGAACAGCTGATCGATACCCCAGGCGTCCGGCATGGACTGGAACAGCGAGAAGTTGACGTAGAACTTGTCCGCCATACGCTCTTGCAGTTCGTCGATGATCGGACGGTGCGCACGGTTGCTTGGATCAAGCTGCTGCTGGATCTTGTTGCAGATATTCAGATACAGCTGCTCGGCCCAGGCGCGCTTGGTCAGATCCAGCATGCCGTGAGCGTACTGGGTGTGAACGTCGTGCAGGTCCATTTGGCTGTCGTGCAGCCATTCGCGCAACGAGCGGCGGTTCTCCGGCTCGTTCATTTCCTGCCAGGTTTCCCACATGCTTTCCAGCGCACGCGGCGCATCTTCCGCCGGCGGCAAAGGATCGCTGAACTCGTTGCGTTCAACGCCGATCACGTTGGACACCAGCACCGTATGGTGAGCGGTGACCGCGCGGCCGGATTCGGTGATCACCGTCGGGTGCGGCAGGCCGTGCTCATTACAGGCGTCGCCGATACCCCAAATCACGTTGTTGGCGTATTCGTTCAGGCCGTAGTTCACCGAACAGTCGGACTGCGAACGGGTACCTTCATAATCTACGCCCAGACCGCCGCCCACGTCGAAGCACTGGATATTAACGCCCAGCTTGTGCAACTCAACGTAGAAACGCGCCGATTCACGCACGCCGGTGGCGATGTCGCGAATATTGGCCAGTTGCGAACCCAGATGGAAATGCAGCAATTGCAGGCTGTCGAGGCGGCCCGCTTCGCGCAGGGTTTCCACCAGTTTCAGGACCTGAATGGCCGCCAGGCCGAACTTGGACTTCTCGCCGCCGCTCGACTGCCATTTGCCGGAGCCCTGAGACGCCAGACGCGCACGCACGCCCAGACGCGGTACCACGTTCAGGCGCTCGGCTTCTTCCAGCACCATGTTGATCTCGGACATCTTCTCGATCACCAGGTACACTTTGTGTCCCAGTTTTTCGCCGATCAGCGCCAAACGAATATATTCGCGGTCTTTATAACCGTTACAGACAATGACCGAACGGGTCATGCCGGCATGCGCCAGCACCGCCATCAGTTCGGCTTTGGAGCCGGCTTCCAGCCCCAAGGGTTCGCCGGAATTGACCAAGGATTCGATCACGCGGCGGTGCTGGTTTACCTTGATCGGGTAAACCAGGAAATAGCCGCCTTCATAGCCGAATGACTCGCGCGCGCGTTTGAACGCCGCGTTAATCGAACGCAGGCGGTGCTGAAGGATCTGCGGGAAGCAGAACAGCGCCGGCAGACGCTGGCCGTCTTTGCGACGCTCTTTCACCAGTTCAGCCAGATCGACACGCGCCTGAGGGACGTCCGGATCCGGGCACACACTGATGTGGCCCAGTTCATTGACGTCATAATAATTGTTGCCCCAGTAGGCGACGTTATAAGTGCGCAGCATCTTGCTGGCATCACGGTCATTCATGGCAACCTCCTGCATGGAGCGTAAAGATATAGGTTCGCCCGCGGCTGGCGGACGGTGAATCAACAGATCATCAGACATTACTCGCCTCACATCCCGTACTGACGATACAGTCAGCCACTATCGCAGCTACAACCCGCGAGAACAACCCAACAAACCGCCCTTGCGGCAGCGAATAAAACTGCCGTTCGCGGTCAGCGATCGGTTTATCACTCATATAATTGTAAGACACCCTGTTCAAACCTCGTGAATCGGGTCAAGAAACATCCCACAGGAAGGCTGCAGGCTACCCTTGTTCAGTTCTTCAGACGACCGTTAACCGGCCCGAGAATCCTGAGTAGCGCCCAAGTGTTTATCACACCTGGAAGGTGGAGTAGAGACAAGACGGGAAATAGCAGAAGAATGTGCGCCAGAACGGCACTGCTGTTGAGAACCAACAACCGGTAGACAACGGATCATTAATCCAACCACCTCCACGCACGTCGCCCGGAATGAACGACTGAGCCTCTATTAATAGTGTAAGAACGTGACCGTTCTATGAAGCGGCGACGCCAACTGTCAGCGTCTGCGGCTGACCATTAAGGCCATGAGCGGGAGCTTGCCACTTTTGCTCCGCACTGTGCACCAAATGAGCCGCGCGCGCAGTTTATACCGATAACCTGGGGAAAATGCAAAATGAAAATTCGCCGGAAACTGTTTCAAGCGATGAAAATGGCGCCGAGGGCTTTACACAAAAGAGCGAAACGGCAAAAAAATACTGGCAATCCGGCTAAAGCCTGACCTAAAATAGACGTCCAGATGTTAATCCATCTATACTGATTTGTGCCCTATGAATTTCAAGTTGCCGCCAGGTGAGCGAGTGCAGGGAACAACGCGACAGCTTGAAAGACGACGGGCATAACTAAGAAACTGCTTAACGGCTTTGCCTGAGGGGCGTTGCAGGATGTATCTCGCGCCATCAGCGGAAGACCCTTCGCTTCGATGCCGGATCTCCAGCGCTGTGCAGTAATTTCTAACCCGTCTTATGCAAGGTAAAGAATACAATGGCTAAACACCTATTCACGTCCGAGTCCGTATCCGAAGGGCATCCCGATAAAATTGCCGACCAGATCTCCGATGCCGTTCTCGACGCCATCCTGGAACAGGATCCGAAGGCGCGCGTAGCTTGCGAAACCTACGTGAAAACCGGCATGGTGCTGGTCGGTGGCGAAATCACCACCAGCGCTTGGGTAGATATCGAAGAAATCACCCGTAAAACCGTACGTGAAATCGGTTATGTTCATTCGGATATGGGTTTTGACGCCAACTCCTGTGCCGTGCTGAGCGCTATCGGCAAGCAATCCCCGGATATCAATCAGGGCGTTGACCGTACCGATCCGCTGGAACAGGGTGCCGGCGACCAGGGCCTGATGTTTGGCTATGCCACCAACGAAACCGAAGTGCTGATGCCTGCGCCGGTGACTTACGCGCACCGTCTGGTACAACGCCAGGCCGAAGTCCGTAAAAACGGTACCCTGCCGTGGTTGCGTCCGGACGCAAAAAGCCAGGTCACTTTCCAGTATGACGACGGCAAAATCGTCGGCATCGACGCAGTGGTGTTGTCCACTCAGCATTCCGAAGATATCTCTCTGAAAGACCTGCAAGAAGCGGTGATGGAAGAGATCATCAAGCCGGTTCTGCCTACCGAATGGCTGAGCGCGAGCACCAAATACCACATCAACCCAACAGGCCGTTTCGTTATCGGTGGCCCAATGGGCGACTGCGGCCTGACCGGGCGTAAAATCATCGTGGATACCTACGGTGGCATGGCCCGTCACGGCGGCGGTGCATTCTCCGGTAAGGATCCGTCCAAAGTTGACCGCTCAGCGGCATACGCGGCGCGCTACGTGGCGAAAAACATCGTTGCTGCCGGCCTGGCCGACCGCTGCGAGATCCAGGTTTCCTACGCCATCGGCGTGGCGGAGCCAACCTCCATCATGGTGGAAACCTTCGGTACCGAGAAAGTGCCTACCGAACAGTTGACCCTGCTGGTGCGCGAGTTCTTCGATCTGCGCCCATACGGCCTGATCCAGATGATGGACCTGCTGCAACCGATCTACCGCGAAACCGCAGCCTACGGCCACTTCGGTCGCGAGCACTTCCCTTGGGAAGCGACCGACAAGGCAGAATTGCTGCGCGATGCCGCCGGCCTGAAATAAGCCTGCGCATCCTGGTAAAAACGGCAAGCCCCTGGCTTGCCGTTTTTGTTTTTCGGGTAGGTGCTCATGGATCAACACGCAAACAGCCTATGGGCGGGAGCAAAGCCCCCGCCGTTGAGTGGCCTTACCGTTTGGATTCGTAAGCCAAAATGGCCGCAACCTCCGTGTTGCCCGATCTGATACGCAACTCACAAATCTTGCTGCGTGTTATCCATACCAATGATATTACCGTGGCACAAATAACGACCAGTTTTACTACACTCCGTTTGTCCGGCATCATGCCTCCTTCTCCTTGCCTCACGGCGGGTAAGAAGCTAACCTAACGTTGTCTGGCGTTAGAGTTGGCCTCGGGTTGATAAATATCGACTCGGGGCTTTTCTCTTTCTGTCCCTTGCTCAGGCTCAGGACGAAAGATCCTGAGCACCCGCACGCAGTATATTGATCTCCGCCTCAGTTCCACCGCCTTTTTCCGTTCTGAATTCCGTTTCTGCGCATTGATACGCAACGCCTTGCAACAGCCTGAAAGCAGAAAAAAGGCCCAGCAATGCTGAGCCTTTGATGGCAGAAACGGGCGTTGCGCGATGACGGCTACGAAGTTTGTTTGCGCAGCAGGTAAACGAAATACGGCGCGCCGATAAAGGTCGCCAGCAGCCCGGCGGGGATTTGATACGGGAACATCACCATCCGGCCGCACCAGTCGGCGAATACCATCAGCAGGCCACCCAACAGCGCGGCAATCACCATCTGCGGTAATGCGCGGCGGAAGCCCAGCATACGCGCCATATGCGGCGCCATCAGGCCGATAAAGCTCAGCGGCCCCACGGTCAAGGTCGCCATGGCGGTCAGCGTGGCGGCCAGCAGGAGAATCGCCACCCGCACCAGCGTCAGCGCAATGCCCACCGAGCGGGCGGTCGCGCTGCCCAGCGGCAGAATGGTCAGCCAACGGCGGCACAGCGGCGCCAGCACTATCAGCGTTGCCGCAATGACTGCGGTACGGATCGCCTGCTCCGACGTCACCGAATAGGTAGAGCCGGAAATCCAGGTCAGCAGCCCGCCCATGCGCGGATCGCCGCTGGCCAGCAACAGGAAAATGGTGGTGGTAAACGCCGTGCTGAGCGCGATGCCGGCCAACAGCATACGTTCGGTAGAAAAACCGCCGCGACCGGCGGCGACCATAATCACCAGCAACGTCGCCGCCGCCCCCAGGCTGCCTGCAGGCAGCAGCCAACCGAAGGCATCGCCCGGTACGATGAACAACATCACCACCACGCCAAAGGCCGCGCCGGAGCTGATCCCCAGCACTTCCGGGCTGGACATCGGGTTGCCGGTCAACTTCTGGATTAAGGTGCCGGCCACCGCCAGCATCATCCCCGCCGCCAACGCGGACAACACGCGCGGCCAACGCCACGGCATCAATGACTCCAGTTCTGCGCCGTAGCTCCAGTGCCAGCCAGCGGCGTTCTGCCCGAACATCAGCGCCACGGCAATGCCGGCCACTAACACAACGCCTGCCAGCATCACCCAGGCCAACAGATGGCCACGTTCTGCCGGTACCTTGTCGCCCAGGTTCATAGGCGGCGGCGTGGCGGCGCTACGCAGGCGCGGCAACAGCCACAGCAACAGCGGAGCGCCAAACAACGCGGTCGCCGCCCCGGTCGGGATCTCACGCCAAACCTGCGTCAGCCAAATCATCACCTGATCGGTCAGCCACAGCAGCAAAGCGCCCAGCAGCGGCGCCAAGATCATGCGGTGCGCCAGCCGGCGCGCGCCCAGCATCTTCGCCATCAGCGGTGCAAACAGCCCGATAAAGCCGATGACACCCACGGCATTCACCAGCATCGCACTGAAGATAATCGCCACCGCCAGCGCGCAAAAACGCGCCATCGACAGCCCCAGCCCCAAATTGCGCGCCACGCCGTCGTCCAACCCCAGCAACGTCAACGGGCGCAGCAGCAGCACCGCCAATAGCCCGGCCACCACCAGGCGCGGCAGGATAAATTGCGCAGTGCTCCAGTCCTGCTGGTTCAACGCACCGGTGCTCCACAGGAACAACCCCTGCAGTTGATCGTAATTAAACAACGCCAACAGGCTGTTGACCGCACCGCAGTATAATCCCAACACCAGGCCGGCCAGAATCAGCGTCACCGGCGACATGCGTTTGCCCCAGGCCACGCCGAACACCAGCCCGCCGACCAGGATCGCCCCGGCCATTGCCGCCAGTTGCCGGGTTATCTCGCCGCCCGGCAGCATCCACAAGGTGGCGATGGTCAACCCGAGCTGCGCACCGGCGGATACCCCCAGCGTCGCCGGCTCCGCCAAAGGATTGCGCAACACCTGCTGGAACAGCACGCCGACCAGCCCCAGACCGGCACCGGCCAACAGGGAGACCGACAGCCGCGGCAGCAGGCTGTAGTGGAACAGCATCTGACGCACATCGTCGTGATTCGGCGCGCTCAGCGCCTGCGCCCACAACGCCCAAGGCAACTGTTGCAACAGGTTGTAGATCGTCAAGCCGCCCGACGCCGCCAGCAATAGCAGGATCAGCGTCAGCGGCAATACCCGGATGCGCGCGCTCATGAATAGCTCTCCTGCGTCTGCTCCAGCAGATGGCAAAAACGCATCGCCGACAGCGTCGCACCGTAGAACCAGACCGCCGGCACCTGCCGCAATCGATTCTGACGCACAAAGGGCAAAGCCTGCCACAACGGCGTCGAGCTGACTTTTTCCATCATCGCCTGATTGCCGTGGTCGAGATAAATCGCCCGCGCATTTTTCACCGTAATCAGGCGTTCAATGCCCACTACCGCCGTGCCCCAGAAATTGGTTTCCCCTTCCCAGGCATTGTGGATGCCAAGCTGATCCATCACCTCCTGGAACAGGCTTTTCTGGCCGATAATCAGCACATGCCGCGTATCCAGCAAGGAGAACAACAACAGCGGTTGTCTGGTGTAAGAATGCAGACGCTGGCGTGCATCCTGAATAAACCGGTCGAACTGCATCAGATGCTGTTCAGCACGTGCCTCAAGCCCCAACCGCTGCGCCAATTGCTGCAACGAATTCCGCCCCACCGTCAGTGGTTTTCCGCTGCCGTCATTGAAGCCAAAACTCATCGTCGGCGCTATTGGAGCCAGTTTTTGCGGCGTTGGCCCATACCCCTTTGACAGCAGCATCAGCGAAGGCTGCAATTGTTGCAGCAACTCCAGATTCGGCTCGGTGCGTTGGCCCACGTCGACCACCGACGCCGGGATTTTCGGCTCTTCCACCCACAGGTTGTAGTTATGGATATCCGCCACCGCCAGCGGCGTAACGCCCAGCGCCAGCAGCAGCTCAATAGGTAGCCATTCCAGCGCCACGATGCGCGTAAGATCGGGCGGTGTCATCGTCGCGCTCCCCGGTAGAGAGAACAGCAGCGGCGACAGCGCCATGGCGGTCAGCAGACGGCGGCGTACGGGATCGTGTTGAAAATCGGAGGAAGCAAGCATCAGTAGACAAAACTCACCGGCGCACCGCCGCTCGGATGCGCCAGCGTGCCCATTGGAATACCATAAATTTGCTCCAGCACCGGCCCTTGCATCAGTTCCAGCGGGGCACCTTGCGCAATCATCTCGCCACCGCGCAACGCCACCAGATGGTCGCAGTAGCGCGCCGCCATGTTGATGTCGTGCAGCACCGCAATCACCGTCAGGCCACGTTCATGGCTCAGGCGTTGAATCAACGCCAACACCTCAACCTGGTGCGCAATGTCCAGCGCAGAGGTCGGCTCGTCCAACAGCAGGCAGCGGCTGTCCTGCGCCACCATCATCGCCAACCAGGCACGTTGCCGCTCGCCGCCGGACAGGCTGTCCACCAGGCGGTTGGCGAAGGGTTTCAGGCCAACCAGCGCTATCGCTTCTTCCACCTGTTCGCGGTCGTTCACGCCAAAGCGGCCCAGCGCACCGTGCCACGGATAGCGGCCGATCGCCACCAGCTCGCGTACCGTCATGCCTTCTGCTGCGGGCAGTTGCTGGGGCAGATAGGCGACCTGACGCGCGAAGGCTTTGCTGTCCCATTGCGCCAGCGGGCGTCGGTTAAGTTGCGCGCTGCCGGCGGTCGGGTTCTGATGGCGGCCAAGAATTTTCAGCAATGTGGATTTGCCGGAACCATTGTGACCGATCAGCCCGCAGACTTTGCCCTGGGGAAAGGTCAGCGACAGCGGTTGCAACAGCACACGGCCGGGAACGGCAAAGCTGACGTTGTCTAACGCGAAAGTGGCGTCGTGATCGAGGTGTTTATCCTGCATAGGCCCTACTCTGTTCGGAGCGGCGATCCGCCGCCCCGATTATCCGGTTAGAAGCGGAAGGTTGCGGTGGCGACCACCTGACGTTCTGCGCCCCAATAGCAGGCGTAGTCGCGATAACAACTTGAAACGTAAGTCTTATCAAACAGGTTGTTGATATTGACGCCTACTGACGAGCCCGGCAGGCCAAAACGCGCCAGATCGTATTTGATGGTCGCATCCACCAAGGTGTAATCCGGTACTTTAAAGGTGCTGTTGTCACTGTTGAAGGATGAGCTGGACCCCACATAACGCACGCCGGAACCCAGGGTCAGGCCGCTGACGGCCGTTTCGTGGAAGGTATAGTCCGCCCACAGCGAAGCCATGTGTTTAGGGATCTCGGTAGTTGGCTTGCCCTGATAGGTGTTGTCCTTGGTGTATTTCGCGTCGGTGTAGGTGTAGGAAGCGATCAGGTTGACGTTGGCGTTCAACGCCGCCTTGGCCTCCAGCTCTACGCCGCGCGAGCGGATCTCACCGCTCTGGACGCTGAACTGTGCGTTATCCGGATCCGGCGTCAGGTTGTTGTTTTTGGTCAGTTGGTACAGCGCACCGGTCAGGACGACAGGACGATCCTTCGGCACGTATTTCACGCCGGCCTCGTACTGCTTGCCAATCGACGGGATAAACGTCTGCCCGTTAGCGGAGGTATCCAGCGTCGGTTCAAATGACTCGCTGTAGCTGAAATACGGCGTGATGCCGTTATCGAACAGATAGTTCAGACCGCCACGCCAGGTGAACTGGCCGTCCGAGCGTTCGTTGGTATAGTTATCGATGCGGTTATTGGCCGAGGTTTTGGCCCAGTCATAACGGCCGCCCAGTGTCAGCAACCATTGGTTCCACTCGCCCTGCTCCTGCACGTACAACCCCGTCTGTTCCTGGCGGTTCAGGTAGTTATACGGGAAAGTCACGGTGGTGGCGTCGTTGCCGTATTGCGGATCGGTCATGCTCAGACTGTCGGCAGAACCGAAGCCGGAGTTGATGTCATTGCGCATGCGCGAATAGTCGACGCCAAACAGCAGGGTATGATCTACAGCGCCGGTTTTCAGCCTGGCCTGCGCCTGGGTATCCACCGAGAAGCTGTTCAGATGCTCCTTCGACTGCACATAGGCGCGGTTCATCGTGGTCGGCGCCGTCGCGCTAACGCCGCTGCCATAGATGCTCTTCATGTCGCTTTCCAGCTGCATATAACGCAGGTTCTGGCGTACCGCCCAGGTGTCATTGAACGCATGTTCGAAGCTATAGCCGATCATGCGCTGCTTGCGCGCAAAGTAATTGCTTGCTTCACCGTCGTTGAAACTGGTTGGCAGCTTGCTGCCGTCCGGCAGCGGGATCAGCGTACCCTGCTTCGGCAGCCAGCCGTAGAAACCGGTATAGGGATCGTTTTGGATATTGGCCAACAGCGTAAAGTTGGTCTTGTCATCCGGCCGCCAACTGAATGACGGCGCAATCGCATAGCGCTTCTCTTTCGCCATGTTCTGCTGCGCATCGCTGTCTTTCGCCAGGCCGGTCAGACGGTAGGAATAGACGCCGTTATCATCCAGCGCATCGCTGAAGTCAAAGCCGGTCTGGAACAGATTGTCGGTGCCCATTTTAAACTGGATTTCGTGCAGCGGTTCGGTGGTCGGCCGCTTGCTGACCATCGCCACCAGCCCACCCGGGCTGCTCTTGCCGTACAGCACCGATACCGGGCCGCGCAGCAGTTCCGCTCTCTCGAGGAAATAAGGATCGACCGAAGCTTCGCTATAGTTGTCGCCCTGCAGACGCAGGCCGTCCAGATACTGGTTGGTATTCACCGCAGGGAAACCGCGAATGGCCACCGAATCATAGGTGGTGGAGCTGCCGCGGCTGGCATAAACCCCTGGCGCATAAGCCAGTGCGCCTTTCACCGTATCCGGCTGGCGCATATCCATCTCTTCACGCGTGACCACGGAAACCGACTGCGGATTCTTCTCAATCGGCGTATCGGTTTTGGTACCGGTGGCGCTGTGTTTGGCCACGTAGGTGCCGACCGGCCCCCAGGCGCTTTCCTGTTGCGGCTGGCTGCTGCCCACCACGGTAAGGGTATCTTCTTTGGCTACCGGATTGGCTTCAGCGGAAAATGCCGGCATCGCCAGCGTACCCAGCGCGGCAGCGATAGTGATCGCCAACCCACTGACGGGAGAACGGCCCTTCATGGCCTGCGGTGAGAATGGACGCTTGGTCAGCATAGGTGGTTTCTCTGATGAATTATTTGATAACGAATGTAAACGATAATAATTATTATAAGCGACGCATTTTATGCAGAAGCCAAATTAAACTGCAAGTCGAATTCAGCCAGTAAATAGGTGGGGGATTAACCGTTTAACCGCATTAACCTGATGGAAATAAACTGCGCGGAAAATAAAAAGGCCCGCAACCAAAGTTACGGGCCTGCAACAAAAAACCTTTCGGCAACGGGGATTAACCGCTCGCCAACTTACTGACCCTGGCCGAACATATCCTTGATCCAGCCGGCGACGCCGTCAGCGTCTTTTTGCTCACCCGCCGGCTGTTGCTGCTGTTGTTGCTGCTGCTGAGCGGCCTGGCTTGCCTGACACAGCCCTTGCGGATTATCGGTCCACACCGGGATGCTGCGCCCGCCCTCGCCACAGACAAAGTTACCGGCGGAGTCGATGCCAATCTGGTTGATGCCTTCCGGCGCCTGCAGCATCAGCGGCAGCGGCGTCTGGTTTTCCAGATAGCGGCGATACAGAGTCAGCGCACCGTTGGCACCGGTCAGCTTGGCCGGGCCGTTGTTGTCACGGCCAACCCAGGCGATAGCCACTTCTTTACCGTCGATACCGGCAAACCAGCTGTCGCGCAGATCGTTGGTGGTACCGGTCTTCGCCGCCAGGTTGTAGTTGGGGAACTTCACCGACAGAGAACGGGAGGTTCCGCGCGCTACGCCCTGTTGCATCGCATACAACGTCAGGTAAGCGGCCTGAGCCGGTACCATGCGTTCCGCCTGCGGGAAGCTCTGGTACAGCACCGAACCGTCTTCCGCGATCACCGAACGCACCGCCGACAGCGGCGCGCGGTTACCGCCGCTGGCGATGGTTTGGTATTCCTGCGCCACTTCCATCGGCGTCAGGCCAATCGCCCCCAGCAGCATCGAAGGCACCGGATTGATTTCCGCTTTAGGAATACCCAAACGTTGCAAGGTAGCGCTGATTTGATCCAGCCCGACCGCCATACCCAAATTCACCGTCGGCACGTTGAGCGAGAAGGCCAGGCCATCCACCAACATTACCTGTCCACGGAATTTGCGGTCGTAGTTGTTCGGTTGCCACAGGCTGCCATTCGGCAGTTTCAGCGACAGCGGCTGGTCCGCCAGCCAGGTATTCAGGCGGTATTTGTCCGGCTCGGAAAGCGCGGTCAAGTAGGTTGGCGGCTTGGCCAGCGACCCGACCAGACGGCGCGCCTGCATCGCGCGGTTAAAACCGGCGAACTGCGGATTGGCACCGCCAACCATGGCACGCACCTCACCGCTGAAGCGATCGACAATCACCATCGCCGCTTCCAGATCTTTCACGTGGCGGGCGGCACGCAGCGCCGGAATGCCGTCTTCGACCGCTTTTTCCGCCGCATCCTGAGAAACCGGATCCAGCGTAGTGAAGATTTTCACTCCGGACAGGTCGTTCACCTTGTCGCCCAACTTGGCCTGCAGTTCCTGACGCACCATCTGCATAAACGCCGGCTGCGGCGTGATCACCCCGCCCTTCGGCTGCACGCCCAGCGGCCGCGCGCTGAGCATATTGTACAGCTCGGCGTCGATAACCCCCTGATTTTGCAACAGCTTGAGCACCAGATTGCGGCGCTCCAGCGCCAACGTCGGGTTGCGCCACGGGTTATACAAGGACGCGCCTTTCACCATCCCCACCAGCAATGCTTGCTGATCCAGACTCAGTTCGTCCACCGGGCGGCCGAAGTAATACAGGCTGGCCAGCGGGAAACCGCGGATCTGGTCGCTACCACTCTGGCCGAGGTACACCTCGTTCAGATACAGCTCAAGAATACGGTCCTTGCTGTAACGGTAATCCACCAGCAGCGCCATGTAGGCTTCGTTGACTTTACGCCATAGCGAGCGTTCGTTGGTCAGGAACAGGTTCTTCACCAACTGCTGCGTCAGGGTACTGCCGCCCTGCACCGCACGCCCGGCGGTCAGGTTCGCCAGCATCGCACGGCCAATGGAGTAAGGGCTGATGCCGTCATGCTCGTAGAAATGGCGGTCTTCGGTGGCAATCAGCGTATCCACCAGCAGGTCCGGGAAACCGGCGCGCGGCACGAACAGCCGCTGTTCACCGTTCGGTGACTGCAACATGGTGATCAGGCGCGGATCGAGGCGGAAGAACCCGAAGTTACGCTGGTTCTCCATGTTTTCGATTTTCGCCAGACGGTTGTTCTGGAAATCCAGACGGGCATGGATTTGCCCCTCTTTGCCATCCGGGAAGTCAAACGGACGGCGCAGCATCTCGATGCTGTTGGCCTGCACGGTGAACTCGCCCGGCCGGGTCATGCGGCTAACCTGGCGGTATTGCATACCTTCCAGCAGATCGACCATTTCCTTCTTGCTGTACGGCATGCCCGGTTCCAGGTTGACCATGCGGCCATAGACCGCGGCCGGCAACTGCCAGACCTTGCCGTCAATGCGGCTGCGGATCTGGGAATCCAGGTACACGCCGTAGATCGCCAACAGCACCGCGACCACCAGAATCAGTTTGATAAGCAGGCCAAGCCAACGGCGTTTTTTACGCGGCGGAGTCGCTTTTACCTTACGCGGCACGCTTTCCTCCTCGTCTTCATATTCATCATCGTCATCTTGCTGCTCGTCTTCCTCGTAATCGTCATAATCGTCGTCTCGGCGACGGCGCGGCGGTTTGCCCGACGCGGTGCGTTTTGGTTGTTTCCCTTTGCGCCCGATGGGCTCGCGGTCATCCCCAGCCATTGCTGTCATTCTCCAGACTTGGCGGCACTGCCGGCCATTATTAGTCGCTTAATCTGTCCCGACGCCAGGCCGCTGAACAGAAGAAACATCTGAATTCATTTACTGATATTTTTTCGTGCGCCGCGTGGGGGCGGTATTCGCCGGATCATCCGGCCACACGTGTTTCGGGTAGCGCCCTTTCATCTCTTTCTGCACTTCCCGGTAGGCACCTTGCCAAAACGCCGCCAGATCGCCGGTGATTTGCAGCGGCCGGTGTGCCGGTGAGAGTAACTCAAGCACCACCGGGATGCGACCCTCGGCCAGCATTGGGCTGCGCTGTTCACCGAACACTTCCTGTAAACGCACCGCCAACGCCGGCGGTTTGCCGGCATCATAGCGAATCGGCAAACGGCTGCCGGTCGGCACAGTGTAATGAGTGGGCAGCGCATTATCCAGCCGCTGCTTTTGCTGCCAGTCCAGCAGGCGCGCAAGGGCTTCGGCGATATTGACCTGCTTCAACCCGCGCATATCGCGTACGCCACTCAGGGAGGGCAGCAGCCATTGCTCCAGCCGATCCAGCAACGACTCATCATCGACCGCTGGCCAGGCAGCCTCCGGCAGCCAATTTTGCGCACACTGCAAACGCAGACGCAGCTGTTCGGCGGCGGTATCCCAGTTGAGCACCGCGATACCCTGGGCGCGTACCCAGTTGAGCAGCGCCAGTTGCAGTTCTTCATCGGCCGGTTTGGCCAACGGCTGCGCCCGCAGCGTCAGACGGCCAATCTGCTGGCGTTTCCAGGCGCGCAGCGTGCCCTTTTCTTCATCCCACTCCACCGCGGTTTGCTGGGAAACGATCGCCGGCAGTTGCGCCGCCAGCGCATCAATCTCCACCGGCAGCGCCAGCAGAATGCGCGCATCGGGGCTGTTGTGGCCCTGCAGAAGGCTTGGCGCGATCAGCCACGGCGCACGCGACAGCGCCTCATCCTGATTCATCGCCGCCCCCATGCCGTTGGCCAGCAGATAACGGCCATCCTGACCGCGCCGCTGGGCGATGCGGTCGGTAAACGCCAACGCCAGCAGGCTCGGCGCCAAATCTGCATCAATCTGCCCGCTTCGCGGCTGCAAACGCCGCGCTAACTGGGCAGCACGGCGCTGCCAGTTTGGCTGTGGGCGGCTCAGCCAGTAGCCGATATCCATCTGCCCATTGCGCGGCGGTTCCTCCAGCAGCGCAGCCAGCGTCGCAGCGGTCGCCAATCCATCCGTCCCCCGCTCTGCACCCTGGGTCAGCATCGCCGCCAGCCGGGGCTCACAACCCAGCATAGCCATCTGCCGGCCCCGTGCGGTTAATTTGCCGCCGTCGTCGGTAGCGCCAAGGTGTTGCAACAGCTTTCTTGCCGCCGCCAGCGCCGTTTCCGGCGGCCGATCGAGCCAGGTCAGTTGCCCAACGTCATGGCAGCCCCACTGCAATAGCTCCAGCCAGAAGCCGGCGAGATCGCTTTGCAGGATTTCCGGTTCGGCATGTTCCGCTGCCCGCTCTGCCTGCTCTTTGGCAAACAGGTGCCAGCAAATACCGGGTTCCAGACGCCCGGCACGGCCGGCACGCTGGATCATCGACGCCTGGCTGATGCGCTGCGTCACCAGCCGCGTCAGGCCGTTACGCACGTCATAGCGCACCACGCGCTCCAGCCCGCTGTCCACCACCAACCGAATGCCTTCGATGGTCAGGCTGGTTTCGGCGATGTTGGTCGCCAGCACCACCTTGCGACGCCCGGCCGGCGACGGTTGAAGCGCTTTTTGCTGCTGCGCCAGCGGCAATGCGCCATACAACGGGCACAGGTCGGTATCGGCCGCCACCTCGCCGTGCAGCCGCTCCAGCACCCGGTTGATTTCCGCCACGCCGGGCAGGAACAGCAGCAACGATCCGCCCTGTTCGGACAGCAGGCGTTTCACCGCCGCCGCCACGCCATCCTCCAGCCGTTGATGGCTGGCCAATGGCTGATATTGGCGTTCAACCGGGAAGCTGCGCCCCTCGGACACCACCACCGGCGCCTGCGGCAGCAGCTGCGTCATACGGGCGTTATCCAGCGTCGCCGACATAATCAGCAGTTTGAGATCCTCACGCAGCCCCTGTTGCACGTCCAGCAACAGCGCCAACGCCAGATCGGCCTGCAGGCTGCGTTCATGGAATTCATCGAGGATCACCAGCGAGACGCCTTGCAGCTCGGCGTCCTGCTGCAACATGCGAGTGAGAATGCCTTCGGTCACCACCTCCAGCCGGGTATGCGGCCCGCTTTTGCTTTCGGCGCGCATGCGGTAACCCACGGTCTGGCCCGGTTCTTCCCCCAACTGTTGTGCCAACCGATACGCCACGTTTTTCGCCGCCAACCGACGCGGCTCCAGCATGATGATGCGGCCCGGCAGGCCGGCTTTAGCCAGGATCTGCAGCGGTAACCAGGTCGATTTACCGGCGCCGGTTGGCGCATGCAGCAACACCTGCGGGGCGGATTGCAGCGCAGTGAGCAATTCATCAAGAACCGCACTGACGGGCAGTGAAGACACAGAACTCTCCGTAGTGGTTAACATTGGGCGGCGCACATTGTAGCATTAGACTCTGCGTTTCATTCATTTGCCGGGTATCTATGTCCAGTTCGCGCCGCCTGTTTTTCGCCCTGACCTTACCTGATGCACTGCAGCAACAGGTGATTCGCTGGCGCGCCGAAGCTTTCACGCCCGAAGCCGGTCGGCCAGTCGCCGCGGCCAACCTGCATCTGACGCTGGCATTTCTCGGTGATGTCAGCGCGCAAAAGGAAACCGCGCTGAAAAAGCTGGCAGGCCGCATTATCCAACCCGGCTTCAGCATGATACTGGACGATCTTGGCCACTGGCCGCGCCCTGGCGTGGTATGGCTTGGCACCCGCCGCGCACCGCGAGGGGCGTTGCAACTGGCGGAGCTGTTGCGATCGCAGGCAGCCCGCAGCGGTTGCTACCAAAGCCCGATGCCGTTTCATCCGCACATCACCCTGCTGCGCTCTGCAACGCAACCGGTAGCCGTGCCGCCCGCAACGCCGGGCTGGACCTTCAGCGCCGACTCCTTCACCCTGTACCAGTCGGTATTTGAGAACGGTCGCACGCGTTATCACCCGCTGGAACAATGGCCTTTAGCCCATCAGGATACCCCATGATTTTCACCCCACCGCTACGTTCCGCCACGCTGATTAAACGCTACAAACGCTTTCTGGCCGACGTGATTACCCCGGAAGGCGAAACTTTCACCCTGCACTGCGCCAACACGGGTGCCATGACCGGCTGCGCCACCCCAGGCGATACCCTTTGGTATTCCACTTCGGATAACGCCAAGCGCAAATATGCCCACAGCTGGGAGTTGACGCATACCCAACAGGGGGATTGGATCTGCGTCAACACCCTTCGTGCCAACGGATTGGTGCGCGAAGCCATTGAACAGAATTTAATCAATGAATTATCCGGTTACAGTAAAATCAGCAGCGAAGTAAGATATGGCAATGAAAACAGCCGTATCGATTTGTTATTACAGGCAGAAAACAGGGTTAACTGCTATATTGAAGTTAAGTCAGTCACATTACTGCAACAACAACGTGGTTACTTCCCTGATGCGGTAACGCTCAGAGGACAAAAGCATCTGCGTGAGTTGCTCGGCGTGGTTGAAAGCGGGCAGCGGGCGGTTTTGTTTTTTGCTGTGTTACATAGCGGTATTGAACAGGTCGCACCGGCACATCATATAGATGAGCGTTATGCGGCACTGTTGGCACAGGTTCGGCAGTTGGGAGTAGAAGTCGTTTGTTATGGGGCTAAATTATCACCTGACGGTATATCTCTCTGCGATAAGTTACCGTTTTTTATCGATTAGCGGCACCGGGCACCAATAATTCAACAACCGGTCATCGCGTCGCCAAATACGCCTTCCTTCACAGCATTGTCAAGCAGGCGACAGGAATAATTGCCAACCTACCTTCCATCTGTTATTTATAGCGGCCTGTTTTTCCCCCGCATTGGGGATTCGATAGTGCGTGTGTATGTAGGAGAAGCAACATGCAAGAAGGGCAAACCCGTAAAACCTCGTCCTTGAGCATTCTCGCCATCGCTGGGGTGGAGCCGTACCAAGAGAAGCCGGGCGAAGAGTACATGAACGTCGCCCAGTTGAAGCATTTCAAGCTTATTCTTGAAGCGTGGCGCAACCAGCTCAGGGACGAAGTGGACCGTACTGTATCGCATATGCAAGACGAAGCGGCCAACTTCCCGGATCCGGTAGACCGTGCAGCGCAGGAAGAAGAGTTCAGCCTTGAACTGCGTAACCGTGACCGTGAACGCAAACTGATCAAAAAGATCGAGAAAACGCTGAAGAAAGTGGAAGACGAAGATTTCGGCTACTGCGACTCCTGCGGCGTGGAGATCGGTATTCGTCGTCTTGAAGCGCGTCCGACTGCCGATTTGTGCATCGACTGCAAGACCCTGGCAGAAATCCGCGAAAAGCAGATGGCCGGCTAATACAGTTGTTACCGCTGCGGTGTGCGTTCATACGCACACCGCACAGAGAAAAGGGAACCTTTCCCCTCTGATATGCAAGAAAGTCATTATGTGGGGCGCTTTGCCCCATCGCCTTCCGGAGATCTGCATTTCGGTTCGCTGATTGCCGCTCTGGGAAGCTACCTCCAGGCTCGTGCCCAACGCGGGCAGTGGCTGGTTCGCATTGAAGATATTGACCCTCCGCGCGAAGTCGCCGGTGCGGCCGCCCGTATCTTATCCGCACTGGAACACTATGGTCTCCTCTGGGACGGCCAGGTCATCTATCAATCCCAACGTCACGAAGCCTACCGCGCAACCCTGGATCAACTGCAACAACAGGGGCTTAGCTATTTCTGCAATTGCACCCGTAGTCGTATCCAGCAAATTGGCGGTTTGTATGACGGCCACTGCCGTGATTTGCATCTTGGCCCGCAGGGCGCCGCTATCCGTTTACGTCAATCCGCACCGGTTTACGCCTTTCACGATCGCCTGCAAGGCGAGTTGCGGGCCGATCCGGCTCTGGCGCGAGAAGATTTTATCATTCGCCGACGCGATGGGTTGTTTGCCTATAATTTGGCTGTGGTGGTTGACGACCATTTCCAGGGCGTGACCGAAATCGTGCGCGGCGCCGATCTGATTGAACCGACGGTGCGCCAGATTGCGCTGTATCATCAGTTGCAGGCGCCGGTTCCCGCTTATGTGCATTTGCCACTGGCGCTGGGTGCGAACGGCATCAAGCTGTCGAAGCAAAATCATGCGCCCGCGCTGCCCGAAGGCGATCCTCGTCCGGTGCTGATCGCCGCGCTGAAATTTCTGCGTCAACCGCTGCCGGAAAGCTGGCAAGATCTTGACTTGCCGTTATTATTGAGCTGGGCTATAGCACACTGGAAGCTGGAAAATGTGCCCCGCCAGGTGGATGAAAACACATCGGCATTCTCAAAGGAGCCATGGTGAGCTATGATTAGCCGCTATTTTTTGTTAGCTCCATTTTTATCAGTCACTATCGAGGTGTACCATTTTTACCCGAGTAGCCAATTTCTGCCGTAAGGTACTAATCCGCGATGACAAGCCGCCCCGCGAGGATGCGCCGGTGAGCGATAAAAAGGTAATCCGCGAAGAAAGCGTGGTGGCTGAACAGCCTGCCGCGCCGCAACAACAACGGCACGCCGAAAGCGGCAGAGAAGCCCCTGCCCGCCGGCCGGCGCCGCGTAAGCGCCCACCTTTTCCCGCAGCGGAGGGAACCGGCCCCATGACCGTGATCCCACGCGATCAGCATTCAATCTCACGCAAAGACATCAGTGAGAATGCGCTGAAGGTGTTGTACCGCCTGAACAAATCCGGCTACGAAGCCTATCTGGTCGGTGGCGGCGTGCGCGATTTGTTGCTCGGCAAAAAGCCGAAAGATTTCGACATCACCACCAACGCCACGCCAGATCAGGTGCGCAAGCTGTTCCGCAACTGCCGCCTGGTCGGCCGCCGTTTCCGTCTGGCGCACGTGATGTTCGGGCCGGAAATCATCGAGGTTGCCACTTTCCGCGGCCACCACGAGCAGCAAACCCCGGAATCAGACAAGAATTCTTCCCAGCAGGCCCAAAATGGCATGCTGTTGCGCGACAACATCTTCGGTTCGATCGAAGAAGATGCTCAGCGCCGCGACTTCACTATCAACAGTCTGTATTACGGCGTGGCGGACTTCACCCTGCGTGATTACGTTGACGGTATGCGTGACCTGCAACAGGGCGTGATTCGCCTGATCGGCGATCCGGAAACCCGCTACCGCGAAGATCCGGTGCGCATGCTGCGTGCGGTGCGCTTTGCCGCCAAGCTCGACATGAGCATCAGCGACGAAACCGCCGAGCCGATCCCACGCCTGGCGTCGTTGCTGCATGAGATCCCGCCGGCGCGTCTGTTTGAGGAATCGCTCAAGCTGCTGCAGGCAGGTTACGGTTACCCAACCTATTTGAAACTGTGCGAATACCAGCTGTTCCAGCCGCTGTTCCCGCAGATAGCACGCCACTTCACGCCTAGCCATGACACGCCGATGGAGCGCATTTTAGTGCAGGTGCTGAAGAACACCGATTATCGGCTGCAGAACGACATGCGCGTCAACCCGGCGTTCCTGTTTGCTGCTATGCTTTGGTATCCGCTGCTGGAACATGCGCAGAAACTGGCGCAGGAAAGCGGGCTGGCGTATTACGACGCCTTCGCGCTGGCGATGAACGACGTGCTGGACGAACAGTGTCGCTCGCTGGCGATCCCGAAACGCATTACCACGTTGGTTCGCGATATCTGGCAGTTGCAGTTGCGCCTGTCTCGCCGTCAGGGCAAGCGTGCGCACAAGCTGATGGAACATCCGAAATTCCGCGCCGCTTATGATCTGCTGGCGCTGCGCGCCGAAGTGGAAGAAAACCAGGAAATGCTGCGTCTGACCGAATGGTGGGGCGAGTTCCAGGAAGCCACGCCGGCGCGCCAGAAAACCATGTTGAGCACTTTGGGTGACGACCCCGCGCCACGCCGCGCCCGTCAGCGTCGCCCTCGCCGCCGGACGCCGCGTAAAGAAGGAGCATAATGATCCGCGTTTATATCGCGCTGGGGAGTAACCTGGCGCAACCGCTGCAACAGGTAAAAGCCGCACTGGAGGCGCTGGAGCATCTTCCGCGCACCCGATTGATCCTTTGTTCGTCGTTTTACCGCACCAAGCCGCTGGGGCCGCAGAACCAGCCGGACTTTCTCAATGCGGTGGTGGCGCTGGATACCTTGCTGCCCGCCGAACAACTGCTCGATCATACCCAAGCGATAGAACGCAATCAGGGCCGTGTGCGCAAAGATGAGCGCTGGGGCCCGCGCACCCTCGATCTGGACATCATGCTGTATGGCGAGCAGGTTATTCATACCGATCGCCTGACAGTGCCGCATTACGGCCTGAAAGAACGCGAGTTCATGCTCTACCCGCTGGCTGAAATCGCCCCCGAGCTGGTGTTCCCGGACGGTGAGTCGTTGGCCAGTTGCCTGAAGCGCGTGCCGGAGAACGGCATGGAACTGTGGCATCAGCCCAAGCAAAAAGCCTGAATCGGGCGCAGCATGCGGCGCCCCCCTACAGCCTCACCTGAGCGACAAACCCGCCTTCTGCCCGGTTGGCAAAACTGATGCGCAGCCCGTGCAAACCGGCGATGCGCTGCACGATAGATAACCCCAGCCCGCTGCCGGTTTGCTCCTGGCCCGGCGGACGATAAAAACGCTCACCCAGCCGTACCAGGTGCTCCGCCGTTATCCCCGGTCCATTGTCTTCGACCGCCAGCAAACGCTCTGTAAGCCTCACAGTGACGGTGCCGCCCGCAGGCGTGTAACGTACTGCATTGTCCACCAAATTACGCACCAGCAGCGACAGCAGCAGCGCTTGGCCCTGTAACGGTGCCGGCATGCCCTGCTGTTCGTAACGCAACGTGACGCCGGCGGCGTGAGCATGACGATCCTGCTCCGCCAGCGTCATCGGCACTAGTCGGCTCCAGTCGACCGGCTCCAAATCGGCCAGATCCGACAGTGAATCCAGCCTCGACAGCGTCAGCAACTGATCGACCAAGCGAGTGGCACGATCGATGCTCACCGTCAGATTGTCCAGCGCATGTTCACGCATCGGCTCATCGTCACCGGCCAATTGCACCACTTCCGTCTGCACCCGCAGCGCCGCCAACGGGCTACGCAGCTCATGGGCAGCATCTGAGGTAAAACGCCGCTCACGCACCAGCAACGCATTGATGCGCGCAAACAGCGCGTTCAGCGCATCCACCAGCGGCCTGACTTCGGTCGGTACCTGACGCGCATCCAGCGGCGTAGCGTCGTCAGGCGCCCGCTTGCGCAGCCCGGCGGCCACCACGCGCAGTGGCCGCAGTTCACGCCCTACCATCAGCGCGATCAACAGCATCAGAATCGGCAGAGTCACCAACCACGGCACCAGTTGCCCGGTTACCATACCCAGCGCCATATCCCGCCGGTAATCCCACTCCTGGCCGACCACGATACGATAGCGGCCGTCCGGGCTGGTCAGCCACAGCAGCCGCCAACTGTCGTCATCACCCCGCCGTTCGCCATCGGTAAAACCTTCACGCTCGCCGTCAAAGCGGAAATCCGCGCCGCTTTCACCGTCATTGAGCAACATCTTGCCGTTACGGTCGAAGATGGCGAACGCCAACGCGTCGTCATCCTGCTTGCCTCGCTTACCGTGGTGCACCAACTTCTTGGTTTTCGGCAGGCTACGCACGCTTTCGTCGGCCAGCAAATCGCCCAGATTGGCGGTCGCCAGACGCTTGGCAAACAGCATCTGCTGGGTATCAAACACTTCATTGATGTTGTTGCGCGTCATCATCCACGCCACCAGGCTGGCGGAACACCAGGTCACCAGCGCCAGCAGGCTGAAAATCAGGATCAACCGCAACCGCAAGCTGAGATGTTTCACTCTACCTCCCCCAACGTGTAGCCCACGCCGTGAATGGTACGGATAAAAGCGTTACCTAACTTGCGCCGCAGGTGATGAATGTGCACTTCCACGGCATTACTGCTGACCTCGTCATCCCAGTTGTACAGTTTTTCCTGGATCAGCGACCGCGCCAGCACTCGTCCCTTGTTATGCAGGAACAGCTCCAGCACCGCCAGCTCACGCGGCGTCAAGGTTACCGGCTCGCCGTTACAGTTCACGCTGCGAGTGGCCGAGTCAAACACCAGGTTGCCATGCACCAGTTGCGGCATCAGTTGGCCATGACGGCGGCGGATCAACGCCTGCAGGCGCGCCGCGACTTCCGTTAGGGCGAAAGGTTTGCACAGGTAATCATCGGCACCGCTCTGCAGGCCGCTGACCCGTTGCTCCAGCGCATCGCGCGCGGTAAGGATCAGCACCGGCACATCATGGCCGGCCTGGCGCCACTGGCGCAATAAATCCAGCCCATCCAGGCCCGGCAAGCTGAGATCGAGGATCACCGCATCGTAAGGTGCGCTTTCCAGCGCGCTTTTGCCGACCAACCCGTCGGTAAACCAGTCCAGATTAAAACCGAGTTTGGTCAACCCGGCCTTGATGCCGTCACCGATTAACTTGTCATCTTCTATCAGCAGAATTCGCATGCTCCTCCCTTTTTCGCCATTACATCACAAGGTTCTTAAGAACCCCTTAAGCTTCAGATCTGCGCTACCCACCCCGTTAGGGTTACAGTAGAATGACAGCACTTTTTTGCAGCCAGGGCCCTGCGCGTACCGCGCGGCTCTATTCAGGAGACGTAGTGATGAAACCCACCACCGTGACCCATTTGCGCCAGTGGAAACAGGAGCAACGCAAGTTTGCTTCACTGACCGCCTACGATGCCAGCTTTGCCCAACTGTTTGAAGAGCAAGGCGTTAAAGTACTGCTGGTGGGCGATTCGCTGGGCATGACGCTGCAGGGTCACGACTCCACGCTGCCGGTCACCGTCGCCGACATCGCTTACCACACCCGAGCCGTACGCCGTGGCGCCCCGGCCTGCCTGCTGCTGGCTGACATGCCTTTCATGAGTTACGCCACCCCGGAACGGGCCTTCGCCAACGCCGCCGAACTGATGCAGGCCGGCGCCAATATGGTGAAACTGGAAGGCGGCAGTTGGCTGTGCGAAACGGTGAAAATGCTCACCGAGCGCGCCGTACCGGTATGCGGCCACCTCGGCCTGACTCCGCAGTCGGTGAACGTGTTCGGGGGCTACAAGGTGCAAGGCCGTGACGAGCTCGCCGCCAAACAACTGCTGGAAGATGCGCAAAATCTGGAGCTGGCCGGCATGCAACTGCTGGTGCTGGAGTGCGTACCGACCGAACTGGCGCGCAAGATCACCGAAGCGCTGTCCATTCCGGTGATCGGCATTGGCGCCGGCAACGTGACCGATGGCCAGATCCTGGTGATGCACGACGCCTTTGGCATTACCGGTGGCCATACGCCGAAATTCGCTAAAAACTTCCTGGCGCAAAGCGGCGATATTCGCCTGGCGGTGCAACAGTATATACAGGAAGTGGAGCAAGGCGCTTACCCCGCTGAAGAACACTCTTTTAATTAAGCGATCGTTCCAGGAGCTATCAATGATTATTATCGAAACCCTGCCTTTGCTGCGTCAGCAGATCCGCCGCTGGCGCCAGGACGGCAAACGCATCGCGTTGGTACCGACCATGGGCAATCTGCACGAAGGCCATATGACGCTGGTTGATGAAGCCCGCGCGCGCGCCGACATCGTGGTGGTCAGCATTTTCGTGAATCCGATGCAGTTCGAACGCCCTGACGATCTGGCGCGCTACCCGCGCACCCTGCAGGAGGACAGCGAAAAGCTGACCCGCCGCAACGTCGACCTGGTGTTCGCACCGGCGCCGGCCGATGTCTATCCGCAGGGGCTGGAACAGCAAACCTATGTCGACGTGCCGGGCATTTCCACCATGCTGGAAGGCGCCAGCCGCCCCGGTCATTTCCGCGGCGTCGCCACCATCGTCAGCAAACTGTTCAATCTGGTTCAGCCCAATCTGGCCTGTTTTGGCGAGAAGGACTACCAACAACTGGCGCTGATCCGCAAGATGGTGGCGGACATGGGGTACGACATCGATATCGTCGGCGTGCCGACCGTGCGCGCTAAAGACGGCCTGGCGCTCAGCTCGCGCAACGGCTACCTGACTGCCGAAGAACGCAAAATAGCCCCTCAGCTCAGCAAGATCATGAACGCATTGGCAGAGCAACTCAGCAACGGCGAGCGCCACGTCGACGATCTGCTGGAGCAAACCGCCGCGCACCTGCGCGCCGCCGGTTTCACCCCGGACGAACTGTTTATCCGTGACGCGGACAGCCTGCAACCGCTGGGTGTTGAAAGCCAACGCGCAGTGGTACTGATGGCCGCCTGGCTGGGCAAGGCGCGCCTGATCGACAACCAGCAGGTTGACCTGACGCTGTAAGCTACTTTTTGTGCAATCGTCACTGTTTCAACCCCTCTGAAAGTAGACATGGAGGGACTTATCGGTGACGATAAACGCCGGATGGATGTTCAACCTCAATCGCCTGTGAAGGCTGATACTCAGTTAGGTAAAGTTATGATACGTACTATGCTGCAAGGCAAGCTGCATCGGGTGAAAGTGACTCAGGCCGACTTGCACTATGAAGGCTCCTGCGCCATCGATCAGGATTTCCTGGAGGCCGCGGGCATTCTGGAATATGAAGCTATAGATATTTATAACGTTGATAACGGTCAGCGTTTCTCGACCTACGCCATCGCCGCTGAACGCGGTTCGCACATCATTTCGGTCAACGGCGCGGCGGCACGTTGCGCCTGCGTGGGCGACAAATTGATCATCTGCTCTTACGTGCAAATGAGCGATGCCGATGCCCGCCAGCACCACCCGAAAGTCGCCTATTTCGAAGGTGACAACAACCTGCAACGCAAAGCGAAAGCCGTGCCGGTTCAGGTAGCCTGAGAATAAAAACGGGCGCCTTTCAGCGCCCGTTTCCTGTTATTGCACCACCACCGCCCCCGGCTTGTTGGCTATCCTGTCCGCCATGGTCTGAATGGAGTCGGTACGCAGAATATACAGTCGCTTCAGCGTATACGGATTATCCCCCGGCTTTACCTTACCCTGCACCGTGGTCACCGCCATGTGGAAACCGGCGTCTTTCGCCGCCTGTATCGCCCGCTGGTTGTAGCCGCCAAACGGATAGGATACGTACAGCACGTGCGGATTAAACTGCGACAGCGCGCGGCGCGAACGCTCAAAATCGAATTCGATATTGTGCAGCGAACGGCTCAGCAGAATAGGCTGGCGGTTGCCGTCGGTACGGTGCAGGAAATGCGTATGTGACTGCACGTCGAACACGTCCTGTATCTGCTTCAGTTCGGAAATGCTCATAAACTGCAGCGAGTCCGGGTTCCACTTCTGCGGATGGCGTTTGATGCGCGAAGAAATAATAAACGCCGTTGCGCGGAAGCCGTAGTCCTTCAATACCGGATAGGCATAGCGATAGACCGACTTCAGCCCGTCATCAAAGGTCAATACCACCGCCTTGCCC
The DNA here is from genome assembly GCF_052045345.1 of Serratia sp. 22264. Taxonomy (NCBI): domain Bacteria; kingdom Pseudomonadati; phylum Pseudomonadota; class Gammaproteobacteria; order Enterobacterales; family Yersiniaceae; genus Serratia; species Serratia sp. 22264. The sequence continues at coordinate 43,350 of NZ_JBQEOY010000011.1, forward strand.
GGCAGATTGATCTGATTCTTCAGGTAGGCTTCCAACTGATACAGGGAAATGGTGTCATAACCGGCCTGCTTCAGGTAGGTCATCTGGTTGCTGAACGCCACGTCCGAAGTGGTGGTCGAGGTATGGCGGAAACGCTTGTTCTCTTCGTTTTTCAGCAGATGGTGGTAGGTCAACACCGGAATGCCGGTGTCGATTTCGCAATCCAGCTCGCTGATATAGCCCAGACGATCGCCAATATTGATCTCATACCAGGTATTGTTCAGCCGATCCTTCAGTTTGCCGATGATCGGATAACGCAGGTTCTCTTCCAGCACGCCAAACACTTCGCTGGCGTTATCCGCCTCGGTATAGACGTTGATCGCCTTCTGAGTGATCAGGTTCTGATTGGTCAGCGGCTTATTCAGCTCACCGAGATCGTCTTGCACCTGGCGAGATTTTTTGAGGTTGCGCACGTCGTCTTTATCGATAAACCCCGTGCCGTGACCAAACTTGAATTCGTAATATTCCGCATCCGCCGGGAACACCTGAATCAGCTGCCCCTGCTTCACTTCTCCGACCGGGATAACATGCTCGCCAATCAGCGAATAAACCTCGCTGTCGCGTTGCGCTTCCATATATTCAGATTTAACAGCGCTGTCTTCCGACAACAAATTTGCCAGCGTCGCCGGAGAAGCGAGTGACATCAGGATGCCGAGTAGCCCAGCCGCTATCTTGTGTTGAGGCCGCATGGTTATGTTCTGCTTACGAGTGCGTGATAAAAATGGAGAAAATGTGGAGCGCCAGCATAGCACGATTTGAACATCAGGGAGAAAGGGGTTATGTGAGCAATTCTATTGATTTATGTGATGCCGGCTTCAGATCGATAACAGCGCCCCCGAACGCGGGTCCGGGGGCGTCAGTACATCAGGTGCGCAGGCCACGACCGCGCTCTATCAGGTACCAGGACAGCAGATAGAACACCAGGATAAACGCCACCAGCACCGCCATGGTCAGCACCAACGGCACATCACTGATGCCGAGGAAGCCGTAGCGGAAACCGCTGATCATATAGACGATCGGGTTCAGTTTGGACACCGCCTGCCAGAACGGCGGCAGCAGCGTCAGCGAATAGAAAACCCCGCCCAGATAGGTCAGCGGCGTCAATACGAACGTCGGGATCAGGCTGATGTCGTCAAAGGTAGTGGCGAACACCGCGTTGATCAGGCCCGCCAGCGAGAACAGGATTGCCGTCAGCAGCAGCGTGAGCACAATCACCCACCAGGCATGCACCTGAAGCGGCACAAAGAACAGCGAGATCACCGTCACCAGCACGCCGACGCAAATGCCGCGCGCCACGCCGCCGCCGACGTAACCGGCAATCACCACATGAGTCGGCACCGGCGCCACCAGCAACTCTTCGATATTGCGCTGGAACTTGGCGCTGAAAAACGACGATGCAACGTTGGCGTACGAGTTGGTGATTACCGCCATCATAATCAGGCCGGGCACGATAAACTGCATGTAATCAAAACCGTGCATATCGCCAATGCGCGAACCAATCAGGTTGCCGAAGATGATGAAATACAGCGTCATGGTGATCACCGGCGGCACCAGGGTCTGGATCCAGATACGGGCAAAACGGTTGATCTCTTTGGCCCAGATACTCTGTAAAGCCACCCAATACAAACGCGTCATGCTTTTTCTCCATTACCGTTAACCAGGGTGACAAACAGCTCTTCCAGTCGGTTAGCCTTATTACGCATGCTCAATACCTGCACCCCCTGCGCGCTGAGCTGAGCGAACAAGCCGTTCAAGCCCTGCTCGCGCATCACTTCCACTTCCAGCGTTGAGGTATCCGTCAGGCGGTTGCGATAGCCATCCAGCTTCGGCAAGGGGCTTTTGGCCGCCAGATCGAGGATAAAGGTTTCGGACTTCAGCTTGGCCAGCAATCCTTTCATTGAGGTGTTTTCCACCAGTTCCCCGTTCTGGATGATGCCGATATTGCGGCACAGCATTTCCGCCTCTTCCAGATAGTGGGTGGTGAGGATAATGGTCGTGCCCTGGGCGTTCAGCTCTTTCAGGAAGCCCCACATGGAGCGGCGCAGTTCGATATCCACCCCAGCCGTCGGCTCATCGAGGATCAGCAGCTTTGGCTGGTGCATCAAGGCGCGGGCGATCATCAGACGGCGTTTCATACCGCCGGAAAGCATGCGGGCGCGTTCATCGCGCTTGCCCCACAGATCCAACTGGGTCAGGTATTTTTCCGCACGCGCCAACGCTTCGCGCCGGGTCACGCCGTAGTAACCCGCCTGATTGACCACAATCTGCATGACGGTTTCAAACGGGTTAAAGTTGAATTCTTGCGGCACCAGCCCGAGTTGGCGCTTGGCGTTAACGATATCTTTATCGATGTCATAGCCGAACACCCGTACGCTGCCGGCCGTTTTGTTCACCAGCGAGCTGATAATGCCGATGGTGGTAGATTTTCCAGCGCCGTTTGGCCCTAACAGGGCATAAAAATCCCCCGCTTCGACGTTAAGATCGATCCCGCGCAATGCCTTGACGCCACCCGCGTAGGTCTTGGTCAACTGCGCTAATTCCAGTGCATAATTCATAAGTTAGAAAGTACCTTGTGACGATGAGTATGCTGCCGCGTCTTGTAATAGAGATGATCTTATCATCAGCAGCGATTTCACTGAGGCGAATCCGTGCGGAAAAAAGCGTAACTGTTCCGATTTCCAAATTGTGACGCTTGTCCTATATTAGCCCAACGCAATCTGTTTGTTACAGGCCTATAACCCTCCATGAAAGAAATCGAAACGCTTATCGCCAACAACAAAGCCTGGTCGGCCAATATCAACCAGGAAGACCCAGACTTTTTTGAACGTTTATCCCAGGCGCAAAAGCCCCGCTTTTTATGGATAGGTTGCTCGGACAGCCGCGTCCCGGCAGAAAGACTGACCGGGTTGGAACCTGGCGAACTCTTTGTCCATCGCAATGTGGCAAACCTGGTGGTTCACACCGATCTTAACTGTCTGTCGGTCGTGCAGTATGCGGTGGATGTGCTGGAGGTTGAACATATCATCATCTGCGGCCATCTGGGCTGCGGCGGTGTTCAAGCGGCGGTCGAGAACCCGGAGCTGGGGCTTATCAACAACTGGCTGCTGCATATCCGCGACCTGTGGTACAAGCACAGTTCGCTGCTGGGCGAACTGGATCCGGAACAGCGTCTCGACGTGCTGTGTGAAATCAACGTGATCGAACAGGTGTACAACCTGGGTCACTCCACCATTATGCAATCGGCCTGGAAACGCGGCCAGAAAGTGACGATTCACGGTTGGGTGTACGGGATTCAAGACGGACGGCTGCGCGATCTGGAAGTGGCTGCCACCAGCCGCGAGAGCCTGGAAATGGGGTATCGCAAGGCGATGTCCAAACTGCAGCAGGACAAGGGCGTAAAAGCCTAAAGCGTTATCTTGCTCTCAATGTGGGCGCGGCCAAGCCGCGCCCCTGCCGATTACTCGTCCAGCAGCACCACTTTGCCGACGTACGGCAGGTGACGATAACGCTGAGCGTAGTCAATGCCGTAGCCCACCACGAACTCGTCCGGGATCGAAAACCCGACGAACTCCACCGGCACTTCCACCTCACGGCGCTCGGGTTTGTCCAGCAAGGTACAGATCGCCAGAGATTTCGGCCCGCGCAGCGCCAAAATTTCGCGCACTTTATTCAGCGTATTGCCGGAATCAATGATGTCTTCGACGATCAGCACGTCTTTGCCGCGGATGTCTTCATCAAGATCCTTGAGGATTTTCACATCGCGGGTGGTGGACATGCCGCTGCCGTAACTCGAGGCGGTCATAAAGTCGACTTCGTGCGGCACTTCAATCGTGCGACACAGATCGGCCATGAACATGAAGGAACCGCGCAGCAGCCCGACCAACACCATATCACTGCCGCTATCGCGGTAATGTTCGGTGATTTGACGGCCAAGTTCGGCGATACGGGTCTTAACTTCCTGCTCGGAAATCATTACGTCTACAGTGTGTTTCATAGGTTTCAGGTCAGTTGCCGGAAGAAGGGCGCAGAGTTTAGCATAGCCTGAAGCCGGTGGCGACGCGAGTGCGCCGCCACTCCTGCTCTAGTCGCTTACGGTAAAGCCCATCATCATGCCGGTATCCTCATGCTCCAGCAGGTGACAATGCGCCATATAGGCATGTTCACTGCTAGCCGGATGATCAAAACGCACCAGCACTTCACTGCGCCACCCCTCGACGCGCACCGTGTCTTTCCAGCCGCTGCGGTGGGCCGCCGGCGGCTTGCCGTTCTCCGAAAGGATACGGAACTGGGTGCCGTGGATATGGAACGGGTGCAGCATCATGTCGCCTTCGCCGGACAGGGTCCATTTCTCGTACTTGCCGCGTTTGGCTTCAAACGCCGGTTTGGTCATATCAAAGGCCTTGCCGTTGATCTTATTGCCGTGGCTGAAGTCGAAAGCCTTGGCGCCGTGATCCATGCCCTTCATGTTGCCGTGATCCATACCTTTCATGCTGCCATGATCCATGCCCTGCATATTGCCATGATCCATGCCTTTCATGCTGCCATGATCCATGCCGGCCATTCCGCCATCGCTGTTGCTCATGCTGCCGTGATCCATGCTCATCCCGGCCATCGCCTGATGGCCGTAACGATCCATCAACGCCTGCATGCCCAGCTTGTCCAACTGCGGGTCCATCATCAGTTGCAGCCAGCGCTCCTGAAGCCCGGCCAGCGGCGGCAGCGCCGGCAGTTTCACCAGGCTGTCCGGCATCGTTTTGATTCCCTGCGCCAGCGAAGGCTGAATGCGCAACACCGGCAGCGGCTGGTCGAACGGTGCCAGCGTCATGCCCATCTGTTTGACCGGCAGCGTGACGATGTCGAACGGCTTGCCGTCCGAGGCATCCACCAGCACTTCAAAGCGTTCACCCATCAGCATCGGCAATTCGGTCAGCTTCACCGGTTCGGCCAGGAACCCCCCGTCACTGGCGATAACGTATAACGGCCGATTATCGCTGGCCGCCAGGTTCAGCGAGCGTGCATTGCAGCCGTTGAGAAAACGTAACCGCAACCAGCCGCGCGGCGCAACGTGCTGCGGATATTGGGCGCCGTTGGTGAACATACGGTCGCCGAACCAGCCAACTGCGGCGCTCATCACGTCCAGTTGGTATTCAATCTGTGCGTCTTTGCCCAACCGTTTGTCCTGCAGGATCACCGGAATATCATCCAGCCCCCAGGTCTTCGGCAACGGCAGCTTGCTGCTCTCGTCGTCTTCCAGCAGCACCAGCCCCGCCAGCCCCATCATCACCTGATGGCCGGTTTTGCCGTGGGTATGCGGATGGAACCAACAGGTGGCCGCGGGCTGTTCAACAGTGAAACTCACTCTGCGCGTGGTACCCGGTTGAATCAGCGCCTGCGGGCCACCATCGACATCGCCGGGGATTTCCAACCCGTGCCAGTGGACCGTGCTGGCCTCCGGCAAGCCGTTTTTGATATCGACCGTCACCGGTTTGCCGCGCTGTAGCCGCACCGCAGGCCCCAGCAGCGCTCCGTTGACGCCCCAGGTTTGGGTCGCTTTGCCCGGCAACCAGTTCATTTCACCGGTTTGCAGCGCCAGCGCGATTTTTCCCTGTGCGTCCGGCATCAACAGCGGTGGGATCGGCAACGCCGGCAACCCGGCTGCCCACGCGCTTCGGCTCCACAGCGGTAAGGCGCTTGCCGCGCCCAGCGCAGCGGTCAATTTGATAAAATCACGGCGTAACATCGCTGACTCCCTTTTCTCAGTGATATGTACCCTATGGCTTTCAAGTTCCAGCTCATTCATCCCCTGTCAATCGGGGCGCTAGCGCAGGTAATAACGCCGCAGCTTGAAAGACAACAGGTATAACTTTCATGCCAGACAGCCTAAACCCTCCCCTTAGCGGAAGGTCAAGCCTTTGCTGCCGGTTATGTTATCCGCAAGTAATAAAATTTGGTGCCTTTACAGGCAAGTGTGATAACGTTTGCAGACAATAAACAGGTCTATTTTCATGATGAAAAAAACAACGTTACTGGTGCTGCTGCTCACCATGCTGGGGTTCTCCAACGCCAGTCTGGCGCTCAATGAGTCTGAGGCGGAAGATCTGGCCGATCTGACGGCGGTATTTATTTATCTGAAAAACGATTGCGGCTACAACGACTTGCCCAACGCGCAAATCAAACGTGCCATCGTTTATTTCGCCCAGCAAAACCGCTGGGATTTGAGCAACTATAATAGCTACAACATGAAGGCGCTGGGTGAAGACAGCTATCGCGATCTCAGTGGCATCGCCATCCCTACCCCCAACAAATGCAAATCTCTGGCACGCGATTCGCTGAGCCTGCTGGCGTACGCCAACTAATTCCTTCTGCCTTCCGCTACCTCTGTTTGAAATTCAGCCGTGCATCACCAGGCAGAGTTAGCTATGATGTTGCGCCAATTTTTCATGGCCGTTATTACGGAGTTCCCGCACATGACCCAGAAAGAAATTTGGTATGAAACGCTGCATGCCAACTTCGGCCAGTACTTCTCGGTAGAGAATGTGCTGTACCGCGAGAAGACCGAGCATCAGGATTTGGTGATTTTTGAAAACCCGGTGCTGGGGCGCGTGATGGCGCTCGACGGCGTGGTGCAAACCACCGAGCGCGATGAGTTCATTTATCACGAAATGATGACCCACGTTCCGTTGCTGGCACATGGCCAGGCGAAGAAAGTGTTGATCATCGGCGGCGGTGACGGCGGCATGCTGCGTGAAGTCAGCCGCCATCGGGGCGTAGAGCAGATCACCATGGTCGAGATCGACGCCGGGGTGGTGGAGTTCTGCCGCCAGTACCTGCCTAATCACAATGCCGGCTCCTACGACGACCCGCGCTTCAAGCTGGTGATCGACGACGGCGTCAACTTCGTTAATCAGACCGATGAAAAATTCGATGTGATTATCTCGGACTGCACCGATCCGATCGGCCCCGGCGAAAGCCTGTTCACCTCGGCGTTCTACGAAGGCTGCGCACGCTGCCTGAACGAGGGCGGCATTTTTGTCGCGCAAAACGGCGTCTGCTTCCTGCAACAGGACGAAGCGGTCAACAGCCATGCCAAACTAAGCCAATATTTCAACGACGTCAGCTTCTATCAGGCGGCGATCCCGACCTATTACGGCGGCATCATGACCTTCGCCTGGGCGAGCCAAAACCCGGCGCTGCGTCAGCTCGATTTATCCGCCCTGCAACATCGCTTTAATCAAAGCGGCCTAAACTGCCGTTATTACAACCCGGCGATCCACGCAGGCAGCTTTGCCCTGCCACAGTACTTGCTCAACGCACTGAACGTTACACGTTAAGCGAGAAGATAAGGAGGTGAACCCAATTGCAAAAGCTAAAACTGCACGGCTTCAACAACCTGACGAAGAGCCTGAGTTTTTGTATTTACGATATTTGTTACGCCAAAACCGCGGATGACCGCGATGGCTATATCGCCTACATTGACGAGCAATACAACGCCAATCGCCTGACCGAGATCCTGAGTGAAACCTGCTCGATCATTGGCGCAAATATTCTGAACGTCGCACGTCAGGACTACGAGCCTCAGGGCGCCAGCGTGACCATATTGGTCAGCGAAGAACCGGTCGACCCGAAAGATGTAGATACTTCGGAACAGCCTGGCCCCCTCTCAAAGACGGTGGTCGCACACCTGGACAAGAGCCACATCTGCGTTCATACCTATCCGGAAAGCCACCCAGAAGGCGGGTTGTGCACCTTCCGCGCCGATATTGAAGTGTCGACCTGTGGCGTGATTTCACCGCTGAAAGCGCTGAATTACCTGATCCACCAGTTGGAATCCGACATCGTCACCATGGATTACCGTGTGCGCGGCTTTACCCGCGACGTAAATGGCGTGAAGCATTACATCGATCATGAGATCAACTCGATCCAGAACTTTATGTCTGACGATATGAAGGCGCTGTACCACATGATGGACGTCAACGTTTACCAGGAGAACATCTTCCATACCAAGATGCTGCTGAAGGATTTCGATCTGAAGCATTACCTGTTTAACGCCAAGCCGGAAGCCCTGAGTGAGGCCGAGCGTAAAGAGATTACCGATCTGCTGTGGAAAGAGATGCAAGAAATCTATTACGGCCGCAATATTCCGCACTTGTAATGGGTTAAGGGTGCGGCCATACACACGCCGCGCCCTTACATTTAATATTTGAGCATAAAAGAACGGTAGGCCTTCAGCACCGCGAGGAAGTCTTCGACGCCGCAGAATGAGAGGCTTTCTTCATCATAATAATTCATCCCCTCTTCCATCTCGTCGCCTTCAAACGCCAATAGATTGGCGCGGATCATCACCTCTTCACCGTCCATCAGCAATGTATATTCGTGGCCTTCCAACTGCCATTGACGCTCACTGCCTTTGACTTCCGCCGCCCCGGCTTCGATCCGATCCAGCAGGTTGAAGTCGCCTTTGACTTCCTCATTGATCCAGTGGCCAATCGCTTCATGCCCCATCGAAAATCTGACCACCACCTGACCGGTCACGTCACGCAGAAATTCGTAATCCATAGCACGCCCTCCTGAGCCTTTTTCTTAGTGTAAACATTAATTCATGACTAACTCAGCGAGCGCTCGCAAAGTTGGCAACTGAGCAAAATAAAACGGGAGGCCAAGGCCTCCCGTTGAACAGTTGCGCAATATAGCGGCTTAAACGGCGGTTTGGAAGATCACGCCGTCGGCTTTTTCGGTGTACTGGCCCAGTTGGTCGAAGTTCAGGTAGCGGTAAGTATCCGCCGCCGTTTTATCGACCTGTTCCATGTACGTTTGATACTCGTCCGGCGTTGGCAAACGGCCCAGCAGCGAAGCAACCGCCGCCAGTTCTGCAGAGGCCAGATAAACGTTGGCACCGGTACCCAGACGGTTCGGGAAGTTACGGGTAGAGGTGGAAACCACCGTCGCGCCGTCGGCCACTCGCGCCTGGTTACCCATGCACAGTGAACAACCCGGGATCTCGATACGCGCACCGCTCTTGCCGAACACGCTGTAATAGCCCTCTTCGGTCAGTTGAGCCGCATCCATCTTGGTCGGCGGCGCAACCCACAGGCGGGTCGGCAATTGACCCTTGTGCTGGTCCAACAGCTTGCCGGCGGCGCGGAAGTGGCCGATGTTGGTCATGCAAGAACCGATGAACACTTCATCGATCTTGCTGTTAGCCACGTCGGACAGCAGGCGCGCGTCGTCAGGATCGTTCGGCGCACACAGGATTGGCTGAGTGATCTCTGCCAGATCGATGTCGATCACCGCAGCGTATTCCGCATCCGCATCGCCTTCCAGCAGTTGCGGATCCGCCAGCCATTTCTGCATACCCTGAATGCGGCGCTCCAGCGTACGGCGATCGCCGTAACCTTCGGAGATCATCCACTTCAGCAGCACGATGTTGGAGTTCAGGTACTCTTCGATCGGTGCCTTATCCAGCTTGATGGTACAACCGGCAGCGGAACGTTCGGCAGAGGCGTCGGTCAGTTCAAACGCCTGCTCGACTTTCAGCTCCGGCAAGCCTTCGATTTCCAGAATACGGCCGGAGAAGATGTTCTTCTTGCCCTTCTTCTCAACGGTCAGCAGGCCCTGCTGGATCGCGTAGTAAGGAATGGCGTGCACCAGATCGCGCAGAGTAATGCCAGGCTGCATCTTGCCTTTGAAGCGCACCAGGACAGACTCGGGCATATCCAGCGGCATAACGCCGGTCGCTGCGGCAAATGCCACCAGACCGGAGCCGGCCGGGAAGGAAATACCGATCGGGAAACGGGTGTGGGAGTCACCGCCGGTGCCGACGGTATCCGGCAACAGCATGCGATTCAGCCAAGAGTGAATAACGCCGTCGCCCGGACGCAGCGATACGCCGCCACGGTTCATGATAAAGTCCGGCAGCGTGTGGTGAGTGGTCACATCAACCGGTTTCGGGTACGCGGCGGTATGACAGAACGACTGCATGACCAGATCGGCGGAGAAGCCCAGGCATGCAAGGTCCTTCAGTTCGTCACGGGTCATCGGGCCGGTGGTGTCCTGAGAACCTACGGAGGCCATCTTCGGCTCGCAGTATTCGCCCGGACGCACGCCGGCAACGCCACAGGCGCGGCCCACCATTTTCTGCGCCAGCGAGAAGCCCTTGTTGCTGGAGGCAACTTCTTTGGCGATACGGAACACATCGCTGTGCGGCAGGCCCAGCGCTTCACGCGCCTTGGTGGTCAAACCACGGCCGATAATCAGCGGGATACGGCCGCCGGCGCGCACTTCATCCAACAATACGTCGGTTTTCAGTTCGAAGTTGGCGATCAGTTCGCCGGTTTCGTGGTTGCGCACTTCGCCTTTGTACGGGTAAACGTCGATCACGTCGCCCATGTTCAGCTCGGAAACGTCCACTTCAATCGGCAAGGCACCGGCATCTTCCATGGTATTGAAGAAGATAGGTGCGATTTTACTGCCCAGCACCACACCGCCACCGCGCTTGTTCGGCACATACGGGATGTCGTCGCCCATAAACCACAGCACAGAGTTGGTGGCGGACTTACGGGAAGAACCGGTACCGACCACGTCGCCGACGTAGGCCAGCGGGAAACCTTTCTTGTTCAGCAGCTCGATTTGCTTAATCGGGCCAACGCTGCCCGGCTGATCCGGCACTATGCCTTCACGTTCGTTTTTCAGCATCGCCAGGGCGTGCAATGGGATGTCCGGACGCGACCAGGCATCCGGCGCCGGCGACAGATCGTCAGTGTTGGTTTCGCCGGTGACTTTGAATACGGTAACGGTGATTTTTTCCGCCAGTTTCGGGCGTGACAGATACCACTCGGCATCGGCCCAGGACTGCATAATCTGTTTGGCGTGCGGGTTACCCGCCTTGGCTTTCTCTTCCACGTCGTAGAAGTTGTCAAACATCAGCAGCGTATGAGAAAGCGCTTTGGCGGCTATAGCGGCCAGTTTTTCGTTATCCAGCGCGTCGATTAGCGGATGAATGTTGTAACCGCCCTGCATGGTGCCCAACAGTTCTACGGCTTTCTCGGGGGTAATCAGGGGAGAGGTCGCTTCACCTTTGGCGATGGCCGCCAAGAAACCTGCTTTGACGTAGGCGGCTTCGTCGACGCCTGGTGGAACACGGTTAATCAGCAGGTCTAACAGGAATTCTTCTTCGCCTTGTGGCGGATTCTTTAATGATTCAACCAGCGCTGCCATTTGGGTGGCGTCTAACGGCTTAGGGACGATGCCCTCTGCAGCACGCTCGGCTACGTGCTTACGGTATTCTTCTAGCACGACATTCTCCTCGCTCTCATTGTCATTTATTGTGCCTGGCGTTTATACCCGTCGTCTTTCAAGCCGCAGTGTTGTTACCTGCGTTCAGTTATGTGGCCCGTCCATGGGCCACACCCCTTCGGGGCCGCTGCGAGCAGCGTTCAAATCTGCTCCCGGCAGATTTGTCACCCCAGTTACTTACCTAAGTAAGCGCCTGGGGATGAACGAACTGGGCGCCTAACTGCAACTTGAAAGCCATAGGGCATATGTTCAAACCGGGTTTAGCGCACGGTGTTGGTGCCATTGATCCTGACGGGGCACTGCTGTCGATGTCCTGGCCTGTAAGGTACAGTGCCCGGTTCCGCTCAGCCAGCATATCAGGATTTGAAACGGTTGTTAATTCGTTCACATAAAAGCAACATTAAATCTTTGCTGAATCGTTGAGTACAGAGTAATCGGCTGTAAGGCAGGCTAGCCGGGCTCGTAGGCCCGGCTGCGGGAAACGGAAATCCAGCGCCAAGAGCACAACACGATACCCTTTAATTTGCAATGGTTATTGAGTGCGAAGATCGACATTTTCAAACAGGCAATGGACTTTTACTGCCCCCCATAAAAAAACGGCCCCTTTTCAGGAGCCGTTCGTTAACCGGTCAAACCAGCAGAATTACTTCTTCTTGGCTTTCGGGTTTGGCAGATCGGTGATGCTGCCTTCGAAGATCTCTGCCGCCAAGCCTACGGATTCGTGCAGGGTTGGGTGAGCATGGATGGTCAGCGCAATGTCTTCCGCATCACAACCCATCTCGATAGCCAGACCGATTTCGCCCAGCAGCTCGCCGCCGTTGGTGCCGACAATCGCGCCACCGATGATACGGTGAGTTTCTTTGTCGAAGATCAGTTTGGTCATGCCGTCTGCGCAATCGGAAGCGATAGCACGGCCGGAAGCTGCCCACGGGAAGGTGGACGTTTCGTAGCTGATGCCTTTCTCTTTCGCTTCTTTCTCGGTCAGACCCACCCATGCAACTTCCGGCTCGGTGTAAGCGATTGATGGGATCACTTTCGGGTCGAAGTAGTGCTTCATGCCGGCGATAACTTCAGCGGCAACGTGGCCTTCATGCACGCCTTTGTGCGCCAGCATCGGTTGACCGACGATGTCGCCGATAGCGAAGATGTGCGGCACGTTGGTGCGCAGCTGTTTGTCTACGCGGATAAAGCCACGTTCGTCAACTTCCACACCGGCTTTGCCCGCTTCCAGCAGTTTGCCGTTCGGCACACGGCCGATAGCCACCAGCACCGCGTCGTAACGCTGTGGCTCTGCAGGCGCTTTTTTGCCTTCCATAGTGACGTAGATGCCGTCTTCTTTGGCTTCTACCGCAGTCACTTTGGTTTCCAGCATCAGGTTGAACTGCTTGCTGATGCGTTTGGTGAAGACTTTCACCACGTCTTTGTCGGCAGCCGGGATCACCTGGTCAAACATCTCGACCACGTCGATCTGTGAACCCAACGCATGGTATACGGTACCCATTTCCAGGCCGATAATACCGCCGCCCATCACCAACAGACGCTCAGGGACGGTTTTCAGTTCCAGCGCATCGGTAGAGTCCCACACGCGCGGGTCTTCATGAGGAATGAATGGCAGTTGGATCGGACGGGAGCCTGCGGCGATGATGGCGTTGTCGAAGTTGATGGTAGTAGGACCATTTTCGCCTTCAACGACCAGGGTGTTAGCGCCGGTGAACTTGCCCAGACCGTTAACGACTTTAACTTTACGGCCTTTAGCCATGCCAGCCAGACCGCCGGTCAGCTGATTGATGACTTTTTCTTTCCAGACGCGCACTTTGTCGATGTCGGTTTTCGGCTCGCCGAAAACGATGCCGTGCTCGGCCAGCGCTTTGGCTTCTTCGATCACTTTGGCAACGTGCAGCAGTGCTTTGGAAGGGATACATCCCACGTTCAGGCAAACACCGCCCAGCGTGGAATAACGTTCAACCAGAACGGTTTCAAGACCTAAGTCAGCGCAACGAAAGGCAGCAGAGTAACCTGCCGGGCCCGCCCCAAGTACCACGACCTGAGTTTTAATTTCAGTACTCATCATGACCTCTTAATTGATTGTCCGGCGGGTCAGACGTCATTTTTATTGCTAATCGATCTCATAACGCCCTTCATCCACCGGGACGCTTACACCGCGAGCAGTTTACAGAATTGTTAATAATCTGCAAAGCGCGTTCGAAGTGACCCGTGTCTCAACAATTTTGTCGAGTCATGCAAAAACCGACAAAACTGCTACTGAAGTAGTAAGGGCGCAGCATGCTGCGCCCTTTTTTCATTACATCACCAGACGGCGAATGTCAGCCAGCATATTGTTGATGATGGTGATAAAGCGCGCACCATCTGCACCATCAATAACACGGTGGTCGAAGGAGAGCGACATTGGCATCATCAGACGCGGCACGAACTCTTTACCGTTCCAGACTGGCTCCATAGCGGACTTGGAGACGCCCAGGATAGCCACTTCCGGCGCGTTGACGATAGGCGCGAAGTGAGTCGTCCCGATACCGCCCAGGCTGGAGATGGTGAAGCAACCGCCCTGCATTTCGCCTGCGGTCAGCTTGCCGTCGCGCGCTTTTTTGGAGATAGCCATCAGCTCGCGGGACAGCTCAGTGATGCTTTTCTTGTTCACATCCTTGAATACCGGAACCACCAGACCGTTTGGCGTATCAACCGCAACACCGATGTTGATGTATTTTTTCAGCGTCAGCTTCTGGCCATCTTCGGACAGAGAGCTGTTGAAGCGCGGCATCTGCTCCAGAGCGGCAGCGACGGCTTTCATGATGAACACCACAGGGGTGAACTTCACGTCCAGCTTACGTTTGGCCGCTTCATCGTTCTGTTGCTTGCGGAACGCTTCCAGATCGGTGATATCGGTTTTGTCGAAGTGAGTCACATGCGGGATCATCACCCAGTTGCGGCTCAGGTTGGCGCCCGAAATCTTCTGGATGCGGCCCAGTTCGACTTCTTCGATCTCACCGAACTTGCTGAAGTCCACTTTCGGCCATGGCAGCATGCCTGGCAGACCGCCACCGGCAGCAGCGGTTGGAGCCGCTTCCGCACGTTTGACCGCGTCTTTCACGTAAGTCTGGACGTCTTCGCGCAGGATGCGGCCTTTACGACCGGTGCCTTTCACTTTCGCCAGGTTTACGCCGAATTCACGCGCCAGACGACGGATGACCGGGGTTGCATGCACGTAAGCGTCGTTCTCTGCAAACTCGCCTTTGCTTTCCGCTTTGGCAGTTGGAGCGGCCGCAGCGGCTTCCTGCTTGGCCGGAGCCGGTGCAGCTTCTGCTTTCTGGGCCGGAGCGGCGGCGGGTGCCGCGCCTTCAACTTCGAACACCATGATCAGAGAGCCGGTTTTCACTTTGTCGCCGGCGCTGATTTTGATTTCTTTCACGGTACCTGCGAACGGTGCCGGCACTTCCATAGAAGCCTTGTCACCTTCAACGGTGATCAGCGACTGCTCAGCGGCAACTTTGTCGCCCACTTTCACCATCACTTCGGTCACTTCTACTTCGTCGCCGCCGATGTCCGGCACGGCAACGTCTTTGGCAGCGGCGGCAGCCGGTGCGGCTGGGGCCGCAGGGGCTTCAACCGCAGCCGGAGCGGCAGCAGAAGCTGCGCCGGCCACTTCGAAGACCATGATCAGGGAACCGGTTTTCACTTTGTCGCCGGCGCCGATTTTGATCTCTTTCACGATGCCCGCAAAGGGTGCAGGGACTTCCATGGAAGCCTTGTCGCCTTCCACGGTGATCAGGGACTGCTCGGCTTCCACCTTGTCGCCCACTTTCACCAGGATCTCGGTCACTTCAACTTCGTCGGCACCGATGTCCGGTACCGCAACGTCTTTGGCAGCAGCGGCAGCCGGTGCAGCAGCAGGTGCTGCAGCCGGTTTTTCTTCCGCTTTGGCGGCTGGTGCGGCAGTTGCCGCACCTTCTGCTTCAAAGATCATCAGCAGTTTGCCGGTTTCGGTTTTATCGCCGACGGAAACCTTGATCTCTTTCACCACGCCCGCTTGCGGGGACGGGACTTCCATGGAAGCTTTATCACCTTCAACGGTGATCAGCGATTGTTCAGCTTCGACTTTATCGCCCACTTTCACCAGAATTTCGGTGATTTCCACTTCGTCTGCACCGATGTCCGGTACCTTGATTTCGATAGACATTCTTCTGTACCTCTTATGCCAGACGCGGGTTAACTTTTTCTGGGTTGATGTCGAATTTCTTAATCGCATCAGCTACCACAGAAGCTTCGATTTCACCGCGTTTAGCCAGTTCACCCAGAGCAGCAACCACAACGTAAGAAGCATCGACTTCAAAGTGGTGACGCAGATTTTCGCGGCTGTCTGAACGACCGAAGCCGTCAGTACCCAGAACGCGATAATCGCTGGCTGGAACGTAAGTACGAACCTGTTCTGCGAACAGCTTCATGTAGTCGGTAGACGCAACCGCAGGCGCATCGTTCATCACCTGAGCGATGTAAGGCACACGTGGGGTTTCGGTTGGGTGCAGCATGTTCCAACGCTCACAGTCCTGGCCATCGCGCGCCAGTTCGGTGAAGGAAGTCACGCTGTAGATGTCAGAGCCAACACCGTAGTCTTTCGCCAGGATCTGCGCAGCTTCACGCACGTGACGCAGAATGGAACCTGAACCCAGCAACTGCACTTTACCTTTGCTGCCTGCCAGAGTTTCCAGCTTGTAGATACCTTTACGGATACCTTCTTCTGCACCCTGCGGCATGGCCGGCATGTGGTAGTTTTCGTTCAGCGTGGTGATGTAGTAGTAGACGTTTTCTTGCGCGTCGCCGTACATGCGGACCAGGCCGTCGTGCATGATTACAGCCACTTCGTATGCGTAAGCCGGATCGTAAGAGATACAGTTAGGGATAGTCAGAGACTGAATGTGGCTGTGGCCGTCTTCGTGCTGCAGACCTTCACCGTTCAGGGTGGTACGGCCTGAAGTCCCGCCGATCAGGAAGCCGCGCGCCTGTTGGTCGCCCGCTGCCCAGCACAGGTCACCGATACGCTGGAAACCGAACATCGAATAGTAGATGTAGAACGGAATCATCGGCAGATCGTTGGTACTGTAGGAGGTCGCTGCGGCCAGCCATGAAGAAGCTGCGCCCAGTTCGTTGATGCCTTCCTGCAGAATCTGACCTTTCTCGTCTTCTTTGTAGTAAGCAACCTGCTCACGGTCTTGCGGGGTATATTGCTGACCGTTCGGGCTGTAGATACCGATCTGACGGAACAGACCTTCCATACCGAAGGTACGGGCTTCGTCGGCGATGATTGGCACCAGGCGATCTTTGATCGACTTGTTCTTCAGCATCACGTTCAGGGCACGTACGAAAGCGATAGTGGTGGAGATTTCTTTGTTCTGCTCTTCCAGCAGCGAGCTGAAGTCTTCCAGAGCCGGCATTTCCAGCTTCTGGGTGAAGGCCGGCAGACGAGTCGGCACATAACCTTTCAGCGCCTGACGGCGTTCGTGCAGGTATTTGTACTCTTCAGACTCTTTCTCGAAGGTGATGTACGGCAGTTTTTCGATGTCAGCATCGGCAACCGGCACGTTGAAACGATCGCGGAAGTGGTGAACCCCTTCCATGTTCATTTTCTTCACCTGGTGAGCAATGTTTTTACCTTCCGCGGTTTCACCCATGCCGTAACCTTTGATGGTATGGGCCAGGATAACGGTTGGTTTGCCTTGGGTGTCCTGCGCTTTTTTCAGTGCAGCAAAGACTTTCTTCGGATCGTGACCACCACGGTTCAGCGCCCAGATTTCGTCGTCGGTCATGTCTTTGACCAGAGCGGCAGTTTCCGGGAAGCGGCCGAAGAAGTGCTCGCGTACGTAAGCGCCGTCTTTGGATTTGAAGGTCTGGTAGTCGCCGTCCAGGGTTTCGTTCATCAGTTGGATCAGTTTGCCGCTGGTGTCTTTACGCAGCAGTTCATCCCAACGTCCGCCCCAAATCACTTTCAGAACCTGCCAGCCTGCACCGGCGAAGATGCCTTCCAGCTCGTTGATGATCTTGCCGTTACCGGTTACCGGGCCGTCCAGACGCTGCAGGTTACAGTTGATGACGAAGACCAGGTTGTCCAGTTTTTCGCGGGTAGCGATGGTGATCGCGCCCTTGGATTCAGGTTCGTCCATCTCGCCGTCGCCCAGGAAGGCGTAAACGGTTTGAGCGGAGGTGTTCTTCAGGCCACGGTGCTCCAGATACTTCAGGAACTTCGCTTGGTAAATGGCGCTGATTGGGCCCAGGCCCATGGAAACGGTCGGGAACTGCCAGAATTCCGGCATCAGTTTCGGATGCGGGTAAGAAGACAGGCCTTTGCCGTGAACTTCCTGACGGAAGTTGTTCATTTGGTCTTCGGTCAGGCGGCCTTCAAGGAAGGCTCGTGCGTAAACGCCTGGAGAGATGTGGCCCTGGAAATAAACCAGATCGCCGCCGTCTTGCTCGTTGCGCGCACGGAAGAAGTGGTTGAAGCAGACTTCATAGAAGGTCGCGGAAGACTGGAAGGAAGCCATGTGGCCGCCCAGGTCCAGATCTTTCTTGGATGCACGCAGAACGGTCATTACCGCGTTCCAGCGGATGGCTGAACGGATACGACGTTCCAGATCCAGGTTGCCTGGGTAAGCAGGTTCGTCTTCCACCGCGATGGTGTTGACGTAGTTGTTGGCGGCAGCACCGGCTGCAACGCTAACACCGCCTTTACGGGCTTCACCCAATACCTGATCAATCAGAAACTGAGCTCGCTCAACACCCTCTTCACGGATGACCGATTCGATCGCCTGCAGCCAGTCGCGGGTTTCGATCGGATCCACGTCATTGTTTAAACGTTCTGACATGGTGGTATTCCTTATCTGTCTAATGGTTTGTTTGGAGCCTGTCTTCCTGTGTTCTGAAGCAAAACACACGAAGACAGGCCCATCAGTTTAGTTGCCGCGTAAATGCTTAAATAAGCATTCCGAACGTAAACCCCGCAGGCTGGTGTACCCTGAAGAGAAACGTTCTTAATCCTTGCGTTGCTGGAGACGCCGCAGCGATCTCTCGCGCCGGGTATGTTCCCGACTGAGATCCAGCAATATTTCCTCGATAAACGCCAAATGGCGGTGCGAAGCTTCGCGGGCCCTTTCCGGCTCGCGTGCCACAATCGCCTCAAAAATCCCGGCGCGGTGGCTGCTCACTTTTGCCAACATCTCACGGCGCGAGTAGAGCAATTCAAAGTTCTGACGCACGTTCTGTTCCAGCATCGGCCCCATACAGCGTAACAGGTGCAGTAACACAACGTTGTGGGCAGCTTCGGTCACGGCGATTTGGTATTGCATGACCGCGTCGGCTTCTGCATCGAGATCGCCGCTGTCCTGGGCCTGCTGAATCACAATATGGCAATCGCGGATGCGCGCCAGATCTTCGTCGGTACCGCGCAGCGCCGCATAATAGGCAGCGATACCTTCGAGGGCATGACGAGTTTCCAACAGATCGAATTGTGATTCAGGATGGTCGGCCAGCAGTTCAGCCAGCGGATCGCTGAAGCTCTGCCACAGATTAGTTTGTACAAAGGTGCCGCCGCCCTGACGGCGCAGGAGCAGCCCTTTAGCTTCCAGGCGCTGGATGGCCTCTCTCAGAGAAGGACGGGAAACATCAAATTGTTTCGCCAGTTCGCGCTCCGGTGGCAACTTTTCGCCTGGACGCAACGTTCCCTCGAGGATCAGGTGTTCGAGCTGCTGCTCGATAACGTCTGACAACTTGGGTTGGCGGATTTTGCTGTAGGCCATGGGTGAATTCTTCTCTGCGAATGGCGCGGAGTCAATTGGTAATACCAATTTCAAAAACGTGACCGTAAAGTAACAAAGTATTCACCTCCTGTCCATATGAGCCTCGTTCGAAATCATGATTCCCCGCACATTTTAACACCTCGATATCCGGTTAACACTTCGCTATCCGGCCTGCTGCAAACCGGTAACTCACCGTTGGTAATACCATTTACGAGGTAGGTTTCTGATTTAACGTTTTAGAGGCTGCGCCTCGTCAGGAAGACTGAAGCATCAAAAGCAGAATTTTATTGCATGTTTATTAAGCTTTAACGAATAGCTATTTGCGGCGTATATCCGGCATATAATTGATTGCTATTTCACCACCGCCAAGGATTCATATCTAAGTTATTTCTGCGCATTATGTGATTTGCTGCTTATTTCGTGCATCGGATCCCCTCTGTCGTCACACAACCCGCATTTTGTTTCCTAAACTGCTGAAATCTTAATCACTCACAGAATAAAGCAGGTGCAAACTGACGCGCATAACATTATTCTTTGCCAAACGGTAGCGGCGCCGTGGAATTAATAGCTATAACGCCGTAAATAAAACAAAACACACATCGTAACCACTGCTTTACAGCATGTGAGTATTCTGCAACGACAGAGGGTTTCATTGATGGATGGTCAACAGCAAGGCGACCAGCTGAAACGCGGCCTGAAAAACCGCCATATTCAGCTTATAGCCCTAGGTGGCGCAATTGGTACCGGGCTGTTTCTCGGTATCGCTCAAACAATAAAAATGGCCGGCCCGTCGGTCATTCTCGGCTATGCCATTGGCGGCTTCATCGCGTTTCTGATTATGCGCCAACTGGGTGAAATGGTGGTGGAAGAGCCGGTTGCCGGTTCCTTCAGCCACTTCGCCTATAAATACTGGGGCAACTTCGCCGGCTTCGCTTCCGGCTGGAACTACTGGGTGCTGTACGTGCTGGTGGCGATGGCGGAACTGACCGCGGTCGGCATCTATGTTCAGTACTGGTGGCCGGAAATCCCGACCTGGGTGTCCGCCGCGGTGTTCTTCCTGGCGATCAACGCCATCAACCTGGCCAACGTGAAAGTGTATGGCGAGATGGAGTTCTGGTTCGCCATTATCAAAGTGGTGGCGATTATCGGCATGATCGTGTTCGGCGCCTACCTGCTGTTCAGCGGCATGGGCGGCCCGGAAGCCACCGTAACCAATCTGTGGGCGCAGGGCGGGTTCTTCCCGAACGGCATCATGGGGCTGGTGATGGCGATGGCGGTAATCATGTTCTCGTTCGGCGGTCTGGAACTGGTGGGCATCACCGCCGCCGAAGCCGATAACCCGCAGAAAAGCATCCCTAAAGCCACCAATCAGGTGATCTACCGCATTCTGATTTTCTATATCGGTTCATTGACCATTCTGCTGTCGCTGTACCCGTGGGGCAAAGTGGTTGAAGGCGGCAGCCCGTTCGTGCTGATCTTCCACGCGCTGAACAGCGACGTGGTGGCAACGGTGCTGAATATCGTGGTGTTGACCGCAGCGCTGTCGGTCTATAACAGCTGCGTATACTGCAACAGCCGCATGCTGTACGGCCTGGCGCAACAGGGCAACGGCCCGAAAAGCCTGCTGAAAGTCGACGGCCGCGGCGTGCCGGTGATCGCCATCGGCGTGTCCGCCATTGCCACCGCCTTCTGCGTGCTGATCAACTACCTGATCCCGGGGCGTGCCTTCGAGCTGCTGATGGCGCTGGTGGTATCGGCGCTGGTGATCAACTGGGCGATGATCAGCCTGGCGCACCTGAAGTTCCGCGCGGCCAAGAACCGTGAAGGTGTAGAACCGAAGTTCAAGGCATTCTGGTATCCGTTCAGCAACTACCTGTGCCTGGCGTTTATGGCCGGTATTCTGGTGATCATGTACCTGACGCCAGGTATCCAAATCTCGGTGCTGCTGATCCCGGTATGGGTGGCGATTCTGGCCATCGGCTACGTCATCAAACAGCGCAGCCAGCGTACGGCGAGCACCGCCAGCCGCTGATAAACCGCGTTAAAATCAACATGGCCCGCAAATGCGGGCCATTTTATTGCCCTGCAATTTTGCAAACTGGCTCACAGTTTCTTCGCCACGCCCGGTTTGTCCATCTCTACAACCAATAGTTTCTGATAACTCGCCGCCTGCCGGGACAATAATCGTTGCCACTCAGTCAGATCCTGCCGCCACGGAGAAAATGTCCATGAAGAGCAATGCCCTATCGATAAAAGAAAAGATTGGCTATGGCATGGGAGATGCCGGCTGCAACATGATCGGTGGCGCGATTATGTTGTTTCTCAATTATTTCTATACCGACATCTTTGGATTGACTCCGGCGCTGGTCGGCATTCTACTGCTCTCGGTTCGGGTGCTGGATGCGGTTACCGATCCTATTATGGGTGCCATCGCCGATCGCACCCAAAGCCGCTGGGGGCGCTTTCGTCCCTGGTTGCTGTGGGTATCCCTGCCCTATGTATTATTCAGCGTGTTGATGTTCACCACGCCGGAATGGAGCTACAACAGCAAAGTCGTCTATGCCTTCGCCACTTACTTCTTGATGTCGCTGACCTACACCGCCATTAACATTCCCTACTGTTCATTAGGCGGCGTAATCACCTCAGATCCGCAAGAGCGGGTATCTTGCCAGTCATACCGTTTTATTCTGGTCGGCATTGCGACGCTCATCCTCTCGCTAACCCTGCTGCCGATGGCCGACTGGTTTGGCGGCGCCGACAAGGCGCGCGGCTATCAGATGGCGATGGGCGTACTGGCGCTGATCGCCCTGTTCATGTTTCTGTTCTGCTTTGCCACGGTCAAAGAGCGCATACGCCCGGCCGTGCCGACCCACGACGCGCTCAAGTCCGATCTGAAAGACGTGTGGAAAAATGACCAATGGGTACGCATTCTGCTGCTGACCTTTTGCAACGTCTGCCCCGGGTTTATCCGCATGGCGGCCACCATGTATTACGTGACCTACGTCATGCAGCAGTCAACCTCATTCGCCAGCCTGTTTATCGCGCTGGGCGTAGTCGGCATGATGATCGGCAGCGCATTGGCGAAGCCGCTGACCGACCGCTTCTGCAAACTGAAAGTGTTCTTTTGGACCAATATCGTGCTGGCGGCGTTTTCCTGCGGTTTTTATTTCCTCAATCCTCAGTTGACCTCATTAATCGTGGTCGCCTATTTCCTGCTGAATATCTTGCACCAAATCCCTTCACCGCTGCACTGGTCGTTAATGGCCGACGTGGACGACTATGGCGAGTGGAAAACCGGCAAGCGCATCACCGGCATCAGCTTTTCCGGCAATCTGTTCTTCCTGAAGGTCGGGCTGGCGGTAGCCGGCGCCATGGTCGGCTTCCTGATGTCGTATTCCGGTTATCAGGCAGATGCGGCCAGCCAAAGCGCCAGTGCACTGAATAGCATCGTATTGTTGTTCACCGTGATCCCGGGCATTGGCTATCTGATCACCGCCGGCGTAGTACGCCTGTTGAAGGTCGATCGCCAGCTGATGCAGCAGATTCAGATCGATCTGGAAAAGCGCCGGGTCAATTACCAGGAACTGGCCGACTATCGTGAACAGCAGCTAGAAACCAAACACCCGTAAGGAGCCCGTAATGCGAGACTACCCTAATCCCTTTATCGAACAGCGGGCCGATCCCTTTATTTTGCGCCACAGCGATGGCTATTACTATTTCACCGCCTCGGTGCCGGAATACGATCGCCTGGAGCTTCGCCGGGCGCGCAGCCTCGACGAACTGCCGCAGGCCACAGCAAGGGTCGTATGGCGAAAGCCGCAGCAAGGGCCAATGAGCGCGCTGATCTGGGCGCCGGAACTGCACTTTATCGACGGCAAGTGGTATTTGTATTTTGCCGCCGCCCACAGCCCCGACATTGCAGATGGCCTGTTCCAGCATCGCATGTTTGCGCTGGAATGCAGCGCAGCCAACCCGTTAACCGGGGAATGGGTAGAAAAAGGCAGGGTATACAGCCACATCGACAGCTTCTCCCTCGACGCCACCCATTTTGAGCATCGCGGCAAACATTATTACTTATGGGCGCAAAAGGATCCGGCCATCAGCGGCAACTCCAATCTTTACCTGGCGGAGATGGAAAACCCGTGGACGCTAAAGGGCAAACCGGTGCTGCTCAGCAAGCCGGAGCTCCCCTGGGAAGTCGTGGGTTTCGAGGTGAATGAAGGACCTGCGGTGATTACTCATGGCCAACGGATATTTATCAGCTACTCCGCCAGCGCCACCGATGAAAATTACTGCATCGGGCTGCTCTGGGCCGATATCGATAGCGACATCACCGACGCAGCCCAATGGCACAAGGCCAGCCAACCGATATTCCGCACCAGCGCCAAAAACCGCCAATTCGGCCCCGGACACAACAGCTTTACCCTCGACGAGCAGGGCCGGGATCTGTTGGTTTACCATGCACGCAATTACACGGAAATCGAGGGCGATCCGCTCTATGACCCCAATCGTCATGCGCGGATTAAGCCGATAACGTGGGATGAAGAAGGCATGCCGGTATTGGGTGAACCCCCGGCGGACAATCGCTAGTAACGTAAAAGGGGCTCAGCACGCTGAGCCCCTTCTTGATCAAGGCTGATTTCGCAGTTTCTTCACCTGCTCGGCTGTCACATCCGCCGGCAACCCACCCCAGGTGACCCGCAGATAATTCACTAATTCCGCCACTTGCGCATCGTCCAGACGTTCGCCAAAGGCCGGCATGCTCTGCATGCTTTCGCCGTTGGGGAACTGCTGCGCCGGCAAACCGTCCAGCACCGAGACAATCAGGTTTTTAGCGTCCGGCTGGCGCAGCGTAGCGTTATCGCGCATCGCGACCGCCACATGCGGTTTACCCTCGCCTTCACGTGCATGGCAACCGGAACACTGATCCAGATAGCTGATGTGCCCGGCATCGCTGCCCTGCCCCACTTTTACCG
Source organism: Serratia sp. 22264 (assembly GCF_052045345.1). Lineage (NCBI taxonomy): Bacteria > Pseudomonadati > Pseudomonadota > Gammaproteobacteria > Enterobacterales > Yersiniaceae > Serratia > Serratia sp. 22264. Next base: position 67,456 of record NZ_JBQEOY010000011.1, read on the forward strand.
GCAGCGCGGCCGGCGGTTGCTCACCCATCAGATAGGTAGCCAACGCCTGATGGTCTTCCGGCGTCAAATGACGCGTGCTGAGATCCACCACCATATGCATTTCGCTGAAGGCGCTGCCCTGCGGCGCAATGCCGGTTGCCAGGAAGCGGTTCAGGTCGTCCGGCGTCCAGCCGCGTTGCGCCAACCCGTGCGGAGTGATGTCCGGCGCCATAAAGCGCCCCAGTTCGCCGCCCTGCATCGGTTTCCCGAGATCCATCTGGCCCAGCATGCCGCGTGGCGTATGACACTCCCCGCAGTGGCCCAGCGTATCCGCCAGATAGCGGCCACGTTGCCACTGCGCCGAAGTCCCCTGCGAGCTGGCCGGCAGCGGATCCTGGTTGCGGAACAACAGGTTCCAGCCAATCAGCGCCATGCGCTGGTTGAACGGGAACGGCATGGCATTTTCCGGGATGGCGACATCCACCGCCGGGCGCGTCATCAAATAGGCATAAATGTCATCGGCATCCTGGCGCGAAATCCCTTTATACGAGGTATAAGGCATCGCCGGGTAGAGATGGCGCCCGCCCGGTGCCACGCCCTGGGTCAGCGCCAGGAAGAAGTCGTCTTTGGTCCAGCGGCCAATGCCGTGGTCGGCCGAAGGCGTCAGGTTACTGCCATAAATAGTGCCGAACGGCGTATCCAACGGATAGCCGCCCGCCAAAGGCGCGCCGCCGCTGGCGGTATGGCAGGCTGCGCAGTCGGCGGCCTGGGCCAGATAGCGCCCCCGGACGATTTGTTCGGCGCTGGCGGTCACCTGCTGCACCGGACCGTCGTAGCGGCGGTTTTCCCGCCACCACAGCAGGGCGATAACGATAATCGCCACCAGCAGAATCAACAGTGCGAGACGTTTTTTCATCGCGCCGTCTCCTTCACCAGACCCGGCGTATTCAGCACCACGTCGCGCACCGCTTCGTAGTAGCGCACATAACCGGTACAGCGGCAGATATGGTTGTCCAGCGCTTGCTCGATGGCGCTTTCCAGTTGATCGCGCGCAATGGGCTCACGCTTGAGCTTTTCCACAAAAAGGGTGGCGGCGTTGACGAAGCCCGGCGTGCAGTAGCCGCACTGGAAGCTGTAATGTTCGAGAAAGGCCTGCTGAATCGGTGAAAGCTCGACCACCTCGCCGTGTTCATCCACCCTGGCGTGCCCTTCGACGGTGCGCACTTTCTTGCCGCTGAAAAAATGCGCGCCGGTGATGCAGGTGCGCACTTCCTCACTGGTGCCGCTCGGATGATCGACAATCGCCACGCAGGCGTGACAAATGCCCTGCCCGCAGCCCAGGCGCGAACCGGTCAGATCGAGATATTCATGCAGGAAGTCGATCATCATCAGCCCTTCCGGCACCTCGATCGGGCCATACTGTTTATCGTTGACGGTCAGGGAGATCGGCTGGGTTTTAATGCTCATTGTAATACCTCACGAATATTTTCTGCACGAACGGGCAAATCACGGAAACGGTGGCCAGTGGCATGGGCAATAGCGTTAACCAACGCGGCGACCACCGGGATCATCACCACTTCGGCCATGCCTTTTGGCGGATCGGTTTCCGACAGCGCGGGCAGGATGTCGCCGGTCTGCTTCCAGACCGCCACATCGCTGGCTCGCGGCAGGTGGTAACGGTTAAAGTTCCAGGTGCCGTTACCCGGCCCGTCTTCGTACAAGGGTAAATATTCGTGCAACGCATGGCCGATGCCCATCGCCAGCCCGCCCTGCAGCTGGCCGGAAACCAGCTCAGGCACAATCAGGTTGCCGCACTCCATGATCGAATGATGGTTAAGCAGCTCCACCTGGCCGGTGGCGATATCCACCGCCACTTCCGCCAAGGTGCCGACGGCGCTGTAATAGGTCACCGCCGCGTTATTGCGCTGGGTCGGTGGATAATAGACCTGGGTGCGCGACAGCGTTTTGAACTCGCCATTGGCATTGCGTACCGCCAACCCGTCGATCGGCAGGCGCTCACCGTTACCGCTCAGCGTGAAATCCGCCTCCGCCCACTGCCAGCGGTTAAACACGTGCACCGCCGCACCGGTGATACCGCCCATCTGGTAGGCTTTTTTCGCCAACATCTCCAGGCTCAACACCGCCATGCCGGCGGCGGTCAGCCCGCCTTCTACCCAACGCGCGTCTTCTCTGCGCACCACCAGCGGCGCCGCCTGGCCACCGCCGATACCCGCCTGCCACAGCGCCATCGCCGCCGGCCACAAACCGTGATTGAAGATCAGCCGGGCCGCTTCGCGCGTGCTGTGGGAAAAGTAATATGCCGAGTTGCTGGCGCTGGACGGCGAACAGTAGCTCGGCGTCCAGGCTGGGTTGGTTTGCAACTGATCCTGCTCGGCCTGCGACATGATGTAAGGATCGCCGCTGGCGATCATCGGCAGCACTGACCAGTCGGTCACCGAAAAGTGCGCCTCATCCGCCGGTTTGCCCAGCCACTGCGCGCACAGCACCGACTGTGAAGTCGACATGCCGGTCCCCATCTCTGCGCCACTGTGATACAGCATGATGCGCCCGTCTTCCCCCAGCTCGACGCGAGCAAAGGAGGTTTCCGCCCCGGTACCGAAGTCTTTTTGCACGCAACCGAAGCCGACGCCATAACGTTTGCCCGGATGCCGGCTCTCAAACTCGGCCTTACGCTGGGCGCGTTGCAGCCACATCTCGTGCTTCGCCGCCTTCTCCAGCACTTCATCGGCACGAATAGCGCCGGCAGGAATAGCGCCCTGGGTGTTTTTCATCCCGGACTTCAATACGTTGCGCAAACGGAATTCGATCGGGTCAATCTTGAGTTCGGCAGCCAGTTCGTCCACCATCATCTCGGTGGCGGCCATGCTTTGCAGCGTGCCGTAGCCGCGTGCCGAACCGGCGTCGATAGCACGCGAAGCCAATCCCACCGCCGACAAATCGCTTTTCGGGAAGTAGTAAATCGATTGTGCCGCCGTCGCCGCCACCATCACCACCGACGGCGTAAAGTTGCTGCGGCCACCACCGTCTGCCGTCATCTCAGCGTGGAATGATTGCAGTACGCCGGTTTGGCGATTGACCGCAATACGGTAGTTCATGTCGAAAGCGTGGCGTTTCAGCGCCGTCTGGAACTGCTCGAAGCGGTCATTGGCCAGGCGAACCGGGTGTCCGTCGCCATACATCGCCGCCACCGCGCCGTAGTACGGGAAGTTAAAGTGATCTTTCGAACCGTAACCGACGGTATAGCACGGGTGCAAAATCAGCTGCTTCACCGGCGGGTTGCGTTTGGCCAGCATCCGCGGCATTTCGTCGGCCACTTCCTGCGGGGACTGGGTCGGCACCACCAGATGCAGAGTCTGCGTCGCCTCATCGAACCAGCCATTGGCGTTGTCCGGCTCCAGCGCCGAAGTATCGACAGACTGCGTGGTATAACGGCGCGACAGTACCAGCCAATCATCCGGCGGCGTTTGCAGCTCAGCGGCAATCAGCCCGGCATAATGCATGCCTTCCTGATCCAGCTTGCCGCCTTCACGGCCTTCCGGCCAGACCGGCAGGTGTTTCCTCATCGACACCGGGAAAATCGGCGTGTCTTTCAGGCTGGAGAAACGATCGTCATCGAACGGCTGGTCGCCGCCCACCCGCACATAGCGGAAGGTGCCCCAGGGATCGCGTTCCAGCGGGCCGGTCTCGGCACCGTATTTAAGAGTATCTTCGCGGAATTTCAGCTTGTCCTTGGCAAAGCGGAAACGGGCGAAATCGTGATAAATCAGGATCGCCACTGCCTGCCCCAGATAGGCCGGCGTCTTGCCTGCGGGCAGCAGCATGTCGTCGCCATAAAACGCCGGGAAAGCCAGACCGTCGCGCGCCAAATCTTCCGCCGTCACCAGACGATCCGGCTGCAGGTCGTCTCCCAACAACGAGAGGTCGAGACCCGCAAACAGCCTGTCGGCCTTGGTTACGCGCAGAATAAAGGCGTGCGCCTGCTTTTGTGGCCAGTGCGGCATATCGACTGCGCGGATATCGCGGGCGAACACCTTCTGCCCCATAACCTTGGCACGGCCGTCAATACGGAAACGCACGCGTTTCTCATGGGGGTCCCAGTTAGGCGACTGAAGAATCTTTTGTTCAAACAGCGCGGCGTAGGCGCGGCTGTAGAGGGGGGCGAGGTAGACGGACACCCCCGCTATCACGGCGCTTTTGATAAAGCGACGCCGTGACGAGTTGAAATTGCTCATAAAAAGTCCTTCACTTCTTTATTGTTGTTTTTTGTGTTCGCGGTGTTGTTGCGCAAACGCTGACGACCTTGCCGTAGACGTCATAAGCATATGCTTATACCCAAAATTATGTGATGATTAACATCCTGTTTTCAACAAAAACACATATTAAAAACACACATTGGCGGTAAGGTAATCAACAGTTGCGCAAATTCGGGCAGAGCAGATGACAACAGGCATAGTGATCGCCGCCGCCGGGCGTGGGGAACGCTTCTCGCAGGCCGGTGGCGCAGGCAACAAATTAGACGCTGAGTTTGCGGATGAGACGGGTCGCCGGCGCCCGTTGTTCGAACATACCTTGCGCCAGGCGCTGGCCTCCGGCCTGCCGGTGTGGGTCGTCACCCGGCCCGATAACCGGTGGATACAGCAGATTTGCAGCGCGTATCAGGTACCGGTCACGCTGCTCGCCAGCGCAGGTCTCGGGGATTCCATCGCCGCCGGCGTTGACGCCACGCCGCACTGGCAAGGCTGGTTGATCCATCTGGCGGATATGCCGTTCGTCACGCCGGACATCTTCCGGTTGGTCGCCGACGCGCTGCAGCATCATACGATAGCTCGCCCCTGCTTCGACCAACGGCCTGGCCACCCGGTCGGCTTTGCCGCGCCATTGCGCAAAAGGCTGTGCCAGTTGCGCGGTGATAATGGCGCACGTGAACTGCTGCAAGGGGAAGCGGTTTATCTGTTGCCTCTTGATCGGGCAAACGTCGTGCAGGATATTGATCTTCCGTCACAGCTACCGGCCAGCGAGTAAAATCATCTATGCAGCATCTTGATATCACCGTGGTCAGCCAGGCGATAAGCTGGCTGAAACAGCAGCCGGTGTGGCTGTGTACAGTACTGAATACTTACGGCTCCTCGCCGCGATCGCCAGGCGCGCTGCTGGCGGCAACCCAGAGCGGGCATTACTGCGGCTCGCTGTCCGGCGGCTGCGTGGAAGAGGATTTTCTGCGGCGCGTGGCGGCCGGGGAGTATCTGGCGGCCAGCCAGGTGATCCGCTACGGTGAAGGCGGCCTGGAGCCGAACGTGGCGTTGCCCTGCGGCGGTGTGCTGGACGTGCTGATTGAATACCTGCCGGCCGGTGACGACAGCATCGGCTACCTGACAAAAATCGCCGGCGCGCTGGACGGACACCACGCGTTGATCAAACGCCTGACCCTGCCCAATGCCTGCCGCAACCTGGAACTGACCGACTTCGCCAGCGCCACCCAGGTGGAGCGCAATGGGCAGCAAATCACGCTGAATATCGCCGCGGCACCGCGCCTGCTGATTGCCGGGTTATCGAGCGTGGCACTCTATTGCGCCGATTTCGCCGGTTCATTGGGGTTCGAAGTGCTGGTGTGTGAAAACCGCCCGGAGGCACTGGATAACTTCGCCCCCCAGCTCCGGCCCGGCGTGACGCTGCTGCGCCAGTTCCCGGCCAAATTTATTGAGGACGGCGGGTGCCACGCCAATACCGCCATCGTGGCGCTGACTCACGACCCGCGGATGGACGACCTGACGCTGATGGAGGCCATACACACCCCGGCGTTTTATATCGGCGCCATGGGCTCGCTGCGCAACAGCGCGCGCCGCCGCCAGCGCCTGCAGCAGATTGCCGAGTTCAGCCCACAAGAGCTGGAACGTATTCACGCGCCGATCGGGCTGCCGCTCGGCAGTAAAACCCCGGCGGAAATCGCCCTGGCGGTGATGGCCGATATCGTGCAACAGAAAAATCGCGCGGCGGCCCGGCTTTTCAGTCCAGAGGAATTACGGGCACCAGGTGCTGAAGCTCCAGATGCAGCTCCTCCCGCTCATTGAGCGAATAGCTGAACATCGTCAGGTCAGGCCCTTCCCGGCGGGCCAGGCCTAGCTCCGGCAATATCTGAGTGTATATCTGCACCACGTGGTCGTTCAGCGCCACCGGCTTGCCGGAATAACAAAAGCGGCAAAAATCGCCGTGGATGTCCGGCAACGCTTCCAGCTCGGGAGCGTCGTTAACCGAAGCGTCCGCCTCGACACCGAGAGAATAATCCACCCTGACCCGTTCCCCATCCGGCCTAAAATGAGTCAGCGCGTAGATCAACGGCGGACGGTCGCCGAGCAGCTTGTAGAAATTCTCTTTGATCCCGCTGCGCAGGTGCAGATGCGACTTATCCAGATGCTCAATGTCCAGGTGATAGGCGTAATTTTTCCCTCGAAGGAGATACTGGCCTTTATCAACGGTGACGCGATCGACCTTAATATCGCCAGGCTGACCGGCGGACAGCGAACGCACCAGATGGCTGAAATCCTGCTTGCGGGCATGGCGGTAGACGCTGGGGGATTCGGCAAAGTGCTTTTTGAAACAGCGGGAAAAGGTTTGTTGGTTATCAAATTGATATTCTACGGAAATATCAAGAATGCTCTTTCGCGTGAAACGCAATGCGAAAGCAGCCAGATACAAACGTCGTGCGCGAATATACGATGCCAGCGACAGCCCGGTCTGCTTCTTGAACAGGCGCTGCAGATACCATTTCGAGTAGCCTGATTTGGCGGACACAATATCCAACGACAGCGGATTGGTCAGATTGTCTTCAATCCAGACCAGCAGATCCTTGATGTGATTTTCCTGCGTTCCCATTTTCTTGCCGAACCTTCCGTTACAAATATGCCTTTGTGCACGTTTTACTGCTTTGTGCGTAGGGTATACAGGTTAAAACGAGGCGTCCAGCGGGCAACAGGACTTTACACAGGAGGGAATTCAGTGTGAAAGTTGCCGCCCCTATCAGGCGGCAACTGTTTTTGAAGGGTTATTTCACGCAGCGCGAGCACTGGCCGGCCTGGATCTTCTGGAAGAAGTCATTGCCTTTGTCGTCCACCAGAATAAACGCCGGGAAATCTTCCACTTCGATTTTCCAGATCGCTTCCATCCCCAGTTCAGGATATTCCACACAGGTCAGGCTCTTGATGCTTTGCTGCGCCAGAACCGCAGCCGGGCCGCCGATGCTGCCAAGGTAGAAACCGCCGTGTTTGTTGCAGGCATCCGTCACCTGCTGGCTGCGGTTGCCCTTCGCCAGCATGATCATGCTGCCACCGTGAGATTGCAGCAGATCGACGTAAGAGTCCATGCGCCCGGCGGTGGTCGGCCCCAACGAACCCGAGGCGTAACCGTCCGGCGTTTTGGCCGGGCCGGCGTAGTAAATCGGGTGATCCTTAATGTATTGCGGCAAACCTTCACCGCGATCCAGACGCTCTTTCAGCTTGGCGTGCGCGATGTCGCGCCCCACGATGATAGTGCCGCTCAGCGACAGGCGGGTCGATACCGGATACTGCGACAGCTGCTTGAGGATATCGGCCATCGGGCGGTTGAGGTCGACCTTGATCGCCTCGCCCTCTCCGGCCTGGCGCAGTTCCTGCGGGATAAATTTGCCCGGATTGTGCTCCAGCTTCTCCAGCCAAATGCCGTCGCGGTTGATTTTTCCCTTGATGTTGCGGTCAGCGGAACAGGAAACGCCCATGCCGACCGGGCAGGATGCGCCGTGGCGCGGCAAACGCACCACGCGGATATCGTGCGCAAAGTATTTACCGCCAAATTGCGCGCCCAGCCCCAGGTTCTGCGCTTCTTTCAGCAACTCTTCTTCCAGCGCCACATCACGGAACGCCTGGCCGTGTTCGTTGCCTTCGGTCGGCAGGCCGTCGTAGTACTTGGTCGACGCCAGCTTGACGGTTTTCAGCGTAGCTTCAGCCGAAGTGCCCCCGATGACAAACGCCACGTGGTACGGCGGACAGGCCGCAGTGCCCAGCGTGCGCATTTTATCGACCAGGTAATCTCTCAGCTTGCCCGGCGACAGCAGCGCCTTGGTTTCCTGATACAGATAAGTTTTGTTGGCCGAGCCGCCGCCTTTGGCGACGCACAGGAACTTGTACTCTTCACCGTCCACACTGTAGAGATCGATCTGCGCCGGCAGGTTGCTGCCGGTGTTGACCTCTTTGTACATGTCCAGCGCGGCGTTTTGCGAATAACGCAGGTTGTCTTCTATAAAGGTGTTGTACACCCCACGCGACAGCGCTTCTTCATCGCCGCCGCCGGTCCAGACGCGCTGGCCCTTTTTCCCCATGATGATCGCGGTGCCGGTGTCCTGGCAGGTTGGCAAAATACCCTTGGCGGCGATTTCTGAGTTACGCAGAAATTGCAGCGCAACGTACTTATCGTTTTCGCTGGCGTCCGGATCCTCAAGGATATCGGCAACCTGCTGTTGGTGCGCCGGGCGCAGCATAAACGAAGCGTCATGGAAAGCATGCTGGGCGAGCAGGGTTAACGCTTCGGGGGCAACTTTCAGGATTTCCTGGCCTTCAAACTCACTCACAGAAACGTGATCGCGGCTCAGCAGATAGTATTCGGTATCGTCTTTCTTCAGCGGGAACGGATCTTGATAATGGAACGGTTTATTCGACATTGATCTCTCACTTGCAACATCAGCTGCGTTAAATTCACACTTACTCAGCATGCCCGGGGCAGGCTGCGGCAAAAAACTTCCCACACCTTACGTATTTTTAATCAGTCGGTTATTGCGCTAAATCGCATAATAACCCCTATATTAGCAAGGTATTACTTCAGGGAGTTTTTTCCAACCTCATACGGCGAGCGCTGCGGGTACAGACTCAGCATGCACGCTTTATTATCCCGCAGTTAACACATTGATTACAATCCATCAGAGACGATCGGGTTATCAATGCGGTGAAAAACCTGCCGGGAGTGAGCAAAGAATTAGTTTTCCGTCTTGTTGCCAGCCGGGGCGCCTTTGCTTAAGCTAGCGGCAATGAACAAAGTAAGAATCCCCATTGCGCTGCAACAGGCGGTAATGCGCTGTCTGCGGGAAAAGCTTCAGCTGGCCCGCCAGCATTTTTCCGTCGAGTTTCCTGAACCCAAAGTCGTTTACCAGCAGCGCGGCACCACTGCGGGCACCGCCTGGCTGCAAGCCTGGGAAATCAGGCTGAATCCGGTGTTGCTAATGGAAAATCAGCAGCCGTTTATCGATGAAGTGGTGCCGCATGAGCTGGCGCACCTGTTGGTGTTTCGCCAGTTTGGCCGTGTGCCGCCGCATGGCCGCGAATGGCGCCAGATGATGGAGAGCGTCTTGCGGGTACCCGCCAGCCGCACCCACCAGTTCGAAATCGCCTCGGTGCAGAGCAAAACCTTCCCCTACCTGTGCCGCTGTCAGCAGCACCAGCTCACCGTGCGCCGTCACAATCGGGTGCTGCGCGGTGAAAGCGAATACCGCTGTCGCCAATGCGGCGAAAAGCTGAGATTTATCGCTATCGAAAACCTTTAATGAAACGATTTATACGTTAAAACAAGTAAATATCACCATTTGCCACTGCCATAAACTTCCGTTACCCTGCCTGCTTTTCCAATTTCGAGCTGTTTTGGAATATGCTTCGCAAAATTCTGTTTATGGTGGTTTTCATTGCAGGTGCCGCGCACGCCCACGGCATCAATAATTTCTCTCAGGCCAAGACAGCGGCGGCCAAAATCAATCAGGATGCGCCCGGCTCTTTTTACTGCGGATGCCGGATCGACTGGCAGGGTAAAAAAGGCATTCCTGACCTCAAGAGCTGCGGCTATCAGGTGCGTAAAAACGCCCAGCGTGCGCAGCGTATTGAATGGGAACACGTGGTGCCGGCCTGGCAGTTCGGCCATCAGTTGCAATGCTGGCAGCAAGGCGGCCGCAAAAACTGCAATAAAGACGCGACCTACCGCCAGATCGAAACCGATCTGCACAACCTGCAGCCGGCGATCGGGGAAGTGAACGGCGATCGCAATAACTTTATGTACAGCCAGTGGAAAGGGGGCGAAGGCCAGTACGGCCAATGCCCGATGAAAGTGGACTTCAAAAATAAGCAGGCAGAGCCGCCGGCGCGGGCCCGTGGCGCTATAGCACGCACCTATTTCTATATGCGCGACCGTTATCAACTGCGGCTTTCACGCCAGCAAACCCAATTGTTCGAAGTGTGGAACCGCCAATATCCGGTCAGCCAATGGGAATGTCTGCGTGAAGCACGCATCGCTAAGGTTCAGGGCAATCATAACGCCTATATTCAACAGGCTTGCCAGCAACGAAAAGGCTAACCTACTATATACCCGTCGCCTTTCAAGCCGCAGCGTTGTTACCTGCACTCGCTCACCCCAGTCACTTACTTAAGTAAGCTCCTGGGGATGAACGAGCTGGGCGCCTAGCTGCAACTCGAAATTCATAGGGTATAGCCTCTATCTATCAAGCTGCCTACCCCTTTAGTCAGGATCGAATATTCACATGCGTATACCCCGCATTTATCACCCGCAACCCTTGATCGACAATGCGGAAATCGCGCTGAGCGAAGACGCCGCCAACCACGTCGGACGCGTGCTGCGCATGAGCGCCGGCCAGACGTTGCAGCTATTCGACGGCAGCAACCGGGTGTTTAACGCCGAGATAGTTCGGGTCGATAAGAAAAGCGTGCAGGTGCAACTCGGCGCCGGCCAGTTGGAAGACCGTGAATCACCGCTCAATCTGCACTTGGGCCAGGTGATTTCCCGTGGGGAGAAGATGGAGTTCACCATTCAGAAATCCATCGAGCTGGGCGTTAACGTCATTACACCGTTGTTTTCCGAACGCTGCGGCGTCAAGTTGGACGGCGAACGTCTGGCGAAAAAAATTCAGCAATGGCAGAAAATCGCCGTCGCCGCCTGCGAACAATGCGGCCGCAACCGCATTCCGGAAATTCGCGAGGCCATGCAGTTGGAAGCCTGGTGCGCCGAGCAGGACGGCAGTCTGAAGCTTAACCTGCACCCGCGCGCCAGCCACAGCATCAATACCCTGCCGCTGCCGGTGGACCATGTCCGCCTGCTGATTGGGCCGGAAGGCGGGTTATCCGCCGACGAAATTGCGATGACCACCGGCTACGGATTTACTGATATCCTGCTGGGGCCACGCGTTCTGCGTACAGAAACTACAGCGCTCACCGCAATTACCGCTTTGCAGGTACGTTTCGGCGATCTGGGTTAAAGGAGAGAAAATGATTAAGCTCGGCATCGTGATGGACCCTATCGCCTCCATCAATATCAAGAAAGACACCAGCTTCGCCATGCTGCTCGAAGCGCAGCGCCGTGGCTGGGAACTGCATTACATGGAGATGAACGATCTCTATCTGCACGCCGGCGATGGGCGCGCACGCACCCGCTTGCTGAGCGTGAAAGAAGATAAAGAGAGCTGGTTCAGCTTCGGAGCCGAGCAGGATCTGGCGCTGCAGGATCTGGACGTGATCCTGATGCGCAAGGATCCGCCATTCGATACCGAATACATCTACGCGACCTACATTCTGGAGCGCGCAGAGGTGAAAGGCACGCTGGTGGTCAACAAGCCTCAGAGCCTGCGTGACTGCAACGAGAAGCTGTTCACCGCCTGGTTCCCGGAACTGACGCCGGACACCCTGGTCAGCCGTAGCGCAGCCCACATCCGCAAATTCCACCAGCAGCACGGCGATATCATCCTCAAACCGCTGGACGGCATGGGCGGTGCGTCCATCTTCCGCGTGAAGCAAGACGATCCTAACCTGTCGGTGATTATCGAAACCCTGACCGAACATGGTAGCCGTTTCTGCATGGCGCAGAACTTCCTGCCGGCGATCAAGGAAGGCGATAAGCGCATTCTGGTGGTTGACGGCGAACCGGTGCCCTACTGCCTGGCGCGCATCCCGGCGCAGGGTGAAACCCGTGGTAATCTGGCCGCCGGTGGCCGTGGCGAACCGCGCCCTCTGAGCGAAAGCGACTGGAAAATTGCCCGCGCAGTGGCTCCGACGCTGAAAGAGAAAGGCCTGATCTTCGTCGGCCTGGACGTGATCGGCGATCGTCTGACCGAGATCAACGTCACCAGCCCAACCTGTGCGCGCGAAATCGAAGCGGCCTTCCCGGTCTCCATCACCGGCATGCTGATGGACGCGATCGAAAAGCGTCTGGCAGCGAAGTAATCCGCCATGCGGGCGGCGCTGTCGCCCGCAATCCTGACCTTCCAAAGCGCGTGCAGCCAACAACGCTGCGGCTTGAAAGGCTACGGGTATATACCCTATGGATTTCGAGTTGCAGCTAGGCGGCCAGCTCGCTCATCCTCAGGCGCTTACTCAAGTAAGTAACTGAGGTGAGCGCGTGCAGCCAACAACGCTGCGGCTTGAAAGCCGACGGGTATAGCCGCATACTGGCGGCTGTTTAACTTCTCACCACTCAATTACCTTAAATAACGCCATGAATTTACAGCACCATTTTCTTATCGCCATGCCATCTCTTCAGGATCCTCGCTTCAAACGCTCGGTGATTTACGTCTGCGAGCACAATGAAGAGGGGGCCATGGGCCTGGTGATCAACAAGCCGGTGGAACAGTTCACGGTGGAAACGGTGCTGAGCAAGCTGAAGATCATGCCGCCCGCTCGCAATCCGGCCATCAGCCTGGATAGGCCGGTATTCGCCGGTGGCCCATTGGCGGACGATCGCGGTTTTATCCTGCATACGCCGCGCAGTGGCTTCGGCTCCAGCATCCAGATCTCGCCGGATACCATGATCACCACGTCAAAAGACGTGTTGGAAACGCTGGGTACTCCGGAGCAACCGGATGACGTGCTGGTGGCGCTTGGCTATGCCGGCTGGGAAAAAGGCCAGTTGGAACAGGAAGTGCTGGAAAACGCCTGGCTGACCATCGAAGCCGATACCGACATTCTGTTCCATACGCCGATCGCCAGCCGCTGGCGCGAGGCCGCCAACCTTCTTGGTATTGATATCCGCAGCATTGCCAACCACGCAGGACACGCCTGATGACCAACCGCACCATTATCGCCTTCGACTTCGGCACCAAAAGCATCGGCGCGGCCATAGGTCAGGAACTCACCGGCAGCGCCCGCGCGTTGGCGGCGTTCAAAGCGCAGGACGGCTCACCGGACTGGCAAAAGATCGAAAAGCTGCTGAAAGAGTGGCAGCCGGATCTGGTGGTGGTCGGCCTGCCGTTGAATATGGATGGCACCGAGCAGTTGGTGACCGACCAGGCACGCAAATTCGCCAACCGCCTGCATGGCCGCTTTGGCGTGCAGATCGCGCTGCATGACGAACGCCTCAGCACCGTCGAAGCGCGCGCCAATCTGTTCGATCGCGGAGGTTTCCGCGCTCTGGACAAAGGCAGCGTAGACTCCGCCTCCGCAGTCGTGATTCTGGAAAGCTGGTTCGAACGGCAACGGGGCTAACCCGTCATACTTGAAGCTGCATCTGTGTTGGCTGCGTGCGCTCCCCCCAGTCACTTACTTGAGTAAGCTCCTGGGGATTCACGCTCTTGCCGCCTTGATACAACTCCAATTATTTAAGGTATAAACGCTCTCTCTCTATCTTCACACGCTATCACCCAGCAAACCGGCGTCGATCCGCTGCTGCAACCCCTGTTCAAAAGTCTGCATGCCGGACTGCGCGCCGGTTTGCAGCACGCTGGCGAGCTGATGGGTTTTGCCTTCGCGGATCATGCTGCTGACCGCCGCCGTCGCCGTCAGCACCTCAAAGATTGCCACCCGCCCGCCACCAGGCCTGCTTAGCAGCTTTTGCGCAATCACCGCCTGCAGGCTGGCAGCCAGCTGTGCGCGCACATAAGGCTTTTCTTCTGCCGGGAAAACGTCTACCAAACGATCCACCGCCTGCGGCGCGCTGCGGGTATGCAGCGTCGCCAGCACCAAATGGCCGGTTTCCGCCGCGGTGAGCGCCAGACGGATGGTGGTGGTGTCACGCAGTTCTCCCAACAGGATCACATCCGGATCTTCACGCAGCGCGGCGCGTAGCGCTTCGTCAAAACTGTGGCTATCGCGGCCCAGTTCGCGCTGTTGAATCAACGACTTCCGGCTATAGTGCATAAATTCGATCGGGTCTTCCAGCGTGATGACATGCCGGCGTTGATGCTGATTGATGTCGTCAATCATCGCCGCCAGCGTGGTGGATTTACCGCTGCCGGTCGCGCCGGTGACCAATATCAGACCATCCTCACGCCGCAGCAGCGCGGGGACAATGGCCGGTGCCGCTAACGCCGCCAGCGTCGGGCAGTGGCCGGCGATCAACCGCAGCGCGATGGATATCCCCAGGCTTTGCAAAAAGAAATTGGCGCGCAGCCGGATATCGCCCGCCAGCGTCAACGCCAGATCGAGCTGCCCATGCTGCTGTAAAAGCTGTCGCTGCGGCGGTTGCAGCAGCGTGCCGCACAGCTGGTGCATTCGCTCCTGAGTCAGTATTTCCGCCCCTTCCAGCGGTTGCAGTTCACCATCAATGCGCAACATGGGTTGATGGCCCGCACAAAGGTGCAGATCGGAAGCATTATGCTTTACACTAAGGGCCACGAATTCGTCGATATCCATATCAATCTCCTGGGTCAATAATGAGCACTATCCAACAGAATCTGCAGGATGTCAGAAGCCGCATCGCGACAGCCGCTCAAGGTTGCGCACGCGCTCCAGAAGAAATCACTCTGCTTGCAGTCAGCAAAACCAAACCTGTGGCGGCGATCGCAGAAGCCATCGCGGCCGGCCAGCGCGCCTTTGGCGAGAATTACGTGCAGGAAGGCGTGGATAAAGTTCAGCATTTCGCCACGCAGCCGGAAGGCGCAACGCTGGATTGGCACTTTATCGGCCCGTTGCAATCCAATAAAAGCCGGCTGGTGGCGGAGCACTTCGCCTGGTGCCACACGGTGGATCGGCTGCGCATCGCCCAACGCCTCAGCGATCAACGCCCGGCTGGCATGCCGCCGCTTAACGTTCTGATCCAAATTAATATCAGCGATGAACAGAGTAAATCTGGCATTGTACTGGCTGAATTACCGGCGCTGGCGGAGGCGGTAGCCGCGCTGCCGAACCTTAGGTTGCGCGGGCTGATGGCGATTCCCGCTCCGGAAGAAGACTACCAACGCCAGTTGGCGGTCTTCGGCCAGATGAGCGACGCCTTCCTGGCCCTGCAACAGCATTATCCGCAGGTGGATACCCTGTCGATGGGCATGACGGATGATATGGCGGCGGCGATTGCCGCAGGCAGCACCCTGGTGCGTATCGGCACCGCAATTTTTGGCGCTCGTGATTATTCACCGGCCTGACATATAACGAGGGATTTTGATGCAACATCGTAAGATTACCTTTATTGGCGCCGGCAACATGGCGCGCGCGATCATCGCCGGCCTGGTGGCGGGCGGATACCCGGCTAAACTCATCAGCGTCTGTGCGCCTTCGGCTAAAAACCGCGATGCGTTGGCGGCGGACTACGGCATCGTCAGCAGCGGCGACAACCTGGCCTGCGCACGAGAGGCCGAGGTCGTGGTGCTGGCGGTAAAACCGCAGATGATGGCCGACGTCTGTCAGCCGCTGCAACAGGTCGATTTCTCCGGCAAGCTGGTGCTGTCGATCGCCGCCGGCATTCAGGTCAGCCGTTTTTACCAACTGTTGAGCAACAAGCTGAGCATCGTGCGCATTATGCCCAATACCCCGTCTCTGGTTGGCAAAGGCATGAGCGGCCTGTACGCGCCGCAACAGGTCAGCCAGCAGGATCGCGACTACACCGGCGATTTGATGGCCTCCGTCGGCAAGGTTTGCTGGGTGGATGACGAAAACGGCATCAACGGCGTCATCGCCGCCGCAGGCAGCGCACCGGCCTACTTCTTCCTGTTTATGGAAGCCATGCAGCAAGAAGCCGAGCGCATGGGCTTCGACAGCCAAACCGCGCGCGAGCTGGTGCAACAGGCCGCTTCCGGCGCAGCCGCGTTGGTGGAAGCCAATCCGGACACGCCATTATCGACTCTGCGCGAGCAGGTCACCTCCAAAGGCGGCACCACCGCCGAAGCGCTGCGGGTATTCAACGAGCAGCAACTGCCGGAGACCGTGGCCAAAGCCATGCGCGCGGCGGTTTCCCGTGCGCAGGAAATGGAAAAATCATTTTAAATAACCGAGAGTTAAGGAGAAGGACCCTTTCATGCTAACGCTGACTTTTTTGGTCAAAACCGTTATTGATCTTTACGTTATGGTGCTGCTGCTACGCATTTGGATGCAGTGGACGCGTACCGACTTTTATAACCCGTTCGCCCAGTTCGTGGTGAAAATCACCCAACCGGTGGTCGGCCCGCTGCGTCGCATCATTCCGTCACTGGGGCCTGTCGACAGCGCTTCGCTGTTGCTGGCGTTCCTGCTGATGACCATCAAGTACCCGCTGTTGCTGCTGATCCAGGGCGGCGCGATGTCGCTCAGCCCGTATAACCTGCTGTTTGGCCTGATTTCGCTGGTCAAGTCGGCGGGTTATCTGATCTTCTGGGTGATGATTATCCGCGCCCTGATGAGCTGGATCAGCCAGGGCCGCAGCCCGATTGACTATGTGATGTATCAGCTGACCGAACCCCTGATGGCCCCGATCCGCCGCATTCTTCCCGCCATGGGCGGCATCGATTTTTCAGCGATGGTGGTGATCCTGATTCTGTATCTGATCAACTACCTGGGTATGGATTTGTTCGGTGAGATCTGGTTCCTGCTGTGAGTGCAGTTACCCCCGTGCTGGACGGGCTGGCGATCAGGCTATATATTCAGCCGAAAGCCAGCCGCGACCAGATTATCGGTTTGCATGGCGACGAACTTAAAGTCGCCATTACCGCCCCGCCGGTTGACGGCCAGGCCAACGCCCATCTGATCAAGTTTATCGCCAAGCAGTTTAAAGTGGCGAAAAGCAACGTCACTATCGAGAAAGGCGAATTGGGGCGGCATAAACAGTTACGCATCGTCAATCCGCAACAAATCCCCGCCGTGGTCACGGCGCTTATCGAATAATGTTCAAGGTAGTCATCATGCAAAAAGTCGTTCTTGCCACCGGTAACCCGGGAAAAGTGCGTGAACTCGCCGACCTGCTGGCCGATTTCGGTCTGAACGTGGTCGCACAAACCGAGCTGGGCGTGGATTCCGCCGATGAAACCGGCCTGACGTTTATCGAAAACGCCATCCTGAAAGCCCGTCACGCGGCGCAAATCACCGGCCTGCCGGCGATCGCCGATGATTCCGGCCTGGCAGTGGACGCCCTGGGCGGCGCGCCTGGCATCTACTCTGCGCGCTACGCCGGCGTAGACGCTTCTGACCAGCAAAACCTCGACAAGCTGCTGGTGGCGCTGAAAGACGTGCCGCAAGGCAGCCGCGGCGCGCAGTTCCACTGCGTGCTGGTGTACATGCGCCATGCAGAAGACCCTACGCCGCTGGTGTTCCACGGTAGCTGGGCGGGTGAAATCACCTTCGAATCCGCCGGTGCCGGTGGTTTCGGTTACGATCCTGTCTTCTACGTCCCGGAGTTGGGCCGCACCGCCGCCGAACTGAGCCGCGACGAGAAGAGCGCGGTATCACACCGCGGTAAGGCGCTGAAGCTGATGCTGGAAGCCATGCGCAATGCTTAAGTTGCCCCCGCTGAGTTTGTACATTCACATCCCGTGGTGCGTGCAGAAGTGTCCGTACTGCGACTTCAACTCGCATGCGTTGAAGGGTGAAGTGCCGCATCAGGAATACGTCGATCACCTGCTGGCCGATCTGGATGCCGATCTGCCGCTGGCAGGCGGCCGGGAAATCAGCACCATTTTTATCGGCGGCGGTACCCCCAGCCTGCTGAGCGCCGAGGCGATGCAATCGCTGCTCGACGGCGTGCGGGCGCGTATTCGCGTCGCCGATGACGCAGAGATCACCATGGAGGCCAACCCCGGCACAGTGGAAGCCGATCGCTTCAGCGGCTACCAGCGCGCCGGTGTGAACCGCATTTCGATCGGCGTGCAGAGCTTCAGCGCGGAGAAATTAACCCGTCTGGGGCGCATTCACGGCCCGGAAGAGGCCAAGCGTGCGGCACACCTGGCCACCGGTCTCGGCTTGCGCAGTTTTAACCTCGATCTGATGCACGGTTTACCGGACCAGTCGCTGGAAGAGGCGCTGGACGATCTGCGCCAGGCGATCGCTCTGAACCCGCCGCACCTGTCGTGGTATCAGCTGACCATCGAGCCAAACACCCTGTTCAGCTCGCGGCCGCCGGTGCTGCCGGACGACGATGCGCTGTGGGACATCTTCGAACGCGGCCACCAGTTGCTGAGCGCCGCCGGCTACCGGCAGTATGAAACCTCGGCCTACGCCAAGCCGGGCTACCAGTGCCAGCACAACCTCAACTATTGGCGCTTCGGCGACTATCTTGGGATTGGCTGCGGCGCGCACGGCAAGCTGACCTTCAGCGACGGCCGCATTCTACGCACCGCGAAAACCAAGCATCCGCGCGGTTTTATGCAGGGCAAGTACATGGACAAGCAGCATGAGGTGACGACGGCAGATCGGCCGTTCGAGTTCTTTATGAACCGCTTCCGCCTGCTGGAAGCCGCACCGCGTGCCGATTTCGCCCACTACACCGGGCTGGACGAAAGCGTGATTCGCCCACAGCTGGATGAAGCGCTGGAGAAAGGTTATCTGGAAGAAACCGCGGAATACTGGCAGATCACCGAAAAAGGCAAGCTGTTCCTTAACTCGCTGCTGGAGCTGTTCCTGGCGGATGAATAAACAAAAAGCGCTGAATTATCAGCGCTTTTTTATTAAATCAACGGACCTGTGTCTCAGGCCGCCTGATGGGGGCGATGCGTCACATCGCCACGCCCCTTTAGCAAACCTTCAACGGAAATATCTTCATCCAACGCATCCCAATGGATCCCACAAGCACTCAGCTCATAGCAAGCACGTTGTTCATCCGTTGCATTCAGCAGCCGGGGGAACCAGGTTAATGGCACACCAATAATTCTGGCATCGCTCAGTTCCACCCACATTGTCACCTCATCAAAGCGAACAGCTTTAGCTGAAATACTCATTCCAGGCCTCCAAAAACAGCGACTGGTGATCTTCAATAATTCCAGTTAACTCTTTTAATACTCTGGAATTAAACCCATCATTGCGTGCCAGTTGCACAACCGGCGTCAACCAGAACTTGGCTTCCGTCCCCGCGTCTCTGACATGAATATGAGCTGGCTCTAACGGATCGCCTTCATTTGAGTAAAAGAAAAACTTATACCCTTTAAAACGAAATATCACTGGCATCAATGCAAAATCCTTTTGGCAATTGATTATAGTTTAGCCAGTTTGTCAGATAGTCGTCAGCAGGTCAAAAAACGCTCCGATAGTGATAAAGCTAATGTTACTTCAACGCGTTAAGCAGGTCTTTACGCTGGGTTTCCAGGCCGGTAACGCGGTTGCAGACGTCGTGACCAAAGTTCTGGAAATCCTGCTCCTGGTTGTTCCATTCGTTCTGAATCGCCTTCTGCAGGCCACCCAGGTTGCCCATAATCGCCTGCAACGGGTTACCGCCGCTGCTGGCGGCCTGCTTGACGCCCATCTCGTTCAGGCTGTCTTGCAACACGCCGCCCATGCTTTGCTGCACGAGGTTGCGGCCATCCTGCTCAACCTGGTCGATCGCCTTGTGGTGGAAGGCCAGGCCGTCGCTGCGGTGTTCGATAATGCGGTTCATCTGCTGCTTAAGCTGGTCGTTCAGCGTGGTCAGGCGATTGCGCACATTGCTGTCGCTACCCAGTTCCTTCACGATCACCTTGTCCAGCGCCACCCGCGCTTTTTCCAGATGCTGCTGCGCGCCCTTGTCGATCCACGGCAGTTCTTTGCGTAGCGCACTCTGGTAACTGAACGCTTTCTGACGCTGGCTGTCGTTGAGGCTCAGCGCCTGGCCGTTACGGGTGACATCGCCATCCGCCGAAATCTGCAGATTGCCGCTGGCGCCAGTCACCTGCACGTTTTGCGGGCTGATAACCACATCGTCCTGAGGTTTAACGCTGCACTGATATTCGGCATGCGCCTGTGAAGCGGTCAACAGCAGTAAGGCTAACCCGGTTTTCTTTAACATATTTTCTCCTGACTCCCTTCCGTGGTGGGATTAAAAAATCGAACGGCTAATCCGTTGAGACAACAGTTCCAGCGCCGCAGTTCCCGCCAGAGAGTTACCGGATGCATCCAGCTCCGGCGACCAGACGGCGATCGACAGTTCATCGGGCACGATAGCGACAATGCCGCCGCCTACGCCGGATTTGCCCGGCATGCCTACCCGATAAGCGAACTCCCCCGCGCCGTCGTACATGCCGCAGGTCATCATCAGCGCGTTGATCTGGCGGGCTTGCAGCGGGCTTATCACTTCGCGCCCACTGAGGTCACGCCCGTGATTGGCCAGATAGGCAAAGCTGCGCGCCAGCTCCACGCAGCTCATGCGCAGCGCACAGTAGTGGAAATAGGTTTGCAAAACGGTGAGCACGTCGTTTTCGAAGTTGCCGAACGACTTCATCAAATAGGCTATCGCCGCGTTGCGATCGGAGTGTTCGAACTCGGAGCGCGCCACGCGGGAATCATAGGCCAGATCGTCTTCGCCGGTCAGTTGCCGCACCACTTCCAGCATCCGCTGTTTAGGGGCGCTGAGCCGGGTTTGCAGCATGTCGCACACCACCAGCGCGCCGGGGTTGATAAACGGATTGCGCGGCTTGCCCTGTTCCATTTCCAGCTGCAACAGCGAGTTGAACGGCAGGCCGGAAGGCTCTTTGCCGACCCGTTGCCAGATCTCGTGTTCCTGGTAGCGCGTCAGCGCCAGCGTCAGGCTCAGCACTTTGGAAATGGACTGAATAGAGAAACGTTCCGTGGCGTCCCCGGCCTGGAACATCTCGCCGTCGACGGTGCAAACGGCGATCGCCAGACGGTCGGCGGCCACTTCCGCCAGCGCCGGTATATAGTCCGCCACTTTCCCTTTGCCAATCAGCGGGCGCACCTGTTGCAGGATGTCATCCAGCAACGCGTTATCCAATGTCGTTACCACCTCGGTCACACTCCGGACAAAACAAAGGTGCCGTTAAGGCACCTGAGAATGCTGAAAAAGTTCTCTGTAGTTAAAAGCAGCGCTATGAGTGCCAATAAAAACAAAGAATCAGATTTTCTGTTTTACCCCAACCCAGCGAAAACCACGTTTTTCGGCGGGTTGTCCACAGTCTAAGGTGCCGTTAAGGCACCTTAAATCAATAAATGGCACGGCGCGATGCCGCACTCATCGGGCCAGTAAAATCAATCCCACCAGATATCGAACAGATCGCTGACCTTAACGTCGGACAGCTTGCGCGCTTCCAGCCATTTTTTGACCAGTTCGCGCTGTTCGTCGGTGCAATGACCGATGGTTTGCAGACAGATTAACCCTTCCCACTGCAGATAGCCGCTGCCGTCAAACGCCAGGCCATTCGGCTCAATCACTTCGTCGATGAAAGCGTCCAGCGTGCTGTCGATATCCTCAACCGCGGTACCTTCGGCAAAGCGCCATGCTACGGAGAAACCCAGCTCCTGAAACTCTTCAATGTGTAACTTTTTACGTAAACGACGACTGCGGTTCTTAGCCATTATTCTTTCCTCTCAAACATCAAATCCCAAACGCCATGTCCCAGACGCTGGCCGCGTAATTCAAATTTTGTCAGCGGGCGTGAATCCGGACGCGGCACGTAATCATTATCGCTGGAAAGATTACGGTAGCCTGAGATCCCGTTCATAACCTCTAACATATGTTCTGCATAAGGTTGCCAGTCGGTGGCCATATGGAATACGCCCCCGACTTTCAGTTTGCGTCGCACCAGTTCAACGAACGGCGTCTGTACGATGCGGCGTTTGTTGTGGCGCGCTTTGTGCCACGGATCGGGGAAAAACAGCTGCACCATGTCCAGCGATCCGTCCGGGATCATATTCTCCAGCACCTCAACCGCATCGTGACACATCACGCGCAGGTTGCTCAATTCCGCTTCGGTGGCGTCCGCCAGGCAAGCGCCCACGCCCGGCGAATGCACCTCAATCCCCAGGAAGTTCTGCTGCGGATTGTTGCTCGCCATGGTCACCAGCGAGGCGCCCATGCCAAAACCGATCTCCAGCACGGTCGGCGCTTCGCGCCCGAACAGTGCGGCGATATCGACAGGTTCAGCCTGATACTCCACGCCCATCACCGGCCAATAGTTGTCCAGCGCGTGCTGCTGGCCTTTGGTCAACCGCCCCTGGCGGCGGACAAAACTGCGGATACGGCGCATCGCGCGGCCGTTCTCATCAAATTCCGGGGAGATGACGTCATTAATCATAGTGCTTTCTGTCTGTTTGGCTGCCAATTAGGGAAACGCGCATTATGCAAAGATACCTTGGTTTAGCAAGTGTTCATCTTGATACCTGCCGTGCGACGTCGGAAAGTTCCGGTTTACAGCAACATGACTCTATGCTGCAATCTCGCTTCATTTTCTGCCGGATATCGAATCTGCTTATGATGCAAGCACAACAGTTCGCACAGGTAGTGCTTGACTGGTACCAGCGTTACGGTCGTAAAACCCTGCCGTGGCAGCTTGATAAGACCGCCTATCAAGTATGGCTCTCCGAGGTCATGTTGCAACAAACTCAGGTTGCCACCGTTATTCCTTATTTTCAGCGTTTTATGGCACGCTTTCCCAACGTACGCGCCTTGGCAGACGCGCCGCTGGACGAAGTGCTGCACCTGTGGACCGGCCTGGGCTACTATGCCCGCGCGCGCAACCTGCATAAGGCGGCGCAGACCATTGTCGCACAGCACGGCGGCGAGTTCCCGACAACCTTTGAAGAAATCGCCGCTTTGCCCGGCATCGGCCGCTCAACCGCCGGTGCGGTGCTGTCGCTGGCGCTCGGTCAACACTATCCGATCCTCGACGGCAACGTGAAGCGCGTGCTGGCCCGCTGCTATGCGGTTGAGGGCTGGCCGGGCAAGAAAGACGTAGAGAACCGCCTGTGGCGGATCAGTGAAGACGTTACCCCGGCCAAAGGCGTCGGCCAGTTCAATCAGGCGATGATGGATCTGGGGGCGATGGTCTGCACCCGCTCCAAACCCAAATGCGAGCTGTGCCCCCTTAACACCGGCTGCATCGCTTACGCTAACCACAGTTGGGCAAAATACCCCGGCAAAAAACCGAAGCAGACGCTGCCGGAAAAAACCGCCTACTTCTTATTGCTGCAAAGCGGCGAGCGGGCGTGGCTGGAACAGCGCCCGGCCGTAGGGCTGTGGGGCGGGCTGTTTTGCTTCCCGCAGTTCAGCGAACGCGAAGAGATGGAACTCTGGCTGCAACAGCGCGGTCTGAAAGGCAATCGCCTGGAGCAGTTGACCGCATTTCGCCATACTTTCAGCCATTTCCATCTCGATATCGTGCCAATGTGGCTGGAAATGAACGATGCCGGCGGCAGTATGGATGAAGGGGTCGGTCTCTGGTATAACCTGGCGCAACCGCCCGCCGTCGGGCTGGCAGCGCCGGTTGACCGCCTGTTGCAACAGTTGGCAAAACACTCCCCGCTCCAACAGGGTTTATTTGGCGCTAGCGCCATTGATGAGGAATTAGCATGAGCAGAACCATTTTTTGTACCTTCTTGCAGCGCGATGCCGAAGGGCAGGACTTCCAACTTTATCCAGGGGACATCGGCAAACGCATCTATAACGAGATCTCGAAAGAGGCCTGGGCCGAATGGATGAAAAAGCAGACCATGCTGATCAACGAGAAAAAACTGAACATGATGAACGTGGATGACCGCAAACTGCTGGAAGCCGAAATGGTCAAATTCCTGTTCGAAGGGCACGACGTCCATATCGAAGGCTATACGCCACCGAGCGAATAATGCTGTTGGGGCCAGGCGCTGGCCCTTCCAAAACTTCTCGTATACGGCTTTAAGATGAAGAAAATTTTAGCTTTGCTAGTAATAGCGCCATTGCTGATTTCCTGTTCCGGCAAGAAAACCGACGAAGTCAACGAAGCCTGGGTCAAAGACACTAACGGCTTCGAGATCCTGATGGGCCAATTTGCCCACAACATCGAGAATATCTGGGGTCTGAACGAGGTTCTGATCGCCGGGCCAAAAGATTACGTTAAATATACCGACCAGTATGAAACCCGTAGCCACATCAACTTTGATTCTGGCGCGATTACCATTGAAACCATCGCCACCACCGATCCTGCCGCTCACCTGCGCCAGGCTATCATCAGCACCCTGCTGATGGGGGACGATCCGGGTTCAATCGATCTCTATTCCGACGTCAACGATATCCAGATCAGTAAAGAACCCTTCCTGTACGGCCAGGTGCTGGATAACAAAGGCGCGCCGATCCGTTGGGAATGGCGTGCGGCGCACTTTGCCGACTATCTGCTGCAAACCAAGCTGCAAAAACGCACCTCCGGCCTGCACGTGATTTACTCGGTCACCATTCAGTTGGTGCCAAACCACCTGGATCAGCGTGCGCACAAATACCTGCCGATGGTACGCAAGGCGTCGGAGAAATACGGTGTGGAAGAGTCGCTGATCCTGGCGATCATGCAAACCGAATCCAGCTTTAACCCGTATGCGGTCAGCGGTTCGGATGCGCTTGGCCTGATGCAGGTTGTGCAGCACACCGCCGGTAAAGACGTGTTTAAGATGCGCGGCAAATGGGGCACGCCAAGCCGCAGTTACCTGTTCGATCCGGAGAACAACATCGACACCGGCACCGCTTATCTGGCGATCCTGCAAAACAACTATCTGGGCGGCATTCAGAACCCGACATCGCGCCGCTATGCGGTGATCACCGCCTATAACGGCGGCGCAGGCAGCGTGTTGCGGGTGTTCTCCAGCGACAGAACCCGTGCGGTGAGTATCATCAACGGCATGCAGCCGGGTGACATTTACCAGACGCTGACCACCAAACACCCGGCCGGCGAGTCACGCCGTTATCTGGTGAAGGTGAACAACGCGCAGAAGAGTTATCGCAGGAAATAACGCGCGGTGAGGTTGTTATCAATGAAAAGGGCCGGTGCAAACCGGCCCTTGTTGTTTATTGCTTGATCATATAGCCGAAAATGCGTTTCCAGCCGTGATCTTTTTTCTCGATATACACGCCCTGCAGCTCCGGTGAGAAGCCCGGCAGACGGTTGATGCCGTCTTCCAGCGCCAGGAAGTAGCGCTGCACCGCTCCGCCCCACACTTCCCCCGGAACCACGCACAGCACGCCCGGCGGGTACGGCAACGCGCCTTCCGCCGCAATGCGCCCTTCGGCCTGGCCGATCGGCACCAGCTCGACGTTGTCGCGGATAAACTCCACGTTGGCGTCCTGCGGGTTCATCACCACCTGCGGGAAATGATTCTGGCGGAACATCTCTTTTTGCAGCTGCTTGACGTCGAAGCTGACGTACAGATCGTGCATTTCCTGGCACAGCTGGCGGAGGGTATAGCCGCGGTAGCGCTGCTCGTTCTTGCGGTACACCGTCGGCAACACTTCGCTCAGCGGCGCGTCTTCTTCCACATAGCGTTCGAACCGCACCAGCATATCGACCAGATGCTCCATCTTGGCCGGATTTTCCGCCGGGGTCAGCAGGAACAGGATCGAGTTAAGATCGCATTTCTCCGGCACTATGCCGTTCTCGCGCAGGAAGTTGGCCAGAATGGTGGCCGGCACGCCGAACTCGGTATATTGGCCGGTGGCCGCGTCGATGCCCGGCGTGGTCAGCAGCAGCTTGCACGGATCGACCAGATACTGGTCCTGCGCATAACCTTCGAAACCGTGCCATGTCTCGCCCGGCACAAAGTTGAAGAAACGGGCATCGTTGGCGATCAGGTCAGTATCGTAATCCTGCCAGGCCTTGCCCGCCACCTGCAACGGAATAAACGGCCGCAGCTGCGAACAACGTTCCAGCAGTTGCTTGCGCGTCTCGATACCGAGCTTTACGCAGTCCATCCACATGCGACGGCCGGCGGCCCCGGCATGCATCTTGGCGTTAACGTCCAGCGCGGCGAACAGCGGGTAGAACGGGCTGGTCGAGGCGTGCAACATGAAAGCGTTATTAAGGTGCTTGTGGTTACAGTGGCGCTTTTGGCCCTTGATGTGATCGTCTTTCTTGTGGATCTGCGAGGTCTGCGAGAAACCGGCCTGCTGCTTATGCACCGACTGGGTGACGAAAATACCCGGATCGAGTTCATCGAGCTCCAGCAGCAGCGGCGAGCACTCTTTCAGCATCGGGATAAAGCCTTCGTAACCCACCCAGGCGGAGTCAAACAGGATGTAATCGCACAGATGGCCGATGGTGTCGATCACCTGGCGCGCATTATAGATAGTGCCATCGTAAGTACCGAGCTGAATGATCGCCAGGCGGAACGGCCGCGCCGCATTGGCCTTCTCCGGCGCCACCTCACGGATTTGCTCACGCAGATAGCGCTCGTCAAAACAACGCGAATCGATGCCGCCGATAAAGCCAAACGGGTTGCGCGCGGTTTCCAGATACACCGGCGTCGCCCCGGCCTGGATCAGCGCGCCGTGGTGGTTGGATTTATGGTTGTTGCGATCGAACAGCACCAGATCGCCGCGGGTCAGCAGCGCATTGGTCACCACCTTGTTGGCCGCCGAAGTGCCGTTGAGCACGAAATAGGTTTTATCGGCGTTGAAGACCCGCGCCGCATGCTTTTGCGCATCCTTGGCCGAGCCTTCGTGGATCAGCAGGTCGCCCAACTTGACGTCGGCGTTGCACATGTCGGAACGGAAAAGCGTTTCGCCGTAGAACTCGAAAAACTTCCGGCCGGCCGGGTGCTTGCGGAAAAACTCCCCGCCCTGATGCCCCGGGCAGGCAAAGGTGGAATTTTCCATTTCCACATAGGTCTTCAGCGTTTTGAAAAACGGCGGCAGCAGCGCCTGCTCGTAGGCGTCCGCAGCGGCTTCCAGTTGCGCCATATAGAACGCCTTGCTGGCGCCGGCCAGGGCAAAAACGCCGGTAATAAACGGCAGGTAGTCCGGGGAAAGGTGTTCATCCCCTTCAACAGCAACAAACGTTGGGATCTCGAATCCGGTGGCTTTCAACTGCGCCAAAATACCGGCGTTAACGTCATCAACCGACACCACCACCGCGGCCACATCGGTATAGTCCGTCTGTTCAATGCGGACAATCTGGCGCAGCGTTTCAATCGTGGCGACCAGGCTGGCGCTTGTCGCTATTTTCAATTCTTTCATAATGCTAACTCTCAAACGGTTAAGGATGAGGTGGTGCCACGGGGCACGGCGATGAGATAACAAAGGTTATCCCGGCAAAGTGATGTCCGGCGTTGCAGCATAAAGCGCAACCGTGACCGGCTCATGATCGCGAGATCATCAGGCAGCTATCGGGGACTGGTATCGGCAGCGTCCGATAGACATCAGTAAAATCAGAGCCGCAGCTCTATTTTTAATAATGCCTAACAGCGAGCATCAGAAGATGCCTTACCGCATGGTCGGCAGGGCGTTCTTGGCGTACTGTGTTCGGGAAAGGTAACGGCGGCGTGATGGCATCTTCAGATGTCTGGTGCGCAGTGGCGCTTGAGTAACAAAACCAGTCATGCCAGTAATCCTCTGACTTAAATGAGCGGAAACACCGTTAGGGGACGTAGAGTGCCAAAATTTGCGCAATGATTGCATGTTTTTTTATGAGGTTCAAGTAACAATTATGTTACTACCCATCGAGGCAGACGTTATATAAGTCATTGTTATTTATCATATAAAAATAAAAACCTGTAAAATCAAAACGGTATAAATACACATCTTTTCTGCATATCTATTGCCGCAGGCCGACGCAGACGCCCGGAAGCGCCCCACCCCATTGCATGAAAAAAGAGCAACCGATCGGGTTTGTGACAGAAAGCGATTGACGATATCCAGCCAATAGGGTTAAATGCGCCCCGTTGCCCGGATAGCTCAGTCGGTAGAGCAGGGGATTGAAAATCCCCGTGTCCTTGGTTCGATTCCGAGTCCGGGCACCATATTTAGAAGAACCCGCCTATGGCGGGTTTTTTGCTTTCTGGAATATGGACTCTCCATCGAACAAGTTCGATTATTCGGCCTGAAGACCTCACCCTGCGGGCCAACGCTGAAGCGTTGTTCAACACGGCGCAAGCGCCGGTTGTCCGAGTCCGGGCACCCTATTTAGAAGAACCCGCCTATGGCGGGTTTTTTGCTTTCTGGAATATGGACTCTCCATCGAACAAGTTCGATTATTCGGCCAAAGGCCTCACCCTGCGGGCCAACGCTGAAGCGTTGTTCAACCTGGCGCAAGCGCCGGTTGTCCGAGTCCGGTCGCCCTATTTAGAAGAACCCGCCTTCCGCCAGAGGAACAATTTTCAATTGGCGCAACCTACCTGATGCGCGTCACTTTTCGGTGCCCTGGATTGCTGACGTCGCGCGCGATTGCGCGCGCAGCGTGAGGCGAACCAGCGGTACGGTCAGCGCCGTCGTCACCAGCGCGAACACCACGAGGATCGTGTAGACCTTTGGCGGAAGGATCTGCATCTGCAGACCGATTGACAGGACGATGAGCTCCATCAAGCCGCGCGTATTCATCAGCGAACCCACCAACATCGCATCGCGTGGCTCAAGCCCGGTGGCACGCGCGCCCAGATAACTGCCGCCGAACTTGCCGATGAATCCGCCCGCGAGGAATACGCCGAACCACATCCATGATGCCGCGTCGTCGATCGTACCGACCGACGCATGCAGCCCCGCATACGCGAAAAACACCGGCATCAGCACAAGCCTGACAAAACCTTCGACGTTGTCCCGCCACTCATTCGCGATGCCGGGCACACGCCGCACGAACAGCGCCGCCGCAAGTGCGCCAAATGCGCTATGAAATCCGATCAGCGACGTCGCAAGTGCCGACGCCATGACGAAGCATAACAACACGGCCAAGCGGTCGCGCGCCGCATGCGCAGTCGATGCGAGCCGCATAAGCGTCGGTCGAACCACGAAGCGCACCAGGAGCGCGCACAGCACCAGATACGCGAGCAGGCTGAGGAACATGCGCGCAAATGCCCAACCAGGCCCGCTCGATAGCGAAGCAATAGCGGCAAGCAGCATCCATCCGAGCGCATCCGTCAGCATCGCGGCAGACATTGCGTGCCGTGCACCCACCATGGCGTTGAGCGCCAGGTCGTCGACGATGCGCGCCATCACCGGTACCGCTGATATCGCAAGCGCGACACCGCAGAAGAGTATATAAGGCAGCGCCGGCGCGTCGCCGGCGAGCATGTCTTTCGAGACAGTGGCGACGATCATGCCGATCGCGGCCGGTAAGACGAGCCCGCCCGCGGCGATCGCGACGGGCATGCGCCAGCGCTTGCCGCGCAGCGTCTCGCCCAACTCCATATGCAGACCCACCTGAAACATCAGCAGTATCAGGCCGACTTCACCGACCTGCCCCATCGCCGACAGCGTACGGGGGCCGAACAATGCGTCGTAGAAATCCGGTGCGATCACGCCGAACAGCGAAGGCCCCAACAGCAAACCGGCCGCGATCTCGCCGACGACCGCGCACTGGCCGAGCCGTTCGGCAATGCGGCCGCAGACGTTGCAGAGCGCGATCACCAACACGAGTTGCAACAGCCAGACAGTCATGAATACCTCGGAAAGAGTGACACCGATACGAATCTGATGGCCGCGAGCCCGAGCGGGCCCGCCGCGCCATACGCCATGATGACAGTAACGCCGCTCGCCAGGTTCGCGAGCGCCTGGCGGAACGACGTGTCCGAAACCTGCTCGGTGAGGGCCGCCGACTCACGCATCACAGCTCACTCGCAACGCGGTCAACCCAACCCCGGTAGAACGCACGGTACTTGAGCACGAGCTTGTCGTACTTGCTGTACGCGCCGCCGCCGTCCGGCTTCATCCCGTTCCAGATTTTGACGTCGTACTTCGCGGCCTGTCTGGTCTGCAGCCCAAACAGCACGTAGTCGGTCGCGCGGCGCAGAACGCCACCCACCTTTTTGATCGAGATGAGCATGTGCATGACGTTCTTGCCGTCGCTCACCGGCGTCACACACTGGAGCAGTTTGTATTTGAAGTCTCCGTCCAGCGAGACGGTCATGACGCACCCGCCGGGGTAGCCATCGAAGTGCAGGTTCATCTGCGACATGTTCAGGCCGAGCACGCGTGCCAGCATGCCGGAGGCCCCGAAATACCGGTCCACGGTAAAGTCGATCCCGGCACCGAACCACGCGCCCGCCTGTGCCAGAGACTCAACCTCCGGCCACCGGCGCCAATCGTCGAAGAGCTTGAGCTCGAAGGCCGAGATCGGGAGCTCGTGCACGGGGGACGCGTGTTGCGCGTCGTAGAAGTTCTCTACGATCCGCAAGACCGCCGTCGTCGTCTCGAACGCGAAGTGCAGGTGCATAAAGTCGCCGTTGTCGACGTCGGCTGCGGCGATTTCGGGCAGTGGGTGCAGCGGCTCCGGGGAGCCGTACCAGACCCACACGTAGCCGTATCGCTCGGCGGTGACCAACGTCGGCTGGCGTACCGATCGCGGCACGGGCTCCAACCGGCGCACCGTCTGGTTGTGACCGGGGATGTGAACGCACTGGCCCTGCTCGTCGTACCGCCAGTGATGAAACGGGCACTGGATGCACCCGTCCTTGACCTGCCCGTCGGCCAGGTTCGCACCAAGGTGCGAGCAGTGGCGGTCCATCACCACCGCCTGCCCCGTCGCTCCGCGCCACGCCACGCAAGGACGGCCGAAGAGCGTCAACTCCGTCGGTTTGTCCTTGAGGTCATCCGAGCGCATCGCGACGTACCAGCTCGCGGCCACGCTCGTGGTCGCGTCGTACGCCCTCGAAGGATGCTCCTCGGCGTGCACTTGAACCAATTGAATGTCGTTCATCATTTTTGTGTCCTCGATGGCCGGCTACTTCTTCCGAGTCAGGCTGATGCGGGTCGTGATGTACGCCTTGAGCAGCGCGAACATCGGGTTGTAGTCGAAGTACTTTTTCACCTCCGCCGGCGCGCTGGTTTGTGTCCAGTGCATCAGCTTCATCGCCGGCAGCAGGCTGTACTTCGAGTTGTTGAGCTGCGGCTTATCCCCGTTGATGCAGTACCCGAAGCCGAACATCTGCTTGGCGAAGTCTCGCCCATCGATGAGGGCGTGGATCCGCGCCGCGGCCTCCCCGGTCGGCTTGCGCCCGGCGCTCACCGCCTCGATCTCGGCTTTGGCGTCGTTGAACAACTGGTAGTACCCCTCCATGTCCGCGCACAGGTACCCGAGGTACGGAGGGTCGTTATCGAGGTGATCGAGATCGCCCTCGTCGCGCGACGCGCGGAACCTCGCGTGGGCTTGCACGAGCCGGAACTGCCCGAGGATCGTGCCGACTGCCCATAGCCTGTGGAACGCGTCCCACAGGCGGAAGTCCGAGAACGCCGTGTAGCAACAGCTGACGAAGTCGTCGTTGTGGTCCAAAAGCTTTTGCTGCAGGCGCTCGATGTACTCGAAGCGCTCAGGGGAGAAGTCATCGTCGCGCAGCGCCTTGATGAGGCGGGCCGCGAGCGCGTGGATGGTCACCGCGGTGTTCTCGAGCCCCCGGGAGAAGAGCGGGTCGATGAACCCGTTCGCGTGCAGCATCAGGCAGTAGCGATCGCCGATGCAACTGGTCGACGAGAACTGCAGGCGGTCGGTCCTGACCCAGTCGCGCACCGGTATGGCGTCCCGGAACTGCGCCCCGATGCTCGGGAACCGCGCGAGGAACTCGTCGAACTCTTGCTGCGCGGAGATGTCCGTTTTCGGGTAGACACGCGGGTCGAGCTGCAGACCGACGCTCACCAGATTGTTGGTCGACCGCGGGTGGTTGTTGAACGGAATCACCCAGAGCCAGCCGCCCTCGAACATGTGGTGCAAGGTCCCCTCGTGCCAGCGCCAACGCTGCCCCTTGACCTTGAAGATGTCGTCGAACGGCTTGACCCCGAGCATGTGCGTGTAGAGGCTGCGTGAGTGCGTCTTGAAGCGACACGGCTCTTCGCGGAGATTGAACTTGGTCGCGAGCGGCGCACGGGGTCCTCCGCAATCGATCATGTACCGGCCGGTGAACCGTTCGTTCTCGGCGGTGGTCACCGCGACGCCGTCTTTATCGGCGTGGTATTCGGTCACTTTTGTCTTCTGGCGAACCGTGCAACCGTATTTAATGGCGGCTTGCAACAGGTAGGCGTCGACGTCTTGCCGGTAGTAATGGCTCTCCGGCCCCCAGGGCAGTTCGGGAATGACGCACTGCGTGAACTCCTTCGGGTCGTGCTCCTGGCCGGGCTTGTGGAACACGAAGCCGAAGTTGCGTTTGATGCCCGTGCTCGACGAGACGTAACGTTGCGTCGAGTAGAACGACGTGATGTGGTCGAGCTCCGGAATGCCGTAGCGATCGGCGATGATGCGGTTCATCAGAGACGTCTCGGGAATCGAAGATTCGCCGATCGTGAACCGCGGGTGCGACGACTCCTCGATGATCAGCACGCGAAACTGCTGTTTGGCCAGGATAGCCCCCATCTGGGTGCCGGACATGCCCGAGCCGAGGATGATCACGTCGAAGTGGTTGTTATCGCGCCCGTGCGCGGGGCTCTTCTGAGTCATGAGGGCAAATCTCCTTAATGAGATGGAACAGATGGCCGTGCGTGTCAGGACTCGTTGAGAGCGGTGCGGATGCGGGAGCGCGCGGCAAGCGTGAGCGTGGCCAGATCGCCGAGCATGCTGGGCGCGTACCCCCCACTGCCGATTGCCGGGCCGCTTCGCCCGACTTCGTACACCCGCTCCGCCAATTGAACATGAGGTGCCCGGAAGCGCAGCAGGACCACGAAGACCCGGTTGAGGGCCGCCAGCCCGGCCCGGACGGATTCGCCCTGCGCACCGGCCGCTCGCGCCTCGCCGATCGCACGGTCGATGAGCGCCGGCCTCCCGGCAAACCGAGCGTAGACCGCCCGGTACGCGGGAAGCACATAGGGCAGGTACGTCTCTTTGAATTCTCGATAAGCCTGGTGGTCCGATTGCGAGCCCCACAGGACGTGATCCAGCACGAAAAGGGGCATTTCTACGGCACCGGGGCCAAGGTAGCTCTGGCCCCCGACGCGAATCGGTTCGTAAAAGGGGCGGAGCTCATCGTAGAAGACCTGCGGCGAGATGAAGCGATATGCGTAAACGATCGATTCGACCATTTTTTGCAGATAGGCCGCCAGCTCGTCGCACCCTTGCGCGAACGCGGGCGACCTCAGGGGCACGTCGTGCAGCTCGACGGTCACCGCGATGGCCGCCTCGAGGGCCGCCATCGAGATGCGCACGCTCTCGAGCAGGTGCGCTTCGTCGCTGAGCCCAGTGTAGCTCCGCTGCGCGTCGGCTGCCGCGGGGTTCCATACCGTCACATGCAGGAGCGTCTCGCGCGGCGGCAGGTCGGTCATGCGCGCCAGGTCGAGCAACACCGGCTCTAGCCCGGGCACCACGTCCACGGGCTCGTGTCCGTGCCGCTTGAGCGACCCCAGGAAGAACCCAATGTCCCGCATCGCGGCGGCGGCTTCGACGAAGTCCCAGCCGGAAGGCACGCCGCGCACCGGGAGGAACTCGCGCAGCAGGCCCACGATGCCGGGCACGTCCTTGTTACGGTTCAGGTCCGGCAGTTGCAGAACGAACGAGCGCGCCTGCAGCGGATCGCAGGCCGCCACGGCAGCGTGCGTGGCCGCGAATTCACATACCCGGCCCAGAGCGCGCTCCACTACCGGAACTCCGGCGACGGGCCGGGTCGAGATAGCCCTGCGTTACCCTCGCGCAACGACCGCAGGTAGTCATAGTTCGTCGGCAGGCTCGCCCGCAGACGCTCGGCCTCACGCTGGATGCGGGCGAACATCGCCTCGGCCTTTTCGATCGACTCCGGTCGCAGCTGCAAGAGCGGCAGCGACCGGTCGGGCAGCATGCCCAAGCCGGCAAAAATGCAGTAGTAGTTCCCGTTCAACCAGAAGTTCTTGAATTCGAAGTCGAAGGTCTCATAGTACGTGGAATCGTCGAACGACGTGGTAGTCAGCGGCAGCCCTGCCTTGTAGCGCTCAACCTTCTCTTTGATGGAGTCAGAGAGCCGCAGGTCGTGCCGGTTCGCGAGCCAGAACGGCGTGTCTTCGCGCGACGAGGTGAAATAGTGCGCCTGAACAAAGTCTCGGCAGTCGTCGAACATGTAGGTGATCTCGGCGTTGAACGCGTCGGCCAACCGCGGGTCGAACGAGGTGTCGGGGAAGTGCTTCACGAGTTGGTAAAGCGCCGCGTAGATGAAGTAGATCCCCGTCGATTCCAGGGGCTCCAAAAAGCACGACGACAGCCCGATGGAGACGCAGTTGTTGACCCATGCCCGCTTGTTGCGCCCGACCCGGAACTTGATCTGGTTGAGCGGCTGATTGTCCGAGAGGCCCCAGAGGTTGAGGAAATCGGTGGTGGCCTGGTCGCGGGAGGTGAACTTGCTCGAGAAGACGTAGCCGCTGCCGAACCGGCCCAGCATCGGAATTTTCCAGGTCCACCCCGAGTTCATGGCGATCGCGGAGGTGTAGGGTTCGACCCCCGCTTGCGCGTCGTCGTTGGGTACGGCGCTGGCGACCGCGCTGTCGCACAGCAGGTAGTCGGACATGTCAATGAAG
Organism: Serratia sp. 22264; assembly: GCF_052045345.1. Classification (NCBI taxonomy): domain Bacteria; kingdom Pseudomonadati; phylum Pseudomonadota; class Gammaproteobacteria; order Enterobacterales; family Yersiniaceae; genus Serratia; species Serratia sp. 22264. The sequence goes on from NZ_JBQEOY010000011.1 coordinate 102,190, forward strand.
GGCTCTTTCAGGGCCTGATTGATCAAGAGCCCCCGCATGCCGGAGCAGTCGATGAACAGGTCCGCCTCCAACTTCCGGCCCTCTTTGGTGAGCAGGCTGGAGATGAAGCCGTGGTCGTTCAGGTTAACCTCAACGACCTCGTCGACCACGCGGTTCACTCCGCGTTCGACGGCCCAGCGCTGCAAGAAATCGGCCACCAGGTGCGCGTCGAAGTGCCACGCGTGGGACATCTGACGGGTGCCGTCGTGCAGGCAAGGCGCCAGATTGCCATCGAGCGCCCCGGGCTGCGGGTAGCAAGCGTATGCCATCGACTGCTGAAAGCCCTGTTCGCGCTTGCGCAACCAGTAATGGGTCAGCGGCACGCCGTCGCAGCTCGGCACATTGCCGAACAAATGGTAGAAGTAATCGTTGCGCGAGTGGTCGGGAGACTTTCTCCAATTCACGAACTTGATGCCGGCCTTGAACGCGCCGTTCACCTGGGGCATCCACTCCTGCTCCGGTATCCCGAGGAAGTCGAAGAACACCTTCTGCAAACTCGGGATGGTCGCCTCGCCCACGCCGATCCGGGGGATCGCCGCAGATTCGATGAGCGTAATGTTCGCCTGCTGCTGGAGCGCCCGGACGAGGTATGAGGCGGACATCCAGCCCGCAGTGCCGCCGCCCACGATGACGATATTCTTGATCGGTTTGCTCATGACACTCTCCCATAGGAGGATAGTGGAGATGTTAGATTAGGTTCTAATCAGGCTAGACTCTCGTCTGAAAATTACCACATTCCGTTTTCGAATTAACTCAGCGATATATCCTCACGCGAAGTGCCCCCTCAAAACCCTAATTATGCACCACCCTCCACCCGGTTAAATATATTACTTTCAACCGGTTAAAATTTCGGGAAAAGCCGGAAAAACAAGACCACCTCATTATTTACCATAATGAAATAAAGCCTTGTAACATCCCTACTCCACCCCAAAGTGAATTCGCATAACATGCTGTTTTTACTGAGCCATCATAATGAAAAGAGGCAACGAAACTTATCAAAAAAGGTCATATCAGACGCTTTCAATCACTACCGACACCGCTTTGACCTCATCCTTTAAATAAACAAATTACCTATTGGATATTAATGCATTTGGAATTGATAGCATGCTCACAATTCTATAAATCAAACACCCAGATAGTTATAGGTGATGCATTATAAACTTGCCAGTCAACAAGAATAATCGATTCAAATTCATTCGTTAATTACGTATAAAAACATCCATAAAATAATATCTTTTTCACGATCAAACATTCAGTCTAAAAACAATTATCCGTCTGGTTTTCATACAAATACTCAACAACATTCGGAAATTGTTTTCTGCCGAAATGAGTATCGGGAAGACATTGAGCCGGTAATAGAGGCCGCTGCGGAATTCGCGGTCGGCGACCATCTGCTGCAGGTCGCGGTGGGTGGCGGCGACTCGATCGAGATGTCTGCCGGCTCGTAAAAACAGCGTGCCTTGACCCACCAGCTCGAAACGCCCCATACGCCGGATGCCGGCACCGGTAAACGCCCCCTTTTCACTTTTAAAAGACCGGAACCGATCGATAAGATGAAGGACATTGCAGCAAAGCATTTTCCTGCAGCATTACCTCCAGAGGCTTGAATTTTGTTGTTTGACCGGCAAGAGACAGTGGCAGATTTGCGTGAATGATGCGACGCATGTACAACGTTGTTCTGGTGTTTCTGGCGTGTTTTTCGGGGGCGTTCACCTGTACATTGAACAGGCCAGAGACGCCGTTCAAAGCCCTTATCAACATGACTCTCACTGGGTGTGTTTACATTTTTGACCAAGGGCTTGTCTCAATCTCGTGCTCGATTCTATTCCGTATTCTTATCATTAAGGGCTGAGGGTATAAATGAGGGTACAAAAAACAAAAATATCCATTAAATTATAATGCGACCCACACCTTTCTGCGAACGGGGTTATTTTCCGTTTAAAATCCACTGCACAGTTTGCATGCGCTGCCCGATATAGCCGACAGGCTTGGTAAAGGAGAGTCGGGAACATTATCGCCAACATTTATCAGGGTGCGGGTCACAACATTATTCCCAAGCTGGCCAGCCATTTTCGTCAACCATTACCCCTGGGCTGAACGGGTTTTAAAAGAGGCTTGGCTGGATAATGGCAACCAGAGTTAACCCATGGCAAACTCTGCCCACGATATGTAATTAATTTACCGCTAATTATTCCCCCGCAAAAACCTGTACCGTCATTATATAAACGAGTGCTGAAGTACTACGCCGATAACTGCGCGAAACCCAATATCAATCACTGCGATCAATGAATGCCTTATGCAAACCTTCCAATGGGTGATATTGAACTTTTTCTTTTCCGCAAAATGGCTTAGGTATCGTCAGACGTTGCCTGATTTGCGCCGGATAACAACCAAAATTCGACGTATTTAACCCAGCCGACTTCCTGCCGACTTCCTGCCGACTTCCTGCCGACTGCCCGCTGCGCCGTTATTCTTTCGCGTTAACTTTTCTCATAAGCAGTGAATTACTTTCCTGGAAAATAATTCAACGCTGTTATCAAGATATCCCGCTTGCCACTCATTTTACGGCGACAGAGCTTTAAGCTTGACCTGCCAAAACAGTTTCATTATTGTACAATAAATAACATTTTTAAAAATATACGTAATGAAATTAATCAGGCGTTTTCTTTTAAAAAGAAAAATAGTTGTCACACTTGCCGTCACATCCTCCATTCTGGCATTTATTCTTTATCAGAATAATTATCAGTTGGTTGAAAGTACGGTAACGATCCCTCACAAGCCGAATAATCTTGATGCCGTCCTGGCGATGCCGCGCCATCTTCCTCCTGGCGAGAAACCCGGCATAGTGATATTTGTTCACGGCGACGGAGATATTAACGCCACTCACGGCGGTTTTTACCGCCCCATCTGGGAAGCGCTGTCCAAAGCCGGTTTCAGTTCGCTCTCCTGGAATAAACCTGGCGTTGGCGGCGCGCCGGGCAACTGGCTGCAACAGAGCATGGACGATCGCACCAGCGAAGTGATCTCCGCCATCGATTGGATAAAACATCAGCCCCAGTTGGACGGCCAGCGTATCGCACTCTGGGGTGCCAGCCAAGGTGGGTGGGTATTACCGAAAGTCGCAACGCGATATCCCGATATCTGTTTCATGATTGCCGTTTCGCCCGCCGTTAACTGGCTGGAGCAGGGTCGCTATAATACTATCGCCAGCATGAAGCAAAAAGGCCGTTCGGAAAGTGAGATAGCGGCGGAGTTAAAGCGCGAGCAGCAGGTCCTGGCATTGCTCGACGCCAACGCCAGCTTCGAACAATATCAACAAAAAGAGGGGAATGCCGCCGACTTCACCCCCGACCGCTGGACCTTCGTGATGAAAAATTACCGTTCGGACGCTACGCAAGACCTTGCCCAGGTTCACTCGCCGGTCTTTTTGGCCTTGGGCGGAAAAGACATTAACGTCGATATTAAAAATACCGAAAATGAATACCGCAAGCGCTTAAGCAAAGCAGGCCAGCTGGATATCAAATTTTATCCGCAGGCGACGCACTCCATGCTGGAAAAAAGCACCGAGGACTCATTAATAGAGACCTGGTACAAAGGTTTATTTTTCCCACGCGCCATTTTCTATCCCGGTTTTTTACAAGATCAGCAGGATTTCGCTTGGCAGCACCGTCATTGCCAGTAAAAAACCTCTGCGGGGAGTCTTCCTCCCCGCCCTCTTCCTTATCTAGTGCCAGCGGAAAATCCGCATCCCCAGAACAAAGGCAAATACGCCAAACCCCATTAGCATCAGCGTAGCCGGCATGATCAACCTGATATCTCCGCACTATTAGCTCGGCTATTTCGACGCCGGCGCTTTGCGCAAATGCCAGTAATTAACGGAACAAAAATTACCGAACGACTTGGGGTTAACGAAGTTACATATTTTTGTAAGTTTTTCAAACATGAAACAAAGCTGAGTCCTGTGGCTTTCAGAAATCATAACGGGCGATGATTAAAAATCAGTTTGACACCCAACCCTAACAGAATTCGTTTTGGATCATTGTTGCAACCCGCACGACAGAACAAACTCGCCTTCAGGTTGCAACAGCATTGTATTTTATAACGCATTGAATTTAATAAAGAAAAACAAAATACAGTTAGAAACGCTGCTTTATCTTATTTTTAAGATATTTTTTTATAAAAAGAACAATAATTAAAAAACATTCCATTGCGCAAAGTGATGATGAATAGCTAAAATTAAGTAAATCACGACTAAATTATGACAATACTCGTACTTGGTTGTTTGCCATTTTTTATTCTGCCGAGGTATATCATGAGTGGAGTATTGGACGTCATGAAACATGAGAATATTAACGAGCCATCAAAAATGCCAAATAAATCAGGCAGCGAAGGGATTGTCTTTGGCTACCTGATTGCTGAGAATGTTTTATTTGACATAAAAAAATACAACCTAATCAACATCAACTGCAAGAAAATAAAAAGTGTTTCGACCTTTTCTGGCATGCGAGAAACCATGTCAAGGTTGTTAATTTATCTTCTGGAAAATTGCGCTCGTGAAAATATCAGCATAGAAGATATTTTATTCAACGTATGGGATAAATATGGTCTGCAATCGTCAACATCCAGACTTTGGCAGGTAATGCAAACACTTAAAATGAATTTAAGTGAAATCGGTGTGCCACAAGACTTTATCACGCAGACTACCAGTAACTCTTACACGGTAAAAACCGATCTCGTTAGAGTTTTATATTGTTACGAACCGAGGATAAACAATGCCACCTCAGTTCGCGGTGCAAATGTTCAGTCGAATAAGAGCCATGTTTCAGAACACAAAAACAGTCACCGATAGATTGTCCGTTGTCAGCGACTGCCCCTGCATCATTTTGATCTGTTGTACCTGACCATCCTGCTAACGAAAATAACGGGCGATCTGTGAAATATCCTGTTCATTGAGCATCCCCGATAAACTTTGCAGGGCCACCCATGCCTTCAGATAGCCATATTTAGCTTCCGCATACTCTTTCTGCGTCATATAGCGTTGTTGCTCAGCGTTCAACACGTCCACGTTTACCCGCATGCCGGCCTTTACGCTCTCGCGTGTCGCTACCACCTGTTTGTCTGCGGCCTGCAACGCCAGTTCGTACGCCTTAAGCTTGGTCTCGCTGCTGCGACAGAGATTGTATTGTTCCTGCAGATCAGTGAGCGTTTTGTCTGACTGCGCCGCCATTTCGTACTTCGCTTGCATATAACGTGCCGCCGCCTGCTCCGTCGAGGCCGATACGCCGCCACCCGCATATATCGGCACGCTCACCTGCACGCCGATTGAGTTGGTGCGGTACTGTTGGCCGACGGTGTTGTCGCTGTTTGAATCGTTCTCAGAGTGTGATGCATACAGCGCTACCCGCGGGAAATGGCCGGCCCGGTTTTTCTCCACTTCATAATGCGCAACCTCGATGCCTTGTCGTGCGGCACGCAATTCCGGGTTGCTGCTGCTGGCCTGGCGTTGCCACGCATCCAGCGTAGGAAACTTCAACGCCAGCGGAGTAAAGGGGCCTTTTTGCGCCTCGATGGCATCGATATTGGCCGCCGGCACGCCGATAATGTTGCTGAGTTTGCCCTGAGCGGCGTTCAGCGCATCCTGCGCTTCGATCACCTGCGCTTGAGACAGGCTGTAACGGGCCTGAGTCTCCGCTTCGTCGGTGACCGTCCCTTCACCCTGGTTGGCCAACCGTTGGTTAAGCGACAGCTGTTCACGGTAAGCAAGCGTTTGTGCCTGCGCCACGGCAATGTTCTCACGCCGATAGGCCACATCAATGTAAGCCTCCAACAGACGCGTCGTCATGTCTTGCAGTTGGCCGCGATAGCGTTCGTCCGCCATCAGCGCCCGCGCTATCCCACTCTGGTAACGCGCCCAGGCTTCATAATCGAACAACGGTTGGGTGACCGTCACAGAGAGCGCGTGACTGCGATAACGGGTGTTAACGTTTTGCTCCTGAGTGTCGCCCAGGATATCAGTAGCCTGATACTTCTGGTTCTGCCAGTTGCGAGGAGCATTCTGGTAGTTGGCGGAAACCTGCGGCAACAGGCCCGCTCGTCCAATAGCTTTGTCTTGCTCGCCGGCCAGCTTCTCCTGCACCGCCGCCTGCAGGGTCGGATCGTTGTGCAGTGCCAGCATAAAGGCCTCTTTCAACGTCAAGGCATTTGCTGGCGTAGCATAAAACCAACAGGCGGCAAACAAGGCTGCGATTATCCCAATAGTAATACGATGGATCATGTTATTTATTCCTCCGTAAGGGACATATGCGCGCGATCGACCACCGGTTTAAACAGGTAGTTGAGCAAAGAACGTTCGCCGGTGCGCACGAAAACCGATACCGGCATGCCGGGAACAATGGTTTTCTCTCCCAGTCGCTTAATCTGCGCCTGCGGCACCGTCACTTTCATGTTGTAGTAAGGTTCGCCGCTGCGTTGATCGGTCAGTCGATCGGCAGAAAT
>NZ_JBQEOY010000012.1:0-34090 GCF_052045345.1 Serratia sp. 22264
CAATAGCGCGGTGGTCCCACCTGACCCCATGCCGAACTCAGAAGTGAAACGCCGTAGCGCCGATGGTAGTGTGGGGTCTCCCCATGCGAGAGTAGGACACTGCCAGGCATCAAATAAAGTCGAAAGCCTCATGCGAAAGCATGAGGCTTTTTGCTTTGGGAGCAGGAAACACCGGATGCAGCTCAATTTACCGCCACTTCACGAATAAAAGACCGCTTAAGTTATGCTTATAATCATAAGTGGGAGCGATTTTTAAAAATGATAAATAATTTCATACATATAAAAAGCACTAAATAGTAGGCATTGTACTACGTGTGCATAGACATCAAATTAAGATAATACCTGTATTAATCACGTCACTCATTATCTTCATTACATTACCCCATCTATTTATATAAATATTTCCTTATAAAACAATTGGAAGTATATTCCACATGGATGATTGCCTGGCTAAATTAAAATCAATAAAAACAAATATTAGCCTAGCGCGTCGAATCTAGTAGACTAGGTAAAAGTTTATTTCCGTATAGGTATTTAACGTTATGTCTACTGAACGTGCGTCTTTAAAAACACACAATACCTTTGCGCTCCCGGTTAACGCAGCGCATCTGGTCATTGCAGATAGAATCGAATTAATGATCAAGGTTTGGCAGAAAACGCAAAAGCGTCAAGAGCCATTGTTGGTGCTCGGTGAGGGAAGTAATGTCCTGTTCCTTGAGGATTTTGCCGGTACGGTCATGATCAATCAATTCAAAGGCATCGATATCAGAGAAGAGACGGATGCCTGGTACCTTCATGTTGGCGCCGGTGAAAACTGGCATGATTTGGTCTGCAATACGTTGGATAACGGTATCCCTGGGCTGGAAAACCTGGCTTTGATTCCGGGCCTGGTCGGTTCTGCACCTATTCAAAACATTGGTGCTTACGGTATCGAACTGAAAAGTGTATGCGACTACGTTGATTTACTGGACTTTAATACTGGTGCCATCGATCGTATCCCGATGTCAGAGTGCGGATTCGGTTATCGTGACAGCATTTTCAAGCATGATTTTCAGACCGGCCATATTATTGTCGGCGTAGGCTTGCGACTGAGTAAACAGTGGAGCCCGATGCTGAATTATGGCGATCTGACGAAACTGGATCCGGAAACGGTGACGCCACGTCAGATATTTGATTCGGTATGCGCAATGCGCCGCAGTAAGTTGCCTGATCCCGCGGTTACCGGTAATGCAGGTAGTTTCTTCAAGAACCCGCTGGTCAGCGAGCAGAAGGGCGCTGAGTTGGTTGCTCTTTACCCGGGTATGCCACATTACCCACAACAGGATGGCCAGGTGAAGCTGGCTGCCGGCTGGTTGATCGACCAGTGTGAGCTGAAGGGCTATCAAATTGGCGGTGCGGCGGTACATCGCCAACAGGCGCTTGTTCTGGTTAATCTGGGTGATGCCAGTAGCCAGGACGTAGTCGCTTTGGCTCGCCATGTACGCAATACGGTAGCGAAGAAGTTCGATGTGTGGCTGGAACCTGAAGTTCGTTTTATCGGCGCGACGGGTGAACGTAATGCTGTGGAAGTTCTCTCATGAAAGACTCCAAAGTCCCACTAAAGATAATTGCGCTATTGGCTGACGGCAGTTTCCATTCAGGAGAGCATCTTGGCGAGTATCTCGGGATGAGTCGCGCAGCGATTAATAAACATATCCAGACAATTCGTGAGTGGGGTCTGGATGTATTTACCGTGCCGGGTAAAGGGTACAGTCTGCCTGCTCCCATCCAACTGCTGGATTCTAAACGAATTCTCGGTCAACTGGCAGATAAGCGTGTAACTGTGTTATCGGTCGTAGACTCTACCAACCAATATCTTCTGGACCGCATCACTGAGTTACAATCGGGTGATGCCTGTGTCGCTGAGTATCAGCAGGCGGGGCGTGGCCGACGCGGGCGGCAATGGATATCGCCGTTTGGCGCCAATCTGTATCTTTCGATGTTTTGGCGTCTGGAGCAGGGACCGGCAGCGGCAATGGGTCTGAGCCTGGTGATTGGTATAGTGATGGCAGAGGTGTTGCAACGCCTTGGCGCTGAGGAGGTCAGGGTTAAATGGCCGAACGATTTATACCTCAACGATCGTAAACTGGCTGGTATCTTGGTGGAATTAACAGGAAAAACCGGTGATGCCGCGCAGTTGGTGATGGGCGCCGGTATCAATTTGGCGATGCGAGAAAGCAATGCCAATGCTATCAATCAGGGTTGGATAAACCTGCAGGAAGCGGGAATTAGCATAGATCGCAATGAGCTTGCGGCAACCTTGCTGAATGAGTTGCGCCAATCTTTGCAGCAGTTTGAGATTGATGGACTGGTACCCTTCATTTCGCGATGGCGCGCTTTGGATAACTTTATTGATCGGCCTGTTAAACTGCTAATTGGCGAACAACAAATTTTTGGCATTGCGCGTGGTATTGATCAGCAAGGGGCATTATTGCTTGAGCAGAATGGTGCAATCAAGCCATTTATCGGGGGGGAAATATCTCTACGTAGCGCCGAATAATAATTATTGATAGGGGACCAACATTGTCCCCATCTGTTTTATAGCATTATTTTCTCAATCGCACATGTTCGACCGCATGATTAGCGCTTTTCGTCATTATCAGGCTGGCTCGCTCACGGGTTGGAAGGATGTTTTGCTGTAAATTCAATCCATTAATCTCGTTCCATAGTTGGGTGGCAATGTTAATGGCCTCCGGTTCTGGCAGCTTTGCATAGTTATGGAAATAAGAGTCAGGATTAGAAAATGCACCCTGACGAAATTTCAGGAACCGATTGATATACCAGGTTTGCAGCAACTGTTCAGGAGCATCGACATATATTGAGAAATCAACGAAGTCAGAAACAAATACGTGATGTGGATCGTGAGGGTAATCCATTCCGCTCTGTAATACGTTTAATCCTTCCAGAATAAGAATATCTGGTTGCTCAATAACTTTATTGCCATCCGGAACAACGTCATAGATCAGGTGGGAATATACGGGTGCCGTCACGCGTTTGGCACCGGATTTCACCTCAGAAACGAATTTCACCAGGCTGTGCATATCGTAAGACTGCGGGAATCCTTTTTTCTTCATCAACCCCCGTTCGTTCAGTACCTTATTAGGGTGCAGGAAACCGTCGGTGGTGATCAGTTCAACACTCCGATGCTCCGGCCAACTGCTAAGTAATGCCTGGAGTAAACGTGCGGTAGTGCTTTTACCTACGGCAACGCTGCCGGCAATGCCGATGACATAGGGAATTTTCTGACCATCGGTACCGAGAAATTGTTCAAGTACGGCCTGACGACGAAGGTTGGAACTGATATAGAAGTTCAGCAGACGCGATAGCGGCAGATAAATCTGTGCTACCTCTTCCAAAGAGAGATCTTCGTTAATCCCTTTTAGTTTAACGATCTCTTCTTCTGACAGCGTCAGCGGCACCGAATCTCGCAACGCAGCCCACTGGGTACGATCGAACTGAAGGTAAGGCGTCGCTAAAGATTGATCTCTTTTTATCATAAGCCAAATTCTGCCTGTTAACGCAGGTTGGGAAAGGCGCCAGACGCCAAGTCCAGATAATAAACAAGCTGCATATTATAGACAGCTTGGTTTTTGGCGTAGACTTTTTTCGCAAAAGTTGGCGATTAGTAGGAGTTTATGTCAATTGTGCGAGGCGGCGCGCAGTTGATTGATAGGGACCGCAAAGCGGTATCATCCAGTGATAATACCGCTTTCATGCTAGCTGGCGATTGCGCGGAAAGGTTGATTTACGGCAAACAGGCGTTTGTAATAAATCACCGTGGGATGGTAACTGCCATCTGGCGCGGCGGCATAATCCGGCAACTCACCTAGGCAGCGATAACCAAGAGAACGATACAAGGCTTCTGCAGCTGAGCCGGCCTGAGTATCCAGATACAACAAACCTCGATGCTGCTGCAGGGCGCTCTTCTCTAATGCCTTCATTAAGGCATGCCCAACACCGTTACGCTGTGCGCGGCTGTGAACCAACAGTTTTTGTACCTCAGCGCGATTGCGGCCATTCGGTTTTTGGCACAGCTCGAGTTGCACGGTGCCGATGACGCCACTATCATCCCTGGCGATCCACAGCAGCAGCTCTCCTTTGGCCAGTGCCGGGCGCAGACTGTGGAAATAGCTCTCGGCATCCTCATGGGAAATCGACGTGTCATAGTCGACAGAAGCGCCGTGAGCAACCGCATCGGTTAATAGACGGGCCAGCTCATCGCGGTAAATAGGTAACGTGGCAGCATTAATCAAAACAAGTTTCATTGGCGATTCCTCCTGTGCGGGGGGTAATGAAAAGAAGCAATAACTGCGCCAAAACGGTAAGCACGCATTGATGGCAAGGCCGATGAAATCTGAGCGCAGTTTATGCATCCACATAGGGCTGTGTCCTCTTTGTGGTGCATTTTTGTGGTGCATTGGCTTGGCTCACAGTTTGCCAAAATTCGAACGATCGGTTTGAGATGGCCAGTACGGAGAAATACCGAGTCAACACTTGTAAAAATCCAATAGATTTTTGCAGAATGATGCTTGTGATTGATGAATGTTTGCACGTCGTGCGGTGTGAATTGCCAGGTAGCATGCAAAATTGGGTGATTTGTGAGCGAAAGTGCACGGAACGCAATTTTTTTGTTGCATAGGTCGCTCGCTCTACCTAGAATGCGCTGCACTTGATGCCGGCTTAGCTCAGTTGGTAGAGCAACTGACTTGTAATCAGTAGGTCACCAGTTCGATTCCGGTAGCCGGCACCAATCAAGTCACAGTAGTTAAAATCTGGTGGGGTTCCCGAGCGGCCAAAGGGAGCAGACTGTAAATCTGCCGTCACAGACTTCGAAGGTTCGAATCCTTCCCCCACCACCAAATCTTGCCTTCGGCAGTTGACTGACCAGCGAATAACTCGCAACGGTTAATTTGCGGAAGGGGAAGGCGAAAGTCTTCAGCAAGGTTCGAGTTGTGCAGTGCAAAGCGCAGCAGGCTCGAAGGGTGAGAGTTAAGCGACGAACAATCCTTCTCCCACCTAAAAATTCTACAGAAAAGTCAGGTAGCCGAGTTCCAGGATGCGGGCATCGTATAATGGCTATTACCTCAGCCTTCCAAGCTGATGATGTGGGTTCGATTCCCACTGCCCGCTCCAAGATGTGCTGATATAGCTCAGTTGGTAGAGCGCACCCTTGGTAAGGGTGAGGTCGGCAGTTCGAATCTGCCTATCAGCACCACTTCTTATTATCTCGCCCCCTGATTTTCTTTCTGTTCTGGATTCAACAGGCAAATGCTTGGTTGATGTGGTGATACCACCGATTTATCCGTGTCTTAGAGGGACAATCGATGTCTAAAGAAAAGTTTGAACGTTCAAAACCGCACGTTAACGTCGGTACTATCGGCCACGTTGACCACGGTAAAACTACCCTGACTGCAGCAATCACCACCGTTCTGGCTAAAACCTACGGCGGTTCTGCACGTGCTTTCGACCAGATCGATAACGCGCCAGAAGAAAAAGCTCGTGGTATCACCATCAACACTTCTCACGTTGAATATGACACCCCAAGCCGTCACTACGCGCACGTTGACTGCCCAGGGCACGCCGACTACGTTAAAAACATGATCACCGGTGCTGCTCAGATGGACGGCGCGATCCTGGTTGTTGCTGCGACTGACGGCCCAATGCCTCAGACCCGTGAGCACATCCTGCTGGGTCGTCAGGTTGGCGTTCCTTTCATCATCGTATTCATGAACAAATGCGACATGGTTGATGATGAAGAGCTGCTGGAACTGGTAGAAATGGAAGTTCGTGAACTTCTGTCTGCTTACGACTTCCCTGGTGATGACCTGCCGGTTGTTCGTGGTTCAGCGCTGAAAGCACTGGAAGGCGAACCAGAGTGGGAAGCTAAAATCATCGAGCTGGCCGGTTACCTGGATTCTTACATCCCAGAACCAGAGCGTGCTATCGACAAGCCGTTCCTGCTGCCAATCGAAGACGTCTTCTCCATCTCCGGTCGTGGTACCGTTGTTACCGGTCGTGTTGAGCGCGGTATCGTTAAAGTTGGCGAAGAAGTTGAAATCGTGGGTATCAAAGACACCGTTAAGTCTACCTGTACCGGCGTTGAAATGTTCCGCAAACTGCTGGACGAAGGCCGTGCTGGTGAGAACGTGGGTGTTCTGCTGCGTGGTATCAAGCGTGAAGATATCGAACGTGGTCAGGTCCTGGCTAAACCAGGTTCAATCAAGCCACACACCAAATTTGACTCAGAAGTGTACATCCTGAGCAAAGAAGAAGGTGGTCGTCATACTCCATTCTTCAAAGGCTACCGTCCACAGTTCTACTTCCGTACAACTGACGTGACCGGTACCATCGAACTGCCAGAAGGCGTAGAGATGGTAATGCCAGGTGACAACGTGAACATGGTTGTTACCCTGATCCACCCAATCGCGATGGACGACGGCCTGCGTTTCGCAATCCGTGAAGGCGGCCGTACTGTTGGCGCTGGTGTTGTTGCTAAAGTTATCGCTTAATCGCTGATAACATTTGACGCGACACGCGGTAAAAGGGCATCATTTGATGCCCTTTTTCTACGCTGTGAACTAGAACCTATCTCATCAGCGATTTTGCAGTCATAATCATTGGTGAGATGGGCTCTTAAACCGTATTGACTGAGATACGTCATAGCGTAAAACACCGAAATGCTGCCGAAGCAGCATCTGATCGGTTTGGTTTGCCTTGCGGTGTGAGGCAAAGTTGTCTGTTCTGAATTCATTGTGACAGGTTGGTTTATGAGTGCGAATACCGAGGCTCAAGGGAGCGGGCGCGGCCTGGAAGCGGCTAAGTGGCTGATCGTCGCCGTTCTGTTGGTTGTGGCTATTGTCGGTAATTATTACTACCGTGATTTCAGTCTGCCATTACGTGCGCTGGCTGTTGTAGTGGTTATCGCCGTTGCAGGCGCAATAGCGCTGATGACCACCAAAGGCAAAGCTACCGTTGCGTTTGCGCGCGAAGCGCGTACTGAAGTGCGCAAAGTGATTTGGCCAACTCGTCAGGAAACGCTACATACCACGTTGATCGTTGCCGCGGTAACTGCCGTGATGTCGCTGATTCTGTGGGGGCTGGATGGTATTCTGGTCCGTCTGGTATCGTTTATTACTGGCCTGAGGTTCTAAAATGTCTGAAGCTCCAAAAAAACGTTGGTACGTCGTTCAGGCGTTTTCCGGTTTTGAAGGTCGCGTTGCGCAATCGCTGCGTGAACATATCAAACTGCACGATATGGAAGAGCTGTTCGGCGAAGTGATGGTCCCTACGGAAGAAGTTGTTGAAATCCGTGGTGGTCAACGTCGTAAAAGCGAGCGCAAATTCTTCCCGGGCTATGTGTTGGTTCAGATGGTGATGAATGACGCCAGCTGGCACTTGGTGCGCAGTGTTCCTCGCGTAATGGGTTTCATCGGCGGCACCTCTGACCGTCCGGCACCGATCAGCGATAAAGAAGTAGATGCGATTATGAACCGCCTACAGCAGGTTGGTGATAAGCCGCGTCCTAAAACACTGTTCGAACCGGGTGAACTGGTCCGCGTTAACGATGGTCCATTTGCTGACTTCAACGGTGTCGTTGAAGAAGTGGACTACGAGAAGAGCCGCCTGAAAGTTTCTGTTTCCATCTTTGGGCGTGCAACGCCGGTGGAACTGGATTTTGCTCAGGTTGAAAAAGGCTGATCAATTAATCAGCAATAAGTGGCTTTTTGCCGCTTGTCAGAGGCGCGAAATTGAACTATAATTTCGCGCCTTTTGTTTTTATAGGCCTTGCTCGTTGAGCGGGGTGAAACACGGGGAGCCTCTTGTGAGGCGTTATTACCCAAACCGAGGAATTGTAAATGGCCAAGAAAGTACAAGCCTACGTTAAGCTGCAAGTTGCAGCCGGTATGGCGAACCCAAGTCCGCCAGTTGGTCCAGCTCTGGGTCAGCAAGGCGTTAACATCATGGAATTCTGTAAGGCGTTCAATGCTAAGACTGACAGCGTTGAGAAAGGTCTGCCGATTCCGGTTGTTATTACTGTTTATTCTGACCGCTCCTTCACTTTCGTTACCAAAACCCCGCCAGCAGCAGTTCTGCTGAAAAAAGCGGCTGGTATCAAGTCTGGTTCAGGCAAGCCGAACAAAGACAAAGTAGGTAAAGTGACTAGTGCTCAGGTACGTGAAATCGCAGAAACCAAAGCTGCGGACATGACTGGTTCCAACGTTGAAGCGATGACTCGCTCCATCGAAGGTACTGCTCGTTCCATGGGCCTGGTAGTGGAGGATTAAGAAATGGCTAAGCTGACCAAGCGCATGCGCGTGATCCGTGACAAAGTTGATGCTACTAAACAGTATGACATCACCGAAGCTGTTGCTCTGCTGAAAGAGCTGGCCACTGCTAAATTCGTAGAAAGCGTTGACGTTGCTGTTAACCTCGGCATCGACGCTCGTAAATCTGACCAAAACGTTCGTGGCGCCACCGTTCTGCCAAACGGCACCGGTCGTTCCGTTCGCGTTGCCGTATTTGCCCAAGGCCCTAACGCTGAAGCAGCTAAAGCTGCTGGCGCAGAGCTGGTAGGTATGGAAGATCTGGCAGACCTGATCAAGAAAGGCGAAATGAACTTCGACGTTGTTATTGCTTCTCCAGATGCAATGCGCGTTGTTGGTCAACTGGGCCAGATCCTGGGTCCACGTGGCCTGATGCCAAACCCGAAAGTGGGTACCGTTACTCCGAACGTTGCTGAAGCAGTGAAAAACGCTAAAGCAGGCCAGGTTCGTTACCGTAACGACAAAAACGGCATCATCCATACCACTATCGGTAAGGTTGATTTCGAGTCAGACAAGCTGAAAGAAAACCTGGAAGCTCTGCTGGTTGCGCTGAAAAAGGCAAAACCATCTCAGGCTAAAGGCGTGTACATCAAGAAAGTTAGCCTCTCCACCACCATGGGTGCTGGCGTTGCTATCGATCAAAGCGGCCTGACTGCTGTAGCGAACTAATCGCCTTGCGATTATCGCTTTGACTTGGGGTTAAGATTTGTCTAGAATCTTATCCCCCAAGGTTTCGCTATTGGTAATAGCCATCAGCGGAACAAAGATTTTTCGGTTGGAGCCTGGCCTATCCAGGCCTCCGTCCAAGACCGCAGGTGTATCGAAAGGTACTTAATCCTTCCTGCGTAGACGGTGACAGAGCCTAAAGAAAATTTTAAATTGTCTTTGCTGGATTCTGCTCACCGTGTTTGAACGCTCTCGCCGCGTGATTTATCACCAGGTGTAGAGTGATGTGAGTGCCGGGGATTTCCCCCGGCTAAATCCAGGAGCAAAAAGCTAATGGCATTAAATCTTCAAGACAAACAAGCGATTGTTGCTGAAGTCAACGAAGTAGCCAAAGGCGCGCTGTCTGCGGTTGTTGCGGATTCCCGTGGCGTTACCGTTGATAAAATGACTGAACTGCGTAAAGCAGGTCGTGAAGCTGGCGTTTACATGCGTGTTGTTCGTAACACCCTGATGCGTCGCGTAGTTGAAGGCACTCCGTTCGAATGCCTGAAAGACACGTTTGTCGGTCCTACCTTGATTGCATTTTCTCATGAACACCCGGGCGCTGCTGCTCGTCTGTTCAAAGATTTCGCGAAAGCGAATGCAAAGTTCGAGATTAAAGCTGCGGCCTTTGAAGGTGAGATGATCCCTGCGGCACAAATTGACCGCTTGGCAACTCTGCCTACTTACGATGAAGCAATCGCACGCCTGATGGCAACCATGAAAGAAGCCGCTGCTGGCAAATTGGTTCGCACTCTGGCTGCACTGCGCGATCAGAAAGAAGCGGCATAAGCCCTCTCTCTTATCCGTTGCTTACGTATTTAAACTATTTCTGAATTTTAGGAACTTTTGTTATGTCTATCACTAAAGACCAAATTATCGAAGGCGTTGCAGCTCTGTCTGTAATGGAAATCGTTGAACTGATCGCCGCTATGGAAGAGAAGTTCGGTGTTTCTGCTGCTGCTGTAGCTGCAGGTCCTGCTGCTGCTGCTGAAGTTGTTGAAGAAAAAACTGAATTCGACGTTGTTCTGTCTGCTATCGGCGGCAACAAGGTTGCAGTTATCAAAGCAGTACGTGGCGCAACCGGTCTGGGCCTGAAAGAAGCTAAAGACCTGGTAGAATCTGCTCCAGCAGTACTGAAAGAAGGCATCAGCAAAGACGACGCTGAAGCACTGAAAAAAGCTCTGGAAGAAGCTGGCGCTTCTGTTGAAGTTAAGTAAGTTTAACTTCTCAGAGTGCAGTCTGACTTAACAGACTGATGGCTGGTGACTTTTTGGTCGCCAGCCTTTTTGCGCTGTAGGGCGTCAGTAGAGTTTCACACTGTTTGGCTACTGGCTAACCCCAATATTTCTTTCTATCGACGACTTAATATATTGCCCTCCCTGCAGCAGCCGAATCTGCCGCATAGTGCGATGAAATGATTTAAGCGTGATAGAAACGAGTATTGCGGAAAGTGTTCCCGCTTTCCGATCCACAAAATGGTGTTGCATGAACCGTCCTCTATCCGGACGGACAGATTGGGTCACTGATCAGCGAGCTGAGGAACCCTATGGTTTACTCCTATACCGAGAAAAAACGTATTCGTAAGGATTTTGGTAAGCGTCCACAAGTTCTGGACATACCATATCTCCTTTCTATCCAGCTTGACTCGTTCCAGAAGTTTATCGAGCAAGACCCAGAAGGGCAGTACGGCCTTGAAGCCGCATTCCGTTCTGTTTTCCCTATCCAGAGCTACAGTGGCAATTCGGAGCTGCAATACGTTAGCTACCGTCTTGGTGAGCCGGTGTTCGACGTCAAAGAGTGCCAGATCCGTGGTGTGACGTATTCTGCACCGCTGCGCGTAAAACTGCGCCTGGTAATCTATGAGCGCGAAGCTCCGGAAGGTACGGTCAAAGACATCAAGGAACAAGAAGTCTATATGGGCGAAATTCCGCTCATGACCGAAAACGGTACCTTTGTGATCAACGGTACTGAGAGGGTTATCGTATCTCAGCTTCACCGTAGTCCTGGCGTATTCTTTGACAGCGATAAGGGTAAAACCCACTCCTCGGGTAAAGTGCTGTACAACGCACGTATCATCCCTTACCGCGGTTCATGGTTGGATTTCGAGTTTGACCCGAAAGACAACCTGTTCGTGCGTATTGACCGTCGCCGTAAACTGCCTGCGACCATCATTCTGCGCGCGCTGCAATTCACCACTGAGCAGATCCTTGACCTGTTCTTTGCGAAAGTTGTGTTCGAGATCCGTGATAACAAGCTGCAGATGGAGCTGGTTCCAGAGCGTCTGCGTGGTGAAACTGCTTCGTTTGATATCGAAGCCAACGGCAAGATCTACATTGAGAAAGGCCGTCGTATCACCGCTCGTCATATCCGTCAGCTCGAAAAAGACGAAATTCAGAGTATTGAAGTACCGGTTGAGTACATTGCGGGCAAAGTGGTCGCGAAGGACTATATCGATACCAATACCGGTGAGCTGATCTGCGCAGCCAACATGGAGCTGTCGCTGGATTTGCTGGCCAAACTGAGCCAGTCAGGCCACAAACGTATCGAAACGCTGTTCACCAACGATCTGGATCACGGTGCGTATATCTCTGAGACTCTACGTGTCGACCCAACCAGCGATCGTCTGAGCGCACTGGTAGAAATCTACCGCATGATGCGCCCTGGTGAGCCGCCAACGCGCGAAGCTGCCGAAAGCCTGTTCGAGAACCTGTTCTTCTCTGAAGACCGCTACGATCTGTCTGCGGTTGGCCGTATGAAGTTCAACCGTTCCCTGCTGCGCGACGAGATCGAAGGTTCGGGTATCCTGAGCAAAGACGACATCATTGAAGTGATGAAGAAGCTCATCGATATCCGTAACGGTAAAGGCGAAGTGGACGATATCGACCACTTGGGCAACCGTCGTATTCGTTCCGTCGGCGAAATGGCTGAGAACCAGTTCCGTGTAGGCCTGGTGCGTGTTGAGCGTGCGGTTAAAGAACGTCTGTCCCTGGGCGATCTGGACACCCTGATGCCTCAGGACATGATCAACGCCAAGCCGATTTCGGCTGCGGTGAAAGAGTTCTTCGGCTCCAGCCAGCTGTCTCAATTTATGGACCAGAACAACCCGTTGTCCGAGATTACGCACAAACGTCGTATCTCTGCATTGGGCCCAGGTGGTCTGACCCGTGAACGCGCCGGCTTCGAAGTTCGAGACGTACACCCGACTCACTATGGTCGCGTGTGTCCAATCGAAACGCCGGAAGGTCCAAACATCGGTCTGATCAACTCCTTGTCCGTGTACGCACAGACCAACGAGTATGGCTTCCTGGAAACCCCGTACCGCCGCGTGCGTGACGGTCTGGTTACCGATGAAATCAACTACCTGTCTGCTATTGAAGAAGGCAACTTCGTTATCGCTCAGGCGAACTCCAACCTGGATGATGACGGCCGCTTCGAAGAAGACCTGGTCACCTGTCGTAGCAAAGGCGAATCAAGCCTGTTTAGCCGCGATCAGGTTGACTACATGGACGTATCGACCCAGCAGGTTGTCTCCGTTGGTGCTTCACTGATTCCATTCCTGGAACACGATGACGCCAACCGTGCATTGATGGGTGCGAACATGCAACGTCAGGCGGTTCCGACTCTGCGTGCTGACAAGCCGCTGGTAGGTACCGGTATGGAACGTGCGGTTGCGGTTGACTCCGGTGTTACTGCCGTAGCCAAACGTGGCGGCGTGATCCAGTACGTGGATGCTTCCCGTATCGTTATCAAAGTTAACGAAGACGAGATGCTCGCGGGCGAAGCAGGTATCGATATTTATAACCTGACCAAGTACACCCGTTCTAACCAGAACACCTGCATCAACCAGATGCCGTGTGTGAACCTGGGTGAGCCAATCGAGCGCGGCGACGTGCTGGCAGATGGCCCGTCCACGGATCTGGGTGAACTGGCGCTGGGCCAGAACATGCGCGTGGCGTTCATGCCTTGGAACGGCTATAACTTCGAAGACTCCATCTTGGTGTCCGAGCGTGTGGTTCAGGAAGATCGCTTCACGACCATCCACATCCAGGAACTGGCGTGCGTGTCTCGCGACACCAAGCTGGGGCCTGAAGAGATCACTGCCGACATCCCTAACGTGGGTGAAGCTGCGCTCTCCAAACTGGATGAATCCGGTATCGTGTATATCGGTGCTGAAGTGACCGGTGGCGACATTCTGGTAGGTAAGGTAACGCCGAAAGGTGAAACCCAGCTGACGCCAGAAGAGAAGCTGCTGCGTGCGATCTTCGGTGAGAAAGCGTCTGACG
The DNA here is from genome assembly GCF_052045345.1 of Serratia sp. 22264. Lineage (NCBI taxonomy): Bacteria > Pseudomonadati > Pseudomonadota > Gammaproteobacteria > Enterobacterales > Yersiniaceae > Serratia > Serratia sp. 22264. Next base: position 13,355 of record NZ_JBQEOY010000012.1, read on the forward strand.
TTAAAGACTCTTCTCTGCGTGTACCAAACGGCGTTTCCGGTACGGTTATCGACGTGCAGGTCTTCACCCGCGATGGCGTGGACAAAGACAAGCGTGCGTTGGAAATCGAAGAAATGCAGCTGAAGCAGGCGAAGAAAGACCTGACTGAAGAACTGCAGATCCTGGAAGCTGGCCTGTTTGCACGTATCCATGCGGTGCTGGTTGCCGGTGGCGTTGAAGCTGAGAAGCTGAGCAAGCTGCCACGCGATCGCTGGCTGGAACTGGGCCTGACCGACGAAGAGAAGCAAAACCAGCTGGAACAGCTGGCAGAGCAGTACGACGAGCTGAAATCCGACTTCGAGAAGAAGCTGGACGCCAAGCGTCGTAAGATCACCCAAGGCGACGATCTGGCACCAGGCGTGCTGAAAATCGTTAAGGTTTATCTGGCCGTTAAGCGTCAGATTCAACCGGGTGACAAGATGGCAGGCCGCCACGGTAACAAGGGTGTTATCTCCAAGATCAACCCGATCGAAGATATGCCTTACGATGAAAACGGCACGCCGGTTGACATCGTACTGAACCCGCTGGGCGTACCATCACGTATGAACATCGGTCAGATCCTGGAAACCCACTTGGGTATGGCTGCGAAAGGCATTGGTGAGAAGATCAACCAAATGCTGAAGCAGCATCAGGAAGTGGCCAAGCTGCGTGAGTTCATTCAGAAGGCTTACGATCTGGGCGACAATGTCTGCCAGAAAGTTGACCTGAACACTTTCACCGACGACGAAGTACTGCGTCTGGCAGAGAACCTGAAAAAAGGTATGCCAATCGCCACGCCGGTGTTTGATGGTGCGAAAGAGAGTGAAATCAAGCAACTGCTGGAAATGGGCGGAATCCCAACCTCTGGTCAGATTACGCTGTTCGATGGCCGTACCGGTGAGCAGTTCGAGCGCCAGGTTACCGTTGGCTATATGTACATGCTGAAACTGAACCACTTGGTTGACGATAAAATGCACGCCCGTTCAACCGGTTCGTACAGCTTGGTTACTCAGCAGCCGCTGGGTGGTAAGGCGCAGTTCGGTGGTCAACGCTTCGGTGAGATGGAAGTGTGGGCACTGGAAGCATACGGCGCAGCTTATACCCTGCAGGAAATGCTCACCGTTAAGTCGGATGACGTTAACGGCCGTACCAAGATGTACAAAAACATCGTGGATGGCGATCACCGCATGGAACCAGGCATGCCGGAGTCCTTCAACGTACTGTTGAAAGAAATCCGCTCGCTCGGTATCAACATCGAACTGGAAGACGAGTAATCGTTTTTCCGGCTCAGGCTCCCGGCCTTAGGGAGCCTGAGGGTGGTTGTTCAGGTCACACGGGCGCGCGATTTGTCAGCGTGCGCCCAACAGGTTTAACTCCGACAGGAGCCAATCCGTGAAAGACTTATTGAAGTTTCTGAAAGCGCAAACTAAGACCGAAGAGTTTGATGCGATCAAGATTGCTCTGGCATCGCCAGATATGATCCGTTCGTGGTCGTTCGGTGAAGTTAAGAAGCCGGAAACCATTAACTACCGTACGTTCAAACCAGAACGTGACGGCCTTTTCTGCGCCCGTATCTTTGGGCCGGTAAAAGACTATGAGTGCCTGTGCGGTAAGTACAAGCGCTTAAAACACCGCGGCGTGATCTGTGAGAAGTGCGGCGTTGAAGTGACCCAAACCAAAGTGCGCCGTGAGCGCATGGGCCACATCGAGCTGGCTTCACCGACTGCGCACATCTGGTTCCTGAAATCGCTGCCTTCGCGCATCGGTTTGCTGCTGGATATGCCGCTGCGTGACATCGAACGTGTACTGTACTTCGAATCCTATGTGGTTGTTGAAGGCGGTATGACCAACCTCGAGCGTCGTCAGATCCTGACTGAAGAGCAGTATCTGGATGCGCTGGAAGAGTTCGGTGACGAATTCGACGCCAAGATGGGTGCGGAAGCAATTCAGGCCCTGTTGAAAAACATGGATCTGGAAGCGGAATGCGAGCAACTGCGTGAAGAGCTGAACGAAACCAACTCCGAAACCAAGCGTAAGAAGCTGACCAAGCGTATCAAGCTGCTGGAAGCGTTCGTGCAGTCTGGCAACAAGCCAGAGTGGATGATCCTGACCGTGCTGCCGGTACTGCCGCCGGATCTGCGTCCGCTGGTTCCGCTGGATGGCGGCCGTTTCGCGACTTCAGATCTGAACGATCTGTATCGCCGCGTTATCAACCGTAACAACCGTCTGAAACGCCTGCTGGATCTGGCCGCGCCTGACATCATCGTACGCAACGAAAAGCGTATGCTGCAAGAAGCGGTAGATGCCCTGCTGGATAACGGCCGTCGCGGTCGTGCGATCACCGGTTCCAACAAACGTCCTCTGAAATCTTTGGCCGACATGATCAAAGGTAAGCAGGGTCGTTTCCGTCAGAACCTGTTGGGTAAACGTGTTGACTACTCCGGTCGTTCTGTAATCACCGTAGGTCCATACCTGCGTCTGCATCAGTGCGGTCTGCCTAAGAAAATGGCGCTGGAGCTGTTCAAACCGTTCATCTACGGCAAGCTGGAACTGCGTGGCCTGGCCACGACCATCAAAGCCGCCAAGAAAATGGTTGAGCGCGAAGAAGCTGTCGTTTGGGACATCCTGGACGAAGTTATCCGCGAACACCCGGTACTGCTGAACCGTGCGCCAACCCTGCACCGTTTGGGTATCCAGGCGTTTGAACCGGTTCTGATCGAAGGCAAGGCAATCCAGCTGCACCCGCTGGTTTGTGCGGCATACAACGCCGACTTCGATGGTGACCAAATGGCTGTACACGTACCGTTGACGCTGGAAGCCCAGCTGGAAGCGCGTGCGTTGATGATGTCTACCAACAACATCCTGTCACCTGCGAACGGCGAGCCAATCATCGTTCCTTCTCAGGACGTTGTACTGGGTCTGTACTACATGACCCGTGACTGTGTTAACGCCAAAGGCGAAGGCATGGTGCTGAGCGGCCCGAAAGAAGCGGAACGTATTTACCGCGCCGGTCTGGCCTCTCTGCATGCGCGTGTCAAAGTGCGTATCACTGAAGAGATCAAAAACACCGAAGGCGAGTCTGTACATCAGACTTCGATCGTCGACACTACCGTTGGTCGCGCCATCCTGTGGATGATCGTGCCAAAAGGTCTGCCGTACGCGATCGTTAACCAGCCTTTGGGCAAGAAAGCGATCTCCAAGATGCTGAACACTTGTTACCGCATCCTGGGCCTGAAGCCGACCGTTATCTTTGCTGACCAAATCATGTATACCGGTTTTGCCTATGCTGCCCGTTCAGGCGCTTCAGTAGGTATCGATGACATGGTTATCCCGGCCAAGAAAGCGGAGATCATCGAAGAAGCGGAAACCGAAGTTGCCGAAATCCAGGAGCAGTTCCAGTCTGGTTTGGTCACCGCCGGTGAACGTTACAACAAAGTGATCGATATCTGGGCTGCGGCGAACGAACGTGTTGCTAAAGCGATGATGGAAAACCTGTCGGTTGAAGACGTGGTTAACCGTGACGGCGTTGTGGAACAGCAAGTTTCCTTCAACAGCATCTTTATGATGGCCGACTCCGGTGCGCGTGGTTCCGCCGCTCAGATTCGTCAGCTGGCCGGTATGCGTGGTCTGATGGCGAAGCCGGACGGTTCCATCATCGAAACGCCAATCACAGCGAACTTCCGTGAAGGTCTGAACGTACTCCAGTACTTCATCTCCACTCACGGTGCTCGTAAAGGTTTGGCGGATACCGCACTGAAAACGGCTAACTCCGGTTATCTGACCCGTCGTCTGGTTGACGTGGCGCAGGATCTGGTGGTTACCGAAGACGACTGTGGTACTCACAACGGCATCACGATGACTCCGGTTATCGAAGGTGGCGACGTTAAAGAGCCACTGCGCGAACGCGTTCTGGGCCGTGTAACTGCAGAAGATGTCATCAAGCCGGGTACGGCGGACATTCTGGTTCCACGCAACACGCTGCTGCATGAGAAGACTTGTGACCTGTTGGAAGAGAACTCTGTCGACAGCGTTAAAGTCCGTTCCGTAGTTAGCTGTGAAACCGACTTTGGTGTGTGTGCAAACTGCTATGGTCGCGACCTGGCACGTGGTCACATCATCAACAAAGGCGAAGCTATCGGCGTTATCGCGGCACAGTCAATCGGTGAGCCGGGTACACAGCTGACGATGCGTACGTTCCACATCGGTGGTGCGGCATCTCGTGCGGCTGCTGAATCCAGCATCCAGGTGAAAAACAAGGGTACGCTGAAGCTGAGCAATGTGAAGTTCGTTATGAACGCCACAGGCAAGCTGGTGATCACCTCTCGTAACACCGAACTGAAGTTGATCGACGAATTCGGCCGTACCAAAGAACGCTATAAAGTGCCTTACGGTTCTGTCATGGGCAAAGGTGACGGTGCAGAAGTTAACGGCGGCGAAACCGTTGCTAACTGGGATCCGCACACCATGCCAGTTATCACCGAAGTGAGTGGTTTCATTCGCTTTGCTGATATGGTTGATGGCCAGACCATTACTCGCCAGACCGACGAACTGACCGGTTTGTCTTCTCTGGTCGTTCTGGACAGCGCAGAGCGTACCGGTAGCGGTAAAGACCTGCGTCCGGCACTGAAAATCGTTGATGCCAAAGGCGACGACGTATTGATCCCAGGTACTGATATGCCTGCTCAATACTTCCTGCCAGGTAAAGCGATTGTGCAGTTGGAAGACGGCATTCAGATCGGTGCGGGTGATACCCTGGCGCGTATTCCTCAGGAATCCGGCGGTACCAAGGATATTACCGGTGGTCTGCCACGCGTTGCGGACCTGTTCGAAGCTCGTCGTCCGAAAGAGCCGGCAATCCTGGCTGAGATCAGCGGGATTATCTCGTTCGGTAAAGAGACCAAAGGCAAACGTCGCCTGGTAATCTCTCCGCTGGACGGCAGCGACGCATACGAAGAGATGATTCCAAAATGGCGTCAGCTCAACGTGTTTGAAGGCGAAATTGTGGAGCGTGGCGACGTTGTTTCTGACGGCCCAGAGTCTCCGCACGACATTCTGCGTCTGCGTGGTGTGCATGCGGTTACCCGCTACATCACCAACGAAGTGCAGGAAGTTTACCGTCTGCAAGGCGTTAAGATTAACGATAAACACATCGAAGTTATCGTTCGTCAGATGCTGCGTAAAGGCACCATCGTTAGTGCTGGTAGCACCGAGTTCCTGGAAGGCGAGCAGGCTGAAGTGTCTCGCGTTAAGATTGCCAACCGTCAACTTGCTGCCGCAGGTAAAATCGAGGCAACCTTCTCACGCGATCTGCTGGGTATCACCAAGGCTTCCTTGGCGACCGAGTCCTTCATCTCCGCAGCATCGTTCCAGGAAACGACGCGCGTTCTGACCGAAGCGGCTGTTGCCGGTAAGCGTGATGAACTGCGCGGCCTGAAAGAGAACGTCATCGTGGGCCGTCTGATCCCAGCCGGTACCGGTTACGCTTATCACCAGGATCGTATGCGCCGTAAAGCACAGGGTGAAGTGCCGGTTGTTCCGCAGGTAAGCGCGGAAGAAGCGACAGCTAACCTGGCTGAATTGCTGAACGCAGGTAACCTGGGCGGTAACGACGAGTAATCGTTGATATGCCTTGGGGGCCGGTATGCCGGACCTTGCCAGATAAACCGCTCCTTCGGGGGCGGTTTTTTTTCGCCCGTATCACACGCCGGCAAAACCCTTGACCTGTTGATACTGCCGGACGCTTGCTACCACCACGTCCGGTGCGACCACACCTTCTCGCCCTAAAATTACCGCCCGCGAGGTGCCCTGAGCGACGATCCGGTCGCCAACGCTGAAAGTATGGGTGGCATAGAAATAGCGTTCGTCCCAGTGGGTAATGCTCATGCTGACCTGATAGCGCTGGAACGGCTGCAGCGCCTTTTTGTAATCCATGGTGTGCTGGCTGATGATCGGTGACCAGCGTCGTTTAAGCATCAACGCCATCAGGCCGGTGCGGATAAACAAATCGACCCGGTTCAGGTCGCATACCGTCATGTAGCGGCCATTGTTCATATGCAGATTGAGGTCGATGTCATTCAGCCAAACTCGGGTCGCCAACTGGTTGGTCAAAGCGTCCATCGACATACGCGGTTTCCAGCACGATGAGAGTAAAACCCAGATCAGTCGCAGGTATAGATTCATAGTGGTTATCTCGCAGAGTTATCAGACCGCTTCGGCGATCAGACTTTAAATGTGGTCCAACCAGTTTATTTTGTCAAAAGACCGGTGAGATGAATGCGGGAGGAGTCAAACATTAGGAGGTCCCGGAGTCGCGCGGGAGGGTATCCGGCGCGATCCGGGGGTTGGTAAGCAGAGCCGTTGAGAAAATAGCGGCTCCGGCTGGTGCCGGATTCGGAAGCCAGCATCGCCACTATAGCCGCGCTGATTTCCCATACCAGCAGCCTCTGCAGGCTTTGCGCTGTGCTTCCATGGCATTTCCAACGGTGCTGCAAAGATTGCAAATTACTGCGCGCTACGCCCCAGATATCCGTCCCAGTCTTTCCATACCGGCTGCAAACCGGCGTCGCTGATAGCTTGCGACACCTGTTGCGGTGTGCGGCCGTCGTGTGGTTCGAACTGTTCCAGTTCAGGCGGCACATCGTCGGCATAGCCGCCGGGTTGGGTTTTGGAGCCGGCGCTGACGCTGTTGATCGCTACCGGGATCATATGATCGCGGAAGAACGGCGACTCGCGTGTCGACAGAGAAAGCTCTACGTCAGGAGCGAAAAGGCGAAAGGCGCAGATTAACTGTACGAGTTGCGGTTCGCTCATGATTGATGCCGGTTCGATGCCGCCGGCGCAGGGACGCAGACGCGGGAATGAAATTGAGTAGCGGCTCTGCCAGTAAGTTTGCTGGAGATAGAACAGGTGTTCGGCCAACATGTAGCAATCGGTGCGCCAGCTATTGGAAAGCCCGATTAGCGCGCCAAGGCCGATCTTGTCGATCCCCGCGCGGCCGAGACGATCCGGCGTGGCCAGCCGCCAGTGAAAGTCCTGTTTCTGGCCGCGCAGGTGATGTTGTTGGTAAGTGGAAGGATGATAGGTTTCCTGGTACACCAGCACACAGTCCAACCCCAGCGTTTTCAGCTCGGCATATTCCTCCTGCGCCAACGGCTGCACCTCCATCATCAGCGAGCTGAAGTGGGTGCGGATCGCCGGAATATGATCGCGAAAATAGTTCATGCCGACCTTGGTCTGGTGTTCGCCGGTGACCAGCAACAGGTGCTCGAAACCCAATGCCTTAATCGCCAGGCATTCGCGCTCGATCTCGATAGCATTGAGCGTTTTGCGTTTGATGTGGTTACTCATCGAGAAACCGCAATAGGTGCAGTCGTTGGCGCACAGGTTGGACAGGTACAGCGGCACGTAGAAGCCGACCACGTTGCCAAAGCGTTGGCGCGTCAGCTGTTGTGCACGCTGCGCCAGCGGCTCCAGGTAGGGCGCAGCTGCGGGTGAGATCAACGCCATAAAGTCTTCACGCGTCAATTTTTCCGCATTGAGCGCCCGTTCGACATCCAGCGCAGTTTTACCGTTGATGCGCAGCGAGATATCGTCCCAATCGAGCTGTTGCCAGCGGCTACTGAAATCATCTGCCATCACAACGCCTCCCCAGGTTGGCTAAGGAAGGCGGTCAGTGGGCTGGAGGCCACTGCATTGCGGCTGCGGCCACCCAAACCGGCCTGGCGAGCCAGCTCACCGGCTTCCAGTGCCAAACGGAACGCGCGCGCCATTTGTACCGGGTCGTGCGCCACGGCGATTGCCGTATTCACCAGCACCGCATCGGCACCCAGTTCCATCGCCTCCAGCGCATGGCTTGGCGCACCGATGCCGGCATCGACCACCACCGGCACTTTGGCCTGTTCGATAATGATTTCCAGGAAGTCGCGGGTCCGCAGCCCACGATTGGAGCCTATCGGTGCGCCGAGCGGCATCACCGCTGCGCAACCCACCTCTTCCAGCCGTTTACACAACACCGGATCGGCGCCGCAGTAGGGCAATACCACAAAGCCCTCTTTAACCAGCGTTTCAGCCGCTTTCAAGGTTTCAATCGGGTCCGGCAGCAGATATTTCACGTCGGGATGAATTTCCAGTTTTACCCAATGGGTGCCAAGCGCCTCACGCGCCAGTCGGGCGGCAAACACGGCTTCAGCGGCGGTTTTGGCGCCCGAAGTATTGGGTAACAGGCGCACGCCCAACTGTTGAAGTGGCGCAAGAATGGCATCGTTGCCGCCGCGCAGGTCAACGCGCCTCATCGCCATGGTCACTAGTTGCGAGCCGGAGGCTTGCAGCGCGTCCAGCATCAGCGCAGGGGTGGCGAATTTTCCGGTGCCGGTAAACAGGCGTGAGGTAAAGGTGGTATCGGCGATTTGCAGCATGTCAGCCTCCGGCAATCGCTTGAAACAGCAGGATGTCATCACCGTCCTGCACCTGGTGGTTAGCCCAATCGGCGCGCGGGATGATAGTTTGGTTAATCGCCAGTGCGGTGCCTGGCTGGTGGCGTTCCAACTGCTCAAGCAGGGCGGTGACGCTCAGTGGTTGCGCCAGTTCCAGCGGTTGGTCATTCAGCCGGATTTTCATGCCGCGCCTCCGCATACCGGGCAGGTGCTTGCCTGGCTGAGCTGCAACGTACTCCAGCTTTGCTGCTTGCCGTCGAATAACCGCAACTTGCCGCTGAGCGACGAGGGCATGCCCGCCAGCATTTTTATCGCCTCGAGCGCCTGCAGGGTGCCAATGACGCCAACTACCGGGCCGAGCACGCCTGCGGTGCGGCAGTTGCGTTGCGGCTCGGTTTGCTCCGGGTACAGACAGGCGTAGCAGCCGTGGGCATAGGGCGGTTCAATCACCAGCAACTGGCCGCTGAAGCCGACCGCGCTGCCGCTGATCAACGGTTTGCCGGCGGCGATACAGGCGGCGTTCACCTCATGGCGGGTTGTCATGTTATCGCTGCAATCCAGGATCAGATCGGCGCGCTCCACGGCATCTTGCAAGGTTTTTCCCTGCAGACGCTGTTCCAGCGCGATGGATTCCACCTGCGGATTCAGCGCCTGCAACTGACGCTGCGCCAGAGCGGCTTTGCTTTTGGAAACGTCGGTACTGCGGTAGAGGATCTGACGCTGCAGGTTGGTGATATGCAGCGTATCGTCATCGGCCAACAGCAGCGTGCCGACGCCGGCAGCGGCCAGATAGAGTGCGGCGGGGGAACCTAAGCCCCCCAGTCCGACCAGCAAAACCGACGCCTGTTTAAGCTTTTCCTGGCCTTGCGGGCCCACGTCCTCCAGCAGCAGCTGACGGCTGTAGCGCAGAAATTCTTGATCGTTAAGCATCGAATCACTCCTTGCCTTCGATCAGTTGCAAAAGCTGCGCGGTGGCCACACGCCAGTCCGGAGCCTTGGTGATAGCGCTGACTACGGCTACGCTGCCGACGCCGCAATCCAGCACTGCCGCCACGCGATCAATCCCGATCCCGCCGATCGCCACCGTTGGGTAGTCACCCAGCCCGGCGACATGGCGTTTCAGCTCAGCCAGGCCTTGAGGTGCGGAAGGCATCTCTTTGGTTTGGGTTGGGAAGATGTGTCCCAGCGCGATATAGGAGGGTTTAACTGCGATTGCCCGGGCTAATTCGGTATCGTCATGGGTGGATACGCCAAGCCGTAATCCTGCCCGATGGATCGCCGCCAGATCGGTGGTATCCAAATCTTCCTGACCGAGGTGCACGCCATAGGCGCCGTGCTTAATCGCCAGTTGCCAGTAGTCGTTGATAAACAGCCGGGCGTGATATTGCTTGCCGAGGGCTATGGCGGCGGCGATATCATCCTCGACTTGCTCATCCGGCAAATCCTTGATGCGCAGTTGGATCGTGGTCACGCCCGCCTCCAGCAGGCGGGCAATCCATTCAACGCTGTCGACGACCGGGTATAACCCCAACCTGTGCGGCGTGGCGGGGAAAGGCGTGGCGATATCAGTCATTGTTCATCTCCTCCTGCAGGTTACCGACGCTGTGGTACAGCTCGCTGCCCCGTGAACGGAACTCGGCCGACATCTTCTCCATACCGGTTAGCTGCACCTCTATCGGCTTGGCCGCTTCCTGCGCGGCGGCGTAGTCGCGCACCTCTTGCGAGATCTTCATCGAGCAGAACTTCGGCCCGCACATTGAGCAGAAATGGGCGATTTTGCCGGACTCCTGCGGCAGGGTTTCGTCGTGATAGGCACGGGCGGTGGCGGGATCGAGCGCCAGATTGAACTGATCTTCCCAGCGGAATTCGAAGCGAGCTTTGGACATGGCGTTATCACGGATTTGCGCACCTGGGTGGCCTTTGGCCAAGTCAGCAGCGTGGGCGGCGATCTTGTAGGTGATCAATCCCTGCTTCACGTCTTCTTTGTTCGGCAGGCCCAGGTGTTCCTTCGGCGTTACGTAGCACAGCATGGCGCAGCCGAACCAGCCGATCATCGCGGCCCCTATGCCGGAGGTGAAGTGGTCATAACCGGGGGCGATATCGGTGGTCAATGGGCCTAAGGTATAGAACGGCGCTTCGTGGCAGTGTTCCAGCTCTTCGGTCATGTTGCGGCGGATCATCTGCATCGGCACGTGACCTGGGCCTTCGATCATCACTTGCACGTCATATTCCCAGGCGATTTTTGTCAGTTCGCCCAGCGTGTGTAGCTCAGCGAACTGCGCTTCGTCGTTGGCGTCCTGAATCGAACCGGGGCGCAGGCCGTCACCCAGCGACAGCGATACGTCGTAGGCGGCGCAGATTTCACAAATTTCGCGGAAGTGTTGATACAGGAAGTTTTCCTGATGATGCGACAGGCACCACTTGGCCATGATCGAACCGCCACGAGAGACGATGCCGGTCAGGCGTTTGGCGGTCATCGGCACATAACGCAGCAGCACACCGGCGTGGATGGTGAAGTAGTCGACGCCTTGCTCCGCCTGCTCCAGCAGTGTATCGCGGAACATTTCCCAGGTCAGGTTCTCGGCCACGCCGTTCACTTTTTCCAGCGCCTGATAGATAGGCACCGTGCCGATCGGTACCGGGCTGTTACGCAGGATCCATTCACGGGTTTCGTGGATATAGCGGCCGGTGGACAAATCCATCACGGTGTCTGCGCCCCAGCGGGTTGACCACACCAGCTTCTCCACTTCTTCTTCGATCGACGAAGTCACTGCCGAATTGCCGATATTGGCATTGACCTTCACCAGGAAGTTACGGCCGATGATCATCGGTTCGGATTCCGGGTGGTTGATGTTAGCGGGAATGATGGCGCGGCCGGCGGCCACTTCCTGGCGAACGAAGTCCGGCGTGATGTTTTGCGGCAGGTTGGCGCCCCAGCTTTGACCGGGATGCTGGTGGCGCAGCACTTCGCCGCGGATACGCTCGCGGCCCATGTTTTCGCGGATGGCGATGAATTCCATTTCTGGGGTGACGATGCCGGCGCGAGCGTAGTGCAACTGGGTGACGCATTTGCCCGGCTGCGCCTTGCGCGGCAGCGGCAGATGTTCGAAGCGCAGATGATCCAACCCTTCGTCTGCCAGACGCTGCTGAGTGAACCCTGAACTGACGCCTTTGAGGGCTTCGGTATCGCCACGTTCTTCGATCCAGCCGGCGCGCAGTTTCGCCAGGCCGCGATGCACATCGAGCTCGGATTGCGGATCGCCGTACGGGCCGGCGGTATCATATACCGGGATAGCTTCGTTCTGCTCGTATTGCGGGTTGTCTTTGTCACCGCCAATCAGCGTCGGGCTGAGCTGGATTTCACGCATCGGGACCCGCACATCGCTGCGCGAGCCTTGCAGATAGATGCGGTGTGAATTGGGAAAGGATACGCCTTGCAGAGTGTCGATAAACTGCTGGGCTTCTTCGCGCTGTTCTTTACGGGCGCGCGGTTTTTTAACGTTAGACATAGCAAATTCCTACCAGTGTGATGAGTGGGGAAAATTGCTTGTCTGGAGCTCGGAGGGAGTAATGATACTGGCCGGCAAGGCGGAGGTATCCCCGTTCGGGAAGCCCTGCCAGTGGCGATAGATTACTCTTGTTCCCTTCGCGGGTATTAACCCGATCAGGTTCCGCGGATCCCGAATTAACGGTCTCAGCCTGGCCAATTTGATGAGCAAATCAGCGCTAGGCACTCCGACAAGATGCCCTCCAGTATAGGAGGGTTAATAAAAAAAACTACAAAATTCTAACGCGTCTGATCCACCGCTTTATCCGGCAGAGGTTGCTGCGAGGCTTTGGTCGCCAGTTGGATCAGCTTATCTTCCAGGGCAAAGCGTGCCTCAAGTGTTTCACCGATATCCGAGAGCGCCCGGTGGAATTCCATGCACACGTCCTGATCGATATCTACTTCGGTATAGCGATCGTGGAAAGTCATGATCTGCTCGGTATTGACCCAAAGTTTGGGATAGATGTTTACCGATAGCGACATTTTCGGACTGGGTGCGGCTTCCACTTGTTTGATAATTCTGTCATAGATATGAAAATGCCCGGCAGAGAGATAATCCACCAAATTATGGCAAAAGTTCTCCAGCGCTTTTTCATTCAGCGGCGTATGCTTTTCTTTGTTCGGTTTGATGCCCACGAGGGTGCAATAGGCGACGAGCAACTGCTTGCGCGCCTGAAGCCATTGATCAACTAATTCATTACTACCACCAACGCGCTGAGTCAGGCTTTCCAAACGGTTGAGCATGTTTGACTCCGTAAGTAATAAAAAGTAACAGTAAGTTATTAAAATGTAACAAGGCCGATTTGTAGAGTGCCAGTGAAGCTGAGGTTGTGCAACAACGATATGGAACTTGCATTAACGGGTAATGAAAATGGCTGGTGGATCGTCAGCCATGAAAGCAAACTTTGGTTACCGCGCGGTGAATTGCCGTTCGGTTCGGCGTCGTCGTTTTCCCTGCAGGGGCGAATGGCGCGCACCATTGGTGAATGGGAAGGGCTGCCGGTGTGGTTGGTGCGCCAGACGATGCCGCAGGATATGGGCTCGGTGCGTCAACTGCTCGAACTCGATCGCGGGTTGTTTCAGCTTGCCGGGCGCGGCGTGCAACTGGCCGATTTTTACCGCTCTCATCGCTTCTGCGGTTATTGCGGCCATGAGATGCACCTGAGCCGTACCGAGAGCGCCTGCTTGTGCGGTCACTGTCGGGAGCGTTACTACCCGCAGATTGCACCCTGCGTGATCGTCGCTATTCGGCGTGACGATGAGATCCTGCTGGCGCAGCATGTGCGTCATCGCGGCGGCATTCATACTGTGCTGGCCGGTTTTGTCGAGGTCGGCGAAACGCTGGAGCAAGCGGCCGCACGCGAGGTGATGGAAGAAAGTAATATTGAAATCAAAAACCTGCGTTATGTGACTTCTCAACCCTGGCCGTTCCCGCATTCGCTGATGATGGCCTTTATGGCTGATTACCACCGCGGTGAGATTCGTCACGATCCGAAAGAGCTGCTGAACGCCGGCTGGTACCGTTATGACCAGTTGCCGCTGTTGCCGCCACCCGGCACCGTGGCGCGCCGCCTGATAGAGGACACCGTAGCCTTATGCCGTGAGCAATAAATCGCTACAATAACGGCAGATGAATAAGGGAGCCCTATGATGAATGAGTTGAAGAACGATCGTTACCTGCGCGCGTTGCAACGTATGCCGGTGGATGTGACCCCCGTATGGATGATGCGTCAGGCCGGTCGTTATTTGCCGGAGTACAAAGCTACTCGCGCTCAGGCCGGCGATTTCATGTCGCTGTGCAAGAACGCGGAGTTGGCCTGTGAGGTTACGCTGCAACCGCTGCGCCGCTATGCGCTGGATGCCGCCATCCTGTTCTCCGATATCCTCACCATTCCCGATGCTATGGGGCTGGGCCTGTATTTCGAAGCCGGTGAAGGCCCACGCTTCTCTTTACCCATCACCAGCCGTGCCGACGTGGACAAACTGCCGGTGTTCGATCCGGAAGTGGAACTGGGCTATGTGATGAACGCGGTACGCACCATCCGTCGCGAACTGAAAGGCGAAGTGCCGCTGATTGGCTTCTCCGGCAGCCCGTGGACGCTGGCGACCTATATGGTGGAAGGCGGCAGCAGCAAAGCCTTCACCAAGTTGAAAAAAATGATGTACGCCGAACCGGCCACGCTGCATTTGCTGCTGGATAAGCTGGCGGACAGCGTCATTTTGTATCTTAACGCCCAGATTAAAGCCGGCGCGCAGTCGGTGATGGTGTTCGATACCTGGGGCGGCGTGCTGACCGGCCGCGACTATCGTGAATTCTCGCTGCACTACATGCACAAGATTGTCGACGGGTTGCTGCGTGAAAACGACGGCCGCCGCGTGCCGGTCACGTTATTCACCAAAGGCGGCGGCCAGTGGCTGGAGGCGATGGCGGCGACCGGTTGTGACGCGCTGGGTCTGGACTGGACTACCGATATTGCGGATGCGCGCCGTCGCGTAGGCGACAAAGTGGCGCTGCAGGGGAATATGGATCCGTCCATGCTGTATGCGTCGCCTGAACGCATCGGTCAGGAAGTGGAAACCATTCTCGCCGGTTTCGGCCACGGCGAAGGCCACGTGTTCAACCTGGGCCATGGTATTCATCTGGACGTGCCGCCGGAAAATGCCGGCGTGTTTGTGGAAGCCGTTCACGCTCAATCGGCGAAATACCATCGTTAAGGAAAGGATGTGATCGATATCCAAGCCCTGCGCGCAGAGCAGTTGCGGCTCGCGTCTGAAGTCATCCGCCACGATGACTTTCTGGTCGATACGCCGGCTTTTATCGCCGGCGCTGACGTGGGTTTTGAGCAGGAAGGTGCGGTGACGCGAGCCGCCATCGCCATCCTGCGGTATCCGTCGCTGGAACTGGTGGAATACCAGATTGCCCGCGTGGCTACCACCATGCCTTATATTCCCGGTTTTCTTTCATTCCGCGAATACCCCGCGTTGCTTGCCGCGTGGGAGCAATTGCAACAGAAGCCAGAGCTGGTTTTTGTCGACGGCCATGGTATCTCGCATCCGCGCCGCCTGGGCGTTGCCAGCCACTTTGGGTTGTTGGTCAACGTGCCGACCATCGGCGTGGCAAAGAAGCGCCTGTGCGGTAAATTCGCCCCGCTTGATGTTGCCGCCGGTGCGCTGGCGCCGCTGGAGGATAAAGGCGAACAGCTTGGCTGGGTGTGGCGGAGCAAGGTACGTTGCAACCCGTTGTTTATCGCCACCGGCCACCGCGTCAGCACCGACAGCGCACTGGCCTGGGTACAGCGCTGCATGGCGGGTTACCGTTTACCGGAACCCACTCGTTGGGCCGATGCCATCGCTTCGCGCCGGCCGGCCTTCCAGCGCTGGCTGCAACAGCATCCAGAGGTGCCGCAATGACCGATTTCGGGTACACTGCGGCGCAGATAACGCGTAAGAGAGTGAATAATGCTACGTAACCCGATTCATTTACGTCTGGAAAAGCTTGAAAGCTGGCAACATTTGACCTTTATGGCCAGTTTGTGCGAGCGTATGTATCCGAATTACCAGATGTTCTGCCTGCAGACCGAGTTCGGCGATCCGGCCATTTACCGCCGCATTCTGGATTTGGTGTGGGAAACCCTGGTGGTGAAGGATGCCAAGGTCAACTTTGACAGCCAACTGGAGAAGTTGGAAGAGGCGATACCCTCGGCAGAAGATTACGATCTTTACGGCGTTTACCCGGCGATTGACGCCTGTATCGCATTAGGGGAACTGATCCATTCGCGGCTCAGCGGGGAGACGCTGGAGCACGCCATTGCCATCAGCGAAACGTCAATTCGCACCGTGGCGATGTTGGAAATGACTCAGGCCGGTAAAGAAATGACCGACGATGAGTTGAAGGTTCTGCCTGCGGTAGAGGAAGAATGGGACATTCAATGGGAAATTTTCCGCCTGTTGGCTGACTGCGAAGAGCGTGATTTAGAGCTGATCAAAGGGTTGCGTTCGGACCTTCGCGAGGCCGCGGTAAGTAACATCGGGATAAATTTAACGCAATAAGGCAAGAAAACGTGATTTAACGCCTGATTTGTCATGCCTTAAGGCTTCACATCCGCACCCTGTCTGGTCTACATTTGGGGGGCGTAAAAAAAGTGGCTATCGGTGCGTGTATGCAGGAGGGTGCTGTCAATCGGCATATCCGTCGCACTCGATGCTTTGCAAACGATAAACACACTGTAAGGATAACTTATGAACAAGACTCAACTGATTGATGTAATCGCGGACAAGGCTGACCTTTCCAAAGCACAAGCTAAACTGGCTCTGGAATCCACCCTGGCTGCTATTACTGAGTCTCTGAAAGAAGGTGATGCGGTACAATTGGTTGGTTTCGGTACTTTCAAGGTAAACCATCGTAGCGAGCGCACTGGCCGCAACCCACAGACTGGTAAAGAAATCAAAATCGCAGCTGCCAACGTGCCTGCGTTCGTTTCTGGTAAAGCACTGAAAGACGCAGTTAAGTAATACTGCGTGTTGGTGAAAAGATTAAACAGAGGGGCGATGGCGCCCCTTTTGTTTGTCCGACAGGCGCTGCTGGCCATTGGCATTGCCGGTGGCCTAAGCGCCTGCAGCAGTCATTCCGATCCCCCCACCTTTACCGCCAGCGGCTATGTGGCTGACCAGGGCGTTATGCGTCTGTGGCGTAAAGACGACGACCAGCAACGCCCACAAGTGCTGATGAGTGTCTACAGCCCTTATCGCGGGCCAGGCACGGTCACCACCCTGTACGAATACCAGAACGGCGAACTGCGCCAGATTAAGCGCACTGACGCCGATCGCGACCAAGATTCCATTCAATTGCGCTTTGCCGATGACGGCACGGTGAGCTTTATGCAACGACAATTGGCTACGCGGCGTGAGCAGTTGACCGGCGATGAGATCGCCTTGTATCAATATCAGGCGCGGCGGGTTCTTGAACTGAGCGAGGCGTTGCGCGTCGGTAAGGTGAAGCTGATACAAGGGCGTTGGCAGCAGGGCGTGGTGCAAACCTGTGATGGGCAATCAATCAAACCGGGGCTGGATAATAATGCGGAAGCCTGGATCGCGCGGCGTGCCCGCAACAGCGGCCAACCGGTGAATATAGCCTGGTTGGATGCACCTGAAGGACGCGAACTGTTGCTGGTGGCGAACGACGATTTTTGCCGTTGGGAACCGAAAGAAGATACGCTATAAAAAAGGGCTCTGTATGCAGAGCCCCGTTGGATTACGGTGCGACGTTCAGATCATTTGCCGCGGGCAATCGCGCGATAGCCAATATCGTTGCGACAGAAACTGCCCTGCCACTGAATGCCTTTCGCCAACTGGTATGCGCGTTGCTGCGCTTCCGCCACCGTTGCACCCAGCGCCGTCACGCACAGTACGCGCCCACCGTTAGTGACAACATCCTCGCCTTGCATGCGCGTACCGGCATGGAACACTTTGCCGTCGACACTTTCCTGCTGCGGTAAGCCCTGAATCACGTCACCGTTGCTGTAGTCGCCCGGGTATCCACCGGCCGCCAGCACCACGCCCAAAGCAGGGCGATCGTCCCACTCCGAGGTTTTCTCGCCCAGTTTGCCTTCCGCCCCGGCCAGACACAGTTCAACCAGATCGGAACGCAGACGCAGCATGATGGGCTGCGTTTCCGGATCGCCGAAGCGGCAGTTGAACTCAATCACTTTCGGCTGGCCGTCTGCAGAAATCATCAGCCCGGCGTACAGGAAGCCGACGTAGGTATTACCTTCCGCGGCCATACCACGTACCGTTGGCCAGATGACCTGATCCATTGCGCGCTGGTGGATTTCATCAGTGACCACTGGGGCAGGGGAATAGGCGCCCATACCGCCGGTGTTAGGGCCGGTATCGCCATCGCCAACGCGTTTGTGATCCTGGCTGGTGGCCATCGGCACCACGTTCTCGCCGTCGACCATCACGATAAAACTGGCTTCTTCACCGTCAAGGAACTCTTCCACCACGATACGGTGGCCCGCGTCGCCAAAAGCGTTGCCGGCCAGCATGTCCTGCACTGCGTCTTCCGCTTCCTGCAGTGTCATGGCGACGATGACGCCTTTACCGGCGGCAAGGCCATCAGCCTTAATGACGATGGGCGCGCCTTTGCTGCGTACGTAGGCCAGCGCCGGTTCAACGTCGGTAAAGTTCTGGTATTCGGCGCTCGGAATGTTATGGCGCGCCAGGAAGTCTTTGGTAAAGGCTTTAGAGCCTTCCAACTGTGCGGCTGCCTGGGACGGGCCAAAGATTTTCAGGCCGGCGGCCTGGAAGGCGTCAACCACGCCAATCACCAGCGGCGCTTCCGGCCCAACGATGGTCAGACCGATGTCATGGCTCTGCGCAAAGGCAACCAGCGCCGGAATATCGGTGGCGGAGATCGCTACGTTTGCCAGGTTTGGTTCCAGCGCAGTACCGGCGTTGCCCGGTGCGACGTAAACTTTGTCTGCCAGCGGTGACTGAGCGACCTTCCATGCCAGCGCATGTTCACGCCCGCCGTTGCCGATAATTAAAATGTTCATCAGGTACTCCATGCAGAGCGTGCGCCGTGGCGCACGCGGCAAAAGGGATTAGTGGCGGAAGTGGCGCATGTCGGTGAAGATCATCGCAATGCCGTGCTCGTTGGCGGCGGCAATCACTTCGTCGTCGCGGATTGAACCGCCAGGCTGGATCACGCAGGTGATGCCAACCGCCGCAGCGGCATCGATGCCGTCACGGAACGGGAAGAAGGCGTCGGATGCCATGGCGGAACCTTTCACCTCAAGCCCTTCGTCAGCCGCTTTGATTCCGGCGATTTTGGCGGAGTAAACGCGGCTCATCTGGCCGGCGCCTATACCGATGGTCATGTTATCGCGCGCATAAACGATGGCGTTGGATTTCACGAACTTGGCTACTTTCCAGCAGAACAACGCATCACGCAGTTCCTGAGCGCTTGGCTGACGTTCGGATACCACGCGCAGATCGCCCTCGGTAACCATACCCAGATCGCGATCCTGCACCAACAGGCCGCCGTTGACGCGTTTGAAGTCCAGAGCGGCAACGCGCTGCTGCCACTGGCCGCAGGCCAGCACGCGCACGTTTTGCTTGGCGGCCAACAGAGTGCGGGCTTCCTGGCTGATGCTCGGTGCAATGATCACTTCCACGAACTGGCGGCTAATGATGGCTTGCGCGGTCGCGGCATCCAGCTCACGGTTGAAGGCGATGATACCGCCAAACGCCGAGGTCGGGTCGGTCTGGTAGGCGCGCTCGTAGGCCGCCAGAATATCGTCGCCGATCGCCACACCGCATGGGTTGGCGTGCTTGACGATCACGCAGGCCGGTTCACCGAACTCTTTCACGCATTCCAGCGCGGCGTCGGTATCGGCGATGTTGTTATAGGACAGTGCCTTGCCCTGCAACTGGTCTGCGGTAGCGACAGAAGCTTCCTGAACGTTCTCTTCTATATAGAAGGCAGCTTGCTGGTGGCTGTTTTCGCCGTAGCGCATATCCTGCTTCTTGATGTAGTTAAGGTTCAGGGTGCGTGGGAAACGGCCGGCAGGTTGTTCAGTATCACCGTGATAGGCCGGAACCAGTGCGCCGAAGTAGTTGGCGATCATGCTGTCGTAGGCGGCGGTATGCTCGAAGGCTTTAATCGCCAGATCGAAACGGGTGGCGTATTGCAGCGAGCCATCGTTGTTATCCATCTCGGTAATGATGGCGGCATAGTCGCTGCTCTTCACCACGATGGCGACGTCTTTATGGTTCTTGGCTGCGGAGCGCACCATGGTCGGGCCGCCGATATCGATATTCTCGACGGCGTCTTCCAGTGAGCAATCCGGGCGCGCAACTGTCTGGGCGAACGGATAAAGGTTAACGACCACCATGTCGATCGGCTTGATGTCGTGCTGGCCCATGATCGCATCGTCCTGACCGCGACGGCCCAGAATGCCGCCGTGTACTTTGGGATGCAGGGTCTTAACTCGTCCGTCCATCATTTCCGGGAAACCGGTGTAGTCGGAAACTTCGGTAACAGGCAGGCCGGCATCTGCCAGCAAGCGGGCGGTGCCGCCGGTGGAGAGTAGTTCGACGCCACGCTGGGAAAGCGCTTCGGCGAATTCAACGATACCGGCTTTGTCGGAGACGCTGAGCAGAGCCCGGCGGATTGGACGAGGTTGTTGCATGGTTTTATCCCTTGGCTTTGGAGTCGCAATAAAGAGCGTTACGTGAATTTCCACCTGCTTCTCTCTATAAGGAAAGGATTTTCTCTCTATAGAGGAGCAATCGGGCACAGATTCAGGTAACGACCTTATAAAAGAGGGAGCGTTTCGTCGCGAGGAATTGTAGCGAAAACGTTTGCGCGGTGCTCGTAAATTTTCCGCGCAAATGGGTTCTGTGGATAAAGTTGTGCACAACAGGGTATAAGGACGGGTTTTGCTGTGGAATGCAGCAAACGATCGTTTTTGTCGAAAATACCTGTTGCGGCCTGCGAGGAACTCCCTATAATGCGCCTCCATCGACACGGAACATGTGAACAACTTCACAGAGTCTCCGGGGTTCGAAGAGAAAAAATCCTGAAAATTAGGGTTGACTCTGAAAGAGGAAAGCGTATTATACGCCACCTCGAGATAGCAAGCTACGGCGGCTAACTCACTGCTCTTTAACAATTTATCAGACAATCTGTGTGGGCACTCCACAAGACGATATCCAGTACCTTCGGGTACGAAAAAA
>NZ_JBQEOY010000013.1:0-3912 GCF_052045345.1 Serratia sp. 22264
GGTGATTTTAACCTGGGTGCCGGCAACGACTCGCTGAAGTGGGCCGGTAACGCCGCTGTCAACGGTGCCAACACCGTAGGTGCCGGCATCAGCGGCAACGGTGGTGCGGGTACCGATGTACTGTCTGCCAACTTTATTACCAAGTCCGTGACAAGTACAAAAGCAGGGGTTTTTGGAGGTAGCCACAACGTTGTGATTGCCAGTAATGCAAATCAATTCACCAACTTTGAAAAAATCGATCTAGCGGGATATATCGGTAAATCAACGGTTATTCAAGATGGTGCATTGATAACAACGCCAAATCATACTTTTGATTTCGGTGTGCTTCGCGGTGCTGCATCTATCGAAGGTCTCAATACAGGTTTAACGGGGTCTGTCACGCAAGCGGCGGCCTCAAACACCATTGGCACGCAGGGCTTTGTATTGTCCGGCCTGGCTGAAGCAGTAAAAGTCATTAACGTGGCCGGCGGCACGGCAGCACATCTGGATGTAACCGGTAACGCAACTGCAGCAAGCAGCATTGACTTTACCTTCCTGCCGGATGCTACCAACAAGTTTGACATTGCGTTCACCGCGAACGGCGCATCAGATGTTAACGCAGGCTCAATCAGCCTGAACAGCAGCAGTGCAAGTTTGTTCCCTACTGCGTTGAGCACGGTGAACATCGCCTCCGGCGGTACCGGCGATTTTGGCAACACCTTGTCATTGACCGGCACCAACACGCAGGTGACCAGCGTGAACGTGACTGGCGATCACACGCTGGACCTGACTGTAGGTAGCGGGTACAGCAACGTGCGCACCATCGACGCTCACAGCAACACCGCAGGTGTGGATATCGATGCCCAGGTCAGCGGCACCGGTTCGGGCTTCATCGCTCAATTTATCAACCTGTTCCCGTTCGGCCCGATCTTCACCACGCTTTTCGGTCTGAACGGCAGCAACGTTAATATCACCGGCACCGCAGCGGACGATACCTTCACCGTGCGTGATAACACCGCGATCAAAGGCAACGGCGGCAACGACAAGTTCGAGATCGTTTCCAGCGGCTCGCAATCGTCGGTGTCCATCAGCGACTACAACTACGCGAAAAACAGCATCCTGGACGTGAAGTCCAACCTGCTGATTTCCGATACCGATACCGGCACCCAGGTAGCGGATTACGGCAGCAAGAGCGGTCAAGGTCTGGTCGACCTGCTGTCTAACTTCACCGGCACCGCATTCAGCGGTTTCGTTGGCACACTGTTCGGTCTGAATAACAATACTCTGAGCGCCAAGGTGGGGGTTTCCAGCGTCGACAACACCCATTTCCTGTTGATCGATGAAAACGATAACCACCTGCTGGACACCACCGATACCGTGGTGGCTCTGGTCGGCGGCACCCATGCCGATCTGGTCAGCAACCTGCACTACGCGTAATTGCACTGTATCAACACTGCGTCTAATCGAGTGGTGGCGTAAGTAGAACCCAGAGGGGGGGAATTCCCCCCCTCTGTTTTATTTGGGGCGGCCGTGGCCCCATGTCAATCATCCGTCAAGAGATGAGTTCTTTGCCGATTTTCACTTCCCAGAGAGTAAGTTATGAAGTTTTCTGAACTTGTCCAACCCAATGAGATTGTCAATGCTATCCGCCAACACAGTCGAGCCTTCTGGAGTCTTGGCTGTTTTACTGCGGTCATCAACATTCTGATGTTGGTGCCGTCGCTGTACATGTTGCAGGTCTATGATCGGGCGCTACCCTCGCGCAATGGCATGACGCTGCTGATGCTCACTCTGATAGTCCTGTTTCTGTTCATCATGATGGGCGTGCTCGAATACGTGCGCAGCATGATGGTCATCCGCATCAGTAACCATATCGATGCGACGCTTAACGATCGCATTTATACCGCAGCCTTCGAAGCCAACCTTAGATCTAACGGCACCGATGCGGGTCAAATGCTCGGCGATTTGACCACGGTGCGCCAGTTTTTGACCGGCAGCGCCATCTTTGCCTTCTTTGATGCACCCTGGTTTCCGATTTACCTGCTGGTGATCGCTCTGTTCAACGTCTGGTTGGGGTTGTTCGCCCTGGTGGCCGTACTGCTGCTGATCGCGCTGGCGGTGCTCAATCAGGTCAGAACCAACGCCCCCCTGGCAACGGCTAACCGTTTTTCGATCGAATCCGGCAAGGTCGCCAGCACCGGGCTGCGCAATGCGGAAGTGATTGAAGCTATGGGGATGCTGCCGGCCCTGAAGCAGCGCTGGCGTAACCTGCACGATCGTTTCCTTGATACGCAACGGATTGCCAGCGAACGTGCTGCCAGCATCAGTGCTGCTACCAAGGTGATACGCACCGCCCTCCAATCGTTGGTGCTGGGGCTGGGGGGTTGGCTGGCGATAGACGGCCATATTTCAGCCGGCATGATGATCGCCGGCTCTATTCTGCTCGGCCGCACACTCGCCCCCATTGAGCAAGTCATCAACGTCTGGAAGAGCTGGAGCGGCGCCAAACTGGCCTATCTGCGCCTGGTCAAGCTGCTCGACGCCTTCCCGCCGCGCGGCGTCGGCATGAGCCTGCCCCGTCCGCAGGGGCATTTGCATGTGGAACAGATCACCGCCGGTACGCCGGCAGACCCGGAGATTTCTGTGCTGCAGGGCGTCAACTTTCAACTGGCACCCGGCGAGGTGCTCGGCGTGATTGGTGCCAGCGGTTCGGGGAAATCCACTTTGGCGCGGTTGTTGGTCGGCGTCTGGCCGGTCTCTGACGGTCATATCCGCCTCGATGACGCTGACATTTACCAGTGGAACAAGGATCAGCTTGGCGCCGCCATTGGCTACCTGCCGCAGGATATTGAACTGTTTGCCGGCACCGTGGCGGAAAACATCGCGCGCTTTCAGCCGGTGGACCCGCAAAAAGTGGTGGCTGCGGCGCAACTCGCCGGCGTGCATGAGCTGATCCTCCACTTCTCCGCGGGCTATGACACCCTGCTCGGCCACGGCGGAAACGGCCTGTCCGGCGGGCAAAAACAGCGTATCGCCCTGGCGCGCGCACTTTATGACGATCCGGTGCTCATCGTGCTGGATGAACCCAACGCCAACCTCGACGAGGCCGGCGAACTGGCGCTCAATCAGGCGATTATGCAACTGCGTGCGGCGGGTAAAACCCTGGTGCTGGTCAGCCATCGCCCACAGTTGATCGCCACCACCACCCGTCTGCTACTGCTCGACGGCGGAAAAATGCTGGCTTTCGGCCCGACGTCACAGGTGATCGCCGCCATACAACGGGCGAAATCGCAACAGACCGCCATTAACGACAGTAGTGAGGAGATGCCGCATGGCGCAGCCTGATATCTTGAAGAACTCCGGGCAGCAAAGCGCCCCCGCGGCCAATGATGTACAGCATTATGGCCGATTCGGTTGGCTGGTTCTGCTGTTCGGTCTGGGCGGTTTCCTGCTCTGGTCAATTTTCGCTCCGCTGGATCAGGGGGTGACAGCGCAGGGTATCGTGCAGGTGGCCGGCAACAGCAAAACAGTGCAGTCCTCCGCCGCCGGGACCATCGCCGCCATCAAAGTCAAAGAAGGTGAACGGGTTCGCGCCAACCAGTTGTTGATTCAGCTCAATACCGTGCAGGCACAGGCGCAAGTCGATACCTATCGTGAACATTACCTGACCTCCAGTGCCGTAGAGGCCCGTTTGCTGGCTGAGCGCGACGGCAAGCCGCGCGTCGACTATCCGGCAGAGTTACAGCAACAGGTGCAAAACAACCCTCGTCTGGCTGAAATTCTCGCACTCCAGGACCAGTTGTTCTTCTCGCGTCGGACAGCGCTGAACAGCGAACTGGAAGCCTACCGTCAGTCGATGGCCGGCGTGCGCTTCCAATTGCAAGGGGTAGAAAACGCGCAGGGCAGCCGGCAAATACAACTGCAAAGCTTCCG
>NZ_JBQEOY010000014.1:0-3252 GCF_052045345.1 Serratia sp. 22264
ATGGCGGTCTGTTGCGATTTCGCCCGTTGTATGGCGGCGATCACCTGTGACGTCGGGCCGAAAGCCAGCATTTTTCCGCCGTCGAGCAGTAGCAGACGGGTGGTGGTGGCGATCAACTGCGGGCGATGGCTGACCAGCACCAGGGTTTTTCCCGCCGCACGCAGTTGCATAATCGCCTGATTGAGCGCCAGCTCGCCGGCCTCGTCGAGGTTGGCGTTGGGTTCATCCAGCACGATGAGCACCGGATCGTCATAAAGTGCGCGCGCCAGGGCGATACGCTGTTTTTGCCCGCCGGACAGGCCGTTTCCACCGTGGCCAAGCAGGGTGTCATAGCCCGCGGAGAAGTGCAGGATCAATTCATGTACGCCGGCGAGCTGCGCCGCAGCCACCACTTTTTTCGGGTCAACCGGCTGAAAGCGCGAGATATTTTCCGCCACGGTGCCGGCAAACAGTTCAATATCCTGCGGCAGGTAGCCAATGGCAGCACCAAGCTGATCCTTGTTCCATTGAAAAATATCGGCTTCATCGAGACGGATGTGGCCCTCGGAAACCGGCCAGACGCCGACCAACAACCGCGCCAAAGTGGATTTCCCCGAACCGCTGGCACCAATCACGCCGAGCACCTCGCCGGGTGCCAGTTGGAAGTTGACGCCCTGCAGCACAGAAATCTCCGGGTCTGCCGGCGTACCGGCGGTGATCTGTTCCACATGCAAATGTCCCTGCGGACGGGGCAGGCTCATGCCGACGCCGCGCGGTGGGAAGGCGTCGAGCAGCTTGACCAGGCGCAGATAGGCCAGCTTGGCGCCGCTCCAACTTTTCCAGACGTTGATGATCTGTTCGATCGGCGCCAGCGTGCGGCCAAGCAAGATGGAACCGGCGATCATCATGCCGGCTGAAATATGCCCATCGATCGCCAGCCAACCGCCCAGCCCCAGCACCAATGACTGGAGCGTGGTACGCACCACTTTGGTCGCAGCACTGATGCTGGCAGCACGTTCGCTGGCAATCCGTTGCGTATCAAGGAAACGATCGTGCAGGTTACGCCAGCGCTGCTTCAGGGCCGGCAGCATCCCCATAGCTTCAATCACTTCCGCATTGCGCAGCCCGGTGCTGGCGACCTTGCCGGATTCGATCGAAAAACGGTTAGCCGTTGCCAGGGGGGCGTTGGTTCTGACCTGATTGAGCACCGCCAGCGCGATCAGCAGCAGTACGGCCACCAGGGCGAACAACCCCAACCAGACGTTGAACAGAGCGATCACCAGCAGGTAAATCGGAAACCAGGGTGCATCAAAGAAGGCAAAGATGGCGCTGCCGGTCAAAAACTGGCGCACCGTGGTCAAATCGCCAAGCATTTGACCCGCATCGGTGCTGTTAGATCTAAGGTTGGCTTCGAAGGCTGCGGTATAAATGCGATCGTTGAGCGTCGCATCGATATGGTTACTGATGCGGATGACCATCATGCTGCGCACGTATTCGAGCACGCCCATCATGATGAACAGAAACAGGACTATCAGAGTGAGCATCAGCAGCGTCATGCCATTGCGCGAGGGTAGCGCCCGATCATAGACCTGCAACATGTACAGCGACGGCACCAACATCAGAATGTTGATGACCGCAGTAAAACAGCCAAGACTCCAGAAGGCTCGACTGTGTTGGCGGATAGCATTGACAATCTCATTGGGTTGGACAAGTTCAGAAAACTTCATAACTTACTCTCTGGGAAGTGAAAATCGGCAAAGAACTCATCTCTTGACGGATGATTGACATGGGGGCCACGGCCGCCCCAAATAAAACAGAGGGGGGGAATTCCCCCCCTCTGGGTTCTACTTACGCCACCACTCGATTAGACGCAGTGTTGATACAGTGCAATTACGCGTAGTGCAGGTTGCTGACCAGATCGGCATGGGTGCCGCCGACCAGAGCCACCACGGTATCGGTGGTGTCCAGCAGGTGGTTATCGTTTTCATCGATCAACAGGAAATGGGTGTTGTCGACGCTGGAAACCCCCACCTTGGCGCTCAGGACGTTGTTGTTCAGACCAAACAGTGCGCCAACGAAACCGCTAAATGCGGTGCCGGTGAAGAGACTGAGTGCGTCGATCAACCCCTGGCCGGTCTTGCTGCCGTAATCCGCTACCTGAGTGCCGGTATCGGTATCGGAGACCAGCAGGTTGGACTTCACGTCCAGGATGCTGTTTTTCGCGTAGTTGTAGTCGCTGATGGATACCGATGATTGCGAGCCGCTGGAAACGATCTCGAACTTGTCGTTGCCGCCGTTGCCTTTAATCGCGGTGTTATCGCGCACGGTGAAGGTATCGTCCGCTGCAGTGCCGGTGATATTTACGTTGCTGCCGTTCAGACCGAAAAGCGTGGTGAAGATCGGGCCGAACGGGAACAGGTTGATAAATTGAGCGATGAAGCCCGAACCGGTGCCGCTGACCTGAGCGTCGATATCCACTCCGGCGGTGTTAGCGCTGGCGTCGATAGTGCGCACGTTGCTGTACCCGCTACCTACAGTCAGATCCAGCGTATGATCGCCGGTCACGTTCAGGGTAGTCACCTGCGTGTTGGTGCCGGTCAATGACAGGATATTACCGAAGTCGCCGGTACCGCCGGAGGCGACGTTCACCGTACTCAGCGCTGTGCCGAACAGCGCTGAGCTGCTGCTAGCCAGGCTGACCGAACCGGCATTAACGTCTGTATCGCTGGCCGCAGTAAACGCAATGTCGAACTTGTTGGTGGCGTCTTGCAAGAAAGTAAAGGCAACGCTGCTGGCGGCGGTGGCATTACCGGTCACTTCCAGTTGCGCCACGGTGCCACCGGCAACGTTGATCACTTTCACCGTCTCAGCCAGGCCGGACAGTACGAAGCCCTGTGAGCCGGTGGTTGAGGTTGCGGCCTGGTTTACGATCCCGGTCAAGGCGCTGGTTTCTGTAGAAGCGTTGCCTGTCAACACACCAAAGTCGAAGGTGTGGTTTGCCGCGGTTGACCCAGAGCTTACCGTTGCCTTACCGATGTAACCCGCCAGATCAAGCTTCTCGAAGTTGGTGAACTGCGCCGCATTGGAGACGATGGTTGTGGCACTGAACAGATTGCCAACGTTGACGTTCTTGGTAATAAAGTTGGCAGACAGCACATCGGTACCCGCACCACCGTTGCCGCTGATGCCGGCACCTACGGTGTTGGCACCGTTGACAGCGGCGTTACCGGCCCACTTCAGCGAGTCGTTGCCGGCACCCAGGTTAAAATCACC
>NZ_JBQEOY010000015.1:0-1769 GCF_052045345.1 Serratia sp. 22264
GCGTTGTTGGGTAGGGGAGCGTTCTGTAAGCCGTTGAAGGTGGCCTGTGAGGGTTGCTGGAGGTATCAGAAGTGCGAATGCTGACATAAGTAACGATAAAGCGGGTGAAAAACCCGCTCGCCGGAAGACCAAGGGTTCCTGTCCAACGTTAATCGGGGCAGGGTGAGTCGACCCCTAAGGCGAGGCCGAAAGGCGTAGTCGATGGGAAACAGGTTAATATTCCTGTACTCGGTGTTACTGCGAAGGGGGGACGGAGAAGGCTAGGCTAGCCGGGCGACGGTTGTCCCGGTTTAAGCGTGTAGGGGGAGAGAATTGGTAAATCCGTTCTCTTATTCAACCCTGAGGCGTGATGACGATGCACCACGGTGCAGAAGTAGTTGATGCCAAGCTTCCAGGAAAAGCCTCTAAGCATCAGGTAACACAGAATCGTACCCCAAACCGACACAGGTGGTCAGGTAGAGAATACCAAGGCGCTTGAGAGAACTCGGGTGAAGGAACTAGGCAAAATGGTGCCGTAACTTCGGGAGAAGGCACGCTGGCGCGTAGGTGAAGAGACTTGCTCTCGGAGCTGAAGCCAGTCGCAGATACCAGCTGGCTGCAACTGTTTAATAAAAACACAGCACTGTGCAAACACGAAAGTGGACGTATACGGTGTGACGCCTGCCCGGTGCTGGAAGGTTAATTGATGGGGTCAGCCGCAAGGCGAAGCTCTTGATCGAAGCCCCAGTAAACGGCGGCCGTAACTATAACGGTCCTAAGGTAGCGAAATTCCTTGTCGGGTAAGTTCCGACCTGCACGAATGGCGTAATGATGGCCAGGCTGTCTCCACCCGAGACTCAGTGAAATTGAACTCGCTGTGAAGATGCAGTGTACCCGCGGCAAGACGGAAAGACCCCGTGAACCTTTACTATAGCTTGACACTGAACATTGAGCCTTGATGTGTAGGATAGGTGGGAGGCTTTGAAGCGTGGACGCCAGTCTGCGTGGAGCCAACCTTGAAATACCACCCTTTAATGTTTGATGTTCTAACTCGGCCCCGTAATCCGGGGTGAGGACAGTGTCTGGTGGGTAGTTTGACTGGGGCGGTCTCCTCCCAAAGAGTAACGGAGGAGCACGAAGGTTAGCTAATCACGGTCGGACATCGTGAGGTTAGTGCAAAGGCATAAGCTAGCTTGACTGCGAGAGTGACGGCTCGAGCAGGTACGAAAGTAGGTCTTAGTGATCCGGTGGTTCTGAATGGAAGGGCCATCGCTCAACGGATAAAAGGTACTCCGGGGATAACAGGCTGATACCGCCCAAGAGTTCATATCGACGGCGGTGTTTGGCACCTCGATGTCGGCTCATCACATCCTGGGGCTGAAGTAGGTCCCAAGGGTATGGCTGTTCGCCATTTAAAGTGGTACGCGAGCTGGGTTTAGAACGTCGTGAGACAGTTCGGTCCCTATCTGCCGTGGGCGTTGGAAGATTGAGAGGGGTTGCTCCTAGTACGAGAGGACCGGAGTGAACGCACCACTGGTGTTCGGGTTGTCATGCCAATGGCACTGCCCGGTAGCTAAGTGCGGAAAAGATAAGCGCTGAAAGCATCTAAGCGCGAAACTTGCCTCGAGATGAGTCTTCCCTGGGCCTTTAAGGCCCCTGAAGGAACGTTTAAGACTAAGACGTTGATAGGCTGGGTGTGTAAGTGCAGCGATGCATTGAGCTAACCAGTACTAATGATCCGTGAGGCTTAACCTTACAACACCGAAGGTGTTTTAGAGAGATTGGTTTTT
>NZ_JBQEOY010000017.1:0-1093 GCF_052045345.1 Serratia sp. 22264
TGATTCATGACTGGGGTGAAGTCGTAACAAGGTAACCGTAGGGGAACCTGCGGTTGGATCACCTCCTTACCTAATGATATTGATTCGAGTGGCGTGCTCACACAGATTGTCTGATGAAATGAAAGAGAGCATAAGGCTTAATCTTATCGGTTAAGTCTTAAAGCACCTTGTCGGGTCTGTAGCTCAGGTGGTTAGAGCGCACCCCTGATAAGGGTGAGGTCGGTGGTTCAAGTCCACTCAGACCCACCAATTCCCTCCTATCCTGCGTCGTCGCCCCTCCTGTTTACGTCAGTAAACGTTGTAGGACTTCGCTTTGACGAGAAGCGAATTGGCGAAGGTAGTAGACAGGGTGTAAAAATGCTTTTCTGATATGGGGCTATAGCTCAGCTGGGAGAGCGCCTGCCTTGCACGCAGGAGGTCAGCGGTTCGATCCCGCTTAGCTCCACCATATCAAAAAATCTTAAAACTGATTCGCAAGAGTCACGTTTAAGATATTGCTCTTTAACAATCTGGAACAAGCTGAAAATTGAAACATGACAGCTGAAACTTATCCCTCCGTAGATGTATTGGGGTAAGGATTAACCTGTCATAGAGTCTCTCAAATAAACGGCACGACAGTGTTTTCTGTTTACAGAAACACCTTCGGGTTGTGAGGTTAAGTGACTAAGCGTACACGGTGGATGCCTAGGCAGTCAGAGGCGATGAAGGGCGTGCTAATCTGCGAAAAGCGTCGGTAAGGTGATATGAACCGTTATAACCGGCGATACCCGAATGGGGAAACCCAGTGCAATCCGTTGCACTATCATACGATGAATACATAGTCGTATGAGGCGAACCGGGGGAACTGAAACATCTAAGTACCCCGAGGAAAAGAAATCAACCGAGATTCCCCCAGTAGCGGCGAGCGAACGGGGAACAGCCCAGAACCTGAATCAGTTTGTGTGTTAGTGGAAGCGTCTGGAAAGTCGCACAGCAAAGGGTGATAGTCCCGTACACTAAAATGCACATTCTGTGAGTTCGATGAGTAGGGCGGGACACGTGACATCCTGTCTGAATATGGGGGGACCATCCTCCAAGGCTAAATACTCCTGAC
>NZ_JBQEOY010000018.1:0-875 GCF_052045345.1 Serratia sp. 22264
GACGGCCACAACCCGGACGCCATCAAGGCGGCGATTGAAGAAGCCCGCAAGGTCACCGACAAGCCGTCCCTGCTGATGTGCAAAACCGTGATTGGTTTTGGTTCCCCGAACAAGGCCGGTACCCACGACGTGCACGGCGCTGCGCTGGGCGCCGCCGAAGTGGCCGCCACCCGCGAAGCCCTGGGCTGGAAATACGCCGCCTTTGAAATCCCGCAGGACATCTATGCCCAGTGGGACGCCAAGGAAGCCGGCCAGGCCAAAGAGTCTGCCTGGAACGACAAGTTCGCCGCCTACGCCAAGGCCTTCCCGGAACTGGCTGCCGAATTCACCCGCCGCGTGAACGGCGAACTGCCGGCCAACTGGAAAGCCGACGCGCAGAAATTCGTCGAGCAGCTGCAGGCCAACCCGGCCAACATCGCCAGCCGCAAGGCGTCGCAAAACGCGCTGGAAGCCTTCGGCAAGGTGCTGCCGGAATTCCTCGGCGGCTCGGCCGACCTGGCGCCAAGCAACCTGACGATGTGGTCCGGCTCCAAACCGCTCAATGAAGACCTGGCGGGCAACTACATCCACTACGGCGTGCGCGAGTTCGGCATGACCGCCATCACCAACGGCATCGCGCTGCACGGCGGTTTCCTGCCGTACTCCGCGACCTTCCTGATGTTCGTGGAATACGCCCGTAACGCGGTGCGCATGGCGGCGCTGATGAAAATCCGCAATGTGTTCGTTTACACCCACGACTCCATCGGTCTGGGCGAAGACGGCCCGACGCACCAGCCGGTCGAGCAAATCGCCAGCCTGCGCGTGACCCCGAACATGAGCACCTGGCGCCCGTGTGACCAGGTGGAATCGGCGGTTGCCTGGCAGTACGGCATCGA
>NZ_JBQEOY010000019.1:0-851 GCF_052045345.1 Serratia sp. 22264
GCGTCGCTGCCGCAGCTTCGGTGCATGGTTTAGCCCCGTTACATCTTCCGCGCAGGCCGACTCGACCAGTGAGCTATTACGCTTTCTTTAAATGATGGCTGCTTCTAAGCCAACATCCTGGCTGTCTATGCCTTCCCACATCGTTTCCCACTTAACCATGACTTTGGGACCTTAGCTGGCGGTCTGGGTTGTTTCCCTCTTCACGACGGACGTTAGCACCCGCCGTGTGTCTCCCGTGATAACATTCTTCGGTATTCGGAGTTTGCATCGGTTTGGTAAGCCGGGATGGCCCCCTAGCCGAAACAGTGCTCTACCCCCGAAGATGAGTTCACGAGGCGCTACCTAAATAGCTTTCGGGGAGAACCAGCTATCTCCCGGTTTGATTGGCCTTTCACCCCCAGCCACAAGTCATCCGCTAATTTTTCAACATTAGTCGGTTCGGTCCTCCAGTTAGTGTTACCCAACCTTCAACCTGCCCATGGCTAGATCACCGGGTTTCGGGTCTATACCTTGCAACTATTCGCCCAGTTAAGACTCGGTTTCCCTACGGCTCCCCTATACGGTTAACCTTGCTACAAAATATAAGTCGCTGACCCATTATACAAAAGGTACGCAGTCACCCAACAAAGTAGGCTCCCACTGCTTGTACGTACACGGTTTCAGGTTCTATTTCACTCCCCTCGCCGGGGTTCTTTTCGCCTTTCCCTCACGGTACTGGTTCACTATCGGTCAGTCAGGAGTATTTAGCCTTGGAGGATGGTCCCCCCATATTCAGACAGGATGTCACGTGTCCCGCCCTACTCATCGAACTCACAGAATGTGCATTTTAGTGTACGGGACTATCACCCTTT
>NZ_JBQEOY010000020.1:0-758 GCF_052045345.1 Serratia sp. 22264
GGCATGCCGGGAACAATGGTTTTCTCTCCCAGTCGCTTAATCTGCGCCTGCGGCACCGTCACTTTCATGTTGTAGTAAGGTTCGCCGCTGCGTTGATCGGTCAGTCGATCGGCAGAAATCAGCGCCACCTCGCCTTGTACCTTGGGTGTCGCATTCTGGTTAAAAGCGGTAAACATCAAATCGACCTGCAAACCCGGCTGTACCTTATCGACCAGGTTCACCGGCAGTTGGACCTCAACGTCGAGACGGCGGTTGCTGGGAACGATATCCAGCAGCGGTTCGCCGGTGCTGACTACGCCGCCCGCCGTGAACACCTTCAGGCCGACCACGGTGCCGTCCAACGGCGCACGGATTTCGGTATACTGCAGATCGTTGCTCGCCATCGTCAGTTTGCTGCGGTATTCGGCGATATCCATCTGGGTCTGGGTCAACTGCGTGCGCACCTCTTTCTGATAGTCGGCCTGGCGACGGGCGATATTTTGCTCCCCCTCCAGCAACTGCTGTTTGAACTGGCCCCGCTGTCCCTGCGACTGCGCCTGGGTGCTGCGTATATCCGCATACTGGCGCTGTATTTCCAGATAACGGTTGCGCGGCAGGTAGCCATCGGCAACCAGACTCGCCATGTTATTGAGTTGCTCGCGGAAGCTTTGCAGTTGTATTTGCCGGCTGCCCTGCGCGTTTTCTACCCCTTGCAATTGGAAGCGCACGCCGGCCATCGACTGACGGTAGGCTTCCAGTTCGCTGTTCAGCGCTGTCCG
>NZ_JBQEOY010000021.1:0-663 GCF_052045345.1 Serratia sp. 22264
TGATTCATGACTGGGGTGAAGTCGTAACAAGGTAACCGTAGGGGAACCTGCGGTTGGATC
Source organism: Serratia sp. 22264 (assembly GCF_052045345.1). Classification (NCBI taxonomy): domain Bacteria; kingdom Pseudomonadati; phylum Pseudomonadota; class Gammaproteobacteria; order Enterobacterales; family Yersiniaceae; genus Serratia; species Serratia sp. 22264. The sequence goes on from NZ_JBQEOY010000021.1 coordinate 61, forward strand.
ACCTCCTTACCTAATGATATTGATTCGAGTGGCGTGCTCACACAGATTGTCTGATGAAAAAGTAATGAGCAGAAATACCTTTAATAGGCTTGTAGCTCAGGTGGTTAGAGCGCACCCCTGATAAGGGTGAGGTCGGTGGTTCAAGTCCACTCAGGCCTACCAATTCTTTCCCATACTGCGTTGCTTCACCGCATGGCTGTATAGCCGCGTGGCGCCGCGTCTTGTTTGGAATCGAATAAGGTAACAAAGGTATCTGCAAGTGACTGTATGGGGCTATAGCTCAGCTGGGAGAGCGCCTGCCTTGCACGCAGGAGGTCAGCGGTTCGATCCCGCTTAGCTCCACCATATAGTCCTGACAATACTTCAGAGTGTACTGAAAACAGTATGCTGCGAAGTATTTTGCTCTTTAACAATCTGGAACAAGCTGAAAATTGAAACATGACAGCTGAAACTTATCCCTCCGTAGATGTACTGGGGTAAGGAATAACCTGTCATAGAGTCTCTCAAATAAACGGCACGACAGTGTTTTCTGTTTACAGAAACACCTTCGGGTTGTGAGGTTAAGTGACTAAGCGTACACGGTGGATGCCTAGGCAGTCAGAG
>NZ_JBQEOY010000022.1:0-626 GCF_052045345.1 Serratia sp. 22264
ACGTGGCGCACCACGTGCCAGCCGTAGGCTTCGAAGCGCTCGGCGGTGTCGTCGGTGAACCAGCCTTCCACGTGACCGTCGATGGAGATGCCGTTGTCATCGTAGAACGCGGTCAGTTTGCCGAGCTTGAGGGTCCCGGCCAGGGAACAGACTTCGTGGGAGATGCCTTCCATCATGCAGCCGTCGCCCATAAAGGCGTAGGTGTGGTGGTCGACGATGTCATGGCCCGGGCGGTTGAACTGCGCGCCCAGGGTGCGTTCGGCAATGGCGAAACCGACGGCGTTGGCGATGCCCTGGCCCAGCGGGCCGGTGGTGGTTTCGACGCCCGGGGTGTAGCCGTACTCCGGGTGGCCCGGGGTTTTGGAATGCAGCTGGCGGAAGTTTTCCAGCTCGCTCATCGGCAGGTCGTAGCCGGTGAGGTGCAGCAGGCTGTAAATCAACATGGAGCCGTGGCCATTGGACAGCACGAAGCGGTCGCGGTCAGCCCAGTGCGGGTTGGTCGGGTTGTGGTTCATGTAGTCGCGCCACAGGACTTCGGCGATGTCCGCCATGCCCATAGGTGCGCCCGGATGGCCGGAATTTGCTTTTTGTACGGCGTCCATGCTGAGTGCGCGGATGGCGTTGGC
>NZ_JBQEOY010000023.1:0-557 GCF_052045345.1 Serratia sp. 22264
ACATCGGTACCCGCACCACCGTTGCCGCTGATGCCGGCACCTACGGTGTTGGCACCGTTGACAGCGGCGTTACCGGCCCACTTCAGCGAGTCGTTGCCGGCACCCAGGTTAAAATCACCGGTGCCGGTGTTGACCGTAGCCGCGCTGGTGACGGTAACCTTGTCAGCGCCGGAGCTGGCGTTGAGGATCACATTGGCGTCGTTAACCGTAACTGCAACACCCGGGTTAACACCGTCGGTTGACAGATTGACCGTCGAAGCGGCGGTGCCGTTGATGGTCAGGTTGGCCAGGTGATCGGCGAACTGCAGGTTGGCGGTGGTTGCCGCGGTAGCGTTGAGGATCACGTTTTGCAATACGGCAGTTTCCGCATTGCTCAGCACATGGCTGCTGCCGGTGTTGACAGTGCCGGTCGCATTGCCGCTGGCTGCCGAAGTGCTAAGCGTCGCTGCGGTTTTATACAGCAGGCTGCTACCGATATCTGCCTCAAAGGCATGCTGTTGCGAAACGGTAGCGTTGTCCGTTGCGGTGGAATTGCGCAGATCGTTGATGATGGCCAG